>JAZNRD010000001.1:0-3233 GCA_045590515.1 Acutalibacteraceae bacterium
AGCTCGGATAATCCTGTGACCCAGACAGAAGCCATGGCAACACTCCGATACCTATCTGAGGACATTCAATCTGCGACCCCTCGCATTCGCTGGGATTTCCATCCTACCCGGAGCAATCTGTCCGTTTTCATCGGAGGCGACATTGGCAGTAGCAAGTATAGATATATATTTGAAAAAGCCCCCATTAAGGGCGGTTATCAGATAATCTTCAACTACTACCAAGGAGGAAAATCCAAATACACCATGGTAGACCTGTGTATGGGACCTCGGTCCGAACTGCACGAACTATATGGACAAGTATCTCGTGCTGTCCACGGTACGGCCTGGAAACGAGGCACACTTTCTGCAAGCAGAACCATCATTATCGACTGAAGGGCAGCAATGCCTTCAAAATATTTTTACGATTGGAGTTTTTTACTATGAATCACAAGCTTGAAATCCAAATCACCAACAGTGTTGATGCTGCCGACAACAGCATCGGCAAGCTCAACCCCTGTGAGTCTTACGCAGCGCAGATTCTGGAAGACGCTAAGGCTGGCTTTCGGAAGTATCACTGGGATGCAATTCCCTGCGACGAGCGTCCGTACTCGCCGACTTTCAGAATCACCGACGATGCAGCAGGCCTTGTCACAGAGGTGAGCCGCACCGACAACACCGGAAAACTTGTCCGGTATACAATGACCACCAAGGCATCAGATGGCAGTGTCGTCTACAGTGCCATGGAAATGGTTACCGCCACTGAAAACGATTCCGTACTGCGGGATATCTACCTCCGCAGTGCCGACTACATCATGGAGGAGAAGGTCAACGGTGAAACATACCGTGAACCCATTGACCCGGAGGATGACTCCTCCATCGTTGATGATTTCGTCCAGGCTCTGCTGCAGGATGCTCGAGCACGCACACCTTCGCTGGCGTATAGCCGTCAGCCCGATGATAGTTTTGTTTGTGACTCCTTCGGAATTTCCGAAACCCGCATCATTCTGAAGAAGGATTTTGAAACGGACCACAATGACCAGTACACGGTATCCCTTGAATATCCCGACGGAAGCGAGGTTATCTCCTGTACCGAGGCCAGCGAACTTAATACGGCATCCGATTTACGCGAACTCTATAACCTCGTCTCGCAGCAGTATCCGGAAACCTATCAGGATTTGGCTGTAAAGGATGCCGAACGGTTCATCTGCAACATGCGGTATCAAAAAATGCTCGACCGCGTACTTACTTACGCGATTGAGCCGATTAAGAGTGATGCGCATCCCGGTGAAGGAAGGTGGCTGGTGATGGATATCATCAAAGCAGCGCCTTCCCCCAGAGTCATTGCCCGACACCTCATTGACGAGCTCAATAGACGGCAGGGTGTGCTTCCAGAATCCGAAAGCATCCGTATCCGCGAGCTCGTAGAATCCACCATCAACAGTATCGTGCACCTGAAGCGGGAGCCCAATGGTCTCACTTTCACCGGTCGCGGTGTTCCGATGGCACACGACAAGGAAAATCGTCCTGTTCGTAGTTGTCGCTGGAGCAGCTGTCTGAGTAGAGTTGCCAACTCTTGGACAACCTGGCCGGCAGATGTGTATGGTGCTGATGTTGATATGAACAGTAAAACCGTGCTGACCCGCATAGCGACTTTAATTATCGCGTCAGTCTTATGCGACCAGCTTAAGTAACGGTGAGTTCAAGAAAGGAGTGAGTCCCATGTAGACTTAGACCACTCTCGAAACAATGTCACCTTTTCCAAAAGGCGATAGAGACCCACCACCAAATTTCTCATGAAAAAGCCCAGGCTGCGCCAACAGCCTCGTTATTTTTATGCCTTGCGCCTTGTGTATAAATTACCGCTTTCCCACCTGCGTCACTTTGCAGGTGACTTTGAATATTGCGGTTTTTCCATTGCTACCGGTGACCGTTATCTCTGTCTTGCCAGAGCCGCCATCGCAGATGGCAACCGGGAAGGTGGCGCTAACGGAATTCTTGGGATTGTCCTTTTCAATCACATCCACTTGGACAGAATGGAAAGAAAACAATTCCAGAGAGAACAGTATCTGATGTCCGCTTTGGATTTCCTCGCCGTTGTAGGTATAAACAAAGTCCCAACCCTCAAAGGGCCAGCCGGACAGACACTCAACATCAAAGGTAAATTCATACACGCCGTAGGTATAGTTTCCACCCTGCTCAGCACTTGGCGGCACCTGCTGCACCGGTGCAGAACACGCAGTCAGCAACAGAAGCAGCGCCATACTTGTGCACAAGATTCTTTTCATCTTCTACTCCCCCATCCCCTTTTCAGTCGATGACAGCGCTACCAAGGTTAATAACTGTCAAACCTCGGCGTTTTGCTATACGGGCAAATTTATATGCTCCACCCCAAGTGTGATTAATATAACATAAACAATAATCGGATGCATCAATCATCCACTTATTACGTCGCTCAATGGCGAACTTAGCAGGTCCAATCTCCTGCCCCTCAGGATAGAAGCTATGTCCATTATATAAATCATACTCCTGCTTGTGGGTAGGCAGATATGCGAGCGCAACGGAGTATGAAATCTCAGGGTACTCTTTATTAAGTTCTTGCAGACAAGAAAACACCATACTATCAAAATGCCCATGGTTACCAACCACGAATTCTGTGGTGCCTTGTTTGATTAACTCCTCGATGGCACTCCGGAGCACTGCTTTATCCAAACCGAAGCACTCACTATGCCCGAAAAAGGTACATACCGACACTGTCCCACCCCCTCTATGCCCCATTATACAACAAAAAATCAGATTAGTACAGCCACCTGTACTATATTTCTAACTTTACTTCCTATAATAATAGTACAGTTACAGGGAAGAGTGGTGTAAAGGATGCAGTTGAATGAGGCCGTTAGCAAGAGAATAACTGAGCTTCTTAAGGAGCGGAACATGACCAACTATCAGTTGTATGTCAAAAGCGGTGTGCCGAAATCCACCATAGGCAACCTGGTAAACTGCACCTATGATTCTGTAAAGCTCCGCGTAATCCACGAAGTCTGTCAAGGATTTGGAATCAGCATCACAGAGTTCTTCAACTCTCCATTATTTGTAGAAGATAATTTGGAACCCTAAAGCTTCTGTGCCACCGGCATAGGAGCTTTTCTCTTTTCCTCTTGACAAACTATCGTTGCAACGATATAATGATAACAAACAAGAAACTATCGTTAGAACGATATTGGCAATTGCATAAAATCGTTTTTCGATGATTTGGG
>JAZNRD010000002.1:0-4596 GCA_045590515.1 Acutalibacteraceae bacterium
AATTGATCCGCTTGAGGTAATTGATCAATACGGAACAGATGCATTAAGATTTTCTTTGGTTCAAAATACATCTCCAGGAAATGATTTAAGATATTTACCTGAAAAACTTGAGGCTGCAGGAAACTTTGCAAATAAGATTTGGAATGCTGCACGCTTTACACTTATGAACCTTTCGGATGACGAGCCTGCACCTTATATCCCCGAAAAGCTTGCGCTTGAGGATAAGTGGATTCTCTCTCGCTTTAACGAGGTTGTAGCGGCAGTTACAAATAACCTTAATAAATACGAACTCGGACTTGCAGTCGGCAAGCTTTACGATTTCATCTGGGATGTATTCTGCGACTGGGATATCGAAATTGCAAAAATCCGCTTAAATTCTGACGACGAAGAGGCAAAGAAGACCGTAAGAGCAGTTCTTGTATATGTATTCTCCAATACGCTCAAGCTTTTACATCCCTTTATGCCGTTCATAACAGAGGAAATCTGGCAGACTCTCCCGCACGAGGGCAAGTCTATTATGATTTCCAAATGGCCCGAGTATAACGAAGAACTCGTATTCTCTGACGAGGTATCCGAGTTTGAAAAGATTATAGCCGCCGTTAAGGCAGTTCGTAATATCCGTGCAGAAATGAATGTTGCGCCCTCGCGCAAGGCAAAGCTCTGCGTTGAAACCAGCAGCCCCGAAACCTTCGAGGCAGGTGCTGATGTGCTTATGCGCCTCGCAAGCGGTTCTTCGGTTGAGGTGGATATTGAGCAGTCGTTACCCGATGCAGTTCGTGTCGTAACCGACGATGCCACAATCTACATTCCTATGAACGAGCTTGTAGATTTTGCGGCTGAGCTTGCAAGACTTGAAAAGGAAATGGACAAGGCGCTAAAGGATAAGGAGTTCTCTGAGAAGAAGCTTAACAACCCCGGCTTTGTTGCAAAGGCTCCTGCTGCGCTTATCGAAACACAGCGCGCACAGCTCGCAAAAACCCTTGATAAAATTGCAATGCTCGAAGAAAGCATAGAATCAATCAAGAAACAGATGTAAAAAATAAGACCGTGTTTTTTAACACGGTCTTAACTTTAGGTGATTAAATGAATTATAACGAGGCACTTAATTATATTCATTCTCTGCCGCGCTTTTGTGAGGCAGGACTCCACCGAATAGAATCACTTATGACCGCCCTCGGTAATCCACAGGATAAACTAAGATTTATTCATGTTGCGGGCACCAACGGCAAAGGCTCTGTGTCGGCGATGACGGCGAGTGTGTTGCAAACTGCAGGCTACAAAACGGGACTTTTTGTTTCTCCGTTTATAGTCTGCTTCCGCGAACGCATACAAGTGAACGGAGAATATATAAGTGAAACCGATTTAGCAAGACTTGCAACGCGCGTTAAGAATACGGGTCTCGAAACGAACGAGTTTGAGTTTATAACCGCCGTCGCCTTCCTATATTATATAGAAAGAGGCTGCGATGTTGTCGTGCTCGAAACGGGACTCGGCGGCAGACTGGACGCTACCAATATAATAAAAAATCCGCTCGCCTCGGTAATAACGGGCATAGGACTCGACCATACCGAGATTTTGGGTGAAACGACGGCACTTATAGCAAAGGAAAAATGCGGAATTATAAAAAGCGCGCCCGTCTTTACAACCTATAATCAGCCAAGCGACGCTATGGCTGTCATTAAATCATATAACAATGTAACCGTAACCGAAAAAGAAAGCCTTACCGTAATAGAAGCCTCGCTGAACGCCAACCGCTTTGTGTATAGGGGAGAGGAGTATAGCCTCGGACTCATAGGCGATTATCAGATAGAAAACGCAATGCTCGCAATAGATACCCTGCTCGGTTGCGGACTTGAGGTTGAAATAAACGATATAAAAACGGGGCTTAAAAATACCGCTTTCCCCGCGCGACTCGAACGCGTTCGGAAAAATCCACCCGTGCTTATAGACGGTGCCCATAATCCCCACGGCGCGCACTCGCTTTTAAAAACGGTCAAGGATATAGAAAACCTTATCCTTGTTTTAGGTATGATGGAGGACAAGGACTGTGATGAGTTTTTGTCTATAATCGCGCCGATTGCCAAAAAAATCATAACCGTAACGGTGAAGGGCAACCCTCGCACTATGACGGCAGAAAAACTAAAAAGCAAAGCAGCCGCCTATTGCAGCGATGTTGTGGCGGCAAACGATTATTTAGAGGCGCTGACCCTCGCAGGCAACGAAAATCCTGTGCTGATAGCGGGCTCGCTTTATTTAGCATCGGAAATTCGCGCTGTCGCTAAAAACCTCTATACCCAGTAATAATTCGACAACCAAATATCCTAAAATATTCAGCGGACAAGCATTACAATATGCTTGTCCGTATTTTTATATGTAAAGGAAGATAGATTATGTCGGTAAAAATAGAAGTAAACGGCGATGTCGTAGTAGCCTACCTTGAAGGCGAGCTCGACCACCACACAGCAAAACCAATGCGCGAACAAATAGACGAGGCGATTGAAAGCAAAATGCCAACACTGCTTGTGCTCGACTTTAAGGATATAACCTTTATGGACAGCTCGGGCATAGGTCTTGTTATGGGACGCTATAAGCAGTTGTCAAAAAACAACGCAGAGCTTGCAATCACCAATCCATCACCACAAATATATAAGGTAATGCAGTTAGCGGGACTCTCAAGGCTCGCAAAAATCGAAAAAGGCGGTATAAAAAATGAAAACCTTAAATAGCTTTACACTCAACACTTTAAGTAAATCGGCAAACGAGGCATTCGCCCGTGTTGCTGTGTCGGCGTTTGTAACGCAACTCGACCCAACGCTTGACGAAATAAACGATATTAAAACCGCCGTTTCAGAGGCAGTAACAAACTGTATAGTCCACGCCTATAAAAACGAAATAGGAAAGATATACATATCCGTCCGCATACTCGAATGTAATATAGTAGAAATCAAAATCCGCGATAAAGGCTGCGGAATTGAAAACATTGAAAAAGCGATGGAGCCGCTTTATACAACTGCGGGCGGTGAGCGTGCAGGACTTGGCTTCGCCGTTATGCAAAGCTTTATGGATAATCTGCGTGTCGTATCAAAGGTCGGCAAAGGCACAACCGTCACAATGAAAAAGCGCATAAGCGTTCGCGTTCAGGGCAATGGATAACAGAGATTCATTTATAAATAATAATATGGGCCTCGTCCATTCCTGCTGTAAACGCTTTGTAGGCAAAGGAATAGAATATGATGATTTGTTCCAAGCGGGCTGCATAGGACTTATAAAAGCGGCAGACGGCTTTGACGAAGAACGCGGCTTCTGCTTTTCAACCTACGCCGTACCTGTAATACTCGGCGAAATAAAGCGTATGTTTCGTGACGGCGGTATAGTAAAGGTCTCGCGCAGTCTGCAAGAGCTTGCTCTTAAAATCAGATGGGAGCGCGAAAAAGCAGAGGAAGAGCTGACCGTTAGCGAGCTTAGCCGTCGGCTTTCGGTCTCTCCCGAAGAAATAACCGAGGCACTCTGTGCAACCCAGCCCACAGTATCGCTTACCTACGAAAGCGAAGACGAAGTGCGAGAGTTAGATATTACCGTAAACAACAACGGCGATATTCTGACAGATAAGCTGCTGATAGGTGAGGTGCTCGGACGATTGCCGCAAAACGATAGCGCTCTTATAAAACTTCGTTACTTTGAGGGCAAGACCCAGTGCGAAACCGCAAAGGTGCTTTCAATGACGCAAGTACAGGTTTCACGTAGCGAAAAAAAGATTTTAAGCCGCCTTCGTCAAATGCTTTGTGAATAATGATAAGGTTTTGTGGGAATAATTTGCCTGTAATAATCCATTTTCCACAAACTGAAAAATTTTTAAAAAAATTTGTAAAAAAGTGTTGACAAAGCCGGATGTGTGTGGTATTATAATCGGGCGCCTTGAAAAAGAGCGCGAAACGGACCTTGAAAATTAAACAACGACAAGTAATAAGGACCCGACGATTCTTATGAGAAATCATATAAATCAAGGACAATTATTAATGCGTCAGCATTAGTAGGGAACGGACTCTGTGCCGTTCCGAAAAATGAGCTATAAAGCTTATCTGAAAGATTTTAACGCCGCAAGGTGTTGAGATATAATTTTTTAGAGAGTTTGATCCTGGCTCAGGACGAACGCTGGCGGCGTGCCTAACACATGCAAGTCGAACGGAGTGTTTCGCTGAATTGATATAAGCTTGCTTATGGATTTTCTTGAAACACTTAGTGGCGGACGGGTGAGTAACGCGTGAGTAACCTGCCTTACAGAGGGGGACAACAGTTGGAAACGACTGCTAATACCGCATGATGTGGCGAGAGGGCATCCTCTTGTCACCAAAGGAGCAATCCGCTGTAAGATGGACTCGCGTCCAATTAGATAGTTGGTGGGGTAAAGGCCTACCAAGTCGACGATTGGTAGCCGGACTGAGAGGTTGAACGGCCACATTGGGACTGAGACACGGCCCAGACTCCTACGGGAGGCAGCAGTGGGGGATATTGCACAATGGAGGAAACTCTGATGCAGCAACGCCGCGTGAGGGAAGAAGGTTTTCGGATTGTAAACCTCTGTTTTTAGTGAAGAAA
>JAZNRD010000003.1:0-22308 GCA_045590515.1 Acutalibacteraceae bacterium
TAAAGGAAGTCGTGCGGAAAAGATTTGACTTGCCTTACTTTTCACAACACGACTTGTTTTCGCATCCACAATCAATGGATGTCAGTTCCTTTAGTAACCCCGCAGCAACCTTTGCGCCCTCTGCTGAAATAGAATAGTGCATCCATTTGCCTTCCTTGCGACCAACTACAACACCGGAATCGCAAAGGATCTTCATATGGTGGGAAAGCGTTGGCTGCGTAACATTGAGTTCGTCAAGCATTTTGCAGGCACACTTTTCGCCGCTTGTCAGCATCTTCAAAATGCGGATACGATTTTCATCGCAAAAGGCTTTGAAGATCAATGCCGTCTTTCTTTCGTCCACTCGAAACACCTCCTATAGACGTTTATCTATGTATTATTATATGTAACACATAGATGTTTGTCAATAGGTTTTATAAAATAGCGGTCAGGATTTTTCCTATCGCCATATGTACATATACCATTCCCTATTTTCTAAAAATGCTGTACGATAAAAAAGGAGTTCTCAATACAACATTTTTAGGAGTTGATCGCAATGAAGAAAATTTACACCGAAGAAGATAAAAATGAGGTTCTGGCTCGGCTTTTTGCCGGCGAACCGATCGCAAGTATTTCGGAAGATACCGGTATTGCCAAAAGCACACTTTACGCCTGGAGCAAATCCGGTGGGAAGAAGAAAAACAAGGCTTTGAATATGACGGACTATCGAATCCTAAAACAGCGTTGCGAAACTTTAGAGAAAATGGTAGAGATTCTGCAACTCTCCCCTTGTGCTGTCAGTGCTCCGTTACACGATAGGTATCAAGTCATCAAAGATTTATCTGATCACTATTCCGTTAATCTTCTATGCCAGACATTAAAGGTAGCAAAAGGCAGCTACTACAATCACATTCTCAGAAATGCTAATGAGAATACTTCGTATATGCGCAAAAGAAAAGAGCTTACACCGATCATCGAGCAAATCTTCCACGAGACAAATCAAGTTCTCGGTGCACGAAAAATAATGACTATTCTAAAAAGCCGAGGATATAAAGTAGCCGAGAAAACGGTAGCATCCATTATGCACGAAAACGGATGGTTCAGCATACGCGGCGGTTCAAAAGCAATCTACGAAATGAACAAAGTAAGGAAAGAAAACATCCTCAACCAACAATTCGAAACGTCGGCCCCAAACGAGGTTTGGATCAGTGATATTACCTACTTCAAATGCAAGAATACAAAATATTATATCTGTGTTATTATAGACCTGTTTTCCAGAAAAGTAATTGCGTATACCGTGTCCACCAGCAACAGCACGAGAACGACAAAAGGAACTTTGTCAAAAGCTTATTATGAGAGAAATCCAAAAGCCGGTCTAATCTTCCATACTGATCAGGGAGCTAATTACACATCCCACACTTTTGCAAGTTTCTGCAAAACATTAGGAATAACACAATCTTTTTCACGAAAAGCTTCACCCTACGATAACTCTGTTATGGAAGCATTTTTCAAAACTATGAAAGCAGAAGAACTCTACAGAAATCAGTATCGGTCAGAACGACATTTACGAGAAAACATTCAGAATTATATCCAGTTTTACAACGAAAAACGACCGCATCAAATGAATCGCTATCAAACGCCAAACGCTATCGAAGAAGCATACTATCAACGGCATTCTGAGGACCAAGAAAGCCTCCCGTTTTATTAATAAAACTGGTCTGGTTCATTTTACGGAAAAATCGCAAAGTCAAAGCTGGATTTGGCAAATTCTCTTTTTGCAGTTCGATTGAAAAATTAAGAAAGAACAGCCGAAAAAGCTGTTCTTTCAATACTTTCTAAAAACAAATGACACCTCAATCGAACCGTAATGGTTCAGATTTGGGGTGTCATTCATTATGGAGGCACCACCCGGAATCGAACCGGGGAATAAAGGTTTTGCAGACCTCTGCCTTACCGCTTGGCTATGGTGCCTTATAAAATATAGGACGCTTTAAAGTTTATCTTTAAGCGTCCTTTTATATTGGAGCGGATTACGGGACTCGAACCCGCTACCTCCACCTTGGCAAGGTGGCGCTCTACCAGATGAGCTAAATCCGCGAATGGTGCCTCCGATCGGAATCGAACCAATGACACGGGGATTTTCAGTCCCCTGCTCTACCGACTGAGCTACAGAGGCAAAAAATGGCGACCTGGATGGGGCTCGAACCCACGACCTCTAGCGTGACAGGCTAGCGTTCTAACCAGCTGAACTACCAGGCCATAAGGTGGTGGGAACAACAGGGCTCGAACCTGTGACCCTCTGCTTGTAAGGCAGATGCTCTCCCAGCTGAGCTATGCTCCCACATACCTAGCGCCGTTTGTTGCTACCGTATAACTTACCGGCGACAAGCAATATATTACCACAGTCGAACCGATTTGTCAACACTTATTTTTAATTTTTTTAAAGTTTTTTTATATTTTTTCTATCGTCCAAGTTTTCTTATTTCATCGGGAGAAAAGTTGTATATTTTGTCACAAAAATGACACTTAACTTCAACGCTTGGCATCTCGTCCGCCATCTTCTTTAGTTCTTCTTTTCCGGTGCTTATAAGCGCGCGCTCAACGCGCTCACGACTACAGTTACATTTATATTCGGGTGTGCTGCTATCAAGAACTTCAACCTCAAAATCTTTAAGTGCCGTCTTTACTATTTCCTCAACGCTCATTCCCGAGTCAAGCATTTGGGTTACAGGTCTAATCCCCTCAATAGATTTTTCAACCCTATTTATAATTCCATCATCCGCAGTTGGAAGAAGCTGAATCATATAACCTCCGGCGGCTTTTATAGTCAAATCCGGATTTACAAGCACACCAAGAGCACAAACCGTAGGAATCTGTTCGCTTATTGCATAATATGCCGTTATATCCTCAGCAATCTCTCCTGATACAATCGGAATTGAGCCATTATAAGGCTCCTTTAAGCCTACATCTTTGATAACATATAGTGTACCGTTTTTACCAACCGCACCCGAAACATCAAGCTTGCCTTTTTCATTTAAAGGTATTTCAACAACAGGATTCATAACATAACCGCGCACATTACCATGGTAATCAGAAACAGCAATAAGCGAGCCTGTCGGACCATCACCAGAAAGCTTGAGCGTGATGCTATTATCCGCACCTTTAAGCATATCACCCATAATTGAAGCGGCGGTCAAAAGTCTTCCAAGCGCAGCAGAAACAACCGCAGAGGTTTTATGAATTCTTACGGCTTCATTTACTATATCTGTTGAATCAATACCAACGGCCATAACAGTGCCGTCAGACGATATACATCTTACAATCTTACCCATATTTATACCTTTCTGACAATATATATATTTCTTTGACTGTCTTCTTTTGGCTCTTCATAGGTCATATCACCATATAAAGCCACAATTTCAAGTCCTGCATTTTTTATGATTTTTTCAATTTCAGCGTGAGAATATGCGCGTTCTGCAAAATCCTCACTTTCCCTAATATATACACCGTCGCTTTCAGTAAAGAAATCCAAGCATATGTTTGTAGTTTTATTTTGCGGTGAATAAAAATTTTGCCAAACTAAAAACAAATCATCAGTTTCACGTACAAATGTGTTATCAGCCAAAATTTTCTCGTGCTTATACTCTGTGTTAACATCAAATATAAACAGTCTTCCCTGTTCTAAAAACAGCGATACGCGGGAAAATAAAGCCTGTAGCTCATTTTCATCGGTAATATGGTTTATACTGTCAAGACAGCACACCGCACCATCGACCGTGCCATACAAATCAAGCTCCTGCCCCGTCTGACAAAGGTAAAGAACATCAAGATTTTCCTTCGCGGACTTTTCCCTTGCAACCGAAAGCATTTCCTCCGATGGCTCAACGCCTATAACGTCAATTCCTTTTTTTGCAAATTCTAAAGAAAAACCGCCCGTTCCGCAAGCAAGGTCAAGAAGAAGTGTTGGAGCTTTATCAAAACGCTTAAAAAGGCCATACAGATAATCTGCGCGGCCTTTATAATCTACATCTTCAGTTAAAATATCGTAATACTCCGAAAAACAACCGTAAACACTCATTTTATTTCTTCATTCGACCGAAAACCATTTCATAACCGTCAGCACCATAGGTAAGCGAACGGTTTACACGGCTTATTGTTGCGGTGCTTGCGCCCGTTTTAGCAACAATTTCGCTATATACCTTTTTATCGGTAAGCATTTTTGCAACAGTGAAGCGTTGTGCGATAGACATAAGTTCCTTCACAGTACAAACATCCTCAAAAAATTTATAACACTCATCAACATTTTTAAGGGTTAAAACAGCCTCAAAAAATGCGTCAGTAGCGGGATTTTTTAGCTTATCCATTTAATACACCTCATATAAATATTTGCGCTAAATAATTTAGCGCTTTAACTCTTTTATATTTTAACACTTAAAAGAGTAAAAGTAAAGCATATTTTATTGAAATTTAAAAAAAGGTGTGATATTATACTAAATATTTGGAGATGATTATATGGGTGCAATAGTAAATTTTTTAAGTATAATAGCAGGAGGAATTATAGGCTTGCTGCTAAAAAAAGGAATTCCCGAACGAATAAGTGAAACAATTGTCCGAGGTGTTGGCCTTTGTGTTTTACTTATTGGTATAGACGGTGTGCTTGAAGGTAAAAATGCACTTATAACCATAATATCTATTGTAATTGGTGCTATGGTCGGCGAACTTATAAATATAGATGCTGCAATTAACCGCTTAGCTAAATATACAGAGAACGCAATAAATAAAAGAGGCAGAAATGTAAAGTTCGCAAACGGCTTTGTTTCCGCAACTCTACTTTTTGCGGTTGGTGCAATGACGATTGTTGGCTCGCTTGATAGCGGATTAACCGGTGATAACAGCACACTTTATACGAAATCGTTGCTTGATGGAATCTCTTCAATAGTATTTGCATCAAGTCTTGGTATAGGTGTACTTTTCTCTTCAATACCAATTTTAATTATTCAAGGCGGCATTACTTTGCTTGCACATTACATAGCGCCCTTACTTACTGATACTATAATTGGGGAAATGACCTGTGTCGGCTCACTACTTATTATTGCTTTGGCTCTTAATCTTTTAGACATAACCAAGCTGAAAGTTGCAAACTATCTTCCTGCAATTTTTGTTCCGATTATTTTATGTCAGTTTATGTAACAAAAAAAGAACCTTCTTTCGAAGGTTCTTTTTTATTTTAATTATTCTGCGTCAGCAGCTTCTACCTCAACCTCTGCGGCGGGAGCATCTTCAGCTACAACCTCAGCAGCGGTTTCCTCAACTGCTTCTACCTGTTCCTCTTCGGGAAGAAGAGCACGGATAGAAAGACTTACGCGCTTCTTGTCAGTGTCAATGTTGATAATCTTTGCTTCAACTTCCTGACCAACGGTAAGCTCATCCTGCGGCTTTGCAACGTGCTTATTTGCAATCTGAGAAATATGAATAAGACCGTCAACACCGGGGATGATGCGTGCAAATGCACCGTAAGCGGTCATGCTAACGATTGTTACATTTACAACAGAGCCTTCCTCATAATTTGTGGTGAGGATAGTCCACGGATTCTCGTCAGCCTTCTTGTAACCGAGAGAGATTTTCTTCTTCTCAGCATCAAGAGCCTTAACATAAACCTCAATCTCATCGCCAACAGAAACAACCTCAGACGGATGCTTAATTCTCTGCCAGGAAAGCTCAGAGATGTGAACCATACCGTCAACACCGCCGATGTCAACAAATGCACCGTAACCTGTGAGTGACTTAACAACGCCTGTAAATTTATCGCCTTCAGAGATAGACTCCCAAAGCTTTGCGAGCTGCTCTTTGCGCTGCTCACGAAGTACGCTGCGGATAGAGCCAACGGCTCTGCGGCCGCGTCCGATTTCTATAATGCGGAAAGCAACCTCTGTTCCCTTGAGCTCCTCAAGAGAGTCACCTCTCGAAGCGGTAGCCTGTGAAGCAGGAATAAAGATTCTTGCGCCGTCTGTTGCGACCATAACGCCGCCCTTAATAACATCAGTAACAGTTCCGTTTATAATTTCACCGGATTCCTTAGCAGAAACAATCTTATCCCAGCCGGCGATAGCATCATATCTGCGCTTAGAAAGCATTGCAGTGCCTTCCTGGTCATTTGTGCGCATAATGATAAGGTCAAGTACGTCGCCAACCTTAACTGCTTCGGTAAGGTCCAGATTTGAGTCATATGAATATTCGTCTGCGGGTATGTATCCGGTAAGACCTCTGCCGATGTCAACCAAAATCTCGGTAGGCTTTACGGCAAGCACCTCACCCTTAACCTTCTGATCGGAATTGAGGCTGTTAAGTGACTCCTCAAATGCTTCCTCATCAGTCATTTCATCAAAACTCTTGCGAACAGCTTCTTTTTCCTCGGCCTGCTCAACCGGTTGTAAAATTTCTTCCATGGTTGTAATAACCTCCTTTATAATGCCCGCCGGAGTAGATGCACCGGCCACAACACCTATACGATTTGCAAAAGCAAGACTATCAAGGTCAAGCTCACTTGCTGTTTCTGCAAAAAAAGTATTATCACAATGCTTTTTGCAGACATCAAAGAGTTTGGCAGTGTTAGAACTGTGCTTTCCACCTACAACAACCATAGCGTCGTTTTCAGCCGAAAGCAAAGCTGCTTCTTTCTGTCGTTCAGATGTTGCACTACATATTGTATCAAAAATCTGAGCATTTGTATATACTTTTTTTAAAATTTTTTTGCATTTTTCGAATATTTCTTTATTAAATGTGGTTTGAGAAACCAAAATTATGTCACTATATGGTGATAATTTATCTGAATTCAAAAGATTTTCAAGCTCTTGCTCGTTTTTAAAGACAAAATATTCACCGCTGCAATGACCTACTATTCCTAAAACCTCTTGGTGATTGGGGTCACCAGCAATTAAAACCGTAGCGGTTGCTTTAGATACAATTTTATGAATTTTTGCAACAAAGGGACAAGTAGCATCAGCAACTGCTATTCCAAGCTTTGCGGCAGAGTCATAAACTTCCTTTGCAACACCGTGCGAACGAATAACAAGCGTTTCATCTTCTTTTGCCTCGTCAAGCGAGGAAATAACCCTTGCTCCTCGTTTTTGCAAATCATCGACAAGCTGGCGGTTATGAATAATTTCGCCTAAGGTGCAAACCTTTTTGCCCTCGGATAAAAGCTCTTCAACCATATTAACGGCGCGGTCAACTCCAAAACAGAAGCCAGCCGTTTTAGCAAGCGTTATTTTCAATGTTTCAGCTCCCATAAATCAGTAATAGCCTTGTGCAGTTTGTTAGATACTTCAGTTATCTTTTCTTTGGTCGGTTTTCCGTCACAAAGTGCGGATGATTCTATTATATCGCCGAATCGCAAAGTAACTTTTCGGCGGAGAAAAGATATTTTGCTATCCTTATAAATCGCAACCGGCAATATATCTGCGCCCGTTTTCATAGCAACGAAGGCGCTGCCCGGTAAAAATTTGTGCGGTGGAGTATAGTCTTTATATCTTGTTCCCTCAGGAAAGATTCCAAGCACATCGCCGCGTTTTATAACCTCGCACGCGCTTCTGATAGCAGAAATATCTCTTGCGCCTCTGTCAACCGGAAATGCGCGCATCTGACGCATAAACCAAGCCACGATTTTATATTTAAAAACCTCTTTTTTTGACATAAAACAAACCTGTCTTGGACAAAAGGCAATAAGCAAAACCATATCTGAAATAGAAGTATGATTACAGCAAAGCACAAAAGGACGGTCTTTTGGTATATTTTCAAGTCCTATAATATTTAATTTAAACAATATATGAGCAACGGGCTTTAAAATAATATTAAAAAATCTGTAAAGCCAAGTCATTATTTATCTTCCTTTAATGCTTTTTCGATTATACCTTTTAGGAGTTCAACCGACTGTTCAAAGGTATTACCGGTTGTATCGGCATAAATTGAGTCTTCCGCGGGTTTAAGAGGAGCAACAGCACGGTGAGAATCATTATAATCACGCGTTTTAATATCCTCTAAAACATCGTCATATTTAACATCTACACCCTTTGCGACAAGCTCATCATATCTGCGGGTTGCACGGTCTTCGGGCGATGCTGTGAGAAAAATTTTAACATTTGCATCGGGTAAAACTACCGTTCCTATATCTCTTCCGTCCATAATAACATTGTTTTCTTTTGCAAGACGGCGCTGTGTACTTAGAAGATATGCTCTGACAGCAGGAATTGCCGATGTAGAAGAAGCAAGCATAGAAATTTCGGGCATACGGATTTTATCGGTTACATCCTCACCGTCCAAAATCATGCGCTGTTCTCCGTCGACAAATTTAATTCCAACTGTTGTGCTTTCAAGCATTTTTTCAATTTTTTCGGGTTCATTGGCCTTTAAACCGCAAGAAGAAACCTTTACCGCAACGGTGCGGTACAAAGCTCCTGTGTCTACATAAATAAAACCAAGCTCGCTCGAAACCTTGCGTGCTATACTGCTTTTTCCTGCGCCTGCAGGACCATCAATTGCGACATTTATCATTTTGTTATCCTCCATTTATATGCTATTTCCTGCAACATAACCCGTTGAGAATGCAATTTGCAAATTAAATCCACCCGTGCAGGCATCAAGGTCTAAAACCTCACCCGCAAAGTAAAGTCCCTCTATAATTTTTGACTCCATTGTACGCGGATTTATTTCCTTTAGTGAAACACCGCCCGCGGTAATAACTGCCTCTTCAATCGGACGAAACGCATTAACCGTAACGGTTAAATTTTTAAGTAAATTTACAAGAGTATCGCGTTGTTCTTTAGAGATTTGGTTAACCTTTGTATCGCCCGGAATCTTAGATAATGAAACAATAACCGGTATCATTTTCCTTGGTAACAAATCATCAAGGCTGTTTTGAAAATCCTTATTTAAATTTGCAGAAAAATCGCGCAAAATACGACCGTCAAGCTCTTCATTACTCAGTGCGGGTTTAAGGTCAATTACAACCTTATATTCAGTATCGGGCAAATCCTTCATTTTTGCAGATGCAGAAAGAATGGTTGGACCCGAAATACCAAAATGTGTAAATAAAAGTTCACCAAAGTCGGAATATATAGGCTTATTTTTACCACTTTCAAAAACCTTCACTGAAATGTTTTTTAGACTAAGCCCTTGTAAACGAGTACAAAAGCCTTCATTACATTCAACTCCGACAAGCGAAGGTCTAAGCGGTGTGACAGTGTGGCCGAGCGCTTTTGCAAACTCATATCCGTCACCCGTAGAACCAGTTGTAGGATACGAAAGTCCTCCCGTCGCAATAATTACCGCATCACAATCAAAGGCTTGTCCGCTCAAGGTTTTAACCGCCGAAACTTTATTATCATTTACAACTATTTCGGTTACAGTATCGTTTAAAACGGTTGCGTTTTGTTTTGCAAAGTATACAAGTGCATCTACAATATCAACCGATTTATCCGAAACGGGAAAAACGCGGTTTCCACGTTCTGTCTTAAGCTTAACTCCCCTGTTTTCAAAAAAATCCATCGTATCAACGGCAGAAAACTCTGAAAATGCGGAATACAAAAACTTGCCGTTTTTATTGATAGCTTTAATAAGACCCTCAACATCGGTATTATTGGTGACATTACAACGTCCTTTTCCCGTAATCATAACCTTTCGGGCAGGGCGTGCGTTTTTTTCAATTACAGTCACATCGTTTCCGTTTTGACCAGCGACACCTGCAGCCATAAGACCTGCCGCACCGCCGCCTATTACAATTATCCTCTTCCCCATAACTCACCGTTTACTTTTTTATAAGTCTGCTGATTCGAGGGTGCAGTCTATAAATATACCACTGCGAAACACGCAAAACAGCAAAATCATATACCAAAAATACAATATTAGAAAAAGCCCAAAAAGCCGCTATAAAATAAGCAGCAACACCTTCAAGTCCCGTTGCCATTCCAAGCAGCTTCATAAACAGAACATAAACAACTACAACCGCAGCATTAAAGTATAAAAGCTTTGCACCGTAGCGTAAAACAGCAAGCGGTATTTTTTCTATTAAAACCTTAATTATGGGATAGCTTCCAAATAGAAAAACATATAGAAATGCAGCCTCAGGCTCTGCGAAAAGCACAGAGAGAAAGGCCGAGACAATATAAGAAAACAATGCCCATTTATTGCCAAGCTCAATTACCGCCACCATAATAAACATACCTGCAAGTGCAGGAATAGAATATGTAAGGTACGGAAAATATGACATAAGCATAACAACAACAGCCAGTGCCGCAAGCACTGCGCCGAAGGTAATATGTCCTGTTTTCCTCATAAAATCACCCTTTAACAGCAGCGGATTAGGTCACCGCCCATACATTCGCAGCAGCAGTCGGCACAAATAAGTGAAGAGCACACATCGCAACCGCTGCAATTTCCGCCCATATTAGCAGAACTACCATAAGGGTTGCTGTATCCACCGCGAGTCTGGCGCTGAATACGGTTAAACGCCTCGCGATATTCAGGGTTTGATGGGTCCATACGGCAAGCTGATGCAAAATCACTGTATGCACCGTCAAACCAGCCACGCTTATAAAGAACGGAGCCGTTAAGGAAATACCATTCAGCGTTTCTGTTTGCGCTCGGAACACCGTCAAGAAGCTCTTGCGCTTCTTCAAGTCTGCCCGACGCTATAAGGTTTCGGATATCGGGAAAAGAAGAGTTAGTATAAGTGTTGCCACTCTGCTTTTTACCGCCGCGACGCGAGTTCATTATTTTATCATATGCATCATTTATTTCCTGCATACGCTCTGCCGCAAGGTCGGAGAGAGGATTATCGGTGTAATTATCGGGATGATATTTTCTTGCCTGCTCCCGATATGCTTTTTTTACCTCTTCGTCCGTTGCGTTCTTGTTAATTCCAAGAATTTCATAAGGGTCTCTCATTTAGTTTGCTCCTTTTATAGCCGTCTTCCAGTCCCATATATATTATGTTACCCAGAATGTTTTTAAATTTTTGAATATTTATAAGCTCAAAAGCACTTATAGCTTCATTTATACAAAGGTATATATTGCGTTCGGCACGCTCTTTTGCATCATTATAATCAGATAACGGATTAAATCTACCTTTTTTAATGTCCTTTTCGTAGTCATCTATTGCATCGACAATATAAATAAACCTTCCAAGACAGTACCCAAGCCGTGAAAGAGCACGCTTATCATTATCATTTTCCGAACAAAGCGAGAAAAGATATGATAAAACATCACTCGTAGGCTGTGCTGCGGCATCAATATCGTGACAACCGCTTTTTTCAACGGTTTGCTGTTCAGTAATATAATTTTTTACCGCTTTTTCTATTAAAGGATAGTCTTTTACAGCCTTATTATGTGAGGACTTTAATAGAACAGAAAGAATTTTATAGGCAAATTTCTTTATTCCCTTTTCATCTTCTACATTATCAAGCAAATTATAGTATACCATTATAACCGACGCTGCAGCTGGCATTGATAAATCGTCCGATTCAGTTTTGCAAAAAGAACATTTTTTAAGTGGATTACAAACACATCTTCCCTTTATTATATCACAATTATCGGAATTAAGTGACATATTAAGCAAACTTAAAAAAGTGAAATCATAGCTTAAGGTAAAACGCGTTAAAAAACCGTACCTTTTACCCATAACCTTACAAAGCGAGCAATATACCGCTTTATACATTTCGTATTCTTTTATTCTAAGCTCAGGCTTATACGCTTTTATATATCCAAGCATTATTTCACCTCTTTAGCAGCGCTTTAAAAATATTGTAGCCTTTTTAAACTAAGGAATAGTTAATAATGTGTAAATTTAAAGTAATCCTTTTAAGAATTGACCGGTATATGATTGCTCACATTTTGCAACCTGTTCGGGAGTGCCCGTTACAACAACGGTACCGCCGCGGTCACCACCCTCGGGGCCTAAGTCGATAATATGGTCTGCAGATTTAATAACATCAAGGTTATGCTCAATAACCAAAACGGTATTTCCCGCATCTACAAGGCGCTGCAAAACTTCAAGCAAACGGTGAACGTCAGCAGTATGCAACCCTGTTGTAGGCTCATCAAGAATATAAATTGTTTTACCTGTGCCGCGCTTTGAAAGCTCGGTCGCTAACTTTACACGCTGAGCCTCACCACCCGACAAGGTTGTAGCAGGCTGACCGATTTTGATATAACCAAGTCCCACATCAAAGAGAGTTTTTAGTTTTCTGTGAATCTTCGGAATATGCTCAAAGAAATGCATACCCTCTTCCACTGTCATTTCAAGCACATCGTGAATGTTTTTATCCTTATATTTTACCGAAAGCGTTTCGCGGTTGAAGCGAGTTCCGCCGCATACCTCACAAGGAACATAAATATCGGGCAAGAAATGCATTTCGATTTTAAGTGTTCCGTCACCCTCACAAGCCTCGCATCTGCCGCCCTTTACATTGAACGAGAAGCGCCCAGCGGTATAGCCCTTCATTTTTGCATCCTTTGTTTGTGCAAAAATTTCGCGAATATCGGTAAATACACCCGTGTAGGTTGCGGGGTTTGAACGCGGTGTTCTGCCTATTGGTGACTGATTTATATCAATAACCTTATCAAGATTTTCGGTGCCCTCTATTTCCTTATGCTCGCCCGATATGCGATTAGCACCGTTAAGCTTTGATGCTAACTCCTGATATATAATATCGTTAACAAGCGAAGATTTTCCCGAGCCCGAAACGCCCGTAACACATACAAACTTTCCGAGGGGAATTTTCACATTTATATTTTTTAGATTGTTTTCCCTTGCACCCTTTATGGTAAGATATGTGCCGTTACCCTTTCGACGTTCTTTAGGAACAGTAATTTTACGGCGACCCGAAAGATAATCGCCTGTAATGGAATCATTACAGTTCTCAATATCACTGACGCATCCTGCACACACAACCTCACCGCCGTGAATACCAGCACCCGGACCGATATCTACGACATAGTCAGCCGAGCGAATAGTATCCTCGTCATGCTCAACAACAATCAAGGTGTTTCCAAGGTCACGCAAGCGCTTAAGTGTTGCAATAAGACGGTTATTGTCGCGCTGATGCAGTCCGATACTTGGCTCGTCAAGGATATATACAACCCCCATAAGTGACGAACCAATCTGCGTCGCAAGACGGATACGCTGACTTTCACCGCCCGAAAGCGTACCTGCTGAGCGCGAAAGCGTTAGATAATCAAGACCAACACTGTTAAGGAAGTTAAGGCGCTCTTTAATTTCCTTTAAAATTGGTCCTGCAATCTTTTGCTGCATATCACTAAACGAGAGTGTATCAATAAAAGCAATCTCGTCTGTGACCGACATATCGCAAAATTCTTTAATGGTTTTTCCGCCTACGGTTACCGCCAACGGCTCAGGCTTAAGTCTTGCGCCGCCACAGGTAGGACAAGCAGATTCAGTCATAAGCGATTCAAGTTCGTTGCGCGAATATTCGCTTGACGATTCCTTATATCTGCGTTCAACGTTGTTAACAATACCCTCAAAAGCGGCCATATGTGTTCCGCCGCCCCAAAGCGCACTGCGTTTAAGCAACAGCTTTTCTCCGTTTGTACCGTAAAGCAGAGCATTTTTACCCTCTTGAGAAATATCTTTATATTTAGTATCAAGGGTAAATCCGTAATTTTCTCCTATTGCCGTATAATACATAGTAGCAACAGAGTTTTCCTGACCGTGCCAGCCGTTAATATTCCATCCAAGCACCTTAATTGCGCCTTCGCGGAGTGTTAAATCCTCGTTCGGTACAATAAGGCGCGGATTAACCTTCATAAACATACCAAGTCCCATGCAAGTAGGACAAGCACCCATCGGATTGTTGAAAGAAAACATTGTAGGCGTTAGCTCGGGGATGTTTATTCCGTGCTCCTCGCAAGCATAGTTCTGCGAAAAAACAAGCTCTTCCCCACCGATAACATCAATCACAACAATACCGCTGTTAAGAGAAACAGCAGTTTCAACGCTATCGCTTAGACGGCTTTTAACCTCATCGTTTATTACAAGACGGTCAACAACAATTTCAATATTATGCTTCTTGTTTTTTTCAAGTGTAATTTCTTCAGATAAATCGTATATATTTCCGTCAACACGCACACGAACATATCCCGATTTGCGTGCGGCTTCAAATTCTTTTTGGTGTTCACCCTTTTTGTTGTGAACAACGGGGGCCAAGACCTGTATTTTCGTACCGTTTGGCAGTTCACAAACCTTGTCTACAATCTGGTCAGTTGTTTGCTGTGAGATTTCTTTTCCGCAAACAGGACAGTGCGGTATACCAACACGAGCATATAGAAGACGAAGGTAATCATATATTTCGGTTACCGTTCCGACGGTTGAACGCGGATTTTTAGAGGTCGTTTTCTGGTCAATAGAAATTGCAGGAGAAAGTCCCTCAATAAGTTCAACATCAGGTTTTTCCATTTGTCCCAAAAACATACGGGCGTAGGAAGAAAGGGACTCAACATATCTGCGCTGTCCCTCTGCATATATTGTATCAAAGGCAAGTGAAGATTTACCCGAACCGGAAAGTCCTGTGAAAACAACAAACTTATCGCGGGGGATTTCAACATTTACACCTTTTAGATTATGAACATTTGCACCTTTAATTATGATTTTATCGTTAGCCATATTTCCTCCAATAATAAATGTGCATATATATTTATATTTTACCTCAAAAAATTATAAATGTAAACATATTTTATAAATAAAAACCGTCGCAAGTGCGACGGTTTTCATTTATTTTCCTTCACGCAATTTCTGAATTCGGTCACGCAAATGTGCCGCGTGCTCAAATTCAAGCATCTTTGCGGCAAGCTTCATTTCGCGTGTAAGTCTTGTAATAAGCTCCTCACGCTCAGCGCGGGACATATATTTAACCGATTTTTCCTTCTTATCCTTATTATCGGAAGCTCCGATTTCAATAATATCGTAAACATCCTTGACAATGGTTGTAGGAACAATTCCGTTGGCTTCATTATAGGCTTGCTGAATTTCACGACGGCGGCAGGTTTCGCTAATTGCACGCTCCATAGAATTAGTAACACTGTCTGCATACATTATTACCTTTCCGTTAGCGTTTCGTGCAGCGCGTCCAATCGTCTGAATCAGTGATGTTTCACTTCTAAGGAAGCCCTCTTTGTCAGCATCAAGAATTGCAACAAGTGAAACCTCAGGAATATCAAGCCCCTCACGCAGAAGATTTATGCCTACAAGGACATCGAATTTACCCATTCGTAAATCACGTATAATCTCCATACGTTCAATTGTATCAATGTCATAGTGCATATATCTTACTGCGATATTTAAGTTTTCGAGATATTCAGTTAAGTCCTCCGCCATTTTTTTGGTAAGTGTGGTAACAAGCACACGCTCACCGCGTTCAGCGCGGATATTTATTTCTGAAACAAGGTCATCTATCTGACCCTCAGAGGGACGAACGGAGATTTCGGGGTCTAAAAGACCCGTAGGTCTAATAACCTGCTCAACAATCTGTGTTGCCCTATCGCGTTCAAATTCTCCCGGTGTCGCAGAAACAAAAAGAGCCTGTCCGACATGCGAATAAAATTCGTCAAAATTAAGAGGTCTGTTATCAAAAGCGGACGGAAGACGAAAACCAAACTCAACAAGATTTTCTTTTCGTGAGCGGTCACCGCCGTACATTCCCCTAACCTGCGGAAGAGTTACGTGTGATTCATCAACAAAAAGCAGATAATCGTCAGGAAAATAATCTAAAAGCGTAAAAGGCGTGCTACCCGCAGGTCTGCCCGACAGAACACGAGAATAGTTTTCAACGCCCTTACAAGTGCCGATTTCGCGCAGCATCTCAACATCATACTCTGTGCGCTGACGAATTCGCTGTGCCTCGATAAGCTTACCATTTTCGGTAAATTCCTTAACACGCGCTTCCATTTCGTCCTCGATTTCTTTAAGCGCATCAACCATTTTATCGGGTGGCACTATATAGTGAGATGCAGGATAGACCGCTGCGTGTTTTAGGGTAGATTTTACCTCACCTGTCAGCGTATTAACCTCACATATGCGGTCAATTTCGTCACCGAAAAACTCAACACGAATAGCAGTATCCATAGAGTATGACGGGAAAATTTCTACAACATCGCCGCGGACGCGGAACTTGTTGCGAGTGAAACCAATATCATTGCGCTCATACTGCAAATCGACAAGTTTTTTTAACAACTCATCGCGACTTTTTTGCATACCAACACGCAAGGATACAACCATACTGCGATAATCAATAGGGTTACCAAGGCTATATATGCACGAAACACTGGCCACAATTATTACATCGCGACGCTCTGACAGTGCACAAGTGGCAGAATGACGGAGTTTATCAATTTCGTCATTTATTGAAGAATCCTTTTCAATATATGTGTCTGTACCCGGAATATAAGCTTCGGGCTGATAGTAATCGTAATAGGATACGAAATACTCCACCGCATTTTCGGGGAAGAATTCGCGGAACTCAGTGCAAAGCTGCGCTGCAAGTGTTTTGTTGTGCGCAAGAACAAGCGTCGGACGGTTAACTTTTTCAATAATGTTAGCCATTGTGAAAGTCTTACCCGAGCCGGTAACACCGAGAAGCACCTGCTCTTTATCGCCGCGGTTAATGCCCTCTACAAGCTTTTCAATAGCTTCAGGTTGGTCGCCCGTGGGCTTGTATTTAGATACTAATTTAAACTTGTCCACAGACAATCCTCCTAAGTGTTATTTAATAGTTTGTTTATCTCTGTTTCGTGTAAAGATAATTCCTATTTTGAAAACATCGGCTTTTTCAAATGTTTCAAATAATGGTCTGAACACAACAGTATGCTGTCCAGCAGGTAGATTTTCGGCAATCATTGTAGGGTTGTGGGTTTTAAAATTTCGCCTCAACCATTCGCCGCCATCAATAGATATTTCAAAGCACCAAAGACTTTCTTCCTTTAAAACTCCCGTTGCAACATTGCTCTGTAAGGCTATATCTGTTCCGTAAAAATTTAAAACAAGAAGTGGATTTTCGCCGCTATTTTCAGAATAAAAATATCCGTTATAATCGTGTAAACCAAAGTAACTGTCTTTAAAAGTAAAGCCTTTACCACCCTTGCTTTCAGAAAATTTTAATAACTCCTCTGACGGCTGTATTGTCATACGGTCGCCGTCAAAAAGACAACTGTTCACCATTTCGGGCAACGAATATTCTATCTTATTTGATGGTGTTTTTGAACTCAAAAGCTCTGCATTTAAAAACGCCTCTATGCAATTATAATATTCACTGTAGCCCAAATCGGTCGGATGAACAATATCCTTAAAATAATCGTTCCAAATTTCAAAATATTGTTCACCTAACGTATCCATAAGAGAAAGTCCGACTTTAACGGTTGAAATATTATATTTTGCCGCAATATCCTCATGTGCTTGTGCTTGTATATGCAGTTTGCCTTTCAAAGCATCTGCTGCGCGCCCATAATCCGTAACAAGAATAGTTACAATTTCACAGTAAGGGAGAGCTGTTTTGATTTCTCTAACGATAGTTTCGTACTGAATTGAACAGTTTTCATACGAAGAGCCGTAATATAGGTCGTTAATTGAGTATTCTATGAACACTAAATCGGGTTTATGTGCTATAACATCACGATTTAAGCGAAAAGTACCCAAATATGTCCCGCTTTCACCTACTGCGCGGTTAATATTCATTATTTCAGCATCTGAAAAATTATTTTTAAACCATTCGCCCACCCTTGCGCGCCAGGAATATTTTTCGGGTTCTGATGCACCGTAACCTGCGGTAACGGAACCTCCAAAATAAAGAATTTTAAGTTTTTTATTCTTTTTTAAACAATACAAAGTATTATTAAGCGCTGCACGCTTTGTAAAAAACTTAGTATAATCTTTTTTCATATCAACACATCCGAAGGAACAATAATTTTTATTTTCTATGATATGTATAATAAACTACTATATCCATTTTTTCATTGTCTATTTTATTAACGCCGGAAACAGTTACACCTGCACCGCTTAAAAGGTCAAAATATGTTGCGTTTTCTGCCATGCAACGAAAAACATCGGTTTCTCCGCACATTACACGAATCTCACCGTCTATAACAACTATTCTGCCTGTCTTACCAAGAATTTCTTCCTTTACATTTCCGTCATCAAGCCGCACTCGCTTTGTGACATATTTAATCTCTCGCCCATCCATTTCAGACAGAACAGGGTCATTCCTTTTCTTTTTAAACCAGAACATACATTTCTCCAAAGACTTTTTATAATATTATAACATTAAATTTTTCAAACACAAGAAATATATTATGCGAATTTATTACATATTGACTTTAAAGTTTTTAAAAGTATAATTCTATTAGGGAGTGAATTTAATGAAGATTTATGATATGCATATACATACGGGTGAAGGCCCTGCAAACCAAAGCTATCTTTTAGAGCAAATGGAAAAATGCGGCGTGTATGGCGGTGCCCTCGTTTCTGCTTGTCCTGAAGAGGCTACTGCAAGCCTTTTAAAGTTGCCATATAAAGAAAGAGTTAAAAATATCCTTGAATGGACAAAGGATAGTAATAATAGACTTATCCCTGTTTTATGGGTACATCCTCTTGAAAAGAATATTTGCGACCTTATAGACGATGCAGCAAAATCGGGCATAAAGGCATTTAAAATAATTTGTGACACCTTCCCTGTTTATTCTTCCGAAAATATGAAAATGCTTGAGGCTATTGAAAAAACCGGTCTACCCATCCTTTTCCATACGGGAATATTGTGGAGCGGAACCGATACCTCGAGATATAATCGCCCTGCCGACTGGGAGTGCCTTTTAAACCTTAATAAAATCAAGTTTTCTATGGGTCACTGCTCTTGGCCATGGCACGACGAATGTATTGCGGTATACGGAAAGTTTTTAAATTCGTATCTTACACGCGACTCAAGCGAAATGTTTTTTGACATTACTCCCGGAACACCAAAAATATATCGCGAAGAGCTTCTTACAAAGTTATTTACGGTTGGGTATGATGTTGAAAACAACATTATGTTCGGTACAGACTCCCTTTCAACCGAATATAATCCCGAT
This sequence comes from Acutalibacteraceae bacterium, assembly GCA_045590515.1. Lineage (GTDB taxonomy): Bacteria > Bacillota > Clostridia > Oscillospirales > Acutalibacteraceae > SIG589. The sequence goes on from JAZNRD010000003.1 coordinate 19,102, forward strand.
TGGGTTGGCGGATGGTTGAAAACCGACAACGAAATATTTGATAAAATAGGCGTTACGGCTGAGCAAAGAGAAAAGATTTATAATAAAAATTTATTCAGATTTTTATCTGATGAAAAAATCAGTCACTCTTTGCCGCATATGAACAAGTAGGTGTGTTATGAATTTTTTCTTAAATGAAATTCTTGAAAATGACGAAATAAGACAAATATTGTCCGAAAATTCGCAACTTGAATTAAAGGCTAAAGCTATTGCCGAAGAAATTATAAACACAAAAAGTATTCCTAAAATCGAAGCCGGAATTTTGCCGATTTTCGTACTAGGCTTTTTAAGCAATTTTGCTCTTTTAAAAAATAACGAACGCGGAATTGACAAAGATATCACCGTTAAAACACTAAAGGATATAAATATATGGCTTGACAACTATAAAACGCAACACGGTGTTGCAGGTCTTGGAGAATTTCATTGGCTTATTAACCATTATACTGCCGACCTTTTTAAGCTCGGTCGATTACAGTTTCGCATTGAAAAATGCTTAGACGGTATTCCTTTCGGCGAGTTTGCTATTGAAACACACATTCCCCAAGGCGAGCCGTTAAATGTAGACGCTTGTTTAGAATCCTTTAATCTTGCAAAAAACTTCTTTAGGGAGCATTTTCCTGAACATTCACCATCATTCTTTATGTGTGATTCATGGCTTTTAAACCCTAATTTAGCGAATATTTTAAGTGAAGAATCTAATATAGTTAGGTTTATGAAGCTATGGACTCCCATTCCTTTTCCGAGTGACAACAGCGCACAAGCTATTGAGCGTGTATTCGGGTTTGGATATACGTTAAATGATATTTTGTCTTTTCCCGAACAAACAAGTCTGCAAAGAAATTTTAAAAAATATTTAAAGTCCGGCGGTACACTTGATATTACGGCAGGATATAGGAAAATATGAAAAAAGCCAAGTCATATGAGTTGTACTCTAAAGGACATAATAAAACCTCCATCCAAAACGGATGGAGGTTTTATATCAAAATAGTTCTTTAACCAGTTCAAGGAATTCTTGACAAAGGCTATCTGCACGATATTTTACAAATTTAGAATATTCATCTCTAAAGTCACTGTTTGAGTAATGGATGAATTTCAAATCATCTTTTTCAGGATAGCCATTAAATTTCAAATAGTCTTTATCAAAAGTATAAGAAGGTCTATCCTCTACATATTCGTATATAGTCTTTTCTCGTTTAGAACGATTATCTTTAACTGTCAGATAGCAAAGGTTGCCCACATGGGAGAAATTAAATAAATTCTGCTGTGAAGATGTAAGGTCTTTAATATGATTTTGGATTATCTTACGTGGAACAATGTGCTCAAAGTCAAGATAACCGCTTTTTTCATCAGCGGAATTAAGATAATGAATCATATATTGAGGGTTTTTCTTAAGCTTCATAGATATCAAGAAATCTATAAACAGTTTATTCCTTTGTGGAATGGTTTTAGAAACTCCACTTTGAGACTCAACAAAAATACGCAATGCCTCCGCCCAATCATTAGCTTTAATGTTTGACCAGTATTTTGATCTTTTTTCCAAACTATTCAAATCTCTGTTTAAGTCAGAGACCTGTCTATTGTTTTTCCAGTAATCGGTCAAGCAATCATACACATAATGCAAAGGCATATATTTCTTAAAATCACTTGCAGGTAGTGCATCGGCTTTTTTGGTTATTGTTTCTGATTTGACATCGATGAGGTAATATTCTCTAATGTACGAAACGATAATGTGATAGATTAGATACGTGCTATCAGAATGAAGTGTGACACCGTTCTTGCTAAGCAAAACATCTTTCAAAGCATTTTTAACATTGAACACAGAATCGTCTATCATTTTTTTAATGTCAACAAGAAAACTCGGTGTCGCATCTTTTAATATGCTATGTATACGCTCTGCTTTGTTGACACTTTCGCCCAATATAAGGCTTAATAGCTCGAACCCTATAGGATCGGTAGATTTTGAGTTTTCTCCAAAAAGTATATCATAGCCTTTAGTTTTATTTCTAATTACTCCGCTCAACGCATAGCAATATTCAAATAATGAAATCCCGTTTTGCGCCATATCATCTTCGCTGAAAACAATATCAAGATCACTATCTTCTTGAAGTTTTTTGTATTTCATCTTAACATTTTCAAGAAGTTGCTCATCATCAACTGTAAATAGAGGCTTAGACCATAAGGCAGCGTATGTTTCGTACTTTGATAATTGAACACCGCCAGTGTTTAAATTATAAAAAACATTAGGAATATTTTCACTCGGTCCTCTATAGTCAATGGCAAATACCGGTAAATGATCAATGTCTATATTGCTATTAAACTCTGCATAAACATCGTCAATCAAATTACGAACTGTCGGTGTAGCATTAATGCCTATTTTTTCTTTAAGAACATCTGCGGCTTCCCAATTCTTCAACCTACCCTTAAGGCAATTAAACAACTCTTTTTTAATTTCTAACGAGCGTGTTTCAACATAGTTTTCATCAACCGGAATCTTTTGTTCTTCTAAATATGCTATAACGATTTTTCGTGATAATTCATCATCAACGTCATTTTCGTTCAAATAATCATAAGGATTGGCGTAGTAATCTCGGATTGTTGTGATTCGTTGCAGACCATCAATCAGCTCGTATTTTCCGGCGTTTTGTCTTACCAAAATTACACCAAAAGGCTCGCCATTTCTTATATTTGCTATAAAATCTTTTCTGCGTTGTTTTCTCCAAACCACGCTTCTCTGGAACTGAGGAATAATAAACTTATTGTCGTCTATTACATCTGTCATTTGAAGAGGCAGGTGCATATAATTGCATTTTTTCATTTTAACTCCTCCTTGTGTTTTGTAATATTATAACACATATGCACCTATTCCTCAATCCCTTTTACAACAAAAAATGACAACAATCGCTATTGCCACGGTAGCTGTCACTTCTTTGACCTTATTTATTCAAAAAGATGATATTTGTCTTCATTACATTTTTCTTACACCATAACAAGCAGGGAAAATGTACATCACATTTTCCAAATCTTTAGGATATCCTAAAACCTTATATAATCATAACTACCGGCCGTGCCGGTAGTATGCACTGCCCCCTTAGGGCATAAGACCGGCCGAGCCTATAGGCTCGTCGAAAGGTTTGCCAACCGCAACACTTTCACCGGCTGCCCCTAAAG
>JAZNRD010000004.1:0-58404 GCA_045590515.1 Acutalibacteraceae bacterium
ACGATCCGACTTATTGAGCGGAGATTCATGAGTTCATTGAACTTTTTGCTTGTGGGATTTCCTGCTTCTTTTGATTCTGCCTTTGTAATTTCGATTGTCTTCATTTCATAATTAATTGTCATTTTTATTATCCTTTCAGCGTCGGTCGCCACCCGTTATTTTGTTAATATTATTTAGCGGTAAGTCGCTACCTTATTTTTAATGTTCAGCCATTCAGGATTCACCGTTCGCCTTTTTGGTTTTCTTCACTCCTTTCGGCGTTTTGTATTTGGTGTTCTCTCCCTTTGCTGTGACTAAAGTATACCATGAACCCCAAAATTTGCAGTCGTTATAAATGCAAAAACTAAAAAGATACAAACTTTTTTTAAAAAAGTTGTATCTTTCTTTTTATTTAGTAGTTACATAGTTGCTATAATGCTTCAAAAAAGTTGTTAATTACTTACTTCAGACCTGTTGCTTTTCTGCTACTTTTGGATTATACTGTTATTGGTTTATTTGTTCGACTTTTATGGGTCAACAACTTGCTCGAAAAACCGAAATAATGATTATTAAAAGCAAGAAAAATGCTATGAAAATCGTACCCTAACGCCGTAAGGTGCTCTTGACATGCAAGGGGTCGGTGGTTCGAGCCCACTCATCCTCACCAAAAATCCCGTTCTCATATGAGGACGGGATTTTTACTTATTACCTCTTCACTCTTCATTAAAAACTTTGCAACGGGATTTTTTAAGGCAATAAATATTGTAGCTTAACCCCTACATTATATTAAAAAATTGTAACCTTTTACACATAAAAAATTCTTGTGCATACACTGTTTTTATGTTATATTTAACAAAAGAGATAATATCTCAATTATGAAAGGAAGAAAACACTATGAAGAAAAACATTCGCAAAATAGCGTATTTTCTTTTGTCTTTGACAGTAGCAGCGGCAATGTTGCTTGGTACTGCAACCACCGCCTTTGCGGCTGATACTCCTATTGCGGAGGTGGAAATTACTATTGACATTCCGCTGGTTGGAGATACCAATACTACGGTTGTCTTTTCAGAATCCTCGGATAAGTATGATATTACCATAGGCGGCGACGCTAAATGGCAGGCATACGGTATGTACTCTGCTGAGATGATTTGTAAAGACACGGATTATAACACCCCCGTATTTACTGTTACCGCAGCCGCGGGCTATGCCCTTGACAGCAACACCGTTGTGGTTGTAAACGGTATGCAGGAAAATGTTAATTATCTTGGCGGCGAAATACCGGCAAGACAATTTGATTTTCTTACTCTTCCTACATTGTTGGGCGATGTAGGTGATGTTGTGCTTTCAAATGTTCCTACTGCTGTGGTTGGCGAAGCTCCCGCACCTTATTCCTACACAAATACGACCGACCACTATTCCGTGACTTCTACTTGGGAAAAGTATGATTATACACAAAAGCAATTCAATCCTATGCAGTCAACCGATGTGTTTGAGGAAGGCAATATTTATCGTCAGTACTTTACTGTGACTACTGAACTGGGCTATGCTCTTTCAGATGGTTGCTATGCCTATGTAAACGGCGGAGAAGGCATCTATCTTGGCGGCGCTTCGGGCATTTCATCATTTGAAATCACATATAGCCTTGCAACCGAAATTACAGAGGTTTATATCGATACCTCGAAATTCCCCAAGGCAACCGTTGGCAAAAACTTTGAATACGATGGCACTAATGCAATCTCCGTGCCTACCGATGCCAATGCGAACTATACCATAGAAGGCTATTGGGAAGAAGAGGGAACCTGGGAAACAAACGGAACCTTTGAGGAAGGAAAAGCATACAGTTTCTATTATACTGTCTACCCGAAAGAGGGTTATTCATTCGCGGAATTGATTGAATATTATGAAGACGGCCAATGTATGGGCGGATTTGGAACAGATGTAATCCGGTTTAATTTTGACACACGCGTATCCTATAAGAAGGCTTTGAATGAGGTTATCGTTTCCGATGTGCCCAAGGCAGAAAAGGGTAAAAAAATTAAGGGTGGCGAAATTGAACTTAAAGTACCAAGTGGTGCGAAGTACACAGCCGTTGGTTATTGGGATATATATGATAGTGTATCCGATTATAGCGAAACGACAGAGCAGGATGTTACCGTAGAAGACGGCAAGATTTATACATTTATTATTCGTATTATTCCTGCCGACGGATATGAATTCTCAGAGGATACGATTTTAACCGTAAACGGCATTACCCGCAGACCTAATAATGTAAATTATGATTCTATATACCATGAATGCAGATATTCTTTCCTAAAGGTTATAGAAAAGGTTGAGATTATAGGCTTTAAGGAAGCAAAAATCGGCGAAGCCCCCGACATTTCAGGTGTTAAGGTTCCCGATGGTGCAGGCTATGAAATAACCGATATCGGCTGGTGTGATACAAGTACAGGCGAAGAGGTACAAAAGTTTGAAGATGGCAAGGAATACGGCTTCTCAGTAACGGTATTTGCTAAACCGGGCTATGAATTTGCCGCCGATGCAAAGCGCTATCTAAACGGCGAAGAACAGGAATACGGCTATGTCTTTGACATGGATGCCTACATTTCTCACAGCATTTCTTTCAAAGAACAGCTTGACGAGATTAAAATTGACAGCATTCCGGAGTTTAAGGTTGGCGCAGAATCCTCAAATGAGGTCAAGGTTCCTAAAGGTGCAAAATATTCGGCAGCAGCAGAATGGAATGTATGGAACGACGAGAGCGAAACTTACGATTTCTTTGATGGCAAGTTTGAATCGGGCAAAATTTATTCTCTCCATATGTATATAATTCCCAACGAGGGCTATCAGTTTGCAGAAGATGCAGTCGCTTATTTAGACGGCGAGGAGCTTTCTAATATTGATATAATGCCTGATTTTGCAATGTATTATAAAAATTATAGTGACGGATTAAAGGTAATAGATGTTATTGAAATAACTGTTGAAAAGCCCAAAAAGAATTATCATACAAGTATTCCTCCTGTAATCACCGTTCCCGAAGATGCTCCCTATACTGTAAATGATGGTGCAAGCTGGCTTATTGGAACTATAGAAGATTATGAGTGGCTTGAAGACTATGTATTCGACGGTGCTGACAACTGCGGTGTAAGCATTTCTGTTATGTCAAAAGAAGGCTACGTCTTTGCAGAGAATCCGCTTGTTGTTATAAACGGTTGTGTTATGTCGGGCGAGGAATATGAAAATCTTACTGCTAAAGAAAATTACCTTTCTTATTTCTTCGGCACAGAGTGTTCACATCATTTCGACGACGCATCTGATATAAAGTGTGACTACTGCGGCTTTGAAAAGGAAGTAGAAAAGGAAGAAGAGAAGGAAGAGATTAAGGAAGAGGCAAAGCCCGCGGATAAGATTCCGCCCACAGGCGAAAACACCCTACCGCTCAGCGTAGCTGTTATTGTTGCACTTTGCTCAGTACTCTATCTTTCCAAAAATAAAACCCAAAAGGTGTAATTAAATAAACAAAAAGGGACGGCGCTTGCCGTCCTTTTTTATATTGACAAAAAAGTATGTGTGCATTAAACTTATTAGGTGATTTTGAAAGGTGGGAGAATATGAAAAACTTGCAAAATCTGCATACCCATTCTACATATTGCGACGGTAGAGATGCGCTCACTGAAATGATAGAAACCGCAATAGAAAAAGGCTTTTCTTCCCTTGGCTTTTCGGGTCATTCGTATAACTCGTTTTCAAAATACGGAATGTCGCCCGAAAATACAGTAAAGTACAAAAAAGAAATTGCCGATTTAAAGCAAAAATACGACGGTAGAATTGACCTTTTTTTCGGACTTGAGGCTGAAATGCTGTCCGACAGCGATTTTACAGGATACGAGTATGTCATAGGCTCAACCCACTATTTAAAAATAGGGGATGAAATAGTTGGCTTTGACCGCACGGCAGAGGAAATGCTTGCTATAATAGATAAATATTTTGGCGGGAGCGGTCTTGCCTTTGCAAAGTGCTATTACGAGCATTTAGCAACCCTGCATAACTACGGAAATTTTGACATAATCGGTCATTTTGATTTAATTTGTAAGCATAACGAAACAAGACATTATATTGACGAATCTTCAAAAGAATACCGCGACTACGCCTTTTCTGCAATTGAGGCACTGCGCGGCAAAATCCCGTTTTTTGAGGTTAATACGGGCTGTATTCCGCGCGGATACCGTCAAGCACCGTATCCTGCGCCCTTTATTCTTAAAGAGCTTAAAAGACAGGGATTCGGTGCGGTCATAAGCTCTGATTGTCATGACCGTCGCTATCTCGACTATGGATTCTCCGATGCTGAAAGGCTGCTGCTTGAATGTGGCTTTACTGAAAAATATGTCTTAACAAAGGACGGCTTTAAGGCCGTAGGTTTGGGTGAATAAATGAACGCTTTAACAATTATAATGCTTGTCTTCTCGGTGCTTGGTGCAATCGACCGTATAATAGGCAACAAATTCGGACTTGGCAAAGAGTTTGAACGCGGCTTTATGCTGCTCGGTACAATGGCGCTTTCTATGATTGGTATGATAGCAATAGCTCCGGTTTTGGCAGACTTTTTAGAACCGGTTTTCACCTTTATGAACGAGAAAATGCATATAGAGCCGTCAATTCTCCCCGCAACCCTTTTTGCTAATGATATGGGCGGAGCACCGCTGTCGGTTGAGGTGGCGGCTGATAAGGCTCTCGGCAGCTTTAACGCGCTTATTGTAGCATCTATGATGGGCGCTACTGTATCGTTTACTATTCCGTTCGCACTTGGTGTTGTCGGTCACGACCGTCATAGAGAATTGCTCTTAGGACTTCTTTGCGGCATAGTTACCGTACCGCTCGGCTGTTTTGTGTCGGGCGTTGTTCAAGGATTACCGATTTTAAAACTGATTCTCAATCTGTTACCCCTACTGATTTTCTCGATAATAATTGCACTTGGCCTTTTGTGGAAACCGAACGCTTGTGTAAAAATATTTGAAATCTTCGGCGTGTTTATAAAAGGACTCATAACCGTCGGACTTGTGCTCGCCGTTATCAAATATCTCACAGGCTGGGAAGTACTCAAAGGAATGGCAACACTCGAAGAGGGCGGAATAATCTGCCTAAATGCAAGCGCGGTTATTTCGGGTGCGTTTCCGCTTATGTTCATAGTTTCCAAGCTTCTGCGTAAACCGCTTTGCGCGCTTGGTAAAAAAATAAAAATAGGGGAGGACGCCGCACTCGGCTTGCTCTCAACCACCGTCACAAGCGTAACTACATTTGAAATGATGAACCGAATGGACAAAAAAGGAACACTGCTTAATTCCGCATTTGCCGTGTCAGCGGCATGGACCTTTGGCGGACACCTCGCTTTTACAATGGCGTTCGATTCGTCTTTTGTTTTCTCGCTCATAATAGGCAAGCTTGTAGCAGGTCTTACCTCGCTTTTGGTAGCAGTTTTCCTTTATAACCGTCTCTATGAAATAAATACTTGTAAAAGTGATACGGAAAATGTATAATAAAGAGGTATTTTAAACATAGGAGTTTTTTTATGAAAAAGATTATAGCACTTTTAACCGCTCTGCTTATGCTTTTATCCTTTGCAGGCTGCGGTGATAACACGGGCGACGGCTCTACAAAAATGTTCGACTATAAGGATTTGTCGGTTTATATCGATGTGCCCGAGTATAAGGGTGTAAAGGTTTCCGCAGAGGATGAGGAGTTTGTAAAGCTCTTAGCCGACCAGATGGCATCAGACCTCAGCAACGCAGGCTACGGCGACGAGGTTGAAATTGCTTCGGGTGCGGTAGAAAACGGCGATACCGTACATATCGTATATGTCGGTAAGCATAACGGTGAAGCTTTTAGCGGCGGCTCAACAGGTGACGAGGGAACAGACCTTGTTATCGGCTCCGGCTCTTATATCGACGGCTTTGAATCGGGTCTTATCGGTGCAAAACCGGGCGAAACACGCGTGCTTAACCTCACTTTCCCGGACCCCTATCCTAATAACGAGGAATTAAGCGGTGAAAAGGTTGAATTCACCGTAACCGTAGAGAAAATCAAGCGCACTCAGTATCCCGAAATCGACGCCGAAATTGCAAAGAAACTCGGCTACGACAGCGTAAGCGATTATAATGCTGCCGCATTTAATATGACGGTTGAGGGATATATTTATACAAAGCTTGTAGAGGACACAAAAACTAAAGAAGTTCCCGAGACCGAGCTTGACTATTTCGTAGAAAACGATATCACATACTACAAAAACTATGCATCGCAGGTTGGCTATACCTTTGAGCAGTTCTTAGAGGCTTACGGTATGGATGAGGCTGCCTTCAGAGAGCAGATTTCAGAAAGCTACAAGGAAAATATGAAATCCTATATGCTCATATACTATATCGCAAAGGCAGAAAAGCTCACCGTATCGGCAGATGAGCTTGAGGCAGAATATAAGTCCTTAGCTACCGAATATTCTATGGAGGTAGACGAGGTTAAAAAGCAAATAGATGACAAGCAGATAGAGTATTCAATGCTCTATGAAAAGGTGCTTGATTTCCTTGCTGAGAACGCCGATATTGCAAAATAAAAATATGTGATTCAAGCCGCACTTTAATGAGTGCGGCTTAATTTTATGTTTGTGAACTCTCAACAAATTTCTTTGTATGAAATCGGCAAAAAGGGCGAGGTTTTTTGTTTATTATTTATTGACATAATATAAAATTTGTTATATACTAACCTTGTATATAGTCTATTTTGTGAAAAAACACAAGAAGGGAATATGTTTTATGAGAAAATTTGCAAAATTTATGTCCTTGGCACTCGCCTTAATGCTCGTTTTTTCAGCATTAGTGTGTGTTTCGGCGGCTCCCGTTAATGAGCTTATCGGTATCACCGCAAATACCGCTTCTCTCAAGGAAAATGGTGAGGTGGAGATTACCGTAAAAGCACTTGCCGATTTTGAATACACAAATATCGAGTTTGAAATTACATACGACAAAAATAATTTCACTGCAGGCGTGCCTAAGGCAATAGAGGATAAAGATAAGGTTGCTCTTGTCGGCAAAAGTGCAATTAACATTACAAGCGATTCTATAAAGATTGCAACCGCAAATGCGACAGCCCATAGAGTAAAGACAGGGGACATCTTTGTTTGCCATACCTTTATTGCAAAGAACGGCGTTGCCGAAACGGCTGATGTTGCCAATATACAGTTTGGCCTTAGTGTTAAAAAGCTTAATAACAGCGGCACCGCTGTTGCGGAGGCTGCAACAGGCGCAATGTCCGCTCCCGTTACCATCGTTCACGAGCATAAGTTTGTTACACATAATGCCGCAGAAAGCGTTGCCCCCGGCTGTGAAAGCGGTGGTTTTGACCGTCATTACTGCGCTTGTGGAGAGTATGAGGATACTCCCTTAAGCGAAACGGGACACGATTATTCGGGTGACTGGAGCGAGGTTCCGGGTGAGGATGGCTGGTATCAGAAGACCTGCGGAAACTGCTCTGCACCTTTAAAAACCTACGTTCCTTCTAACGCTGCCGACGATTCTCTTGGCGTAACCGTTTCTGCACCTAAGGGCGCATTTTCTGAAAAGGTTACCATCACTGTTGACAAGGATAAGGCTGCCTTTAAGGATGAAATTTTAGAAAACCTTTCGAGTGATGTTACAGACTATTATATGTTCGACGTTAAGGTTCTTAACGAGCAGGGACAGGAGGTTACCCCCGCTACGGGCACAGAGCTTACAATTACTCTTACACTTCCTGATGAGTATGTGGGTAATACCTCTGCAATCGGTTTCTACGGTGTAAACGCAAGCGATATCGAAACCCTTTTTGAAGGTAAAGCATTTAAAAATGTAACCGTTAGCTTTGCATCGGGCGGTTCATTTGTCGTTGCTACCGTCATTCCGACCGAATCGTCAGATATTTCTTCCACAGAAGAAGATAGCGTTTCCTCTAAGCAGGAGGATACCTCCTCAGAGCCGCTCATTTCCAAACCGACCTCTTCTACTACAACCGATAAGCAGGATACTACCTCAAGCGAAAAGCCTGCAACAACGGGTGATACCTCGGTTATCTGGATTGCCGTTTTAGCAGCACTTGTTGCCGCTTTGGCACTTGCACTTACACTCGTACTCGGCAAGAAGAAACATTCTTAACGCTATAAATTTATTTATTCGGCGTGCATATTCTCTTATGCACGCCTTATTTTCACTCTGAAAGAGGGATTTTATGCTACACGTAATCGAAAGAGAATTAAAAATCAAAGGACTTAAGGAAAACAAAAACATTGTAGGCATTGCCGACGTTCACCTTACCCGAATTGACGAGCGCGAGGATGAATACAGCTTTGAGCTTCAAAAGGGACGCTCTTATATGTTTCCGAACGCAGAGCGCTGCTTTGCCGAAATCCGTGAATATGTTAACAAAACCCAGCCAGATGCAGTAATGGGCTGCGGTGATATAATCGACTTCCCGTCGGCTGCCAACTTAGAGCTTATTGATGAGTTCTTTAATAAAGAGTGCAAAAACTATGTTTACGCACTCGGCAACCACGACTGGAACTATCCCAAGACCTACAACAGCATCTATAACTGGCTCGACAATGTTCCCAAGTTCAAGGTTATGAAGGGTGACAACCCCTATGTTCAGGTAGAGGATTTAGGCGATGTGCTGCTTGTTGCAATCGATAACCAGGCCGACCGCGTTTTCCCCGAAACTGTAAAACAGTTTAAAAAGGTTGTAGAACTTGGAAAGCCTATGATTCTTTGTATGCATGTTCCGGTTTATTCGGAGAAAATAGGCGAAGAAATTATGCACGATGAGCGCCCCGAGCGCAACCGTCTGCTAATGATGGGAGTGCCCGACGATAAGGCAGAGCTTGTAGGCAACTGCCTGTCCTGCCTCGCTAATGATGCAACGCGCGAGTTTATTGAGATTTTGCACGACCCGAAAACGCAGGTTAAGGCAATGCTTTCGGGCCATGTTCACTTCGAATTCAAGCCGCACGACTTTATCGCAGAGGAAGAATACGCACCGGGAATTATGCAGTACGGCTTGCGCCTTTCCGCACCTCAGCTTACCCCCGAAGCAATCGTTCTTCTGCTTCACCTGGTACCCGATAACGACTAATTTAAAAGAGATGCGCCTTGCGGTGCATCTCTTTTTGCATAATATAAGCCCCTTTTAAATATTATTTAGAAAAGGGGGAGTTATTATGCCCAGTATATATCTAAGTCCGTCAACGCAGGAATTTAATTTGTATGTAGGGGAAAACGGAAGCGAAGAATACTATATGAATCTGATAGCCGATGCAATGGTGCCCTACCTTAATGCGTCGGGAATTTCATATACGCGCAATACACCCGAAATGACCGCTGCATCCTCAATAGCGCAGTCCAATGCGGGAAACTACGATTTACACCTGGCGCTGCATTCCAACGCCGCCGCACCGCAGTATGCAGGCACAGCGCGCGGAGTAGAGGTTTATTATTATCCTAACAGTGTGGAGGGTATGCGTGCCGCCGAAATAATAGCCGATAATCTTCGCCTTATTTACCCCTTGCCCGACCGCGTTCGTATAGTGCCTACAACGACACTCGGCGAGGTAACAAGAACGCGAGCCCCAAGTGTGCTTATAGAGTTTGCTTTTCACGATAACTACGCCGATGCCAACTGGATAAAGAGTAACATAGAAAAAATTGCGCGTTATACCGTGCTTGCCCTTTGCGAATATTTCGGAATCCCCTTTAATCTGCCGCAACAGGTGCGAACGGGAAGGGTAGACACCGAAAACGGCGGCGGAGTAAATATCCGTGCCGACCCTAATATTTATTCACAGGTGCTCACAACAGTGCCCGATGGTGCCACCGTCACAATCTATGCAGAGGTGCCAGATTGGTATGTGGTGCGCTACGGCGAAATTGAGGGTTATATGAACAAGGAATATGTCGATGTCGACGACTAAAATAAACCAAACCGATTTTTTTCGGTTTGGTTTATTTTTTACTTGAACAGTATATACTTTTGAGTTATAATAAATTGAATATATATGTTTATATGAATTTAAGGAGAATCGCATTGGATTTTGATTTAAATGTTGCGTCCCCGATGGACGAGCAGAGCGTATACGCCTCGCGCGTTGCGGACAAGCTGACAGAACGCTACGCTAAGAAGCCAAAGGCGTGCATTGAAACCTACGGCTGTCAGCAGAACGTAAGCGATAGCGAGCATATAAAGGGCATGTTAAAGACAATGGGCTATGAGCTTACCGACGATAGCGCAGAGGCGGATTTTGTGCTTTTTAACACCTGTGCTGTCCGCGAACACGCAGAGGCACGCGTTTACGGTAATTTGGGCGCACTAAAGCATCTAAAACGCCGCAATCCCGATATGATTATTGCAATCTGCGGCTGTATGGTACAGCAGCAAACGGTTGCCGACCGTATAAAGAAAAGTTACCCTTATGTTGACTTGCTTTTCGGCACCCACGTAACCCACCGTTTGCCAGAATTCGTTTATTCTGTTTTAACTACCGGCAAGCGCGTCTTTAATATCTCAACCGATAATAGCGACATTGTTGAGGATGTTCCCGTCCACCGCGACGGCGATATAAAGGGTTGGCTACCGATAATGTACGGCTGCAATAATTTCTGCACCTACTGTATAGTGCCCTATGTACGCGGCCGCGAACGCTCGCGTGAGCCCGGTGAGGTTATAGCCGAGGCTAAGCGTATGGTAGCAGACGGCTTTAAGGAAATAACCCTCTTAGGACAGAATGTTAATTCCTACGGCAAGGGCGAGGCAGACGGCGTAAACTTTGCGCGTCTTCTCAGAATGCTGAACGATATTGAAGGTGACTTCAAAATCCGCTTTATGACCTCACACCCCAAGGACTGCACCGAGGAGCTGCTTGATACAATGGCAGAGTGTGAGAAGGTCGCGCATCAGCTTCACCTGCCGCTGCAGAGCGGCTCTGACCGAATACTTTCGCTTATGAACCGCCATTATGATATAGAGCGATACCTTCATTTAATCGACTATGCGCGCGAGAAAATGCCCGATATTACTCTGACGAGTGATATTATAGTCGGCTTTCCGGGCGAAACATATGACGACTTTAAAAAGACCGTAGAGGTTATAAAAAAGGTTAAATTCACATCGCTCTTTACCTTTATCTATTCGCCACGCGGCGGCACCCCTGCCGCAGTAATGGACGACCCCATCTCGCGCGAAGAAAAGGGCAAATGGTTTAAAGAATTGCTTATAGCGCAGGAGTCTGTTTCGCATGAGGTGTACGGAAGTATGGTGGGCAAAACCTACCGTGTGCTGTGCGACGGAGAGGGAAGAACAGACGGTAGAATGGCGGGCAGAACCGACGGAAATGTTGTGATAGAATTTAAAGGCGACAGCAGCGCCTACGGTAAACACTTTAACGTAAAAGTTAATGAGTTAACAAATGTGCTTTCGGGCACAATAATATAAAAAATTTAGGAGAAATGAAAATGAACGCAATTGAAGCAGCAAGAAAATTAGGAGCCGCTATTCAGGCGGATGAGCGCTATGAGGCATACGCAGAGGCTAAAAAAGCAAACGACAACGACGAGAAATTGCAGTCGCAGATAGGCGAGTTTAATATTCTTCGTATGTCGCTCGAGCGTGAGCTTTCCGCAGAGGAAAAGAGCGAGGAGAAGATTAAGGACTACAACGAAAAGCTGAGAGCACTTTACAGCGAAATTATGATAAGCGAAACAATGGTAAAGTATAACGAGGCAAAGACCGCACTTGACGAGCTTACGGGCGATGTTAATATGATAATCTCTATGTGCTTAAACGGCGAAGACCCCGAAACCTGTGACCCGCACGCAGCAGGCTGCACAGGAAGCTGTGCCACCTGCGGAGGCTGCCACTAATCTTTAAATATTTACTTTAGGGGAGTGTAAATTTTGGCTGAACTTTCACCTATGATGCGTCAGTATCTCGAAATCAAGGAGCAAAATAAAGATTGCATACTATTTTTCAGACTTGGCGATTTTTATGAAATGTTCTTTGAGGATGCAAAGCTTGTATCAGAAGAGCTGGACCTTGTCCTGACGGGCAGAGGTTGCGGCCAGGAGGAGCGCGCCCCGATGTGCGGCGTGCCGTATCATAGCTGTGAATCCTATATTGCGCGCCTTGTGGAAAAGGGCTACAAAATCGCAATATGCGAACAGGTAGAGGACCCCGCAACCGCCAAGGGAATAGTAAAGCGTGACGTTGTTCGCGTTATAACACCCGGTACGGTAACCGAAGACAGTATGCTTGACGAGGGCAAAAATAATTACCTCTGCGCCATCTTCTTCGGCGACACTGCCGCAGGTGTCAGCTTTACCGATGTTTCCACGGGACAAATGAATGTAACCGAAATAGCGGGCGACGGAATAGAGTCCAGAATCTGTGACGAGCTTGGCCGTTTTATGCCGTCTGAAATTATTATTTCAGCGCCCGAAACACACCCCGCACTTTGTGAATATATTGCCGAGAGAATCGGTTGTATGACCACACCGTTTGACCCTTCTGAGTTTTCTTTTGCTCATTCAGAGCGCCTTGTGTGCGAGCATTTTAAGGTTAATAGCTTAAATGACTTAGGACTCGAGAAGGAAAGCTCATCGCTATGTGCGGTCGGCGCAACACTCGGCTATCTTTACAGAACACAGCTTAGTAATATTTCAGCTGTAAGCAAAATAAATATCTACACTCAGTCGCAGTATATGAAGCTCGATTTATCCGCTATCAGAAACCTTGAGCTTTTTGAAACAATGCGCGGTAAATCAAAGCGTGGCTCACTGCTCGGTGTGCTGGATAAAACCAAAACCGCAATGGGCAAGCGCCTTATCCGCGGCTGGATGGAGCAACCGCTTAAAAACCTTGCAGAAATTACGGCGCGACTGAATGCTGTGGACGAGCTTGTGGGAAATCCGCTTCTGCTCGGAGAAACTACTGAATATCTGACGGGAATTAAGGATATTGAAAGACTTATGTCCCGTATTGTAATGGGCACCGCAAGCGGTAAGGAGCTTTTATCCCTCGCCGAAACCGCGTCGCGTTTTCCCGCTATAAAAGAGGTGCTGTCTATCGCTAACAGCCGCTTGCTTAAAAGCATCTGTGACAGCATAGATACTCTTTCTGATATAAAAGCTCTTATTGACGAGTCTATTGACCCCGAAGCCCCCGCTATAGTTCGCGAGGGCGGAATAATCAAAAAAGGCTATAACGCGGAGGTTGACGAGCTTCGCGCCATTGTAGAAAACGGCTCGGATTTCTTAACCTCAATTGAAGCGCGTGAGCGTGAGCGTACGGGAATTAAGAACCTGCGTATCCGCTATAACAAGGTTTTCGGGTATTATATTGAGGTTTCAAATTCTTATCTTAATCGCGTGCCCGAGGATTATATGCGCAAGCAAACCCTTACCAACGGCGAACGCTTTATAACCGACGAGCTTAAAACTCTTGAAGGCAAAATCTTAGGCGCAAAAGAGCGTGTTAAATCGATAGAATTTAAGATTTTTGATGAGATAAGAAGAACGGTAGCGGCAGAGCTTTCGCGTGTTCAGAAAACTGCGTCAGCAATTTCTGCGCTTGATGTGCTTTGCTCTTTCGCTAATGTTTCAAACGCAAATTCCTATTGCTGTCCGAAGCTTAATACAGAGGGAATAATCAGTATTACGGGCGGTCGCCATCCGGTTGTTGAGCAGTTAAGTAAAATTCCGTTTGTATCCAACGATACTCTGCTTGACTGTGCCGATAACCGCTGCGCCCTTATTACAGGACCGAATATGGCAGGTAAATCAACCTATATGCGCCAGGTTTCAATAATAACCCTTATGGCGCAAATCGGCTGCTTTGTTCCTGCAACGGCGGCAAATATCGGCATTGTCGATGCTATATATACCCGCGTCGGCGCATCGGACGACCTTGCATCAGGACAGTCAACCTTTATGGTTGAGATGAGTGAGGTTGCTTACATACTCAAAAACGCAACTAAAAACAGTCTAATAATCTTTGACGAAATAGGCAGAGGCACCGCAACCTTCGACGGAATGTCAATAGCGCGTGCCGTGCTTGAATATGTCTGCGATGCTAAAAAAATAGGAGCCAAAACCCTCTTCGCCACACATTATCACGAGCTTATTCAGCTCGAGGGCGAAATAAAGGGCATAAAGAACTACAACATAGCCGTTAAAAAACGCGGTGACGATATAACCTTCCTTCGCCGTATAGTGCGCGGAGGAGCCGATGACAGCTACGGTATTGAGGTTGCGAAGCTTGCAGGCATTCCCGATAAGGTAATCTCGCGTGCCAAAGCGGTACTGCGCGAGGTTGTAGAAGAGGGCATAACCGTAACACGCAAAGAAATTGCGGCAGATATGCAGATTCCGCTCGAAATGCAGGGCGCCGCAGATATACTAAATGAACTTAAAATACTCGATGTAAACACCTTAACACCTATCGAGTGTATGAGTGTACTCCACGATTTAGCAGATAAAGCCAAAAGAATGTAGGTGATTAAATGGCAAGGATAAATGTGCTGCCCCGTCAGGTTGCAGAGCTTATAGCCGCAGGTGAGGTTGTTGAACGTCCCGCATCGGTTATAAAGGAACTCCTTGAAAACTCAATAGATGCAGGCGCTACCGCCGTAACGGTGGAAATTCAGCACGGCGGAGTTACCTATATGCGCGTGACCGACAACGGCTGCGGCATAGAGCGTGACGATGTAAAGACCGCCTTCCTTCGCCACGCCACAAGTAAGGTAAGAACCGAAAATGACCTTAATAACATTGGCACACTCGGCTTTAGAGGCGAGGCGCTTGCCGCCGTAAGCTCGGTTGCCCGTGTAGAACTGCTCACCTGCACACAAAACGCAGAAATAGGCACACGCTATAAGATAAACGGCGGAATTGAAGAAGCGCTTGACGATGCAGGCTGTCCGAAGGGAACGACCATTATCGTTCGTGACCTGTTTTACAATACTCCTGCGCGTATGAAGTTCTTAAAAACCGATGTTACAGAGGCAAATGCCGTTTCACAGATTGTTGACCGAATTGCACTTTCGCACCCCGAGGTCAGCATAAAGCTAATCCGCGACGGAAAGCAAACCCTTACCACAAACGGTGACGGGAAGCTTTTGTCTGCAATTTACGCTGTGCTCGGTCGCGATTATTTCGGCGGTCTTATCCCGTGCGAAAATTCGCAGGACGGTGTAACAGTCAGCGGTTTTGTCTGCAAACCCGTCTGCTGCAAGCCTAACCGCAACGGACAGTTTTTCTTCCTAAACGGGCGACTTGTAAAATCGGGCACCGCAATGGCAGCCCTTGAACAAGCCTATAAAAACAGTGCAATGGTTGGCAAGTTCCCATACTGTGTGCTTAATATATCGGTACCATTCGGTACGGTCGATGTAAATGTTCACCCGGCTAAGACGGAGGTACGCTTTTCAGACGAAAAACGCATTTTCGGCTGTATCTACTATGCTGTTAAAAACGCTCTTCTTATGGGTGATACCCGCCCTGAGATGAAAATAGAACCAAAGAAAACACAAAACCGTTTTCAAACTATGACGGTAGAGCAGTTCCGTCAAACCGCAATAGAAGAAAAACCTAAGGAACGCATCTTTAGCACAGGCTTTTCTTCTGTACCTACAACTCCTAAAACCGTACCGAACGATTCGGACATAAATATTTTTTCTTTACAGCAAAACAAAAAAGCGGAAGAAAAAATTATAGTAAAAGAAGAGATAAAAGAAACCCCGATTGTCACGGCACCTCAAAAGGCAGAAGAAATAAAGCGCGAAGAAAAGAGCGTAGAAGAAACCGCAACCGTTAAGGAGGCAGTCCGCTACATAGGTGAAGCGTTTTCTACCTATATCGTGGCACAAATGGGGGAGAGCCTTTATATCATAGATAAGCATGCCGCGCACGAGCGTCTTGTTTTTGAAAAACTAAAGGCAGAAACCGAGCCCGAAAAACAGCTTTTACTTTCCTCGGTTTCGGTAACCTTACAGAAGAATGAATATAACGCAATAATCGAGAATATAGATTCGCTTGTGAGTTTCGGCTTTGAGCTTGAAGATTTCGGCGGCTCAAGCGTGCTCGTTACCGCCGTACCCGCCGTGCTTAAGGATTCCGATATAAAGTCGGTAATATCCGAAATAGCAGGAAGCCTTATTGAAACGGGAAGCGTTCAGGTAGAGCGACTTGACGATATTTATCATATCGTTGCTTGCCGCAGTGCCGTAAAAGCAGGAAACCTTTCGTCCTCTGTGGACCTTTCCCGCCTTGCAGAGCGTATTTTGCAGTCGGACGATATTATGTATTGTCCGCACGGCAGACCTGTAGCAATGAAGCTTACTAAGCGAGAGATTGAAAAACAGTTTGGCAGGATACAGTAATGAGTGAAAAAATACCGCTTTTAGCCGTTGTCGGCGCCACCGCGTCGGGTAAAACCAGCCTTGGTGTCGGACTTGCAAAGGCGCTCGGTGGTGAGATAGTTTCTGCCGACTCAATGCAGATTTATAAAAATATCCCCATAGCCTCCGCCGTACCGACAGATGAGGAGAAAAGCGGCATACCCCATCATTTAATGGAGTTTTTGGAGGTAGGGGAAGAGTTTTCTGTTGCGGATTATGTAAACTTAGCAAGGCAGAAAATTATTGAAATAAACAGCCGTGGAAAGCTACCCATACTGGTAGGCGGAACAGGACTTTATGTAAACTCGCTTGTCGATAATATATCCTTTTCGGAGGAGCCTGTCTGCAAAGAGCTCAGAGCGCGTCTTGAAGAGCGCTTTGATGCTATCGGCGGCGAAGAAATGCTAAAAGAGTTGGCGCTTTTCGACCCCGATTCTGCACAAAGACTGCACCCAAACAATCGTCGGAGAATTATTCGTGCGTTTGAGGTTTATGAGTCTACGGGCAAAACGGTAACCGAGCAGAATATTTTATCTCGCGAAGAGAAGTCGCCCTTTAATACGCTGCTTTTGGGCATAACCTACCGCGACAGAGAAAAGCTTTACACCAGAATAAACCGCCGCGTTGATATTATGGTCGAGAATGGGCTTTTAGAAGAAGCAAGGCATTTCTATAATCTTGAACGCAAGGGCGCAGGACAGGCCATAGGGCATAAAGAGCTTGCAGAATATTTTGCGGGCAACTGCAGCTTAGAGGAAGCTCTTGAAAACCTGAAGCGTGAAACGCGCCGCTACGCTAAACGCCAGTACACCTGGTTTAGAAGAGACGAGCGCATAAACTGGATATACGCCGATGAGCAGGAGGATTTGCTCAGTGCGGCACTTAAAATAGTGAAAGGAGAGGAAAAGAGTGAAGGGTAAAAAAAGAGGTATAGACCTTGGAAAAATACTCACAGCCTTGGCGGTTGTCATTTTTTCTATATACTTTATTTATCAAATTTTTGCCGCACTTATGCCTCTCACAACGGGTACCGCGGTATATTATAGTGCCTATGACGGAATAAATACCACGGGTACCATAGTCCGCTCGGAAACCGTCCTCTCTAACGACAGCAAGGGCGTCAAGTACTTCGTTGTCGGTGATGGCGAAAAGGTCTCTAAGGGCGGAATAATCGCAAATATTTATAACTCGCAGGCCGAGGCTCAGGTATATACCGAGCTTGCGCTGCTTTCCGACCGTATAGCCGCACTCACAGAGGTGCAAAGCTATAATAATACGACTGCGGTTGACCTGGATTTGCTCAATACCCGCATAGACGATTCTCTCCACAGCCTTATATCCTCCTGTGCGGACGGAATTTTCCTTGAAAGCGCAGAACTTTCTGAAAATCTTCTAATGCTGCTCAGCCGCAAAAAAATAGCCGTCGGTGACGAACAGGATTACAGCGCCTTCTTAGCAGAGCTTTCTGCTCAGCATGCCGCACTGTCTGCCTCTGCGCCTGCTGCCGCCGCTACTATTTTCTCGGATGCATCGGGCTATTTTGTATCAACGGCAGACGGATATGAGAATATCCTCAACAGCGAGTCTGTAATGTCGCTCACGCCCGAAACGCTTTCGTCCCTCACCCCCGAAAATGTGAGTGAATATTCGGTTGGAAAAATCGTATCGGACTATACCTGGTATATCGCTTGTACCGTCCCGCTCGAAAGAAGCGCAGGCTTTAAGGTCGGCGACAGTGTAACGCTTAAAACCACACTTAAGTCTGCAAGCACGCTGACGGCTACCGTAAGCGCAATAAACCTCGGAAACGGGGAAGAGGCAACAATGGTCTTCTCCTGTCAGAATATGAACGGTGACCTTGCAACAATCCGCACACTGCCCATAACCATTGTAACGGGCGAATATTCGGGACTTCGAATAAGCAATCGCGCCGTTCGCGTAGTGGACGGAAAAACGGGTGTCTATGTCATTTCGGGTATGCAGGCAAAGTTTGTAGAGGTTAAAATTCTTCACTCTGCAAGCGGATATACAATATGTGAGGCAAACTCCGAAAATGATAAAAATTCGCTGCGCCTTTATGACGAGGTTATAGAGAAAGGAAGAAATCTTTATGACGGAAAAATTATCAGATAGCTGCTTTGATGAAAATCTTGCGGAAATACGCGAAAAAATTGCCGCATCGGCTAAAAAGGCAGGCAAAAGCGCGGACGATATAATACTGCTTGCCGCCACTAAAACGGTCAGTGCAGAGCGCATAAATTATGCTATTGGCAAGGGAATTACTCACATAGGCGAAAATCGCGTGCAGGAGCTGCTTTTGAAGGATGACGATGTTGAAAAAGGTGCTATACGCCATTTTATAGGTCATTTGCAAACCAATAAGGTCAAAGACATTATTGACCGCGTTTCAATGATAGAGTCGGTCGACTCATATCGTTTGGCTGAAAAAATCAGCAGCGAATGTCAAAAGCGCTCTATCGTTATGGATGTTTTGCTCGAGGTTAATATCGGTGGGGAAGAAAGCAAATCGGGCTTTACCCCCGAAGAAATATACGATGCGGTTGATAAAATATCAGAATTACCTGCAATAAATATCAAAGGAATTATGTCAATTCCGCCCGTTTGTACCGACAAAGAGGTACAAAGAGAATATTTTACGAAACTTAATAATATTTTTGTTGACATATGCAACAAAAAATTAGATAATAGTAATAGATTATATTTATCTATGGGAATGTCGTCGGATTACGACCTTGCCATAGAGTGCGGGGCAAACCTTGTCCGTATAGGAACGGGACTGTTCGGCAGTCGAAATTATAACATTTAAAAAGGAGAAAACTTATGGGATTTCTTGACGATATGAAAAAGGTATTTTCACCCGCCGAAGACGATTATGACGAGTATGAAGAGGATATCTTAGAAGAAAAGGAAGAGGTTCGCGAAAAGCCGCAGAAGGAGCCTGCCCGTCTTTTCCAGGCGGAACGCAAAAAGGTTGTTTCCTATACACAGCCGGGACAGATGCAGGTTGTGCTTTGCAAGCCCGAACGTTATGAGGATGTTCCCTCGGTTGCGGACCACCTAAACGAAAAGAAAACCGTTATCTTAAATCTCGAATCGGCAAACCGCGAAACCTCCCGCCGTATTATCGACTTTTTAAGCGGTGTTGCCTATGCAATCCACGGCAACATCAAAAAGGTCGCCAACAGCACCTATGTTATCACACCCGATGATGTAAGTCTGATGGGCGAGCTGCTTCTTGACGATTTCGAGAATGGAAATATGTATCTTTAATAGCATAGCAGGCACGAAATATTGTGCCTGCTAAAAGTCTTTTATAAAATAATATAATTTATACAAAAAGAGGGATGAAAATGTATACTGCCAACGATGTGCGTAATGTAAGATTCGGCAAATCGGTAAACGGATATAACCGTGACGATGTAGATGCCTTCCTCGACAATATTGAAGAGGATTACAAACAGTATGAGGCTAAGGTGCGTGAGCTTGACGCCCGCATACTAGGTCTTTCCAAGGAAATAGAAGACCTGCGTATTTCTCAGCACAGCATACAAAGCGTTCTTGTTTCTGCACAGAAGCTTGCTGACCAGATTGTTGACGAGGCAAAGGAAAAGGCTGAGCAGATAATTGTTGAGTCTAAAATGCGTGCCAACGACATAAGCAAGGCTGTCGACGAAAAGGCGGCTGAGGATATGAAGGCGCAGGAAGAAAAGCAAAAGGAAGCCGAGGCTGACTATGTAAGAACAATGCAGCGCACCGCCGAAAAGAGCGAGGCTATGATTTCCGCCGCACACGACAGCGTTGCCCGTCAGCAGCTTTTGTTCGATAAATTAAAGCTCGATATCGTTAACTTTAAATCGCAGGTTATGGCGATTTATAAGGAGCATATTGACTCGCTTTCAAAGCTTCCGGATGAGGTTCCGTTTGACGCTGTACGCGCAGCTGAGGCATCTGCTTTTAATTTCGAAAGCATACCCGATTATTCTGCCGCAAAGGTAGAAAAAGAGGAGCCCGCAGCAGAAGAAACGGCAGAACCCGTAGCAGAAACCGAGCAACCGATAGAAGAAATTACCGAAACGGCAGAGGCTTCTGAGAAAACCGTAGAGGAAGCGGCCGAGCCGATAAAGGAAGTAGAGGTGCCGCTTGGCTTTCAGGTAAACTTCGACGATAGCGAAGAAGACGAAGAAGGCGAAGAGGACGAAGATATAGACTACGACGACCAACCCAAAAAGGGATTTTTCAAACGCAATAGATAGGAGATTTTTCCGTTATGGATTACAACAAGACATTAAACCTTCCCAATACCGAGTTCCCAATGAGAGCGGGACTCCCCACACGCGAGCCTGAAGCATTGAAGGCTTGGAACGATAACAATCTTTATGAGGAGCTTATGAAGCATAACGAGGGCAAACCTCTTTATGTTCTTCACGACGGCCCTCCGTACGCTAACGGAATTATCCATATGGGTACCGCCCTTAATAAATCACTTAAGGATTTCGTTATCCGCTACAAGAATATGACGGGCTACAAGGCGCCCTTTGTTCCCGGCTACGATACCCACGGTCTCCCGACCGAACTTAAGGCTCGCAAAGCTGCCGGTATGAAATCAAGTGAGCGCGTTTCCACAACAGAGCTTCGTAAGCTCTGCCGTGAATTCGCAATAAAATATGCCGACGAACAGCGCCGCCAGTTTGAGCGCTTAGGCGTTTTGGGTGAGTGGGACCGTCCCTATCTCACACTTACCAATGACTTCGTTGCAAAGCAGGTAGAGGTCTTTGGTGAAATGGCAAACCGCGGTTATATTTATAAGGGCTTAAAGCCGGTTTACTGGTGCCCCGAATGTCAGACAGCTCTTGCCGAGGCAGAGATTGAATATGCAGAAGACCCTTGCTACTCAATCTATGTTAAATTCCCTGTAGTTGAGGATAAGGGCTTGCTTTCTTCAATGGGCGCAGACCTTTCAAAAACATATTTCGTAATTTGGACAACAACAACCTGGACACTGCCGGGCAATGTTGCTATCTGCGTAGGTCCCGACTATGACTACGGTGTGTATAAATGCGGTGACGAATATTTCGTAATGGCAACTGCTCTTGCAGGTAGCGCTTTTGAGGCGGCCGAGCTTGAAGGCTGTGAGCTTATCGGCACCATAAAGGGCGCAGAGCTTGAATATATGCGTGCTCGCCATCCGTTTGTTGACCGCGATTCACTCATTATCGTGGGCGACCACGTAACGCTCGAAAGCGGTACAGGCTGCGTTCATACCGCTCCCGGCTACGGTACCGACGACTTTGAGGTTTGCCGCGGTTATGAGGAGCTTCCCATCGTTGTAACAGTTGACGCAAAGGGTGTCTTCACCGACAACGCAGGTCAGTTTGCAGGCCTTACCACCGACGAGGCAAACAAGGCTATCGCAAAATGGCTTGACGAAAACGGTTACCTCTTCGCACTTAAAAAGATTATCCACCAGTATCCGCATTGCTGGCGCTGTAAACAGCCCATTCTTTATCGCGCTACTGAACAGTGGTTCTGCTCAATTTCCGACTTCGTTGACGAGGCTGTAAAGGCTATCGAAACTGTAGAATGGGTTCCCGGCTGGGGCGAAGACAGAATCAAGGGAATGGTGCGTGACCGCAGTGACTGGTGTATCTCCCGTCAGCGCGTATGGGGCGTTCCGATTCCGATTTTCTACTGTGAGGATTGCGGCAAGGAGCTTATAACTCCCGAAACAATAAAGAAGATTGCAGACATCTTCCGCGAGCAGGGCGCAGATGCTTGGTATAACCTGCCTATCGAGGAACTTCTGCCCGAGGGTACGGTTTGTGAGTGCGGCTGTAAAAACTTCACCCGTGAGAGCGATATTATGGATGTTTGGTTCGATTCGGGTTCTTCACACGCTGCAGTGCTTGAAAACCGTGACTATCTGCGTAGTCCTGCTGACCTTTATTTAGAGGGCGCCGACCAGTATCGCGGTTGGTTCCAGTCCTCGCTGCTCACCTCGGTTGCAACCCGCGGCGTAGCACCCTATAAGACGGTTGTTACTCACGGCTGGGTTGTTGACGGTGAGGGCAAGAAGATGTCCAAGTCAATAGGCAACACCATCATCCCCGATGATATCGTAAATCAGTACGGTGCAGACATTCTTCGTCTGTGGGTTGCTTCGTCCGACTACCACGCCGACATCCGCGTATCTCCCGAAATACTCAAGCAGCTTTCTGAAATCTACCGCAAAATCAGAAATACCGCACGCTTTATCTTGGGTTGTATTTCCGACTTTGACCCCGAAAAGAATATGGTAGAGGAGAGCGCTTACGAGGATATAGATAAGTGGGCAATGTATAAGCTTAACCGCTTGGTTGCTGAGTGTCGCGAGGCCTATGACAACTTCGAGTATCACTTAATTTTCCACGCAATTCATAACTTCTGCGTTCTTGATATGTCTAACTTCTATTTGGATGTTCTCAAGGACAGACTTTACGTTAACGGCGCAGAAAGTGAAAGCCGCCGTGCCGCACAGACCGTAATGTATCGTATACTTGATACACTTACCCGTCTTATTGCACCTATCCTTGCTTTCACCGCTGACGAGATTTGGCAGTTTATGCCGCACGACAGCTCTTGCGATAAGCGCAATGTTGTATTCAACGAAATGCCTGCCGCAAGCGCTAATGAGGATGCTGCTTTAATGGCTCGTTTCGATAAGATTATAGCAGTACGCGAGGATGTTAAGAAGGCGCTTGAAATTGCTCGTGCCGAAAAGGTAATAGGTGCATCTCTCGATGCTTCTGTTACCCTTTATGCAGAGGGCGAAATGTTCGATTTCCTCAGCTCTGTAGGGGAGTCTTTGAAGACAATCTTAATCGTATCCGCCGTTAAGCTTGAAAACGGCAAGGGCGGCACACATACGGGTGACACCGTTGGTGTTACCGTTGCACGCGCCGAGGGCGGCAAGTGCGAACGCTGCTGGTCCTACAGCGAAACTGTAGGCACCGATAGTGAGCATCCCACACTCTGCGCACGCTGCGCCGCAGTTGTTAAAGGATTATAATTTCAGATAGGAGTGTTTTCCTTGTCTTATGTTTTAGCATTGGTTGTCGCAGTTTTGTGGCTTGTGGCAGACCAGCTATCAAAATATTTTGTTGTCGCAAATTTTGAGCTTGGCGCTACAAAACCGGCAATAGACGGAATATTTGACTTTACCTATATTCACAATAAAGGCGGTGCTTGGGGACTGCTTGACGGTCACACTTGGCTGCTTTTGGCACTCACAGTGCTTGCGATGCTTGTTTGCATCGCAATGATAGCAAAATCTGGCACAAAAAATAAATTGCTCTTCTGGTCAATTTCACTTATCTTAAGCGGCGGACTCGGCAATATGATTGACCGTATCTTCCGCGGCGGAAATGTTGTTGATTTCATAAGACTTCAGTTTATTGAATTCCCGATTTTCAATATAGCCGACTGCGCCGTTTGCATAGGTGCGGCACTGCTCATAATCTACTTCATTATTGATTTCAAGAATTCTACAAAACAGAAGCACGAAATTAAAATTCCCGAAGAGATAGTAGAAGAATGATTGAAAACATTTTCACTTTTTCGGGGGAAGAACAAAAAAGACTCGATGTGTTTATAAGCGAGGTAGCCCAACTTACCCGTTCGCGTGCTGCCGCGCTTATAAATGAACAAAATGTGTCGGTAAACGACAGCATTAAACCTAAAAACTATGTTTTAAAAAAGGGCGACAGTGTAAAACTCTGTCTGCCCGACCCCGTATCGTGTAAGGCGGAAGCAGAGGAAATTCCGCTCAACATAGTCTATGAGGATGCGGATATGCTCGTGGTAAACAAACCAAAAGGAATGGTTGTTCACCCCGCAGCAGGCAACCAAAGCGGAACGCTCGTTAATGCTCTGCTTTTCCATTGCGGCGATAGCCTTTCGGGCATAAACGGAGTGACAAGGCCCGGAATTCTGCACCGTATAGATAAGGATACAAGCGGACTTTTAATGGTCGCAAAAAACGATACGGCACATAATATTTTGGCAGAGCAGATAAAAGAACATAGTTTTTACCGCGAGTATGAGGCGGTCGTCCACGGAAACTTAAAAAACGATAGCGGTAAAATTTCCGCACCGATAGGACGCCACCCCGTAAAACGCAAACAGATGGCCGTCACATATAAGAATTCAAAAGAGGCCGTAACCGAGTATGAGGTTATAGAGCGCTTTGGAAACTTCACCCATGTAAGACTCCGTCTTCATACAGGGCGCACACACCAGATACGTGTCCATATGTCACACCTTGGCCACGCTGTCGCAGGGGACGAGGTTTACGGACCTAAGAAAGCGGCGGGAAAAGGCATATTAGTCGGTCAGTGTCTGCACGCAAAAAAACTCGGATTTGTGCACCCCACGACTAAAGAGTATATGGAATTTGACAGTGCTCTTCCAGAATATTTCACAGCATTTTTGAGCGAGGTTAATGGAAATGGCAATCTTTGACGGCATATTACTTATGAGCGATGTTGACGGTACGCTGCTTAGCGGCACATCGCAAATGTCGCCGCTTAATGTCGAAAGAATAAATTATTTCGTACAAAACGGGGGACTGTTTTCTCTGGCAACAGGACGTTGTGTTGACGCCTGTCGCGAGCTGCTTAGTGACCTTGGGATTTCTCTGAGTGCACCTGCGGCTACTGTAAACGGTACCGTAATTTATGACTACGAAACCGAAAAGGTTATT
This sequence comes from Acutalibacteraceae bacterium, assembly GCA_045590515.1. Taxonomy (GTDB): domain Bacteria; phylum Bacillota; class Clostridia; order Oscillospirales; family Acutalibacteraceae; genus SIG589. Next base: position 25,194 of record JAZNRD010000004.1, read on the forward strand.
GCAAGTACGGGAATAGACTATTATACAAAGAATATAATCGTAGAACTCTCAAAAATAGATAATCCGTTGCTTGGAATAGAAATTCACAGTCGAGAAAAGGTAATAGACGCGCGTATCAATCATAAAATTGAAATTCATAATTTGTATGAGAATTTACATCCGCTTGAAATGACCTGTGAGCAAGCATTGGGTTATGAGTGGAATAAGCTGCTTTTCGCATTTGAAGATGGCTATACCCGTGAAATGCTGCGTGAGGATTTGATTGCAATGGGCGTTTCTCCCGACCAGATAATATTTACAAACGCGTATCTGGGCGACGGCGTTCACGACTATCTTGAGGTTAATCCAAAAGGCGCCGACAAGGGAACGGGTGTCAGAATGCTGGCGGACGAGCTTGGCGTTGATATGAAAAACGTTTATGCCATAGGAGATTTTAATAACGATGTTCCTATGCTAAAGGTTGTAGGACACCCCGCAGTTGTAGGTGGTGCACCGCAGCACATAAAAGATTTAGCGGAATTTGTATCCTGCGATGCGGCAGACGGTGCAGTAGGACGCTTTATTGATTATATTGAGGAAAGGATTAAAAGCGATGAACACTAATGAAAAAAAGCAACTGAGTAAAACCGCCACCGAGATACGACTCGGCATAATCGAGGGGGTTTACAACGCAAAATCGGGTCACCCGGGCGGCTCACTTTCGGCTGCTGATATAATGACATATCTCTATTTTAAGCAGATGAATATTGACCCTAAAAATCCCAAAATGGAGAACCGCGACCGCTTTGTCCTTTCAAAAGGCCACGCAGCACCCGTACTTTATTCTACGCTTGCAAACCGCGGCTTTTTCCCGGTAGAAGACCTTAAAACTCTTCGTCATGTAGGCTCATATTTGCAGGGTCACCCCGATATGAAGAAGATTCCGGGCGTTGATATGTCCTCGGGCTCACTCGGTCAGGGAATATCTGCCGCTGTCGGAATGGCTCTCTCTGCTAAGCACTTTGGTGATACCTATAAGGTTTACACCATCTTAGGCGACGGTGAAATTCAGGAAGGTCAGGTTTGGGAGGCTGCAATGTTTGCGGCTCATAAGAAGCTTTCAAATCTTACCGTAATAGTTGATAATAACAATTTACAGATTGACGGAACGGTAGAAGAGGTTAACTCTCCCTACCCGATAGATGAAAAGTTCCGCGCCTTCGGCTTTGAGGTTGCCGTTATAAACGGAAACGACTTTGACGAGATTGAGGCAGCTCTCTCTAAGGCAGGCACATTCGATAAGCCCTATGCAATCATTGCAAACACCGTAAAGGGTAAGGGCGTATCGTTTATGGAAAATCAGGTTGGCTGGCACGGAAGCGCACCCAACGAGGAACAGTATAACGCGGCAAAAGCAGAGCTCGAAGCACTGCTTGCAACACTTTAAGGGAGGCGAAAGAAATGTCAGAAATCAAAAAAATTGCAACAAGAGATTCTTTTGGTAACGGCCTTGTAGAGCTTGGAAAAGAACGCGACGATTTTATAGTGCTCGACGCTGATCTTGCCGCCGCTACAAAGACAGGTACATTTAAAAAGGCTTTCCCCGAACGCCACTATGACTGCGGAATAGCAGAGCAGAATATGGTAAGCATAGCCGCAGGAATTGCCGCAACGGGTAAGCGCGTAGTTTGCAGCTCTTTCGCTATGTTTGCCGCAGGCCGCGCATTTGAGCAGGTCAGAAATTCTATAGGCTATCCGCACTTAAATGTTATAATCGGCGCAACCCACGCAGGCATCTCGGTCGGTGAGGACGGCGCAACACACCAGTGCTGTGAGGATTTAGCGCTTATGCGTACAATTCCCGGTATGACGGTTATCAACCCCGCTGACGATACCGAGGCAAAGGCTGCACTTCGTGCCGCAATGGACCACGATGGCCCCGTATATATTCGTTTTGGCCGTCTTGCCGTTCCGGTTGTGTTCGGTGATGATTATAAGTTCGAAATCGGCAAGGGTGTAACTCTTAAAGAGGGAACAGATGTTACCGTAATTGCTACGGGACTCTTGGTTGCAGAGGCACTCGAGGCTTATGAAACCCTAAAGGCAGAGGGCATCAGCGCACGCATAATCAATATGCCTACCATTAAGCCGATTGATAAGGATATAATCGTAAAGGCAACCAAGGAAACAGGCGCGGTAGTAACCGCTGAAGAGCATAATGTTATAGGCGGTCTTTACAGCGCAGTGGCAGAGGTTGTAACGGCCGAAGCCCCCGTACCGATGGTACCGGTTGCAGTAAACGATGTGTTCGGACATTCCGGTCCCGCACCCGTACTGCTTGACGAGTTTGGCCTTCGCGCAAAGGACATCGTAGCCGCCGCTAAAAAGGCAATTGCAAAGAAATAAGTTATTTAAAAACAACCCTGCAAATGCAGGGTTGTTTTTGTTTGCAAAAAAGCCTTCCCCTTGAGGATGTGGCAGCTAAGGCTTACGTATAAGGTGTTGTTAGAATAACACCTCATACATTTATCATTTTTTCTTGAAATAAAGCTTATATAGTAGTATAATAAAATTGTATATTTATATAAATTTTAGGAGGTGAGGGTATGAAACGCTGGATAGTTCCCAAATATTCGAAAGAGCTTGTTAATAATCTTGCAGAGGAATGTGATATCGACCCGTTTTTAGCGCTTATTGCCGCTACACGCGGATACACAGACCCGCTCGAATTAGATGCTTTTCTTTCGTGTGATGATGTGCTTGACGACCCGTTTGCCCTCGCCGATATGCGCACGGCCGCCAACTGTGTAAATGCCGCTATCGAGGAAAACAAGCTTATAGCAGTATACGGTGACTACGACTGTGACGGTGTAACCGCTACGGTATTGCTTTACACATATCTGATTTCGCGCGGCGCAAATGTTATATGCTATATACCCGACCGTGCAGAAGAGGGCTACGGTATGAGCCTTGACTCTGTCGCAAAGCTGGAGGGTAAGGGCGTTGAACTTATAATTACCGTCGATAACGGCATAAACGCTATCGAAGAAATTTCCTATGCCAAAAGCCTTGGAATGAGCGTTGTCGTGACCGACCATCATATCCCCGCGGGTGAGTTACCCATTGCAGATGCCGTTGTTGACCCGCACCGCTCCGATGACTGCAGTGAGTTTAAAGAACTTTCGGGTGTTGGCGTTGCTTTTAAGCTTGTATGTGCGCTTGAAAACGCCGTTCCTGAAGAGCTTTTGCCCGACTATGCCGACTTGGTTGCTCTTGGCACCGTTGCCGATGTAATGTCGCTTGTGGGTGAAAACCGCGTATTTGTCCGCGAAGGACTACTCTATATCAACAATACCTCGCGCGTAGGTCTTTCTGCGCTCATCTCTGCAGCAGGACTTGACGGCAAGATGTTAACCTCTGGCAACCTTGCGTTTAATCTTGCACCCCGCATAAATGCGGCGGGCAGAATGGGCGATGCTATGCGCGCCGTTAAGCTGCTTTGCAGCAATAGTGCTGAGCAAGCCGCATCGCTTGCAGCAGAGCTTGATAGGGAAAATGCCGAGCGTCAGCGTATTGAAACGGTGATAGAAAAACAGGCTATTGAAATCATAGAAAAAGAGCAGCTTTATTTTGACCGCGTTATCGTCGTGAACGGCGAGGGTTGGCATAAGGGCATAGTAGGAATAGCCGCCTCGCGCCTTGTAGAGCGCTACGGCAAGCCCGTAATTATACTATCAACCGAGGGTGAGGTTTCGGTAGGCTCGGGCAGAAGTGTTGAAGGCTTTTCGCTTTTTGATGCAATATGCACCGCGTCCGATTTCCTTGAAAAATTCGGCGGACACGAGCTGGCGGCAGGACTGACTATCAAGACAGAATTCATATCTAAACTGCGCGAATGTGTTAATAATTACGCACGCAAGGCGCCACTCTGCGTTCCGTCCATAACCCTCGATTGCAAGCTCCGTCCTGCGGCGCTCTCGGTCGAAATGGGGGAGCTTGTTGCATCACTCGCCCCCTTTGGAAAGGGTAATCAAAATCCGCTTTTTGGCATATATTCCTTACAAATTGAAAGAATAACTCCTATAGGAAACGGCAAACACCTACGCCTGCTCCTAACCCGTGAGGGTACGGTTATCCAGGCGCTTATGTTCGGCAAAACCGCAGCAGATTTTAATTACGAAATCGGCGATACCGTAGACATAGCCGTAAACCTCGATGTTTCGGATTACAGGGGCGAAAAACAGTTAAGTGTCGTAATTCGTGAAATTCGTCCGTCGGGCGAGAGCGAAATCGACTTTGAAACCCTTGCCGATTATAATGATTTTTATAGAGGTGTCTGTCGCGATACCGCATCAATCCGCCCCTCGCGCGAGGAAACGGGACTTGTTTTCCGTTGCTGCGCGTCGCCCATAGCACAAGAAATGCTTATAAATAAACTCTGCGGAAGACTTCCGCGCGGAAAGGTACTTGCCGCAACCGATATTTTATGCGAAATTGGAATTTTAAAGTGTGAAATCAAAAACGAACGCAAGGTGCTCTCTCAAATTGCGGGTGCCCGCTCCGATTTTGAAAGCTCCGATATATTAACCCGACTGAAAGAAGGTGAAGCAGACTGATGAACGAAAACTACAGAAAAGACTATGAAAGACTCGTATCTGTACTCAGTGAGCAAAATCATAGCTACGATTTAAACCAAATAGAAAAAGCGTATGAGGTTTGTGTTGAAGCTCATAGCGGTCAGTTCCGCTTTTCGCATGAGGAATACTATGTCCATCCGCTTTCGGTTGCAATAATACTCGCCAAAATGGGTATGGACAGCGAATGTATAGAGGCGGCTCTGCTTCACGATGTAATAGAGGATACGCCCATCACCCACGAGGAGATTGAAAAGAAATTCGGCAGTAGCGTCGCAAACCTCGTAGAAGGTGTTACAAAGCTTGGCAAAATTCAGTTTACTTCAAAAGAAGAATTCCAGAACGAAAACCTCCGCAAAATGTTTATGGCAATGAACGAGGATATCCGTGTCATTATCATAAAGCTTGCCGACCGACTTCACAATATGCGCACCCTTGACGCAATGCGTGAGGATAAGCAGAGGGAAAAATCACTCGAAACACTTGAAATTTACGCACCCATCGCTCACCGCTTAGGTATCCGTGCAGTTAAGGAGGAGCTTGAGGACCTCGCAATTATGCACCTTGACCCCATAGCATATGCAGAGGTTGAAACCTTCTTAGCCGCCCGCAAGCCCGAGCGCGAAGAGAATTTAAAGAAAATCCGCGAACAGATAGAGCATCACTTAAAAGAGGTCCTGCCCGATATAAATGTCGCAATAGAAAGCCGTGTAAAATCCATTCACGGAATCTACCGCAAAATGTATGTTCAGGGCAAGGATTTTGACGAAATTTATGATGTTTATGCCGTCCGTATAATCACCGACAGCATAGCCGATTGCTACAATATTTTAGGTATAATGCACGATATGTTCCGTCCTATTCCTAACAGGTTTAAGGACTATATTTCTATGCCCAAGCCTAATATGTATCAGTCGCTTCATACCACCGTCATAAGCCGCGAGGGTATCCCGTTTGAGATTCAGATTCGTACCTTTGATATGCACCACACCGCTGAATACGGAATTGCGGCGCACTGGAAATATAAAGAGGGAATAAGCAAAACCGATAAACGCCTTGACGAGCGCCTTTCGTGGGTCAGACAGATTCTCGATTCCCAGAGCGACGACGAAAATGCGGGCGATATTATCCAGACCATAAAGACCGACCTCTCGCAAGAGGATGTCTTTGCCGTTACTCCGCGCGGCGATGTTATAAACCTGCCAAGCGGTTCAACTATAATCGACTTCGCCTTTGCAATCCATTCAGCAGTCGGAATAAAAATGGTGGGCGCCAAGGTGGACAGCAAAATTGTTCCGCTTAACCACGTTATAAAAACAGGCGAAATTATTGAGATTATTACTACAAATTCGCCCAACCACGCACCAAGCCGTGACTGGCTTAAAATTGCCGTCACAAATCAGGCAAAGGCAAAAATCCGCGGCTGGTTCAAAAAAGAGCGCCGCACTGAAAATATCGAAGCAGGCAGAAGCGAGGTTGAACGTGAATTCTCCCGCAACGGCATAACATTACCGGCAGAGGAAATGAGTGCGTTTGTAGCTGAGCTTGCGCGTAAACAGCGACTGAACAGTGAAGACGACTTTTATGCTGCAATCGGCTACGGCGGACTTCTGCTTTCTAAAATAATGCCTCGCATTAAGGACGACTACAACAAGCTTATAAAAGCTTCCAAGCCTGTTTTAGTTGAGGATATAGTAAAACCGCAGAGAAAGAGCAAATCTTCAAGCGGCGTAGTCGTAGAGGGTATTGACAATTGCCTTATTAAGTTTTCAATGTGTTGCTCTCCGCTACCTGGTGATGATATTATAGGCTTTATTACACGCGGTCACGGTGTTTCAATTCATAAGCGTGATTGCTGTAATGTTCCACGCGATATAGCTAAAAGCGAGGAACCGGAGCGCTGGGTTGCGGCCTATTGGAATGCCGCAGAGAGCGAAAGCTTTGTCGCAACACTTCAGATTACGGGTGTTGACCGCGACGGTATGCTTATGGATGTTACCGCCGCACTTTACAATATGAAGGTTACGGTGCACGCCGTTAACGCCCGTCGTACAAAAACGGGTAACTGCGTCGTTGTTGTAACGCTTAAAACCGCAAGTGTAGAGCACCTTTCAAGCATAACCGCCCGACTCGGCAAGCTGCAGGGTGTCTTCTCAGTAGAAAGGATTACGCAATAATGAAAGCAATTATTCAGCGTGTAGACAGCGCCGAAGTCTATGCAGACGGAGAATTTTCTGGCAGAGTAGAGCGCGGCTTCTGCGTGCTTTTAGGCGTTAGGGAGGACGACAGCGAAGCCGAGGCAGAGCTGCTTGCCCGCAAAACCGCAAACCTTCGCATATTCTGTGACGAAAATGATAAAATGAATTTATCACTGCTTGATATTGACGGCGGCGCGCTTGTCGTTTCAAACTTTACTCTGTGTGCGGATACCAAAAAAGGAAATCGCCCCTCATTTATAGAGGCAATGGAGCCTACGCGCGCCAACGCCCTCTATGAATACTACTGTGAGCAGCTAAAGCTAAACGGCGTAAAAAGGGTAGAAACGGGCGTTTTCGGTGCAGATATGAAAATAAACCTTTGCTGTGACGGACCCGTTACAATAACCCTCGATACTGATACTTGGAGAAAATAAATGGAAATTAAGCGTGAAGAGCAGGGGACACTCGGTGCTTGCTGTTATATGTTCTGCAGTCAAAACGCCGCAATAGTTATAGACCCGTCGGTGCTAAGCCCTGCACTTTCAGAGTTCATAAAGGATAACGACGGCAAAGAATTTTATATTTTGCTTACTCACCGCCATTTTGACCATGTCGCAGGCGTGTGTGATGTTAAAGCGGCTTGCGGCGGCAAGGTAATAATATCCGCACTTGACGAATGTGGCCTTCTTTCTACGACCGACAGTATGGGTGCGCTTTTCGGATTTTATCATAAAACTACCGCCGCCGATATTAAAGTGAACGACGGCGATAAGCTTGAACTTTCTGATATTAAAATCGAAGTAATGCTCACTCCCGGTCATACCGAAGGCTCGGTCTGTTACATAATGGGGGACTCTATTTTTAGCGGAGATACCCTTTTTGCAGGCAGTATAGGCAGAACCGATTTTCCGACAGGTGATATGAACGCTATGCAGCGCTCGCTTTCAAGGCTGTTTTCTCTTTCGGGAGATTATAAGGTATACTGCGGCCACGGTGAGCCTACAACACTTCGCTTTGAAGAAAAAACCAATCCATTTTATAGGAAATAAAACAATGATTTTAAGGATAAAAAATCACGATTTTAGGTATGAGCTTGAAAAGCTCTGCCGAATATTCTTACCATTCGAAAAAATAGAAATAACGCAAGAATATATAGCAGGCGATATAACCGCGTGCGCTTATTTAGAGAGGGGAGAAAGGGTAACCCTTTTTGCCTCACTCAGCCTTGACGGCAAATATGCGGAACGCAAAGTAGAATTAGACGGAGATACGCCCGATTTTGATAGCACCTGCGAGCGCGAGCTCGCAACCTGCCTTTATCACTGCTTTTGCGAGCTTACAGGCTATTCTGCGCCTTGGGGAATACTTACGGGTGTTCGTCCTGCAAAGCTTTATTCGCGCCTTTTTTCGTCACTTGGCGAGGAGCAATGTGATAACTATTTTAAAGAAAAACTGCTTGTAAGTGATAAAAAGCTGTCACTTTGTAAGCAAACCCGCATAAGCGAAGAAAGAATAGTGTCGCTTTCCCGTCCCGAATCCTTTAGTCTATATATCGCAATTCCGTTTTGCCCAAGCCGTTGCTCGTATTGCTCTTTTGTGTCCCATTCTGTCGAGCACGCAAAAAAACTCATTCCGCAGTATGTAGAACTGCTTTGCGAGGAAATAAAGGCTACTGGCTTATATGCAAAGCAAAACGGTCTTCGCCTTGAAACTGTTTATATGGGCGGCGGAACACCAACAACGCTTTCTGCGGAACAAATGAACAAGGTGCTCTCGACAGTGCGTGAAAGCTTTGATATGTCACATCTGCGCGAGTTCACGGTTGAGGCCGGTCGCCCCGACACCATAACCGAAGAAAAACTAAAAGCAATTAAGATAAACGGCATAGACCGCATAAGTATAAATCCGCAAACAATGAACGATAATGTCTTAGCGGCAATCGGCAGACGCCACACAGCCGCCGAAACGGTGGAGGCTTTCCGCCTTGCGCGTAAAATTGGGTTTGATAATATAAATATGGACCTTATCGCTGGCTTGCCGAGTGATACCCCTGCAAGTTTTGATGATACATTAAGTAAAATTATAGAATTAGACCCCGAAAGCGTAACGGTTCACTCGCTTGCCATGAAGCGTGCGGCAAGTCTTTCGGATGGCTCTGTTTCGGTTAATACCGGCGCAGATGCGCTTTATATGGTCAACACCGCGAGAGAGCGTCTGAGTGATAACGAAATATTGCCGTACTATATGTATAGACAAAGCAAAACCGTCGGCAACCTTGAAAATGTCGGATATTCAAAATCGGGAAAAGAATGTCTTTATAATGTTTATATTATGGACGAAACGCATACAATATTGGCGTGCGGCGCTTCGGCTGTTACCAAGCTTAAAGAGCCTTGCGGAAACTATATTGAGCGCATTTTTAACTTTAAATATCCGTATGAATATATAACCCGTTTTGACGAATTATTGACCAGAAAGGCGAGGGTAAACAGCTTTTATGAAACCTACCGTTAAAGAGATAAACAGTAGCATAAAGAACGGCGCAAAGGATTTTATCCTTTCGTGCGAGGAACGCTATCACGGCGAAATACGTGAACTTGCAGAAGAAGTACAAAAAGGAAACAAAAAGCTTATAATGATAGCAGGACCGTCTGGCTCGGGCAAGACCACGACCGCCCACATTTTGCGCGACTATCTGCGCGAGAGTGGTATAAACACCTTCGTGGTTTCTTTGGATGACTTTTATCTGAGCTCTGACCAAGCTCCGCTTGACAGCGAGGGTAAGCCCGATTTCGAAACGGTTCATTCGCTCGATATTCCCGAAATTAAGCGTTGCTTTTCTACGCTCTTAGAAGTTGGCGAATGTGAGCTTCCGCGGTTTGATTTTCTGCTTCGTAAGCGTAGTGACAAGCGTCATACCGTAACCGCACATGACGGCGAAATGCTGATAGTAGAGGGACTGCATGCGCTTAATCCCTTGCTTACTGAAAATTTACCTGCAGATAAACTTTTTAAGGTTTATATAAGCGTTAATGAGTCGGTTTGTGACGAAAACGGCAGTGTGGTGCTATCAAGCCGTCAGATGCGACTGATAAGAAGAATGTCGCGCGACGATATTTATCGCGGCACCTCGCCAACCGAAACATTTTTAATGTGGGAAAGCGTGATAAAGGGTGAAGAAAAATATCTATATTGCTTTAAACCCACCGCCGACCGCCAGATAACAACGCTGCACCGCTATGAGCCGTGTGTTTTCCGCGACCGAGTTTTAGGACTGTTTTCAGAGATTAGCCCCGATACAGAGGACTATTATTATATAGAGAACACAAAAAACGGTCTTATGAAATTTGAGGGGATAGAGGAAGAGCTTGTTCCGCAAGACTCGCTGTTGCGTGAGTTCATACGCGGCGGCAAATATGAGTAGTTCTTGAATTATTCATATTTGTATGGTATTCTAAATAAAGAAAGGATTGATATTATGGAATTCTTCGAGGATGCTTTAAATAAAGCCAAAGGCGCGTTTGATGTCGCCTATAAAAAAACAAGTGAGGTTGTTTCTGTTCAGCGTCAGAAATTTGATGTTGCATCAATGAACTCCAAGCTTTCTAAAGAGTATGAGCTTTTGGGTAAACTTGTGATTGACGCCGTTGAAAACGGTACGGATATACCCGAGGGTGCCAAAATAAAGACCAAAGAAATCCGTGCGCGTGAGGCTGAAATAGAAGCCGCCAAGGACGAGATTTTAAAGGCTCAGGGCAAAAAGTTCTGTGTTAATTGCGGTGCCGCTAATGTTCGCGAAGCACATTTTTGCTACGCTTGCGGCGAAAGCTTTATAAAGGGCTCTGAAACGGAAGAGGTATAAATTTAAAGACGGCAATATTCTTGCCGTCTTTTTAGGTTTGGTGATTAAATGCTTAAAATAGGAATTATAATAGCTGACGATATGGAGTACGCGCCTATTTCACAAATGGGCGGAGAATATGAAGAGTTTTTTGGAAGAGAGGGGCATAACTTCTCTTTCGGTACGGGTGACGATGCTGTAACTATTCGCACCGTATGCTGCGGAATAGGTAAGGTAAACGCCGCAACCGCCGCAATGCATCTTATAGACAGCGGTTGCAATATTTTGCTTAATACCGGTCTTTCGGGCGGAATAAGCGGTGTCGCGCGTGGCTCACTCGCAATAGGTACTGCCTTTTCAGAGCACGATTTTGATTTAACTCCGCTCGGCTATAAAAAGGGAGTAAAACCGTCACAGGAAAATACTTATAAGGCTAACAGTTCACTTGTAAAGCATTTTTCAAATATCTATCCGTCGGCTACATGTGGTCCTATGGTAACGGGTGACTGTTTCGTTTGTGACAGTGCACTTCGTGATATGCTTAAAGAAACCTACGGTGCTATAAGCTGTGATATGGAAACCGCCGCTATTGCCTCGGTTTGCCATATCACTAATACTCCATTTTTCTCACTTCGTCGCATTTCCGACGACGCGGGTGAGGATGCATCTACCTGCTACCGCGATATGAATGATAACGAAAAATTCGACCTTGCCGTGCTCTTGCTCGAGGGTGCAAAAAAATTAAAGGTGTAAAATATGACTAAAAGAAAAACACAAACCTTTGAATACGGCGCAATAATACTTATTATCTCAACCGCAATCTCTAAAATAATCGGCGCAATATTCAAAATTCCGCTAAACGATGTTATGGGCGAGCTTGGCTTTGGCTATTTCACCTCAGCCTATGAGCTTTTTACGCCGATTTACAGTCTTTCAATGGCGGGACTTCCCATAGCCGTTTCGCGTATGGTTGCGGAGGCGACCGCCGAAAAACGCTACCGCGATGTCCGCGCGATACTTACGCTTACTAAAAGAGCGTTTCTTGTAACGGGCTTTATCGGACTTGCCATTATGCTTATATTATCCTTCCCGTTTGTAAATCTTACCGATAAAACGGGCGGCTCAATTTACAGCATTATAGCAATCGCTCCGTCGCTTCTTTTCTGCTGCGTAATGTCCACCTACCGCGGATATTTTGAGGGACTCAGAAATATGTACCCGACAGCATTTTCCGATGTTATAGAGGCATCGTGCAAGCTGCTGTTCGGTTACACCATAGCCGCAATAATTATGAAATACAGCGGCAATGTCGCTTTCGCGGCGGCAGGAGCAATCGCAGGTGTTACAATAGGCACCGTGCTTGGTGCACTTTTCCTTTACCTTCGCTTCCGCATAAGCGGCGACGGTATAACAAAAGAAGAGTTAGAGCAGTCGCCCGAGCCCCGTTCCCAGCGTGCATTGCTTCGAATTTTAGTGCCCATAGCCGTCCCCGTAATTTTAACCTCGCTTGCAACCAATGTTGCAAGCCTTATCGACGTTACAATGGTAAAATGGCAGCTTAATCGTGTTATGGAATCCTCGTCAGAGCTTATCCGTGATATGTATTCGAGTGCTATTGCGGCATATAACGCAAGTGCAAAGGAAACACTTACCGATGCCGCAATACCTACCTTCCTTTACGGAGTACGCGGTACCGCGTTCACAATATATAATCTTGTGCCCACAATTTCCTCAGTTTTGGGCGTTAGCGCGCTTCCGGTGCTTGCGTCGGTCTGGACTAAGGATAGGGAAAATAAACTCGAAATCAAGAAAAATATTGAATCTATAATAAAGTTTACCGCCCTCATAGCAATTCCCGCCGGAATAGGAATGGCTGTGCTTTCGGCGCCCATTATGGACCTGCTCTACGGCACCGTTCCGTCGGTTGAAATCGGCGCACCTATGCTTGCCGTGTTTGGAATTGCCGCTATCTTTGCGGGCATCTCTGCTCCGATGACAAGTATGCTTCAGGCAATAGGCAAACAAAATATCCCCGTCCGTAATATAGCGGTCGGCGCGGTTATAAAAATCATAGTAAACTTTGTGCTTGTCGGCATACCCGAAATCAATGTTCACGGCGCACCCATAGGCACACTTTGCTGCTTTGCTTATATCTTTATAGCAAATCTTCTAAGCCTTATAAAGCACTCGGGCGTTGTTCCGAACTTTATGTCCACGCTTATAAAACCGCTCATATCCGCCGCCGCTTGCGGCGCCGCGGCATATGCCGTATCCTTCGTTTTGGGTGAAGGAACAATAAACACCGTCCTCGCAATCGGCGCGGCCTGTATCGTTTATTTAGCGGCTTTAATAGCCCTTCGCACCTTTAGTGAAGAGGATGTTTTAGCCTTCCCTAAGGGCGAAAAACTCTTAAAGTTGTTTAAAAAATTAAAATTTGTCCGCTAAACTCGTAAAAATGACCAAATTTTTTGCACTTTTGCCTTATTTTAGGGAAAAATTATATATTTATCCTTGATTTTCGGCTAAAAGTGTGGTAAATTATTAAGTAGTGGATAACACCACGAATTTCAAGTTAATAGTTTGACGGAATGTCAAATAATTTTGGAGGTAAAAAACAATGAACAAGACAGAATTAGTTGCAGCAATCGCAGAGAAGGCTGGTCTTTCCAAGAAGGACGCAGACGCAGCTCTCGCAGCATTCGTAGGCACAGTTGAAGAATCTTTAAAGAAGGGCGACAAGGTTGCTCTCGTTGGTTTTGGTACATTTGAGGTTCGTGAGCGCAGCGCTCGCACCGGTATCAATCCGCAGACCAAGGAAACCATCAAGATTGCGGCTTCCAAGGCTCCCGTATTCAAGGCTGGTAAGGCTTTCAAGGACGCTATTGCGAAGTAATAAAGCTTTAATTCAAAAGCCGCTTTATGCGGCTTTTGTTTTTTGCTTTTGCTTTTTTGAGGTAGATTATGCGACTTGATAAATATTTAAAGGTTTCACGCCTTATTAAACGCCGTACCGTCGCTAACGAAGCATGTGACGCAGGACGCGTATCGGTCAACGGTAAGCCCGCGCGTGCATCGTACGATGTTAAGGTAGGCGACAGAATAGAGATTGCCTTTGCAGGCAGAACTGTCTGTGTAGAGGTGCTTGAGGTGTGTGAGGTTGTCCGTAAGGACGATGCCGCACTTATGTATAAGATAATATAGTAATATTAAAACCCCTTGTTTTCATAAAATGAGAGCAAGGGGGATTATTATGTCTGAAGAAATTTACGGCGGAACACACAGCTTTATAATGGAAAACCGAAAAAAACTGTCGCTTAGCGGCGTGTGCGAGGTAGAAAGCTTTGACGAAAATGTAATTGTTCTTAAAACCGTTATGGGAGGACTGACGGTAAAAGGGGAGGGACTGCATATATCGGGCTTTAATCGCGAAACGGGCGATTTTTCGGTCGACGGAAAAATATATGCGGCAGCCTATAACGATGACCGAGCGAAAGGCTCTATGTGGGGCAGAATATTTAAATAATGTGGGAAATAAGTAACCTCGACCAAACTATAACCTTTTTGCTGTCAGTAGCTCTCGGCCTCATTTTTTCCTTTTTGTATGATATTTTAAAAGCGGTAAGACTAACGGTACGACCTAAAACCTTTGCCGTTGCCGTTTCGGATTTGTTTTACTGCCTTTTTTGCGCGCTAATTACCTTTTGCTTTTTTATGCTTCGGACCAAAGGACAGCCGCGCGGATTTGCGTTTTTAGGAGAGGCTTTGGGCTTTTTTGTGTGGCGAATTTTGTTTTCAAAAATCTTTTTAAAAATACTTTTGTCGGTTTTTAGGTTTGCGCGTAAGATTTTTTTGAAAATATCACTTATTTCATCGACGTTTTTAGGCTCAATTTACCGCAAAATTACCGAACTTTATAAAAAGTTTATGAAACTTTCAAAAAAAGGCTTGAAACGCATAAAACAGTTGTTGTATAATCTACTCAATAGAAAGAATATAGAATAATATAATTATATATTAGGGAAGATTATAATGACGAAAAAAAGAAACAAAAAGCATAGCGTTATACAGCGATTGCTGCTGCTTGCGGTTTCGGTTTACCTGCTCTATTCATTGGGCGATTTACAGTATCAGCTTATTGCCCAGAAAAAAGAATACGCGGCACTTGAAGAGCAGAAAAATATAATGTCACAGCAAATAGCAGAGCTTGAGCATTTATTAGAGGATGGAACAGAGGCGGAGATTATAGAAAAAGCCGCAAGAGAACGCCTTGGTTTTGTCTATGCGGACGAACAGATTTTTGAGGATATTTCCGGCAATTAGTCGGTTTAAATGAGGGCGAATTTAAGGAGGAGCAAAAGTTTCAATGCAGCTGACCGTGGGAGAAATTGTAGAGGGAAAGGTTACGGGTATAACCAATTTTGGTGTGTTTGTTGACCTTGGTGACAACCAGACAGGAATGGTACATATTTCGGAGGTTGCCCAAAGCTATGTAAGTGACATTCGTGAGTTTGTCAAAGAGGGTGACACCGTAAAAATGAAGGTGCTCAATGTTGGGGAAGAGGGTAAAATCAGCCTCAGCATCAAGCGCGCACAGGAGCAAAAAAGACCTGAGCGCAAGCCAAAAGCACCGCCCAAGCCCGATAATTCTTTTGTCTGGACTGCAAAACGCGAGGAGTCTGGCTCTTTTGAGGATATGATGAGTCGCTTTAAGCAGCAGAGTGACGACAAGTTTTCTGACCTTAAACGCAAAAACGCCGATACAAGACGACCGCGTCGCGGCTCACAAAGATAAATAAAAAATAAAGCGGCAGGCGCACAAAAATACCTGCCGCTTTTTTAGGAGTAGTATGGAAAAATATAATTTGACTGCTATCGCGCTTTTCGGAAACGAGGGTATCTTAGCTGATGAGCTTCGCCGTATGGGTGCCGAGGGTGTTATAGCCGAAAACGGCAGGGTAAATTTCATAGGTGACGGCAATATGTTAGCCCGCGTTAATATTTGCAGCCGCTTTGCAGAGCGCGTGCTAATCCGTGTTGGAGAATTTGTTGCTACAAGCTTTGAAGAACTGTTTTGTGGCGTTAGAGCGCTCGAATGGGAGCGCTTTATAGGCAAGGACGATTGCTTCCCTGTAACAGGCTGGAGCCTTAATTCTAAACTTTTCAGTATACCGGATTGCCAGTCGATTATCAAAAAAGCGGTTGTTGAAAGACTTAAAACTAAATACGGATGCGAATGGTTTTCCGAAACGGGAGCCGAGTATAAAATCCGTTTTTCAATTTTAAAGGATACTGTATCGGTCATGCTCGATACCTCGGGCGAGGGACTTCATAAACGCGGCTATCGCAAGCTTGGAAACGATGCACCTATAAAGGAAACGCTTGCCGCCTCGATGTGCGACCTTATCCGCATTTTCCCCGATACCCAGCTTTATGACCCGTTCTGCGGTTCGGGCACCGTGCTTATTGAGGCAGCTTTAATGGCGACCAAAACCGCCCCCGGACTTAAACGCTTTTTCGCGGCTGAGCGCTTTTCGTTTTTACCGCGCACCGTCTGGCAGGAGGAACGCACTCGCGCAATGGACAGTATCTTGCATAATGTCGATTTCAGCGCGCAAGGGTTCGATATTGACCCACGCGCTGTCGAGCTTACAATGCAAAATGCTAAAAAAGCAGGTGTTTTGAAATATGTTAAGGCCGCCGTGCGTGATGTAAGGGAGTTTACGTTGCCCGATGAGCGCTGCTCGGTAATCACAAATCCGCCGTATGGCGAGCGTTTGCTTGATATAAAAGAGGCGGAAGACCTCTACGGCATTTTAGGTGAGCGTTTACCCAAGATAGCAGGCAAGAAATACGGCATAATCAGTCCGCACGATGAGTTTGAACAGCATTTCGGCAGAACGGCAGATAAGCGCCGTAAGCTTTATAACGGAATGATAAAATGTCAGTTTTATATGTATTTTAAAGGCTAAAAAAGAGGATAATTAAAATGAGGTATGTATTTTTTATCAACCCCACGGCAGGAAAGGGCAAAGGACCCGAAACGCTTATCCCCGCAATAAAAAGTTATTTTAAAGACAGACAGGATTATGAGATTATCGTAACCAAGGCGGCGGGTGATGCAAAGCTTCGTGCGCGTGAAATCGCAGAGCGCGGCGAGGAGGTAACACTCTTTGCATGCGGCGGAGATGGCACGTTTTATGAGGTTTTAAACGGCGCTTGCGGATATTCGTGTGTGAGTTTTGGTGTTATACCTTGCGGCTCGGGAAATGATTTTCTTAAATTTTTCGGACCTAACCAAGATTTCTTAGACATTGCCGCACAGATTGAGGGCAAAGCACTTCCAATGGATGCTATTAAGACCGATGACGGTTATTGTATGAATCTTTGCAATCTTGGTATGGATGCAGTAGTTGCGGATAATATGCGTTATTTTAAGCGTATTCCGCTTGTATCGGGAAGCCTTGCGTATAAGCTTGCTATTGTCAAGGTCTTTTTGGGTAAGCTTGGTCAAAAGGCTAAGGTATGGGTTGACGATAAGCTCATCGGTACATACGACTGTCTTTTTGCCGTTTGTGCAAACGGCCCCGTTTACGGCGGCGGTTATAAAAGCGCACCAAGCGCAAACCCAATGGACGGCAAGCTTAATTGGCTTATTGTTGAAAAAATCTCTAAGCTCAAAATACTTAAATTTATAAAAATGTATGAAAAAGGCCAGCACGAGCATTTTCCGTTTTGCCATTTAGGTGAATGTAAAAAAATGAAGATTGAGTGCGAAAAACCGGAGCCGGTAAGCTTCGACGGCGAGATTGTTCACAAAAAATCGGTCTGTTATGAGCTTTTAAAGGGTGCGGTAAAATTCGTGCTTCCTCGCGGTGTTTTTGAAAGGTTCGAGTCTGAAACAGCAGAAAGTGTCGTGTCTTAACAAATTATATAAATTTTTGTTACAAAAAATTTCCAAAAAGGTATTGCATTTTAGCACATAAGTGTTTAAAATATAAATTAGCACTCTAAAGCTCAGAGTGCTAAAAAGAGAAAATCAATGTTTATATAGGAGGCATTTATATGACTATTAAACCTTTGGCTGACAGAGTTGTTGTCAAGTCCGTAAAGGCAGAGGAAACTACCAAGAGCGGTCTTATTCTTACCGCCGCCGCACAGGAAAAACCGCAGGTTATGGAAATCGTAGCCGTAGGTCCCGGTGGAATGGTTGACGGTAATGAGGTAAAGATGTACGTAAAGGTCGGTGACCGCGTGCTTACCGCAAAGTATTCCGGTACTGAGGTAAAGGTAGACGGCGAAGAATACAGCATAATCCGTCAGTCTGATATTTTGGCTATTGTTGAATAGGAGGAAAACTTATGTCTAAAGAAATTATTTTCGGCGAGGCAGCAAGAAAGGCTTTACAGTCGGGTGTTGACCAGCTTGCAAACGCCGTAAAGGTAACCTTAGGTCCTAAGGGCAGAAATGTTGTACTTGATAAGAAATTCGGCGCACCGCTCATTACAAACGACGGTGTTACCATCGCTAAGGAAATAGAGCTTGACGACCCGTTTGAAAATATGGGCGCACAGCTTGTAAAAGAGGTATCTGTTAAGACTAACGATGCCGCAGGTGACGGCACCACAACCGCTACCGTTTTGGCACAGGCTCTCGTTTGCGAGGGTATGAAGAATGTTGCCGCAGGCGCAAATCCGATGGTTGTTAAAAAGGGAATAGCACGCGCTGTCGAGACCGCAGTAAACACTGTTGTTTCCAACTCTCAGAAGGTTAGTGGCAGTCACGATATTGCCCGTGTTGCAACCATTTCTGCAGGTGACGAGGTTATTGGTAATCTCATAGCCGAGGCTATGGAAAAGGTATCGGCTGACGGCGTTATCACTGTTGAGGAGTCCAAGACTGCAGAAACCTATTCAGAGGTTGTAGAGGGTATGCAGTTTGACCGCGGCTATATCACACCCTATATGGCTACCGACACAGATAAGATGGAGGCTATAATTGACGAGCCGCTCATTCTTATAACCGATAAGAAGATTTCCAACATTCAGGAAATTTTACCGCTTCTTGAACAGCTCGTTCAGGCTGGCAGAAAGCTTGTAATAATCGCCGAGGATATTGAGGGCGAAGCACTCTCAACCATTATCGTTAATAAGCTTCGCGGAACCTTTACCTGCGTAGGCGTTAAGGCTCCCGGCTTTGGCGACCGCAGAAAAGAAATGCTGCAGGATATCGCAATCCTCACAGGCGGCCAGGTCATAACCGAGGAGTTAGGACTTGAGCTTAAAAATGCAACCGTTGATATGCTCGGTACCGCTCGCCAGGTTAAAATCGGCAAGGAAAACACCATCATTATCGACGGTGCAGGTGATAAGGAGCAGATTACAGCACGCGTTGCACAGATTCGCAACCAGATTGAAACCACAACCTCCGACTTTGACCGCGAGAAGCTCCAGGAGCGTCTTGCTAAGCTCGCAGGCGGTGTAGCAGTAATCAAGGTTGGTGCCGCAACCGAAATCGAAATGAAGGAAAAGAAGCTTCGTATTGAGGATGCTCTCGCCGCAACTAAGGCAGCCGTTGAAGAGGGCATCGTAGCAGGCGGCGGTGTTGCACTTATCAACGCTATCCCCGCTGTAAAGGCTCTCGCAGAGGAAACTATGGGCGACGAAAAGACAGGCGTATGCATCGTTCTTAAATCCTTAGAGGCACCCGTTCGTCAGATTGCCGCTAACGCAGGTCTTGAGGGCAGCGTAATTATTGATAAGATTTTAACCTCGGGCAAGGTAAACTACGGCTTTGACGCATATAATGAGGAATATACCGATATGCTCACAGCAGGAATAGTAGACCCGACCAAGGTTACCCGTTCTGCACTCCAGAACGCCGCATCGGTAGCATCAATGGTGCTCACAACCGAGTCACTCGTTACCGATAAAAAAGAAGACCCCGCAGTAGCAGCCGCAGCAAACGCTGCCGCAGCAGCCGCAGGCGGCGGAATGTATTAAAGTAAAAAGCCTACCCAAACGGGTAGGCTTTTTTTGAATAATTAGCATTGGACAAACACAGTTTATCCCAAACTATTTGCTTTCCTCTTCCTGATTATCAAGTGCGTAGTTACAGCATTGAAGGACAAGCATATTAAAGGATATACCGTTTTTGCTTGCAACCTCACAAAGACGCTCAAAAAGCGGCTCCGTAAAGCGAATTGTGCGGGCAACATTTGCGTTTTTTAATTTTTTATCAATCTTAAACATTTTTATCACCTATAAATATTATGCTCAAAAAGTGGTTATAAATATATAACCAAAAGTGGTTGCACTTTCGATATGTATATGCTAAAATGAAATTGGTGATTAGATTGATTTGTGAAAATATATTCTGCTTATATCAAAAGAAAAATAAATGTATATTACGAGAGATTTCCTTAAATGATAAAGGAGAATGTACGCAGTGCATAAATGTTTCTATTGATGATGCACAGCTTGAAAAAAATAAATCCGAACAACTTTTAGAGTTGTTTGCTCGTTAAATTGCGCACACTTCAGTTTAGTGTGCGTTTTTATTTGACAACTGCCAAATTTAGCAGTATTATAATAAAAAACCAATAAAAGGAAGTAATTTTATGCGCAAAGACCTTTCAATGTTACTGGACCTTTATGAAATGACAATGTCGAACGGCTTTTTCGATAGTGAATACCGCGACACTACCGTCTATTTCGATATGTTCTTCCGCCGCGTACCCGATAATGGCGGCTTCGCAATTATGGCGGGACTTGAACAGCTTATAGAATACTTTAATAATCTTTCTTTTTCAGAGGACGATATTGAGTATCTTCGCTCGCTGAATCTCTTCTGTGAGGAATATCTCAACTATCTGCGCGACTTTAAGTTTGAGTGTGACGTTTGGGCAGTACCCGAGGGTACACCAATTTTCCCGCACGAGCCGATAGTTACCGTACGCGGTCCGGCTCTCCAGGCTTTCCTCGTTGAAACAATGGTGCTGCTTACAATAAATCATCAGTCGCTTATAGCTACCAAGGCAAACCGTATAGTTCGCGCCGCAGACGGACGCGCAGTAATGGAGTTTGGCGCTCGCCGCGCCCACAGCTATGATGCCGCAATTTACGGTGCACGCGCCGCTATCATTGGCGGCTGTACGGGAACCTCTTGTGTAAAATCCGCAAAGGATTTCTCGGTTGTGCCGTCGGGCACAATGGCTCATAGCTGGATTCAGCTTTTCGATAGCGAGTATGAAGCGTTCCGCACATATGCCGAAAAATATCCGCGCTCTTGCGTTTTGCTCGTAGATACCTACAATGTACTCAAGTCGGGCGTTCCGAACGCTATACGCGTATTTGACGAGGTTTTAAAACCGCTTGGCGTTCGTCCTGTAGGAATCAGAATTGATAGCGGTGATATAACCTACCTTACCAAGAAATGCCGCAAGATGCTCGACGATGCAGGCTACCGCGATTGTAAAATTGTCGTTTCAAACTCACTTGACGAGTATCTTATCCGTGATATGCAGATGCAGGGCGCAAAGGTTGACAGCTACGGCGTGGGCGAGCGCCTTATTACCGCCTCGAGCGAGGCTGTGTTCGGCGGAGTTTATAAGCTTGCCGCTGTCGAAAAGAACGGAGAGGTTATTCCTAAAATTAAGGTAAGCGAAAATATCGCAAAAATAACTCTCCCCGGAATTAAAATTCCGTGGCGTCTTTACGATAACGAAACAGGCAAGGCGATAGCCGATGTTATCACAATGAACTATGAAAAAATTGACGATAGCAAGCCTTACGAAATTTTTGACCCCGTACACACCTGGAAACGCAAGACCGTAACTAACTTTACGGCCAAAAAGCTGCAGGTAAAGGTTATGGAAAAGGGAAAACAGGTATATGTAAGCCCGTCTGTTAACGATATAGCCTCCTACTGTCGCAGTCAGGTTGATGCAATGTGGGAAGAGGTTAAGCGTTTTGAAAAACCGCACACCTACTATGTTGACTTGTCGCAGGATTTGTGGGATTTACGCCAAAATCTCTTAAAAGAAATCTCTTCAAAGGGAGGAAAGTAAAATGAAAAAAATACTTTGTGTTTTACTTTGCCTGTGCTTGTGTCTTTCATTCTCAGCATGCGGAAAGAATACGGATGCCGACGGCGGCAACAAGACCACTATTGACGATTACGCTGCCAAGGGTGAAGTGCCTGAGCTTCGTGTAAAGCTTGGCACCGCCCCACAAGATGCAATAAACGATTACGAGCTTGCTGCAACCGAGCAAAATAACGAGGATTTAAAGCTCTATAAAACAGAGGGACAGACCGCCGTTAACCTTTCAAACGGTCAGCACTCATTCTACTATGAAAAAGCGCGCGAGGGTGACGGAATTTCGGTTATCGCCATAACGGGCGGCACCGCCTTTGGACTCGACCTTGCCCACAACACAACGCAAAGCGATGTTGAGGCGAAGTTAGAGGCAAAGTTCACTATGTCCACCCCAACCGCCGACCAGCTTTATTTCTTGCCCGGCGCAGTTGACGGGGGAGAGCTAATGTCCTGCACACTCGGCGATGTAAACCTAAAATTCTTCTTCTTTGACGGTTATCTTTCCGCCGTTACACTTACAAACACAGTCTTCTGGGCTGAATAAAATAAACCTCCGTGTTTTAAACACGGAGGTTATTTTTTTACTTAAATTTAAGTCCTGCGGTTTCAATAAGCGCCTTTGCAATAGCCTTTGCATATGCTTTATAGTTTTTATCAAATGCTTTGTTGTCGGCACTGTTTGTAATAAATCCAAGCTCAACAAGGCAGCTTGGCATATTGGCAAGACGGTTTATGTAATAGTCCTGATATGTGGGAGGAACGGCAGAGCCGTAGTAAATATCTCTAAAACTCAAACCGCCAACTGCAACAAGCTCACTTTTAAGCTTTGTCGCAAGCGTCTTATCAAGTGTATGCTTATCGCCCTGCTCAGCGGGAGCGTATTCTTTTTGCGGCTCTAATTTTCGCTGCTTATGTGATGGGTCGTGAACAAAGAGTGAAATACCCTTTGCGCTCTTTGATTCGCTTCCATCGCGGTGAATAGATACAAGGAAATCAGCATCATTTTTATTTGCCGCTTTCGGACGGTCCTCGGCCTTTAAATTACGGTCAAGAATATATGCGTCCTGTCCTTGCGCTTTTAGTATTCTTACAACCTCTTCTGCAACCTTTATGGTATCGTTCATTTCATAGCGTCCGTCAGAGCCTGTAGCGCCGGGGTCGTTGCCGCCGTGACCTGCATCAATCGCAAAGCTTACTTTTTTTGCAACCGCTGCACCCGGCTTAAACAGTGAATTACCCGTCTTAGGTGCAGAATCGTCACCGTTTTTGATAAGTCTTATTTCAAGCTTAAGCATAGGCTTTGCAAGTCCCGTACTGCCGCAAGCAGAGAAATTTGTTGCCCAACCGGTCCAGCCCTTGCCGCTGACATATGCACGGTAATAGACCTTATGCGTTTTACTTAGCGAATTTGCAAGCTTAATCTTAATAGCCTCAACCGTGCGCTTGTCGACAGTGCCGCTGATATTTCCGCCCTCGGTTCCTCTTACCCAACCGACATCAGAAATATGCGTAGTGTAGTATATATCCTTGTTTGTGCCGCCGGTTACACTGATTTTAAGTCCGTTAACGCCTTTTCCGTTTGATGATGAAAGCTCTGTTCCGCCGCTGACAGCAGATGTCCACTTGCCCGAAACCGAAGAAACAGAATAGCTGATTCCTGTATCCGCGTTATCGGTGGGATATTTTACGGGCATAGTGTTATTGGGTTTGAATGTGCCTTTTTTAACAAGCTTAGCCTCAACCGCTTGAATGTTATATCCCTTTTCGGTGGTACCCGTAGTACCGCCCTTTGTCCAGCCCAGCCAACCGGCTTCCTTTAAATAAACGCGGTACCAAAGCTCATATTGTGATGCATTTTTGCCAAAAATGTAAGCATACATTGCAGAGATAGAATTTTTGCTGCCGGTTGCGCCGGCGGTCTGTCCGTTAAATCGCTCTGCCGACCAACCCTTGCCGTTTGTATAAGCAGCGTAACCAATACTAACACCGCTAACCTTATTTACATACATGCTTATGGCGTCAAGCTTATTATTGCCACCTATAACGCCCGAAGTATAGCCGTCGGGAACATAGGTTTGCCACTTGCCGCCGGAGAGGTGGGTTTTTGTTTTAATTCCAACCTCATTTCCAAGTGCGGAAGAGCCATCACCAAGGCTTTCGCTCTTTAGAACAATTTTAACCTCAATAGCCTGAAGAGGCTTGTTCGTACCCTTAGTGCCACAGCTTTTTGCGCCTTCGGTCCATCCGGTCCAACCATAGTCCTTAACATATCCACGGTAAACAACCTTGTATTTCGAACTGTTTTTACCAAATATGTAAGCATAAAAAGCTTCAAGCTTTCTCGCTTTTCCAACAGTACCGGCGGTCTGTCCGTTAAACTTTTCGCCCGACCAGCCATATTTGGAATTATACACATTGTAACCAATTCCAACGCCCGAAATATTAGAGCTTAATTTAATAGCCTCAATCTGATGACTTCCTGCAATCTTACCCGAGGTTGCGCCGTCACGAACAGTGCTCATCCAACCAATGTCGGAAACGTGTGTAGAATACTTAGCTCCCGAGGCTTCGGTAAAATATGAAGAATTATTGACAGGGTAGAAGGTGTTTTTTTCTGTAATCTTTATCTGGTAGCCCTGAAGAGTGCCGTTAATTCCAACCGAACCTGCCTTTTCACCGTTTTTAGCCCAGCCGCTCCAGCCAACGCCACGGGTGTGTACGCGGTACCATATATCAAACTTGTCGGCATCGCTACCGGTAAGATACATATAAATTGCTTCAAGCTTTTTGAATTTACCTGTTGTACCTGCCATCTGCCAGTTTGTAACCTCGCTGGTCCAGCCGATATCTGATACGTGAACGGCATATTTTATGCCAAGGTCATAAAGAGGGGAAACTGAAACCTTTATAGCCTCAAGCTGATTATTACCGCTTGTAACGCCGGCAGTTTTTTCGTAGGAAACATATTTTGTCCAACCAATATCTGATACATGAGCGTTATAAGAAAGCGTCGGCATTTTAACTCCCGCCGCAGAAGCCGTCATAGCGGGGGTAAGCAGACCGATAATGCATATTGCAGAAATGAGAATAGAAATTATTTTTTTCAAGCTACCAGCTCCTAATATATACTTTTATTATTTTACCATATTTTTGATTTTCTGTAAATAAAAATCATTAGGTAATATATAACATTTTTCGCCCTCCAAAATAAAAAAGTGCGCAAGCAGAGCCTGCGCACGAAAAACACATAACTCCGATTGCTGCGACACAACTTTCGACAAACTACAAGAGAAAGCGAAATAAGAGAATGTGTTTTTGCCAAAAATAAAAACACTTCCCTTATAGTTTGCCCGTATTTCGTTGTGTCGCACTTTGATTATAGCATTTAATCTGAATCTTGTAAAGAAAAAACTGCCAATTGTAAAAATTGACAGCTTTCATATTTATACATTTGACGGAAGACCCGTAACATTGTTACCCAAATGACCGTAGTAGTCATAATTAAATTCGCAAAGTGCGCCGTTATCATCAAATGCGGCGTATGTAATGGATGCGTTTGATGCCCAGCGTATGTTTTTAAGATTTTCTGCACTAATGCCCGAAAGGTAAGCGCCGATAGCGCGGATAGGTGTTGCGTGTGTGGCAAGCACAACGGTTTTACCCTTATTTTCTCTTTTTATCTTTTCAAAAGTTTCAACAACGCGGCTATATAGGTCTTTAACAGCCTCGCCACCGTCGGGTACACATTTTCCTATATCCTCGCGCCAGAAATGATTGTAGCTTTCGGGGTAGAGCGTGACAAGGTCGTCAAATTTCTTGCCTTCCCATTTTCCTGCGTTTATCTCCATAAGTCCGTCTACGGCTTTTATATCAGCGCCGCAGGCAGTAGCAATCGCTTCGCCCGTATTATATGCTCTTTTAAGCGGGCTTGCGTATACAAAATCAACGCCTTTATCCTTTAAATATTCTCCCGCCATACGCGCCTGCAAAAGACCTTTTTCGGTAAGCGGAAAATCGCTTCTGCCCGTGTAAATTCTTTGAAAATTTGCTGCACTTTCACCGTGTCGCACCATATATATCTTGGTCATACTACATCCTCTTTTCAATATTATCTAAATTTTATCATCAGGCATTGTTAAAGTCAATATAACATATCTTGCAAAAAGGCAAAAATTTCTATATCTTTGCTCATTTACAAAATTTAAAAAGTGTTATATTATAGTATATAGAATATGGTTTGGGAGATTTTTCTGTGTTTAAAAGGATTGTTATATCAGTTTTTATAATTTTACTAACCCTTAGCTCAGCGGCGGCAATTTCGCTCTTTGACGGCTCGCTTGAAAGCGGTGTCACTCTCTCTATGATAGGGGAAGAAGAGCTTTCCCTTGAGATAGGAAGCGAATTTGAAGACAAAGGCTGCACCGCATTCTACGGCAGTGAGCTTATGGGTTATAAAGAAATAGAATACGAAACTGACGGAACGGTTGATACCAAAAAGCTCGGCACATATAAAATCACATATGTAGCTCAAAAAGACGATAAAACCAAGACGCTTGTTCGTACCGTTAATATCGTCGATACCACCCCGCCCGAAATCACTGCACCCGAAAAAATCACCGTTTATGAGGGGACAACCGTTTTCCCCGTAAAGTATTCAGCAAAGGATAGCGTAGACGGCGATTTAACCGAAAGTATAGAGCGACAAGACAGCGCCGACAGTGTAACGCTTTCGGTCAGCGATAAATCGGGAAATAAAACAGAGCGAACAGTTAAGGTCGAATTTATAAAAGATACCACACCGCCCAAAATTACGCTTAGCGGGTCAAATATGGTGTTCGTGCGCAAGGGTGCAAAGTTTAAGGACCCGGGATATTCTGCAACCGATAATTGCGACGGAAAAATGACCGATAAGGTTTCGGTTACAGGCGCGGTAGATTCCTCAAAGGTCGGCACATATACCCTTACATATTCAGCGACCGATAAAAAGGGAAACAAAAAATCAGTAAAGCGTACAGTAATGGTTTATGAGCTCCCAAAGGACGGACAACCTAAGTCAAGCTCGGTAATATACCTCACCTTTGACGACGGCCCGGGACCGTATACCGATAAGCTGCTCGGAATTCTTGAAAGCTATAATGTAAAAGCAACCTTTTTTGTTACAAATCAATTTCCCGAATATCAGAATCTTATAGGCAAGGCGCATAAACTCGGACATAAAATTGCCGTTCATACCTATTCGCACAGATACGAAAAGCTTTATAAAAATGTAGATAATTACCTTGCAGATTTCAACGCAATGAACGAGGTAATTTATAAGCAAACGGGGGAGTATAGCCGAATTTTCCGTTTCCCCGGCGGTGCTTCAAATATGGTAAGTGCAAACTACTGCAGAGGTATAATGACCAAGCTTACCAAACTTATGACCGAATCGGGATATTACGGCTACGACTGGAATGTCGGAAGTGAGGACACCTCAACCTCGCGCGCCGATAGGGTAGCCGCAAATGTAACGCGCGGACTACGCAAAAACCGCGACAATATCGTCCTTATGCACGATATAAAGTCGCACACCGTCAACGCCGTACCATCAATAATCGAATACGGTCTGGCGCACGGATATAGCTTCTCTGTAATAACAGAGGATGTTCCGATATATTTCCAAAGGGTAGGAAACTAAAAAAGCAGAGCGCTTTGCACGCTCTGCTTTTATTTTATTTCTGTGAGAAAATACAGCTTAACGGCTCTTTAAATATTCCGACATTTTCGGGCGGATTAAAGGAGAATATCCCAAAAATTATTGCAAGTATAATAAACAAAACAGCGCCAATCGCGTTAGAATATCTGAAAGAGAGCGCGCCGTTTTTTCTTAATACCCTGCTTGTAATAAACGTTACAAACACCGCAATATAATATAATAAAATGTTAAACCACGCAAGGTCGCGCCCTAAAATGCCAAAAACGGTATAAAAGACCGTAACTATCGTCATTATTCCGACAAACAGACCTATAAATCTTGATAAAATAAAATTCTTTGAATCTTTAAAATATAAAAAGTATTCAACTATAGTTAAAAGCGCAACGGGCCAGAAAAGTAGCTTTAAATGCTCCCATACGCTCTCATTCACCGCACCGAAAATTGCAGCAACAGAATTCTGCCCCGTCCAGTCATATATAAAATGAAGCAGAGTTCCAAGCACTGATGTAATTACTACATCGAAAATAAACAGTCTTTTTTTCATAAATTATCACCGTTTTAATTATATGATAAATTTAAAAATAAATTCACGCTTCGGTCATTATTTTTTACAATTACCGACATAAATTAAATGTATAATAATGAATGAAAAGGAGCTGATGTTTTGGATAGACCAATACTTGCTTGCATCACCGCACAGCCAAGCTGCGAAAATGTTATAAACACAGCTAAGCTTATGGCAGAGCGGCTTGAAACCGAGCTTATAGTGGTAACGGCGCAACCGCTGAAAGCAGATGCAGAGGAGCGGTCACAAGCCGTAAAGGAACTTAAAAGGCTTTCGGAAATATGCGATGTTGATATTGTTGTGCGCTACGGAGATAACGCCGCACAAAGTATAGCGGCACACGCGGCAAAATGTAATCCGTTACATATTTTTATTGGTGAAGACAACGGCTTTCTGTCAAAGTTTTTATCCCTTTATAGAGAGGCACCCGTCAGCACCGTGCAAAAAGAAATTGTCTTTACCGTACCGTCCGAAATGCAAAACATAAAATAAAAAAAGGAACGAGTTTTCTCGTTCCTTTTTTCTTTATCTCTTTTTCTTTTTTGTGTGCTTTGCCTTGAAATTGCACCACATAACCCATAGCGGACCCGAAACACAAAGTGAAGAGAGCGAGCCCGAAATGATACCAAATGCCATCGGAATAGCAAACGTGCGAAGTGCAGTAAGACCAAAGAACTCAGATACGGCAACGATTGTCATAACAGCCAAGAAGGTTGTAACGGTTGTGAAGATAGTTCTTCTCATAACCTGATAAATACTAACGTTTACAACGTCAGCGAGAACCTCGTTCGGATAGTTCTTTCTGTTCTCACGAATACGGTCATAAATAACGATTGTATCGTTAAGCGAGTAACCGAGAATTGTAAGAATAACAGCCATAAAGTTGGTGTCTATCTGTAAACGGAAGAATACGCAGGTGGCAAATGCGATGCACACGTCAAGTACAAGGGCTGCAAGTGCGGTCATAGCAGCCGAAACGCCGCCTATCTTTCTGAAACGGATACCAACATAAATTACAACCAAAACTGCAGCAATTCCAACTGCAAAAAGACTCTTAGCAAAGAATCCGCCCGCAACTGTGGGGCTAACGGTTGTAGAGTCGCCAAGCTCAACCTTGTTGTCCTTAAACTCTTTTTGAAGAGTATCGGTAATCTTCTGCTGCGCCTCGGTCGAAAGCGATTCATCAGCAACAAGCGAAACAACAAGCTTAGTGGAGTCACCCGAAAGTGAAGTGCTCTGTGTGACAACAACATCCTTGCTTATAGCGCTTTCAATAGCCTTTTCAGCATCCGCCGTAGCAATTTCACCTTCATAGGTGTATGTGAAACGGCTACCGCCCTTGAAGTTAATATCAAGCTCAAGTCCCCAAATTGCGCCAACAATAATAGCAGCAACAATTATAACAGCGTAGATTATGAGTGGAATCTTAACATTTTTTAAGAAATCAAACTTACTCTTAGGCATTTTTGGCACCTCCGTATAACTGCGGCTTGCGCATAAATTTTAATCTTGAAACACTCTTAAGCATAAGTCGTGTTGCAATTATACCAAATACGAAGTTGAATACAACGCCCATAAGCAGTGTGTAACCGAACGAGTAAATAGAACCTGCGATAGAGGAACTGAAGAGCGACATTATGGGAGCGAAAAGCTTGCCCATAAAGCTGTCGGGTGTACCGAATGCGCCCATAAGCACAAGTGATACGATAATAACGGTTACGTTACCGTCAACAACAGCCGAAAGACTGTTCTTAAAGCCCGAAGCAATAGCGCCGTCTATGGTCTTGCCGTTCTTAAACTCATCAATGATACGCTCGGACGAAATAACATTACAGTCAACGCCGATACCGATAGAAAGAATCATACCTGCAATACCGGGAATGGTGAGTGTAAAGCTTGCAGCGTTCGGGAAGAAGCCGGAAATTGCAGCAATCATACCTGCAACCTGACCAAGAAGTGAAATAGAAGCAACAACACCTGGCACACGGTACCTAATAATCATAAGAACGCAAACGAGCAAGAATGCAATAGCACCGGCTATTACCATAACACGCAGAGCCTCGTTGCCGAGTGTGGGGGTAACAATCTGAAGCTTGCTGTCATCAACCGTTAATGCGAAGGGGAGAGAACCTGCGTTAATCTTGTCTGCAAGCTCGTTAGCCTCATCAGCGTCGGCCATACCGGTGATAATTGCGTTACCGTCGGTAATAGCAGAGTTAACGGTCGGACTCGAAATCATAGTCTTGTCCATCCAGATTGAAATTGTTTGTCCAACCAAGCGTCCAGTTGCCTCAGCAAAGAGTGATTTACCTGCATCGGTAAGAGCAAGCTGAACAACATACTCATCCTCATAAACGCCAGCGGTAGCACTCTCAACATGCTTAGCACCCTCAAGAATTACCTTGTCCTGAGTAGAGCCTTCACAGAAGGTGAGCATTGCGGTTTCGCCAAGCTCTGCAACAGCGCTTGCGGCGTCAAAATCACTTTCGCCTGCTTGCCAGGGGAAACGAACAATAACCTGCTTGTTAACCTTGTCGGTATAAACCTCATAGTCGGTTATGTTGTTGTTAACAAGACGGGTTTCAATAATTTCCTTAGCCGAAGCCATATCCTGCTCGGTGATGTCGTCAATCTTAACATCGGGAGAGAAAACAGCCTCAACACCGCCCTGAATGTCTATGCCCCAGCGAATATCATTTGCGCCCTTGACATATGTAATCTTTGTGTCGCCGTAGTAATTATAGATTCCGAAAAATGCGCTGAATGCCAAAGCAAGAATCAGCACCAGAACTATGAAAAACGTCGGCTTTCCGGTCTTTTTCATAATAAGTCCTCCGAATTTTTAAACTTACAAAGTTCATTATATAATTTTTATCATATAAAGTCAATAAAAAAGTGCCTCCAAACCCAAAATATACATATTAGGTAAATATATAAATACCATACATTGTATTTTTTTCTTGACAGACACACCATATGGTAATAAAATAATAGTGATATGGTAGCATATTATGATTTGGCGAATCATTTGTTTTACCGTACAAACGGGCGAAGAGCGCGGCCCTTAAATCAGCGTATTTTATATAGGAGGTGCATGAAAATGCAGGACTACTTGCCTTACATAATAGGCGGTGTTGTTGCTGTTGTAGCCGCAATAGTATTTTTCTTTGTCGGCTCCGCGCATCGCAAAAAGACCGCAGAGGCAACCATCGGCTCGGCAGAGGACGAGGCTCGCAGAATTTTAAGCGACGCTATGAAGAATGCTGAGGCGAGAAAAAAGGAACTGATTATTGAAGCTAAGGACGAAATACATCAGCTCCGTACCGAAACCGATAAAGACCTGCGCGAACGCAGAAATGAGGTTCAGCGACAGGAGCACAGACTTCAACAGAAGGAAGAAACCCTTGACCGCAAGATAGATAATCTTGAGGCTAAGGAGGAAAACCTTCAAAAGCGTGTTAAAGAGGTTGAGGTTAAGTTAGAAGAAACAGAAAAGGTCAAGAAGAGTCAGCTTGAGCTGCTTGAGCGCATTTCTGGCTTTTCCGCAGAACAGGCCAAAGAACATTTGCTTTCCATTCTTGATGGAGAGCTCTCACACGAAAAGGCAGTTAAAATCCTCGAATATGAGCAGCAGCTTAAGGACGAGGCATCCGAGCGCGCGAGGAATTTAATCTCACACGCAGTACAGCGTTGTGCCGCTGACCACTCGTCAGAGGTAACCGTTTCGGTTGTAGCATTGCCCAATGACGAAATGAAGGGCCGCATAATTGGCCGCGAGGGACGCAATATCCGCGCTCTCGAAACCGCTACGGGTGTTGATTTGATTATTGACGACACACCCGAAACCATCACACTTTCGAGCTTTGACCCCGTAAGACGCGAAATTGCCCGTCTTTCGCTTGAAAAGCTTATTCTTGACGGAAGAATCCATCCCGCAAGAATTGAAGAAACCGTCGCTAAAGCCACCGCAGAGGTTGAGCGTACAATCAAGCAGGAGGGCGAGCGCGCAATGCTCGACGCAGGCGTTCACAACCTGCATCCTGAGCTTGTTCGTCTGCTCGGTCGTCTTCGCTACCGAACAAGCTACGGTCAGAATGTGCTTAACCACTCGCTTGAGGTCTGCCACCTTGCAGGTCTTATGGCGGCTGAGCTCGGCGAGGATGTAACCCTTGCCAAGCGTGCAGGTTTACTTCACGATATTGGTAAAGCACTCGACCATGAGCAAGAGGGTTCACATATCCAGCTCGGTGTTGAGGTTGCAAAGAAATGCAAAGAAAGTGAAATGGTTGTTCACGCTATCCACGCCCATCACGGCGAGGTAGAGGCTAAAACGGTTATTGCTTGTCTTGTTCAGGCTGCCGATGCTATTTCTGCCGCACGCCCCGGCGCCCGCAGAGAGAATATCGAAAGCTACATAAAGCGTCTTGAAAAGCTTGAGGAAATCGCCAATTCCTTCAACGGCGTTGAACGCTCGTTTGCTATCCAGGCAGGACGCGAGGTACGCATTGTCGTTAAGCCGAATGTAGTAAGTGACGATAAGATGGTGCTGCTTGCACACGATATCGCACAGACCATTGAAAAAGAGCTTGAGTATCCGGGACAGATTAAGGTTAATCTCATCCGTGAGAACAGAGCTGTTGACTACGCAAAATAAGAAAGCGGGGCTTTATGCCCCGCTTTTTGCTTTTTTTGAGGAGGTGCCTTTTGTGAAAAAACGAATAATAGGATTTTTAGTTTTTGTTCTGGCGTTAGGTGTTGCTCTTTCGCTTATAATATTTGATGATTTTATATTTGCAAAAAACGAAATCTTTCCCAAAACCGGTGAGTCAATATATTTAACACATATAGGTGCCAAAGATAGTGTAATCAATACAGATAACCCGTTCAAGGTAAGACGGGTGCAAAACTTTTTAGAAAAAACCGAAAAGGTAGAAACAGTTTTAGAAGAGCCTGAAGAAGAACAAGGACCAATCGTTTTACGCGGTGCAAAACATTGCAATGGCGGTATAGCGCTTGATGGGAAAATTTATTCTATCGAAATAGATAATAACATCTTAGTAACACAGGGCAAGGCTTATGAAATAACCGATAAGGATTTTTACGATAAGCTAAAAATTCTTATCAAAGAAATAGGAAATCAGTATCAATAAAAAGGCTCCCTCTGACGAGGGAGCCTTGCTTATATATAAATCTTATTTTCCCGT
>JAZNRD010000005.1:0-106476 GCA_045590515.1 Acutalibacteraceae bacterium
AACATCGTTTTGCGGTGAAACCGCAAACATCATTTGACCTTTAGGTCAACATCATTCCGCCTTAGCGGACACAAAACGAAGTTACGGCTATCACCGTAAACGATGTGATGCTACGCATCAACGATGTTTTGCCTTTGGCAAAAACGATGTTGCGACTTTGTCGCAAATACACGCTTTTGCATGACGATGTTGTACTTCGTGCAAATATTATGTTTTGTATTGACTTGTTACCGCTTGTAATCTATAATCAATTAAAAGAGGTGTTTTTTATGAGAACTGTTTTCATGAGATATCCCGAGGGCAAAGCAAAGGCAGTCACCTTTAGTTATGACGACGGGGTTTCGCAGGATAAACGACTTGCCGAAATTTTTAATAAGTACGGTATCAAAGCAACATTTAATTTCAACAGTGCAAGAATAAGAAGCACAAGCTTTTCAAAGGAAGATATACAGGAAATTTTCCTTTCCAAAGGTCACGAAATTGCAGTGCATGGTGCAAATCACAGAGCAAACGGCAATATGAGACCCATAGAAGGAATAAGAGACGTGCTTGATTGTCGACTTGAACTTGAGGAAAGGTGCGGCTGCATAATTCGAGGAATGGCATATCCCGATACAGGAATATCCTTTATTGGCGGCTTTGTGAATTATGAGCAGATCAAAAATTATCTAATCGAGCTTGACATCGCTTATTCGAGAACGTTGGGCGGCGACAATGACGGATTCTATCTACCAAAAGATTTTCACGCCTGGATGCCGTCTGCTCACCATAATAATCCTAAAATTATGGAATTCGTTGACAAGTTTTTGGCTCTTGATATTTCCAATAAAGCCTATCACGCAAGACGTGCTTCGAGACTTTTGTATATCTGGGGACACAGCTATGAATTCGATAGAGATAACAACTGGGAGCGTATCGAAGAAATTTGCCAAAAGGTAGCGAATAATGACGAAATATGGTATGCAACTAATATAGAAATATATGATTACGTACAAGCATATAAAAGTTTAAGATATAGTGCTAACGGTAAAATGGTTTACAATCCGACTTTATTTACAATTTGGCTGGATGTTGACAGCAAATTATATAAAATAAATCCTGATGAAACTATTCGTATTGATGAATAAAATCTTCAGTTTTCAGTGCCCTTTAATTTGTGCCATTAAGTTCAAAACTCCCCAAAATCCCGAATGCGAAAGCGTTCGGGATTTTACTTTTTCACTATTAACTTTTCACTCTTCACTAAATTCGCATTCGGGATTTTTGGAAAGTAAGAGGTAATAGTGAATAGTGAATAAGTATTGCCCCTCCACCGCTTTTATGCAAAAGAGTAAGTAAAAAAAGCACCGCGATATCGCGGTGCTTTTTTATTACTTACTCTTTTTATTTGTTAAAACATTCAAAAGATAAATTGAAATCATAATAATTATTATTACTGCAAAAATTCCAATCATACCCTTTAAAATCATTGGAAGAGTTGTCATTAAACCGTCAATATTGAACATATAAAATTACTCCTTTCCAATTATAAAACAGCCTGAACAAAGTTAAGCAGTAATCCGCCTGCGATAACAGAGGCAACCTGACCAGAAACATTTACACCGATTGAGTGCATAAGCAGGAAGTTCTGATTATCCTCTGCAAGTCCCATTTTATGCACAACACGCGCTGACATCGGGAAGGCAGAAATTCCGCAAGCACCAATCATCGGGTTTATCTTGTTCTTTGAGAAAAGGTTCATAAACTTTGCAAGCATTACGCCGCCTATGGTATCAACAACAAATGCAACAAGTCCAAGTCCTAAAATTAGTAATGTCTTGGGTGTAAGGAATGCGTCAGCCTGCATCTTAAGTGAAACGGTAATTCCGAGAAGAATTGTTATAAGGTTTGCAAGCGCATTTTGTGCGGTTTCGGAAAGAGAATTTAAAACTCCGCATTCACGAATAAGGTTACCAAACATTAAGAATCCGATAAGCGCAACCGACATAGGAGCGAATATGCCGGTTATAACCGTAACAACGATGGGGAATAGGATTTTTGTTGTCTTAGATACCTTTGTTCCGGTATAGTTCATACGAATCATACGCTCTTTTTTGGTTGTCATCATCTTTATAATAGGCGGCTGAACAACGGGTACCAATGCCATATATGAATATGCAGCAACCATAATAGCACCAAGATAATTGGAGCCTAAGGTGTTAGCAACAAATATAGATGTAGGACCGTCAGCAGCGCCAATAATAGCTATAGAAGCGGCATCCTTTAAATCGAAGAATAGCGATGCAACGCCCAGAGTAAAGAAAATACCAAACTGTGCTGCTGCGCCGAAGAGCATTAACTTAGGATTGGTAAGCAATGGCTCAAAATCTATCATTGCGCCGATTCCTATAAACAGAAGAAGCGGGAAAAGCTCGTTAGAGATACCGGCATTAAAAAGAGTTTCCAGTGTTTCGATAGCACCGGATTTTGGAAGGTTTACAAGAATTGCGCCAAATCCCATTGGGAGCAGAAGAGATGGTTCCATATTTTTCTTAATAGCAAGATAAATAAGAACTCCGCCAATAATCCACATTACAACAGGGCGCCATTCAATATTTTCGACATTTCCGAAAATGTCAATGATGAACTGTGCCATTTTAAAATCTCCTTATTTAAAATTTCCAATATATTATACATCATTGTTAAATCTTTTACAATATGGAATATTACAAAATAATGAACTAAAATTATATAATTTTTAATTATTATAATATCGATTTGTGTATTATGTTTTGATTTGTGCATTGACTATTTATATTTACTAAGATAAAATTAAATTATTGAGGTGATTGTATGAAGATGTTAGATTTTTTTGAAAAGGTTAATGTGAGATATGAAACTGAGGTCGCCGTTATAGGCGGCGGTGTTGCAGGAACGGCTGCTGCAGTAGCTGCTGCGCGCGGAGGTAAGAAGACGCTGCTTATCGAAAAAAGCGGTTGCCTTGGCGGACTTGCAACAAATGGACATGTTTCTCCTTTTGATGCTACAAAGGATAACAGCGGTAACACCTTTGGAGGACTTGGAAAAGAGATAATAGACCGTATGGTTCAAATGCAGGATAAGTACGGCTGTCCTAATAGTGCATCAAAAAGGGTAGGACCCCATCTTTTTAAGGCTGTTTTACTTGACCTTGCTACCGAAGCAGGTGTTGATATTCTCTTTCATGCCGATGTTATAAAGACTGTTACTGAAAACAACGAAATCAAGCATCTTATCATACATACAAAATCCGGCATTGAAGCTGTAAGCGCGAAAATGTTTATTGATGCTACGGGTGATGGTGACATTTTTGCAGGTGCAGGAGAAGAATATATTATGGGTTGTGAAGCCGATTCGGGCTCTGATTTAAGAAATGCAGGCTTTGATAAGATGCATTACGACATTAACTCGACAAGCAAATATGACTGTGAAGAGGTAAAGCATATTTTACCCGTTCAGCCTTGCTCTGTTATGTTCTCTATGGGTAATGTTGATATGACGAAAAACCCCATAAAATATAATAATAAAAATCTTAAGTTTGAAGACCTCGGAATTGATAGGGAAGAATTCTTTTCTTTACCGTATGCTGGAACTGTCGGGTTTGAGGAAAACGGCGATTTAATTCCTTTACCGCAGGGTAGAATTTTATTTTTCCCGACCGGAAGACCAGACGAGCTTCTTGTTAATATGTCGCGTGTTATAGGCGTTGATGCTACTGATGCTGTTGAGCTTTCAAAGGCTGCCGTTATAGCTCATAAGCAGGTAATTTATTTAGCCGATTTCTTAAAGCGATATGTTCCTGGATTTGAAAATAGCTTTCTTGTTGAATCGAGCAATGTTTTAGGCGTTCGCGAAACAAGGCGCCTTGTCGGCATGCAGGTGCTGAAGGGTATTGATGCTATAAACTGCAAGCATTATGATGACGAGATTGCTTGTGGCTCATATATCATTGATATACATGACCCGTTTGGCAAGAGTCGCGCACTCGGCGGTGCAATCCACGGTGATTCATACGGAATTCCTTATGGATGTATCGCTCCTAAAACCGTTAAAAATCTCCTTGTCTGCGGAAGATGTATTTCGGTTGACCATATCGCTCATTCAAGCACACGAATTCAAGGTACTTGTGTTATGACGGGACAGGCAGCCGGTGCTGCAGCGGCCGTTGCACTTGATACTGATAAAACCGTTCAGACCCTTGACGTAAACAAGGTTCGCGAAGCCCTTAAAAACGACGGAGTATTACTTAGACAGTAAAATTTAAAGCACCTCAAAAGAGGTGCTTTTTTAATTTATTGTTCCGCCGCCAATAACGATATCACCGTCATATAGAACGACGGCTTGTCCTTTTGATATTGCGCGCTGAGGACTATCAAATACAATTTTTACAGTATTTTCGTCAATTACATAAATTGTGGCGGGTTGCTCTTTTTGATTATATCTGATTCTGGCATTTGCCTTAAATTCCTTAGGCGGTTTGTCGAATGCTATCCAGTTAAAATCACTTGCAAAAAGAGTGGAAGAGAATAACTCATCGTTAGAACAAAGTATAACTTTATTGTTTACAACATCCTTTTCACAAACATACATTGGTGCTGGAAGGGCAAGACCTAAGCCTTTTCGCTGTCCTATTGTATACCTAATAATACCTTTATGCTCGCCTAAAATATTACCGTTTTTATCAACAAAATTGCCATTACTATATTTTTTCCCGGTATACTCTTCAATAAATGAAGCATAGTCGCCGTCGGGTACAAAGCAGATATCTTGACTATCGTGCTTCTTTGCGTTAATAAAGCCGTTTTCTTCAGCAATTTTGCGCGTTGTTTCTTTTGTCAGCTCACCAAGCGGAAAGAGTGTATGCGAAAGCTGCTCTTGTGTGAGCGAATATAAAACATAGGACTGGTCCTTGCTTATATCTTTTGCTTTTTTAAGCAAATAGCGTTCTCCGTTAAATTCAATCCTTGCATAGTGACCCGTTACAATGTAATCATACGAAAGCTCAAACATTCGTCTATAAAGGCAGTTAAATTTAATATATCTATTACAGTCTATGCAGGGGTTGGGTGTTTCGCCGCGCTCATAAGCTGCAACGAACCTATCAATTACTTCGCTTTTGAAATCTTGTTTATAGTTAAAAACATGAAAATCTATTCCTAAGTTTCTGGCAACACTGCGCGCATCCTCAACATCGTCGAGCGAACAGCAGGATTTTTCATTATTTATATTTATGTCGGATTCACCAAACAGACGCATTGTTGCGCCCATACATTCATATCCTTTTTCTTTGCACAAATATGCCGCAACGCTTGAATCAACTCCGCCGCTCATAGCAATAAGAGCTTTGCACACAGTTATCACCTCCAATGTGTTGTATTTTAGCATATTATTATTTAAAAATCAACACCGCCCAAAAGGGCGGCGAGATTTATATAAATATCTTAGAAATTAGATTTATACCAATGCAAAATATCATTCCGCATATAGTTGGAATAATTGCAGATGCAAGCATCCATTTTACGCTTCCTGTTTCTTTTTTTATCGTTATAAGTGTTGTTGAACAAGGCCAGTGCATTAAAGAAAATATTATAAAGCATACCGCAGTTATTGCCGTCCATCCATTGTTTATAAAGATTTCCTTTAAGGCAAAAAGGTTGGCTGTTTCGTTTAATGTACCTGTTGACATATAAGCCATTACAGTAATAGGAATAACAATTTCATTTGCAGGAAAACCAAGAATAAATGCAATTAAAATAATTCCATCAAGCCCCATCAGTTTGCCAATAGGGTCTAAAGCGTTAGCAAGAATATTCAATAAACTAATATTATCGACATTTATGTTTGCTAATAACCATATAAGTATTCCTGCAGGGGCGGCAACCGCAACCGCTCTTCCGAGTACAAAAATCGTTCTGTCAAATATAGACCTTATTATTACCTTTGTAACCTGAGGAGCACGATATGACGGCAATTCAAGTGTAAACGAAGAGGGCATACCTTTTAGAATAGTATTTGATAAAAGCTTTGTAACAAAAAAAGTCATTAAGATTCCTAGTAAAATTACTGCTGTCAATATAATTGTTGAAAAAAACGAACTAAATATACCTAAACTTGTCGTTATAAAAAACATGGTAATAACCGAAATTATAGCAGGGAAGCGCCCATTGCAAGGAACAAAAGAATTTGTAAGTATTGCAAGCAGTCTTTCGCGCGGTGAGTCAATTATTCTGCAACCGACTACTCCGGCGGCGTTGCAACCAAATCCCATACACATAGTAAGTGCTTGCTTTCCGCAAGCATTACACTTTTTAAACGGCTTATCTAAATTATACGCAAGCCTTGGAAGATATCCTACATCTTCAAGTAGCGTAAAAAGAGGGAAGAAGATAGCCATTGGTGGCAGCATTACCGCAACAACCCAGCCGAGCACTCTGAACATTCCGTCTACTAATACGCCTCTTAACCATTCGGGCGCATTTATGGAAGAAAAAAATTCGTTAAGTATTTTTTCTACAAAGGAAAAAAGCGACGAAAGCCAGGAAGACGGTATATTTGCGCCGGAAATTGTAATCCAGAAAATAATACAAAGTAGCAAAACCATCAAAGGATAGCCAAATACCTTACCTGTAATTATTTTATCGATTTTTCGGTCAACGTCTTGTCTTTGGTTTTTATCCCTTGTAACACAATTTTTCGCAATATTTTCCGCAGAGGCTACAGTAGTGCAAACTATTTCGTCCTCAATATCATCATTACTTATATTGTTTTCAGAAAGTATATTTTTAGCATTTATTAACGCGTTTTTTATTTCCTCGATTTCGGTTATATCCTTTTTATAAAAAAGATTTATTTCGTTTAGTAACGCCTTGTCAGGATTAAGTAACTGTATGCTTAACCAGCGGTAATTTATACTTTTTTCTATATGTTTTTCAAGTGATGTTCTTATTATGTTTATTGCGTTTTCTATTGTATTGTTATAACGTAGCGTAAACGGCTCACACTCGCTGTTATTTTCTATAACATTTTCAACAGCACTCAGCAATTTTTCTATACTGTTTTTATCTCTTGCCACCGTTCCTATAACAGAAACGCCAAGACTTTGAGATAACTTATTTAAATCAACAGAAATCTTTTTTCGCTCTGCTTCATCAAGCAGATTTACACAAACTATAACTTTTTTAGTAATTTCAAGTGTTTGCAAAACAAGATTTAAGTTTCTTTCAAGACAGGTTGCATCACAAACAACAATTATTGCATCGGGTTTACTAAAGCAAATATAATTTCTTGCAACCTCCTCTTCGGCCGAATGTGCAAGTAGGGAATATGTCCCCGGAAGGTCAACAAATAAATATGAATTATCATTATAAAAACAGCTTCCAACAGCGTTTGAAACTGTTTTTCCTGCCCAGTTGCCTGTATGCTGATGCATTCCTGTCAGTGCATTAAATATTGTGCTTTTTCCGACATTCGGATTTCCTGCAAGAGCTATAACTTTTTTGTTTTTTATTTCGGTGTTTTTATGTTTTTTAGTCAGCGATTTTCCGGCTGATGTTCTTGTAAGGCCCAATTCCTACACCCCACATCTAATAACGGTTATTTCTTTGCAGTCTTCACTTCGTAAAGCTATAACTGCACCGCGAATCAGATAAGCTTTTGGGTCTCCGAGTGGGCTTTTTCCCACGCATTCTATTTTTGTATTTTTAATAATTCCGATATCTTTAAGTCTGCGGCGCATGGTGCCTGTTGTATTTATTCTATTTATATAAGCGGTTTCTCCGGGATTAATGTCTGACAAACAAAATTCATTTTCCAAAAAAATCACCCAACACTCCAAATTATGTTTCTAATCTATGATATTCAGATTATAAGTGTATGGTTCTAAAGTCAAAATTTATAATAAAAAAATGTATTTCTTTGGACAAAAAATCATATTATGTAATATATTGAAATTTTATGAAATGTTACACTGCAAAGTGCATAAAAAACACATTATTTCAACAAAAAATTATGGTTAGTACACCGCTTGACTTTTCTTGTTTTAAAAGAATATAATATCGAACGAAAGGAATGATATTATGACTTATATTGAAGCTTTTAATAAAATAAACAAAGCAATTAAATCAACAAGAAAGATTAAAATTGACGGACATTTTGCAGCTCAAATTAACCTTAATGACTCCGATGCAAACGGAATATTTTATATTGAGGTAAAGGATAATAAACTGTTTGTAGAGCCATATGATTATTATGATAATGATGCTGTGTTTACCGTATCTACTGAGGATTTTATAGATATAATGACCGGCAAGGTTGATTTTGATAAGGCGTTAAGTGAGGGGATAATTAGTTTTGAGGGTAATCCCGAACGCGCCGCACTTATAAAGCAAATCATAAAAAAGCCGACTGCTAAAAAAACAACTGCAAAAAAGCCGACAGCAAAGAAAACTGAATCAAAGTAAAATGAAAAGCTCGAAGTATAAATTTACTTCGAGCTTTTTTGATGTGTAAAGAAAAAACCTGAAACACTATAAAAGCATTTCAGGTTTTGGTGACCCATCGGGGATTCGAACCCCGGACACCTTGATTAAAAGTCAAGTGCTCTGCCAACTGAGCTAATGGATCAATTAACCGACTAAGATATTATATCAACAGAGGGTCTGGTTGTCAAGTATAAAAGTAAATTTTTTCTTAATTTACTTATTGACAATGGCAAAATTATATGATAGAATAATTTTTGCTGTGGAGAGGTGTCCGAGCGGTTTAAGGAGCTGGTCTTGAAAACCAGTGACTCGCAAGAGCCAAGGGTTCGAATCCCTTCCTCTCCGCCAACCTTTAAACAGAAAATATGTTTAATTAACGCTACCATGGAGAAGTACTCAAGTTGGTGACGAGGCGCCCCTGCTAAGGGCGTAGGTCGGGCAACCGGCGCAGGAGTTCGAGTCTCCTCTTCTCCGCCAGAAAAACCGTCGATTATATCGGCGGTTTTTTGTATAATAATAATCAAAAAGGAGGTGCAGTATGAAAGCAAAAAAATATATAAATCTTCTTTTTTTAAGCATTATAAGCGGTCTGGTATGCGGAATAATCGGTTCTGTCTTTGCGTTTTCAATTTCGTTTGTGACATCGCTTAGAAGTTCCAATGGACTTCTTATATACTTTTTGCCATTTGGTGGTCTTTTATCGGTTTTTATTTATAAAAAATTAAAGCTTATCGGTGTCGGAACAGATAGTGTTTTTGAAAGTATAACCGATTCTAAATCGCTTTCATATTTACTCGCACCTGCTGTTTTTATTTGTTCTGTTATAACGCATCTTTTTGGCGGCTCAGCTGGCAGGGAAGGCGCCGCTTTGCAGCTTGGCGGCGGTGTCAGCACTTTTTTATCGAAAATATTTAAGCTTGAGAATGATTATAAAAAAACACTTTCCCTTTGCTCAATGGCGGCTTTTTTCTCTGCGATTTTCGGCACACCGTTCGGTGCCTTTATTTTTGTTATTGAGGTTATTTTTTCAAAAAGTCTTTGTTTATTCGCCCTTATTCCTACGCTTTTAGGTAGCTTAAGTGCTTATTTTGTTGCAAAATTTATCGGTGTTAAACCCGAACGGTTTAATTTATCCGATTTACCAGAAATTAACTTTAGTATTATATGGAAAATATGTGTTATTTCGCTTTGTTGTGCGCTTGTCAGTATTCTGTTCTGTTACTCGCTTAAATATTCAAAAAAGCTATTTAAAAGGATATTTGTCAACGAATATGTTAGAATTTTTGTTGGCGGTACACTAATTGTCTTAATCACACTTTTAATCGGTACACGCGATTATAACGGAGCGGGCGTAGATATAATTGAGCATATTTTTGAGCACGGAACGGTAAAATACGAAGCCTTTATTTTAAAGATTATTTTAACTTCATTAACCGTTGCTGCAGGGTATAAGGGCGGCGAAATAATACCGTCATTATTTATTGGTGCAACCCTTGGAGCAAGCTTTGCAATATTGTTGGGTATTCCGTCAGCGTTAGGTGCCGCAGTCGGAATGACAGCACTTTTTTGCGGAGTTACAAATTGTCCTTTTGCGGCTACGATTATATCAATTGAAATGTTTGGAATTAAAGGAATAATATTTATTATTCTCTCCGCGATAATAAGCTACGTTTTTTCCGCAAAAATAACATTATATGACATTAAAACAAATAAGCTTCTTAAATAAAGCATCTGTCAACGCGGATGCTTTTTAATTTTTTAATTTACATATCATATCTTTTTTGATAAAATTAGATAAAGGCAGGTGAGGGAAATGGAAAGAATTGAAAGTCTTAAAAGGAAAGCTTCTGCGCTTCCGCTTACTCCGGGTGTTTATATAATGAAGAACTCGGACGGTGAGATTATTTATATTGGCAAAGCGAAAATGCTTAAAAATCGTGTATCACAATATTTTGGCGCAGGTAATCAGCATACTGTTAAGGTAAAGAAAATGGTCTCACAAGTGAACGATTTTGAATATATCCTGTGCGACAGTGAGTTTGAAGCCTTTATTCTTGAATCCTCCCTTATAAAACAGCATAAGCCCAAGTATAATATTCTTCTTAAAGACGATAAAGGATATTTCTATATAAAAATTACTAATGAAACATGGCCGCGTATTCGCTCTGTCAAGCAGAAAGAAAACGATAAAGCGACCTATATTGGACCGTATAATTCGGGCTTTGTTGTGACTCAAACCGTAAACGAAGCAAATAAAATCTTTAAACTTCCTCAGTGCAACCGTACCTTTGGGCAAAGATACGACAAGCCTTGCCTTAATTTCCATATCGGACTTTGCAGTGCACCTTGCTGTAAAAAAATCAGTCACAGCGATTATAAAGAGTGTATTTCTTCTGCTATTTCTTTTATAA
The DNA here is from genome assembly GCA_045590515.1 of Acutalibacteraceae bacterium. Lineage (GTDB taxonomy): Bacteria > Bacillota > Clostridia > Oscillospirales > Acutalibacteraceae > SIG589. Next base: position 10,910 of record JAZNRD010000005.1, read on the forward strand.
AAGGTGATAACGGCCTTGCTATTAGCGAGCTTACTGATAAAATGGAAAAAGCCGCTGAAAACCTTGATTTTGAGCTTGCCGCACGACTTCGCGACAGAATTAATGCAATAAAGAGAATTAAGGATAAGCAAAAGGTTATTACTGCTCGCAAGGAAAAGCAGGATGTAATTGCACTTGTAAAGAATGAAGAAAAAATATGTATTTGCGTTCTTAACTTTAACCGCGGTCATTTGGCTGACTGTTCACAGTATATTTTTGATGCATCGGAGGAAGAGTCACGCTCGCGTTATGAATTTATTCAGCGCTATTATTCTGAAGAGCGCGATGTTCCGCGCGAAATATTATGTGATGCTTTACCCGAAGATAGCTTGCTGTTAGAAAAGTGGCTAACTGATAAAAGAGGCTCTAAAGTTGAAATTGTTGTTCCGCAAAAGGGAGAACGGTATAAGCTTGTTGAAATGTGCCGTAATAATGCCGCAGAATATTTATCACAACAGAATAATCGCACAGGTCAACAAACGCAGGCTCTATCGGAGCTTGCATCACTTTTGGGACTTTCAAAGTCGCCCGAATATATTGAGGCGTATGATATTTCTAATATCGCAGGACACGAAAATGTCGCGGGTATGACTGTTTTTAAAGGTGGCAAACCCTTTAAAAACGCCTATAAACGCTTTAAAATTAAGAGCTTTGACGGTCAGGATGATTATGGCTCGATGCGCGAGGTGTTATATAGACGCTTTAAAGAGTACGAAGAAAATAAGGATAGCGGTGTTGGCTTTGGAAAAATGCCCGACCTTATTTTGCTTGACGGTGGTCAAGGACAGCTCGGTGTTGTAAAAGAGGTTTTGGCTGAGCTGAAAATTGATGTACCCGTTTTCGGAATGGTTAAAGATAGCAAGCACAGAACACGCGCTATTGCAGCTGATGGCGGTGATATTGTAATTAAATCAAATCGCCGCGCGTATACACTTGTTGCTACAATACAAGAAGAAACGCACAGATTTGCTATTTCTTATCACCGTGAGCGTGCAAAGAAAAGCGGCTTAAAATCACGCCTTACTGATATTGAAGGCGTAGGTGAAACACGTGCAAACACTCTGCTAAAACATTATAAAACAATTAAAGCAATTTCTGATGCTACTGTAGAAGAGCTTGCAAGTGTGAAGGGAATTACATTACCCGTTGCAAATAAAATTTATGATTTTTTTCATAAATAAATGAGACCATTTTCCATTTTTTACGGCTATATAATTGAAGGGCAGTAAAAAGGAGTGATGATATGGAAGACAGACGGATTGTTGAACTTTATTGGTCACGAAGCGAAAGTGCGATTTCGGAAACCGATAAAAAATACGGAAGATACATTTATAACATTGCTAACAACATCCTTTCTGATGATGAAGACAGCAAGGAATGTGTTAACGACACCTATATGCGCGCTTGGAACACAATGCCAAGCAATCGACCGGATAAGCTAAGTGTTTATCTTTTTAAAATTGTTCGCGGAATTGCTATTGATTTTTATAGAAAGAAAAACGCAGATAAAAGGATTTCGTCGCAGTATTCCTTATCACTTTCAGAACTTGGCGAATGTATAAGCGGTAAGGATACAGCGGTATCCTCGGCAGAGTACGAACTTTTATATTCTCTTATTAACCGTTTTGTGTTGGCGCTTAGCAATACCGAACGCACCGTTTTTATTAGCAGATATTATTTTATGGATTCGATAAATGATATTGCTAAAAATCTTGGTTTTTCTGTACCTAAAGTAAAAAATATGCTCTTCAGGACTCGAAATAAACTAAAAAATTTTATTGAAAGTGAGGGCTTCCCAATATGAAACCCGAAGAGATTATTGATGCTTTATCAATGTTGGATGACAGTGTTATTGAAACTGTTGCAAAAAGGCGTGAAAAGCGCAGTAAAAAGCCTATAATAATTAAACTTACCGCAACTGCTGCTTGTATTGCTTTAATTGTTTCTGCATTTCTTTTTATACCGCAAAAGGATTCTGTTAAGTATTCTAATACAGGAACTGCTTTTGCAATGGAGGCGGTTTATCCCGAACAAAAGCAAGATGCAGGAACACTTAAAGCTGACGGAGGAAACACTCTTGAGAGCTTTAGCAAAAAATTAAATATCGAACTATTAAAAAACAATACCGATAATTTTGTTTATTCGCCGCTTAATATATATTTTGCTATGACTATGCTTGCGGAATGTACTGACGGCGGCAGCAAAGCTGAACTTTTAGAATTTTTAGGCGAAGAAGATTTGGTTACATTAAGAAAAAACGCTTATGATATGTGGTTAAATAACTATATTGACTCCGATGATAACAAAACTCATTTTGGAAATTCAGTTTGGCTTAATGAAAAAATTTCATTTAATAAGAACGCGCTTAAAATCTTAAATGACAACTATTTTGCCTCTGTTTATAGTGGAAAAATGGGGGACAGAGCCTATTTTGACAAGTTTAAAAGCTGGCTAAACAAGGAAACTAATAACCTTTTAACCGATACTGTAGACACAATTCCCGATTGGGATTCTGATATGGCAATGTGTCTTGCAAGCACGCTTTATTTCAAAAGTAATTGGCAAAAAGAGTTTACTCATTCGGTAGACCAACCGTTTTACACTAAAAACGGAGAAAATATAACTAAGTTTTTGATTGGAACGGATTACCGTTATTTTTATGAAAGTGACAATTTTACGGCAACTTCGGTTAACTTTTCAAACGGCGGAAATATGCTTCTTGTTCTTCCAAACAAGAATTCCTCTGTTGAGGCAGTTTCTAAAAACGATAAACTTTATGAATTGATTTATTCTAAAGAAAACAAGCCTATAGAAAAAAAGGTATGCGTTCAAGTACCTCAGTTTGATGTTTCTGCTAAATTTATGTTGTCTGACTATATGTTAAACCTCGGTGTAAAAGATATATTTTCACCCAGAAAAGCAAACTTTTCAAAAATTACAAACGAACAGATTTATGTTGATTTTATTTTGCATTCTGCAAGGGTTAAAATTGATAAATATGGCTGTGAGGGTGCTGCAATTACAATTACGAACACCAAGGGCACAAGCGCGGCGATTGAAAAACCCATAGACTTTATTCTTGACAGACCTTTTATTTTTGTTGTTCGCTCGCACGATAATTCTCCGCTGTTTATCGGAGCGGTAAATAATCCTTAAAAAATCCCCACCGTATTGGTGGGGATTTTTTATTTTGCAAGTATTCTTCCCTCGGTCTGTAGGTGTGTTTTGTTTATATTTATCGGTTTGATTCTGAAAGAGAAATCAATTTTTTCCTCATCAAAGCGATATTCGGGGGAGAGAACGGGTCCGCAACTGCCAGAACCGATACCAGCGTGCTTATAATCAATATGAATATAAGTGTTTTCACTTTTTTTAAGGTCGGCTACGGTTTTCGCATTATCAAAATCATATTCTGAATAATGGTGTGCAGAAAACTCAAAATAATCGTCGCCCTTGAAAAGCAGTCCGTTTCCGTCACTATTGTAGCAAGCCATCCAACGCGTTGCATAGTGGTTGCCGTTATCCTGCGGTTTAACATATTCGTTATAAAGCTCATCAACCGTTGTGTTGTATTCACCGATTTTTGCGCTATGAATTAGGTCTACATAGTTTTCCTCCGGGCCCATACCTAAATATGTTATATTTTCGAAGCCTTCCTTTGTTATAAATTTCATACCAAATCGGGGTAGCCATATGTTTGATACGTTGTTATGCGAAAGCTTCATAGAAACCTTAATTTCGCCGTCTGAAAATACGCTATAATAAACATCACCGTAAACGATAGGCTTGGTTGAAGCACCGCCGTGCGCAATAGATGTTTTAATTTTTACGAAATTACTCTGTATTTCGGTAATATCCGCAAAAACGCATGTTGTAAATGCTTTGTCAAGGTTATATTTGCGCCATGTATCCTTGTGTTTACGGTCATTATCAATGGGCGCACGCCAAATTGTGAAATCAGCTGCATTGCTTAAAAGTTCAGCATCATTTAGACAAAGACTTGAAAACAGACCCGTTGCTTTATTAAAGGTGTAGCAGAAACCGTCACCAGTAATTTTTATATAGGGGAACTCGTTTACAACATTTATATTTTTACCGTTTGATACATATTCGGGAGCTATGTATGTAACATTTTCAAGCTTAAACTCGTCAAAGCCGATTTCATAGCCTGCTTTTTCCCAAGCAGTATCATTTTTCTGTATAAACGAAATTTCAAGGTGATACTCGGCTGAGTCACTTGAAGGCACGTTGTAATCAAGCGCAAAATCTTTTTCACATTTAGGTTTAATACAAATATTATCTACCTGCTGTGTACTTAAAACAATTCCGTCACGCTTAATTTTTGCAATTAAAGAAACGTTTTCAAGGCAATCAAAGCTTTGACGGTTAAAAAGGGTAACGGTTTTTTTGTTTTCGTCAAATGATTTTACATAAACAGGCTTGATAATATTTTTATAATCCTTAAGACCTGTATGTGCTTTGCGGTCTGGAGAGTTTAGTCCGTCACAGCAGAAGTTAATATCATTTGGGAAATCACCCCAGAGTCCGCCATAAATAAAGTAACTGTTACCGTTTTCATCGTACTGTCTTATAGAATGGTCGGCCCACTCCCAAATACAGCCACCAATGAAATTATCGTATTTCTCCATACAGTCAATATATAGTTTTATATCGCCGGGGCCAACACCCATTGCGTGTGAGTATTCACAAAGGAAAAAAGGTCTTTTGTCGTCATTTTCACAAAAGCTTTCACATACCTCAATCGATGGATACATACGGCTTACTACATCAACAAGCGGCGTGTCTTCAAAGCTTGAGTCGTAGGAGCTGTGGTCGCCGTAGACACCTTCGTAATGGACAAGGCGTGTGTTGTCACGACTATGCATATATTCCATACACTTTTCGTGATTACGACCCATACAAGCCTCATTACCGATTGACCACATAATAATTGAAGCGTGGTTTTTGTCGCGTTCAACCATTCTGACAGAACGGTCAACAAATGCATTTTCCCATTCGGGAACACTTCTTAGCATATCGTGGTCCATATTGTTGTCTACGCGCGTTCCGTGTGCTTCAAGGTCTGCTTCGTCAATAACATAAAAACCGTATTTATCGCACAAATCATAAAAAATAGGAGTATTGGGGTAGTGTGATGTGCGAATACAGTTGATATTATGGCGCTTCATCTGCATTAAATCGGTCATCATATGCTCTATCGGTGTGCAGTATCCAAGGTCGGGGTGAGTATCGTGGCGATTTACACCGAAAAGCTTTATCTTTTCACTGTTAATAAGCAATGCACCGTTTTTATTAACCTCAATTTTTCTTATACCTATTTTAAGCGGAATATATTCGTTGCCGCATTTAATTATAAGAGTATAAAGGTAGGGCGTTTCAGCGGTCCATTTTTTTGCGTTGTTAACATTAAATTCTAAAACAGAATTGGCGGTTGCGGTTTTCGTGAAAACGATATTTTTTTCTTCATCATACAATGTCGCAGTATATTCGTAATTATCATTTGCCGAAACATCAACAGAAATGGCCGAATTAACATACCCGCTGTCAAGGTCGGTTTTAACGAATATATCGTTTATATGCTCTTTGTCGCGTGCAAGTAAATATACATCTCTGAATATTCCTGAAAGACGGATTTTATCCTGGTCTTCGAGGTATGTACCGTCACACCATTTTAAAACCATAACGGTAAGGCGAACGCTTTTTCCGTTTATATATTTTGTTATATTAAAGCGTGACTGAAGATGTGAGCCCTTGCTCAGTCCAACATATTGCCCGTCAATCCAAACATAGAAAAAGGAATCAACACCCTCAAAATTAAGATAAATTTCTTTGCCGTAAAAATTATCGGGTATCATAATCTCACGCGTATAGACGCCTGCGGGATTATCGTTTGGAACAAACGGCGGGTTGGCAGGAATAGGGTAGCAAGCGTTAATATACTGCGGCTTATCATAGCCGTTCGTCTGCCAGCAGGACGGTACGGTTAAATCGTCCCAGGTTTCCGCATTGTTTGAAAGCTCCACAATATTTTGCGGAACATCATAATACTTTTCGAAGTACTTAAATTTCCATACTCCGTTAAGTAAAAGGTAGTTATCTGATAAAGAATATTCACCCGAAAATGCGTTTTCAAGTTTAGAGTAGGGAATAAAATGTGAATATTGCGGCTCTCTGTTTTCGTGTAACAGAATCGGATTTTGCCAATCACTTTGTGAGATTTGTTTTTTATTCAAGGTTAATCACATCCTTTTATATTGATAATAATATTAAATAATTGATAAGTCAATGCACTAAACGAATTTTATACACAAAACAAAACTAATGTTTGACAAAATATAACGCATATCATATAATTTTTTTGGTAGGTGATGCGTTTTGTATACCGTTTCAGGACATATTGACCCAACACTTAGAAAATATGACAGAGCTTATATTGATAAAGAAAACGATTTTGTTGTTGGTTCTTGCGGTAAATCAATTTTTTACGGCGGAGAAAAAAGGCATAATACGATAAGAGAACAAGGGCGCGAGGATTATCAGCTTTTATATGTTTCAAAGGGCGAATTTTGCTTTATAATAGGCGGAAAAGAGCATTATGCAAGTGCGGGTAACGCTGTACTGTATCAGCCGAATGAAAAACAAAAGTATTATTCAGTCGGCGAAGAGGATATTGAATTATACTGGACACATTTTACCGGAAAAGAATGTGAAAAAGTTTTAGATGAAATAGGATTTACCGAGAGCGGAATGTATTATGTTGGCTCTAATGAAAAATTTATAACGCTATACAAATGGATAATTAAAGAACTTCAGTTAAAGCGTGAAAATTATATAGAAATCGCTACGGGATACTTTAAACAGCTTATGCTTTTAATGTATAGAAGTTATAATACCGGAATTAAAGATAATAACGAAACCTACCTTGCGGAGAAAGCAATTCTTTATTTTTACAGAAACTTCAATACGAATATTTCAATAAATGATTTTGCTAAATCTATGAACATAACACCCGGTTGGTTCAGGCGCTGCTTTAAAAAATATACCGGCACATCTCCGCAACAGTTCTTAAACGAGCATCGTTTAGGCTTTGCGCGTGAATTGCTGCTTACTACAAATTTTAAAATAAGCGAAATTGCAGAACGCTGCGGTTATGATAACCCATTTTATTTTAGCCGAATATTTGCAAAAAACATCGGTTGCTCCCCAATGGAGTTCAGAAAAAACATATTAAAGGATAAATAAATTAAGGGCACTGTAATCAGTGCTCTTTTTCTTATTTTATCTACAAATATTTATGTTTCTTTATGACATAATTTTAATTTAAAAGCCCTTATAATAAATTTATATTGTGAGGGGATAAAATTGATTGTGTATGTTGACATTTTAATCTGTCTTAATACTGTTATTACATATTTTATTTTACTTGCTGTGAAAGCAATAAACAGAAACATAATTAAAATTATTAGATTAGTATTAGCATCACTTATAGGCGGTTTTTCTTCGCTTTATATTTTATTGCCCCAGCAAAGCGCATTTATAGAAATTTTAATTAAATTAGTTTTAAGCGGAATAATCGTATCTATAGCATTTGGAACCGAAAGCATTAAAAAGGTTTTAAGGTCAATTTTTTTATTTTTCGCAATCTCTTTTGTTTATGCCGGCTTTATGCTTGGATTTTGGTATATATTTAAGCCAAACGGAATGGTAATAAACAACGGCGTAATTTATTTTCAAATTTCACCAGTAATCTTAATTTTTTCAACCGTTGTTTGCTATTTGCTTATTATTTTTCTAAAAAAATTTTTAAATAAAAAAGACGAACATGCGGAGAAGAAGAAGGTTAAAATTTTATATTCAGGAAAAGAATATTTTGCAGACTGTATGGTTGATAGCGGAAACTCTGTAAAAGACCCTGTAGGTATTTGCAAAATTTTAATAATAGATAAGCAGTTTGCTTTTAAAATTTTCGGCAATGAAACTACTGAAAGAGTTTTAAAGTTGCAAATGGATGGCTTAAATTCAATATTCAGAGTTATACCGTATAAAACCGTTTCTGAAAGCAGTATCATGCCTGCAATAAAAATTGATAAGGCGATTGTTGACAACAAGGAAATAAGCGATGTTTTGATTGGAATAGTTAACACCTCCTTTGACGGAGATTTTAACGGAATTATTTCTAATGAATTTTATAGTTAAGTGGTGGGAAAATGAATTATTTAAAAATACTTTTTACAAAATTTCTAATTAAATTAGGTGTAGCATCGGGACTATATTACATAAACGGACCGGAGGTTTTACCACCGCCGCTTACATCTAACGAAGAAAACACTTTATATACTAAGTTTGAAGAAAATCCGGAATATGTAAAAAACGAACTGATAACTCATAATTTAAGACTTGTTGTTTATATTGCAAGAAAGTTTGACGGCAGTAATGTAGGTCTTGAAGACTTAATTTCAATAGGAACGATAGGCCTAATTAAAGCAGTAAATACATTTAGACCCGATAAAAAAATAAAGCTTGCTACATACGCATCAAGGTGTATAGAAAACGAAATACTTATGTATCTCAGAAAGACTGCAAATCAAAAAACAGAGATTTCAATTGACGAGCCGCTAAATATTGATTGGGACGGAAACGAGCTGCTGCTTTCGGATGTTTTGGGAAGCGATGTTGATGAAATAAGCAGAGGCGTTGAACAAGAGGACGAAAAAAATCTTCTTCATTTACTTATAGAATCCCTTTCACCGCGCGAAAAACAAATAATGGAAATGCGGTTTGGAATGAACGGATATGAGGAATATACACAAAAGCAGGTTGCAGACACCTTATCTATTTCGCAGTCTTATATTTCGCGTCTTGAAAAGCGTATAATTTCAAAACTAAAAAGAGAAATTGAAAAGGTTGGAAGCATATAAAAAAGCGGCTCAGTTGGCCGCTTTTTCTTTTAGTACATTTATTAAGTTTTCTCTTTCAAGTGCGTTTTGGTTTTCTTCTGAAAATAAATACGAATAGGAAAAGACAGCAAAGCTGTCGCAGCCTTTTTCTTCAATTAGTTTAACCTGTTTTTTAAGAATATCACTGTTTTCTATCCATTCATTATTTGTGTCTTCAGTTCCTATTTTATAAGCAGCGATTCCGGGACATAATTTTATATTTTTATTCCTTTTTAGGTTTACCCAATCAGATAAGATATTGTCAAATCTGTATTCCTTATCGGCATATTCAAAGCCCCAATAAATTTGTGGAATAATATAATCTGCATATCCGGCAGTTTTAAGCCATTCTTTTACATCGGCGTATCCGTTTTTTACCAGATAATCGAGCCCAATATGCGCAGACGGACTAATGCCAAGTTCAATATTATTCTTTTGGGTTACCTTATATATTTCGGAAATCAGCGTGCTTATATTAGCGGTTCGCCATTCGGTTAATGAGAGGGGAGAAGCGGTATTTTGTAAGTATAAGTTATAGCTTTCTTGGTCAAAATCAGCATTGTCGGTTGGATAAAAATAATCGTCAATATGTATACCGTCTACGTCATAATTTTCCGCTATTTCTCTTATTCCGTTAACTATAAGCTCGCGCACCTCGGTGCTTGACGGATTAAAATATATTTTATCGCCATAGGGAATAACTCTATACTTTGTTTCTGAACTTTCGTACCAAATTCTTGCAATGTGGTCCTCGTCTAAGGTTGCAATATCATCGGTTTTATTACTTACTCTGAACGGATTAACCCATGCATGCAGCTTTAATCCTCTTTCGTGTGCAGCGGTTACCATATATTCGAGCGGGTCATATTCGGGTGCCTGTCCGTCGCTACCTGTTAATATATCGGACAGAGGAAAATATTCTGATTTATAAAGTGCATCTGCGTTTGCCCTAATGTGAACTATTATTGTATTAAAACATGCTTTTTTTACATTATCAAATATCTCATTTATACGAATTTGGAACCCTTCATAATCAAGCCCCTTTATATCGTATTCATAATATGAAAGCCATACAGCTCTTAAACTATCTTTTTCTTCTACATATTCTTTTTCCGGGGCCTCTGTAGCACAACCGCACATTGACAATATGTAAACTAAACATAAAAAAATTACTACAATCTTTTTCATTTTGTTCTCCTACACTCTTGAAAAATCTTTTTATTGTTAATATAATATATCCGGTGATTAAATGAAATATGTTATTTTCTACTTGTTGTTTATAAATCTTCTTGGAGTTTTAGTTACAGCATATGATAAAATTGCGGCAAAAAATAATATGCGACGTGTCAGCGAAAAAAACTTATTCTTGCTATCAGCAATAGGCGCATCGGTTTCTGTGTATACTGTAATGCGTATAATACACCATAAAACGCTTCACAAGCGCTTTATGATAGGAATTCCAATAATCATATTACTTCAAATTATAATCGCTTTTGTGGTAATAATCAAATTTTCTTGACAAGAAAAATATGTGTGCTATAATGTTTTTGTCTTCAGGGCGAGGTGTAATTCCTCACCGGCGGTAAAGCCCGCGAGCCTTTTTGGTTGATTCGGTGTAATTCCGAAGCCGACGGTATAGTCCGGATGGAAGAAGAGTTTTGTGTTTCGCCCGCAGATTTTTTAATCTGCGGTTTTTCTTTTTTAGGAGGCAGTATATGAACAAGAAAACCGATATTAAAAAAATTGTAATAACAGCACTTTTTTGTGCAATCGCTTTTTTAATGACCTTTGTTTTCAGATTCAAGGTTTCTTTTTTAACCTTTGATTTCAAGGAGGCAATCATTGCGGTTACCGCTTTTCTTTACGGCCCGCTTTACGGTGTAGCTTCTGCACTTGTTGTTGCTTTTTTAGAGGGTATTTCGGTAAGCGACACGGGTGTTTACGGTTTTATAATGAACTTTCTCTCCTCGGGAACATTTGCACTTGTTTGTGGACTTATTTACAAATATAAACGCACCTTTATAGGCGCTATTATGTCGGTTATTTTTGCGGCTATATCTGTAACGGGTGTTATGCTTATTGCTAATATTTTCATAACACCGTACTATATGGGTGCAGAGCGCGGCGAAATTATTACGCTTATACCTTCGCTTTTACTGCCGTTTAACCTTGCAAAAACAATAATAAACGCTGCTGCCACGATGCTTATTTATAAACCTGTTACCTCCGTTTTAAAGCGAATGGGTGCAATTAAGGGAAGCACTCATTCCTTGTTTAGCTTTAAGTCTGTAATAATTACAGTTGTTTCAGTAATTGTTATAATTCTGGTTTCATTGTTTATAATTCTATATCTTAACGGCGTTTTTGAAGTTTTTTAATGTTGACAAAAAGCGACTTTATGGTATAATACTAAAGAAATTTTAATATTTCCTTATCAAGAGCGGCGGAGGGACAGGCCCTGTGATGCCCGGCAACCTGTTTATACAAGGTGCTAATTCCTGCGGAGAAATCCGAAAAGATGAGGTTATTTAACCCACCTCATTTTTAAGGTGGGTTTATTTTATGGAGGGATAATATGGATAGATTTTTATTTACATCTGAATCGGTAACAGAGGGTCATCCCGATAAGGTCTGTGACTGCATATCCGATGCTGTTTTAGATGCGATAATTTCTAAGGATAAAAACGCACGTGTTGCTTGCGAAACCTTCTGCACAACGGGAATTGTAAATGTAATGGGTGAAATTACAACAACTGCAGATATTGATATTCCGCAGCTTGTAAGAGATACAGTAAACGAAATCGGTTACGATTCTGCCGACAAATGCTTTGACGGAAACACCTGTGCCGTTTGCCTTTCCATTGATAAACAGTCGCCCGATATTGCACTCGGTGTTGATAAATCGCTTGAAATCAAGAGCGGTGAAGATGATGAACTAAATCTTCACGGCGCAGGCGACCAGGGAATTATGTTTGGCTTTGCGTGTGACGAAACCGAAGAACTTATGCCGCTTCCGATTTCGCTTGCGCATAAAATGGCATATAAGCTTACCTCTGTTCGCAAGGAAGGAACGCTTGCTTATCTTCGCCCCGACGGAAAAACTCAGGTAACGGTTGAGTATATTGACGGAAAGCCTGCCCGCGTTGATGCTGTTGTTGTTTCTTCGCAGCATAGTGCAGATGTTTCGCTTGAAACTCTTCGCGCGGATATTCTCGAATATGTAATTAAACCCATCATTCCGAGTGCTCTTTTTGATGAAAATACAAAGGTTTATATCAACCCGACGGGCAGATTCGTTGTAGGCGGGCCGCAGGGCGATACAGGTCTTACGGGAAGAAAAATAATTGTTGATACATACGGCGGATATTCGCGTCACGGTGGCGGTGCTTTCTCCGGAAAGGACCCGACAAAGGTTGACCGTTCGGCCGCTTATGCAGCGAGATATATTGCAAAAAATATTGTTGCCGCCGGACTTGCTTCTAAATGTGAGGTACAGCTTGCATACGCAATCGGCGTCGCACGCCCTGTATCTATTATGGTAGAAACCTTTGGCACAGGAAAGGTGAGCGAGGAAAAAATTTCAGCTGCTGTTAATAAGGTGTTTGATTTAAGACCTGAGGCAATAATTCGCACACTCGGCCTTCGTGCACCCATTTACAGACAGCTTGCTGCTTACGGTCATATGGGCAGAACCGATATTGATGTAAGCTGGGAAAAAACCGATAAAACAGAAGCACTAATCGAGGCAGTCAGATAGGATTATTATGTTTAAAATTTTAGAAAAAAGAGTTCTTAATTCAGCGGTAACATCAATGACACTTGATGCACCGCTCATAGCAAAAAAAGTTAAAGCTGGACAGTTTGTCATAATTAAAATTGACGAAAAGGGTGAGCGTATTCCGCTTACCGTAGCCGATTTTGACAAGGAAAAGGGCACACTTACAATTATTTTTCAAGCAGTTGGAAATACCACTATCCGCTTAAGTCAAATGAATGTCGGTGATTATATATCCGATGTTGCAGGACCGCTTGGTATGCCGACAGAGTTTGGAAGCCCAAAACGCGCTATCGTTGTAGGCGGTGGCGTTGGTTGCGCTATTGCTTTCCCTCAAGCTAAAACTCTACACAATATGGGTGTTAAAACTGATGTTATTGCAGGTTTTCGCAGCAAGGATATTGTTATTCTTGAAGACGAAATGCTCGCTGTGTCCGATAATCTTTACATTACAACAGACGACGGCACATATGGCGAAAAAGGCTTTGTTACCGATGTGTTAAAGCGACTTTTGTCAAACGAAAAATATGACCTTGTTATTGCAATCGGTCCTATTCCTATGATGAAATTTGTATCGCTTACAACCAAAGAATTTGGTGTTAAAACTATTGTTTCGCTTAATCCTATTATGATTGACGGAACGGGTATGTGCGGTGGTTGCCGCGTTAATGTCGGCGGTGAGGTAAAGTTTGCTTGCGTTGACGGCCCCGATTTTGACGGTCATCTCGTAGATTTTGACGGACTTATGCGCAGAAACTCATTCTATAAGGAAGAGGAACATGTTTGCAGAATGGGGGATGCGCACAATGCCTAATATGTCAATGAAAAAAGTTCCTATGCCCGAGCAAGACCCTAATGTTCGCAACAAGAACTTTTTAGAGGTTTCTACGGGCTATACCGAGGAAATGGCGATAGAAGAGGCTAGCCGCTGCCTTAACTGCAAAACAAGACCTTGTATGAACGGTTGTCCTGTTAATGTTAAAATACCCGAGTTCATCGGTTTGATTGCTAAGGGCGATTTTGAGGGTGCATACCGTAAAATTAAAGAAACAAACGCTTTGCCTGCTGTCTGCGGCCGTGTTTGTCCGCAAGAGGCACAGTGCGAGGGTAAATGTGTTCGCGGAATTAAAAGCGAAAGCGTTGCAATAGGTAGACTTGAGCGATTTGCGGCTGACTGGTTCAGAGAAAATTGTGAAGAGGAAATCCCGTTTATAAACAAAAACGGCAAAAAGGTTGCTGTTATCGGCGCAGGACCTTCCGGTCTTACCTGTGCAGGTGATTTAGCCAAAAAAGGTTACGAGGTAACAATTTTTGAAGCGTTTCATTCGGCAGGTGGTGTTCTTGTATACGGAATTCCGGAATTCCGTCTGCCTAAAGACATCGTAAAGCACGAAATTGACGGACTTAAAAACCTCGGTGTTAAAATTGAAACTAATATGGTTATCGGTAAAATTTTATCGGTTGACGATATTATGGATATGGGATTTGAAGCGGTTTATATTGCTTCGGGCGCAGGACTTCCTATGTTTATGGGAATTGAGGGCGAAGACCTTGTAGGTGTTTATTCTGCAAACGAATTTTTAACAAGAATAAACCTTATGAAAGCATATCTTGACGAATACGATACTCCTATTAAACATTCAAAATCCATTGCAATTGTCGGTGGCGGTAATGTCGCTATGGACGCGGCTCGATGCGCGAAGCGTTTAGGTGCTGAGCATGTATATATCATATACCGTCGTTCTATGGACGAAATGCCCGCAAGAGCGGAGGAAATCCATCACGCATTTGAAGAGGGAATAGAGTTTAAAATTCTGACCAATCCCGTCCGCATTATTGGCGATGAAAACGGCTATGTTAAGGCGGTTGAATGTGTTGCTATGGAGCTTGGCGAGCCTGACGAAAGCGGCAGAAGAAAGCCGATTGCAGTTAAGGGTTCAGAGTTTATGCTTGAGGTCGATAGCGTAATAATGGCTCTCGGAACCTCTCCGAATCCGCTTATTCGCAAAACAACAAGCGGGATTGAGGCAAATAAACGCGGTTGTCTGATTGTTGATGACAACTTAAAGACAACAAAGGATGCAGTTTATGCAGGCGGTGATGCTGTTACAGGCGCAGCGACCGTAATTCTTGCAATGGGTGCCGGTAAAAAGGCTGCCCAGTCGATAGACGAGCTGTTGTCAAAGTAAAATTAAAGCACCCATAAAAATGGGTGCTTTTTTATTTTGATTTAACATCTGACAGCGGATTAGACTCGAGTGCACTTTTTACCTGTTCATCAGATACATGAGTATAAATTTGTGTTGTGCCTAAATTTGCGTGACCAAGAATATCCTTTAACACACGAATATCAACATTTCCGTGCTGATACATTAGTGTGGCAGCGGTATGTCTTAATTTGTGAGTAGAAAGACCTCTGCCCGAAAGTCCTGCTTTTTCTATGTAGGTATAGACTATATGTTGAACGGTTTTATTGCTTATTCTTTTTTTATTTCGGCTAATAAATAAAGCGTTTTTATCGGTTATCGGAACACCGTCAACAGGGCGGTGGGGAAGATATTTTGCAATAGCCTCTACACAAGCGGAGTTAAGATAAACAATTCTTTCTTTATTACCCTTACCAAGTATTCTTAGCGAACCGTCTGAGCCTATATCGGTGAGGTTTAGTCCGCAAAGTTCCGATAAACGCATTCCACAGTTTAAAAAAAGCGTTAAAATGCAGTAATCGCGTTCTTTATTGTTACCGTCAACTACAGACAAAAGCTGTTTGCTTTCGTCAAGAGATAAATGCTTAGGCAAGGATTTTTTCATTTTAGGAGATTCTAAAAGCTCAGCGGGGTTGTTTTCAAGAAGGTGCACCTGAGATGTTAAATATTTAAAAAATATTCTAAGAGTAGAGCCTTTGCGCGCACGGGTTGCGGCATTATTTCTACGCTCATTTTTGCAATACACAAGAAACGAATATATATCGGAAAGTGAGATTGTTTTAATTAAATTAATGTCTACATCTTCTATTGAAATTTCGGAAAAATCCTTGGCATTTCCCGATAGTCCTCGCTGAATTTTTATATATCTGAAAAAGGTCTGTAAATCAAGATAATATTCGTCAATAGTCATTGATGATTTGCCTTTAATGCTTTCATTATAGGTTAAAAAATCACGAATTATCGGCGGGGCGGAAATAAGAATTTCGTGCTTCAAAACAATCCCTCCTTTTTGTATATTATAAATAAATAATAAATCAATGTCAATGCTTTACATTCCTTGACAAACATATATAACTAAAGTATAATTAATGTTTGGAAAATTGAATTTTTTGTTGAATTAAATACTTTTGGAGATGTTTAAATGTCAAAGCAGCAAAACCTTCGTAACATTGCAATTATTGCCCACGTTGACCATGGTAAAACCACCCTTGTTGACCAGCTTTTAAAGCAAAGCGGAACATTTCGTGCTAACGAGCAGGTTAATGAGCGTGTAATGGATTCTAACGACCTTGAGCGTGAGCGTGGAATTACAATTCTTTCAAAAATTACAAGCGTTATGTATAACGATGTAAAGATAAATATTGTTGACACTCCCGGACACGCTGACTTCGGTGGTGAGGTTGAGCGTATTTTAATGATGGTTGACGGTGTTTTGTTGCTTGTTGATGCTTTTGAAGGTTGTATGCCGCAGACACGCTTTGTTTTAAAGAAAGCTCTTAGTCTTGGTAAAAAAGCGATAGTTGTTGTAAATAAAATCGATAGACCGATGGCTCGTCCTAAGGAAGTCGTTGATGAGGTTTTGGATTTATTTATTGAACTCGGTGCTGACGACGACCAAATAGAATTTCCCGTTGTTTATGCATCGGGCAGAGACGGTTTTGCTTCAACCGACCCCGATGTTTTAGGCGAGAATATGAAGCCCATTTTTGATATGATTGTAAACGAGGTTGAGGCACCTAAGGGTGATGAAAACGGTCCTTTACAGATTCTTTTCTCTAACATAGAGTATGACGAGTATGTTGGCAGAATCGGCGTTGGTAGGGTTGAACGCGGTACCGTTAATAGCGGTCAGCAGATTGCCCTTTGTCACGCAGACGGCTCTACTACCAAGGCGAAGATTTCAAAGCTTTATATGTACGAGGGACTTCGCAGAACAGAGGTTGAGAGTGCAGAAGTAGGCGATATAATTCAGGCTGCAGGAATCTCTGATTTAAACATCGGCGAGACTGCTTGTGACCCCGAACATATCGATCCCAAGCCTTTCGTTAAAATTGACGAGCCGACCCTTTCTATGAATTTTATGGTAAACAATTCTCCTTTTGCAGGTCAAGACGGAAAGTTTGTTACCTCTCGCAATTTGCGCGAACGCCTTTATAAAGAGGTTGAAACTAATGTAAGTTTAAAGGTTGAGGATACCGAATCGGCTGATACATTTAAAGTATCGGGCAGAGGAGAGTTGCACCTTTCCATACTTATTGAAACAATGCGAAGACAGGGCTATGAGTTTCAGGTTTCACCACCGTCTGTTATTTACAAAAAGGATTCATCGGGTCAGCTTTTAGAGCCTATCGAGCTTTTGATGATTGAGGTACCCGAGGAATATGTTGGCGTTGTTATGGAGCGTCTTGGAACGCGCAAGGCTGAAATTAAAAATATGGGTACGCGTGAAGACGGAACTTCCCATCTTGAATTTTTAATTCCGTCGCGCGGACTTTTAGGCTTCCGTTCACAGTTCTTAACCGATACTAACGGCAACGGAATTATGAGCCATGTTTTTGAAGCATATGAGGCATATAAGGGCGACCTTGAGCAGCGTTCAACAGGCTCTATTATCGTTCACGAAACGGGTGAATCTACCGGCTACGGTCTTTTCAACACACAAAGCAGAGGCAGACTGTTTATCGGTCCCGGAACTCCTGTTTATGAGGGTATGATTGTGGGGGAAAATCCGAAAAACGAAGATATTGTCTGCAATGTCTGCAAGAAAAAGCAGATGACCAATACAAGAGCCTCCGGCTCAGATGATGCGCTTCGTCTTGTCCCTCATTCTGTACTTAGTCTTGAGCAGTGCTTAGAGTTTATTAAGAATGACGAGCTTGTTGAAATAACACCCAACAACATACGCCTTCGCAAGCGTATACTTAACAAAGAACTTAGAATGAAGCATGAGGCCAAAAACCGATGAATTATATTTTGCTTGATTTGGAATGGAACGCTGCATATAGCCGTAAACATTCTAAATTTGTAAATGAAATTATTCAGATTGGCGCGGTTAAGCTTGATGATAAATTAAATTTTGTGGATGACATAAGCATTATGGTACATTCACAGCTTACAAGAAAGCTTAGTAACCGTTTTAAAAACCTCACCAATATTTCAAATGACGAAATGCTGGCGGGGTTAAGCCTTTTTGATGCTATAGGAAAATATAACGACTGGGCAGGGACCGATACGGTTACTATGACCTGGAGCACATCAGACCTTTTTGCTATTATAGAAAACTGTAAAAGCTTTGCGGACGGACGCAAGTTTTTAATTGAAAAATATGTTGATTTACAAGGCTTTGTTCAAGATTATCTTCATAGAAACGGTCATGAATTCAAAGGACAAATTTCGCTTAAAACTGCCGCTGAGATGATGAAGCTTACTACCGAAGGATTAGAGCTTCATACCGCCAGAGACGATAGCTTTTTATCCTCGCAGCTTTTGCGCGCAACCTTTGATAAAGAAAGACTCTTGTCGGTTGCTAAGGATGCATCAAAGCCGGAGTTTTATGAGCGGCTTTTGTTTAAGCCTTACAGCATTACAAGTATTAACGATTCTGCCGTTGATAAGGAATATTTGCGTTTTAAATGTGAAAAATGCGGAACATATGCTAAGCGAAAGACCAAGTGGGTATATAAAAATCACTGGTTTAGCGCTACATTTAAATGCAGAAGATGCGGATACTGTTTCACAGGCAAGCTTGCCTTTAAAAAGCATTTTGACTGTGTTGTAACAAAGCGTATTACTATGCCTGTAAAGAAGCGTGGAGAGAAAAATGACAAAATGCAACCTGTGTCCAAGGAAGTGTAACGCACTTAGAACAGAGAGCGAAAATATCGGCGGATACTGCAAAATGCCATTGCTGCCTAGGATTGCAAAAGCGGGTATTCACCTTTGGGAAGAGCCCGTCATTAGCGGAACAAACGGCTCGGGCACCATTTTCTTTTCGGGTTGTTCGCTTGGATGCGTTTTCTGTCAAAATTTTAAAATAAGTCATAACGGTTTCGGCAAGACGGTAAGTATTAAGCGCCTTGCCGAAATTTTTCGTGAGCTTGAAGAAAAGGGCGCCCATAATATAAATCTTGTCAATCCAACACACTATGTAAACGTAATAAAGCAAGCGTTAGATATTTATAAACCTAATATTCCTATTGTTTATAACACAAGCGGATATGATAGTGATGAAACAATAAATAATGGATTTACCGATATTTATTTGTTTGATTTAAAATATTGTGATGACGAAAAAAGTTTAAAATATTCTGCCGCTAAGGATTACTTTTCGGTTGCTACAAATGCGCTTAAAAATGCGTATGACATTGCCGGCAGTCCAAGCTTCGACGAAAACGGAATTATGAAAAAGGGGATTATTGTTCGCCATTTGCTTTTGCCGTCATCTACCAATGATGCAATAAAGATAATTGAATGGACCGAGAAAAACTGTCCTGATGTAATTTTCAGCCTAATGGCGCAATATACGCCGTACGGTGAAGCCGATAAGTTTAAGGAGCTTACAAGAAAAATTACAAAACGCGAATACGAAAAGGTTTTGTCTTTTTTAGAGGATAAAAAATTTTATAATATTTTTATACAGGAGCATACAAGTGCTACCGAAGAATATATTCCTGATTTTGATTTAGAGGGTGTTTAATTTGTTCGCAAAAAAGCAAACGCTTTATGCGTTTATTGCTGCTTTTATATGGGGTACTGCATTTGTTGCGCAGTCTATCGGTGCACAGAGCGTTTTACCGCTAACCTTTAATACTGCTCGTTCGTTTGTTGCATCCTTGATGTTGCTATTTATTGTTTTAATAATAAATACATACAACAAGAAAACAAATAAACCGAAAAAGAAAACTGATATTAAGAAATTAACTATCGGCGGATTTTTATGCGGACTGTTTTTAACGCTCGCCACTGCTTTACAGCAGACAAGCCTTGCTGATACATCGGCAGGAAAAGCAGGCTTTATAACCGCGCTTTATATTGTAATAGTACCGATTTTCGCTTTATTTTTGAAGAAAAGGGCTCCAATTTCGGTCTGGATAAGCGTTTTTATTGCTGTATTTGGATTATACTTTCTTTGCGTAAAAGAGGGATTTTCGATTGTTAGCAGCGATATTCTTCTTATTGCTTGTGCTGCATTCTTTGCCGTTCAAATTTTACTTATAGACCACTTTGTTCAGTCGGTCGACGCCGTTATGCTTTCCCTTGTTGAATTTGTTACTTCAACCGTTCTGTCGGGTATAGGTATGCTTATTTTTGAAACTGTTGACCTAAAAGCCGTGCTAGGCGCAATTCTTCCAATACTTTATTTAGGAATTTTTTCAAGCGGAATTGCTTATACATTGCAAATGATGGCACAAAAAGATTCAAACCCTACCGTTATATCAATTATAATGAGTCTTGAATCGGTTTTCAGCGTTATCGCAGGCGCAATTCTTCTTGGAGATAAAATGTCTTTAAAAGAATATATCGGCTGTATTCTTATGATGGTCGCCGTTGTGCTTTCTCAAATTCCGCAAACTGCTTTTAAAAAGAAAAAAGGTTCGTTGTAATAAAATATATTTTTTTCGCATAGTATCTACTACCATATTTTTTAAGGAGAACGATACTATGGAGCTTAATATAACCAAGGAAAATGTTTTTTCTTGTGAAAAAGCATATAACCAAAATGTTGAACAGGGGATAGACTTTACGCTGAACATTCCCGATTATTGCGGCGTTGTACAAAGAATTTTAAAGTATAGTATTATTCCCAGAGTTTCGTCTAAAACAATTAACGGACAAACGCTTACTATTGAGGGAACTGCCTGTTTTAATATTATTTATTTAGATGAAGAGAACTGCGTTTCGAGCTATGAATACAGTGCACCCTTTCAAAAAAATATTGATATTGGCTTATCCTCTGCAGATGTTTTAAAAATTACTGCTAACGCAAGGTGCAGTTATGTTAACGCAAAGGCAATAACTCCCTCACGAATTGACGTACATAGTGTTATTGAATTATCAATTTGCATTATAAAAAAGAAAAAGCAGGAGATTGTCTGTGACATAGATTGCGGTGATGTTTTTGTATCACGCGGCGAAGCTCCGGCTACCGTTCCGATAAACAACGCTGAGAAAAATATGATTATTGAAGAAGAGCTAACACTCGAAAACGATATGCCTTCAATAAATTGCATTATTCGTCAAGACGCAACAATAAATTTTTTAGGTTCTAAAATTGTGAACGATAAGGTTGTAGCAAAAGGGGAGCTTAAGCTTAATATTCTTTATTGCTCTGAAAACAGGTCTACAAGGCAAAAATTTTCTACAACAGTACCGTTTAGCCAAATTGTTGATGTAGAGGGCTTGAATGAAGAATGTACGTGTGATGTTTCTGCTGAAATATTAACTCTTGAAATCAAACCTCGAAATGCTCATGACGGCGAATGTCGCAGTTTTATGTTAAATGCAAAGCTGTGTATAAATGTTCAAGCATCTTGTAATAACGATATCGCTGTAATTTACGATGCATATTCAAAAAAATATAATGTTAATCTTTCTTGTTGTGACACAACCTTTGAAAAGGTTATAAATAATGTATCAGAGCTTTTCGTATGTAAAAAGAACATAGAATTTTCTGACGGAGATATCCATAATATTATAGATTTATGGTGCATTTCTGCGCTTGGCGGATACAGAATTGAAGAAAATAATGTTATAATAAGCGGCAGTGTTACGGTTTGTCTTATCGCAGAAAACAGTGACGGTGTAATTAATTATTTTGAACGACCGATTGATTTTGAATATCGATTTGATGCCGAAGCTCTTCCGCAGGATGTCAGAATCGAGCCTACAATAAACGCACTCAATTCTTCATATTCAGTAATTGGCGACAATTCGCTTGAGGTAAAAATTGAGCTATCGGTTACTGCGGCTGTATTTGAAATAAAAACTCTAAATATAGCGGCAGAAATCGACTTAACAAAAAACGAAAAATGCGATTTATCTGATAACTGTACAATGATAATATACTATGCCGAAAAAGGCGAGAAAATCTGGGATATTGCAAAGCGTTTTGCAGCTTCACCCGACGATATTATGAAAATAAATTCTGTTGAAAAAGAAATAACAGATAATATTCCTTTACTAATCTCTTGCTAAAAAAAGCCCCGAATAATCGGGGCTTTTTTTGTTGAAATAATAATTTTAAAGTGGTATAATCTCTAAAAAAGTTAACAGAAGTGAAAATATGAAATTTAAAGTTCCTAAAATTCAAGATTATAATCTATACAGACCACTTTTGGAATGTGGCGAAAAGACATTTGAAAATTCTTTTCTAAACGCAATAATGTGGGGCGAAAAATATAATTATAATTATGCACTTTTAAACGATAACAAAACTCTTGTTATTCGTTTAAGAGAAGAAAGTGAAGATATATATTTTCTGCCGCTTGGCGAATATTTTTCCGAAACTATAGATGCTGTTTTAGACTACTGCGGAGGAAACGCGCTTTTTTGTGTTTCAGAAGGAGATAGACTTGATAAACTTAAATTAAAATTCGATAATTTGGAGCTTAATCCTATTGAAGACAATTTTGAATATGTATATAACAGTGAAGACCTTGCGCTTTTAAGGGGAAAGAAATATCATCAGAAACGCAATCATATCTCTGCATTTTCAAGAAATTATAATTGGCATTATGAGGATTTGTCTGCCGAAAACATAAAAGATATCATAAGCGTTACTGAACAATGGGCGAATGAACGCGAAGACGGTAGCGAAACCCTCAACGCTGAGTTAAAAGCTATAAATAATGTAATTTATGACTATGAAAAGCTTAATATCATCGGCGGAATAATTTATGTTGATAACAATCCCGTTGCCTACACTTTTGGTCAACCTTTAAACGAAGATGTTTTTGATGTTAATACCGAAAAAGCACTTTTTTCGTATCGCGGAGCATATGCCGTTATAAATAATGAATTTGCCAAAAGATGTCTTTACCCAAAATATAAATATATAAACAGAGAAGACGATTTAGGAATTGAAGGACTAAAAAAAGCCAAGCTATCATATTATCCCGAAACTGTTTTAAAAAAATATCTTGTAAGAATAAATAAAAGCCTGTAACAAAGCGATACAGGCTTTTTATTATTCAGCATTATTGATTTTATTGAACATTGCCGTAAATTCTTCAAGCTGTCTGCTTGAGTCTTCATTTCGAGAAATCAAATCCTGCTTTGTGCTCTCAAGCGAAGAGCAAAGCTTGTCTACATCGGCAATAAAATTATCAGCAGTCTTCTGAATCTTGCTTCTGATATCTTCAAGTGCTGTATGAGCAGTTTCAATAGTGTCAATATTTTTAAATACTTCCTCGTTTGCCTGACGGGAAGACTCAACAGAATTGTTTATAATATTTTTAGCACTGTTCTGCGATACAAGATAAAGCTTTCCGATGCTAACGCTTAGCTGTTCAATCTCATCGCAACGGGCTTTGAAAGAATCAAGCTCTTTTGTGAGTTCTGCTTTTTCGTTGTTAAGTGCCTCAATATCAGAAAGAGCAGAAGAAAGCTTGTCCTCAAAGGACTTAATTTCATTTTTAAGCTCATCCTCACGGCGATTAAACTTAGCCTGAGCAGCCTGTATGTAATTTACAACATCGTCACAGTTAAAGCCTAAAAAGCTTTTACGAAATCCTGCCATAAAAAATCCCCCATATTTTGTCGTGAGAGAATTATAGCATTGTTTTTTATGTTTTACAAGTGTAAAACTGCATTTTTTTGAATAATTTGTCTTTTTTGTGTTGAAATATTTTATTATATAGTATATTATATAATTGCATAAATATGAGAGTTGGTGCATTATGAATAGAAAAACTGCAAGAGAAAATGCATTTATTTTAATTTTTGAAAGATGCTTCAGAAGTGATTCGGTTGAGGACATAATTGCCGATGCTATTGAAGCGCGTGATTTTGAATACGACGATTATGTTGAAACTGTATTTAAGGGCGTTTGCGAAAAAACGGTCGAGATAGACAGCGCAATATCCGCAAATCTTCAAGGTTGGAGCATAACCCGTCTTTCTAAGGTTACGCTTTCGCTTTTAAGACTTGCTGTTTTTGAGATGATGTATTTAGAAGAAATTCCCGTTAAGGTTTCGATAAACGAGGCGGTTGAGATTGCTAAAAAATATTCAACCCAGGATGATGCATCCTATATTAACGGTGTTTTAGGTTCTGTTGCATCAAAACTTGAGAGCAGGTAATTTTTATGCATTTACCCGTTATAACGGTTAAACAGCTTAATTCTTATGTAAAATCCCTTTTAGAAAGCGATAGGCATTTATCGTCCTTTTACTTAAAGGGTGAAATATCTAATTTTAAAGACCACTATCAAAGCGGTCATCTTTATTTTTCGCTTAAAGATTCTGATGCCGTAATTCGCGCCGTTATGTTCCGTTCGAGTGCCTCGTACCTTAAGTTTAAACCGCAGGATGGAATGAGCGTTATTTGTCGTGGCCGCGTGTCACTTTATGAGCGTGACGGCTCTTATCAGTTCTACGCTGAGGAAATGATTCCCGACGGAGTAGGGGACTTAACCGTTGCGTTTGAGCAAATTAAGAAAAAGCTTGGCGCGCTTGGATATTTTGACGAAGAGTATAAGAAAAGCATACCTCGCTTTCCTAATAAAATTGCCGTTATCACCTCTGACACCGGTGCAGCGGTGCAGGATATACTCAATATTACTAACAGGCGTTATCCGCTTTGCGAGATAGTTATGTGTCCGGTAAGAGTGCAGGGTGACGGTGCAGTGCCCGAGCTTATCGATGCTTTAAGAAGAGTACAGCAGATTTCTTCAGTTGATACAATTATCATAGGTCGCGGTGGCGGTTCTATTGAAGACTTGTGGGCATTTAACAGCGAAGAGCTTGCACACGAGATTTTTAAATGTAATATTCCGGTTATTTCGGCGGTAGGTCACGAAACCGATTTTACTATATGCGATTTTGTTTCCGATTTGCGTGCGCCAACACCGTCTGCCGCAGCAGAGCTTGCGGTACCCGATGCTGCCTCGCTTAAAAACGAAATTAACTCACTTTTAAAGCGTATAAAAAATAAGGTTGAACTTCAAACACAAAATGCCGAAAAAATTTTAAAATACTCCGGAAAAGATGCACTTTATAAAGCACTTTGCACATATATTTCTGATTGTTCTCAAAGAGTTGACATTGCATATGACAAACTTTTAAATTCATATAGAAACCATATAAACAAAATCGATAACAATTTCAGAGAAAATGTTGCAAAGCTTAATGCGCTAAGTCCGCTTTCGGTGTTATCACGCGGATATTCTGTTGTCAAAAAGCAGGAGAAAACCGTAAAATGCGCAGAGCTTTCTGTTGGTGATAACATAAATGTTCGGTTCTCTGACGGATACGCCGAATGTACGGTTGACTTTGTTGAAAGGAAGACACTAAATGACTGAAAATATATTTGAAAAAAATATTGAACGTCTTGAAGATATTGTCAAAAAGCTTGAGGACGGAAGCTGCTCACTCGACGAATCCATAAAGCTGTTTGAAGAGGGCATAAAGCTTTCGGGAGAATGTAATAAAACACTCAGCAATGCTAAACAAAAAATCACTTTACTAACAGACGCCGAAAACGAGGAAAAGATATGACCGCTAATGATATTTTAAACTTTGGAAAAAAAGAAGTTGAAAATAAAATAATAAGCGTTCTCTCTCTGCCTTCTTGTGAATATTCTGCGGTTATTGATGCTATGAATTACAGTGCTCTTGCAGGAGGAAAGCGTCTAAGACCTGCGCTACTGCTTGAGTTTTACCGTCTATGCGGTGGAAAGAGTGTTTCTGATGCAGTAAACTTTGCTACAGCACTTGAGTTTATTCACACATATTCGCTTATTCACGACGATTTACCTTGTATGGATAACGACGATATGCGAAGAGGCAGACCCTCTTGCCATATAAAATTTGGCGAGGATACGGCCTTGCTCGCAGGCGATGCATTACTTACACTTGCGTTTAAAATAGCGTCTGAGTGCAAAAATACCGATTCAAAGCTTGTATGCAAGGCAATAAGCTGTCTTGCCGAAAACGCAGGTGTTCATGGTATGATAGGCGGTCAGGTTATTGACCTTGCTATTGAAAACACCAATCCGCCGTTGTCGGTTATTTGCGATATGTATTCGCGCAAAACGGGTGCGCTTATTCGTTCTGCGGCTCAAATCGGTTGCATACTTGCAAATGCTGACAATGAAAAATACGAAGTCGCATTAAAATTTACTAATAATATTGGATTCGCTTTTCAGATTGTTGACGATATTCTTGATATAACCTCGACCGCTGAAGAGTTAGGTAAACCTGTAGGCAGTGACGAAAAAAATAACAAATCAACCTATGTATCGGTTGTAGGCGTAGAAAAAGCAAAAGAGGAAGTTAAGAATCTCACAAAAGAGGCAATTAATGCTTTATCCGTATTTGGAAAAGAGTCGGATGGTTTGTGTGAGTTAGCAAATATTCTGACCGTAAGATGTAATTAGGATGTGCAATTTTGGAATATAAATTTTTAAGTGAAATTAAATCTCCCAAGGATTTAAAACAACTTAATAGTGAGCAAATAAAGACACTGTGCGATGAGATTCGACACTGTCTTATAAACACTGTTGCAAAAAACGGCGGACATTTAGCGTCTAATTTAGGCGTTGTAGAGCTGACCGTTGCACTTCATCGCGTCTTTAATTCGCCGCAGGATGCAATAATTTTCGATGTTGGACATCAGTGCTATACGCATAAAATGCTAACAGGTCGATATGACCGAATTTCTTCTCTTCGAACCGAGGGCGGACTTTCAGGCTTTATGCGACCGAGTGAAAGCGTTCATGACCCGATAACAACAGGGCACAGCAGTAATTCTATTTCTGCTGCGTACGGAATTTATATGGCTAAACAGTTAAGCGGCGAAGACGGTACCGCTATTGCAGTTGTTGGTGACGGCGCACTCACAGGCGGAATGGCTTTTGAAGCTCTTAACAATGCAGGTGCAGATAAAGGCAACTTTATTGTCGTGCTTAACGATAACAAAATGTCTATATCTAAAAATGTCGGCGCATTGGCAAGATATTTATCAAAAATTCGCTCAAAGCCTAACTATCACAAGTTTAAAGGCGGATTGCAGAAATTTTTGCTTAATATTCCGCTTGTCGGTAACTTTTTGTTTCGTGTAATCTTCCGTTCAAAGACTCTTCTAAAAAACGCAATTTATCACACCAATATTTTTGAAGGTCTTGGATTTAATTATTTAGGCCCCGTTGACGGACACAACGAGGAAACACTTGAAAATATTTTATCAATCGCGAAAAATCAGACCCGACCTGTTATAGTCCACGTTATAACC
Source organism: Acutalibacteraceae bacterium (assembly GCA_045590515.1). Taxonomy (GTDB): domain Bacteria; phylum Bacillota; class Clostridia; order Oscillospirales; family Acutalibacteraceae; genus SIG589. The sequence goes on from JAZNRD010000005.1 coordinate 38,338, forward strand.
ACAAAGGGTAAGGGCTATAAATACGCCGAGGCAAACCCCAACACCTATCACGGTGTTCAGCCGTTTGATATAGGTCACGGTGCAAACAGTGGAGGAAATGATAATTTCTCCGCTCATTTCGGAAAAGCTCTCTGCGCTCTTGCAGAAGAGGATAAGCGTATTTGTGCTATTACCGCCGCTATGATGCACGGTACGGGCTTGGACGAATTTGAAGCAAAACATAAAGAACGCTTTTTCGATGTGGGAATAGCAGAGCAGCACGCTTTGACCTTTGCCGCCGGCCTTGCAAAAGGCGGAATGAAGCCGGTTTTTGCTGTATATTCTTCTTTTTTACAGCGCGGATTCGACCAGGTAATACACGATGCAGCTATTGAAAATGTTCCTATGACTATTTGCGTTGACCGTGCAGGCTTTGTCGGCGAAGACGGTGAAACGCATCAGGGACTTTTTGATGTTGCTTTTCTGTCACAGATTCCCAATGTCACAATTTATGCTCCGTCAAACTATGAAGAGCTTGAAATAATGCTGAAAAAAGCCGTTTACAGCGACGGTTTATCGGTTGTAAGATATCCGCGCGGTAAGCAAAGCGATTCTTGTGTTTCCATACCGTATAAGGACGAAAATATTTCTGTTTTCGGCTCTGGCAAAACCGCACTTATTTCTTATGGACGAGTTGTAGGAAATCTTCTTTCCGCTCAGAAAAAACTAAGTGACTGTGCTGTCATTAAGCTTAACAAGGTTGCACCACTGGACAAATCAATTGTTTCTGCTTTGAAAGACTTTGACCGTGTTTACTTCTTTGAAGAGGGTATAAGAAAAGGCGGAATAGGCGAGCAGATTGGCAGTCTAATTTCCGAAAACGGTTTAAAATGCAGATATAAAAACACGGCAGTTGATGCGGAATTTGTGTCCTCTGCAAGTGTTAATTCGCAAATATGCAAATATAAACTTGACCAAGAGTCAATTATTAAAACAGTAAAAGGTGAATAGCTTGGCAGATAAAAAAAGACTTGATGCGGCCGTATTTGAACGCGGACTTGCAGAAAGCCGAGAAAAAGCAAAGGCATTTATAATGGCAGGTGTTGTTTATGTAAATAACGAAAAGGCTGATAAGGCCGGAATGCCTGTTAAAGACGATGATAATATTGAAGTGCGCTCAAATCCGCTTAAATATGTCAGTCGCGGAGGACTTAAACTTGAAAAAGCTATGCAGGTTTATCCGATAACACTTGATGGCTGTGTATGTGCTGACATTGGCGCATCAACGGGTGGATTTACCGATTGTATGCTCCAAAACGGCGCAAAAAAGGTTTATGCTATTGATGTTGGCTACGGTCAGCTTGCGTGGAAACTCCGAACAGACGAGCGCGTAGTTAATCTTGAGCGCACAAATTTCAGATATGTAACGCACGAGCAGATAGCAGAAGAACTTGATTTTGCCTCTGTTGATGTTTCTTTTATCTCGCTTAAGCATATATTACCCGCATTAAAGGGATTGCTTAAGAATGACGGTACTGCCGTTTGCCTAATTAAACCACAGTTTGAAGCGGGCAAGGAAAAGGTTGGTAAAAAGGGCGTTGTGCGTGAAAAAAGCGTTCATATAGAAGTTATTGAAAATGTTAAAGGTTATATAATAGAAAACGGATTTTCACTTTTAGATTTAGATTTTTCACCAATCAAAGGCCCCGAAGGCAATATAGAATACCTCGCTTATATAAAAGCAACCGAAGAGCAGAGCAATGAGGAAATAGATATTCAAGCTATTGTTGATGCATCTCACAATACATTGTAAGGGTGTGATTTTTTGAAAGCAATAATTATACCGAACTATGAAAAAGACGGCGTAAATGAAATTTTACTGTCGCTTAAAGGTGTTTTAGAGCAAAATAAAATTGAATACATAGTTTCAGACTTGGTTTGTAAATCGGAAGATTTTGATATAATCATTACAATTGGCGGAGATGGCACAATTATTCACGCCGCAAAAGCAGGTGCAGAGCTCAATATTCCTATACTTGGAATTAACGCCGGCAGAATAGGTTACCTTGCAAATATTTCCTCAAATGAACTTGAATTGCTTAGTAAACTTACTAAAGGCGAATATTTCACAGAAGAAAGAATGCTTTTAGAGGTTGAGCTTAACGGAAACAAATATTACTGCCTTAATGAAGCGGTAATTTCAAAGGGCTCACTCTCGCGTATGATAGATATTGAATTATCGGTTGACGGAAGCCGCTTTGCATACAGAGCTGACGGTCTTATTGCTTCAACACCCACAGGCTCTACCGCTTATTCAATGTCGGCAGGCGGTCCTGTTGTTGACCCCGGACTTGATTTGTTTATAATAACACCTATTTGCTCAAATTCTCTTTATGACCGTCCAATTATTTTAAATGGTGATTCTGTTATCAAGGTTGATACCGATAAATCGCAGGGTGCAGAAATTTTCTTGACGGTTGACGGTGAGGTTTCCGTGAAGGTAGAGCACGGTGATTCTCTTACAATCAAGCGAGCAAAGCACACAGCAAAGCTTATTAAAATTAAAGACTGCTCGTTTTACGATACACTTTCTGAAAAGATGAGAGGTTAATTTATGAAAAACAAAAGACAAGACGCTCTTCTAAGACTTATTCGCGATAATGTTATAGCTACGCAAGAGGATTTAATGAATTCGCTTATTTCTCTCGGATATAGCGTTACTCAATCGACAATTTCACGTGATATTAAGGAACTCAGAATTGTAAAGGCGCTTGACAGCGCAGGGAACTATCGCTACATTAGTGCGTTTGACAGCACTTCTCAAGTAGCAGAAAAGTCAGATAAGTTTATAGATATATTTGCAAAATCCGTTATTTCAATCAGATATTCTATGAACGATGTTGTAATAAAATGCTATCCCGGTATGGCGTCGGGCGCTTGTGTTGCGGTTGATAATATTTATAAGGATATGATTATCGGCTCACTTGCAGGCGATGATACCATATTTATTATTACAGAAAGCGAACCTATGGCGGCTGCACTTGCCGACAAACTGCAAAAATTACTTTAACGGACGGTGACTTATGCTTAAATATCTGCATATTGAAAACATTGCTGTTATCGAAAAATCAGATATTGAGTTTAAAGACGGATTTAGCGTGCTCACGGGTGAAACGGGAGCCGGTAAGTCTATCATTATTGATGCCTTAAATGCAGTTTTAGGTGAGCGCGCATCTAAAAATCTTATAAGAAGCGGCGCACAAAAAGCTACTGTTAGTGCTTTATTTTGCAATATAAATAATGATGCTTGTGCTGCCTTAAATGAGCTTGATTTTCCGCCCGACGAAGAGGGAAATCTTCTTATTAAACGTGTTATCAGCGCCGACGGCAACAGCTCTGTTAAAATTAACGGTCAACCTGCTACTGCAACCGTTCTTAGAGCAATTTCTGCTTATCTTGTAAACATTCACGGTCAGCACGACAACCAGCTTTTGCTTAACCCCGATACACATTATAAGTTTATTGATTTAGTAGCTGATAATAGAAAGATTTACGACAATTATTTAAGTGAATTCGAAAATTATCGTGCTATAAATAAAGAGCTTAAGGATTTATCCTTAGATGACGAAACTAAAAATTACAGAATAGACTTACTTAAATATCAAATAAATGAAATTACGGCCGCTGCGATAACCGAGGGCGAGACCGAACGGCTTGAAAAACAATCCGAAATATACAGAAATTATGACAAGCTTATAAGAAATGTTTCAAACGCCTTTGCCGCACTTGACGGCGGGGAAGAGGACGGCGCTGTTGAACTAATAAACTCTGCCAAAAGTTCTATTATTGCGGCAGATAACCGCAGCTTTGATTCAATAGGCGAACGCTTGACTGCACTTCAAATTGAGGCTGACGATATAAGAAGCGAGCTTGACCGATTTATAAGCGGTCTTGATTACGATGCGCAAGAGGTTGACAAAACCGAAAAAAGACTTGCCTTTTTGCATGAGCTCTATTCTAAATACGGAAAAAGCGAAAAGGCTACTCTTGAATATCTTAAAAATGCTCAAAAAGAGCTTGAAAATATTACTTTCTCCGATAAGCGAATTGAAGAGCTTGAAAAGGAGCTTGAATTATGTTCTGAGAGACTTGTAAAATGCGGCGATGCGCTTACAGAGTCAAGAAAAAAAGCGGCACATAAGTTCGAGAAAGAAATATGCGATGTTTTAATGTTTCTTGATATGCCGTATGTTAAGTTTTTGGTTGATTTTAAGAAAGGAAAATATACTAAAAACGGCTGTGATATTGTTGAATTTTTAATATCCGCAAATATAGGTGAAGAACCAAGGCCCTTAAGCAAAATCGCGTCAGGCGGCGAATTATCAAGAATTATGCTTGCTATAAAAAGCGTACTTGCCGACCGCGACGAGATTGGAACGCTTATATTTGATGAAATTGATACGGGCATTAGCGGACGCGCGGCGCAAAAGGTCGGGCATCAGCTTAAAAAGGTATCAACCAACAAACAGGTTATTTGTGTTACACACTTAGCGCAGATTGCCGCAAAAGCCGACTCGCATTTATATATTGAGAAAAATGTCGAAGACGGCAGGACTATTACGAAAATTACACCTCTGGACTTTGAGGGCAGAAAATATGAGCTTGCTCGTATAATTGGCGGAGAAACCACCAATCAAAACCTTAAAACTGCAGAGGAAATGTTAAATAACATATAATTTTGGAGGAATATAAAATGCAAATTTATGAAGAACTTGTTGCCCGTGGGCTTATTGCTCAGGTAACCGACGAAGCCGAAATCAGAGAGCTTGTAAACAGTGGTAAAGCAACCTTCTACATCGGTTTTGACCCGACAGCAGACAGCTTGCATGTTGGTCATTTTATGGCACTTTGTCTTATGAAGCGTCTTCAGATGGCGGGAAACAAACCCGTTGTACTTATCGGTGGAGGCACAGGCTATATCGGTGACCCCTCGGGAAGAACTGATATGCGTTCAATGATGACACCCGAAACAATTCAACACAACTGCGACTGCTTTAAAAAGCAGATGGAGCGTTTTATTGAGTTTGGCGAAGACAAGGCTATAATGGTTAATAATGCCGATTGGCTTGTTAAGCTTAATTATATTGACCTTCTTCGTGAGGTTGGCGCTTGCTTCTCTGTTAATAATATGCTGCGTGCAGAATGCTACAAGCAAAGAATGGAAAAGGGTCTTAGCTTCCTTGAGTTTAACTATATGATTATGCAGAGCTATGACTTTTATCATCTCTTTAAAGAGTACGGCTGTAATATGCAGTTTGGCGTAGACGACCAGTGGTCAAATATGCTTGGCGGTACCGAGCTTATCCGTAAAAAGCTTGGTAAAGATGCCTACGCTATGACTATCACTCTTCTGCTTAACTCCGAGGGGAAGAAAATGGGTAAAACCGCGTCTGGCGCTGTATGGCTTGATGCTAACAAGACCTCTCCTTATGAGTTTTATCAGTACTGGAGAAATGTTGGTGACAAGGATGTACTTAAGTGCATTCGTATGCTTACATTTATTCCAGTAGAAGAAATCGATAAAATGGATTCCTGGGAAGGCAGTCAGCTTAACGATGCTAAGGAAATCTTGGCATATGAGCTTACAAAGCTTGTACACGGCGAGGAAGAAGCTAAAAAGGCACAGGATGCTGCACGTGCAATCTTTGGCGGTGGCGGCGTAAGTGAAAACATGCCTACTACAACCGTTGATGACTCTATATTTACCGACGGTACAGTCGGAATCCTCGATTTGATGCTTGCGTGTGAGCTTATTCCGTCAAAGGGAGAGGGAAGAAGACTTGTTCAACAAGGCGGCGTTTCTGTAAACGATAATAAGGTTACAGACCCGAATCTCCGCTTTACACCCGACGAAATTAAGGCTGAGCTTATAATTAAAAAAGGCAAAAAGGTTTACCACAAGGTTAATATGTAATAAAAAGGCTGTCATTTGACAGCCTTTTTTTATCTTGTATAAAGCCTTTCAAGATTTACGTCGTAAATTATTGTAATAAATTTAATGGAATATAAATCACAAAGCATTGTAGTAGACGGCTCGAGCATTTTAAGTATTAAATAGCTTGCTCCGACATCTAATAATTGACCGACCTTTTCTTCAAGAATGTTACCAATTAAAAACTCTATTCGCATCCAACGACCAATCTGATGACGAAGATATGCGGGGATATATGCCGTATTTGTCATTGTTTCGGGCATCATTGACTCGTCAGAATAAATGCTGATTGCGGTAGGTGTTCCGCTTCGCATTTCAGGTGATGGAAAAACGGTCATATTGTTCATATTTCCCGTGTTATTCATATTATGGTTGTTTGTATTATTCATCATATTTCTGCCGTACAGTGAGTTTCCATAACTCTGTGACGGCATCATACCGGTATCGTTGTTCAAAAAATTCACCCTTTATGTGTTGTAGTATGCTGATGTAGGTCTGAAAAAGCAATGATTATTGATTCTGATATGAAATGTACCAGAATTTCCCGGGAAACTTGCTCTGCAATTTTGGGAAAATGGATTATAAAACCATAAGCAATCTCCAACGGGATTAAATACATTTCCCGATAATGCCCAATCAGCAATCTCATAATTTATTGGCTCTGGCGACATATTATATATATTTTGAGGATTACTTCTGCCGTTTTTTACGGTTGAAGCACAATCAAATTGTCCCGGCTGCATAATTACTCTTTGTAAGCTCCCGTTACCAACACGCAAATATTCTCCACCGCTTGCGTTAACACGGTTCATTATAACAGTAGCAACTGCTTTCATACCATCTTCGCCTTCGCCGCCGGCTTCACATTGAACCATACGCGCTAATAGCTCTCGGTCAGTAAAAGACAAAATTATCACCAGCCTTCAAGATATTATATGTCGCTTGTACATTTATTGTTATAAGCGGGACATAATATTTCCGGAGGTTATAATTATGAATAAAAAAATTAAGAAAGATAAAAAAACGGATATAATAAAAGAAATCAGAGCAACCGCTGTTATGTCACAACCCACTGATTCATTTGAACTTATCAATAAATACGGAACATACGAAATTCAGCCGACAAATGACTCGGACCACGACTTCCCAAAAATTGCGCAAGGACTACCCAAGAGGGAAAACCGAAAGGTCTTAGACGAGGACTAATATTTATTGTATATTTCTTCTATATTTTGTTTGTAGAAATGATACAATTTTTTAGCAGAAATTTGACTAAAATTATTGATTTACTGTTTTTAATTTGTTATAATAAAAATGTAAAATTTTTATATAACAAGGTGATGCTATGAAAGCAATTTGTAATGGTAAGATTATTCTGAAAGATAGGATTTTAGAAAATTGCGCCGTGCTTTTTTCTGACAAAATCGAAGGAATATTGAGCGAAGACCAAATTCCGGCTGATATTGAAAAAATTGATGCAAAAAACGGTTATATCGCTCCCGGTCTTATCGATATACACATTCACGGTTATTTAGGAAAAGATGTCTGTGACGGCGAAGAAGAGAGTATTCGCACAATTTCCCGCGGTCTTTTGAAAAATGGTGTTACCGGTTATTTGCCTACTACTATGACGGTTGATATGAAGGTAATAAAAAAAGCACTTGAGGTTTGCCGTAATTTAAAAGAAGAAAGCAAAAACTGGCAGGGAAGTGCTATTTTAGGTTGTCACGCTGAGGGTCCGTTTATTAGCGAAGCGAAAAAAGGCGCACAGGACCCCAAATACATATTAAAACCTGATGCTCAGTTTGTTAAGGAATATTCCGATATTATTAAGATTATAACCTTAGCACCCGAAACCGATACAGATGATTTCAAGGAAATCAGAGAAATGTGTAAATGTACTGATGTTACGGTATCAATGGGACACACATCATCTGATTATAATACCGCAAAAGCCGGAATTGCCGCTGGTGTTAAGCATGTTACACATTTGTTCAATGCAATGACACCGCTTGCGCACAGAGCTCCGGGCGTTGTTACCGCCGCTCTTGACAGTGATGTCAGCTGTGAGCTTATTGTTGACACATTCCACGTTTTACCTTGCTTCTATGATATTCTATGGAAGCTAAAGCAAAGAAATCTCTGCTTTATTACCGACTGTCTGCCCGCGGGAGGCTTACCGTACGGAGAGTATACCTTAGGTGGCACAAAGATAGTTTACCGTGATATTGTTTGCCGCCTTGAAGACGGAACGGTTGCAGGTAGTGTTTTACCTCTTAACAAGGGTGTATGGAATGTTTATACAAATTCTAACATTCCTCTTCACGAGTGTGTAAACTGTGCTTCACTTAACCCTGCAACAGTTATCGGTCTTGCTGATAAAAAGGGAACTATTGAGGTAGGTAAGGATGCCGACTTAATTATAACCGACGGCGAATTTAATGTTAAGACAACTATTATCGGAGGAGATATTAAATATGAAGCTTAAAGTTAATGCAAAATTAGACCCGGGATTTCAGCCTTTAGCGCTTGTAATCCGCGAAATGCGTGAAGCAACAAAGGAAGGCGGTCAGGACATTGTTATTGCTGCCGTTAGAAATAAGGGCTATACCACTGTCTATAATACCCGTGTTTTCCGTGACGGAACAGGACACGACGAAGAAAACTTTAAATTTGCCGAAAGACTTGCAAAGATGCTTCTTTGGGTTGCAGGTGGATATAAGATTGTTATTGCCGGTTCCGATGTTATTGGCGATTACATTAAAAAGGCTTTCTCCTACGGTGGAAGCAGAGATTTTGATGTTAAATTTATGGAGCGCGTTTACGAAGAGAAATTCGTTGTTGAATCTGTATCAATAGAAAACGCACCCAAAAATATTTCTTCCGCTGCACCCGTTGGAAGACATCTTGACGGCTGCAGAATCGGTTTCGACGCAGGCGGCTCTGACAGAAAGGTAAGTGCTGTTATTAACGGCGAAAGCGTTTATTCTGAAGAGGTTGTATGGTTCCCAAAGACAAACTCTGACCCCGATTATCACTATGCCGGAATTCTTGAAGCAATGAAGACTGCTGCATCTAAAATGCCGAGAGTTGATGCTATTGGTGTTTCGAGTGCAGGCGTTTATGTTGACAACAGAATAATGGTTGCATCGCTCTTCCTCAAGGTAAGTGACGAGGATTTCGATAAAAAAGTAAAGAATATGTACATAGATGTTGCAAAGGAAATCGGCGCCGATATTCCGATTGAGGTTGCAAATGACGGTGATGTTACTGCACTTGCAGGTGCTATGAACCTCAACGACAACGGCGTGTTAGGTGTTGCAATGGGTACATCTGAGGCCGCAGGTTATGTTGATGTTGACGGAAATATTACCGGCTGGCTTAACGAGCTTGCTTTTGCACCGGTAGACTATAACGAAGACGCTATGGTTGACGAGTGGTCTGGTGATTACGGCTGTGGTGTTAAATATTTCTCTCAGGACGGCGTAATTAAACTTGCTCCTTACGCAGGAATTGAGCTTGACGAGTCACTTTCTCCCGCAGAAAAACTCAAAGTCGTTCAAGGTCTTATGGCAGAGAATGACAGTCGTGCGGCTGACATCTATGATACAATCGGTACATATTTCGGCTACGCAATCGCTCTTTACAGTGAATTTTATGATATTAAGCATGTTCTCATTATGGGTCGTGTAACATCGGGACAGGGCGGTGTAATTCTTCTGTCAAAAGCACAAGAGGTTTTGGATAAGGAATTCCCTGAGCTTGCTAAGAAAATCAAGCTTCATATCCCAGATGAAAACGCAAGACGCGTTGGTCAGTCTGTTGCTGCTGCAAGTCTTCCGATAATTAAATAATAAAAAACCCCGAAACAACAGTTTCGGGGTTTTATTTATTGTTCGCTTATAAGTGCTGACATATCATATAGTCCGTTATTTTTATTTGCAATATATGCTGCGGCTTTTATTGCACCGTTTGCAAAAAGCCCGCGCGAAAGAGCGGTATGAGAAAGGGTCAATATCTCATCGGTTCCGGCAAAAATAACATCGTGTTCGCCAACTATTGTACCGCCTCTGACAGAGTGTATTCCAATTTCGCTTTTTTTGCGTTTTTCACGCTTTACGTGACGGTCATACTCATATTCCTTTTTATTGTCAAAAACGGAATTAAGCGCATTTGCAAGCATAATTGCGGTACCGCTCGGTGCGTCAATTTTTTGATTGTGGTGCTTCTCTATGATTTCAATATCATAATCCTCGCCTAAAACTGATGCGGCAGTTTTTGCAAGCGAAACCATCAAATTAACACCAAGCGACATATTGAATGTAAAGAATACAGGTATAATCTTAGAAGCCTCTTTGATTTCTTTAATCTGTTCATCGGTATAGCCTGTTGTAGCAATAACAACGGGTACACAGTTCTTTTTAGAGAAAGAAAGAATATCGCTAAGGTTAGACGGGTCAGAAAAATCAATAATTACATCGGGTTTTTCAATTACCTCGTCAAAATTTGTATAGGTAGGAAAGGCAGCAGACAAATCGCGGCACATATCTACGCCGGCAACCACCTGCATATCATCCTTCTTTTCGATTTCTTTCGCAACAAAAAGACACATTTTACCAAAGCAGCCGCTAAGTAAAACCTTTAACATCCTTTTCACATCCAGTTAAAAATATTTTTTAAGCTCTTCTTTTAATAACGCTTTTTTGTCATCGCCGAGTTCACAAAGGGGAAGCCTTACAGGCCCCACCGATAAACCCAACTGATTCATAGCTTCTTTAATAGGAATAGGATTTACATCACAAAACAGTAAATCAATAAGTTTTAGTAATTTAAGCTGTTCTTTTCTTGCCCTTAAAACATTTCCATTTACAAAATCTAAACAGATTCTATGAACGGTGTAGGGAAGTATATTAGACACAACCGAAATAACACCGCGGCAGCCTAACGACATAAACGAAACTATCTGGTCATCGTTTCCCGAATAAAAGCAAAGCTCTTCACCGCATAAATCTATGCTTCTTGCCAAAGAAGAAATATCTCCGTTAGCCTCCTTACAAGCAACGATATTGGGGTGCTTTGCAAGCTCTTTATACGTTTCGGGGTTTATGTTTAGCGAGGTGCGAGAGGGGACATTGTAAACAATAATAGGCAAATCAGTTTGGTCAGCAATATGTGTATAATGCCTTACAAGCCCTTTTTGCGATGTTTTGTTATAATACGGTGTTACGATAAGCAATCCGTCAGCACCGCATTTTTGAGCCGTTTTTGCAAGATATACGGAATGAAGAGTATTATTGCTTCCTGCTCCTGCAATAATAGGCACACGCCCCGCAGATTGTTTAACAGCTGTATAAACTATTTTTTCAAATTCTTCATCTGTAACGGTGGGAGATTCTCCCGTTGTTCCGTTAATTACTAAAGCATCTATTCCGTTTATTATCTGATTTTCAACAAGTTCCTTTATTTTCTCATAATTGATTGAACGGTCTTCGTTCATCGGGGTAACAAGTGCGGTTGCAGCACCGCTGAAAATCAGTTTTTTCAAAAATTACCACTCCGAAAGTAAATTACTTTGACTGTGAGTCAATATAACCCTCGGCACAGAGAAGCTCGGCCAATAATACAGCACCGCCTGCAGCTCCGCGAAGTGTGTTGTGGGAGAGGCAAACAAATTTATAGTCATACTGCGAATCCTCGCGCAGACGACCGATAGAAACAGCCATTCCGTTTTCAAGATTACGGTTAAGCTTGGTCTGCGGCATGTTGTCTTCCTCAAAATAATTAAGGAACTGCTTGGGTGCGCTGGGGAGGTCAAGCAGCTGCGGCTTGCCCTTGAATTCACGCCAAGCCTTTAAAATCTCACTCTTTTCGGGAGCCTTTTTAAAGGACATAAATACAGCGGCCATATGACCATCTGAAACGGGAACACGCAGACACTGAGCTGTAAACTGAGGAGTGGTTGCGTTAACAATCTTATCTCCTTCAATGTGACCCCAGATTTTGAGCGGCTCCTGCTCAGATTTCTCTTCTTCGCCGGAGATGAAGGGGATAACATTATCAATCATTTCGGGCCAACGCTCAAAGGTTTTTCCTGCGCCCGAAATTGCCTGATAAGTACAAACAAGAACCTTTTCAACGCCCATTTCACTTAAAGGGAATATAGCAGGAACATAGCTTTGAAGCGAGCAGTTAGACTTAACAGCAACAAATCCACGCTTTGTGCCGAGGCGCTTACGCTGTGCCTCTATAATATTTATATGCTCAGCGTTGATTTCGGGTATAACCATCGGAACATCAGGTGTAAAACGATGAGCACTGTTGTTAGAAATAACAGGACACTCGTGCTTTGCATAATTCTCTTCAAGCGCACGAATTTCGTCCTTTTTCATATCAACTGCACAGAAAACAAAATCAACCTGTGAGGTGATTTTCTCAATATCTGCAACAGCATCGTAAATAACTAATTCCTTAAGCTTTTCGGGAATAGGAGAGGTCATTGCCCAGCGGTTTTCAACAGCCTTTTCATAACTAAGACCTGCAGAACGCGGACTTGCAGCAAGCACCTTTACATCAAACCACGGGTGGTCGGCAAGTAAAAGAGCAAAGCGCTGACCAACCATTCCGGTAGCACCCACTATACCAACATTGTACTTTTTCATAAATAATCATCCCTTCATATGCAAAAAACAGTTGATAAAATTTACTGTATGCAATATAATACTTATAAAATTTACACTATATTCTATCATTTGACTCTATATTTGTCAAACAAATTAAGCGGAGAAATACTTGTTTTATGAAAAAAAGTGACTTTTTTTACGATTTACCACAGTGTCTTATTGCACAAACACCAATAGAGCCGAGAAATTCGTCAAGACTTTTAGTTCTTGATAAGAAAAATGGCGATATAAAGCATACAAATTTCTTTAATTTATTTGATTACTTAAAGGCAGGTGACTGCCTTATTTTAAATAATACCCGTGTACTTCCTGCAAGAATTTTCGGCACAAAAAAAGATACGGGTGCAGTTGTTGAGTTTGTTTTACTAAAACATATTTATGCAAATGTTTGGGAAACTATTGCAGGACCGGGTAAAAAAGCAAAAACAGGTGCAGAATTTACCTTTTCAGAAAAAATGTCTGCTACCGTAATTGATGTTAAGGACGACGGAAACAGAATTATTGATTTTACCTGCGACGGTGAATTTTATTCCGTTCTTGATGAGGTTGGAAATATGCCTCTGCCGCCTTACATAACCGAAAAGTTAGAGGATAAGGAACGCTATCAGACCGTTTATTCTAAAGAATTAGGCTCTGCCGCGGCACCTACTGCGGGACTTCATTTTACTGAGGAAATGCTTACAGAGCTTAAAGAAAAAGGCATAAATATAGGTTATGTTACGCTCCATGTCGGACTCGGCACCTTCCGTCCCGTAAAGGTTGACGATATAACCGACCATAAGATGCATTCTGAGCATTACTTTGTTCCAAAGGAAACCGCTACGCTTATAAACGAAACGAAAAAGGCGGGTGGCAGAGTTATTTGTGTTGGTACAACAAGCTGCCGCACACTCGAAAGCGCTTACTCTGATGGAAAAATCGAGGAATGTAGCGGAGATACTTCAATATTTATCTATCCCGGTTATTCCTTTAAGTGTATGGACGGTTTAATCACTAATTTTCATCTTCCCGAAAGTACGCTTATTATGCTCGTTTCGGCTTTTGCGGGCTATGATAACACTATGAACGCTTACAAGGTTGCAGTTGACGAAAAGTACAGATTTTTCTCATTCGGCGACGCTATGCTTATTATTTAGTTTTGAGGTTATTTTATGTTTAAGGTAAATAAAACAGAGGGCAGGGCAAGACTTGGCACCTTCACAACCGTTCACGGTACTGTTCAGACTCCGGCATTTATGAATGTAGCAACAAGCGCTGCAATTAAGGGCGCCGTTTCGGCAGAAGATTTAAAAACGCTTCATTGCCAGGTTATGCTTTGCAACACCTACCATCTTCACGTTCGCCCGGGGGACGAGCTTATAAAATCAGTTGGCGGTCTTCATAAATTTTCTACCTGGGACGGTCCTATTCTGACCGATAGCGGCGGATTCCAGGTTTTTTCACTCGCTTCTCTTCGTAAAATTGAGGAGGAGGGTGTAACATTTAACTCGCATGTTGACGGAAAGCGCATTTTTATGGGACCTGAAGAGAGTATGCGAATACAATCAAACCTTGGTTCTACTATTGCAATGGCTTTTGACGAATGTGTTGAAAATCCGGCAACCCACGAATATTCAAAAGCCTCCTGCGAGCGAACATACCGTTGGCTTGTTCGCTGTAAAGCAGAAATGCAAAGACTAAATTCTCTTGAGGGCACAGTAAACCCGAATCAGATGCTTTTCGGCATTAACCAGGGCTGTACCTTTGACGATTTAAGAATCGAGCATATGAAGCAGATTCGTGAATTAGATTTAGACGGCTACGCAATAGGTGGTCTTGCCGTTGGTGAGCCTACGGAGGATATGTACCGAATTATCGACTCGGTAGAGCCTTATATGCCAAAGGAAAAGCCGAGATATTTAATGGGTGTCGGAACACCTCTTAATATTTTAAACGGCGTAGAGCGCGGTGTTGACCTTTTTGACTGCGTAATGCCGAGCAGAAACGCTCGCCACGGTCAACTGTTTACATCCTTTGGTATTATAAATCTTAATAACAAAAAGTATGAAAACGATTTAGACCCCATTGACCCTGTTTGTGACTGTCCTGTTTGCAAGCGCTACTCCCGCGCATATCTTCGTCATTTGCTAAAAGCGGGGGAGATGTTAGGTCAGCGTTTGCTTGTAATGCACAATCTTCACTTCTATAATACGCTTATGGAAGAAATAAGAGAAGCGCTTGCTGAGGGAAGATTCGCTGAATATAAAAAGGAAAAAGAGCAAATTCTCGGAAACCGCGTTTAATATTTTATTTTGTTCTTGAAATGTTCATAGTTTGAATATATAATATTTCTATATCTTTAACGGAGGTAAAAAAATGAATTTTGTAAACTTACTCTTAGATACCGCAAGCACCACTGCAAACACTTCTTCTGCAGCTGCTAACGGCGGCGCAGGCGGAACCTGGTTTATGGTAATATATATTGTTGTTATCGTTGCTGCAATGTATTTCCTTCTTATCAGACCCCAGAGAAAAAAGCAGAAAAAAGAAGAAGCTATGCGCAATAACATCCAGGTTGGTGATGAGATAATCACAATCGGCGGTATTTACGGACGCATAATGTCTATCAAGGAAGACAGTATGGTTATTGAGTCTTTAGGTGACCATTCCAAGCAGCGTATCGCTAAATGGGCAATTCAGCAGAATCTCACCATTCACGACGACGTAAAATAATTAGTATATTTATTTCCTCTCCCGAATAATTATTTATCGGGAGGGGATTTTTTTGAGCTTTTTTCGTGAACTCAATATAAAGCATCTATTCATTGGCTTATTCATAGCTTTGCTATTAACTTTATTTTCGCTTTTTTTAATTTCTGTAATAATGTTTTACGCAGATATAGACAGCAGTATGGCAAGTCCGCTTTCTTCAATAGGACTTCTTATCGGCTGTTTTTTCGGCGCTTTGTATACATCAAAAAAACACGGCAAAAACGGTTTACTTATCGGAATGACAACTTCTTTTATATTGTTTATAATAATAACAATCGCGTCTTTATCCGTAAGTCTTGATAAATTTGGCATACTAACTCTAATACACGGTTTAATTATGTTATTATCCGGAGGAATTGGCGGTATAATCGGTGTCAACAAAAATAAAAATTTTAAAATATAATAAATAAAACCCGCCTTAAAGAATATACTATCTTTTAAGGAGGGATTTATAATGAAAAAGATTTTAAGCATCTCTGTCTGTGTCCTTTTGCTTGCAACTGCTATGCTTGGTTGCGGAGGAAAGGATAAAGATATGAAGGACGATATTTCTTCAATTACAAGCAAGGTTGAAGACGGAATTAGCAGTACAGTAAGCAAGGTTGAATCCGGTATGTCAAGTATGGGCAGCGAAATGATGCCTGATAGCAGTAAATAAAAAAACACCGCCATATTGGCGGTGTTTTTTTAAATTACAAAGCCTCCGTTTGGACTTATAACTTGACCTGTAATAAATTCTGCATCATTTGAGGCTAAAAATAGGGAAGTGGCAGCAACCTCTTGTGTTTTACCAATACGGCCAAGCGGAGTTTCATCCGCAAGAACCGCTAAATCCTCAACCGATAAGCCCGAATTCATTCTTGTACCAATTACACCCGGGGCGACACAGTTTACGCGTATTCCAGAAGGACCAAGCTCCTTAGCGAGAGCTTTAGTAAGACCAATTATTCCAGCCTTTACTGCACTATAATGAACCTCACACGATGCACCTGTAATACCCCAAACAGAAGAGGTGTTTATAATGCATCCGCTCTTTTGTCTGACCATATGCGGTACAACGGCTCTGCAGCAGTTAAATGTGCCCGTAAGATTAACCGAAACCATCCTATCCCAATCACTGTCAGTAATATCGGTAAAAAGCTTTTGCTGGGCAATTCCTGCGTTATTTATAAGTACATCAATTTTTCCATACTTTGAGATAACATCGTTTACCATTCTCGAAACATCGCTTACCTTTGAAACATCAGCAGGGTAGGCGAGAGCCGAATATCCGTTATCCTTAAGCGAATGCTCAAGTAAAATGGCAGATTCAGCAGAAGAATTATAGTTAAGTATAACATCATAACCTTTTTCTGCAAACAATATTGCAGTAGCTGCGCCAATGCCCTTTGACGCACCGGTTATAAGTACAGTTTTGCTCATAAATAAACATCCTTTATTTTTTATGAAGATATTATATCATATTTTTTTATTAAAAGAAATATTTTTTTAAATTTCAAGTTATTGTGGTTTACATAAGGCGTTTAACCGCCTATCTTGTGTAGTTTACATAATAGGTTTACATAACATTTTAGAAGCCCAAATATTTTTGTTGACATAATATTTTAAATGTTGTATAACTATTATTACCGACTTTTTAAAGTTGGGGTTATGCGGACATTTTTGTAAATATAATTTTTGCAAGGTTACATAATATCGCAAAAATATCTATATATAGATTTGCAAAATTAAAATATGTCTATATATAGTTTTCGCATTTTTTGCTTCTTCTTTTCATATATTTATATGGAAAAGGAGGGACAAGATATGACCGCATCAACCGTTGTAAAGTACAAAGCTAAAACTCTAAATGTAATTTTAAAAGAGAGCTATTCTGTAATAATTATGTTTTCGGTCTATATTGTCGGAATAATTTTTGGATGTCTTTCTTTAAAAAATAACAGTGTGGTTTTTTATAAGGCGGAAGGGCTCTACCGTGATTTCATATCCTCAAGAACAGACAAGGTGTTTTTATCGCAATTTTGTTCTGCTCTTTTGGATTGGCTACCGTTTATGCTTGCTGTTTTTGTTTGCGGAACCTGTATAGTTGGAATGGTACTATCACCAATTTTTATTTGCTATAAAGGCTTCTGCTACGGTGCACTTTCGGGTTATCTTTATTCAGCTTTTTCATTTAAAGGAATAATTTTAGTTCTTATTTTTATTATTCCGCCAACACTTATTTGTGCTTTTATATTATTCTTTTGCGGAGCACGCTCTTACACATTTTCGCTTAAGCTTGCAAAAAGTGTTTTGCCCGGGAAAATAAATGAGGATATGTACGGAAACTTTAGTATTTATCTAAAAGAATCGCTTATACTTATTATATTTTCGGTTATCGCTTCGGTTATTGATGCACTGATTTCAGTGGCTTTTTTCGATAAAATCAATTTATAAACATAAAGGAACATTAAAATGCAGGAATCAATTTTAAGATTTGAAAACTATCTTAAAACTGAAAAAAAGTCTTCTAAAAACACGCTTGAATCCTATTTAAGGGATGTCGGGCAGTTTTCCTCGTACTGTTCTGCAAACAACATAATTAAAGCATCTACCGTTTCTTCTGATACTGTGAACAATTATCTTAAATTTTTATCTTCTCTCGGAAAATCATCTGCAACCGTTGCAAGAGTTACGGCGTCACTTCGTTGCTTCTTTGGTTATCTTCAAAAAAGCGAAGCAATTGAAATAAACCCTGTTAAGACTGTTAAACTTGCACCCACGCAAAAAAAGCTGCCCGAAATACTAACAACAAAAGAGATTATTTTACTTTTAGCACAGCCCGATTGCTCGAACTACAAAGGTTGTCGTGACAAGGCAATGCTTGAACTTTTGTATGCAACGGGAATAAAGGTTTCTGAGCTTATTGATTTAAAAATATCCGACATAAATACCCAAGTTGGTATTCTTCACTTACATAGCGGAAATAATCAGCGTATTATTCCTATATATCCCGAGGCTGCAAAGGCAATTCAAACCTATATCTCGGGCGTTCGCGATGTTATTATTGTTGACCGTAACGAAGAAAAGCTTTTCACAAATATGAACGGACAACCTTTAACCCGTCAAGGCTTTTGGAAAATAATAAAGCAATATGCTGAAGCGGCAAATATTGATAAAGACATCACTCCGCATACACTTCGCCATTCCTTTGCGGCGCATCTGCTTGAAAACGGCGCACAGCTCCAGGATATTAAGGAAATGCTTGGACATTCCGATATTTCTACAACGCAGGTTTACGCACAGATAATGAAAAATAAGTATGCAAAATCCTATAAAAAATTTCATCCGTTGGCAAGATAAAAAGCTCTGCAAACAGCAGAGCTTTTTCTTTATTTTATAATGTATGTATGCTATAATGAATATATCTTAAAAATTTCTTAAAACTTTATATAATTGTATCTTAAAATTCTTTTTTGTAGAATGTTGTTGGAGGGTGAGGAAAATGTATAATATTTTGATATGTGATGACGAAAAGGATATTGTAACCGCACTTAAAATATATCTTGAATCTGACGGTTATAACACCGTTTGCGTATATTCAGGAAAAGAGGCGTTAGAGGCGCTTGAAAAGAGCGAAATACATTTAGTTCTAATGGATATAATGATGCCCGAAATGGACGGAATAACAGCCCTCACAACACTTAGAAAAACAAGTAATGTACCTGTTATTCTACTTACAGCCAAAAGTGAAGATACAGATAAAATTTTAGGGCTCAATGTCGGTGCTGATGATTATATAACCAAACCGTTCAATCCTGTTGAGGTTTTAGCGCGTGTTCGCTCACAGCTCAGACGGTATATGCAGTTGGGCGGAAATGTCGAAACACAAAGTAATTCTATTGTCATTGGCACAATAGAGCTTAATGATGCATCAAAAGAGGTTAAGGTTGACGGGGACGATATAAGTCTGACGCCAACAGAATATGAAATTTTAAAGCTTCTTATGCAGCATCCCGGTGAGGTTTTTTCACCAAAGGATATATATAGAAAGGTTTGGAATGATGCACCGTATGGCGCGGAAAGTACGGTCGCGGTACATATAAGACATCTGCGCGAAAAAATTGAAATAAATCCCGCAGAGCCGCGCTATCTTAAGGTTGTATGGGCAAAGGGTTATAAGCTTGTCGGGGGAGATAAGAAATGAAAAATATAAAATACAGTCTTCTAACAAAGGTTGTATGTATTTTTTTAGCGACAATTATTTTTATTATAACGGGCGTTATGACCGCTGCGTTTATAGGTGTTGCCGCATTTGGTGGTCTTTGGGGGAGCGACGAAAATATTAAACAAAGCATTGCCGAAAGCTATCTTAACAGTCAGTCGTATCAGGTTTTTTACTACTATACCGACAACAACGGCACCGGCTTAGAGGATTACCTTGCTGATAAGAATTATTACTGCACGCTTTACGATGAAAAAGAAAATATCTTATTTAACAACTATAACGGTGAACTGATATTTGCCGAGCACTACGATGAATATGAGCATACTGAGTATTTTACTGTTGAAAATCCGCATGAGGACATACCGCAAAAAACCACAGTATATTATATGAAGTTGTACGCTAAAACGGAATTTTCCGAAAAGGATTTGTATACCTTTGTAATGGGCATAGTTGACTATTGCTTTGAAAACAGGTGGACATTTCTTATTTTCTCGGTTATAAATATCGTTTTTGTCATTGCTTTAATAATATTCTTGTGCACGGTAGTTGGCAGGAAAGATGCTGTCAGTGAGCCAAAACGCAATTTTGTAGACCGAATACCTTATGATATTTTTATAACGCTATATGTTTTGTTCGCTATTCTTGAATTTTTGCTGATAGAAGAGTCTTTTTATTCTTCTACAATAGTAACCATAATATGCTTAAGCGCCGTTATTATTGCGGATTTCCCGCTAATACTATTGTTTATACTTTCAACGGCGTCACGTATTAAAACAAACACGCTTTTCAAAAACAATGTTTTATATTACGTTATAAGATTTTTGTGCAAAATATTGCGTAATGCATTTTTATGGCTAAAGTATATTATTTCAAACCTTGCTTTTGTTCCAAAAACAGTAATTGCATTATCGGTATTCGTAATTTTTAATTATATTCTTTTCTCTGCATCTGTTTTTAATTCTGACGCAATAATTATTTTGACGCTTGAATTTCTTGTCATTGTTCCTCTTGCAATTTATTATGTTATTTGCCTCAGAAATCTTCAAAAGGCAGGGGAGAAAATTGCAAAAGGTGACTTTGAGCATAGGGTAGACCTTAAATTTTTAAGGGGAAACCTTTTATCGTTTGGTAAACACTTAAATAATATCGGTAAAGGAATGGAGTCTGCAGTAAGCAACGAAATCAAATCTGAACGACTAAAGACAGAGCTTATTACAAATGTTTCCCACGATATAAAAACCCCGTTAACCTCGATAATCAATTATGTAGATTTGATTAAAAAGGAGAACCCCGAAAACGAAAAGGTAAACGAATATATTGCAGTTCTTGATAAGCAATCAAGCAGACTTAAAAAGCTTATTGAGGATTTAATTGAAGCCTCAAAAGCATCAACCGGTAATATTGCAGTAAACTATGAGCCGTGTGAGCTTGGCGTTTTGCTTACGCAGACGGCAGGCGAATATGAAGAACGCGCACAGAAAAACGGTCTTGAAATCTTAATTGAAAAAGACGAAAACCCCATTATGATTATGGCCGATGGGCGCCATCTTTGGAGAATATTCGATAATCTTATGAACAATATCTGCAAGTATTCTCAAAAGGGTACGCGCGTATACTTGTCGCTTAAAAAGTTCAATAACAAAGCCGTTGTTACTTTCAGAAATATTTCTAAAACCTCACTTAATATTTCAAGTGACGAGCTTATGGACCGCTTTGTGCGCGGTGATAGCTCGCGAAACACAGAGGGCAGCGGACTTGGTCTTTCAATAGCGCGCAGCCTTGTTGAGCTTCAGAACGGCAAAATGATTTTAAATATTGACGGAGACCTTTTTAAAGTTCTGATAACATTCGATACAATCTGAGGTGAAAACCATGTTAGAAGCTATAAATTTATGTAAAATATATAAGCCTAAAAAGGGTATACCGGTCACGGCTCTTGACGGTGTATCAATAAAATTCCCCGAGAAGGGAATGGTGTTCCTGCTCGGTAAGTCCGGCAGCGGTAAATCAACCCTTTTACATCTTTTGGGCGGTCTTGACCGATATGACTGCGGCGAAATAATCATTAAAGGCGTATCCTCAAAGTCATTCCGTCAAAAGCACATTGACTCTTACAGAAACACCTATGTAGGATTTATTTTTCAAGATTATAATGTTCTCGACGAGTTTTCGGTGGGCGCAAATATTGCGCTTGCGATAGAATTACAGGGTAGAAAAGCAACCGACGAGGATATAAATAAAATTCTGCACGAGGTTGATTTAGACGGATATGGTACGCGCAAGCCGAATGAACTTTCGGGCGGACAAAAGCAGCGTGTTGCTATTGCGCGTGCTCTTGTTAAAAATCCGCAGATTATTATGGCTGACGAACCAACAGGAGCACTTGATTCCAATACCGGAAAACAGGTTCTTGATACTCTTAAAAAGCTCTCAAAGGATAAGCTTGTAATTGTAGTATCGCATGACCGCGATTTTGCAGAACGCTATGCTGACCGAATTATTGAGCTTGCTGACGGCAAGGTTATAAGCGATATTGAATATGAAAACGATGTCGAAATAACAAGTGAAGAGAATATCGTTTATAACGGTGACACCATTGAGATTTCGGGCAAATATCATCTTACCGAAGAGGATAGAGTTGCTATAAATGAATACATCGACTCACTAAAAGGCGATAACATTAAACTCAAGATTTCGGGAGCAGGGAAGAGCCTTAGAAAATCTTCACCTACCGATGTTTCAAAAATTAAGTATTCAGATAGCTCTGCTTTTAAGCTGATTAAATCAAGATTGCCGCTTAAAAGTGCATTTAAAATTGGTGCTTCCGGATTAAAGCACAAGAAAATTCGTCTTGTTATTACAATATTGCTTTCATGTGTTGCATTTGGTCTTTTTGGTTTATCTGACACTATTGCGGCGTATAATCATATTGAAACCTGTACTACTTCAATAATTGACTCTAAAATTGATTATGTGTCGCTCAGCAAGGCAATTAAAAAAGAATATAACGGCGGCGGAACATATTACGACAGTTACGGTTATACTCTGAAGCAGGAAGAGCTTGATAAGATATATGAGGAAACCGGCGTTTTGGTGGACGGTGTATATACACCGTTTAACACAGTGCTCGATTTTGATGCGCATTATAATACAGATTATGAGTTTTCAAAAACCGAATTTCATATTTATGCCTATGGTTTTAACGGTTTTGCAGAATTAACGCAAAACAAGATGGATGCAATGGGCTATAAGCTCATAGGCGGTAGGATGCCTGACGGCAGTAAAAATGAAATCGGAATTACTGAGTATGTTGCTCAAACCTTTATACTTGGCGGATATTCCGACGGAACGCTTTACGAAAACAAAAAGGGCGAACTTGAAAAGAAATATACAGCTGTTACTAAATCAATCGACCTTATAGGCAAAAAATTAAAGATTAACGGCACGGAATATACAGTTACCTGTATTATTGATACCGGTTTCGATATTTCAAGATATGTTAAGCTGACCGAAGAAGAGGAAGGCGAGTCAACCGCTGACCAGCTTGTTGATTATGCGCTTTATTCTGAAATAAGCTTTATTCGTGACTATGGCAACGTTCAGGTAGCATATGTTGGCGAAGGCTTTGTTGATAATCTTGTTAAAAATGACCCTACCGTTAAGCGCACCACAAACGGTTTCGTTTCGTATTCCTGCGAAACGGGCGAAGAATGGTTTGACCTTTATCCCGATTATGTGGGTGGATTAAATGATGTAAAGCAGGATAGCATTGTTTGGATTAATAAAAATCAAGATAAAATCGGAAATCGCGAGCTTGTGGTTTCGCTTGATATTCTCGTAAACAACGGTCTTGCAACCGAATACGAGGATGAAAACGGTAAGGTTACCGTTTCACTCCAGCTTGATAACAAAAAGTTTAAAAAATACGGTTATATTGAGGGTACGGACGATAGCCATGAAATACCCGGGTATAATGAAGAGTATACCGTTGTTGGATATATTGATACCACAAAATATCCGTCTTTCGGCAATATAATCTTGGGCTCTGACGGTGAATTTAAAGATTTATACATTATGGATAACGGTCCGTATTCTTACTGCATAGGCAAAATGCCTGAAACAGAAGAGGAGATAAGAGGACTCGTTTCATACTGCTACCGCGAGGATGCAGATGTAAGATATCAGCTTAACAACTCTGTAACCTATGAGCTTGATATTATGAACGAAGCACTTCAAGAAATTTCTAAAGTGTTCTTATATGTTGGTATCGGATTTGCACTGTTTGCAGCACTAATGCTTGCCAACTTTATTAGCACAAGCATCTCTTATAAAAAGCAAGAAATTGGTATTTTGCGTGCTATTGGCTCGAGAAGTCGTGATGTTTTCAGCATATTCTTTGCAGAAAGCTTTATAATTGCAATGATTAACTTTATCTTATCAACGGTTGGAGTTTTTGCCGTAACCGAGATAATTAACATAATCATCAGAAGAGAGGTTGGACTGCTTGTAACAATGTTAACATTCTCTCCAAGACAAATTATACTGCTATTTGGAATAAGTATTGCTATTGCGGCTATTGCAAGCTTTATACCCGTAAAACGAATAGCATCCAAAAAGCCCATAGACGCTATAAGAAACAGATAAAAAATGGGTCTGCATACTATTTGCAGACCCGATAGGTAATATTATGAAAAAGCAATTACATAAAAATAATAAACTAATTATCCCTATTATATTTATAGTTATAATTTCGGTGGGCGCGGCACTTTTGTATGGATTAACACATACAGGGGATAAGCTTGTAAAAAAACTTTATGATGTTAAAATTCCGGAATATGTTGATAGTCAGATTTTACCAATAGGATTATCACGAAAGGGAATTGAGCTTGATACTGTTGAAGATATAGTAATTCACTACATTGGTAACCCCGGTACAACCGCACAGCAAAATCACGATTATTTCGCAATTCCAACGACAACGGTAAATTCGCACTTTATAGTTGGTCTTGACGGCGAGATAATTCAGTGTGTACCGCTTTACGAACGCTCGTCTGCCAGCAATCACCGTAATAAAGATACAATTTCAATTGAGGTTTGCCACTTGGACGAAACAGGGGAGTTTAGTGACATAACAAAAGAATCTCTTATTAAGCTTGTTGCCTGGCTTTGTGAAACCTGTGATTTAGATGAGGACGATATTATTAGACACTATGATATAACAGGAAAATTCTGTCCGCTTTATTATGTTCAAAATGAAAGCGAATGGGAAAATCTTTTAAATAACTTTGAAAACGAAATAGAAAAAGAACGCGAAAAATAACTCGCGTTCTTTTTTTATATACAAAACAGATTATTTGTACCACAAAAACAAAAGGGAACAACTTTTAAATATCCCCCGAAATTTATATACCCAATTATACAAAATGAATATTTTGTATAATTGGGGGTAGGGGTTTTAAAGGAAAATTGGGCTAAATAAGACTTTTTTCTGTTTTTATGCCTATTTACTCATTTGTTATGATTTATACTATAAATAAATGTTTTTATAAATATATATACTTAGCTGTACAAATAAATTATAAAATTTTATTTTACAATCGTTTAATTTTTATAATTACATACCTTTCTATTAAAAAATAATTCTGAAAGGATATTTTTTATCATTATATATGTTTTTCTAAAAATTTTTATCCTCTCAGTTTTTTTAATTCATACAAGACCTTATAAAGAAAAAACTGAGAGGATAATTTTTTGTAAGCATAGCTAAGTAAAATATTTTACTGTGAGTTAATTTTAAATATATGTTTATTTAAAATAATAATATGTACCCTTCAGGACATTAAATATGACATACCTCTTTTAGCTCAATCATTAAAACTATTATAAATAATAAGAGCATATACTTTTGTTAATTTTTTCACAAAGTATATGCTCTACTAATTTATATGTTTACGCTTAAGCCGTCGTATGCAATCTTAAAGCCGTCATTTTTTGTAATCTCACAAGTCTCTTCATATGACTTATGTAAACAGCAAGCTATATGACTTAAATAAATCTCTGTATTATCATTTATTATGTTAAGCGTTTTCATTGACGGAACCATAAGTCGAATCATAGGAATACTATTATGCTCACCAAGTCTGTAATCTCCTACATAGTCCCCTACCGTTGCATCAAGAACAACAAAATCAAAAAGCTTATTTTTAAGGAAATTAGCAGTATCATTAAGCATCCAGGCGCCATCAAGCGAATAAAAAAGCTTTTTGCCGTCCTTTTCGATGCACAGATGCTGCGGAAACGCTTGATGGTTAGCAGGAACGCCGGTAAAACTAAAGCCGCCAATATTATATTCAACAAAATTCTTCATGCGTTCTACTTTTGCTTTACAGTCCTTACTGACTATTGCATCATCTCTTACCCAAAGCTTGAGACTCGGATTATTCTCATATACCTTGTTAACTGCATCAACATTAAAATGGTCAGAATGAAGGTGTGTAATAACAATATCTGTAATCTTAGATAAATCTATTTTAGCAACGCTCAGAGAATTTAACGCATGCGCGCCACAGTCAAGCATAATTTTTCGGTCTAAAATTGCACAAGAACAACGTCTGTGGTCTTTGTTTTCGAAATCATTATCCTGCTCAAGCGCCATACGGTCGGCAGCACCCGTGCCCAAAAATAAAAGCTCATAACTCATAATAAATACCCCTTTATTTTATCATTTCTTCAAATTCTCGCTCAGAAATTACGGTAACACCAAGCTCGTTTGCTTTGTCAAGCTTGCTGCCAGCAGCTTCTCCTGCAAGAACATAATCGGTTTTCTTTGAAACTGATGATGCGGTTTTACCGCCCATCGATTCAATAATTTTTGCAGCATCACTACGCTTATATTTCTCAAGCGTACCGGTTAAAACAAAGGTTTTGCCACTGAATCTTGTATCAGCAAGCTCATCCTTTTCATTTAACATATTTATACCAATTTCTTTAAATTTATTTATCATAGAAACGGTTTCCGGCAATGAAAAATAATCTGCAACGCTCTTTGCCATAATATCGCCAAAACCATCTATTAAGGCGATTTCATCAGCGTTTGCCGATAAAATCTCATCAATAGAGCTAAATTTATCTACAAGCAATTTTGCGGCCTTATTTCCAATATGTCTGATTCCAAGCGCGTAAATAAACCGATAAAATTCGTTGCTTTTAGACTTATTTATTGCAGAAATTAAATTATCGGCAGATTTCTCGCCAAAGCCTTCAAGTGTTTTAATATCGTCGGCATTAAGCGAATACAAATCAAGTGTAGACGAAATAAGGTTTTTCTCAAGAAGCGTGCTTAAAACCGCAGGTCCGAGTCCCTCAATGTCCATAGCGTCACGCGATGCAAAGTGAATAAGATGTCTTAAAAGCTGTGCAGGACAATCAGTATTAGTGCAACGAATAGCAGCCTCGCCATCCTCGCGGTATACCTTAGCACCGCAGGACGGGCAGTATTCGGGCATTTTATATACAGATGAATTATCTGCGTGTCGACTAACCCCAACAACCTCAGGAATTATATCTCCGGCCTTTCTGACAATAATCGTATCGCCAATGCCAATTCCCTTTTCGGCAATAAAATCTTCGTTATGCAAAACAGCACGGCTAACGGTCGTGCCTGCAAGCGTTATGGGGCTAAACTGTGCCGTAGGTGTAAGCGCGCCCGTTCTGCCAACATTAATTTCAATGTTTTCAAGCACGGTTTCTTTTTCTTCGGGCGGATATTTATACGCAATCGCCCATTTAGGATATTTCGAGGTGCTACCGATGTTATCGCGCAAGGAAATAGTATCTACCTTAATAACGGCACCGTCAATATCGAACGGCAAGGCACCTCGCTTCTCCCCTATTTTTTCTATTTCTTCTATTGCTTCATAAATGCTCTCGCACCTTTTATAAGTCGGAAGAACACTAAATCCAAGCGATGAAAGAAAATCGAGCGATTCTATATGACTGTCAAGATTTTTGCCTTCGATTTGTTGAATATTGAAAACAAAAATATCAAGCTCTCGTTCAGCTGTTACTTTCGGGTTCTTTTGTCTAAGCGACCCCGCAGCCGCATTACGCGGATTTTTAGCGGTTTTTTCACCTAAGTTTTCTTGTCTTTCAACCAATCGGTCAAAGCTCTCGTGCGACATATAAACCTCGCCGCGAACCTCAAGCTTGCCTAAAAAATCAATTTTTTTGGGTATGCTTTTTACTGTCATAAGGTTTGCGGTAACGTTTTCACCAACATTACCGTCTCCACGCGTAGAACCACGAACAAACAAACCGTTTTCATACTCTAGCGAAACTGATAATCCATCAATCTTAGGCTCAACCGAATACTCGACCTTACCAAATTCCGATAAAATTCTGTTATCAAACGCTTCAAGCTCTTGGAAACTAAACGCATCAAGCAGACTTTCCATTCGAACAGTGTGAACAACCTCTGTGAACTGTAAGCTTGCAACTCCGCCAACATTTTTTGTAGGAGAATCATCGTATGCAAACTGAGGAAAATCCTCTTCAAGCGAACGCAGCTCTCTCATCATCATATCGTATTCGTAATCTTCGATTTCGGGGCTATCCTCAACATAATATTTAACGCTATGGTATTTAAGCGCAGCCGAAAGCTCAGATATTCTTTTTTTTGCATCCGCTTCTAGCATTTTATCACCTATTCCTTAACATTCAAATCCGCTATAGTTTCGGGAACAATTCCGGTTATTACAGTTTCAGCAACAATATAAGATGTATCAAAATTGATAGAGGTTTTATACCACGGAGAAAGCAAATATGCCGCACCCGAAACCTCAACACAAATCTGGTGTAGGGTTTGATTTATTCCCGCAGAATAAAACTGGCTCTTATAATCCGTAGAGGTATTAACAGATAAATCAAGTCTAAATCTTATTTTAGGCCCTCTACCAACGGTGTATTCGTTGCCGATAATAGTACCAACAGGAATACTTAGAATAATTTCAGATTTTTTATTCATCTCCTCGGAAAAAAGATAGTCTATTTCTGTTCTGAGAAGATTAAGTTTTATTACATCGGTTTGCAGCGATGTTATGCTGTTATTTTCGTCCCTTGTAACATTTATTAAATCGTTATATGTAATATTATTATCCTTAACGGCACGGTTAACCGCGGTGTTTGCGCAGTCCGACATCATTGTGCCTATCATACTTTCTGACATTTCAAGTATAATAAGCCTTAAATTTTTGTCAGTAAAAAGAAACACCGAAACCACAAGAAAAATAACAAGCAAAAAGGAGAACAGTCGTATAAGGCGTTTTTTTCGCCGAATTCTCATATAAACACCCACCTTTATAATACATAATACGCAAAAATAAAAGTGTGTGCTTATTTTTTAAATTATACCACGAAACAAATACATTTACAAGGAAAAAGGACACGAAAAAATAACTTTTCGCGTCCTTTTAAATTAGTCATCTAAGGTTGTATAAACAGTTACACCCATTGAAGGAATTTTATCCTTTATATTATCCTCGACATCTTCAAAAACCTTGTCAATCGGTGGCAGTGTTGCACTCTCGTCCGGTACTATTGTTTTAGGGTCGTAGCTATGACGGTATAGCTTTGTATTGAATGATTTATTAACCTCAATACTAATTTCCTGTTCTTTATCAGAATAATTTACAACAGTAATTGTATAGTTACCGTCGGGCAATTCATTAACATTCATTGCAACCTTTTCGGTAGAACAATTAACACCACAGTAGCATTTTGTACCGCAACCGCCCGTATATCTGCTCACCATTCCCCAAGCATAATACGCAGGATGAGGCACAAGACTTTTTGTAAGCACAGGCATTAAACCGTGAATGTGAACACCGTCCTCAAAAGCGTCGGGAGAATTTGTGTGGTTGTTAGGCCACTGCTGGTCGAAAAGCGTCCACATAAAAGAGCACTTTCCTCCCCCGTTCATCATTGCAACCTGACCGAGCGACAGCCAAGTACCATGCGTAGCATCGGATTTCTTATCAAATACCACGTTGTATTCGTCATGCCAGTAGTTGGATTTATGCAACGGCGGAAGAACACTTATTGCATCTTTTTCATAACCAATCCAGGTTGTATAATTATCAGTACAGTGCGGTCTTGCCCATAAAACATACCAATCGTTAGCGCACTCAAAGCTGGTATTTTTGAGCAGTTCTCTGCCGCTTTCTTTTTCCCTTATAGAGAAATCGTCAACAATCATACAGTTTCCTGTAGCAAGCAGAAAAGGCATACCTTGCCAGAGGCTATCTTTTTTGCCGTCTTTTCTTCTTAAATCAGACAACACACAGGCAGTTACCTTTTCGTTGTCGCCTGAATTAAAGGTAAACTCAAATTTTACCCATTCGTTTTTAAGCTCAGTATGTGGTATTGATTTTGAAAATATAGCATCTCTTTGGTCACAATAATTTGTAAAATAATGTTTAAAGCTACCCTTTCCAAAAACACCGAAAATCATAGAACTGTCTTCGGTTACAGGAACATTGGCCTTAAATTTAAGCCATACAGATGCAGTGTATTCCGTGTTCTTTTTTAATATAATATCCTGCTGAGCTCTGCAGCCTGCAAATGGGAAAACAAGTGCTCTTTCGCCACTGTGAACGTCGGCTTTATCAACCTCATCGAACATAAGATAATTATGCATCGAAAAACCGTCAAGCCACTCATCACAGTGCTTTTCATTTATTGCCCACTCTGTAAACCAATGTCTGTAAGCAACGCCCTCTTGCGGTCCTAAAAGCTTAATTTTATCTCTAAGACCGTTTTTAACAAGTGTATTATGCACGGCAAATGCACTGTCGTACCAAAGCTCTCTATATTCACAGTTTTCGTATGGAAAAGTCGGAACAATGCATTCGTTAGGCTCTGTAAACAGACAGAAATATTTAATGTTATCAAATCCGCGCTTTATTACTATTTCTTTAACAACTTCACTTACCCAATCAGCATAATTCTGAACAGTTTTTTGCCAATCGCCTTTAACAAAAAACGGGCAAGGTCCCGCGTGATAATCGCCCATTAAGTCGCCAATATTCCACCAGCCCGTGTTAACAACAACAGTAATACCTGCATCCTTCATACGCTGCGCCCATTTATAAAATGCAGTACAACGCTCGTTATCCCAGTCCCAAGTATTTGTTTTTGCGTCCCAGGCATACCAGGAAAAATAGCTTCTTACAACTTTAACGCGCATATCTGCAGCACGCTTAGCTTCAAGTGCGCATTGCTCTTCGGTATATATCCGCCCAGCATCGTCCGGCATACCGGCAAATGCATGGTAAATGGCACCCAGACCTAAAAAATTATCTTGCACAGGTCTTGATAAATCTGCTTTTAAAGTTATCATATTATCACACCCCTTATGCATTAGTATATAAAATATAAGACATCTGTCAATGCACAAAACGAGTTTTTCATACACAAAACGATACTATTTAAAAATTTTTTATTTTTTCTTGACTTTATACTCTTTTTGATTTAAAATACTATTTGCGCGCGGGTGTGGCGGAATTGGCAGACGCACCAGCCTTAGGAGCTGGCGCCTTCGGTGTGCAGGTTCAAGTCCTGTCACCCGCACCAAAAAAACAGAAACCGTAGCCTTTAGGCTGCGGTTTCTGTTTTATTATATGAAAATAGGCAGGAATTGAAGTAGGAGCGGTAGTGAATGACAGTCCGGTGGACTGTCAGAGCCGCGAATGACCGAAGCCGCGACCGCGCGGCAAGAGTCAACTCCTGTCACCCGCACCAAAATACAAAAAATAGTGACCGTAAGGTCACGATTTTTTGTTTTTATATTCCGATACCTAATTGTAAAATACTCAGCCTTTTTTGTTTATATCTTATAAATCCATCCCTCTGGGGCAGGAAGTCTACCCATCTGAATGCCTGTCAAGGTGTCATAAAGTTTTTGAATTGTCGGACCCATTTTATCCATACCCGAGCTAAATGCAATCTCATTTCCGTGGTCAACAATTTTACCAACCGGTGAAATAACGGCAGCTGTTCCGCAAAGACCGCACTCGGCAAAATCCTTAACCTCTTCAAGACTTACGCGGCGCTCTTCGGTTTCAAGACCCAAATAATCACGGGCAACCTGCATAAGTGAGCGCCTTGTTATTGACGGCAAAATAGTATTTGATTTTGGCGTAACAATCTTATTGTCCTTCGTTACAAACAAAATGTTAGCTCCGCCGGTTTCTTCAACATATGTTCTTGTAGCAGAATCAAGATATACATTTTCATCATATCCGCACTCATGAGCATCAACTATTGCATAAAGGCTCATAGCGTAGTTAAGTCCAGCCTTGATATGCCCCGTTCCGCAAGGTGCAGCACGGTCAAAATCACAGGTGCGAAGAGTTAAAGGCTTCACGCCGCCCTTGAAGTAAGGACCGACGGGTGTTGCAAAAATACGGAACTGAAACTCTGTTGCAGGTTTAACACCGATAACAGGATTTATACCAAACATATACGGACGGAGATAAAGAGTGCCGCCTGTGCCGTAAGGAGGAACCCAATCAGCATTTGCTTTTACAACCTCTTTTACAGCCTCAACAAACTTATCCTCAGGGAAAACGGGCATTTTCATTCGTTCGCAAGAATCGGCCATACGCTTAGCGTTAAGGTCGGGACGGAAACAAACAATATCTCCGTTCTCGGTGCGGTATGCTTTAAGCCCCTCAAAGCAGGTCTGTGCATACTGTAATACGCAAGCGCACTCATTCATAACGATATTCTCATCACCAATTAAGGCGCCGTCATCCCATTTTCCATCTTTAAATGTAGCAACAAAGCGCTTATCGGTTTTTATGTAACCAAAGCCTAAATTGCTCCAATCAATATTTTTTGCGCTCATAAAAATTTCACCTCAAAAAAAGAGGGTGTCGTAAGGAAATGCCCCAAGACACCCGAAACTTTTAAAAATTATACAACTATTGTTTTTCTTTGTCAATAGCAGTAAAATCCATTATTTGCAATCAATTACACTGTATCCTGCATCTTCAACAGTCTTAATTAAAATATCAATATCAATCTCTGTTTCGACCGTAGCAGTACCATCCTCAAGTGACATTACAACACTCTTAACTCCCTCTGTTTCAAGTAATGCCTTTTCAACCCTCGCAGTGCAGTGTCCGCAAGCCATTCCACTGATTTTTATAACCTTTGTCATTTTGATTTCCTCCGTTTTTAATATAGTATTTTCCACTCCCTTAAAGCGACGAAGTCGAAGGGCGTTAGTTACAACGAAAATTGAGCTCAAACTCATAGCTGCCGAGGCAAGCATTGGGCTTAAGTTTATTCCCAAAAAAGAAAGTGCACCAGCAGCAACGGGAATTCCGATTATATTATAAAAGAATGCCCAAAATAGATTTAGCTTTATATTTTTTATAACTGAACGACTCAACTTTATTGCAGAAATTACATCGTAAACCGAATTCTTCATTAAAACAATATCGGCAGTTTC
Source organism: Acutalibacteraceae bacterium (assembly GCA_045590515.1). Taxonomy (GTDB): domain Bacteria; phylum Bacillota; class Clostridia; order Oscillospirales; family Acutalibacteraceae; genus SIG589. The sequence goes on from JAZNRD010000005.1 coordinate 71,460, forward strand.
TATTGCAATGTCCGTACCTGCGCCGATTGCAATTCCGATATCGGCACGCGCAAGCGCAGGTGCGTCGTTTATTCCGTCACCTATCATTGCAACGCGTCTTCCCTCCGACTGCATCTGATTTATATACTCTTCCTTGTCCGAAGGCATAACCTCAGCGCAAACCTCGTCAATTAAAAGTTCATCTTTTACAGCCTGTGCAACAGCTTTATTATCACCCGTTAGCATTACTGTCCTAATATTTAAGTCAGAAAGCATTTTGATTGCTCCCTTAGACGATTCACGGATTTGGTCAGAAAGTGCGATAATAGCCATAATTTCGTTATTTTTAGCAAACAGCAAAGCGGTTTTACCGCTTAGTGATAATCTGTCAATTTCGTTTACGACTTCTATAGATGCACTTATACCCGATTCAGTCATAAAAGGAAGATTTCCTGCAATCCACACACTATCATTTAATGTAGCTTTAATACCTCTGCCCGATATATTTTCAAACTTAGAAATTTCATAAAAATCATTATTGTTCTTTTTATGCTCTTCGATTATCGCCTTGGCGTAAGGATGGTTGCTTCCCGACTCAAGCGATGCAGCAATTTTAATTATTTCCTTAGAGTTATACTCAGAAGAAACGGGAATAACATCCGTTACAAAAGGTCTACCCTCTGTAAGTGTTCCTGTCTTATCAAACACTACGGTATCAACCAAGTGCAAGGTTTCAAGACTTTCGGCAGAGTGAATAAGAATACCAAGATTTGCGGCCTTGCCGGTTCCTACCATAATTGCAACGGGTGTAGCAAGGCCCAATGCACAAGGGCAGGAAATTACGAGCACCGAAACGGCGTGTATAAGTGCTGTTTCAACACCCTTGCCGAGCAACAACCAAACAACAGAGGTAATAACTGCTATAAAAATTACTATCGGAACAAAAATTCCGCTGACCTTATCCGCAATTCTTGCAATTGGTGCCTTTGAATTGCTTGCATCGTCAACCAAGCGAATAATCTGTGAAAGCGTTGTATCGTTACCGACCTTGGTAGCTATAAATTTAAAATAACCGTTAACATTTTTAGTAGCGCATACAACAGCATCATTTTCCTGTTTTTCTATGGGAAGACTTTCACCCGTTACGGCCGACTGGTCTATAAATCCCCTACCCTCAACAATTATTCCGTCAGAGGGTATAGTATCACCGGGGTGAATAACGATAATATCACCAACAGAGATGTTTTCAGCGGCAACCGTAATTTCTTTGCCATCCTTGAAAACGGTTGCAGTTTTCGGCGCAAGGTCAACAAGCTTTTGAAGCGATAAAGAGGTTTTACGTTTCGAGCGCGATTCTAAATATTTACCGACAGTAACAAGTGCTAAAATCATTGCACTTGACTCGAAATATAGATGATGATAATAATTGTTAGCAGCGGAATAATTGCCGTTAACAGCGTTATAAGCCATCGCATATAATGAAACCAAGCTATAAACAAACGAAGCCGCGGAGCCTAACGCTACAAGAGAATCCATATTTGGTGAACGCTTTATAATTCCCTTTATTCCCGAAACAAAAAACTTGCCGTTTATAAACATTACGGGAATAGTAATAAGCATTTGAGTTATTGCCGCAAGAAGAGAATTTTTTTCTCCGCTCATAAACGGCGGTAGCGTAAGTCCAACCATATGCCCCATAGAAACATACATAAGTGGCACTAGTAAAATTACAGACCAAATCACACGATTTTTAAGTGTTTTTTCAGCGTCGACAGCGTTTTGCTTGCGCTTATCCCATTCAGATTTAAAGCCACCCGTTTCGGTCTTGTTTTCACTAAAAAGTGAAGCCCCGTATCCAACACTCGTAACAGCGTTTATTATTTCGTCAGAGCTTACTACACTGTCATCGTATTTTACAGTCATATTTCCAGACAATAAGTTGACATTAACCTCAATAACACCGTCAAGCTTACCAACGCTTTTGCTGATATTTGCCTGACAAGCGGCACAGGTCATTCCCGTTACGGAAAATTTTTCTGTAATTATGACAAATCTCCCCTTTTTTACTTGTATATAAAATTTATTTGTAATATAATAATGCGCGGAGGCGAAAAAAATGAGTTTTGATTTATGGCATAACTTGAAAGCTGCAAAAAAGCCCATATTTATTTATGGAATGGGAAACGGTGCAGATTCCATAATAAAAAAACTTCAATCCGTTAACGTTAAGATAAACGGTGTTTTCGCAAGTGATGAATTTGTGCGTGGTCAAACCTTTCACGAATTCACCATAAAGACATATGACCAAGTTAAACATATGCACAAAGACTTCATTGTTCTTACTGCTTTTGGAACAGAAAGAAAAAATGTTATTGATAATGTCAAAAGAATTGCGCGCGAGCAGGAATTATATATTCCCGATGCACCCGTATACGGAAGCACTTTTTTTGACGGTAAATATTATAACACACATTTAAAAGAATTGCACGCTATTAAAAGCAATTTTTTTGATGACCGCTCTAAAAATGTTTTTGATTATATTACAGAATTCAAAAAAAGCGGTAATTTAGACCTTTTATTCTCCGCAGAGGATAACGAAGAAGATGTTTTTGAGAGTATTATTAAGCTTTCAAAAAACGATAGAATATTTGACCTTGGCGCATTTAACGGCGATACTTTGGAAAAATTTGCCCGACTCTGTCCGGAATACCGCGAAATAGTTGCGGTTGAGCCGAGCAAAAGCAACTTTTCTCACCTTTTGGAAAATACCAAAAATATGCGTGACATAAAATATGAAAACTCTGCCATTAGCTATTTAAACGGCAGTATATTTTTTGGTGATGAGGGCGGAAGAAACCAGTCTACGCAACAAAATAAGACAACAGTAAATTCAATAACGATTGATTCGCTATGCGATAAATACGGCAAACCTGACTTTATAAAGTTTGATATTGAAGGCGAAGAGCTGAACGGACTGATAGGCGGAGAGCAAACAATAAAAAAATATAAGCCCAAGCTTATGATATCGGCTTATCACCGCAGCGAAGATATTATTTCCATTCCGCAAAAGGTTTTATCGCTACGAGAAGATTATAAAATGTTTATAAGACATTTCCCATGCATTCCGTGCTGGGATACATACTATATTTTTGTTTAAACGAGGGTAAAAATGAAAAAAATTAAAAGCTTTTCTGTACTGTTTATTATTGGATATATATCCTACTGTCTTGTGTACATTGGAAGATTAAATCTATCTATTGCATATACGAGTTTGAACGATATAACAAGCACTCAATACGGCTATATTACAAGTGCATTTTTAATTGCATTTTCATGCGGACGACTGATAAACGGAATGATTGGTGATAAGGTTCACCCAAGATTTATGCTTTATATAGGTCTTACGCTTTCCGGACTTAGCAATATTTTTCTGTCATTTCTCCCCTCTTTTTTAATTTTTATAATTCTTTGGTCAATAAACGGATACGCCCAGAGCATGCTTTGGGGCTCACTGCTTACTTATATTTCTTACATATCACCGAGTGACAAAAAGGTTAAAAGTGTTTCCTATCTTGTTTCCTCAGTTGCGGTTGGCAGTGTTGCGGGATTACTTATTGCAACATTTGCTACCACAACCTTCGGTGTAAGAGCGGCGTTTTTAATTCCCGGAATCATGGCGGTAATACTTGCGTTCTTACCGCTACTTGCATTTTCAGAGAAAATTGAAGTATCCGACAACGGCAATAAAAAACACATATCAATGTTTTCACTGCTTAAAATGCCAAGCATTTATATTATGCTTTTACCGGCAATACTGCACGGTGTTATTAAGGATAATATCTCTGCTTGGGCGCCGAAATTTTTCCAGACAAATTACGGATTTACGCTTTCTCAAATGCAAATATTTGTATATATTATTCCGGTAATTGGTATGGTTGGAAGACTGGCGTATCCAACACTTTATAAGCTTTTTAAGTCAAACGAAAATAATGTTTCAATCGCATCTGCTGCACTGTGTTTTATATCGATGCTTCCACTTGTTTTGGGAATAAAGAATATATTTGTTGCTTCGATTTGTTTATGCCTTACAAATGCAGCAATAAATGTAATCAACACATCGATGCTTTCGATGTTTCCAATAAAGTTTTCTAAAACAGGAAATGTTTCATCCGTCACAGGTCTTATGGATTTTGTAACCTACCTTGGTGCAGGAATCGGTTCCGCAGTTTACGGAATTACACTGACAGACGGAAACTTTGGCTTTATGTTTTATTCTTGGATAGCCATATCAATTGCTATATCTGTAATGTTGTTTATAATTATTAAAAATAAAAAATTTCAAAGTTGAGGCAGCTTAATATGAAAAGTACATTAAAATTTGAAAAACTGAGCATCCGAGTTGCTGACTATGCAAAGGAAAGCAGTCTGCCATCGCTTAGCCGTCCGGGAGAAAAGGTTGTTGAATGCATATCAGAGCTTTCAGAGGATGACGGCTTATTTGTTGGATACGGAATGTTGCGCGATATATTTCCGTACAGAATGCAGGATTTATACACACGCAATTTAAAAGATACAAACCTTGATATTGCTATTTTAGAAAACGAACATATTAAAGCTACATTTGCGCCTACTTTAGGCGGAAAGCTATTATCACTAATTGATAAGAAAACAAATAAGAATCTTTTATTTACAAATTCGGTCATTCAGCCGTGTAACCTTGCGCTTAGAAACGCGTGGACAAGCGGTGGTGTTGAATGGAATATCGGAATGGTTGGTCACTCACCTTTTACTTGTTCTACGCTTTTCACTTCAACACTTACTGATGACGACGGCACGCCTGTGCTTCGAATGTATGAATATGAGAGAATAAGAAAAGTCACCTATCAAATGGACTTTTATATTCCAGAAAACTCTAAATTTTTGCACTGCAGAATGAGAATAGTAAATCCGAACAATTTCGTTGTTCCTATGTACTGGTGGAGTAATATTGCTGTCCCCGAGGACAAAAACTCTCGTGTTATTGTTCCCGCCGACTGTGCATATACAAGCGAAATTATCGGCGGAAAGCGCGTTGTAATGAAACTGCCTATTCCCTACTGTGAGGGCTTTGATGCGACATATCCAACCAACACAGCAGACGAGAGCAGAGATTATTTTTATCGTACCGACGACAACAAAAGCAGATATATTGCCTATCTAGACGGTGACGGATATGGACTTTTACAGACCTCTACCTCAAGGCTGCAGGGACGAAAGCTATTTGTCTGGGGACAGGGACCGGGCGCTAAGCACTGGCAGGATTTCCTATCAGAAACCGATAAGGGAAATTATGTCGAGATTCAAGCAGGTCTTGCCCGTTCACAGTACGAACATATTCCTATGCAACCGAAAACTGCTTGGGAGTGGATTGAGCTTTACGGACCCGTACAGTGCAAGCCAAAAAAGGTACACGGCGATTTTGATGTGGCACAAAAGGAAGTCGAAAAAGCGTTATCGCGTGCTGTTAATCATACTGCCCTTGAAGAAGAACTAATTTCTTCAAAAAAATCCATTGCTCTTAAAAAGGCTGATAAATGCATTTTCAACGGAAGCGCTTGGGGTCAACTTGAAAATCTTTTAAGAAAAGAAAACGGCAGTTCTCCCCTGTCCGAACATCTTAATTTTGGTAAAATCGGTAAAGCACAACAGGCGTGGAAATCTTTAATTACAGATGGAACGGTTGGAGAGCACAATCCTGACGACATACCGCCGTCTTGGATGCTTCAGGACGAATTTACCGCTCTTTTAAAGGATGCTACCGAGAGCAAGGATAAAGAAAATTGGTACACTTGGCTACAGCTTGGAGCAATATATCTTTGTACGGATAGATTTGACAATGCTGAAAAAGCCTTAAAGAACTCTGTAAAGCTTCAAAAAAGCTGTTGGGCTTATTATTGTCTGGCGATTTTATCGTTACATAAAAATGATACATTGTCGGCAAAGAAATATGCCCTTGCCGCTGTAAAGTTAAAAAATAACGATATTTCTCTTATTAGAGGAATATTTGCTGTACTAAACAAGTGCGAATCGTTTGAGGACATTGTAAAAATTTATAACGGAATCGAATCAAAAATTCAGAATGATTCAAGAGTTAAGGTTTTATATGTTTACGCACTCGGTCATAGCGGCGAATACGAAAAAGCATTTCAATTACTGACAGAAAACGACGGTCTGATTCTTAACGATGTTAAGGAGGAAGAGGTTATTCTTTCCGACTTATATGTATATTTGAAATTAAAGCTTGCAGAACTAAGCGGTGAAAAAATTGAAGAAATCAATGTACCGTACAATATTGATTTCCGAATTAAACCCGAAAAATTTACTTATAGATAGAAAAAAGCCTTATGCACACGCATAAGGCTTTTAATTTATTCTGTTGTATCGGTTTCACTTGTTGACGGAGTTTGATTACTTTCCGCATTATCAACGGAAGGCTGACTTGACGAAGCTTCAACCTTTGAAGAGCTGGAGGGCGCTTTGACTTTAGAGGAACTTGAAGGAGCCTGCTTTTTAGAAGAGCTTGAAACGGGCTTGTCCTTTTTGTTTGTAACTTTTACGGTATTATAGCTATTTTCCTTGGTTGTAAGTTTAATCTTTTGTTCCAAAACATCACAGCTATATCCTGAGGGAACCTCAGTCTGCACTAAGGTGTAGTCGCCATATGACAAAAATTCTTTTGTAAGGGTTCCTTTATCATCAGTAGCACCGAGGTCAATTGTCTTGCCGTTTGCTGTTTTAAGGGCAAATTTCGCACCTTTAAGGGGTTTTTCGTTCTCGTCACTTACAATAACATCAAGTTTTGCCGACATACGAATGTTGGTAGGGGTAGAAATAACCATAAGTGGCTCTTGCGCACCTGGTCCAAACTTCATACGCTCAACAGCACAAAACTCAGGTCCATTGTCGTTGCCCACATGGTAAACCCAATGGTATCCGTTTTTGTACCCTGCGTAAACAACAACGTGGTTACAATAATCGCTCTTTGAGCCGATATTGCGAAAAGCAATAATTGAGCCAATCGGAATTTCTGCAGAGGGATTAAACTTAATTCCCGAGCCCTGAATACTAAAAGTAAACGGAATTTCATAGGAATAACCCTTCTTTATCCAATCCTTTGCAGCAACATACCAGTCGTTAGCACTATACGATTTAACGGGTTTGGTGAGCGGGGATGTATCAATTCCCGCAACATTGGGCAAATAGTTGAAATAAACATATGTAACGAACGACGCACAAACAAGTCCGCCGCGCTCAAGCGCTTTAATATCGGGCAAGCCCTGTGCATTTGTTTCATAGCCTGAAGAGCCGCCGTTATATCCAATATTTGAAAGCCAACCCTTAGCACGCTTTTGCGATGCAAGGATATACACCCACATAAGACCGTCAGCACGGTGCTTTTCAATATTATAGCCCGTATAAACAAGAGCGTCCATAAACACATTGTCTTCTATGTTCAGGTTGGTATTGGAAGTAAAGTTCTGGTTAATGGTAGGCTTAACAACCGGAGGCTGAGGCGGCTTAGAAGAAACCGGCTTACTTGAAGAAACTGGCACAGAAGAAGACGGAACCTCAGAAGACGATGAAGGCGTCTCACTAACAATCTCAGACGATGAGGGTACTTCTGAACTGCTTTCTTCTGAAGAAATAATAACCGAAGAGCTTTCAACACTATCGTTGTCATCGTTGGTAGCAATAACAATGCATCCAATTATAACAGCCAAAGCCAAAACAATAGCAATCACTGAGAAAAGAATTCTATTAACATTTATAAAATTCCACACTCTTTTTAAAAAGTCCATATTATATCCCTTTCAACAAATTAATGCCCTATAAGTTTAAGACTAAACGCGAAAAAAGTCAAGTTATATGTAAAAAACCGCCCTACCAAAATTAGTAAGGCGGATTTTTACATTTGATAATATAGGAATCTTATAATTCAATTTCCTTATGTAATTCAGACGAATCGTATATAGCTTGCATCATTCTTGCTGTGATAATAGCAGTATCAATATGTGATGCAAGCTTTTCGCCGGTTTTAATACAATCAACAAAGGCATTGATTTCGTTTTCATAGTGATTGTTCGTTTTTGAGGAGCATTTATAATCAACCAAGCTATCGCCGTCGGTTCCATAAAATCTGAAATCGCCGCCGTATTTTAATCTAATTCCGCCCTTATCACCCATAAAATCGATAAACATTTCATCTTCACCGATATTTTGAGCCCAAGCACCGTTAAAGGTAATTGTTGGTCCTTCTGTGCGAATCATACCGGTTATGGAGTCATCTACATCGTAAACACCGTCATAATCCGGAGGACCTGCCCACATATCTGTGAAAACATATTCCTTCATATTTTTACCGAGCTTACAAAATGCCTCACCGGTTACCGTCAAAGGCTTGGGGTCGCCGCAGCAATACATCACTAAATCAAGAAAATGTACGCCCCAGTCAATCAAAACTCCGCCGCCGGCAATCTCTTTTCTTGTGAAAGCGCCACCAAGACCCGGAATACAACGATGCGAACGGAAGCTAATATAAACGTGGAATACATCACCAAGCTTGCCCGAACTAATGTACTCTTTAATCTTATTTACATTATCATTAAAACGATTTACAACACCAATATTTAGTATTTTTCCCGTTTCGTGCTGAACCTTCTGCATTTCTAAAACCTCATCAAAGGTTCTTGCAGCAGGCTTTTCACAAAGAACATCCATACCGGCCCTTAAGCAATCAATAGCTATTACAGAATGCACATTATTGGGAGTGCATATAGAAACGGCATCAACCGAACCATCGTTTAATATATCATGATAGTCTGTCACAGCCTTACCACAACCGTACTGCTTTACTGCTTCCTCTGCCCTTTCCGGAATAATGTCACAAAAATACGCAATCTCTACATTTTCATTTTTTAAATATGCAGGAATGTGAGCAGCATTTGCAATAGCTCCGCAACCAATAATTCCAACCTTCATTTTACTCACCTTTTCTCTTCTTTTGTTTCGATATATTTATTATTAAAATTACACATGTAATAATCGATGCAAATACGATGATTAAAAGCAATATTACCGGGGTTTTTGACAAAACCCTTGTTAATAAATTCTGATTGTTTTCGTTTAAATTTACATCGTTATTCGTATTGTCAATTTGCTCATCAGAATCTGTGTCTATATCCTCTGTAATTACATCTTCAACATCACTAACCTGTTCTTCGGAATCAGTATCGGTATTTGTATCTTCTATAACTACATCGGACTCTTCATCAGTTTTATCTTTTTTACCTAAATCGAGAAGTTTAATAAAATCAGCGTTTTTATTAAGCTTCTTCATATCGGAGAGTACATATCTTTGACCCGGTAAAATAGTGAAATATGCACAATCGCCGTCGATAAAGGTTTTTACATGCGAATCAATATATTCATCATATACAGCATAAAGATAATACTCAGTATAATTTGCACCATTCATATATGCGCCCATGGTGATTTCCATATCCCACTCACCTTTTTCAAGAGTTCTGAAAACTTTAATGTCACCAAACGCATTATATTTATTTGTTGCCTCGTAGTCTATATAGATATCCACATCTCCCGGACTATAAATTTTTGAGCCGTCAAATTTATAGCAAAAGACAGGATTCAGCTCATCATCTACGACAATCAACTTAAGTACAACATCAAATCCCATAAACGATTCGAATACACTTGAAGGAATAGGCTTAGATTCGTTACGAACAATAAACGGTACCGTTTGACCGTCGTTACTGTTTATCATAACATTTTCAAGCTCATCAAAGTCTATAGTACCCTGCTCAATTTTATTAAAGCTGAATTCAACTTTTTGTATACCGTATGCATGCGGCATTTTATGTTGCGAATCAATTTCAACCTTTATATAATTGGTTTTTTCGGGTATACTTTGCGCAACCAAACGGTATCTTGAGTATCCCTTTTGGGTTGGCGTTCCCTTAGAAATATAGGATTCGTCTTTTTCAGTAGAATAAGAAATCTCTTTAAAGTTTATTCCGTCTGACGATGCATAAATCTTATAATTTGACAAATCAACTATTTCAGGGTGAAGTATTGCCCAAACACCAAATGATTTGAAATTATTACAACGGTATATAACCGATGTCTTCAGTGCAGTTTTTTCAGGTCTTAACATAGCACTGTTTATTCCAATCCAGGCCAAAGAATTAGGCTGGAATTTTGCAGCAGTCATATAATTAACCGAAAACTGATATATGCTCGTTTTACTGCTGTTATCATAATCAACAATTTCGGTCGTATCACCGGGATGCTTCATATCAGCAAGTGGTGCAGCTATATTAATCGTAAAGCTGAATAAAGCCGAGCCAGCTTTATTGATTCCCTCAACCGAATATTTGCCATTTTCTGAAAAATGGTTATCTTCAGGCATTGTTATAACCTTATTATCCTTTTTTACAACAACAGAATCGGCATTTTTTACCATTACATCTATATAAGTATTAGAAACTACACCATTACTTAATACATTTCCGTCATAATCGACTACATCTATAGACGGAAGGTTGCGCGCAATAGTAACGGTTTTAGATGTTACTTTACCGTTTTCATCCTCGGCGGTAATTTCATACACTCCGTTTAAATCCAATATTTTGCTTTCAGAAAGTGAAAACGGCATACCGTCACGGGTTATTTTAAAAGTTTTAGAGTTAAACAGAGTAACGGTTACATCGTCATCTTGAATACTGCCGGACTCTATTGCCGCACCTGTAGAATCACGTAAAACAATCGCGGGGCTATCCTTTGCAATTGTAAAATTCCAATTGCATTCTCCTACCACATTATTAGCCTTAATTACATATTCGCCGTCCTCGTCCAAGACGCCGTCTACAGATGGTGTGTAGGATTCGCCGTTGCGTAGTATTTCGTAATTATAATAATTGCTTAAAGTGTAGTTTACATCCTTTGTTGCAACACCGTAATTTTCAATTGCTTCACCAGCGGTTACATTTATCACAGGCATCTGCAGTTTAGATAAACTGAACATCGAAAGTGCAGCAGCGTGCCAACGCGCAGTGATTAGCGTATTTGCAATAAATTCTACCTTTACAATTTTATCGGTTCCTCCCAGATAATATACATCGTTATATATTTTTACCATTGAACCGTTAATTGTATTTATTTCGGTGTGTGACACGGGAGCAACTTTTTTAAACTTACCGTTATAGCTGTCACTTACGCTTATGATAATTCTTTGATTCTTTGGATAACCGCTCTTTGCTGCTACGGAATAAGTGAAGCTGAATCCGGTAAAATCTTTTCCGTCAGCACCGCTGTTTTTGAAATAGAAATAACCTGTTTCACCATAGTTACTTCCCTTACCTAAGGTTAACTTAGAACCGCCGTCTTCAAAGCTCCACCATTTATCATTAAGGTTGCTTTCAACATTAATAAGAAGACTTCCATCACCCTTTGCAAAATCAGAAGGGGCATTATCGATAGCGGGTTCATTCAATAACGAATCAAATGCAGCATTTGCACTGTTCTCATCACTATCAAAAACATACTCATACACGAACTCGCTCGGGTCTTTACGCTCAATTGTAAAGCTTACTGTAGAAGTACCAATGGCGTTTGTTGCCGAAATAACATATTCACCGTTTTCGGTAAAAATATCATTTTCCGGGAATAAGAAAGGTGCTCCATTCTTCGTAACCGTAATATCAGATTTGTCAATAAAATTATAGGATACTGCTACATCGCCGCCCGAAAGGCCATTGTTACCAAGGGTAATATTTCCGGAAGATGTCTTTGCTTCAAGAACAAAAGACGGTTTTTCAAGTAAAACCTCATATATAAAGCCGTCAAGACCAATGCGCCAGTTCTTTTCGTTGCTTGGATTTTCAAGCGTTAAACGAACGTATTTTGCATTGTCGGGAATATACGGAGCGATAAGCTCATAGGATAAATATCCCGTTCCCGACTGAGCAGAACCTAAAGAAATATAGGTTAGGTCATTATATGTAATATCATCTTCTGACCAGCATAGCTTATAACTTGCCTCAAGATTTAAATAATTTAATATATCTGCTTTTTCATTTTTAGTAAAAACAGTAAAGGATTCAAAGCCTTTTTCGCTATACCAATAATACGAAGCAGTGGCGTTTGCTGCATTTGATAAATGAACAAAATAGTCGCCGTTAAAATAGCTGGCATAATTTTCATAATTATGAGTATCTTCGGTTACAATGTCTCCGTCAACCTTAAATGCTCCGTGTAGATTATTCTTTAATAAACTATAGGACAAGGTATATATTAAAGGCTTTTTAATCTCAAACGAGAAAACAATAGGATTTCCACTATTTGCAGAGTTTTCCGCGGAAATGCTATATACACCGTTTTCTGTAAATAGAGAGCCTGCAGGAAGAGCATAAGGTTGCCCGTCTTTTTTTATGACAACTTGTTCATCTTTTAGATTAGTTTTACTTAAAACAACATTTTTGTCAGTGACTGCACCGCTTAAGAGAGCAACACCGTCTGCAGTTTTAAGCTCTAACGAAGGCTGTTTAGCATAAAAATTATACGATGCTTTATAAATGCAGTATTTCCATCCGCTTGATGCTTGCGGACTTATCATAGAAACGCGAATATACTTAGCGTTTTCAGGGATATTGTTTACACAGAGCTCGTACGAATAATATCCTGTTCCTACCGCTTTATATCCCTTATTCTCTACCGAGGTAATATCGGTGTAAGAAACATCATCGGCAGACCAAGCGAACTTATAACTATTATCAAGCACAAGATATGACATATCTGACTGCTTATAGTTATAGGTAAATATGGTAAAGCTATTAAAGCCTTCTTCAGAATACCAATATAACGAACTCTTTGAGTTAGTATTGGCTGAGTTCTTTACGCCATAAACGGAAGTAACGCCCTGTCCGTAATACGAATAGTTAGTGTTGTTTGAAACATGCTTTTGCAGATTTTCGGTTTTGTAAGCACCTGTTTCATCATTTACAGCAATTTCATAAGTCTCCGTAACAAGAACATCATCGTCTGCGCTTACAGAAACATAAGAAAAAACAGAAAATGTCAACAAACAAGCCAACATTATTGCCGTTATCTTCCTAAACAATCCTTTTAATTTCATAGGATTTTCTCCTTTAAAAATTACTTTGAAAACGCACCAAAAAACTTGCCGTCGGTTTCATTGCCAAAATAGTCTTTTCCGCCGTTATTCTCAATAAATAAACCACCATCAAGTGCGGGAGAATCTTCTTTAACTCTATACCATTCGCCCATGACAAGACCTCTTCCCTCATAACCCGCATTAACAAATTTGGGGTCTTTAGTTATTGCATTGTTAATATGGATGTTCTCATCTTCAGGCAAATCAATATTGTAAAAAATATTGTTATCTAAAGTTAATCCCTTTACAGCCTCTATACCGTGTGTAGGCGTAGCACCGGGCTCAGCGTAAAAAATATTATTAGAAAAGACATTATCGTAAGATGCACCTTTGTGTGACCAATCCGCCAACCAAAAAAGCTTAACACCGGGTTTCGCTATATAAACAGTGTTGTTATAAATCTTAGAATTGTTAACCTCACCTGTAAATGTAAAAATACCACGAGATACATATCCGTTAACAATTTCCTCGCCGTCATTAATGCTAAGATTATATCTTACAATAGTGTTGGTTGTGTCACCGTTATGCTCTTTATCATAGCAGCAGAAAAGCATAAATCCGCCAGCATTATCGTGACTGTAATTATACTGGAATATGCAGTTTTTACAGGTCAAATCAGCATCAAAAGCCTGCAAATCATCAGAATTGTAATCTGAACTGTTTCCGTAAACCTCATTGTACTGGAAAATGCAGTTGCTGGAGCAATAAGCCCATAGACAAGCAAAATGTATTCGGCGGTCAATTCTTTTAAAGAGTCTACTGTTAGCAACGGTATTATACTCTACCAAAGCACCGTCACAGCCGCTTATTACTACAGAATCGCCACTTATGCTATTAAATTTATTGTTTCTTACAACAACATTTTTACTTGGGAACCAACCGTCATCGTCGCTTATGTAATTGTTTTTGTTTCCCCAATCTTGTAAATCGTAACGCTTAGCCCAAGCAGAATAAATGTAAACGGAACAACGTGCTAATCTATCAAATCTATTGTTTTCTACCGTTATACCGTCAAACCAATTCGGCTCATCTCCGTTGGCAAAAAATGTTACACCGCCCGAATCATGATTAAACCATTCCATATCTAAGTTAACATCATGGAAGAAGCAATCTCTTACCGTCATACCGCGATGCGCACCACCTCTTAAAGATTCGACATATATACAAAGATGTCCCGTTGGGTTAGTGAACTCCAAATTTTCAATAGTAACATATTCGCTATGTATCAAGAACGGAATTTCGCCGTTAGTACTACGAATTACCGGGGGCTTTCCTTCGCCGTATGCACCGATAACAATCGGTGCATCAGCTGTTCCATCCTTAGTCATAATAAACGAACCGGTGTACTGGCAATCTCTTTTAAAAAGTATATTCGTTCCTGCTTCTATTTCGTTTATTATTTCCGAAAGCCGTGATATTGTTTTTATAGCGGCATCAGGCGTTTTACCGTCATTAGTGTCTAATCCGCTATTTGAGTCTATATAGATATAGGACATGCTTTAATCCCCCAATTAACTAATTGCGCCAAAAATATTTCCTTTTATGGATTTGCCAAAATAATCTTTGCCGCCGTTATTTGATATATTCTTTGGCGTACCTGAAATAGAGTTTTTAAGGCGATAGCTTTCGCCAACCTTTAAGCCGTTACCTGCGTCGCCTGCTTTTGCAAATTTAACCGTTGCATTAGTAATATTTGTTCCCGTAATCTTGCTTTGAATCGGAACATCAACATTACAGAACACATTTTGCTCCATTATAAGCTTTCCTGCAAGACCGCCCTTTTCTATAATTTGGGATTCGTCGGTCACTAATTTAACCCCGTCTTTTCCATAGAAAATATTGTTGAAGAATGAGTTATCGTACGAACCGCCAAATTTGCCGTATGACCAGTCCGCGAACCAAAGCAATCTGGTCTCTTCATTTCCGCCAAGATATACAGTATTATTGTAAATTTGGTTGTTATGAACCTGACCCGTAAATGTAAATACAGCGCGCGGTTTTTGCGGGTCACAACCGTCGTTAACACTTAAATTATAACGAACGATATTATTAGCGGTATCGCCGCGATTAGCCTTGCCCAATCCACAGAAAAGCATAAATCCGCCTGCGTTATCGTGACTGTAATTGTACTGATAAATACAGTTATAATTTGAAGCATCTAAGTCATATGCCTGTAAATCGTCTGCACCGTTTCCGGATTCTATTCCGTAAACTTCATTATACTGGAATATAGTATCACTGCAGGTATATCCCCAAATTGCCGCAAAATGTACATCACCGGCATTTACTAACAACTTAGAGCCTGCGACTGTATTATATTCAGCCAATCCGCCCTTACATCCGGAAAGTACGATAGAGTCACCGTTTGAATCTTTAAAATAATTCTTTCTAACAACGACATTTAAGTTTGGATACCACCCATTAGTATCGCTTACATATTTGTTCTTGTTAGCTGTTTTTACATCGCTGATTCTGCTTGACCAATGTGAGTATACATATACGGCACAGCGGCCAACGCGCTCAAATTTATTGTTTTCAATCTTTACGCCGTCAAGCCAGTTTGCCTGCCAACCATTTGCAGAAACAGTTATGCCACCTGCATCGTGTGTTAAGTATTTTAAATTATTGTTTATGTCGTAGAACTTACAATTTGTTATTGTGATATTTTTATTTGCGCCAGGTTTTGCACAAACAATATCAATGCCCATTTCACCTGTTTCGTTAGTAAACCAGATGTCAGAGATTTTAACATTATCGCCATAATAGGAAAGTGCCGAGCCTCCGCGTGCTTTTATAATAGGACAATCGCCTTTTCCGTATGCACCAATTGTGATTGGCTTTCCCTCTACGCCGCTTCCTATAACTGTTAAGCTACCTCTTGTTGAAGTTGTTCCGCGTTTGATTAAAATCTTATCTCCGGGTCCGTATGTCAACTGACTGGCTTTATTTAATGTTTTTAAGGGTTTAGACTCACTTGTGCCGCTATTTTTATCATCACCATTCTCAGGGTCAATATAAACGGTGCGTGCCTTGCGCAAGGAGGTACTGCAGCCGCCCATTGCTTCAAGTACTTCGTTAGTTATTCCGTTAATCTGAACATGGCAAAGCTCTGCTGCCCAATGGTGCGACAAATCACCTGTTTTCGGGAAAGTAATTTTTACATATTTATTTCCTGAATCTATTGCACTGTAATACGCGGTTTCCTCCATCCAAGAAGCTCCGTTGATAGGCTTATATGTTGTATTTTCAGCGACAACAGTTTTCCAGTTTTTATTATCCGCAGAAACCTGAACTACAAAATTATCTTTGAGTAAATAATCCTTATTACAAGCAATTATGTAACGCATAGCTATCTGGTTAACTTCATCAACCTTATAAACTATAGAAGCATCAAGTGTTTCATGCGGACGAGATGCGCGACCGTTGTCATTACCTAACATACTTGCATTTGCAGGGTCAAAATAAAGTTTTGTGTTTGAGAACATCTTTGAAGTATCATTTATTTCATCAATCAACACTTCACCCTTTGTGCTAACCGCAGTATCAACAGGAGTTGATGTGTCGGGTTTCGCAGCATCAGAAGAATTTGTTGGAGAGGCTGCATTGGTATCGATTTTTGAATTATTATCTGCATTTTCATCATATTCTTCTGATGCAATATCTGAAGAAACATCGGTTGCATCATAACCAACTGAACTTATAAAATCACTGTTTAGTCCAACTATGGCACCCTCTGAAAAATATCCGCTCTTATACATAGAAACAGTCAAAGCGGTTCCGGATGCCAAAAGCGCAACCAATAATACGGATAATAAAACGGTACATACTTTTCTGAAAGTTATTTTTTTCAAAGCAGAAACAAATTTACTCATATATTATTTTCCCCTAACAAAATTTTATTTTCTTCAACAGCCATTCCGCGCTTTATAATTTGATTTCTATATTCACTGGGCGAACACTTCATAATCTTTTTAAAAGCTTTTCCATAAGACTGAACTGTATCGTACTCCATTATTTGAGCAATTTGCGTTATGGTAAACGATTGGTTTCGCAAATACTGTAGACTTGATTCTATGCGTTTTAGATTTATATAACCCTGAAGAGTTATACCCATCTTTTCTTTAAACACATGCGACAAGTAACTATGGCTGTAGCCCAATTTTTTAGAAAGCTCGCTCACGCTTGATATGTTGTTAATGTTGTCATCAATATACCTAACAACTGCATAAATTCTTTGCTCAAGACCGTCCTGTTCTTTCAAATGAATCGAGCGCTTAACAATTAAATTACTCTTTCTATAGATGCTTATTAGAATATGCAACATATTTGCTCTAAGCATTTCAATATGAAAATCGGATTTATCATATTCCTCACTTATCATTGATTCGAAAGCGTGAAAAACATCTCTGCCGTCCTTAATGAAAACGCCCTCAGTGCCCCGAAACATATCTCTAAGCGGATATAACTTTTCATCTAAATCATCAGCAAAATCAAATCCGATAAATATGTATCTTAAAGGACTGTCAACACCTGATACTATTCTATGCGTAGACCCACGCGGTGCTAAATGGATACAGCCGCGCGAAACCTCGTATTTCGTATTACCACTGTAAAACTCACCTTCGCCCGAAACAACATAACTTATTTCATTACAGTGTTGATAATGCGTAGTTATTTCATATTTAGGTTCAATTTTCAATTCACCGATTTGTTTAATAAGAGCAGGTCCGATATTTTGTGCCTGTTTAAAAAACTCAACGTTAAAATCAAATAATCTTCCTACAGTATGGTCGTTCGACAAGTGTAAACTCCTTTCTATATATCCATATAATTATATTCATAGTATAATTTAATCCATATATTTTTATCAAGGTTATATTTATTGGTAGTATGTGTCCAAATATGCTTTTTACATTTTAAATATTTTGTTATTTTTTTACAATATTAAACAAAAGCTTGAATTCATTATATACAATAATAACAATATAGTTCATCAATTTAAATTTATAATTAACCCAAATTTGCTGTGCAAAACATAAGTAAAACGGATTTCTTAAAGTCAGAAATCCGTTTTACCTATACATTTTTAGATTTTAAAAAATTCACTGCTAAATCAATATCATTTAACGGGTTTTCACCTGTTTCGCGTTCAATTGTTAAAAAGCCATCATAGCCAACTTCATTTAGCGCAAATAAATATTTATCCCAATCAACCTGACCCTCGCCAAGAGGCACCTCTTTAAAGCCTTCACAAGCATTTAAAGCATCCACCCCGCCGACCGCAAAAGCATGATAAACATCAGTTGGGTCTTGATTCGGGTTAAGCATAATTCCATCCTTTGCGTGGGTATGCACTATATAATCCTTAAGAATATATACTGCCTCAACAGCATCTTGACCCGTTACCATTGTGAAATTTGCAGGGTCCAGATTTACACCAACTCCGCCCTTTGTATCCTTTAAGAAATTAAGCAGAGTTGTTGCTTTTTCGGGTCCTGTTTCAATTGCAAGGGTTACACCTTTACTTTTTGCATATAAACCGCATTCCGTTAATGCATCAAGCATAACCGAATAACGCGGATTGTTTTTATCATCAGGAATAACACCAATATGCGTTGTAACATTGTTTGAAGAGAATTCAACAGCTAAATCTATTATTTCTTTAGTCTTGATAATTCGTTCCTTGTTGTCCTCTTCCTTTTCAAAACCAAAACCACCCATATCGCCGCAAAGAGCGCTTACAACCAAATTATTTTCGATAAGAAGCTTCTTGTAATCATTCTTCTGCTCGTCGGTAAGTGTATTGGGAGAAAACTCGCCTGTTGTTGCATAAATTTGCACTCCGTGTATGCCGAGTTCGCCCGCTTTAATTATACCTTCCGTATGTGACTGCTTAAAACAATCGGTTATAACACCTATCTTCATTTTCTCATACCACCAACATCGTATATTTCACAGATAAGCTTATGGGTTTTTAAAGCTTCTTCACCGCTAATTTCCAATTCACACTCGCCCAGGCACGATTTATAAAACTGTTCAATTTGACGAACGTGTTGGAAGCCCCAGTAATCCTTTCCGCCTTCATATTCTTTGGTATTTTCATCCTGATGGGCTTCTTCAACTGTGCCATCATTGTATGTTATGTAAGCATCGTCATATCCGAATTTTACAAAACCTTTTTCGCAGAGTAATTTAATTTCAATAGGCTCGTCACAGCCAAAATTATTCATACAATAAAAGCCGTATTTTGTACCGTTTTCAAATATGATTAAACCTTCTGCGCTATCTTCTACGCGGACAATACTGTGACCTCTGTTTGCCATGGAACACGAGACTGATTTTATGGGACTATTTACAATCCAGGAAACCAAGTCAAGAGAGTGTATTGCCTGGTCAATAACAACTCCGCCACCTTCTTTGTCCCAGGTGCCTTTCCAGTCGCTTTCCTCATAATAGCTATCAGGACGCGCCCAGGTTAATGTTGAGCACGCAGATATAATTTTACCAAGTTTACCCTCACTTACCGCCTTCTTTACAAGCTGAGATGAAGGATTATATCTGCACTGGAGTATAATTCCGTATTTCATATTAGTTCTTTTTGAACAAGCCACTGCATCTTCTGCAGACTTATAATCAATAGACATAGGCTTCTCGCAAAGAACGTTAACACCATTCTCCATTGCATAAATTGAAACTTCAGTATGAAGGTGATGTGGTAAACAAATATGAACTGCATCAAGCTTTTCACAGTTTATCATTTCCTTATAATCGTAATAAGCTTTGATGCCATACTTTTCTGCAACCTTATCTGCACGCTCACGCTTTATATCACAGCACGAAACGAGTTCGGCACGCTCTGAAATGTGCATAGGAACCAAGTGCATTACAGATATTCGTCCGCAGCCAATAATACCAACTCTAAGCTTTTTCATATTAAACATCCCTTTATAGCTTAATCCACTCACCAATATTCGAAACACCCTTTACGACTGCTTCTCTTATTTTCATAACCTCTAATGTTTCATTTACATCAAATGAAGGCTCTCCGGAAATATAGAACCTCAAAATGTCTGACAACAAGTTTACAAAGAAATCAGACTCAATCGCATATTCCTTAACAGCTCCGTCAGAGAATTTAGCAGATAGTGAGAACGGTGTACCTTGGGCAAAATAAAGTGTTGAAATCTCTTCGTTGCCAAAGTCAACATAGCACTTATACTTGTTTTCGCCTAAGTCTTCAACGCGTACGCGAACTGCATTTTTCTTCAAAATTTTTACTGCCATTTCGACTTGATGAATTATATATTCTTCGATATTTGAGCCGCCGCCAAGAACATCCACTTTAACGGCATCCTTTATATCCTCTAATTCTGTTGCAAATCTTAAAGCGGATGTACTAAAGAATTTTGTTCCGTATTTTTCTGCAATACTAAAAATTTCTTTCGCGGTTTCATAATCCGGAGCAAAGGTTTTATCAATATATGTATTTTTCTTAAATTTAAGCGCCTGCTTAGCATATCCCAAATGCTTTTCGGGGTTTGAGGGAGCAAGGATTAAAATATAATCGGATTTCTCGCATAATTCTTCAATGGAATTGCATCTCTCAACATTGTTTTTAGCACACCATTCGTCAGTGGTAACACCGTCAACAAGTGATTCTTCAAGTTCTGCCCACGCATACGAAACAACAAAATCCTCATTCATTTTTTCGCTTGCATCTTTTATCCACTCCGGATAATTATCAGCATGCCACTCACTGATATAATAATCAATAAATCCGATTTTTTTCATATTAACACCTCAAAAATTTTTAACGATTATAAAGTTATTAACTGATATTAAAACTGCTCTTTAAGTGCATTATCAATTACAGTTTTAATTGCTGTTAGGTGCGAACGAACATCCTCACCCTTAGAAATAGGAGCATAAATTTGCTTCTTTATAATGTCTTTTAAAGCAGCGGTATTCCAATCGATATACTCAACAGTATCCTCATCGTTTATGAAATCGAAAACAAACTCTGCCTGGGTTTCGTCATAATAATGATTTGCTCTATCAACATATTGCTCAATAAACCAATCAAGCTTACCTTCTTCACTCATATCGCGATATGTTCCCTCAATAGCGGGGTCGTTTCTTTCCAGCTCAAATGCAAGTTGAATTAAATCTTCCGTTTTGAACTTACTATGTGTTCCGATTGAGTAACAATAACAATCCTCGCGCATATTTGTATAAGAATCTGTATCCGGTCCTATGGGCATTGGCACCATCTCAAACGGAATGCCGGTCTGTACTAAATGTGAACCATAGTACTGAGGTCCGATAAGCATTGCAGCAAAACTATTATTAAAGGTTTCAATACCGCTATGTGAACCATATGTACCGTCTACACCCTTGTATGTAAACGAAAGAGTTCTAATAAATTCGAGCACATTTTTACCTTCATCGGAGAAAAGGTTGCATTGTACTGATTTTTCTTTTTCGTTGTAAGAAATGACCGGTAAACCATTTGATGCCATAAGTCCGTCAAGCACATTACTGCCTGCTAAACCATATACCGTCTTACCGTTTCTGGTGCCTGTGCAAGCCTTTACAATATTTTCAAAACCTTCCCAGTCCCACTTTCCTGCATCATAAAGCTCACGGGGGTCTTCGCAGTTGTTTTCATCAATTAACGATGTATTATAATAAACAAAAAATCCCTGGTCTTTCTCTGCCGGATAATATGAATAATGCTTTCCGTCAACATATTTTGTTGCAGTGTCAGCAACCTCAAAACGCTTATTTGAATAATCAATATAATCATCAAGCGGTCTGAAAATACCATCGTTTGTCAACGCTTGCAAGTAATTAGCAGTATTAGTAAATACTAAATCTGCATATGCAAAACCAGATAAGTGTTTTAAAACAAGATTGTTCTGTAAATCCTTATCACTGTTGTAAACGATATACTCAATCTTAACATTATATTTGTTTTCAATTGCCTCTTTTATGTCTAATATTCTATCTTCGTGAGCACTTACGCCACGCTTAGGCTCAATATTAAGGGCAAAATAAACAGCTTCTCCGCCAAAATCAAGGTCAGGATTTGTTTCAAACTTAAGTCCTTCAAAGGTTGCTTCGTCTACATCAGCGGAGGTAATATCCTCTTTTGATTTATCACCGTCACTGTTGCCGCCACAACCGCATAAACAAAATACTAAAACTAAAGAGAGAAATAATACTAATATTTTTTTGCTTTTCATATATACATCTCCTATATTTTTCCTATAAAAGTTTTTAAACCATAAATCTACAAATAATTACTCGCCTATACATATCAACAATAGGGCGAACTATGTTCACCCTATTGTCAACGAAACATATTATTTAAATTATAGGGCTAACTAATTAGACGAAAGAGCATTATTAAGAGAAACTAAATCGCGAATATCTACACCATCAATACCGTTCTGTTCAGTATATTTCTCAAAGAATTTTAAGTCATTTCGTCCATTTAATAAATAACTTCTTAAAAGTGAAACATCGGTAGCATTTGAAGCACCGTCATTATTTATATCGGTTGTTGTGAAATATGTTTGTCTTTCAATAGTAACATTAGCTATCTGAAGGTTTAAAACATCCGTAGCATTATTACATCTGAATCCAAAGTAATCCGAATCGCCTGTACCTGTAATATAATATGTTGCGGTTTTCCAATTTGAAGTTACACTTAATGCCCAAACGGCTGGTGTCTCCTTTGAAGCATAGTGAACCGTTGCCCAACCGTCTGTCTTGTATGTGAAGGTTACCTTGTATGCCTCTCCGTCTTTAAGTCTTACAGGGAATTTTGTGTATCCGCCTAAACCAACAATGGGTTGATATGAAATCTGAGCAACTTTTCCGTAATCCGCATCGTTTATATAAGTTACTTCCGTACGGTTAGTATCATCCTCATTAAAGATTTCTTCATCCTCATAGTCTGTGGTGTATATATCGGGCGTAAGGTCTCGAATTACTACGTTATCAATATAAATATCTCTTAGAATATACAAATGAAAGAAATCACCATCAGAAGCGTTGCTTATGTTCACGGTATTTTTCTTCCATATATCCTTATTAGACCAAGTATTTGTCCAACCATAATCTGGAGATATTTTTGCACCTAAACGGTTTCTTAAGGTGTTACGAATACTTGGGTCAGTAGCTGTCTGGGTAGGAACATAATAATCGTATGTTATTATATAATCATGTCCTGCCTTTAAGCGAGCTTCAGGAACAAAGAACGAACCATATGCACCTGTGTGCTTTAATACTCTGTTATTTGTATTCTCGGGGTCTGCCGCAAAGGTAAAGCCCGAATCAGATGATACACCTAAAATATCTATTGTGTCATCCTCAAAATCAATAGCATATTTTGAAGGAAATACATTTTCAGCAGAACCGTCAACATTGCATTTCTCAATTTTTATATTATCTATTAAAATTTCGGTGTCATCTTGTGCTATTAATAAAAAGTAAAGATGAGTAGATGCCTGTTCGGTATAGAACACAGTATCATACTTTATCCAAGCATCAGAACTGTTAAAGTACGCATCATATCCTGAATTTGGGCCTTCCTCTTTAACAACATCAACCGTAGCTAAATTTGCCCATGCGCCAAAGTTATGTAAAATACGCATTTTTGCAGCGCCTTTATAATCAAAGGAAAGCTTATAATAATTACCTGTTTCCAGAGAATAATCAAGCTCAACATTAACTTTAGCCTGCGCACTTGCAGTCGGTGTTAATTTAAGAACAGAATTCTTCTCACCATCAACAGCGGCCATTTGAATACTATTGTTTAACTTATCAGAGTAAGCTTTAAAATTTGTATTATCAAAATCATAGCTCTGGTTTACAGCAGTGTTATTATTAGTAGTACCATTCGTAACATCAGTTATTTTAAAGTTATCTACATAATACTCTCCAATTTCACTGTTGGTATTAAAGAATAAATCCTTTCTGCTGTTCGTCATTTCAAATTCGAAAGAGATGGACTCCCATACACCTGCTTTAGTAGTTATACTTTTTATATTGCCACCATTATTCCAATCAAACATTTGTGTTTCATTATTCCAACCATCAGATGCAATGGTTAACCAACTTTTATTGGTGGCAAATATCAAAAAATCAAACCTATAAGTTTTTCCCGATTCAAATTTATATTTTGCATTTAAATAAAGTCTTGTACCACCATTTACTTTATAAACATTATCGGTAAACCCATTATTAGTTGGGTCAGCCATAATAGCACCACCCGTTATATCGGAAACACTTTCACATTCGAAATCCAAATACAGGTTTGGTATAGGCATAAATTCTTCTGCCAAAACTTGTGTCGGCAAAAATACGCAACAAAGCGCTAATGTTAATGCAATGGAAATAAATTTAAAAAGAAGCTTCTTCACAAAAAATTCCTCCTAAAAATTTAATGCATTCTAAATTTCAAATTACAGAAATTTTATTACATATTTATATTAACATTGGAAAAAAATCAATTCAATAGAGCTACCGCAAGATAACAAACTTGCACACCAAAGATATTCAATTTGGAATACTTTTAGTTGATTTTTTACAATTTAATGAGTAAAACGCCCAATGAACATCATTGAGCGTTTTTAATTAAACAACAGTTTCCGGAATATCCTCAGTTTTTATTGAATCAAGAATATGATAATCTTTTATAGATATTATTGGCTCCTCAACATCTGTTTCGTTATAAACGATTATTTCATTTTCATCCTTTAAAATCGGCCATGGCAAATATAAAGACTTCTGTGGACCAATATTCCAAAACCTTCCTAAATTAAAACCATTAACCACAATGAAGCCCTTTGTAAATCCTATGGGATGAACAAAGCAATCCTTCTTTTCAGGTGAAGAAAAATATCCTTTGTAAAATGTAGGCTGTTTATTTTTTGTTCCGTTATATTCCAGTTTATCAAGATTATCCATAGGCAAGGTATAAATATCCCAATTATGTAAGAGCTGACGCGGTCCGAATTTATATGTTATATAAACATAATCAAGCAAGCCCTTACGGTCACCTACACACATCTCGGGTCCAAAGTTGATTCTACCCATATTTTCAACAAGTAACTCAAGAACTCCGCCTTTTTTAAACCAACTGCCAACACTAATATAATTCTTATCATCATTTCGATAAAGTGTTCCACGATATATTCCGTCGAAATAAACGCTTACTCTGTCTGCAAAATGACCAAACACTAATTTTTCGGGTACAACATCAGTATTTATTTTAGTACGATATAAAATATAGCCGAAGTTCTGTCTATAGTGTTCCATATTGCGAGGTGTAGGTGAAAAGTGATGTTCTCCTATTTTATCGAGATTATTTAACAAAGAAGCGGCATTTTGAAGTTTTATGTCACCTATCGATTGAACAGGAACTTTTTCAGGATTTGGTAGCGAATGACCATAGTATTTTTCCATTTCACGCTGAATCGCAAAATACTTATCCGTACATTCTCCCCATTCGGTAAGAGGAGCGCCATAATCATAACTTGTTACGTCAGGGTTATATCCTACGCGCTCATATTCGCCACATTTGATTGGTATATCGTTTGCACCGCTTGTAAATCCAAAATTTGTACCGCCGTGGAACATATAAAGATTAAAATCAATATTTTCATTCAAATGATTTCTGACTTCCTTAGCAACCTTGGAAGCATCATAGGTCATTAAGGGTTCTCCCCAATGAGAGATTGCACCAATCCAATGCTCCATATGCATCATTGGAGAATTAGGTTGACGGTTTTGTTGTTCGCTAAAATGTGATGAAACCGATAAATTATCATAGCCAAAGTCAAGCGTCATTAAATTGTTATCGGTATGACCGCCGTCGAGAAATAACGCTGAATGACCGTCGGCTGTAACCAACGGTATATCAATACCATAGCTTAAAAGCAATTCAGCACATTTATTCATATAGCTTGTACTGTTTCCAAAAGAACCATATTCATTTTCTACGGCCATAAGAATAATATTTCCACCGTTGGTTTGCAAGTGTGGAATTATGCGCGGAATAAGCTCGTCAAAATAATTCTTAACTGCTGACATATATCTATCGTCCTCTGTTCTTGGACGAATATCATCATCAGTAAGCAACCAGCCGGGCAAACCGCCAAACTCCCATTCCGCACAAATGTATGGACCGGGTCTTAAAATAACATAAAGACCTAATTCTTGTGCAAGAGAAATGAAATACTCAATATCTAAATTGCCTTCAAAACAAAATTCACCTTCATTTTTCTCGTGAAGATTCCAGCAAAAATATGTTTCGACTGTGTTTAAACCTGCACACTTTAACTTATAAAGTAAATCTCTCCACTGTTCTTTTAAACTACGAAAATAATGAATCGAACCACTAAAAATATGTATCGGCTTTTCGTCGATATAAAAACTTTTGTTGTGCCAAGATACCATAATATCATCTCCAAAGATTTTTAGAAAAATATCTATGATATTATAGCATCATAAAATAAAAAAGTCAGTGGCGTAATATTCTAAATTATGTTCTATTATTTTAACTAAAAAAGCAGATGGTTTCCCATCTGCTTTACATTATTTATCCTGACACTTATCAAAGCTGGGATTAAATGCGTAGAAGTTTTTACTGTCAAGTCGGTCGGTTGCAAGGCGTAGTCCCTCACCTGAACAATCAGAGTGGAATGGATTTGCGATAAAAAAATAATTATATTTTCCACTTGATTTCAAGACTGTTTTCCGAGGCGTTAATACGCTCAATCAACGAATCTACAACTGTGATTTTGTCACTTACCGACAACTCATCCCAATGCTCCATATAACCGCTGATTTCACCTATGTTATCCTTGCGGTCATTATCGAACTGTGTGATCTGTGCATACAGTTCTTTCTTTTCGGCATCCAGTTCAGCAATGCGGTTATTTATGTACTGCATTACCGTTTCGTTGGCTGCCGTGATTTTATCGAGCAGAGAGGATATTTCTTTGTCGATGGTATCTATGCGTGTTTTTAGCTTAACGATTTGCAGGTTACAGCCTTCCTGCTTCTGTTTAGAAAGTGTTTCGAACTCTGCTAATTTCTTCTGCATTTCTTCAAATACGATTTCATCGACAATATCGGCGTCAAGCGAGCCGAAGTTACAGCCACCGGCATTGTATTTATTGTTGCAGAGATAATAGCGGTTATCTGACTTGGTTTTACATCGGTATATTTTGGCGGTGAGGGCATATCCGCAATGAGCACATTTAATTTTGCCTGCAAGCCAAGTTGCTTTTGCTTTAACAGGCTTTGCAACGCTCTGATTATTCAGACACTTGGAACGGCATTTGATCCATGTTCTCGAATCAACAAGCCCTTCGTGCGGAGCAATTACAAGGGTATGACCTTCAAGAGATACGGTTTTGCGCTTCTTGGTATCACCGGAATACAAATACGCTCCGTTTGTGCCGATAAAATCATCGGGTATGTTGGCAATATTGGTGCCTTGCGCCTTGAAAAAGTCATACAACTGATAATCAGCTCTGACATACACGGGATTTATAACTACATCGCGCAATCGGCTTCGGTTAAAAAGCTTGCCGTCACGCTTTCGTATTCCGTGCGCTTCCAAATAGCGCATTACATCACCGAGAGAGGTTTGTGGTTCAGAATAGAGCGAGAATATCAGTCTGACGATTTCTGCTTCAGACTCAATCGGCTCATACATTTTGGTGCGTATTCCGTCAATTAGCGTTTCTTTAAGGTTAAATCCAAATGGAACTCTGCCACCCATATAAAACCCACGTTTACTACGGGATGAATAGGCGTCAATAACACGTTGTTGGATAGTCTCACGCTCAAGCTGTGCGAAAATCATTACGATCATCAGCATAGCTTTACCGATTGGCGTTCCTGTATCGAATTTTTCCATTGTGCTGACAAAGTCCACATTATGCTTTTGGAATATGTCAATCACATTAGCAAAATCAAGCACCGAACGGCTGATACGGTCAAGGCGGTAAACGATTACACGGTTCACTTTGCCTGCCTCTATATCGCGCATCAATTCCTGAAATGCAGGGCGGTCAATATTTTTGCCGCTATAGCCCTTATCCGTATATACCTTTAAATCCTGTCCTATCACTTCCTTTTTACAAAACTCGACTTGACTTTCAACGGATATGCTGTCTATCCTGTCAACCGATTGTCTTGTATAAATAGCGTCATAAAGACTCAAATTGTACTCCCTTCTTCGCAAAAAGAAGCGGAGTAACTGACACTTATATTATAAGTGAGCTACTCCGTTTGTTCAAGTCTTGCTTGACACATATTTACAGAAAATTTCATAAAGCTGCTGTTCAATCGCTTTCTTAACAGCACTTTTTTGATCCTCACGAAAACTCGGTGTCAGATTAACAACAGATATAACCTGACCGCGTATGCGCTTTTCGTGGGCTTCTGTTATATATGTTGTCATAGGTGCCCACCACCTTCTTTTTGCGATAATCAACAAAATATATCAATGTAATTTTCATATCTGTTCTTCACTTTCTAAATTATGAAGCCTTCTTTGTCCGTTATGCCTATGTCAGAGGCTATTTTCATTTATGAGATAGGCTTGAAATATGGTGGCGTCATGGAGCAGAAAACGTCCTGCGGCATCCTTTGGAATTTGCTCGGCTGCAGCGGTGCTGTCGAGAATGATTTGCGAAAGCACATTGTCGGCTCTGCCGCACACTCGGCAATCTATGTTGTTGCGGATCTGACCGGAGAGAATATTGGCATCCGGTCTTTGTGTGGCGAGTATGAGATGAATACCGAAGGCACGGCCTTGTCGGGCAATTACTGACAATTTACTTTCTATCAGACTGACTTTGTCTTTTTGCTCTTTTTTAAGCCCTGTCTTGTCAAGGATTTCTGCCACCTCATCACAAGCGAAAATATGACGTTGTAATTCCTTGCCGGTGCGCTTGTTGTACTCGTCGAGATTATGACACTCATTATCCCGAAACAACACCTTGCGGCGTTGCAACTCGTCCACAAGTTCGGTCAGCAGTTGGGACAGATTGTCCTCATCAAAACATATTTTGCACTTGCTATGCCATACTGGCGGGAAATCGACGCCGCCCTTAAAATCGGCTATGCTGACAACAGCGTTTTTCTTGACCGCCTGCATAAGCAATAACTTTAACAGAACACTTTTGCCGCTGCCGGTTGAACCACCAAGTAAGATGTGTGGTATTTTTGCTAAATCCACCGAAACTGTACCCATAAGGCTTTTTCCGAGAACAAAGGTTGAACTGTCTTTGATAAGATAGCTGTCATGCCATTCAATACGGCTTGAAAGCTGATTGCCTGCGGGGACGGCGTATAGCAGAATAGAGCGTTTATTGTTGCCCTCTTTCAGTTTTACGATATGCACGTTCAGAGCCGCCTCAATCCGCTGCCGTTTATTCTCCCATTCTGCAAGCGGAATCCCCACACCGTCAAACTCAAACACTATTACTTCCGATTGCTTTTCGTCTTTGGCTTTGGCGGTGAGTATTGGCGTTTCTCCTGCACTGTTTGTCAAACCGATTCGCTGTAACTCACTCATGATCTTGAAGCTTCCGATAGGCGTTCCGTATAGAATGAGTATGGCAATGGTGCCTGCAAGCATGCTTATCGGCAAAGACAACTTTGACAGAGCAATAAATACAGGCGAAACCAACTCCATATTCTCCAGACTGAAATCGTCATTATTAAATGTCCAAATCAGTATAAGGAGAATATAAAATGCAATCAGCGCACATTGTCTGGCTTTACTGTTTTTCAGACTTTTACAGCCGTTTCTAAAACGGAGCCATAAATACCGTGTCTCAGTTTGTTTTTCAAGACGCTCTTTTTCTTCGTTTCTCATACTCACCACCTC
The DNA here is from genome assembly GCA_045590515.1 of Acutalibacteraceae bacterium. GTDB lineage: Bacteria > Bacillota > Clostridia > Oscillospirales > Acutalibacteraceae > SIG589. Next base: position 101,585 of record JAZNRD010000005.1, read on the forward strand.
TATTTAAAATTAATTTCTTCAACCGAACCGTCAGGCATATACATAAACACGTGATCAATTCTGCGGATAAATGCTTTCCACGTTTCAAAGCGGTTGTGTCGCACATCGATGTATTGCTCATTCAGCGGTATGTTTGAAGTTATATACACCTTGGTAAAACAAGCTGTACGGTCAGTATATCGCGCGGGTAACATTAACGGATAGATGTCAAGGTAGTTAAGCATCGCCTCAATAGGTATCTGAGAATTAAACTCTTCGAACACTAACACATCCTGTCCGTGATAGGCATCAAAGCGCACACCATTTTTGCCGTTGTAATCGGTGATACGGCAAATCTCTGCTGCAGGATGCTTCTTGTAAATACCGCTTGTTTTGCCCGTTCCGGTTGCACCATAAAGATAGGTTACGGTCAGTTTTCGGTTTTGGCTCATATACTGTTCTGCTCGGTATGCCTCACGTAGAGTATCAATATCCTTGGACTTAAATGCGAAGTTTGGAGACTCATCAATGATTTCGGTGGTAGATAACCCGTCCTTTACATTTTGGAGTAGCTTATACATCTTTGGATCTCGTTCTTCACACTCACTTGGAATCAGACCGAACTCATAAAAGCTACCGGCAACGGAAGTTTCTGCTTTTTTATCCTCTAACCATTTGCCTTCTTTGCGGATATAATCACGGTTATCCTTTGCGCTTCCAAATGCTTTTTCAATATGCGCCGTTGGAAAACGATTTTTAAGAGTGGAAAAACGTATGGGCGATTTTGAGTAAATGAAAATGTGAGTATGGAATGTTCCGGTTGTTGCTATTTCGTCAGCAAGACAGAAATAGTCGGGACAAAATAGGCTCAAAAGCGTTTGCATACTGCTGTGGTCAAGACCGCAGTCTTGCGGATTGTTTATCGTCAACATCCATTTGCGTGATTGTGGATTAGCAGCCATATTAAAACTCCTTTCTTTGCTACTGCTACTTGTGCTTCCATAAGGGTAATACTTGCCCTTATGGAAGGACGGCGCTGCGCTGCCGCCGGGGAATATTTTTCTTTATGGAAAAATATTTATAACCCCTTCGGCTTTACAGCGCCGCCCACGCATTACGACTTCTTATTTACCAATGAAATACCGGTGGCTTTAGCGCTGATTTGCGTTCTGCCTTGGCTTTCATAGGCAAACACTTCAAGACCGCTGAACTCAACCTCAGCAAAGCCTTCAGGCTTTTCCAAAAGCTGTTTGCCTTCGATTTTTACGCCCAGTTTCTCCAGACTGTGTTCAGGCAACGCCACGACATAGCGATAGCCGGTGATGGTATCCATACGGCGACCGTCTTTGTACTCATAAGCGGGTGTAATATCCACCAACAACTTCTTTGCTCCAAGCGAAGCGGGATCAATTTTTAAATCACGAATATTTAACATAGGGGTAATCTCCTTTATTTTAATCTCGGTCTGTGGTGCGCACCCTTGACCTGTCTATATTGTAAATCACCGGGTATAAAAGAAACAGCGCAGACCTGCACCATTTTGGTATCAGATCTGCGCCTTTTGATGAATTTATTTCTTATTCACTACACGAATAAGCTCTGATAAGACTGATCGAACTTCGGGATCTTCTAAAGCATCGATAGGTTTCTTATCAAATGGACTGACAAGCATTTCATCTAATGATTTCTCGAGACCTGCTGCAATTTTATATGCAGCATCCAACGAGCCTTGTTTTGTTGTGCCGGTTTCATAGCGTTTTATGGTATGTACAGAAACACCACATATATCCGCTAATTCTTCCTGGCTAAGTCCTTGTTTTTTACGTTCTTCTCTTAGATTAAAAGCAAACGTACTGTAGATATTTTTTGCTGAAATATTATCAGCCTGTTTTTTCTCGGGTGCCGTCATACCGGTTTTATTATTCCGGCTATCAAGCATGAGAAATCCTCTTGTTATCGGGTACTAATACCGGAGGCGGTAAAGGTAACAGTCATATTAGGTATGCTATGGAGAATAAGACACAGGATTTTTAGCATACGCACCACCTCCTTCATAAAATAAGCGCAATGGAAAAAACTTCACCACCGGCAATAGAACCCAAGCTAAACGAAAAGGAGCACAGTAAAACTGTACTCCTTGTGGTTTATGCTCTAAAAGGCATAATGCCTCTCTATTACGGGTTAAATGAGCGATGAATATTACTGTCGGTCCCGATCACGACAAAGCGTGTCCGACAATAAGGCAAGCGGATTATGCCTTGCAATGCGGGTAGTGCATGCGATGAATTTCGCCTGGGCCTGCCTCGGCTACTATCCATATCGGCTCTGTCAAACCTTACGGACAACATCAAACCTGATAGACTATGTTCGGTTCAAGACCAAACTCTGATACTATTCAAACCTTACACCCTTATCTCATAATCCCGATTTATCATTTTGTCCGCTAAATGTTCGGGTGAGTATAAGCGGCGAGTAAAGAGTCTTTATCACTGTATTATCATTTACGGTACAACCCACCGCAAATAACAATCTGTGCAAACTTTACTATAATTATTTTACAATATTTTCTTACAAAAGTCAAATTAATATTCCATGAACATCTAATTGCAAATAATGCAATGCCATCATTTTATTGTATATAAAATTTAAAAATCTCTTTTGCCCAGCCGAGCCAAGACGGAACGTTGCCGTCAAGCCACCGCACAACCTTTGGTATATCTGCCGTCGTCAGATCTCCGATGTGGCTGTAAACACTTCCGTCGGCCACAGTTTGACCAATAGCAATCATAGCGTGTGCGTGGTCGCCAACGGCGGCATATTTGCCGATAGCAAATGCACCCGTTGAGAAGTATCCAACCGAGAGAGCTCCAAAGGATATCAGTCCTACGCTGATTGCTCCTGCAGCAAATAAACCGAGAGCAATCGAACCAACAGCAAGTAGTCCGCCTGAAAACACGCCTGCGGAAATCAAGCCCAGGGACAGAAGTCCAATGGATATTACTCCAAGTGAGAGCAGACCAACCGAGAAAATACCTCGTGAAATCAGACCGAAGGAAAATACTCCACGCGCCTTAAGTCCTATTGCCAAAAATCCGCGAGCGTTTCTTCCAATATGATAAAGTGGCATACCAAAAATCATCTTTTCGCTCTTGCGTTCGTGAAGCTGCATTTTGAACTTATCCCAAATGCTTTCTTTTTCTGCAGGTTGTAACCCTTGCTTTTCGGTAATATCCTCATTGAGAAGATAATCCATCGAACATTCAAACAGCTTTCCCATTTTTATCAGTTTATCGGTTTCGGGATATGCGATATCCGACTCCCATTTGCTGATCGACTGACGGGAAACGCCAAGAATATCAGCAAGTTGTTCTTGTGTGTAGTTATATTCTTTTCTTAATTTTGATAGCTTTTCGCCCAGTGTCATAATCATTTCTCCTTATTTTTTCTAACGCTGCGTTGCTTTAATTATAGAACACTCAGCAAAATCATACTACCAATTCGGTGTTTCTAAATGTAAACTTCAGGTTGCAAGTGAACTTATTACTTAATATTTTTGCTTTTATTCAAATCTACAATACCGATAACACCAATTACCACGAATGCAATAGCGAGTAATAACGTAACCGTCCATTTGCCAAGCGGTTCACCGGATGCGGCAATCACAATATAGGCAATAATCGCTGTGATACCGACCACGATTTGAAATATTGAAGAAAATAGACGCCATTTATTCATAATGCATCTCCTTATGCCTTCCAAACAGCTTTGATGATATTACCGATTTTGGGTGAGGTTCCGTACATAAGAACACCTACACGGTAGATCTTAGCAGAAAGAATTCCGATTCCAAAGGTAGATGCAACCAAAATGCCGATAGAAATCGTAATCTCATACCAAGGCACAGTGCTCATAGCAATTCTTGTGAACATTGCCATTGGTGAAGTAAACGGAATGTAGGAACAAACTGTCATCAAAACATTGTCCACGCTGCCGCTGGTCATAGAGAAGATAACCACCATAAAGCCGAACAAGAATAGGAATGTTACCGGTTGAACGGCAGTGTTAATATCTTCCAGTTTTGAAACTGTAGAAGAAATTGCACCGTAGAGGAATGCATAAATCAAGAAGCCAAGTAAGAAGAACACGAGCATATACACAAACAACTCAGGCGGAATATTGAAGATTGAGTCAATGATTCCGTTATCTCCCCAATAGGACTTATTCACGTTGTAGAACACAAGTGCCGAGCCGAAGATGGCAACAAGCTGAACAAGACCTGCCATACAAGCCGCCAAAACCTTACCAAACATCATATTGATGGGCTTGGCGCTGGTGATAAGCAATTCCATGGCACGAGAGCTTTTTTCGGTTGCAACACTCATTGCTACCATCTGACCGTAAAGCAGAATAACCATATACAGAGCAAAAATCATAATGTAAGTGTAGAAAAAGTTCTGCATCTGATCCTTGCCAAGGCTTTCCACTTCACCGTTAATCTGAATGCTCATAACATCGGCAGCATCTTCAGCTGATATACCGCTATTAATCATAGCATTCATTTGATAGATCTGTTGCAGGACACCGGTTGCAATATCCGGGTTCATATCGTACATTGAAAGATTATCAACGTAATATGTGAACGAAGTTGCCCCGTTCATTACAAAAGCACACTCTACATCACCAGAAGTAATTTTGTTCTTGATTACGCTGATTTCCTCATCTGTAATCAGCACGTCATAGTCAGTAAAGGATGCGGCAAATGTTTCTTTCACCATATCCGCCTGCGTAGGATCATCTGCCTTTACGAGCATAACGGAAAGGTCTGCGGTGGTATTAGAAGTATCGTCTGATTCGAACAAGGCTGTAATCCGAGGGAAGAACATAACAATAGCGATAACCACCATCAAAAAGAT
>JAZNRD010000006.1:0-31666 GCA_045590515.1 Acutalibacteraceae bacterium
TACAGACGTACGCTCTCTGCCCGATGCGCCGACGAGTGTACCCTTTACGCAGTCTCCGTCCATATCAAAACGCATACGAAGACCTGCAGTCATAAACTGCTCGTTTGGTGTAATTGCAGCCGTTGCGCCTGCTGTGTTCGAACCGCGGTTGAAATAGAAATTTCCGTTGCTGTAAATCTGGAACATCCAGGTCATAGCGTCCACGCTTGGATTTGCACCGCTCGGCTCGGGAATGGGAACTATATCGGTTGCGGCGGTTGCATCATCGGTCAACTGCACCTGTGCCCAGGTTGTATCTGCTGTGTAATCAGCAAACTGGTTGTTTCCTATTTTTATGTTTATATGCGGGTTTCCGCTGTTGCTTCCAATAAGATTAGAAAGCTTCTGTGTAAACTGTGCATAGCCGTTTGCGGGTAAGGTTACCTTAAAGGTAGCCTCTCCGTCTACTACCGAGCTTGCGGTCCAGTCAACAACCGCGCCATCTGAAGTTATAAGCTGGTCTGCGAGGAGGTTTGCTGACCCACCTGTGGTTGCACCAACGCTTAAAATAACCGGCTGTAAGCCCGTTACGAGAATAAGCAGTGCAACTAAAAACGAGGTGATTTTTTTCATTTTGAGCATTCTCCTTTCGGGGAAATTGTTTTTTGCGGGTCGTCGTGGGCGCCGACCCCTACGAGTTTTATAAAATTATATTAAACGCTGTAGTTGGATTCCCCTTGAAGGGAAGCCTTTTTCATAAAAAAGGCAAAAATGCGGGAAGGTGATTTTTTTAAAAAACCTCCTCTCCCGCATTCTCATTATTCTATTAAGGGAGTTGCTTAGAACGGTGCAGTTGTATCGTCCTTGTCCTTGCCAACTTCTGTATTCGGAATATCAATAACAGATGCGTCTGTCAAAACGTCGTTTTCGAAGGAAAAGTCTAAAATCTTAATCTCGGGATTCTCATACTTTTTCATTTTATTTACCTCCCTTTTATTACTGTGCAGCATTTATAAGCTGGTTGTAGCTGCGGATGCAGGGTGCAGAGTAAACGGTTTCTACATTGCCCTCGGCATCGCGGTAGTTTGCATAGGATACGCAAACGTATGCAAAATCTGCATAACCGTCTGCAACGCCTACTATACGAACGGTGTAATCAACATAATCGTCACAGCGGTCGTTAAGTACGCTTGTGGGAACTCTCTTTACAAACTGGCCCTCAGAGGGATTTATAAGCTCTGCAAGCTGCTGCTCTGTGAGTTCTACACCGTCAGCAAGAGCTGCACCTAAGGTGCTGTCTGCGCGGAGCAGGTAGTTACCGCAGGAGATAAGCTCGCTGTCGCCTGCTTTTCTGTAAGCGCGTGAGCCGAAGCGCATATCCTTGCCAGCCTCGCCGTTTTCAATGTTGTAAGCGGCGCCGAGTAATGCGTGGTTTGCAGCGTCAGCCGCTACGAACTCTGCGGTTACATTAACTGCATCCTCGGGCATTGCAAATGCGAATACATTAGAAACGCTTTCATCCTCGCCAACGCGAGCGGTAATCGGATAATACTTGCTGCCGTCAACTGTATACTTGAGGCTGCCCGCCTTGAGCTGATAGTCTTTGTTAGCGGTTACGGTTGCCTTAACGGTATCACCCGTAAGAGCAGAAACCTTATCAAGTGTTACTGTACCGTTCTGTGTGGTGTTTGCGAATACGTTATTGTAATATACGGTAATTGTGTAGGTCTGTGACGTTGTCTGACCGTTACGGATACGAATATATCCGCCGTTGTCAATGCCTACCGCCGCTGCAGTCAATTTTGACTCGCGTTTGCCGCTAACAGCCGCATTTACGAGGTCGTTATAAATGGTACTTGCTGCAACAATGCCTGTAGTATCATTTTTTACAAACTTCATAGCAACACCGCCAAAGCCCTTTGTTGTACAATCGCCGTTAGCGTTTATGCGTGAATGGTTTGCGTATATGCTGCATCCTCGTGTGTCATTACCATTGCATAAGCGAAGCGCTCCGCTTGCGGTTATTAAGCCATAAGTAATTGCTGTATCGTCTATGTTGCTTACAGACATATCATATTCTTTTTGTGGAACAACATCGGTCAATGCTGCCTTGTCAGCAGTTAATTGAACATAGAAATTGGCTGCTAAATAGTCATCTATTTCACCATCGTCAACCTTAACATTTACCAATGCTCCGCCATTTATAAGGTCAGAGAGCTTTCTGTCAAGTTGAACATAGCCGCCATTACCGGAAAGCTTAACCGTTGCCGTTTCTGCAACTTTTCCGGCACCGTAAGCAACTGTTCCGCTATATAATTCGCGATTATAAGAAATCAGTCCGCTGCCCTCGTCAGAGAACTTGTAAACACCGTCGGTGTAGGCAGTTGCATCAAACGAAACGGTTATAGTATATGTTACTGCGCCGCTAATACCATTACGAACACGGAAATATGCACCATCGGTTAAGCCCGTGTCTGCCATTGTGCGTGTAGAGGTATATTTTTCATAGCCTTTATCAGGTGCAGAATCTATATTGCCTGTCTTGATTCCAACATAACCGCTATTGTTTTTAAAGTAAATACTAAGTCCGGAATTGGAAAGGCTGCTTGCAGATGCAACTGCGCTACCATATCCGCCGGAATCCAAGCCTTTTCCGATAATAACGTTGCTATTATATCCATAGAACCACCACGTCATAGCGTCTGTTCCGGGGTCGGCATTGTTTTGTTCCTTTTTAGGAGCAAAGTCACTTGCTGCGGTCGCATCATCTGTAAGCTGTGTCCAGAAGTTTGCCGAAGCAAAATCGCTAATTTTAACGTTTACATAATATTTTTCATCGCTTCCAATAAGAGAAGTAAGCTTCTTGTCGAACTGAATATAGCTTCCCTTGCCAGAAAGTGTTGCAGTATATTTAACTGTTCCTATGCCGTTTGCTACAGCATAATCTACCGAATCAAGTGTGCTTGCGGTATCGGAAAGAACAAACTCGCCGTCGCGGTAGCCTGCGGAAATATCGGCAGAATCAATTGTAACAGTATAGGTCTGCGCCTTATCTTCGCCGTTGCGGATACGAACGTAAACTCCATCGTCCAATCCAACCGCAGACACGGTCTTGGTCGACGGCGTTACGCCAGACGCATAAAGGCTTGCACTTGCTTTATAATTTTTGTTATAAACCTTGACTGTGCCGTCTGTATCCTCAACAAACAGCGCCGCAAGTGTATGGCTTTCAATAAGTCCAAAATTTGTAAACTGTGCACCACTAACTAATGAGCTTCCGTTGTTTACTGCATAAGACGAACTGTTCACATTATGCGGTCCATATAAATGCCAGGTCATACCGTCTGTGCCGGGGTCTGCGCCGTTCGGCTCGTCAACAGGAACAATGTCCTTTGATGTGTCGGCAGAAGAGGTAAGCTGAACATAAAGGTCCGACGTGCTGTAAGCCGCCTTTGTGCCGTCGCCAACAACAATATTTACTCGTTCGGTTTGCGTTGGTTCACTTTTAATTAAATCTAACTTTTGCATAAACTGAGCATAGCCGCCTGCGGGCAGGGTTACCTTAAAGGTTGCCGTCATACCGGCGGTAAGTGAGCAATCTGCCTCGGACAGTGTTGCACCTTCGCTAAGTGCTACACGCTTTGACCAAATGCTTTCGGTCGTGGCGCTGCCGATGATTGCGGTGGGAACGCATGCCACCAAAAGAAGAACTGCGAGGAGTACGCTTAATGCTTTTTTCATACTTTACATCTCCTAACTGTTTAATAAAGCGTTTTTTGCTTTTTAGAGGTTATTTGCCTTTTTAGCACTTTGAGCCTGCATTCTTTGTTTTTATTTTGTTTTTTTGCCCAAAAAGCACAAAAATGTCAAAACGGCAATTTCCCTTGTAAGTTAATTATAACATTTTCAACAATTCTTTCAATAGACATTCGTGCTCAAAAAGTGACCATTCTTGCTCTTTTATGTGATTTTTTTAACAGCTTTTATCCTAAAATCGCATATTTAGTGGCTTTTCAGCTTTTCGACCACAAGAGCTTTTTGTCCTTTTGTGCTTTTTAGTAAGTTATGGAAGTGTATTGTAGGGGCTTACATTTTTTCGGGAGGTCGCAGAGGACCTCCCCTACATATTATACATAATATATAATACATAAACAAAAACGGACGCCACGAGGCGTCCGTTTCATTATGGAGAAAGATTAATTAAAGAAATCCTTTTCAGCCTGACCCTTGGGGCCTATTACGATTTCGTCAATTATTTGTACATCGATGGCGAATACGGCAGTATTGCCCTCGGTTTTGAACTTGACGGGAGTGAGTGTTATGGGCTCTGTGCCGTCAATCTTCTGATTTACGCGGTAGATTTCTATATCATCCGCCTTAAGACCGTAGGCGCCAAGGTCAATAGCGACATTGCCGCTCCATACGCCGTAGTCTTTTCCGTTGCCCGAGGGGAAGAGTCCGCGTCCTTGATTCAAGAAGGGCAGAACAACGCTGTTTCCCTTGCGCGACGGGGTGTATTCTATATATTTTGCATCCTTTTGGAAGGTGATGGCACTCTTTTCTGCGAGCACTGCGCTGAGCGTTTCGCGAACAACATCGTTGTCGTACGCCGAGAGATACTCGCCCGAGAAGAACGCAACGCGTCCCTCGCCAAACGATACCATAAGCGCCTGCGGGTCGCCGTTTTTATGGCGCTCTATGAGCTTTGCGCTGTCCGATTCAAGATAAATATACGGCAGACCGTCTACTATCTTCGACTTGTTTAGGCTTACGCCTGCAAACGAGTCCACAACAAGCTCACAGTTTTCGTCCTTGAGCTGACCTGCGGCAATGAACAGCGTTCCGCCGTTCTTTACATAGGTTTCAAGGTTTTTAACAGTCTGGGCGGTTATTGTCTGACCGCGGCCGCAGTAGATAAGCGTATCGTATTTACACATTTCTTCGAGAGAAATGCTGTCACGCAGAATATTTGCAGGGCCGTAGGGTGTACCCGTAAGCTGACGCTGCATATCGGTTCTGGTGGCGGTTCCGAAGTTAGAGTAAATTACATCAAGCAGACCGAAGTCGCCAAGGTAGGTGTCGTCTGCGGTAACCTGTCTGCCTGCGCGGTAAACGCGCGCTGCCTCTGCCCACTTGGAAAGGACATTTGCAGACTGAAGCGCCTTGGTCATCTCGCTCGAATTTACCTTATCGCTCTGCTCCCAGGCCGCCGACTTAGCGGCAAGCTTTGCCCACTCGTCACCCTCGCCGCGAAGAATACCGATTTTAACTATCGGCTCACCGACCTCGGGGTGAGTTTTTATATAGCGAACACCGTCAAACCAGCCCTCTGCCTGATAGCTTAGTGACTTTTCGGTGTCGTTGGTAACATCGCACTCACTTATGAGCACGTCAGCACCGCTGTGGAACATACTGAGGAAGCCCGCAACAACAGCCTCATTCGTGATGCCGTAATGATAGTCACGGTCGAAGGTATCCCATACAAGACCCCACTCTATGCCGTTTGCCACACCTGCACCGCGCGTTATTGATGCAACGATATTAAGGTTGCAGCGGTGGGTGCCCTTGCCGACGATAATATCACAGCCTTCAACGGTGATGTTATTAAGGTCGAACGCGCCACGGCTCGAGTTAGATAAGAACCGAACCTTGTCGGGAGTCGAAAGCTTCGACTTTATGCGTGTATGAACATCCTCTAAGAACTTGTAAGCGAGGTTATATGCGGTAAGTCCGCCCTCGGACATTTTTTCGTATCCGGGGAACTTAGCAAGGTTAGTATTTTCAATTCCGTTAGTCCAGAAGCCGAAATGACTTTCAAGCTCACAAAGGATTACGGTTGCGGTGCCGTCGGGCACCATCTCTAGCCACTTATTAGCAACCTCTGCAGTGGCAGTAAGTCCTATTTCAAGCTCTTCCTCGCTGCCCAGCATATTTACAAGCTGAGTAAATACATACTCGCCCTCTTTGCCGTCCTTACGCAGATACTCGTTAGGAAGCACTGTATAAACGCCAAGGTTTTTAGCGCCTGCGTCTATTGCCTGCTTTGCCCACTCTTCAAAGTTGTGGTTTCCGCGCGAGGTGGTCGGTGCGTAGACTACGCTGTTTACACCAAGGCTCTTCAGTACATTTCCTACGCCGTCGTAACGGACATCGGCTTCGTCCAAAATCTGAAGGCTGCTCGTTTTGTAGTCAACCTTAGGTGCGCCCTCGATATCCTTTGCATCTATCGGTGCATCGATTTCGGGACGGAGCATAAGCGCCGTTTCCTCGCTGTCGCACGCGATAAACTCGGTCTTTTCGTGGAAATCGTACTGAACATAGTCAGGCTTTGCCATTGTGGCGGTGCGGTAGCAGGTCATAGCCTGCTCTGACCAGTTGCCATAAGGCGGCGGAAGAATTCTTCTGCCTGCGCCCTTGGTCTTTCCGCGTTCTATACCCGTTTCACAGATAAAGCGGATACGGGCGTATTCGTCCTTTTCTGGAACGTACTCAAAGGTTATTGTCTTTAAATCAGACTCACTTACGCCGTCGTTGATATTTGTCCACACGATTTTATCGTTTACGGTGATAAAATCGGGGTTTTCGCCAACGAAGGGCATTTCCATTTTGAACTGGTAGGCATAGTTCTTTTCGAGCTTATGCTCCCAGTGGTACTCGAAGCCGAAATATCCCGTCTGGCCTGCCTTTGGTCTGCCCGAAACATAGAAATAAGACGAGTCGGGACAGTAAACCTCTGCAACGGCGTTATAGGAGAACACGCGGGCGTTATTGTACCAATAAAGCTCCGATATTCCCCATTTCCAAGCCGACCAGCCGCTTGTCTTGTCGTAGCCGTAGGAGGAGTCGTTCATACGGTAGTTGGCCGGTACAACCTCTGCCGACGGACCCGCAATCTCAAAAACGCAAAGGTCGTCAAGATAGGATTTTCCGCTTAAGGTTTCTCTGAAATCGTATTCATAGGCGTTGCCCATAAAACGAATGTTTATATGCGTGTTGGTGCCGCTGTAGAAGGTGCAGGAGGTTTCTTCAAAATCCTCGTCCTGACCTGCTGCGGTTTCGGTTAGGAAGGTGCCCTCCTCAACGCCGACAACACGCACCATCGGATTTGACATATTTGCCGAGCGAAGCTTTGCCGTGAGGACATATGCGGTGTTAGGCTTTACCTCTACCGTATAGCCCGCATAGGAGGCGCTTCTGCCCTCCTGCGAACGATTGAAGGTAAGGCAGGCAGAGCCGTCCACGCCCTCGTCGGTTACTGAGAAGGCTGAATCGAACGCGCCCTGTGCCGTCCAGACACCGTTTGCGTTTCCGCCGCCCTTTTGCACACTTTCGCCGTCAAAGCCGGGGTTTTTTATTAAATTTTCGCCCACAGCGCTATAAGGGGAGGAGGCTGCATAGAGCGGCTTATAATTAAAGGTTTCCTTATAATCCGCGCTATGATAGCCCTGCGCTCTTCCCTTTTCTTCTGTTTCCACCGGGGCTGATGCCTGCTGTACGCCGCAGGCACATATAGAAAGCGATAGCAATAAGCCTGCTGCTGCGTATAGAATTTTACGCATCGTTTTCTCCCCTTTTATTTTGTAATCGTTGCCTGCCATGCATCGTCTATAGCCTTCATAGCGGCGGTGGCGGTCATTTCGCCCGACATTACCTTGTTAAGACCCTGTGTTACAACGATGTTCCAGTAGGATGAACCAAAGTTGTAGTATTCGGGTATGTACTGCTTCTTAACGAGGTCAAGGCAGATGTTAACAGATTCCTTATCCCAGGTGTAGATTTCGAAGTTCTGCTTCTCGATGTCGCTATAATCCTCGAACGGAGTATAGTATTCGTAAAGGATGGGGAGAAGCTTGCTCATACGCTCCTTGTCAGCGGTGGAGGCGGCAACCTTCATATGACGCTCACGAATGAAGTTTACATATTCGGTCTGTCCCTCGCCAAGCGGCAGCGGCATAATGCCGTACTTATCGGACATATTAGCCTTTAAATCGTCGAATGACGAAGAAGAGGTTATAAGCATTGCGGTTTTACCCGACATAAACTGCTTTGTTGCGTAATCCCAGTCAGCACCCGAGGGATAAGGCTCGCAAACCTTGTCAACATAGGTTGCCTTATATGCAAGCTCGATACCCTTGATGGTGCCTGTGTGGGTGAGGTCAGACTTGGGCTGGCCGTTTACATAGGAAACATAGCTTCCGCCGTGAGAAGCGATTATAAGCTCAACAATGTCATACTTGTCGAGTGAGTTGATGCCCCAAAGCTCCTTGGTGCCATCGCGGCCGTCTATTGTGAGCTTCTTTGCAATGTCAAGAACATAGTCCCAGGTCCATTCGCCGCTCTCATAGAGGTCGTAAGGATTCGGGATATTGTATTTTTCAAACAGCGCTTTATTGAACACAATGCAATCGCCGACACGCATAGTTTCCATAGAGAAGCCGTATACATCGCCGTCGTAGGTTGCAATTTCGGTATCGTCCTTGTTAAAATTGTCGTCTGACGAGAAGTCAAAATAGTCCGACATATTTAAAAGGAAGCCCTTCTTAGCGTACTCGGGGAATGCCCAGTAGTGACGCATTGTTACGAAGTCGCCGAGCGAGCCGCCCGAAAGAACTTCGGTTGTGAAACGGGTAGAGATTTCGTCTGCGGGGAGAACGGTATACTTAAATTTAACGTTATACTTGTTCTCAACGTCAGAAAGACGCTTTGCCTTGCGGTCAGCAAGCTCATCCTGGCCTGCTACGGGAGTTTCGTCCCACCAGGAAACAATCTCGATAACCTCGGAATCGCCGTTTCCGCCAGGTTCTCCGTCCGAAGAGCCGGCTCCGCCTGTGCCGCAGCCTACCATCATAACCATAGCAAGCACGAGCACGAGGCTAAGTAAAAGTCGCAGTGTTTTCATTTTTTCTTTCTCCTTTATTATATAATGTACCTATTTAGGTAATTTCTGACGGATTTCGGTTGCGCTCAGTCCCGTTAGCTTTTTAAAGACCCGGGCAAAGTAGGGATAGTCGCTGTATCCGCACGCCTCGCCTATTTCGCGCACCGAGAGGTTGGTTTTTTGCAGCATCTTAAGTGCCACATTTATGCGTACCTTATTTAAATACTGAGCGTAGTTTTCGCCCGTGTATTTCTTAAACATTTTACTTAGGTACTTTTCGCTAATGCCGAATTTTTCGGAAAGGTCGGTAAGGCTTATGCGCTCACCGAAGTTTTTGTCTATGTATTCCTTTATCATCGGCATAATGCTACGCTTTGAGAGCGCTCCGTCGTCGCTTTGGCGAACGGCAAGGGTTTTTATGCAGAAGTGAAGATACTCTTCAAGCTCTTGCACACCCGTAAAACGCTCGTATATGCGTTCTGCTGTGGGAATATACTCGAAATTCTCGCTCGAGGACATCATATTTGCGGCAAGCAGACAGCTGTTGCTGAGCATTATAAGCTCGTCAATGTGGAAGTTGTCTGCATTGGCAAACGCGTTGGTTATAGCCAAATCAAGCTTCTGAAGGCTTCGTTCCTGTATGCCGACATTCACATTCTGCATAAAGGTATTAAAGAAGCTCCAGTCGCTGTCTTTAAACTCGCAAAGACGGTTTTTGCCCGTTATAAAGCTGCTGTAAAACGCCTGACGGCATTCGCTTATTGCACGCTGAATATCGGCAATGTCGGTCTTTTGCTGGCTTATACCAAAGCTCTTATTGGGGAACGCGGTCTTAATTGCCCCTATTGCCTTTTGATAATCAAGGTATACATCGGTGAACACGGCGGTTACCAGGTGTTCGCCAAAAGCACGGAAACGCACCGTTTCTCCGCTTAAAGTGAAGACCTTTTTAAACGCTTCGCGCTCGTCTTCACTTGGAAAATCCGACATACACAAAAAGTAATAGGCATACTGCTTATAAAGACCTAAATAGCTTTTAAATACATTTTTACTGCTGTCGCCGCCTATTTGCGAAAGTTGATTTCCGAGCGCCGATATATCGGGCAGTTCAGCATATTCGCTTCTTGCTGCTCGGCGGCGTTTTTCCTTGAGCGCCGCCGTCAGCGCGTCAGAGTCAATGGGTTTTACAAGAAACTCGTCAACGCCTAACTTTAGCGCCTGCCGCGCGGTTTCAAATTCGGTTATACCGCTTACGATTATTATGCGCATATCGGGCTTCAGCTCTTTAAGCATTGATATCAGCGTCAGCCCGTCTATATGGGGCATTTTTATGTCAAGTATGGCTGTGTGCACTTCGTTCTCGGTCAGATAATCGAGAGCCTTCTGGGAGGAGGTAAAGGTCGCTACGATTTCATAGCCGAGCTCTTCCCAGTTTATTGCTGAGCGAAGGCCTTCAACAGCCCATATTTCGTCGTCAACAATTACTACCTTTCGCACATTATGCCTCCTTTGGAGTGTTTTTGCGCTTAGATTTTATAAGTATAAATACTACCGCGGCACCCGCGAGCAATACTACCGCCGCCGCAATAATAACTATCAAAGCAACTACGGATAGACCGTTTTGTGCGGTTATCTGTCCGTCCTTGTCAACCGTAAAGCTGCGCGGAGAATAGATTTCAAGGAACTGGCCAAGACTGTCAAGCGCTATTACCTGAACGACATAGTCGCCTGCGTCAAGTCCCGCTATTTCACACGAAAGCTCATAAACGGTGGTGTCCTTAAAGATTTTATAAGCACCCTCCTTGACACTGTATACAAGCACGCGGTAGCCGTAAGCTGACTCACAGCGCTCAAACTCAACGAGTAGTTTGAACTTGTCAAGCTGTGTGAGCTTCTTTATCTTGTTGACCGTAAGACCTCTGTCCTCAATCGGCTCTGAGAGTCCCTCACGCAAGAGCGAAAGTGACTTTTCGTCGGTCGAGAAGGAGGGGTATCTTACCATCGGCTCGCCGTCGTCATCGGTTATGACGATGCCTGCCTCGGGGATTGCATAGGGGTCGAGCTTTGCATCGTAAACGCCTATATCATAGATAACGGGCGCTACTGCAACACGGTTAAGGCGCAGGTTATCGGTGTGACCCGAAATACATACGCGAACGCTGTCGCCCTGCTTCATTGCAACCGTAAGCTCGGGGAATTCGATTTCCCTTTTTTCCTTGGAAATCTCTAAATAGTCGGCATCTGCCGGCCAGATTTTCTGTCCGTTCTTGGTTATCCATACCTTGACGGGCTTTTTAAATTCGGGGTTTTCGGGGTCTGTACCTATCTTAAACTTGTTAAACAGGTCGTTACCCGTAAGCAGCCAGGTTGCATCGTAGGGTGCTATAAAGCTTACCGCGCCGACGGGGTTTACTCCCCACGGCTCGTGTCCTGCCATACAGTTTACAACCGCTGTGCCGTCCATAGCCTCTACCGTTGCCTGCGGCATTCCGCTGCTGTACATTACATAGCCCCACCAGCCCGGATTCTTAATTACCTGGGTTGTGTTGGTGTTCATATACTGCGGTGCACCGTTTGCGTAGGTCAGTCCGTCATAGGTGAACTGATATTTCCAGCCGTATTCGGGGAAGGTAAGGGGTGTTGCCTCGCCCGTATACTTTTTATCCATACTGATGCAGGTTTCAGACAGGTCGGCAACTGCATCGTATTTAACGCTTACCATAAAGGTGAGTGTAGCAACCGAGAAGAGTCCGCGGCTGTCTGCACACTTTACACGGTAGGTGTCTATTCCCTTATAGTCCTTACGTGGCTTGTAGGTGAAGCGTCCGCCCTCTGCGAGCGTAAGCGTTCCACCGTTGCCTTTGCTGATTATCTGATAATCAATCGGCAGACCGTTGGGGTGAACCGCCTTTACTACACCCTTATACTCGGTGTTGGGCTCTAAGATATAAAGCTTACTTTCGGTTACGGGTGCAAGCTCACGCGGGTCGGGCTTTACAAGTGATACCTTCGGGTAGAAGTAGAACGCCATCTGTGAAGAGGCTTTCTCGTTATCGAACATCACAAAGCGCAGAACATCGTTCGCGTTCATCTTTATTCCCGTAATTTCGGGGAATGCTACTGAACTGTTCTTTACCGAAAGACCGCAGCTATAAAGTTTCTTATCGTTAAGATAAATTGCGAATACGAATTCCTTGTCTGCATCCTCTTTTGGAACTCTTCCGCCCGTATAGGTCGCAGGCAGGTGGATAAAGGGATTGCGCTCGTCACCCGAAACGGTATATGTACCTGCGCGTGTGGCGGTAAAGGCAAGCGCCATTGTAGTACCCTCGGTCGTCATAAACGGCTGATAGGTGCCGTAGTATTTTTCAAGTCCTACCGAATCCTTGTTCGTCCACTTGAACGAGTACGAGCTGAGGTCGCCTGCTTTGTTGTTTTCGTAAATCGTGGTGTTGAGTGCGCCTAAGGTTTCAAAGGTTTTTCCGCCGTCAAGCGAGTACTGCGGAGTCCAGTTTGTACTAAACTCTACCGGCTTGGCATCTACCACCTCTGCGCCCTTGAGTTGAGCGTCTAAATCAGCCTTCAGCTCGTCGGGTGTGTAGTGAATTATGCGGAAATCGGTTACCGTAACGGCACACGAAGCCTTTATAGACTCGTTATCCTCGCTTATCGCATAAACGGTAGCAGAGCCCGCAGAGAGTGCGGTTATTCTGCCGAGCGAGTCAACAACCGCAACGCTCGGGTCGCTTGATACAAAGCGAACATTCTTGTTGTCGGCATTTGCGGGAGAAACCTTAGCGGTCAAGGGATATATCTCGTCTATCGACAGGGTGCATTTTGTGCTGTCGAGCGAGATTGATTTAACGGGGTTTTTAACCGAAACATCTTCTGTCTTCTTAACATCAAACGCGAAGCCTATATTTATGTGACGGTTTACGCCCGACTGTCCCACAACCTCTACGCGAAGTGTATCGCCCTTGTAGAGCAATACATTTTCAATGGTCGGGAACGGTGTGCTCTGCGCTTTTGAAACGCGAAGCTCAAAGCCTTGTGCATTTTCGGGCCAGATTTTCTCGCCGTTCTTGGTAATCTTAATATAGATGGGCTTATCTTCGCCCCACTTTATCATATCCTTAGCGTTTGCGCCGCGGACAAACAGCATCTCAATATTTTTAGAGCCCTCTGCGGCAGAAATGGTGTACTTGCCGTTGCTCTGTGCGCGGTAGCCGACATATACGCTTTCGCCGTCTACATAGGAGCCTACGGCTGCCTTATCACCCTTTGAATCGTAAAGGCTTAAATACTGATTAGACTGTCCGCTGCCCGTTTCGCTGTTATCACTTGTATAGAGCACGGCGCGCGGTGTTCCCCAATCCTGACGGATTGCGTAGGTAAAGTCGTTATACAGTCCGTCGGTATCAAGACGGCCTGCAACAAAGCCGCTATCGTAGGATGCTCTGACAAGCTCGCCCTCTTTTTGTGCGAGTGCAAGCGCCGCACCCCAAAGATTTTTTATCATATTCTGTGCTTCGTACGCCTTTTTAACCGTAACGACACAGCTCGCCATAATAGACGGGTTTTCCACGCTCTTCGCGTAGATAGTAGCCTTGCCCTCCTTGTTGCCGGTTATAACGCCGTAAGCGTTGACCGATACAACAGAGCTGTCAGAGGAGGAATAAACAAGGTTCTGGTTGTTTGCATCCCCGGGTACAACCGCTGCGCCAACAAAGAGCGAATCGTACATTGAAATCGAGTAGGACGATTTCGGGAATTTTACAGCCGTTACAGGTCTCTCGACCGTAAGCACATTTTTAAGCTGTGCGGTGAAGTTAAGGCTTACGCATACGTGGTGGTTAAGCTTTGAACTGCCTAAAACCTCTACACGAATGGTATCGCCCTTATAGAGCTTCTGTCCCGAAAGTGTCGGGAAAGCAACGCTCTGTGCGCCCGACGGAGCAAGCACTGCCGCATCGCCTGCGGGCCAGATTTGCTTTCCGTTTTTGGTAATTTTAATTTTTATGGGTGCATCCTCGCCCCAGTCTACCATCTCACCTGCGGTTGCAGAGCGGCGGTATTTTAGCATAATGTCAGAGAAGCCCTCTGCCGCCTTAATATCATATATACCATTCTGCTCGGCGCGGAAGGCAACATATGTTGCAACGCCGTCGGTGTACGGGAAGATGTCTATTGCATCTGTACCATTGTTATCATAAATGCTTATGGAATTATCGGGAACATCGGAAAACTCTTCATTGTTCGGCATATAAAGCACGGCACGCGGAATTCCCCAGGTCTGACGAAGAGCATAGGGGAAATCGGTATAATAGCCGTCGTCTTTAACCGTGCCTGCCGCAAAGATTCCGCTATAATCCTTCTTTGTGGGAACAGACTCCTCTTTCGCGGCATCAAGCGCATCACTCCAAAGGTGGTCAAGCATATTTTCTGCAGGGTATGCCTTAAGTACGGAAACCACGCAGCTATCCTTGATTTCGCCGTTGTCAAGACTTATCGCGTAAATTGTAGCGGTGCCGTTTCCTATACCAAATATTTCGCCGTACTGCGAAACGGTTGCCACGCTGTTATCGCTTGATTCAAAGCGGATATTTTTATTGGTTGCATTTTCGGGTATGACCGAGGCGGTAACCGAAGTCTTTTCGCCCTCGTAAAGCTCTACCTTTTCGTGACTGAGCGTAACACCCGTAACGGCAGTCGCAACACTTACGGCCTCTTCAAACTGAACATCGAAGTCAAGCACAACGCTTACATGGCGGCCTACGCCCGACTGACCTATAACCTCTACGCGAAGCGTGTCACCCTTGTAGAGAACAATATTTTCAAGTGTCGGGAAGGGTATTTCCAGCGGACCCGAGGGCTTAAGCTCTACACACTCTGCATCTGTGGGCCAGATTTTCTGTCCGTTTTTGGTAATTCTGATGCCGGTCGGCTTATCCTCGCCCCAGTTTACCATATCGGTTACATTTCCGCCGCGAACAAATTTAAGTGCGATATTCGGCGCGCCGTCTGCGGCAGAAATGGTATATTTACCGTTTTTCTGTGCGCGGTAGCCTATATAAACATTTTCGCCGTCTATGTATGAACTGATAGATGCCTTCTTGCCGCTATCGTCATAAAGACTTAAATACTGGTTGGAAACCGACTGTCCTGTTTCGTTTTCATCACTTGTATAAAGCACGGCACGCGGATTTCCCCAGTCGTGACGAAGTGCATATGAAAAATCGTTATATTTTCCGTCCTCGAATATACCTGCCGTGAAAGCACCGCCAAACACAGCGCCCTCTAAGGTGTTTTCCTTTGTTGTGGCATCGAGCGCCGCATCCCAAAGTTCTTCTAAGAAGCGCTCGTCATCATAGGGCACCTTAACGGCAACGCTGTCAAACACCGACGGGGTGCTCTTAGAGGTTGCGGTAACGGTTGCCTTACCGCTTGCGACGGCGGTTATAACGCCCGCATCGCTTACGGTTACAACGCTCTCATCAGAGGAGGTGTAAACAAGTGTCTTATCACTTGCGGTTTCGGGCAGTACAGAGGCAACAAGTGTATGTGTTGCGCCCTTTGCAAGAACAATGCTCTCGTCGGTGAGGGTTACGCTCTCTACCGGCTTTTCGGGCATCTTCTCAAAAAGCCATACTGCACGCGGCGACAAGGCAATCTGTCCCTTTTCCCAACAGGTAGAGGACATTTCAATCATAAAGGTGTCGCCCGCCTTCATTGTTATGCAGTTTGCGGTCGGGAAGGCTACCGACTGTGTATTATAGTCGAGTGTCAGCGCACTTCCGTACTGCTGACCGTTCAGATAGAATTTAACGGTGGTGTTGGAAACTCTTGCATTTGTGTCGTTTGTCATATAATTTATGGTTGCGTTGGTAAATGCAATTTCCGTGCCGTCAAAGCTATATATACCGTCCTTCTGGGCGGTGAACACCAGCGCGGTGCCGCGTCGGATATATGTTCTTAAATCCGAAGCATCTTCGGCTTTATAGTCAATATTTCCGTGACCGAAGTTGAGCATTACCTCATCATCGTCGTTAGCGCCGAACTGGGTAAGGTTGGGGTAATTATGGGTTTCACCCGTCAAAACAGCATTCGGGTGTGAAACTATATCGTTTGCGCTCTTATAGAGCTTTTCCATGCGCGCCCAGGTGCCGTCACTCTTTTTATACATTCCCTGCCACGCATTTGTAGCCGGGTTGTCAGCCGTTGAAGCGTTCGAAAGCAGGGCGCCCGTTTCGGTCTTATAGGAAGACATTGTATAAACGCTTGCCTTGGTTTTATCGTAAACGCCAACCGTTGTTTCGGCAGTAAAAACGCCGTCGGTTGTGGTTGCTGTTACCTTTGTAAAGCCCTCTGCCTTAGGGGTTACATTACCATCCTTGTCAACCGAAAGCACATCTTCGTCCTCTACGGTATAGGTAACCGACTTGTCTGCTGCCGAGGAGGGATTGACAACAGGTGCGATATTGAGGGTTGTATCGGTCTTTTCAACAAGGTAATTTTGGCTTGCAAAGCTTACACCCTCAACCGCGGTAGAGAGCTGCTTTGTAAGCTGCATATCAAAGTTTATGTAAAGCTCGGTTATTGCCCAGCCTGCAGTTGTGGTAAAGGTGAAGTCGAGGGTTTCGCCCTTCATAAGTGCAACAGTAAGGTCGCTCGGTAAATCGTCGGTAACGGACGCGTAGTTTTCACCGAGTGCGAGGGTTTTTGTGAATAACTCTGTTGTACCCTTGGTTATTTTAAGAGTCTGATTACATTCGGCTACAGCGCCGTCAGCCTTGTGCTGTAAAAGCATACTCTTGCCGCCTGCGGCACCGAATGCCTTGGGCACGAGCAAATACTCTCCGTTTTCGGGTGCAACGAAGGAAAACTTTATATGCTCTCCGTTGCCCGCTCTTGCAAGGCGCGCAGCAACAGCGCCGCTATAATTTGCGTCGCCCCCGTTTGTTATTACGGAACAGTTATTAAAGAATGACCAGCTCGGCATTGCAGAGATAACAAGGTCATTATTCCAGCGGTATGTGGGTACGGCAGCAGTAGCACTGTTAAATGCGCTTCCGTCATACAAACCACTTACTACATACTTCCCGCCCGAATAATCGACCGACGAGATGTCGTTGTTCGCAGCTCCGCTCGCCGCAGATGTCAGCTCTGTAAAAAGCGAGTCGTAAGTAGCAATAGGTGTGGTCGCGTCGCCCGCTACCGCAAAAATCGATAGCGGCAGCATAGATGCCAGCATCAGCGCTGACAGCACCACAGATAAAGCCCTTTTAAAATGTATATTTTGTTTCAAGATAAAGCCCTCCCTTTAATTCTTGTCACACAATAGTTTTATCCATCCTCAATTTTACACTCTTTTAAGTCAAATGTATATTGAGATTTTCTTCCAAAGATGTGCATTATTTCGCCGAAAAATTCAACATATATAGTGGGTTTTGTGCATATTGCAAAAAGAATGTTTGTGTTACAATGTTATTTGGAATATAAGGCAGATTGGAAAATTTTTAACTTTTCGGGAGGGTTTTGTCTTGATTAAAAGATTTTTATCCTGTTTTGTCGCCGCTGTTTTATGCGTGAGTTTCCTTGCCGTTTGCCCGTCTGCAAGCGCGGAAGAGGCTTTACTTGCGCTTAAAGAATCGGACAGCACCTATTATGCATACCTAAAGGAGCAGACTGCAAAAAGTGCGGATAAATCATTTTTTGCGGACGTAGGCAACGGTGTTATGTCTAAGGAAAACGGTGATACGATTTTCAAAATTACGGTAGACAAGACCGCTCTTTATAATATTGAAATTATATACAAAGCCGAAAAGGGCACCCAAGCCGCCATTGAACGCGAGGTATTTATAAATAAGGAAAAGCCGTTTAAGGATTTGCAGAGCGTAATATTTGAACGCACCTTCCGCGACGAAGGCGAAATTACGCGCGACCCCCTCGGCAACGATATAACTCCCGACCAGATTGAAGTTTATGAAAAGCAGACAAAGCGCTTTGAGGACACGGCAGGCTATTATAACGAGCCGTACCTGTTTTTACTGCGCGAGGGCGAAAACGAAATTCTACTTCGCGGTGTGCAGGGCAATATGACGGTTTGCTCGCTTTCTGCCTGTCCGCCGAAAAGCATTCCTACATACGAGGAGAAAAAGGCAGAATATGAGAAAGAGGGTTATGCTCTCGCAAGTGAGTCGCTTCCGATTTTAAACGCAGAGCTTGCCACCTTAAAATCAAGCCACACACTCGTTCCGTCTTACGACCGTTCCTCCCCCACCACCGTTCCCTACGACGTTTCAAAGCTTCGCCTTAACACAATGGGCGGCGATAAGTGGAACACCTCGGGAATGTGGGTAGAATGGAAAATTGATATTGAAGAGAGCGGCCTTTACAAGCTCGATTTTAAATACCGTCAGAACTCGGCTAAGGGCAGTACGGTTTTCAGAAAGCTTACGATAGACGGCGAGCTGCCGTTTGCTGAGGCTGCTGCACTCGCTTTTCCCTACAGCCGTTCTTGGAGCTACGCAGGCTCAGAAACCGACGGATATCTTTACTATCTTGAAAAAGGCGAACACACGCTTCGTCTTGAATCCACACTCGGCGCGATGGGCGACATTCTTCGTCAGAGCGAAGAGTTTTTGTATAGTCTTAATGCGCTTTACCGTTCGGTAATTATGGTAACGGGTACCTCGCCCGACATTTACCGCGACTATAAAATCACCCAGCGCGTAGAGGGGCTTTCCGAAACGCTTGGCGCACTTTATGACGAGGCTCGCGGAATAATAACACAAATTGAGGCTATTGCAGGCGGAAAGAACAGCATATCGGTTATGTTTGAATCCTTCTCCGACCAGCTTAAAAAGTTAAAAAAAGAGCCCGAAAAAATTACCTCTATTCTTTCGGACTTTAAAAACAACATTCTCTCGCTTTCGAGCATACTCTCGCAAATACGCGAGACACCGCTTGAGCTTGACTTTATTCAGATAAGCGGCAAGGAAAGCACTCTGCCGCGTGCTAACGGCAGCATTTTTGCCCGCTTAAAGCATGAGCTTTCTGCATTCTTCCTCTCGTTTGTTGAGGACTATAACTCTTTCTCCACCGCACAAAAGGGTATGGAGGAGATTACGGTTTGGGTTGCCTCGGGACGCGAGCAGGCAAACATACTAAAAAACATAATAGACTCTGATTTCAAGAACGATAAAATCAGCGTAAACCTTAAGCTCGTTCAGGGTGCGCTGTTGCAGGCAACGCTTGCGGGCAAGGCGCCCGATGTTGCGCTGAACCTTGCACAGTCTGACCCCGTAAACTACGCACTGCGCGGCGCGGTTCACCCGCTATCTGATTTTTCGGATTTCAGCACCGTCGCAGAGCGCTTCGGCAAGGGCGCTTATCTACCCTTTACCTTTGAAAACAAGGTATATGCTCTGCCCGAGACCGAAAGCTATTATATGATGTTCTACCGCACCGATATTTTGGCAGAGCTTGGCATAAATCCGCCTGAGACCTGGGAAGAGCTTTACGGAATTTTGCCGACACTGACACGAAACAATATGGATTTCGGTCTGCAGTCTACCTTAAACACCTTTGCGACACTGCTTTACCAGAACGGCGGCAGCTTCTATAACAGCAAGGGTACGGCAAGTGCACTCGGCTCTTTGGCGGCGCTTGAAACCTTTAAGGACTGGACCGACCTTTACACCTCTTACCGACTGCCCGTTTCGTTTGACTTTGCAAACCGTTTCCGCACGGGTGAGATGCCGATTGCCATTGTTGACTATACTCTATTCAACACGCTCTCCGCTTTTGCGCCCGAAATACGCGGCCTTTGGGATTTCTGCGAAATTCCCGGAACGCGTGACGCTGTAACGGGCGAGATTGACCGCACAACCGTAAACTCGGTTACAGGCAGTGTAATTTTGGACGACTCTAAGCACAAGGAAGCCGCTTGGGAGTTTATAAAGTGGTGGTTGTCCGCTGACGTTCAGTCGGATTACGCCGCAAAGCTTGAAAGCGTGCTTGGCGAGTCGGCGCGTTACGCCGCCGCAAATATTAAGGCGCGTCAGAACACCGGCTGGTCACACAGCAACCTTACAAAGCTAAACGCACAGGCCGAGTGGGTACGCGGCATTCCCGAGATTGCCGGCGGATATTTCAACTCGCGCCATATTACCAACGCATTTACCTCGGTTATAAACAAGGGCACCGCCCCCACCAAGACACTTAACTCATATGTACGCCTCATAAACCGCGAGATTGAGGCAAAGCGCAGTGAGCTTCAGATGGATAACTAACGAAAGGAGAGGAGTTTTTTGAAGAAATTTAATCTTTCGCTTTACAAGGAAAAGTGGGAATACACCCTCCACCTTGCAAAAAAAGAGAAAGCAGGCTACGCATTTGTGGCACCTTATATGCTCCTTTTCTGCGTGTTTACCCTGCTTCCCGTGCTTATTTCGGTTTTTTACAGCTTTACCTACTACAACATTTTAGAGCCCGCCCGTTTCATAGGCTGGGACAACTACACAAGGCTTATACTTAACGACACCGTTTTTGTAACCGCGCTTAAAAACACCTTTGTTTACGCCGCCATTACTGGACCTATCGGCTATTTCGGCAGCTTTATTCTCGCGTGGTTTTTGTGCGAGCTGGGCCCCAAGGTTCGTTCGGTGCTCGTATTCCTTTTCTACATACCCTCAATTTCTTCGAGTATGTATATTATCTGGTCACTGCTTTTCAGCAGCGACTCCTACGGTCTTATAAACGCAATTTTAATGAAGCTTGGCATAATAAACACACCTATTTTGTGGTTACAGAACTCAAAATACATTATGCCGATTATCATAATTGCATCACTCTGGATGTCGCTCGGCACCTCGTTTTTAACCTTTGTTGCAGGACTTCAGGGTCTTGACCGTTCGCTTTGCGAGGCTGGCGCCGTTGACGGCATACGCAACCGTTTCCAAGAACTTTGGTACATAACCCTTCCCGTTATGCGCCCTCAGCTCACCTTTACGGCGGTTATCTCTATTGCTCAGGCATTTTCGGTTTCCGACATTGCGGTAAACCTTGCAGGTCTGCCGTCGGTCGAGTATGCAGGTCACACAATAGTAACGCACCTGCTTGACTACGGTAATATCCGATTTGAAATGAGCTATGCCTGCGCCATTGCTACGGTGCTGTTTATCATAATGGTAACGGTTAACAAGCTGGCGACTATGTTTATAGGGAGAATCGGAAAATGATAAAAAGAAAGAATTTAAAGGTAAGCACACATTACCGTCCGAACCGCTCCAAAGCCACCAACACCTTTATAAACATAATTTTACTGCTTGTTGCGTGCTTTATGACCTTCCCTATGGTCTTTGCAATTTCAAACTCGCTAAAGCCTATTGAAGAGCTTTTCATTTTCCCGCCTAAAATTTTCGTTATGAATCCGACGGCGGACAACTATTTAGACCTGTTTGACATAGTTTCAAATTCTTGGGTGCCTTTTTCCCGCTATCTGTTTAACACCTTCTTTATAACGGCGGTCGGCACCGTCGGTCAGGTAATTTTGTCCTCGCTTGCCGCTTACGGTCTTTCAAAGTTCCGTTTCCCCGGCGCGAACGCCTGCTTTAAGCTTATAGTATTTTCGCTTATGTTTACCTCGACCGTTACACAAATCCCAAGCTACATAATAGTTTCAAAGCTTGGCTGGATTGACACCTACCTACCGCTTATTGTGCCGTTTTTCCAGTCATCCCTCGGACTTTATCTTTTAAAACAGTTTATGGACGCTAACATTCCCGACTCGCTTATTGAGGCGGCGAAAATCGACGGTGCAAGCCATCTTCGCATTTACTGGCGCATTGTAATGCCGCTTATCAAGCCGGCTTGGATGACGCTTATAATTCTCTGCGTTCAGAATCTTTGGAACTCGACGGGCGGCGTTTATATCTTCAGCGAAGAGCTAAAGCCGCTTACCGTTGCGCTCAGCCAGCTTGCCACAGGAACAATCTCCCGTAGCGGTGTCAGTGCCGCTGTTACGGTTGTTATGATGGTAGTACCCGTTATAACCTTCCTTGTATCGCAAAATCAGGTTATTGAAACGATGTCTACCTCGGGTATGAAGGATTAAGGGGGCGTGAATTTATGAAAAAGATTATTTGTATTTTACTGCTTCTCTTTATACTCCCCACCGCCGTCAGCGCGGCAGAGTACCCGTCCTATTCCTACCTTGAAAACGGCGGTCTTGCCGCCGCGCCGCAGGGCTTTACGGTAGAAAATGTTCTTTACTGTGAGGATTTTGGAATAAAGAGCCTTAAAAACGCGGGCGATATTGTAGCAGACGAAAAAGGAAACCTATATGTTTCCGCAACCGAGCAAAATGCCGTTGCCGTCCGCTATAAAAACGGCAAAACCGCGGTTATTTCTTCCTTTACAGCAAACGGAAAGACCGATACCTTTAACGCTCCGCAGGGACTTTTTGTCAGAAACGGTCAGCTTTATGTTTGCGACTACGGCAACAACCGAATTGTAATTGTAAATCAGAAGGACGGCACCGCCAAGATTATAGAAAACATAAAGTCTTCGGTGCTTGACAGCGATTTCGTGTTTTATCCCAAGCGCCTTGCCGTTGACGGCTTTGGCAGAATTTACTGCGTTTCCTACGGTCAGTACAACGGTCTTATGGTGTTTGAAAAGAACGGAGATTTTTCGGGCTTTGTAGGCGCCAACAAGGCTAAGGTTAACCTTATTGACTGGATTTGGCGCAAGCTTTCGACCGACGAACAGCAAGCACAGCAGAGCATCTTTATCCCGACCGAGTTTTCGAGTGTTGCGGTTGATGAGGACAACTTTATCTACACCACGACCAGCACGGTTGACAGCTATACCCCCGCCGAAAGTGAGCCTATACGCAAGCAAAGTCCCAACGGCGACAACATTTTAAGCTTTGAGGACGACAAATATCCGATAGGTGACCGCAAGTTTTCTCTAAACGGAGAAACCTACTCGGGCCCGTCGCGCTTTGTTGATGTTGCGGTTTGGGAGGGCGGCTTCTATAGCGGCATTGACCAGACGAGAAACCGCATATTTACATACGATTCCACAGGAAATCTGCTCTTTGTTTACGGTGGCGTAGGCGAGAACGAGGGTTATTTCTCACTCCCGACCGCTGCACAGGTGTACGGCAACCGTCTTTATGTGCTTGACAGCAAGACGGGCACCGTTTCGGTGCTTGCCCCCACCGATTATGCAATGCGCGTGATTACCGCCGTAAACTATACCTCGGCAGGTAACTTCCAAAGTGCGCTCACCGCGTGGCAGAATGTGCTCTCGCTTAACAGCAACAGCGAGCTTGCGTATCTTAACATTTCAAGAATACTGCTTGACAACGACGATTACGAGGGCGCTATGAAAAACGCCCGACTTGCCAACAACCAAAAGGCATATTCGGAGGCGTTTACGCTAAGACGCGCCGAGATTATAGGCGAGAACATCGGCTTTATCGTAATTTTCGGACTGCTTGCCGTTGTGCTGCTTGTCATACTTGTAAAGCTTTGCAAGCGTTTCCGTCTTATCGGCAGAATCGCTGACCGCTCACAGACGGTGTCTGCACTGCTCTTCTCCAAGCACATTATCTACGCTCCGTTTGACGGCTACTGGGTACAGAAGCGCGAGAAAAAGGGCAATGTGCTCTCGGGCATAGTCATTATCGTACTGCTGTTTTTGAGCTTTGTCGTGCAGACCGAAAGCACAGGCTTCTGCTTCAGAACGGCGCAGGACGAACTTACCCACCTTAATATCTTCCTTGAGCTTGCAAAGGCGATACTGCCTATAATGCTTTGGTGCGTTTCCAACTGGTGCATTACGACACTTATGGGCGGAAGCGGTAACTTCAGAGATATATTTATTTTCTCGACCTTTGCGCTTGTGCCCTATATTTTCACAAGCTTCCTATATACCGCGCTCAGCAATGTATTGGCGCTTGAAGAGGGCGCTCTGCTCAGCATACTTATGGCGGTTGGTATTCTTTATTCCGCATTTTTGATGCTCGCCGCAGTTTGCTCTGTGCACGAATGCTCGTTCGGCAAGGCGATACTCACCATTGCGCTTACGCTGCTTGGTATGGCGGTAATCGTATTTATAGCAATTCTTTTCTTCAATCTTTTAAACAAATTCTTCGATTTCGCTATAAGCATTTATAACGAAATAAGACTCAGAACTTAAAGGGGGAACGACAATGATAAAAAGAATTCTTTCGTTTCTTTTAGCGCTTGCCGTTTTCTCCTCTTTGGTTGCAGTCAGTGCCGAGGAAAACGGCGGTCTTACGCTTAAAAACAGCGCGTTTTCGATGACGGTCAACGACCAAAACGGCACCTTTATTGTTGAGGATTTAAAAAGCGGCAACCGCTACTATTCTAATCCGCAGGACACGGGCGAGGGCTTTAATAAGGAAACGCTTTACTCGCTTATGACGGTAGAATATTTCACCTCGGGCAGTGAGCGCATAACTCTTAACAGCTTTGACCACAGCGCGACATACGGTAATTTGACTGCCGAAAAGAACGGTGACAGCATTTCTCTTTCCTTTATTTTCGGCAAATTTACGGTTGACAAGAATATGATTCCGCAGTGCTTTAGCACAAAAGAGTTTTCCGAGCTTTTAGAAAACGAAGAGCTTGATAAGGAGCTTTTCGAAAAGCGCTATAAGAAAACCGAAAAGGGCGGTGCGCTTAAGGAGCAGTACCCCTCGCTTGCTAAGCAGGACCTTTATATTCTTCACCAGTACACACCCGACTACGATATTGAAACCATCTATAAGGAGCTTAAGGCTATCGGATTTACGCAGGAAAAGCTTAAAGAGCATAACGATAACCACTCGCTTGAAACGGTGGCATCTGACAACATTCAGATAACCGTTCCGCTTATGCTTTCGCTGACAGATGACGGCTTTTCTGCCGATATTGACTGCTCTAAAATAGAGGTTCTGGGTGAGGCACACCTTACAACCATTGATCTTTTGCCCTACTTTGAGGCGGCTCTTCCGACCGAGGACGGCTATATGCTGCTGCCCGACGGAAGCGGTGCACTTATAAACCTTTCAAACAATCATCTTGACGCAAGCTCGGTTACGGTGCCGGTCTACGGCTCTGACGACGCGCTTTCGGTTTCGCAAAAGCTGCTTTATACCGAGCGCGCAACTCTTCCCGTTTTTGCTATGAACAGAGGCGTTAAGGGTGTGCTTGGCGTTATCGAAAACGGCGATGCGCTTGCATCTATCTGTGCCGATATTGCAGGACGCACAGGCCCCGTTTGCACCATTTTCCCGAGCTTTAATATTCTTCCCTATGAGCGCGTAACGCTCGACTCGGTTTCGAGTAAGACTTCCTATAATATATACGGAAACAAGTCGTACGAGGGTCCGATTTCCGTACGCTATATGCTGCTTGGCAAGGAAAACTGCTCTTACGCTAAGATGGCAGGCGTTTTAAGAAAGCATCTGCTTGAAAACGGCACGCTGAGAACCGGCGACTCTAAGGATTATCCCCTGTCGGTCGAGCTGCTCGGTGCGCTCACGAAGAAAAAGAGCTTTCTTGGAATTGAGTACACAAAAACCTATCCGCTTACCACATTTTCGGATGCTATCTCGCTTATAAATTCACTTAAAGAGAATGCTGTTGACAGCATTTCAATAAAGTACGCGGGCTGGCAAAAGGGCGGTCTTTCGGAAAAGCATTCCAGTTCGCTTAAAGCGCTTCGTGTGCTTGGCGGCGACAAGGCTATGAAATCCTTCAACCGCACCTTAGACGGACTTGGCATTACCTGCTACTACGACAAGGCACTGCAGAAAATTAACGAAAAGCTTATAAACCCGCGCATAAATATTTTTGCGGCAGGCGCAAAGTTTGTTTACAAGGATATTGCGACTCTCCCGATTTTCAACCTTGCAACCGCCTATCCGCAAGAGGAGAGAATGTTTGGCACAACGCCCGAGGAGCCCGTAAGCTATCTTTTGGCTCCCGACCGCTTCGGCAATATGTTTGCGGCGCTTGAGAAACGCGCTAAAAAGCAGAATGGTGTGAGCCTTAGCTACACCGACCTCGGCAGTGCGCTCTACTCCGATTTTGAAAACGGCAAGGGCGGAGCGCTGCGTCAGCAAAGCCTTGAAAACATAAAGGATACGCTTGCAAAGAGCGAAAACGCTTACGCGGTAAAGGGCGGCGACCTTTATACACTTAAAAATGCCGACCTCGTTTACTGCCTTGCAAGCAAAAATTCGGGCAACCTCCTATACGACCGCGAGGTTCCGTTTACACAGCTTGTTCTGCACGGAAGCGTTCCCTACACGACCGATGCTATTAACCTTTCGTCCGACCCAGAGGGCGCTATTCTCAAGGCGGTTGAAACGGGTGCAGTTTTACACTACACCTTTGCCGCACGCAACATAGACGAGCTTAAAAACAGCGACTTTAACCGCTATTTCAGCGTATCGTTCGGCGTTTGGGAAAAGTCGATTTACGAAAGCTACCACAAAATTGCGCTTTCGCAAAAGAGTCTTGTAAACCTCGGCATCACCGACCACGAGATTTTAACCGACACCGTCACAAAAACGGTTTACGAGGATGGCACAATCGTGCTTGTAAACTACGGTGACACAGAATATAACTACGGCGGCAAAACTCTCCCGCCGAGAGACTTTTTATACATTAAGTAAGGAGGGACAGATATGAAAAAAATGAATACCGTAAAAAGCCGCGCGCTTGCTGGCTACGCATTTATATCGCCCTTCCTTATAGGCGTTTTCCTTATCTTCTCTTTCGCGCTTATAACCGCCGTTATGTTCGCCTTTTCGGACATAAATTTAAGCGAAAAGGGCTATACTCTTTCCTTTGTAGGCCTTAAATATTTTAAAGAGGCGCTGCTTGTTCACCCGACCTTTAACCGCTCGCTTGTCAGCTCTATCCAGTCTATACTGATAGATGTTCCGCTGGTTATAATGTTCAGCTTCTTTATGGCTTGTCTGCTTAACCAGAAATTCCGCGGCCGCTCGCTTATCCGCGTACTCTTCTTTATGCCGGTTATTTTATCCACCGGTATTTTGCAGAAAATGGATAACTTCAGCGCGCTGCAGGGCGGTCTTTCGGGTGCCGCTGTGGAAACCACCTTTTCACAGTTTTCGGGAATTTTCGACCTAGGCGCTCTGCTTTTAAAGCTTGACATAGCGCCCGATGTGGTGCTTTATATCACCAACGGCGTTGAGTCGATTTATGAAATCATAAACCTTTCGGGAATTCAGATGCTGGTATTTTTGATGGCTCTGCAGTCAATTTCACCCTCTCTTTATGAGGCATCGGCCATTGAGGGTGCAACGGGCTGGGAAAATATGTGGAAAATCACATTTCCGCTGGTTTCGCCCTATATTCTGACCTGCTCTGTCTATACCATAATCGACAGCTTTACCTCCTACAACAGCCCCGTAATGACCGAGATTTTGTCAAAGTCCACGGGAAGTGAGCTTAACTATTCCTATATGGAGGCAATGGCGTTCCTCTACTTCGTACTGATAGCCATTGTGCTGTTAGCCGTCACCTTCTTGCTCTCCAAGACGGTATTCTATCAGGATTAGGGGGCGAGAAAATGAATAAAAATACACCACTTAACAGAACAAAAAGCATTCTTTTCTCCGCCTTCCGCTATGTTATAATCTTCGGAATTGCGTTTTATATCGTTTATCCGCTTATCGTTAAAATGCTTTATATGTTTATGGATAAGCAGGACATCTACGATATAACTGTTATTATGATTCCGCGACACCTAAGCCTTGACAACCTGAAGGTCGTAACCGAGCAGATGAATTACTTTAAAAGCCTTATAAACACTCTGCTTTTCTCGCTTATGCTCTCGCTTTTGCAGACCGTTGCCTGTCTGTTTACGGGCTATGGCTTTGCACGGTTCGAGTTTAAGTTTAAGAAGGTATGGTTTGCGCTTGTAATGCTGACGCTGCTTATTCCGCCGCAGGTTATAATAGCGCCGCTTTATATGAAGTTCCGCTATTTTGACCTTTTAGGTCCGCTCTCGGCGTTTCTGGGCCGAAACGGCATAAACCTTATAGGCACCATCTGGCCGTTTATAATCTCCTCCGCGACCTGTATGGGACTTAGAAACGGACTGTTTATCTACATAATCCGCCAGTTCTTCAAGGGTATTCCGCGAGAGCTTGAGGAGGCGGCGCACATCGACGGCGCAGGTCACGCCTCGACCTATTTTAAAATTATGCTGCCCAACGCAAAATCGCTCGGCATTACGATACTGCTCTTCTCTTTCGTATGGCAGTACACCGATATTTTCTATACCGCGTGGTATATGCCCAATGCAGATTTGCTTTCGGTCAAGCTCAATTCCCTTGCAACAAGCGTGCTTTCAAACCTTATCGCAAACAGCACATCAACAATGGACAGCGGCTACGCCAACCTGCTGAATGTTACGGGTTGCCTGCTTGTGCTGCTGCCGCTGCTGCTAATTTACTTCGTTTTACAAAAACAATTTACAGAAAGTATTGAAAGAAGCGGCATTGTAGGTTAAAATGAATACGGGTGGCGAGAGTTGCTCGCCGCCCGTATTTTGCTTTTAGGAGGTGCGGGTGTGTTTTCTAAGATTAAAACCTTTGTTAAAAAGCTTCCGCTTTCTAACTACATAGTTTTTCTTTTGTGCTTGTGCGCAGTTTTGCTTCTTATGTTTTTCAGCATTTTTATAAACATTTATAACGACGCAACCGCGCGCAACAACCTTATATACAACCGCAGTATGACGGCGCTCTATGCCGAAAAGGCGAACTCGCATATTTCCTCGCTGTCGGCAAGCGCGCAGACGCTTTGCACCAACAGTCTGCTTACCGACTATGTTCAGAACATGCAGTCGGGCGGCTCGCCGTCGCGCGAGCTTAGGCGTACGGTCAACCGCTGGCTTATAAGCAACACCGATGTTTACGACATAATTCTGACCAACGGCACGCAGAAAACCGCCTTTTACACCGAGGCGGATGTGCTGTCCTCGCTCGTGCTCGGCAACAGCGACGACGGAATTGTTGCAACGGCATTTGTCAACAACAACCAGATGTTTTTAATCCCCGTCAAGATTAAGCACAACGCGCGAAACATAGGCGTTTGCTATCTTGTTACCTATTCTAAAACCTTCCGTCAGCTCTTCGGTGACGAAATGAGCATTGCCGAAACAGAGTTTTTCGTGCTTTCAAACAGCCTTTCGATTCTCGCATCCCCTCCCGACACCTCGCACACGCACGGCGCGGCTATCGGAAGTCTGCTTTTCGACCACCCCGATATGTACGAATTCCGCGACACGATAGACAAAGAGGAATATTTTATAAACCGTCAGCCGCTCTCGCTCGGTGGTGTTTCGCTTTACGGAATTACTCCCTGCAGAGCATCGTTCGGCGACCTGCTCTCGCGCGACCCGTATTTCCCCGTGCTGTTCGGCGTGGCGCTTATACTGCTGCTGCTTATAGTTTACTGGTTTTTCTACTCGCTCAACCGCTCAATCGGCACGCTTCGCCGCTTTATAACCGACAAAAAGCGCAAAACCGAGGAGTCGGAGCCCGTTCCCGACCTCTTCTCGACCGAGCTTTCGTCTATTGCGGTCGAAATTGACGACACCATTGACAGTATAAAAGCGCTTGAGCACGAAAATCTGCAGATAAAGATTGCCCATAAGGACTCGCAAATTAAGGCACTGCAAAGCCAGCTTAACCCTCATTTTCTCTATAATGCCCTTAACTGCGTTGTCGGAATGGCGCGCTACTATAAGATGGACCAGATTGAACAGGTTTGTATGTCCATTGCCAAAATCACGCAGTATTCGCTCTCGGCAAACCTGCTGACCACCATCGGCGAAGAGATGAAGATTGTAAACAACTATATCACCGTACAGCAGATTCGTTTCCCCGACAAGTTTGCGTTCCACGTCAATGTGGACGAGGCACTGCTTGAGCGCAAGATTCTGCGCTTTTCTCTGCAACCGCTGATTGAAAACGCGCTCAAATACGGAATCGAACCGCTGACAGAGAGCGGAATTTTGTGCGTGAACGGCTATAGCGACGGCGAAAACATAATCTTCCAGATAATTGACAACGGCGGCGGATTTGAGAGCGAAATGCTCGCAGAGATACAGTCGCGCCTTAACGAAAAGAGTGAAGAGCCGCTTCAGAGCAAAAAGGGCTGCGGTATAGGAATTCTCAACATACATAACCGCATAAAGCTCTATTACGGTGCCGATTACGGACTCCAGATTTCGAGCAGCAAAAACGGCACCACCATAACGGTTAAAATGCCGCTGATTTTGCCTGAAGACAGATAAAAAACAGTCGAAAAAAAACAGAAATTTTCGACTGTTTTTTGTTGCACAATACTCTCATTTGTGTTATACTTTAGAAAAAATTAAAAACGGGGGAATTTTAATGGAACAGAACAAACGTCCCGAAAATATGGAACGCATAACCACCAAAGCGCTTGCCGATAAATTCATCGAAGAGCAGATTGCTCTCATTCGTGAGCAGGTGGGCGACAAGCGTGTGCTTTTGGCGCTTTCGGGCGGTGTTGACAGCTCGGTTGTTGCAGCACTGCTTATAAAGGCTATCGGAAAGCAGCTTTACTGCGTTCATGTTAACCACGGTCTTATGCGCAAGGACGAGTCTGAAAATGTTGTAAAAATCTTTAAGGACGAGCTTGATGCTAACTTAATTTATGTTGACGCGACCGACCGCTTCTTAAACCTTTTGGCCGATGTTGCTGAGCCTGAAAGAAAGAGAAAGATTATAGGCGCAGAGTTTATCAATGTATTTGCTGACGAGGCACGTGCGCTGGAGGATATTTCTTATCTTGCACAGGGCACTATTTACCCCGATATTTTAGAGAGTATAAAGCAGGCTGAGGGCAAAAAAGCCGTTAAATCACACCACAATGTAGGTGGTCTGCCCGAAGACCTTAAGTTCGAGCTTGTCGAGCCTATTAAGCTGCTTTTCAAGGACGAGGTTCGCGTTGTAGGTGAGGCTCTCGGTCTTCCGCACGCAATGGTATACCGTCAGCCGTTCCCGGGCCCCGGCCTTGGTGTTCGCTGCCTTGGCGCTATCACACGCGACCGTTTGCACGCTTTGCGCGAGGCTGATGCGATTTTACGCGATGAGTTTGATAAGTGCGGTCTTGCCGAAAAGGTATGGCAGTATTTTGTTGTAATCCCCGATATAAAGAGCGTTGGTGTTAAGGACGAGAGCCGCTATGAAGGCTGGCCGGCAATAATCCGCGCCGTAAACACAAAAGACGCTATGAGCGCAACGATAGAGGAAATTCCGTACGCGGTGCTGCACAAGATTACCGACCGCATCACCCACGAGGTTGACGGTATAAACCGCGTCCTCTACGACCTCACCCCCAAGCCGATTGGCACGATTGAGTGGGAATAATATCTACTGGCTTACAAATGCCCGAAAACCCTTTGAAACAAAGGGCTTTCGGGCATTTTATGTTTTAGTGAAAATGCCTTTGCAACACTTTTGCAACACACAGTGTGAAAATTATAAAAAGGAATGGTTGCAAGTGGCTATCAAGTTAAGTTCGGAGGAAGTAAATTACCTTAATGGTGTAGTTTCATCGAGAAATATAGTTGCAGGTCATCAAGCAGCGGCAATCTGGCAAAGCACCGGTCGCCGCTTTGTGATCTTGTTAAGTATTTTCTCAACCTATAAATATTTTTTAGAAATAGCCGCACATTTCATGAAGTCGGATCGTAGCCATGTCGTTCTGTGTGCCAAGGAGT
>JAZNRD010000007.1:0-34636 GCA_045590515.1 Acutalibacteraceae bacterium
AGGCGCAACGGCTGCAATTACACCAAACGAGCAGTTTATGACTGCAGGTCTTCGTATGCGTTTTGATATGGACGGAGACTGCGTAAAGGGTACACTCGTCGGCGCATCGGGCAGAGAGCGTACGTCTGTAAAGACTCTTGCCGAAATCGGCGGAACAGAGGGCGTATATCTTCGTGTCCGTAACGCCGCAAGTCAGACTGTTACATATACATTCACAATTTACTGTGACGATATTGAGGAACCCACCGCAGGCGGCAACGAAGGTGGCAACCAAGGCGGTAATGAAGGTGGCGGAGAAGGCCCCAATCCTCCCACACCACCCACACCTCCCACTTTAGTAGGCGAAGAGAAAGAAAACTCCTATACAGGAAAGTTTAAGGACGTTCTTTACGTAACCGAGAACGGCGTTGTTGACGAAAATGAATCCAAGGTTTCTACGGGTCAGGCAACCTTTACGGTAACCCTGCCCGCAGGCGGATATTTCCAGTATCTGCAGAAGCTTACCGACCTTTTACCCGTAGGCCAAAAGGGCAGTGCATACGTTAAAATTTCATTGGGCGAGGATGCATCTGATTATGATGCTACCGACGTTCAGATTCAGTTAACCGCCGACGGAGAGGCAAAGAGAGACTTTATCCCCGTTGACGAAAAGAACGGTCAGGACGGCGGCGAAGACCCCGGTGCATACGCTATGACCTGGAGAGTTGTAAGAGACGGCGATGCAAACGCGCTTTATATTCGCAAGGGCGCAAGCGGCGGCGGCGGACAGAATTATTTCAGCGTTCGTTCTAACGCAGGACTTCACGGCTTACCTTTCTTCTTCTCTGTAAATTCTGACAACAAGGTTACTGTCAGCCACAGATACAGCAATGTTGGCGGCTATGCAAATCAGTCAATGCCTTCACAAAAGACCATAGAAGAGGTTGGACTTGACGAGGGCGCATACGTTCGTATTCGCAACTCGGGCACACAGGCCGTAACCTTTAAGGTAGAAATAGTATCAAGCGACATCAGCGCCGCATACAAAGACGGAAAATGGATTCTGTCAGGCGAGGATGTTGAAAAGATTTATGAAAAATCCGAAGTAGAAAAGGGAATCTACAAGGAAACCATTACTGCAAAAATTCCCGCAGGCGGCTACGTTCAGCTTGATGAAAAGCTTGAATACTTGCTTGACAACGACAATTCAAACATAGCAATCGTTGCAGGTAATGGCGCAACTAAAGAAGATTACGAAGCAACCTTCGTACAGGTTCAGTTAACGGCTGACAAGGGATATAAAAACATTCTTCCCGTTAACGAGGGCTCAGGCGAAGACCCCGGCACAGAGGCTATGACATGGTGCTTCTTAGCTTCGGGCGGTCAGTTGTGGACAGGACGCGGTGCCAACACAGGCAACGGCGGTGTATACGGCTATTTAAGCAATCTTCCCATACAGGGCGGCATACGCTTACGCTTTAACACCGAGGGCGACAAGGTTGCCTATGACACAATTATTGGCGGATTAAATATCTCTAATAAGCTGCCGTCAAACAAGTCGCTTGCAGAAATCGGCGGAGAAGAGGGACTTTACGTTCGTATTCGTAACCAGGCATCCGAGACGGCAGAGTATACTATAACCATTCAGTATACCAAGGCAATTATTGAGCAGGAGCCTGTTGTGAGCAAGGGCTGGACCGTCAAGGGCGAAACAGCAGACGGTGTTTCGGTTAAGGACGAAACCTATGACGTTAACCCCGGCTTCCGTGCTTGGAATCTTTCGCTCCCGCACAACACCTATGCTCAGTACAACACCAAGATTACCGACTTAAAGGACGCGGCTTTTGTTTGGGACATCGGCGAATATAATACAGACAATTACTATTCGACCTTTGCGTTTGTTTTAGACCCTGATGCCGCGTGGGACAAGAAAGAGCCCACCGATAAAATGCTGCAGATTTCTTTTGCTATCCTTGATATGGACGGCGCTGGCAGAATTCTGCTGCACACAGGTAAGGTTGTCGGGGGACAGACCGTTGCAAAGCCGACAATAGGAACACTTCCGCCTGCAGATGCGATAATGGGTCAGGGCGGATACACTATGGCAATTGTTGAGAAGGAAGGACACTATTACCTTGCGGTAAACGGTACGCTTCTTGACGGCGCACAGGTGGGAGAGGATTTAGAGCCCTACGTTCGTCTTGACGAATACGTTGAAAAGGGCGCATATTTCCGCGTATACTCCCGCAACGGCGGATATACAAACCAGACTGTAAGCATTTCGTCAAAGGTTGTTCCCGAAATCGGCTCGGAAGAGGACGACGACAGAAGCGACGAGGACAAGGCGTTTGATGAGTTTGTTGACTTCTTCACAGACAATATTGACGCTCTGCGCAACAATGACGCCGAAATCTTTAAAAAGCTTTATGAAATGTGGAATAACCTTTCATACTTAAATCAGAGTAACGTTGAAGCATACTTTATTGACGACAGCGAGCCGTTTGATTTAATTCAGCTTATAAAGGCGTTTAATCCCGAGGACGCAGGTATAACCGAGGATACAACGCTTGAGGACGAATACGTGCTCATAACCGAGTACATAACGGTTTATACCACTACAACCGTAGTGACCGACGGAGAACAGACAGAAGACTATGACGACGGCAACGAAGAGGTTATTGTTCCCGAGGAACAGAAAAAGCCCTCTAAGAAAAAGAAGACAACAAACGACGGATTTGAAACGTGGTTAATTGTTGTTATTGCCGTGGCTGCGGTAGTTTTAGTAGGCGCAGGTACAGCCACTATACTTATCATAAGAAAGAAAAAGAGCAAATAGTTCCGTTTGGAGGAATAGCTATGGCAAACACAGAAAAAATTCTTTACGTCAAGGACTTCGGCGCCACAGGCGACGGAAAAACCGATGACGCTTATGCGATTCATAAGGCAATCGAGGCTTTAAAGGCTGCCCCTGCGGGCAGCAGCCTCGTATTCGAAAAGGACGCAACATATTATTATGACCAGAACCGTGCAGGCCAGCTTCCCGTGATTTATTTCCGTTATCAGGAGGGCAAAACCCTCAGGGGCGAAAATACCACAATTCTTCTTGGCGGACGCTATCACTACTATGCAGACATTGAAAATTGTAAGGATATTACAATTGAGGGCTTTAACTTCAACTACGGCGAATATAAGCCCGCTTTTCACGGTAGCTTTGAAAGCTTAGATGCCGAAAACGGCGAGGCTGTTATGATTGCCGACCGCGATATTCACCTTGAAAACGGCGAAATCTGGGACAAAACAAGAGCAAGAGATTTATTTGCTTGCATAAAGCATCCAAAGGCACGCTGGCATATGTATATTGAAAATTATGAGATGCTTGATAAGGATGCCCGCAGAATTAAGGTTGTCTTCAAAAAGACCGACAAGCGCACAATGGACAGACTTAAGATGGACTTCACCAAGGAATATGGTCTTATAATGATGATGCCTTATTCGGGTAATACCATTGAGCGCGCGTTTTCAATACACGAAGATACTAACTTTACAATGCGAAACGTTAATATCTATTCGGCTTCGCGTCACGTTTTCTCGCTTCAGTATAACCACGGCGATTTCCTGTTTGAAAACGTAAAGCAGATTCGCCACCCCGATGATATGGACCTTTGGTTTGTAAGCTGGGGCGACAGCTATCATCTGCTTCAGAACCGCGCGCATTATCATTTTAAAAACTGCGTTAATGAATGGAACTATGACGACGTTTTCAATATTTCGGTTTCGCTTCTCGTTCCCCGCGTAGTTTACGCGCCTAATGAGGTAGACCTTTTCTTTGCTGAAACACGCGGTGCGTTTGCAAAAATTCTGCCGGGCGACGCCGTTACCGTCGTAAGCCGAAGCACAGGACGCTATCAGCGCACCGAGATTGCGGAGGTAATAAGCCAAGAGGGTACTACCAACCACGTTAAATTCAAGGATGATATAACCTTCCTTGTGGGCAAAAAGGACGGCTACGTTGCCGAACACGAAAGACGCGACGACGCATACGCAACTGAAGATTTGTGCGTTTATATCGACCCGCTTCAGGGCAAGGATATGATTATGGAAAACTGCAACTTTGACGGCACCTTCCGTGCCAGAAACGACATTTCGTTCGTAGGTTGCCGCTTCTATAACCGCCGCTTCTGGTTGGGCAACGAAACTCTATGGGAGGGCTCGCTTCCCAAAAACATAATCTTTAAGGACTGTCTGTTTGAGCACGACGACCACAATGAAGTATATTGGCACGTTTGCTCTCACTGGAACGGCGAGGGAACTGCTCACG
This sequence comes from Acutalibacteraceae bacterium, assembly GCA_045590515.1. GTDB lineage: Bacteria > Bacillota > Clostridia > Oscillospirales > Acutalibacteraceae > SIG589. The sequence continues at coordinate 4,298 of JAZNRD010000007.1, forward strand.
CTGAAAATATTGTGTTCGAAAACTGCAAGGGCATAGACCTTGAACTTATGGAATACAGCCCCGAAGATGAAATTATCATAAAATAAGAAAGGGAAAAGCTATGATTAGACGAATATTAAGCATTTTGCTGGCGCTTGCGTTGCTTCTCTCGTTTGCCGCTTGTGATGGCACAGAAGAGGGTAAGAAGCCGGGCAAAAAGCCGACATCTTCTCAAAGCGATACCTCCTCTGACGATACTGTGTCTGCAGATGATTTTGAGTCTGATGATACAAACACAACCTTGACCGAGGAAGTAATTACAACCGAATCTATAATTGAAAATACATACTGGTCAAAGGTTGAAAAAACGGAAGAGGAAAACGTTTCTTCAGAAGACGATTACAGTTCTGAAGAGTTGCCCGAGGAGGAAGAAAAACTTCAGCCCGACGGTGTGCCTGTAACTCTGTACGTTAAGGATTTCGGCGCTAAAGGCGATGGCAAGACCGACGACGCAAAGGCAATACTCAGCGCCGTTTCTGCACTTCGCGAGTCGCCAAAGGGAAGCGTGCTGGTTTTTGAAAAGGATAAAACCTATTTTTACGAGGACAACGGCACGTCAATTCGCGCAGTTCTTTATTTTAATAATAACGAAGGTCTTACAGTCAAGGGCGATAACACCCTTATATTGCTTGGCGGCACAAACCTTTATTATGCCGACATAACACACACCAAGGAGATAACCCTTGAGGGACTTAATTTTGACTATAAGACAAAGCCCGCATTTTTCTGCGAAACACAGAGCATAAACAAGTCAGAGGGCACAGCAACAGTTAAGATTGACCGTGATATTGGTCTTGAAACAGGAGAAACCTACTTTTTGACCAATAAGCAGGGCTTTGGCGTAGTGCCGCGCGATAATTCGCGTTATCACATGTATATCAAAAAGTATGAGATGCTGGACAGAGATGCAGGCCTTTTAAAAATTACTTTTGATACCACAAACGCCTCAACAATGCGAAATCTCGGTGAAAGCTACTGTCTGACCGAGGGCTTTGTAATGCCCCACCCCGTAACGGGTAACACAATAGAGCGCGGCTTCTCGGTTTATTATAACCACGACTTTACAATGCGTAACATAAACATTTATTCTACCTCGCGTCACGTTTTTTCCCTTCAGTACGGCACGGGAGAATTCTTGTTTGAAAACGTAAACGTTGTGCGCGCGCCCTATGATAAGGAGCTTCGTTACACCTCTTGGGCAGACTGCTACCACCTTATTCACAACCGTGCAAAGTTCACGTGGAAGAACTGCTCTAACGAGTGGAACTATGACGACGTATTTAATATCTCGGCAGAAACCCACACGGTATCAGAGGTCTTCTCAAACAAGGATTTCCGCATAAAGCCGCTTAACGACGTATCGGGCGATATAGCCCAGGTTGGCGACACCATTACCGTTATCAATACTAAAACGGGTGCGCTGATTGGCAGAGCAAAGGTAAAAGCAGTTATTTCTTCTAATGAAGATGAATATACCACTCGCGTTAAGGTAGAAGAGGAAATGCCTCTTTTACAGGCGGGCGACCATATTATGTGCTGGGTAGACGATACCTGTGCGCCGGGCTCAGAGTTCATAAACTGTAACTTTGACGGAACCTTCCGCGCAAGAACAGAAATAACCTTTACAAATTGCAGGTTCTTTAACCGCCGCTTCTGGATAGGTCTTGAAACGGTTAACCACGAGGGTACGCTGGGCAGAAATATCATCTTCCGAAATTGCGAATTTACGGGAGATAACGCTTGGGAAATCACCTCGGGTAACAGCGCAAAGAACGGCTATTGCCTTAAAAATATCGTGTTTGAAAACTGTAAAAATATAAACCTCGACAAAATGATGATTGGACCGTATGACGAGGTAATTGTAAAATAGGTCGGCAAAATGCTTGCCTATATTAGCTTTGGCAAATCAAAGGAGGACAAATAATGACACCCTGTAAAATGCTTCGCGGCTTATCTGCTGTGACTGCGGCAGTCTTGCTCGTTTCGGTTATGCTACCTGCGGCAAGTGCCCAGACATTAAAGGATAAGTTGCGCCCCGACAGTGATTACGGTGTGAAGTTTGACTATTCCGTGAGCGACGATTACAGCGCCGTTCTTGAGAAATACGAACAGAAAGGCTATACCGCCGCAAAGGATACAATAACTCTGCAGGGCGGAGATGCTTCGGGTGCAACTGCCGTTTCAGACGGTAAATATGAAAACGCTCTCCTTTGGAAAAACGGGTTGGAAAAAGCAGAGTGGACCGTAAACGTTGCCTCTTCGGGCCTTTACGGTCTTACGGTCTGCTGGAAGGCTGCGGGCGACAGCACCGAAAATATTGTCCGCAGCCTCAAAATCGACGGCGAGAGTCCGTTCTCGGAATGTGAGAGTATTTCGTTTAATCGCCTCTGGGTAGACGATATAAAGAACGACGAAAAGGAGCTGCTCGTCCGTCCGCGCGTAAAGCAACTGCTTTCGTGGCAGAAAACCCCGATATACGATTATGAGCGTATGTACGATGAACAGCTTCTCTTTTATCTGAGCGAGGGAACTCATACGCTTACACTTGAAAAGGTTTCGGGTGAAATGCTTATAGGCGAAATTATCCTAAGCGGCACAAAGAGCGTTCCCTCATATGCTGAAGTTTCAGCAAAATATAAGCAGAAAACAGGCTCCGACCGCATTCTTTTCGAGGCGGAAAGAGAAAACATAATATATAAAAACAGCAATGTTATCCGTATGAGCAATACGGGTGACCCCTCGGTAAGCCCCAAGAAAACAGGCTATACCATTATGAACATAATAGGCGGCTCAAACTGGCAGACGGGCGGCACCGCAATCACCTATGAGATTGAGGTTGAGGACGACGGACTATATGAAATAGCCCTGCGCCTGCGCCAGAATTTCCGTGAAGGACTTCCAAGCTACCGCAGAATAGAGATAGACGGCGCCGTTCCGTTTTCGGAGCTTAGTGCGTATAAGATTACATATAGCCGCGCTTGGCGCACAGAAACACTTTCCGATACGCAAGGCACACCTTATCTTTTCTATTTAACCAAAGGAAAGCATACCCTGACACTGACCTCGGTGCAGGGACCATTCCGCGACATCCTGACCGAGCTTGACGAGCCGGTAAACAACATCTCCAAGCTGACAAGACAGATAAGACTGCTTGTCGGTCAGGACCCCGACATTAACTACGACTATGAGCTGGATACTAAAATACCCGGTCTCTTAGATGAAATAGATGCAATAGCCGAGCAGATGCGTCAGATGATGCAGCGCCTTGAAGAGATTTCGGGCAACAAGGTAGCAATGTACTATCAGCTTGAAAGTATGATAAGCCAGCTTCACGATATGATAGAAGACCCGTTTATCATACCGCGAAAGCTGTCGGATTTTGACGAAATGCTCACAACTCTCGGCGAATGGCAGAGCAGCTTTGCAAAGCATCCGCTCACTCTCGACACGGTAGAAATTTATCCTGCGGGAGAAAAGGCTACCGAATCCAAGGCAAACATATTTGAGCAGCTTTGGGTTGGTGTTGTTCAGTTTGTTTATTCCTTTACAAAGGATTACGATTCGGTTTCAAGCTATCTTGACAGCAGCGTAGAGGTTACCGACACGCTGGAGGTCTGGGTTGGCAGAGGTACCGACTGGGCAGAGCTTACAAAGCGTATGGCAGACGAGGAATTTACCCCCGAAACCGGCGTTATGATAGATATGAATATGCTGCCGTCAAGTCAGCTTGCCGCAGGTAGTGTAAACGCACTTTTGCTTGCAATAGCCGCAGGCAACACACCCGATGTATGTCTTTCAACAACCCTTGCCTCCGTAGGTGAATTTGCGCTTCGTAACGCACTTGTGGACCTTAGCGAATATGACGATTTCAAAGAGGTAAAGGAACGCTTTGTTGATACGCTTTTCATTCCTATGACGGTAAACGGCGGTGTTTACGGTCTGCCCGAAACTATGGGCCTTAATGTAATGGCCTACCGCAAGGACATTTTATCAGAACTGGGACTCGGAATCCCGAACACCTGGGAAGAGCTTTATAACCACATAATTCCCGTGCTTTCCCAGAACAATATGCAGTTTTATTTTGCCGCCAACTATAACACCTTCCTTTATCAGTACGGCGGACAGTATTTTACAGACGACCTAAAGGAATCTGCACTTGATACGCCCGAAGCATATCTCGCGTTTGAGGAGCTTTGCAATCTTTATACACTTTACGGTGTACCGGTTGCCGCCAACTTCTATAACCGTTTCCGCACGGGTGAAATGCCTATAGGAATTGTAGACTACCTTACCTATATGACCATTCGCTCTGCCGCGGTTGAGCTTCAGGGTCGCTGGGGCATAGCACCCATTCCGGGACACAAGGAGTCGGACGGCACAATAAACCGCTCGCACGCAGGTCTTACGGGTGAGAGCGTTGTGCTTATGGCTCAGTCAGACAAGAAGGATATAGGCTGGGAGTTTTTGAAGTGGTGGACAAGTGCAAAGGTTCAGAGTCAGTACGGCTACGAAATTGAATCGCTCAAGGGCGAGGCTTCGCGCTGGAACACCGCAAACTTAGAGGCATTTTCTATGATGGCGTGGAGCAAGGAGGACTTAGCCGTCATTGAAGACGCATGGAAGTGGAATAACGAAGCACCCGTAGTACTTGGCGGATATTTCAATACGCGCCACGTTTCAAACGCTATAAACCGCGTTGTCGTTTCGGGAATTTCTCCGCGTGATTCACTTGAACAGGCGGTAAAGGACATCAACGCAGAGCTTCGTCGCCGCAGGGAAGAGTAGAGAGGTATTTTTATGAGTAAAAAATTAAAACAGAATACCGCAAGATACGGCAACACCAAAATGGGTTACGCCTTTATGCTGCCGTTCCTTGTATTCTTCTTTGCGTTTACGCTGCTTCCGGTTCTTATTTCCTTTTTTATGAGTCTTACCGACTATAACCTTATGGAAACGCCCAACTTTGTAGGCTTTTCTAACTATAAGTCGCTTATTTTAGACGACGATGAATTTATTATTTCGCTTAAAAACACCTTTATCTTTGCAGGAATTTCGGGACCGTTTTCGTTCTTTGCGTCCTTTGTGCTTGCGTGGATAATAAGCCGTCTTAATAAGCTTCGTAAGTTTTTCACCTTAGCGCTTTATGTTCCGTCAATAACAAGCGGCGTTGCGCTCAGTAGTGTATGGCTTTATTTCTTCTCAAACGACGCATACGGTCTTATAAACAACGTCCTCTATCAGATGGGTATAATAACCGACCCTATTCAGTGGACGCTGGACCCTAAATATATCTTAGGCGTTGTAATCTTTATCTCGGTATGGATGGGTATGGGCAACGGCTTCTTATCCTTCATAGCGGGTATGCAAAACCTATCGCCCGAGCTTTCGGAGGCAGGTATGGTGGACGGAATAGATAACTCTGTGCAGGAGCTTATATATATCATTCTGCCGCAGCTAAAGCCTCAGCTTTTGTTTGGTGCCGTAAACTCAATCGTTTCGGCGTTCTCGGTGTTCGATATAGCGACGGCAGTAGCGGGTATGCCAAGTCCCAACTACGCCGCGCATACAATAGTAGCCCACCTTTACGACTATGCGTTCATACGCTTTGAAATGGGCTACGCATCTGCGATTGCCGTTACACTCTTCGTAATAACCTTTATACTAAACCGCGTTGTTATGAAGATTTTCTCAAGTAAGGATTAAGAAAGGATGAAGACTATATGCCTGCTATAAGCGGAAAAAATGTGCGAATATTCGGTCGTCATCTTTTCTATTTCAAACCGTCAAGATGCGTTGTATTCGTGCTTTTGACAGCACTCGTATGCTTTATGATGCTGCCACTCGTCTACTTGGTGTGCACGGCGTTCAAGCCGCTGAACGAGTTATATCTCTTCCCGCCGCGCTTCTTCGTAAGCCGTCCCACCATAAACAATTTTCTTGATTTGTTTGCGGCATTCGACGCCGCAAGCGTCCCCTTCACAAGATACCTTTTCAACAGTGTTTTCATAACGGTTGTAAATGTTTTGCTTACGGTGTTTGTTTCCTCGGCTGCCGCATACGGCCTTGTTAAGCACCGTCCGCGCGGAGGAAACGTAATATTCGCGCTAATCTTAGCGGCGCTTACCTTTTCAACCCACGTAACACAAATTTCAAACTATATGATAGTTCGCGGTCTTGGTCTTATGGACTCCTACGCCGCGCTTATAGTGCCGAAAATTGCGGTCGCTTACAATATGTTCCTTATAAAACAGTTCTTAGAGCAGATGCCCGACGCATATTTAGAGGCAGCCCGTCTTGACGGCGCAAACGAATGGCAGCTATACAGCAAAATCGTGATGCCGTTTTTGCGCCCTGCGTGTGCAACGCTCGTTGTGTTCTCGTTTGTTTCTAACTGGAACGATTATTTCTCACCGCTCATTTTCACCACCAGCATAGAGCTTAAAACTCTGCCGCTGGCAATTCAGAATATTGCGGGTGTCGGCGCGGCCAGTCTTACAACGGCGGGCGCAATGGCGGCTGCAACCTTCATAACAACCCTGCCTACAATCATTATCTTTACTATTATGCAGTCCAAGGTAATGTCAACAATGGCATATTCGGGAATAAAAGGGTAGGGGGTGCTATAATGAAAAAATTATTATCTGCACTGCTCTGCGTTATACTTCTTTGTGCTTTTCTGACCGTTCCCGCCTCTGCCGCAGGAAATATGGACTACATACTTGATACCGACGGCACCACCCATCTTCCGACTCCGCTCACCCACAGGGTAGAGGGCTTTATATCAGAGCTTTCGGAAAAGGTCGGCGCACTTTCGGAGCCAAGTGACCTATATATCGGCGCAGACGACTGTATCTATATTGCCGATACCGGCAACAACCGCATAGTTAAGCTTGACAAAAACGGAAAATTTCAAAAAAGCTTTACCGACGGCGGAAAGCTTAACGGCCCCAAGGGTGTATATGTTGATAAGGACGGAGATTTGTTTATCTCCGACACAATGAACGAGCGAATCGTTCACCTTGATAAGAACGGCAAATTCATAGAAGAGTTTACAAAGCCCGAAAGCAATCTGCTCGATTCGGATATGGACTTCCAGATTGGCAGAATTGCAATAAGCAAGCAGGGCTATCTCTACACAATCCGCGGTCAGTATTTTATGGAAATTGACGCGGAAAACGAGTTCAAGGGCTTTGTCGGCACCAATAAGGTAGGATTTAGCCTAAAGGCGCTCTTTATCCGTATGTTCGCCTCAAAGGAGCAAAAGGCACAGCTTCTGAACGCAGAGCCGCCGTCATATAACTCCTTTGACATCGGTGACGACGGACTTGTATATGCAACGCTCGGCGGTGACGCCAAGTCGGGACAGATTCAGATTATCAATATGGTAGAAAAGAATATCTATCCCGTTTCACCGTACGGCGAGGTGCTGTTTAACGAGCACACGGGCGGCTTAAACCATCCGCAGTTTATTGATATTGCGGTTGGCGACGGCGCACTTATCTACGCGCTTGAGCAGTATAGCAAATGCGTTTATGTCTATGACAAAACGGGTCAGCTTATAACCGTTTTCGGCGGAGAGGGCACCGTAAAAGGACGCTTCCAGACTCCGCAGGCGGTAGATATAAACTCAAAGGGCGAAATTTTCGTGCTTGATAAGCAGACGGGAGCAGTTCATCATTTTGCACCCACCCTGTTTATGCAGGACGTTACAAAGGCCATAAAGCTTTATGACGGCGGTCAGTACACCGAATCGGCAGAGCTCTGGCAAAAGGTACTTGATACTGATGCTAACTATACCGTAGCAAACAGCTCGCTTGCCGACTGTCTTTACAAATTCGGCGATTATAAAGCAGCTATGGAGCTCTACCGTCAGGCAGAGGATACAAGCGGCTACGGCGAGGCGTTTTCGGAATACCGCCACACGATTTTCAGACAGTATTTCTTTATAATCGTAGCGACTATTGCGGTTTTAGTGACCGTGCTGCTGCTTTGCTGTATGGTGCTTAAACGCAGTGCAGACAAAACGCTTTCTGCTTATTTCTCGGCAAACGGTATAATAAACCGCACGCCAATGAGCATACCGAAGCATATACTTCTGACGCTTGTGCACCCGCTCGACAGCATTGATATTTTAAAAGCACAACGCAAGAAGAAAACGGCGTGGCTCGCTGTGCCGATTTTCCTTGTAGCTGCTATACTTGTAAACTATACCTATATATTCTATTCGCATTATTCTCTCGGCAGCAAGCAGCCCGAAGATGCAAACATTTTGCTTGAGGCGGCGCTTGTGCTTGTACCGTTTATGAGCTTTACGGTTGCTGCATATTTTATGAGCTCGATTATGAGCGGCGAGAGTAAGTTTAAAGAACAACTGCTTTGCTACTGTTATGCACTTGTACCTTATATTATTTTAAAGCCGCTAATCGGCGCACTCAGCAACATACTCTGCTATAACGAGCGCGGACTTTACAGTCTTCTCACAACCGCGGCGCTCGGCTGGACACTTATTTTAATATTTGTGTCGCTCAAGCGACTTAACGACTACACCTTCGGCAAGGCTGTGGGCGTAACCGTGCTTGCGCTTGTTATGGTGGTTATTATGTGGGCGGTAGTATTGCTGCTTGCCTCACTCACAATTCAGACAGGCTCATTCTTCTCGGGCATATTCGAGGAATTCGCTATGAAATACTTATCGTAAGGAGGGAACATACCGTGAAAAACAAACGCACGCTTATTTGCACAGTAGCAGTAATCTGTTCTCTTCTTATGGCTTTTTCAACCATTCTCGCGGTGGCAGACGACACCGTGCCCGAGGGCTTTGCAAGCTGGGACGAATACTTTAATTCGCTTATATACAGCGAAGAAACAAAGGAAATTACAACCCCTGCGTACAGCGAAATGGAAACCGTCGCAAAGAATAAAGACTACACGCTTTTATACCACGCCGACGGATACGATTTTTTCGTTAAATCAAACACAAGTGACAAGGTCTGGTCCTCGGCTGTCCATCCCGACTATATGGATTTAAGTCAGAAAACCGCCGACACCTATTCTTCGCTTTTGGAACTAACGGTTGTTGACGCAAGCGGCGGAATACGCACTCTGTCGCTGACCGATGCAAACAGCACCGATTTCTCGGTTTTAAAGGGCGAAAAAGAAAACGGCATTGTCCTTTCGGTAACGCTCTCGGCAGATGCCATCAGCTTTGATGTAGAAATAACCCTTGAAAACGACGGCTTTAGCGTAAATGTTCCTGCCGACAGCTTAAAGGAAGAGGGCGAATCAAAACTACTTTCATTGCATCTTCTGCCCTGCTTTGGCGTAACAAAGGTCGGCGAGGACGGATATATCTTCTATCCCGACGGCAGTGGCGCGCTAATTCCGATACGCGATTACGCCGCGGCCACACCGCAAAGCTATAATTACCCGCTTTACGGACTTGCAACTCCCGACTTTACCGAGTACGACAGCAAAAAAGAGCAGAACATTCAAAACCTTATGCTCCCCGTTTTTGGTGTTAAGCAGCAGTCGGGAGGATACTTAACCGCAATAACCGCAGGCGACACCAATGCGAGCTTTAATATGTCGGTAAGCGACTGCCATAAAGAGTGGTTCCAGTTTGACTACCGTATGTATACCTCGGCAGAGTTCAACTATACGGGCACCGCGTTTGGCGGAGGCACGGTAAGCAAGCTGCTGCCCGAGCTTATAGAGGGCGACCGCGCACTCAGAATCTTCTTGCTTGAGGGTGATAAAAACACATATAGCGATATGGCTTGCACATACCGCAAACACCTCGAAAACGAGGGAATTATCACCCGTCTTGAAGACAAAAAAGAAATACCCCTTTCTGTTGAGGTGTTTATGGCGGCAACAAGCAGCGGAATGCTTGGTGACACGCTTCAGGTTATGACAACCTACTCGCAGGCAGGCGACATTTTGTCCGACCTCAAAAAAGAGGGCGTTGACAGAGTAGATGCACTGCTTGTCGGCTGGGCTTCGGGCGGATACGAGCAAAAGCCCACCGCCGCAGGCTTTGAATCAGGTCTTGGCGGCTTGTCAGACTATAAAAAGCTATATTCATACGCTCAGAAAAATGATGTTTCGCTTACCCTCGCTGCCGATTATCTTGTAGGCGACAGCGGCAAGGGAAGCTTTAACAAGAAAAAGGATGTACTTCGCAATCTTCTCGGCGCTGCCGTGACAGACAAGGACGAAACGCTGTTCTTTATGAACCCGTCTGTCAACCTCAAAAACAGCGTAGAGAAAATTGCAAAAAAGGAATTTGTAAGCCTCTGCCTTACCGATTTGGGCGAGCTGCTGCTACCAAGCTTTTATGAAAAAGCGCCCGTAAGCCGCACAAAAACCGCAGGTGCTTACAAGGCGGCGCTTAAAGTTTTGGCGGAAACACAGCAGACCGTAAGCGTTTCGGGCGGTAACTTCTATGTGCTGCCCTATGCTACGCGCCTTTACGATATAGCAGATACCGATTCCGCATACTACCAGAACGGACAGACCGTTCCGTTTTATCAGATGGTTATGCACGGCTACGCCGATTATTCCTCGGTAGCGGGCAACCTGTCCGAAAACCTAATACTGCAGAAGCTTAAATGGGTTGAAACGGGTGCCTTGCCGCACTTCGTAATTACCGAGCAGTCGCCCGCAAAACTAAAGGACACGGGCTATAACGAAATGTTCTCCTCAGAGTACACGCTCTGGAAGGATAAAATGGCGGCAGTATATGAGGAGTTTAATTCTAAGCTCTCTGCCGTTTACAATAGCGTAATGACCGAGCACAAAATCCTTAAACCCGATTTAATAAGGGTAAGCTACGAAAATGGAAGCCGTGTTTACATAAACTACGGCGAAAAGGCACAGACGGCGGACGGCGTGACCGTTCCCGCAATGGACTATATAGTAACGGGAGGTAAATAGATTGAAGCTGTCTTATCAAAAGCGCAAATCCTTAAGCGGCTATATCTTTTTGTCCCCGTGGCTTATAGGCGCGCTGTTTTTCCTCGTTTTTCCGTTTGCCTTTTCCCTTACACTCAGTTTTTCGGGAATGGATGCAAACAACTTCTCTTCAATGCACTTTATAGGCCTTGATAACTATAAGCAGGCTTTCGTTTCGGATGTCAACTTTCTTCCGCTTTTTTACGAGGTAGCGGTAGACACCGTTGTAAATACGCCAATGATAGTTATCTTTGCGCTGATAGCCGCAATTTTTGTAAGCCGCGACATTAAAGGCAAGGGCTTCTTCCGTGCGGTGTTCTTCCTGCCGGTTTTACTTGGTACGGGCTTCGTAATGGAGCAGCTCCAAGGACAGAATGTGCAGGCCGACACAATGGAAATGGCACGCGGAATTTTAATGCCGGAGGCGCTCAGAACCTACATAGGACCTGAGTTTTCATCCTACATCAGCGCATTCTTTACCCGCATAACAGACATTATGTGGAGCTCGGGCGTGCAGATTATAATTCTGCTCGCGGGTGTTCAGGGCATAAACCCCTCGCTTTATGAGGTTGCGCGCGTTGACGGCGCATCAGAGTGGGAAATGTTCTGGAAAATTACCCTGCCGATGATGGCGCCGATACTGCTGCTTACAATCGTTTATACCATCGTTTCCTCCTTTACCAAGGCGTCGGGTATGATGGATTATATTATAAGCAAAGCGTTTGGCGAGAGCGTGCCCGAGTTTGCGTTCTCTGCCGCAATGGGCTGGATTTACTTTTTGTTCGTTCTGCTCGTTTTGGCGCTTGTATTTGTAATAATGCGTCCGCATGTGCGTCGCGTTTCCGAAAGTTAGGCGGTGAGCGAAATGAATGAACAACTAAGAAAGTTAAAATCGGTACACTGGGGCAGAATAGGCAGCAGAGCGTTTTTATATGTCTTGCTTATAAACCTTGCTTTCGTGTTCCTTTATCCGTTCTTTTATATGATTGTCACCTCCCTAAAATCGCCGGAGGATATTCAGGATATAACGGTAAACTGGCTTTTAAACACTCTCCATTTTGACAATTTCCGTTTAAGCTTTTCTATGCTCGAGTATCCGTCGGCACTGCTTCGCACCGTGGCGCTTGTGCTTGTCTGTTCGGTAGGACACGTAATTTCCTGTTCGTTCGTGGGCTACGGCTTTGCAAGATTCAATTTCCGTGGAAAAGGCTTATTCTTCGTGCTTCTGCTTATGTCAATTATCGTACCTATGCAGACCATAATTGTGCCGATGTATATGCTCTTTGCCGCGGTGGGACTGCAAAGCTCCGCGTTTGCAATTATTATTCCAACCTGGTTCGGCTTCGGACTAAGCGGCGGAATATTCATATTCCTCTTCCGTCAGTTCTATCTATCGCTGCCGCGCTCACTTGAAGAGGCGGCAAGCATAGACGGCTGCGGAATTATAGGCACATTCTTTAAAATAGCCTTTCCCGCCTCGCGCTCGTCACTCGTCGTGTGCTGGGTGCTCAGCCTTGTGTGGCACTGGAACGACTATTTTGAGCCCTCAATATATATAACCGAGCGCAGTCAGTTCTTACTGCCTATGCAGCTGCCGGGCCTTTACGACCTAATGAGCAGCGGTGCCGCAGACACCCTCACAGGCGTTGCGGACAATATGTATACAGAGGGCGTCGCAATGGCGGCAACTACTCTCGTAGTGCTCCCCGTGCTTATTATGTACTTCTTTCTGCAAAAGCAGTTTGTACTTGGAGTGGAAAGGAGTGGTATCACAGGCGAATGATTTATACGCAGAATATTTTAAAGAAAATAAAAGGAGGACTTTTTATGAAAAGCATCACAAAACGCAGTGCTGCGTTGGTTCTCGCGCTTATTATGTGTCTTGCACTTTTTGCTACAGGCTGTAACAAAACCGAGCAGGACTATTCTTCCGCAGGAACAGAGGTAGATATAAGCTCTGAAACAGAGCTCGTTTCAAGCGAAAATACCGAGTCCAAGGAAGATGGCGGCAAGACCTCCAGCACGACCACAACAACCAACAGCAAGGTAACCACCACAACAAGTCAGGGTGGCGGTAACAAAACAAGCAGTACCGTAACAGGCACAAACACAGACAATAAGACCGAGGCAGTTGTAAACAACTGCTATACAAGCGGCACAAAAATTGCCGAGAAACCCGTAACCCTTAACGTTATGATTCGTGACCACGCAAACGGTATTGCAAAGTATAACGACTCTGCATTTGCAAAGTATGTTAAGGATAACCTCAACATAACCTTAAAATTCAAGGTTGTATCTATCGCAGCCGTAAGTGAGCAGACCTCGCTGGTATACGCTGCAAGCAAATCAATGCCCGATATGTTCTGGGGAATGGCAAACACCCGTACCCTCCACACCCCGCAGATTAAGGCAAAGAAGGTTGTAAACCTTTCACCCTACATTGAAAAGTACGGCCCCAACATCAAGAAGATGTGGAGCGAACAGCCCGATACAAAGTATCTCACCACTTATGACGACGGCAACACCTATTATCTGCCGATGTATCGTTCACAGGATAACTTCAGTTGGAAATACTTTATAAACAAAAAGTGGCTCTCAAACCTCGGACTCTCAATGCCTTCCACCACCGACCAGTTCTATAATGTGCTCAAGGCGTTCAAAGACCAGGATGCAAACAAGAACGGAAACGCATCTGACGAAATTCCGCTCGTTATCGCGGCAGGCGAATCGGGCGTAGGTCAGATTCCGCTTTCGCTCTTCTCACCCTTTGGTCTTTACAGCTATACTAACGCATGGGTTGTAGACAGCACGGGTAAGGTTGATTATGCCTTTGCAACAGAGGAATACAGAAATGGTCTTCGTTTCTACCGCAAGTTATATGAAGAGGGTCTGCTTTATAACGCCTTCCGTGGCGCAACCTACAAGCAGATTTCTCAGTGGACAGGAAACTCTCTGCAGACTGTCGGCGTATTTGCCGCCAACAACTATACAGAGGTTCTCACCGACGAAAGCTTCCTCAACAACTATATGGTTATGAACCCCATCGGCGCAAACGGCAGCGGCAAGTGGATAAACACCCCCTACGAGGACGTTTGGTCGGATTGGTTTGTTATGACAAGCGCTTGCAAGTATCCCGAAATTGCAGTTCGTCTTGTAGACTGGCTCTATAGCGAAGAGGGAACAATGACTGCTCTCTACGGACCTAAGGGCACATTCTGGAATATGGACGCAAGCGGAAACATTACCTTCAACACAAGCAAGGTTCCGTCGGGCAAGACACAGGGCGAGTATCTCTATACACTTACACCGGGTTACCCGATTCCTCACTATCTGAGTGATTCACTCACAGCTAAAATCAACGCTGCTACCAACAAGACAGCTTCAACAGCACAGAAGACCTATACTCAACAGCTGACTACTCTTTATAAGCCCAAGTCAATAGAAACCTTCCCGCAGCTTTACTTCACAAATGAAGAAATTGCTGACATCAAGGGAGATTACAAGAGTGAAGCAATTTCTATGCAGTGGAACTTTATAGGCGGCACAGCAAGCCTTGATAACGACTGGGATGCATATTTAAAGAAGCTCGAAAGATTAGGTCTTGCAAAAGACCAAGACAGGAAGATTTATCAGAACGCATACAACAGATACCTTGTATGGAAGAAGAACAATAAATAATAAAAAAACCGTGGGCGGCAACGCCGCCCACGGAACACTTACGAATTTTCTTTTATATATTTCGATGGGGTCATACCCACAAGAGATTTGAATCGCCTATAAAAATTACTCGGCGTTCCAAAACCGCAAACCTCAACAATATAATCAGTATCCTTGTTTTGAAGCAGTAAAATTTTCGCCTTGCTTATTCGGCATTGCAAAATATACTGGTAAGGGCTTGCATCAAAGTGAGCCTTAAACTGCCGTGAAAAATAAAACGGCGAAAGATAGGCTATAGAGCTCAGGTCGTCAATAGTCATATTCTTGTCAAGATTATTCTGAATATAATGCGCCACCTGGTTCATCTTGTTTGTAATATTATCCTCGCTGCTCTCGGCGCGTTCGCCCGTTACCATATCGGTAAGCAGCTCAACAACATATTTGTTTATAAGATAAGGCGCATCAACGTGGTTATAAAGCAACTGGTCAACAATCAAATCAATGTATTTGTCTGCACTTTCCAGTTTAGGTATGAAAGCAAGCGCTTTATTTATCAGCGGAAGATTACTCTCTGCCGCGGTAAAATGAAAGTGTTTATAACACCAGGTCGCACCCGGCTTGGTATATAGATAGTGGTACTTGCGGCAATCAAGCAGGATTGCGCTGCCGCGTGTACAGTTGTATGTATTTCCGCCGGTTTCGATAATACCGCTTCCGTCGGTGGTATACAAAAACTCATAGTTTGCAAGGCTGTCGCGTTTGGTATAGTATTTATCACCCAAGCGGAAAAAGCCCGCACTGTGAACGACAAACGGCATAGAAAGCATAGTTTCATTCGGAGTAAAGAAGTGAATAGGGAAAAAGCCCGTGGGCGTTATTAAAACATTATCTGTAAGCTCGCGAACGGTTCTTGCGTTTATTTCGTTAAAAAGGGCGTAGTGCACATCAAGATAGTCCATAAAGCTATCGGTGTTTCCAAAAATGCGCTTATCGTTATTCATCAATTTTCCTCCGTTTTTTGATGTAACAATTATAGCATTTGTAGGATTAAGTGTCAATTCTTCTAAGGATATTAAGGAGTGTAACAATGAACAACAAAAACTTTTATTCCCCCGCACCCGTCTACCGCGGAAAGCCTTTCTGGTGTTGGAACGGTGCGCTCGAAAAGGAGCAGCTTTTAAAACAGCTCGACACCTTTAAGACAATGGGTATGGGCGGAGTATTTTTCCATTCACGCACGGGACTCGAAACTCCGTATCTTGACGAAGAATGGTTCTCTCTCATAAACGCCTGCGCAGACTATGCAGAGAAAAAGGGACTCGAAGCCTGGATATACGACGAGGACCGTTGGCCAAGCGGAACAGCGGGCGGAATGGTAACCGAAACGCCGTGGTGCAGAATGAAGTATCTTCGCGCAACCGTCATACCCGCGGCAGAGTTTTCGGATGCTTCGTTGCCTGAAAACGTCGTGGCTATGTTCTCGGCCGATATGGACGGCATAGAATATAAAAATCTTACCCGCTTAGAAAAGGAGCCGACGGGTGACACCGTGCTCGTATTTTCTGTTGAAGAAATGCGAAAGCACTCTAATTACAACGGCTACACCTATGTAGATACAATGTGTAGAGAGGCTACCGAGAAATTCTTATCCCTCACGCACGAGCAGTATAAGAAAAACTGCAAGGATAGAATAGGAAAGAGCATTTCGGGCGTGTTCACCGACGAGCCGCACCGTGGCTCGCTTATGTGTGGCTTCTCCCTTACAAACGACAACGCAGAATATTTAGCCCCCTACACATCCGACCTTTTTGATGTCTTCCGCGAGAGAATGGGCTATTCTCTTGAAGACCGCCTGCCCGAGCTTTTCTTCTTCCCCCTCGGCGAAAAATTCTCAAAGGTAAAATATGACTATGTAGAGCTTGTGGAAGAGCTGTTTATTGAGCGTTTTATTACCCCCATAGCCGAATGGTGCAGAGCGAACGGGCTTCAGTTTACGGGCCATATGCTGCACGAAGACTGGCTTGCCGCGCAGGTTTGTATGGCAGGCTCACTGATGCGCATTTACGAGCATATGGATATACCGGGAATAGATGTGCTCGAGCGTGACAACCGCGGATACTGGATAGCAAAACAGCTTCAGTCGGTTGCCCGTCAGGTAGGCAAGCCGTGGCTGCTTTCGGAGATGTTCGGCGTTACGGGTTGGCACCTATCCTTTGCCGACCATAAGCATATTTGTGACTGGCAGCTGCTTTTCGGCATAAATCAGCGCTGTCAGCACCTCGCGTGGTACACAATGAAGGGCGAGGCAAAGCGCGACTATCCCGCCAGCATCTCGCACCAGTCTTATTGGCATAAGCGTTATTCATATATGGAGGATTATTTCTCCCGCGTTGCATACTTTATGCAGCAGGGCGACCCCGTTTGCGATGTGCTTGTACTTAACCCAATAGAATCGGTCTGGGGCAGAGTGTATCCGGGTTGGGCAACAGGCGACCTGCACGCAGAGGATGAAACCGTAATAAAGCTTCAGGACCATTATGAAGACCTGTTACACGCCCTTTGCGGCGCGCGAATAGATTTTGACTACGGTGACGAGGAGCAGATAGGCAGACTCGGCTCGGTGCGTGAGGAAGCACTGCTCGTCGGAAAGATGCGCTATAAAACCGTCATCGTCCCCGAAATGCTTACAATACGCTCCACAACCCTTCGCCTTATCAAGAGCTTTTGCGCGGTCGGCGGCAGAGTAATCGTGCTCGGTCAGTTGCCGCAGTATGTGGACGGTGTATATAACCCCGACGCAGTAGCGGAGGTGCTCGGCACGGCGGAAACCGCATCACTTACAAATGTAGCAGAGTGCCTTAAGTCAAGTGTATTGCTTAGCGTCAATTCAGACGATGCAGACGGCCTTTCTCGCGTATTTTTACAGGTGCGCAGTGAAGAAAAGGAAGAGCACTATATGCTGCTCAATACCGATGCCGACAAGGGTATAACCATTACAATCGGAGCCCGTCCGTACGACTATCTTGAAAAGTGGAACGCCCGAAACGGAGAGGTTACGCTGCTTTCAGACAACAGAGCAGAGGAAATAACCGTATACCTTGCTCCGCGTGCAGAGCTGCTGCTTGTATCAACCGCAGTCTGCAATCAGCGTGCGGCTGAAAAGGTCGTTACGGCGAAAAAACTAATTTCCAATAGCAGTCAGAACAGTTTCGAATATACGCTCGGCGAAAAGAATGTCTGCGTGCTCGACGGTGCAGAATATACCATAGACGGTAAAACGCACAAAAGAACAGAGATGTTAAAGATTGACGAGCATTTGCGCCGGCAGTACGGAATTGCTCAGCGCGGCGGAGATATGGTTCAGCCGTGGTACCGCAACAAATACGGCGACGAAACCGTCGGCAAGCCGATAAGCGTTCCGCTTACGCTTAACTTCACATTTAACTGTAAGACGGTTATAAATAAGCTGCAACTCGTAGTAGAAACACCCGAGGATTATAAAATTCTCATAAACGGAAAAGAAAACAAGGTGAAACCCACGAATGAAAACTGGGTAGATGCTTGCTTCAAGGTGTTTGATATAGAGCCGTCAGCAGTAGCGCTGGGCGAAAATAAAATAACGCTTAAAACCAACTTCTCGGCAGAAAGCAATCTTGAAAATATCTTCCTGCTCGGAAACTTTGGCGTAAAAACCGAGGGTAACGAGGTAATCCTTACCGATATGCCGGTCAGACTCTCGCTCGGCGATATAGGAGAACAGGGCTTCCGATTCTACGGCGGCGGTGTTACTTATAAGGTTTCTTGCCCTGCCGTCAGCAAGGGAAACCGCCTTGTGCTCTCGCTCGAGGGCTCGTCTGCCGCGGCCTATGTTGTAAAAACAAAAGGCGGAGAAGAGGTCGTAGCCTTTGCCCCGTACGAGTGTGATGTAACCGAAAGCGCAGGGGAGGAAATAGAGATTGAGTATCTCTTTACCCGTCGCAATACCTTCGGCCCGTTCCGTCAGAATCCGCCCGACGAAAACAACTGCAACCCGATGTCATTCAGAAGCGAAGGCGACGAACATCTCGAAAATGGCTACATAACCATACCGCAGGGTATGACAAAAGAGATAAGTTTTTATGAGGTGAGCTTATGAATATCGTAACATCAACCTGTGTATATCCAATAGAAATTTCCGATATGGAAAAGCTCGAAAGGCTGGCAAAAATCGGGTTTACTCATCTTGATTTAGACCTTTGCTATCTCGTTGACCCAAACCACCCCGCCCGTCAGGAAAACTGGCGCGAGTGGGTAACGGCACTTAAAGAGCGCGCAGATGAGCTTGGTGTTAAATTCACCCATTCCCATGCCCCCGGTAACTCGGGAATTCGGGGAGTCGCAATAGAGCGCTGTCTTGAGGTTTGTCAGATGCTTGGAATAAAGTATACCGTGCTGCACCCAATCCATCAAAAACCCGACGGCAGCTTTTTCTACGATAACGACGAGTTCGTGCGCGTGAATGCCGATGCTATTTGTCCTCTCTTGCCGCTCGCCGAAAAGTTGGGGGTAGTAATTCTCACGGAAAATATCTTGTGGGAGGCATCCTCTCGACTCGAGGCTATAACCGCACTTGTGGAAGAGGTAAACTCAGAGTGGTTTGGCTGGTGCTTTGATACAGGACATATACACTGCCTGCACCGCGAGGTGTCACAGCTTCGCGACCTGCCCGTAGTGCCGCTCTCGCTGCATATTCAGGATAATAAGGGTAAAGAGGAACGCTTTGGCAAGGACGCACATCTGATGCCGGGCGACGGCACAATAGACTGGAAAGAGTTTCTCGATATTCTTTATGAAAAGGATTATAAAGGCGACCTTGTGCTCGAAGCACATCACCAGTCGGTCGAAGCGCCCGATAATGAGCGCGATGCCATAATAGCCGAAATTCTGTCCCGCACAGAAAAAATGCGTGATTATTTAAATAATAAGAAATAAAAAAGCCGCGAGGAATACCTCGCGGCTTTTTTAACAAGTTATTATTTTATTTTGTAGCCAATGTTTTTCTCGCCGTAAGTAAAGGAAATGTTGCAAATGCTGGCAACGGTCGGGTAAATGCCGAAAGTTATAAGGCCGAGCCAGAAGTAGGCGCCCGTGCGGCATTTATAGCCCTCGGGACGAAGGTTTGAATGGTTAATAATCACGCTACCAAGCCAACCAAACATAAATGTGAGTAAGAATCGAACGATGTTTTTGCTCATAAAAATACCCCCAAATAAATTTTTGATAATAATATTATTATACTATTATCTAACAAAATTTTACAATAAAATCTCACATATGTCAAGTTTCGCAAAAAGCTACATAGCAAAAGCGAGGGGCGGCTTCCCCCTCGTTTTTTTAGTTATGAGTAGATTTAAGCATCAAACTTATACCATATATCATCACGAACGGCATCTGTTTTCATGCGGTCGGGTATAGCGATTCCGTATCCGCCGCTTGTAAGATAACTGTTAAAATGTGTAAACATATAATCAAGTTCGGCGGTATGGCTTAGGTTATCTTCTTGCTCGCTATTTTGTGTGGATATATCTGTATAGCGGAATGCCATACGTAACAGTCGCACATTATTTTTTGCAGTTTCGCTGTCTGCTTCGCTAAGTGCGCGCTCAAATAGTTCATAAACAGATTTTTTATCAACATTATTCGCAAAGAAAGCTCCGCTGTCGGTAATTGGAACCTGGCCATCCATAGTCTGCTCATATATACTGAAAATCTTTGCAATGTGCTGCGCTCCTCTGCCAAACAGACGGCAAACGGCAGCTATTTGTTGCGAAAGCGACAGTGAGGTGTCATATGCGGTTCGTGCAAAGCAATAGAAATTAAGCAAATTATTCCAAAGATTAAAACATTCGAGCTGTGTACCGCTTCCGCTTATCCCAACCTTTTTATAATGCTGATATAAACTTTGCAGCTCATCGGCTGATGGCATTACCTTCTGCTTGTTTCCGTAATTTCCCATATAATATTCATAAAGCACAGTGTTTTCGCACTTCTTACGGTATTTAAGCAGATTTTTTTCAAACCTTGTGCCTATAACGCAGCTGCCGTCGGGCTTTCCGCACGAACGAAGCGCATCCGCCGCCCAGGTTGATTCGTCAATTTGTATAGCGTCACAAAGCGTTATGTTTTCGGGACATTCCCATAGGTCTACATAGATAAGCACATCAAGCTTGATTTTGGGATGAACCGCTGAGATTCTTTTGGCAAGCTCATTTTCAAAATAGAGATAATTTTCTATTTTACTATGACCCGAGCAAGCCTCGCAACAGCACTGTGGTGACACACCGTCATTAGGCCAAAAAGCAATTGTATCTACAAGAGGGTTTTGCGCTATCCACTCATTCACATTTTTAGCAACCTCGTCAATTAAAGCGGAATTTCGGTTGCAGAAAATCAGTTGGCCATTGTAGTCGTTGGCGTCCTTGGGAATAAATCGTGTGCCATCTGCTTCAAGGCGATAAAATTCGGGATTTTCTTTTGCGTATTGCTTAGGAAACATTTCATTTCCATAAGGCGGAAGCCAGGAAGAAACAGATTGGTGATGGCCTACACTTAACCTGATTCCGCGCTTTTCAAGCTCGGGCAAAATCCCCAATTTTTTGTATTGCTCATAAATGCCCATCCAAGTGAGAATACGGTTATAGCGATTTTTTGCCAACCAACTGAAAAACGCAGGGTTTAATGCGTGGTCGGCGTTGCCTACCCAGAAATTATACTGTACTATTGCGGTACGATAAGGTAAATCTGCCGCCTTTTTGCAGTATTTTTCGGGTTGCAGCAAGAGCATTGCGTGTTGTGGCACTATCTCGCCTGCAGCAACACCTTCTTTTGAATAGGCACCGAAGCAGCAGCCCATATATCTTTCCAGGAATTCATAAACAGCGTATAGAGTGCCTCTGTCGTATCCGTCATTATCGTGGCTTCCGGCGAGAAGTGTACCGTTTTCTCTTATGTCAATATATAATCCTTCGGGGCCGGTAACCTCTGAGGAAAAGTGCTGATTGTCAATAAACGGCAAAGCTTCATTGTTTCGCGCAGGGCCTCCAATAATAAAATGATAAGCGTCTTTTTCCTTTTTTTCGGAAATCTTTGGTTTTGCCCCCAACGATAAATTTAAATATCGCAAGAGTTCTTCAGCGGCAAATTGCTCGGTTTTTAGGGGATTTTTCGGCAAAACAATTACAATGTTTGAGTTTTTATCAAGGTGCATCAGATTACCTCCTGACCGTTAACAAATACAGTTTTTATCTGTATATCCTCATCGAATACTACAATGTCTGCGTCGAGCCCTTCTTTTAAAGAGCCCTTGTTAAGTTTTAAGATTTTTGCAGGTACCTCGGATATCATTTTTATGGCTTCGTTTACAGATACGCCAACATCCTTTACCATAGTGCGCACAAGCACATCTGCTGTAGCAATACTGCCGGCAAAGGCACTGCGGTCGGACAGCTTGCATACGCCGTCTTCAATGATAAATTCTGTTCCCAGTGTACACCCGTGAGTTACATCTGTGCCCGCAAGAGCAAGACTGTCGGTAACTAAAGCAACCTTGCTTGCGCCTTTTATTTTAAGTATCAACTTTATAAGCTCGGGAGGTAGATGCTTTCCGTCAGCAATTATTTCTACATATACATCATCCATCAAATATGCAGATTCTATTACTCCCAACCGTCTAAAGCCGTGCTCTCGGGTAATGGTAGAGGTGCAAGAATAAAGGTGTGTGACAAGGGTGCAGCCGTTCTCAACTGCTCTTATCATATCCTCATGCAACGCGTTGGTATGCCCCGCAGATGCTATAATACCGTGCCTCGTTATATATTTGCAAAATGTCCCTTCTAAGTCTTGCTCGGGAGCGAAGGTCCATCTGGCAATGACGTTTCCCGCCTCTTTAATAAGACCCTCATACTGTTCGGGTATGGGAGGGGTAATGTGGTCGGTGCATTGAGCACCGCATTGTGCAGGTGATAAATAAGGACCCTCTAAGTGCAATCCAACAAGGTTGGTGCGGAGAAGGGGGCTTTGCATAGCCTTTTTTGTTTCCAAAACAGACTGCTGCATAATTTCAAACGGCGCAGCCGAAACAGTAGGACATATTGCGGTTGTTCCGTGCTGCAGATGAAAATTACACCCATGCACTATATCATCGGCACTGCCAAAAAATTCGTATCCGTTGCCACCGTGGGTATGTATATCAATAAAACCCGGAGATACATATAGTCCGGTTTTATCGTATTCTTTATCAAAAGGAAGCTCCTCGTCGGTTATTTTCGTAATAATGCCGTTTTCAAAATAAACATAACCCGAAAAAAGTGTGTTTGTTAAAACAATTTTGTCGCTCTTTATTCGTGTAACACCAGATGTACTCTTCATATTTTACTCCTTTTATATGTCAAGAAGTGAACTGCTATCGTTATCAAGGTAGAGAACTGCACTTTTGTGTCTGCGCAAAATCGTTGCGGGACATTTTTCGTTTATTTCTCCGCAAAGAGTCTGCTTCACGGCTTGTGCCTTGGTTTTGGCGGGAACAACGCAAAAGAGATGTGCTCCCGAAAATAGTGTAGGGCAGGTAAGGGTGAGTGCGTGCGTCGGAACGCGGTCAAGACTTTCAAAACAGCCGTCGTTAACCTGTTGCTTTCGGCACATCGTATCAAGTTCTACAACCTTAACAATCTTAGTGTCCTCAAAATCCGCTACCCAAGGGTCGTTGAAGGCAATATGACCGTTTTCTCCTATACCCATTACTACAATGTCGGTGGGATTGTTTGAGAGAATTTGTGCATAGCGTGCGCATTCTGCCTCGGTTTCCTTAGCCGAGCCGTTTATGAGATGCACACTTCTAAAGGGGACCTTGCTAAAAATATGTTCAGTTAAAAAATGCCCAAAACTTTTATCATAGTCCTCTGCAGATAGGCCAATATACTCATCCATATGATAGGCGTTTATTCGTGTCCAGTCAATATCGTCAAAAGCTATCAGTTGTTCCAACACTTCATTTTGAGATGGTGCGGCTGCAAAAATCATATTGATTTCGGCTTTTTTTGATAAAAGCTCTAATATCTTTTTGCGTATATCTGAAGCGGCCGCGCACCCCATTTCGTTTCTCGAAGAAAAAATTTTTACTGTGAGCAAATCAGTTTTCATAGCAGTACCCCCTATTTTTACCTAATATTACAATAATGCATTTGTTTCGCAAATAAAATAGCAAAAAATATTCTTTATATTGCAAAAAATGAACTCTTGTGCTATATTGGGAACAAAGAGGGTGAGCGGGTGGAATTTGATAAATATCAGCTTGAGCATAACGGGCTTTACTTTAAACACGAACTGTCACTAAATCTGCCCAGTAGCACCTATGCTAAGCATACGCACAATATGTACGAGTTGTTGTATTTTATAAGCGGCGATGCAACACAGATAATCGAGGACCGTAGGCACAAGTTAAAAAGCGGTGAGCTTGTTTTGATTCCGCCGCAGAAATATCATTTTGTAAAGATAGATTCGCCGTCTGATTATGAGCGGTACGACATACTGTTTGATGATAAAGTGTTAAACATTGAAGGCTTATCACGCTTTGCAGAAGGTGCAGATGTTATCAACCTTAACGGTGTACCGATGGCACGGGATATTTTAGAAAAAACGGACTTTTACTACCAAAAGCTTGAAACGGACGATTTTGTAAAGGTAATGACTTGCTTGCTAAACGAACTTTTTTATGTGCTGAGGCTGTCCTCCCACAAGCTTGAAACAGAATCATTTGTTGTAACAACCCCCACGCTGTCTAAGGCAATTTGCTATATTAACGACAATCTTGCTACACTTTCCGGTGTGGAGGAGGTTGCAAAGGCGTGCTTTGTTTCTAAGAGCTACCTTTTTCGTTTGTTTAAGCGGGAACTGCATCAGTCGCCCAAGAAATATATAACAGATAAACGCTTGCTTATGGCGCAGTCGAAAATAGTCGAAGGGGAAAAGCCAATGGCGGCTTATACAGCCTGCGGCTTTAGTGATTATACCGTTTTTTATAGAAATTATATTGATTTCTTCGGGTATAGACCTTCTGAAACTCGAGAGAAAGTAAAAAAACGGCGCACTAATAAATAAAAGACGGGATGAGAATTCATCCCGTCTTTTGTTTATTCAATCGGTGCCCACATACCGAGATTTTTCTTAGGTGTTCCAATTTTTTGTGGCGTCCTGTGTTCGAAAAGCGCTCTGGCGTTTTCGTAAAAATCTCTATATGTAAGCGTTCTTCTGTCAATAGTTCTGGAGCCTGCAAGGGGTATTTCGTACATAAATACGCCGTTATAGCCAATTTCTTCGAGCTTATACATTATGCTGTCCCAGTCAAGAACGCCTTCGCCCGGCAACCAGTGGCGCTCGTTGATATTATCGCGGTCTGAAACATGGACGGTTATAATTTTATCCTTTAATAGTTCTAAATATTTTTCGATGGGGTCTATCATACTGTGGTTAAAGTCTACGCAGGCACGAAGCTTATCGTTCGCAGTGAGTATTTTGAGGTGCTCTTCTGCTGTATTGCAAAGAGGTGTGCGTGGCAGATTTTCAATCGCAATATAGGAATTCTTTTGGTATGCGTAATCTGCAAGCTTATCCACACAGTACATGCTGTGTTTCATTCTTTCCTCACGAGATTCGTCGTCATACGGCTCGGGCGTGTCGCAGGGGTGAACAACAAACTTGTCGATTCCGACCGCAGACGCGCGGTTTACAAGGTCTTTCATATTCTCTATCCACTTGTGGTTGCTTTCTGTGTCGAATGATGACATAGAATAGTCGGCAGACCACTGGTTATGTATAGACCAAAGCGTGATTTCTGCTGCGTCGGCATCCTTTTTCAGCTTTTCAAAATCAAACTTGCTGTAGTGCGGCTCGTCATAGCAAACCTCTATTGCATCGATTCCCGATAATTTGCGCTCTCTTAATGATTGCTCGGTTATCGGCATTTTGCCGCATGTAGATAAACCGATTTTATTCATAAACTCATCCCCGTTTTTATATCATATGTTGGTTGTCTTGGAGCTCTTTGCGATATTGATTCGGCGTAATGCCAAATTCCTTTTTAAAGGTTTTTACAAGGTTTGATGTGTCACTGTACCCGACAATTTCACATATTTTTGAAAGACTGAGCGATGTGCCTGCAATCATTTTCTTAGCCTCAAGCATACGAATTTTGCGAATAAGCTGTGTAAAGGTAAATTCGGTATGGTTTTTGATAAGACGGCTTACATAATATTTGTTAAAGTGGAACTTGTCTGCTATATCATCAAGCGTGACATCACACAGATGCTCGTGTATATAAAGAAGAATATCGTCAACGGTGCCTCTGCTATCGTCATTATTGCTTGTCCTTATAAATTGTAAGGAGTCTTCGCACTTCTGCACAAGTCTTGACAAGAACAAAAGAAGCATTGCCTCAAGCACAGCGTTTGAAAGCTTGTTGTTGCTTGAGTTTTCATAAAACATCTGCAGAATCAGATTTTCAAAATCCGGGTCAACATTCGTATCAGCAAGGATATACCCATTAGCGCCGTCCTCTTTGTTGTAAAGACAGTCCTCAAGGAAGCTTGAAAGAACATTATCTTTGCCTATAAGCTCGCGAAGGATGGTGCCTTGCACATTGTTTTTAAAAAGTATGTCAATAACAATGCTGTCGTCAAACACCGAAAGCGAGTGGAACATTCCGGGCGGCACAATACATATGTGCCCCTTTTCCATAATGTGGTCCTGTTCGCCTACACGGTGCACAGCCGAGCCGGACCAGACAAAAAGCATTTCAAAAAAATCGTGACTGTGGTAGTAGGGGAAAGAGTAGCGGTTGTGTTTAAATACCGTCACGTCGAAATGCTTGCGAAAATAATGGTCGGAGGTAAGAAATTCCTTTTCCTCGGTCAAGAGAAAATAACGGTGAAGCCCGCTGGTTTCAAGGGAAAGATTTATGTTGGGATATCGCCAAAAGAAGTTATATTCCTTGCTCCCTTGCGAGAGATACATTTCTTTATTGAACAGCTCAACATCGTTGTATTCTGCAAGCTCTTCGCGAATCTTTCTAAGCTCCATCTCTTCGCCTCCGTTTATAGTGTCATTATAAAAACTATAACACCAATTAAGCATCACCGTCAAGTCCTAATTAAACAACAAAAATTGTAAAATTTTACTCAATTTTGTTTTTTAAACTCCGCAAAATTTATTTATAAAGCAAAATGCCGTTACGCAAACACTCTAAAAGACTCGCTACATTTTATATGTAATATATTTAAGATTTTATAAAATATTTAAATTGTAAAATTGCACAAAAGTAATACGCCTCGAAAATAAAGAAGTGTAAAATTACCACAAACGAAGTTTGTTTTTACCTTGTTCGTAAAGCGCGGTTGGCTTATACTTGAACATGAGAAAATACCTTAATTTTAATTTTCTGAAAGAGGTGCTTTTTAATGAAAAATAATTTAAGAACAGTTCTGTCGGTTGTACTCAGCCTTGTAATGCTGCTTAGTATAACCCTTTCAGCAGTTCCGACTGCTGTGGCGGAGGATACTGTACCCGCCGCAGCAGAAGGCGAGAAGGTTATTGCTGCTGTTGGAAGCGGACTTGCTGGGATGGCAAAAAGTGGTTGGAAACACTACTATACTGAGTTTAGCTATTATCATTACGTTTCGCCGGCGACTGAAATGCCTTCTGACGATGCGTTCTGGTACTTAGTTAACAACGGCGGTACTGTAACTCTTTCTCGTAGAATGGATAAAGCAAATTCGACAAAGACGTATAAGCCTTGGGGTAACATTTCTCAGATTGTTTATACAGAAAAAACCTTTAAGAATTTCGAAATAAACGCAACAGTTTATTATAGCCAGCACAGTCGTGGCAACGATACTCCGCTCTATATTGGCTTTGGTAAAAAAGACCTTGGACTTAGCATGTTCAATTATCAGGGCGGATTTAAGGGCGGCATGGGCATTGCTATTGGTGACGGCGGTAATGTTGCGCTTGTTGCGAGATATAATGGAACACACGGAAACACTACTGAAAATAAGCTTGTTTACACAACAACGCAGAGCATTGCTGATAATACGCCATACAATATTAGAGTTGTTGTGCTTAATGGAATCGCAACTGTATATGTTGAGGGCGCGCTTGTAGCAAGCTATACGCTCCCCGATGATTCTACGGGTTATGTTTCCTTCGGCGGTTCACTTGCGAATGCTTCAGGATTTGCAAGCTTTGATGTAACCGAAATTGATACCCCTGATTTGTCTGCTGATATTAGTAGCGGCCTTGCGGGAATGGCAGAGGACGGCTGGACACACTACTACACCGAATATAGTTATTATCATTATATATCAGATGCAAAAGCTATGCCTGCAGACAACACGTTTTGGTATGTAGTCAATGAAGGTGGTACTAAGCGGCTCACTCGTTCTATGGACGTGGTAAACACCTACAAAACATACAAGCCTTGGGGTAACATTTCGCAGATTGTTTATACGGGTAAAACCTTTAAGAATTTTGAAATAAACGCAACAGTTTATTATAGCCAGCACAGTCGTGGCAACGATACTCCGCTCTATATCGGTTTTGGTAAAAAAGACCTTGGACTGAGCATGTTCAATTATCAGGGCGGCTTTAAGGGCGGCATGGGCATTGCTATCGGTGACGGCGGTAACGTTGCGCTTGTTGCCAGATATAATGGTAAGCACGGAGATGCAACGAGTAATCTTCTAAACTTTACTACCACACAGAGCATTCCTGATAATACGTTCTATGATGTAAACGTTAAGGTATTAAACGGCGTTGCAACTGTCAAGGTTAACGGCACAGAGGTAGCACAGTATACTCTTCCGGACAGCAGCGAAGGTTACGTTTCCTTTGGTAGTGCGCTTGCAAACATTTCGGGCTTTGCCAAGTTTGAGCTTACTAAGCTTGACAGCGAGGTAAATAGTGCTGAGGGTGTTACTGTTGATAAAACAAACGTACTCAAGGGCGAGACCGTTAAGGCAACCGTAACTGCACCCGAAGGCAAGCAGCTCAAGGCTGGCAGCCTTAAGTATACACTCGACGGCGAGACCTATTATCCGATTACTACCCGCGTAGGCGCAGACGAGAGCGTTTCTAACGTGTTCTCCTTTGCAATGCCTGAAGGCGACGTATCTATCGTTGCAGAATTTATTGATGCAAATGCAGCAAACCACGCACTCCTCGGCGCTGCTTATAACATAGAAAACGGCGAGGCAGGCAAGGATATGCGCTTCGGCTCACGTGCTTACAGAAAAGCAGGCGACAAGGACCTTGTTTCTTGCGGTAACTATCTGCTCCGTGCAGATGGCGCATTTGGTAGCGAGCTTGAAGACGGCGTTGAGTTGACAGAAGCACAGATTTCAGAGCTTCTTAACCCCACCAAGGGACAGACTCCGACACGTGTTCCCACAAGCGTACTTAACGACCGTTGCGACGATTACGTAGATTACACAGTACGTATTACAGGTGTTGCAGACGGCTATGCAGACGTTGACTACGTGTGCGTATCTTATGCAAACTATCGCGATGCAGAGGGTAATGTAGAAACCGTTTATTCCGCACCTTGCATCCGTAGTTACAACCAGCTTATAAATGCTGCACAGTAATTAAGGGGAGGTAAATATAATGAAAAAGTATGAGAATCCTGAAATTATGATTTCGGGCTTTGCCTTCGAAAATGACGTTTTAACTGTATCCGTTACAGATTTTGACAAGGCTGATGTAAGTAGCGATAAAGACGATACAGTAGGCCCCGGTCAGATTCAGTAGCAATTCCTTTAATAGAATAATGAGAATGCGGGAAAGGAGGATTATAATTCTGCCTTCCCGCATTTTTGCCATTTTATATGTGCGAACGGACAGAGCGCGCAAAAAGAGACTGCACAATGTGCGGTCAGATTAGTGTATAAAATTACCACATTTTAAATGCAATGTGGCTATTTATTTATTTATATATATATATTATAATTTAATTGCATAATTTGATGCGTATTCGTACAAAATGCTCAATATCTTTTAACTTACGGAAGGGGCAAGGATATGAAAAGAATTTTTAATACTAGAAAGGCAGTTGCTCTTGTGCTGAGCTTATTTTTGCTGATTCAGACTGTGGTAATTGCTACCACGGTTATTTCAGCAGGCGCAACGACGACTGCGCCCGCCGCAGAGGTGGGGGAAAAAGTAACAGCTTCCATTGGAAGAGGCCTTGCAGGAATGGCAAATGATGGATGGTCTCACTATTATACTGAGTATACATATTACCATTATATTTCTCCTGCAACTGAAATGCCCGCTGACGATGCGTTTTGGTATCTTGTCAACAACAGTGGTACTGTAACTCTTTCTCGTAGAATGGATAAAGCAAATTCGTCAAAGACCTATAAGCCTTGGGGAAACATTTCTCAGATTGTTTATAAAAATAAAACCTTTAAGAATTTTGAAATAAATGCAACAGTTTATTATAGTCAGCATAGCCGCGGCAATGATACTCCGCTCTATATCGGCTTCGGTAAAAAAGACCTTGGACTTAGCATGTTCAATTATCAAGGCGGATTCAAAGGCGGTATGGGAATAGCCATAGGCGACGGCGGTAATGTTGCACTTGTTGCAAGATATAGTGGAACA
>JAZNRD010000008.1:0-4612 GCA_045590515.1 Acutalibacteraceae bacterium
ACTTAAATCCTTACCCTCTTTATAGTCGGGCAGCATCTTCTCGTAAACCTTAGCTTTTAAAGCGGAGATTTTAAACAGCAGACGGGCACATTCGTCCTCGCCTTCGCGGAAACTCTCTGCCATTTGCGAACAGATTTCAAAGTGTTTTTCCTTGCTGAAATCAAGGCCCGTGGTATTATAAAAAATATCACCTAAATAGATTTTTTTCTGTTCGGGAAGCGCGCGGTATTTTCCAACCTTTAAAACGGTTTCGGTCTTGATTCCGCTGACTAATTCGCCCATTGCGCGAATGTACTCTTCGCTCGGTTCAGCTTCGCAGTAGCAATATTCAGAGAAAATTGCAAATGAATATATTGCTCTGAAATAATCGCTTTCGCAGCCGTCGTCACCCCAGCAGCACGCAAAAACATCGCGTATGCCGTGCTCCACACAGCTTTGCATTGCGGGTATCATCGCCTTAAAGCACTTTTCATAATCGGGAAGCACGTTGGCCCAGGTCCAAAGTCCGCCCGCAAAAATTATATCGCTTTTAAAGTCCTTGTGCGCTTTGATTTTCATATCGTAGCGCGATTTACTGTCCTGGAAGTAGTCCCAATAAACAACCTGCATCTCGGGCACTTGTGCCATATCGTCAGCCGCGCCCTGCTTGGCAACAAAATCTTCGCTGTATTCATAAGAGCAGTCACCACCCGTAATGAAGAACATATCACTCCACATCATAGGCTTCAGAGAATTTTCACTGCAGATATTGTATACAAGCTTAAAATGGCGGCTGAATATTTCATATTTATCAACATAGCCGTGCTTTTTATAATACTGGCCAAAGCCGAGGTTTCCGGCCTCATCCATACCAACATGGATTTTGTTGCTGCGGAAGATAGTGCTGATTTTAGAAATAAGGGTTCTTAAAAACCTCTCTGTATCAGGCGAATCACAAAGCAAAATATTATCGGTATCCATTATCGGTGCCGTTTCCTCGGGCACACCCCAAGACAAATACTGTCCCATATGACCAAGCGTCTGAATGGCGGGGATAAGCTCAAGTCCCAGGCTATATGCATAATCGTCTATTTCACGAAGCTCGTCATCCGAATATGCGCCGCGCACGTATCCATAATGCGGATACTCGGGCAAAGAAACAAGGTCCTCCATATGTAAAATAACATAATTCGCACCGTAAAGCGCAATTTTTTCCATATAGCTCTTAAGTGCCTCTACCCGCATTGCACCAAGACGAGAAACATCAAGAAAAACACCGAGTCGGTCAAAACGCGGAGTTTGTTTAATATCTATATTGCCCTGCTCTTTACAAAGAAGCAAAAGCGCGCGCAGCTTTTGCGGAATGTCGGCACCGCCTGCAGTCTCACGTTCTCCTACACGGGTTGCAGTAACGCAATCGGTGTCGGTTATTATGGTACTAGAGAAGTCTTTTTTTAGGATTTTTCCAGCTATTTGCTTTAGTTCATCATTAGTCATAAAAAACTCCAATGGGATTATTTGAATACTATGGATATGGTCATTGGTTGCAAAAATTTACAACACAAATTTGACGGCGCCCAGATGGGCGCCGTCTGGGTTAATTATTATTAGTTTGCAGGAATAATGGGAAGTGTGGGTTTGCCGGTATTATCATTTGTGCCTAAATTCTCGTCAGGCACACTTGTCGTAATATTTGTCTCGAAAGCAAACTCATTCATATTAAATTCGGGTTCAAGATATTTTTTCATATTTGTCCCTCCTACTGTGCATTGTAAGCTGCTGCGGCAGCACTATAATTATAAAGCGCTTTACAGAGTTTTACAAGGTTCTTATCATAGTTTGCCTTAATTACCGAGTTAGCATAGGAAAGAGCGCAGACCTCTACGGTAAGTCCGTCGTTTGCAACAACTGTAAACTTTTTGCTTAATTCGTGTGCAGCAATGTTACTGATGGTTACATAGTAGTAGCCATCAACATATGCCTCTGCCTCTGCAGTCTCACCGCCTACTGTAAAGGTCGGAGCGGTATTTGCTTTAAAGTAAAGGCGTAAATCTGTGCCGTCATTGAGAACTAGGTCGTAGCCGTAGAACTCAACACCATCGGCAGAGCCTGCTACGCTATGATTGTTAGCATCAACAGCTGAAATCTCATCAAGGGTTGTATCCTCAATATCTGCGCCTGCAAAATAAGTTTCTGCAAACGAGGTAAAGCTACCGGTTGCCTTGGCAAGAGCCTTTGCTTCACCCGAAATGTCTACATTATCGAGGTCTGCTAAGTAATCGTTTGCAGATGCAGTCGCTGTGTCAAGAACGTTGCTCTGATAGCAAAGTGAAGCTGTTACCTTTTTGCCCATCTGAACAGATGAAAGCGGGCAATAGAAGGTATATGAGCCGTCAACTTCTTTAACGGCATCGTTAAGGCTAACCTTTTCTACGCCCTCTACGCCTTCAATTGCAAACTGTGCATAGGTAGCGGTCTTATCGGCTGTCAGACCGTCGCAAAGTGTGGCGTTAAAGCCAAGACCGATTTTTCCGTCAAGACGGAGGTTATAATTTTCAAATCCGTGGCTGTGCTCTACTGCGGGAATAGTGGGGTCAACATACTGAGTATAAGCAGCATCGGACCAGTTCTTTCCGCAAGAGGTGCAGGTGTAATGCGCAACATTTCCGTCGTAAACGCAGTTAGCCTCACGCGCAGGAACCTGTGTGTAGGTGTGATTAGATTCTTCAACCTTGAAATTATCTAAGACAGAATATTTGCCAACCGCACTATAAATCTGCATATTAACACAGACAGTTGTGCTTTCTGTAGCTATAAATTCATAAGAAAGAACATTATCACCTATAGGAGTGGTAAAGTTTACATCGTTACCAGATGAGCCAACAAATCTGTAATAGGTATCCAAAGAAGGGCCACCGTGTGTTTCATTGTATCCGGTTACCTTTCTTAATCTCAGCATTCCATCCTGTCCTGCGTCTGTATTATTCCATAACGAGAACGATAAAGTGTATCTTCTGCCCTCAACAACATCAAAGCAAGGATAGAATACAGTAGTACCGGTAACATTAGCCATTCTAAAACCAGTACCGACAACACCTGCAGCATTTGTATATCCAACGCTCGGGGCGGTGAATCCATAACTGCCGCCAGACTCCCACAGTTTAATGCCACTCGCATTATATACATGCCAGTAAGTTCCGTTTGAATTTTTTGTAAATCGTTTACCACTATCAACCAAATCAGCCGAAGTAACATTGAAATTATCAAAGGTTTCGTTTACAACAACATTACACTCTCTGTCCATAAGGTCAGCAAGTGTGGTTTCGGTTGTGCCCGCAGCATCGGTATAAAGAGCACCGCACTTAGAGCAAGCATAGTGAGCCTTTACACCGTCGGTTGTAGCGGTAGGTGCGACTGCAGCAACAGCAGTTACGTCATGCTCTATTTTTTCAACCTTAAAATCATCAAACACAAGTGAAACATTGGTGGGCAGTGTAAGACTTACACTCATATTATATGAGTATTTTGGAGTAACAGTATAGTTATACTCAGTAAATTTCTTTTCGGCATAAGCAACAGAGGCACCGTTTACTAAAAATTCATTAGGGCTGCTCCAACCCGGCCATGCAGATACATCTTCACCAAAAGTAACACCGTTTCTCATGGTTAAGGAAACATTTCCTTCACCGGAAGTGGCGCCAATCTTGAACGAAACATTATAAGTTTCGCCGGCTGTAACGGGCACAAAGAAATATAAAACCACTGCTCCGCTTGCACCCTGCCAACTGTCATATATGCGCAAACAATTAGTACCTAAATAATTATAATTTGTGTTAATTAGACCGTATGCGCTTGTGTCTGTAGGTTCCATAAATTTTACCTTAGCACCGCCATAAGAATATAAGCGCCATACATTGTCGTTTACACGTTGCTGCCATGCGTATGTGTCGCCAGAAACAGCTACATCGTCGTTACTAACGGCAAATCCGTTTTCAAAGTCTTCTGACACTACAGTAGTATAACACTCATCCGTTGTGGTTTCTGTGGCGTTTGCCGTAATTCCAACGGTCAACAAAGACACAAGCAGTGCCATTGCGCACAATATTGCGAGGGTCTTTTTCAACATAAAAATTTCCTCCTTCAATCCGTTTGTTGAAAAATGCAGATAATAATGCAAATTTTATTACGATTTTATTATAAAATGCCTAAGGCTTAAAGTAAATCACACATATCAACAATACGATATTAATTTTCAATTATGGCGCGATGAAATAAACACATAAAAACGGACGATGCGGAGAGCCCCCATCGTCCGTTTTATATATATTTCTATGATATTGGCAAGGTTGCGCCAAACGCAGTTTTATGAAACGCATTAGAGCGCAGGTTGCCGTACACGGGAGTATAGTCAAGTTCTTCTATGTTTTCTATTTCTCCCCTGTTATATTTCCCTATTTTGTCAATTGCGTACTCAGTTCTTGCAATCAGCGTTGCATAGCGCGAGGCTATAATCTCATAGCCGTACGCCTTGTTTACTTCAAGCCAGCGGTTACTGTGTACTTCCTTTAGCAGCTTATAGCTTTCAAGCAGCTCGGGCAAAATATCTTTTTCATAAACAGAAAGGTCCTTGCCC
>JAZNRD010000009.1:0-57428 GCA_045590515.1 Acutalibacteraceae bacterium
ATTTGTAAGCATAACCGAAAACCAGTCCTACAAAGGACAATTCTCACTTAAAATAGGTCACAAGGCACAGCCCACCGATATGACTCTCCGCTATGCTGTTGCGGTTGACAACGGTAACTATGGCTTTGACGCATACTTTAAGACCAACGGCACACCGCTTGAGGGCTCGGCCGTTACCATAAAGAACGGTGAAGAGGACGAGGGCACAGCAACCTCGCTTACCACCCTTACTGACAGCTGGCAGAAGCTTGAGGGTGCGGTTACAGTAGACACTCTTTCGCTCATAATTGACATAAACGTTGTGCTTGAAGCAGGCGAGTTTATATATGTCGATTATATGAATGTTTATTCGACCGTATCGGGAGAAGCATATAAGCAGATTAACACCGACGCTTCTTTTGAGAGATGGTATGTTTCCACTAACAACAAAAACACATCCGAAGACTATCCGTATCCCGAAAGCGAGTTTGTAAACATTGTTTCTACAAAATCGTCAGACGGAGAAAAGTCTCTCCGCATAGGACATCCCACGCTTGACACCGACATAGTTGTGAACTACATTGTTCCGATTGTTGACAGCACTACGGGCAGAAGCGACACCTTCCGTTTAACCGCCGACCTTTATTTTGAGGGTGATGGACTCGACAGCGGTTCTAAGATGATGTTTGGTTACATAGGCGGCGTTAACTACCGTCAGCACCTTTTTACCAAATCTACCACAGTTGACGAGGTTACTACCGTAACCCCCGCATTTGCAACAAACGAATGGGTATCTGTTAACAACTCTATGCAGTACAATACAGGCGGCACAGCCGTTAACACCGGTGGTCCTTATATGTATGGCGGCGACACCAACTATACTATACGCCTTATAGTTAAGTGCAGCGCAGGCGAGTACTTATATATAGATAACCTTAACGTATATAACGCTTATGACACCACAAACAATCTTGTTGCAGATAATTCATTTGAAAACTTTGAATTAAAACAGCAAGTTCTTTCCTCTGACACCTCGCTCACCAACGCACTTACAACGCTGAATAACTGGTATCTTTCTTCTGACCCATATCCCGGCTCACGTTTTATTTACCGCTCAAACGAGGCGGTAAATAGTGATTACGCTCTTGCTATTACAGCACGCGAGTCTAATCTGAACCTTACTCTGACCCAGTCGGGACACAGCTTTGAAAGCGACGTACAGTATGTTTTAGAGGGCGACTTTAAGCGAATAGGCTCCTTCAATTCCGTAAACTTTATGGAAACCGGAAGCGGTCTTTCTAACAAATCGCTCTTACAGCTTGCAAGCACAAAGCTTAACGACTATACACACCTTACCAAGACCTTTACCGGTCGCGGCGGTAAGCTTAGTATCTATACCACAGGTAAGAAGGGTGCCTTGTTGCTTGTAGACAACCTTACGGTTTACCGCGCTGATGACGAAACCAAGACAAATCTGCTTAAAAACGGCGGATTTGAGGATTGGTCAACCGTTGACTACGAGCAGTACAGAGTTAACAAGACCTTTAAAACCGCACCCGACAAAATTGAGGCTACTGTAAAGCTCCCCGCTGATTTCGACAAAACTCAGTCGGCAGGCGTAGTTGTAGGTAACTATAACGGCAAGGATTCGAGTGTAAACCTTGAGGTTACAACCTACGGCAGACCGCGCATCTATATGATGGATACCGAGGGCAAGCAGTTTGACTTTGTATTCAATGATGTTAATCTCCTTACAGGTAAGTGGACAAAGCTTGCCGTAGAGATGCTGACCGACGGCGTTAAACTCTATGTTGACGACACGCTGGTTGGAACTAAGACCTGCTCCGATAAGGTTGATACGGCTGCAAATCCCTACGCAATAAGCGGCGACCTTATAACCGTAGAAAACCGTTACTCATATACCTATGAAAAGAGCGACCCCACCAACCCCAACTACTTTAAGGGTGAAATTTCGTCGGTTGCGTTCTATGATTCGAGCGATGCACTTATTGCTTCCTACGATATGCTTGACACCATTGACCCGCAGGTAATTACAGACGAAACCAAGAACGGCTACAACGCACTTCGTTACGGTAACTTCATAACCACGCTGCAAGCGGAGGATGACGACGCTACCGCATGGCCTTATAGCTTTGTTGCGGTGGGCGATACACAGTATGTATGCGAGCGCGACAAGAAAGACGGCACTAACGATATGACCAAAATCTACGACTGGATTGTAGATAACGCCGAGAAGAAGAACATCAAGTTCGTAATGGGACTTGGTGATATTACCGACGAAAACACGGTAGAAGAATATGCCGTTGCCGCTAAACACCTGCAGAAGCTTAATGATGCAAAAATACCGCAGTCGATAATCAGAGGTAACCACGACGGACCTAATGATAAGATTATGGACCTTTATGACGAGTGCTTAAGGGATGTTATTGAGGCAACACCCTACGATGGAATTATGACTGCACCGACCTTTGATGAAAGCGGAGACCTTCTCAGCGGTACCTATGATAATATGTACTACACCGTAGAGGTTGGCGAGCATAAGTGGCTTATTTTCGCACTTGGATATCACCCCGGCGACGATATTCTCGCTTGGGCTGGCGACATAATTGAAAAGCACAGCGACTATAATGTTATCCTTACAACCCACGGATACATAAACGGTCAGCTTGAGTGGGGTCACACCGCCAGAGAAAACCTCTGGAACAAGCTTGGAAGCCAGTATGAAAACATAAAGCTCATACTTTGCGGCGACTGCACAGCGATAGATATCGGTGTTAACAAGCGTGTGGGTGTAAACGGAAATGTCGTAACCGAGATGGTTATTGACCGTCAGTCCATTGACAAGAAAAAGTCCTATGGCCATGTAACACTTCTCCGTTTCTCAGAAGACGGAAGCCAGATAAAGGTTGAAGACTTTGCCGCCGTTCAGGGCAAGTATTTCCGTCCTGCAAACCAGATGATAATAGACATTGGCGGAACAGCAACCGAAAACGATGCTGTATTAACCAATTTTGAAGACTGGCTTGACAGAGCTGATTTGTTTGACAACAAGTCTTACGAGATGCAGCAGCTCATTTCCGAGGTAAAGACTGACATCGGCTCGGCTAAGGGTTCTGACAATATTGCCGCTGCTTACGAGCTTGCAAAGGAAAAGGTTGCTATTCTTGCAAACGAAACCAAGACCGTAGCCGGCGGAAGCCAGGTGCGTGACAGTTTCGGCACTAGTGATGTTCGCTTCGTTTTAGAGCTTGACGATTCGTTCCATCAGTATATGAGCGGCAAGTATAGCGACATAGAGTTTGGTACAATAATCGCTCGCGGCGACAAGTACACAGGTCCGCTTGAGTACAGCGAAAAGACCTCGGGCTTTAGCAGCACCTGCGCTACCACAATTAAGCGCACAAGCACATTTAAACCTGACAACTACGCTACAATTAACGCGGGCGATACAACGGTTTACACCTGCGTTATACGCAATATCCCCGAAAGCTACTACGATGTAGAGCTTCGCGCACGCACTTATCTCAAGTACACCGACGGAGACGGCAATGTTCGCTTCGTTTACGGTGACGAAGTATCAACAACCTTTGCAGAAGTAATGCAAGGTGAATAAATTAGGAGGCAACGAAAGTGAAAAAATATACTACCCCCGAAATAGAGCTTCAGAAAATTGCTCTTTCAGGTAATGTTTGTGACGAGTCGACAGTTGTTGACAACGAAGACGGCACCGATTTTGGCGCGTAAGAATTATGCGTAGAACATTATTTATTACTATTTGCTTTCTATTACTAATAGGCATAACTGCTTCGCTGTTTGTGGGCTGTGGAAACAGCCCCGCAGACGGTTTAGGTAGTTCTGCTTCCGAACAGGGAACAGCGTCATCTTATGATGGCGCTTCTTCTGCTGTTGTGGGCACTGATGAGAAAGGGTCAAACGCTACAAATGGCAGCCCCGACGGTGAGGATGGAATAGATTTTGGCTTTGAAGAGGATGATGATTCTGTGCCGACTTCTAAGGTACAGAATTCATATAGCTCAAGCAGTAAAATTTCGTCATCGTTTGGTTCTTCAAGCAAAAGCAACAAACAAGAAGAGCCTGTTTATAACACCTCTTCTACGAGCTCTACTTCTACTCAGTCGGAGGATGGTGTAGTTTCTGATTCGACTACACCGAGTAATGATTTTGAACCGGAATACCCGGAGGATTACGAAGAAGAGCATTATGAGGAAGTATCTTCTCAGATTCCCGACCCCAATCCCGACCCTAATAATTGGTTCGGAAAGGACGAGGGCTACGGTCCCGTTGTCAGATTTTAATTTGGGCGCACATATTTGCCCTTGGCGAAAAGTGATATAAAAAAGACAAACGATGATATCGACATATACTATCCTTGTTTGTTATAATATTTATACAAAAAATATTTGTTTTTAGAGGTGGTAATTGTGAAAAACAGTAAGCGCAAGATATTGAGCATAATTCTGTGTCTTGCATTTATTGCAGGCGTGGTAAGTGTTCCGATGCCTTTGACTGCTACAGCAGGCGAGGTTAATCCACTTGCAGGAATATTAAGTCCTGAATGGAGTGAGGGATGGAACGGCTCCTCTGCACCGTCGAGCGAGTTTGTGGCTGTTGTATCTGACGAAGTTAAGGTGGGTAATAATTCGCTCAGAATAGGTCACCCTACTCAGAAAACTCAGCTTACATTAAAGCTTCAGATACCTGTAACCCAGGTGAAGAATTATTCTTATTCACTTTGGTATAAGGCGACGGGTACCATTACGGATATAACCCTTTATGCTCGTGATGGCGCAGACGGCTTAGGCACCGGAAACATCATAGGAAATTCGCTTACAAGTCAGATTTCTGCCGATTGGCAGCAGTCTGCCAATAATGAAATTAAAATAGATTCGGGCGTATTTTGCCTTGATGTCGGCATTACCTGCGAGGCAGGAAACTATGTATATCTTGACAATATTGATGTTTTTGCATCGGATAATGCTGCTGTTCACCTCAACCCCGACAGCTCGTTTGAGCGTTGGCGCGGAGTTTGGAATGCCAAGAGTGCATTTTACCACGATAGCGAGTTTGTAAAGGTTGTTTCGGGCGTTTCCAAAACCGGAAGCAAGTCTCTGCGTATCGGTAGTGACAAGGTTGCGACTGACTTCACTCTTGAAATTAAGGTTCCGGTAATTACAACCGCAGATATTCAGGTAACTTACGGACTCTATATGAAGACCAGTGGCACATTGTCGGGTGGTAATGTTACTGTATTTAATAATGAAAAGTATCAAACCTTGACCAACATTGA
Source organism: Acutalibacteraceae bacterium (assembly GCA_045590515.1). GTDB lineage: Bacteria > Bacillota > Clostridia > Oscillospirales > Acutalibacteraceae > SIG589. The sequence goes on from JAZNRD010000009.1 coordinate 5,309, forward strand.
AACCACATACTCTGATTGGACACCTTTTGAGATAAATGGTGCAGTAGCTAATAAGTGGTGTGCAAACGGTTATTTAAAATATTGGATAAATGTTAAATGTGAACCGGGCAACTACCTATATATTGATGATGTTTTTGCTTATCCCAAAAACGACACCGGTAAGCACAACAGCATCTACGATAGCTCGTTTGAGGAGCATCCCGTTATAGCTCCGCTTGACAGCGTTGCACTAAGCGACCAATACATTCCGTATTGGGAGCAGGCGTGGAGTGGCGACAAAACCCAAAAGGTTAATTATATAACCACCGCTGCTAACAGCGGAAGTGCAGCACTTGCGCTTACATTCCCAAACACCACAAAAACAAGCGGTTCGCTTTCTTATACATATAAGAATATTGTAACCGGACTTGAGCCGCAAACTGAATATACCTTCGAGGGATATTTAAAGACTATCGGTGCGCCCACCACCACACAGGTTTTAATCGGACCTAATAACGGTGCACGCGGCAAGATAAATTTTGGCACACCGAGAGAGTACACAAAGTTTACTAAAACATTTACCACCGCGGCAGACGAGACCGCAGTTGATGTTGCCCTCTACTTTGTCGGTAAGGTTGACGATGTTATTCTGGCGGACGATTTAACGGTTTATAAAACTGCCGACAGCAATAAGACAAACCTTATGAAGAACGGCGGCTTTGAGCTTAAGTTCCCGTCGGGCGAGGATTTCACAATTACCCGAATAAATGAGCTTGAGGAATGGTCTACCTGGATACCGAAAAACCCTGCTTCTACCTTAGCAGAGTCGGTAGGTAAGATAAAGGACGGCCAAAACACACAACTTATCTACTACAACAAGGATAAGGCTTTCCAGGGCAGTATCATAAAGCATATTTACGGACTTGAAAACGGTACATACACCGCTACATTAAAATATCGTTCACCCGGCTACGGAGGTGCCTCTCTTGCGGCCGAGAACTACGGCGGAGCAAAGATGCAGACAATGTTCTCAACGGATGCAAGCTTTGAAATGAGCACAGTAACTCTTGCAAACATCCCCGTAACCGACAACCGCGTAGACCTTACCGTTTACGCAAACGGTAACGCGGGCGAGTGGCTTATTATTGATGATGTAACCCTTACCCGCACCGATATTCAGGATACAAACAATTATGTAAAGAACGGTGATTTTGAAACTTCGTATGAGGTTACAACCGCTGCTCCCGAAAAGCTTGCCGATAACGCTCAGGTTTGGCAGCTTTCCGCATCTGACGGCGACCCCTATATGGCTTATGTATCTAAAAACGGATACGCAAGCACCGCCGCATATGCTGTAAACAACACTGCTGCACAGACTTTAACCCTTTCACAAAGGGTTAGCGGCCTTACCGACGGCAAATATGTTCTTACAGCATACGCGAAACGCAGCGCAGGTCACACCGATGCTACAATGCTTGTACAGGGACAGAACACAAACGGAATAAATGCATTTGCAAAAATTCCTGCAACAGGAATATGGACTCCCATTGCGGTCGAGTTCGAGGTTAACACCGGCGAAGCAGATGTAAAATTCTATGTCGTAGGCAATCAGAACGACTGGCTTGTATTTGATAATGTTTGTCTTTTCCGCAAGGATACTCCGTCTGTAAATCTTTTGCAGAACGGCGACTTTGAGGATTTATATGTAACAGGTGACACCTTCCAGATTGAGTACACAAATGGTGTTGACGGTTGGACATCCTGGGTAGGCGGCAGCAGTAACGGTACTTTCGACAACTCTGTCGGATTTATAACCGAGGATGACAGCAAGCGTGTAATCTTCTACAATGCAACCGATTCCTTCGTAGGAAGCATAACCCAGAAAATACCCGAGCTTGAAAACGGCAACTACAATGTAACCGTAAAGGCGCGTACGGCAGGTTATAAATCCGCCGTAGTTGCAGCTCAGGGCTACAACGCTGAAAACCCCAATGAAAAGCAGCAAAAGGCTATAAATGTTCTCGGCACCGAAATGACCGAGATTAAGCTTGAAAATATTGCTGTTACCAACAACGCTATCACCGTTTCGGTTTATGCTGACGGTCTTGCAGGCGAATGGTTGGTTGTTGATGATGTAATCGTTTCTAAGGCTGACACCACCGAAAACCTCGCGTTTAACGGTGACTTTGAAACAAAACTTGTACCGCAGACCGAAGCTCCGACCAAGGCTGAGGGCAAGCCTTCCGCCTGGAAGGTAACCGGCAAGGACGAGGCATTCTTAACCTCTCAGGCACAGAACGGCGCTTACGCATTTGCTTTCGTAAACGACGGCAAACAGACCTCCTATGTAGCACAGACCGTAGACGGACTTGAAAACGGTGTGTACATTGTATCTGCTTGGGTTAAATCAAGTGGCGGTCAGAATGCCGCGAATTTGGTTGTAAGAGATTATAGTTCGACCAACGCAAACGCACAGGCGGTTACAGCAGTTCCGCAGACAGGTGTTTGGACACGCATTGAGCGCGAGGTTGAGATAACCTCGGGCAAGATTACCGCATCAATTTATAATGACGGTAATGACGGCAACTGGTTAATGGTTGATGATGTTAAGCTTTACCGTAAGAATAATCCTTCGGTAAATCTCTTAGCCAATAACGGATTTGAAGAGCTCAAGCCGGTGGTTGACCCGTCAACCCTCAACATTGAGCGCGTAGAAAAGGTTGCTTACTGGAAATCATGGGTGCCTAAGAATCCTGATTCGGCATTTAACCAGTCGGTAGGCTATGTAAATTACGAGGACAGCAACCGCGTAATCTTCTACAACGCTGACAAGGCGTTCGAGGGAAGCATAACTCAGCATATTAAGCTCGAAAACGGCAAATATGATGTATCTGTTCAGGTTCGTACCGACGGATACCAGGGTGCAGTTGTTGCAGTAAATAATCACAACAAGGATAACACCGACCTTAAAATTCAAAAGTCTATAGTAGCAGGAGAGGACGGCTTTGAAACCGTAACAATCGAAGGTATAGAGGTTACAAATGAACAGCTTTCCCTCGCGGTTTATGCGGACGGTCTTGCAGGCGAATGGATTATGGTAGATAATGCCACTGTTGTAAAGCAGGGCGGAAGCGAAAACCTTGTAGTAAACGGTGACTTTGAAACAAAGACCGAGCCTGTCGTAGAAAAACTTGACCCTTCAAAACTTGATATTCAGTATCTGAGAGCTGTTCCGAAGTGGAAATCTTGGGTTGCTAAGAATTCGGGCTCTGCATTTGACCAGAGTGTTGGTCTTGTTAAGCTTGACGAGGGTTCGGGTGTAATCTTCTACAATGCAGAAAACGCATTTACAGGAAGCATCACTCAGAACATAAAGAAATTAGAGGACGGTACTTACACCGCTACCGTTCGCGTTCTCTCAAACGGCTACAAGAGCGCCGTAATTGCTGTAAATCAGCACAATAAGGACGACAGCACAGCCAAGATTCAGAAATCTATTGTTATGGATGAATACGGCTTTGCGACGGTAACTATCTCGGGAATCGAGGTTACAAGCGGTCAGGCGTCCCTCGCTATCTACGCCGACGGACTTGCAGGTCAGTGGCTGATAGTTGATGATGTTACCTTCATAAAGAATGGCACCACAAAGAACCTTGTAGACAATGGCGACTTTGAGCGCATAGTACTCTCGACAGAGTTCCGTCTGCCGCCCAGAGCTAAGCGTGCATCTACCTCTACCGGAAATGCAGGCAGCACAGCCTATAAACCGGGCAGTGGAACATCCTCCGGCGGAAACACCTCAACAGACACTACACCTGCAACGGGTGATACACCGTTTATTTACGGTGCAGTAATGTTGTTCTTGGCTTCTGTTATGACCTTTGTAATAACAATTAAGCGTAAAAAAAGAAGCGAGTAAAATAAATTTTGACAGAAAGGGGAATTTGAATGTTTAAAAAAACTGCTCTTATTCTCCTTTCTGTGCTCATCATTCTGTCGGCCGTGGCGCTATGTATTTGGCTGCCACGGGACAGGGTGGTACTTATGGTGGATGACACCAAAATTACCGAATCGGAATTTTTAATGATTTTCGAGAACGAGGTGAGGGGGAAAATACTCTCGCTCGTAAACGAAGACAGTCAAGACCCTTATGAAACCGAGTATGAGGGCAGCACACTTAAACAGCTTGCATTAAGTGAAACCTGCAAAAAGGTTTACGAATACGCCGCGTGGCAACGGCTTTTCCGCGAGTATGATGTTTACGACTGGTCGTGGGAGGACTTTGGCAGGGCGTATAAAGAAAAGAAGGATAACGCAACCAATCAAAACGAAATTCAGTATGGCACACAAAGCTATACGAAATATGACTATTATGTATATCTGCATTCTATTTACAGACAGCAGGTTGTAGAAGAAATGAAATCAGACGAAGACGCCGAAGCGATATATAAGTTTTATCTTTCGCACGGCGACGAATTCAGAGAAACCGATGTTTATGTTTTTGACCGCTACGGCGTAAATAAAACAGAGCCAAATGCACAGCAGCTTATAAAGGATGCTGCCGACGGAAATATGGCGGAAAAAGTAGACTATAAGCAAATAACCCTCGATGCTTATTCGTCAAAATATGAAGAGGGTATGGGCGTTCTTGTTGACTTGGGAGAAAAAATTTCCGCTATGAACGGAAACGGCAAGGAAGCCTTTGCGGAAAACGAAACAGAGCTTTTGTTTTTCAGAACGGTTAGCTACAAGCAGGGTGAGATAAAACCTTATGAAGATTGCAAGGATAGCGTCAGCAACCGTTTTTACGACGAAAAAATTTCATTGGCAACAGACGAGATATTAAAAACACAAAATACGCAAACAACAAAGCAATTTGATAAAATAAAACTTTATTAGAAATAATGTTTAGGTTGGTGAACAGCTTGAAAAATTTATTTAACAAAAAACACACTATATCTTTAATAAGCAAAGGGGTACGGACGATATTAGCGGCTGTTATCCTGTTTGCAGTTATAGTTTGCCCGGCTGGCATTATTTCGGAAGTAGAGGTCGAGGCAAAGGGTATAGGAACCACATATTATGTTGATAGTGTAAACGGCTCCGATACTGCATCGGGTACATCTGCACGCAACGCGTGGAAGACGCTTGACCAGGTAAACAATACCCAGTTTGGCCCCGGAGATAAAATTCTCTTCAAAGCAGGAACTTCCTATAAGGGTCAGCTTTTCCCGAAGGGCAGCGGTCAAAAGGGTGCTCCCATACGCGTAGATATGTATGGTAACGGTCCCAAACCCGTAATTATAGCTGACGGCAGAAACTCTACCATCGTTACACTCTATAATCAGGAATATTTTGAGTTTTCAAATCTTGAAATTACCTCTAACAACAATCCGAAGGTAAACTATGCCGTTCGCTTTTTGGCATCGGACTATGGAACGGTAGACCATATTTATATGACCAACTGTTATATTCACAATGTTGCGGGAAGCCTTAGGACTAAGCTCAGCGGCGGTATATTCTTTACGGTTACAGGAACGGCTATTAAGACCAACTATAACGATATTCTGGTTGAAAACAACACAATCAGAAATGTTGACAGAACGGGTATAACACTTGATGCTTTCCGTTCCTGGAGTAACAAAAACTTAGGTGAGTATGAGCCGGGAACCTGGTACCCCTCTACAAATGTAGTTATAAGAGGAAACTTTTTGGATTCAATAGGCGGCGACGGAATTGTTGTTAAGAACTGCTTGGGCGCCCTTGTTGAATACAACACAGCCAAGGGTTGTAATGCGCGTGCATCCGACGCAAACGCAGGTATCTGGACATATACCTCAACCGATACAATAGTTCAGCACAACGAAGCCTATAATACCCGCTACACCCACGACGGCGAGGGCTTCGATGTTGACAGCTTCTCGGAAAATACAGTAGTTCAGTACAATTACAGTCACGATAACGAAGGTGGATTTTTGCTTGTATGCTCGCCCGGTGAGGGTGCGAAAAGCGGATATTATACCAGAAATACATACGCACGCTATAACATAAGCCAGAACGACGGCAACCTTGGTATTATCTATTCGGGTAACATAGAAAACACCAACTTCTTCAACAACACAATATATGTTGGTGAGGGTAATACCACAAAGGTAATCGATAGCTGGGACTGGGGCGGCGCCTGGGCAAAGGGCGGAATTTTTGCTAACAACCTTATTTATAACCTCGGTACAGGCGATTACGATTTAGGCGAAATTGATATTGAAATCAAAAACAATATAATGTACGGCAACCACCCGATGACCGAGCCTGAAGACCCGCAAAAGATTACTGACGACCCGGGTCTTGTGGCTCCCGGAAGTGGTGGATTTGGTATCCACACGGTTGACGGATATATGTTAAAGGCGGGCTCCATAGCACTTGGTGCAGGAATCCCCATTAAAAACTGCGGCACGGTAGATTATTTCGGTAATAAAATAAATGCCGCAAAGCCCAATATCGGTGCATACGGCGGTGCCGGTGTTACCGAGATTAACAAAAAGGGTGTCGATTCTATATCCGTCGGCAAGATAAAGTATATTTATCCTGTTTTTGTAAGCGCATCCACCGGTACGGTTCCGCAGATGCCTAAGTATATTCCCGTACGCCTTACTGACGGAACAGAAGAGCTTGTAAAAGTACAGTGGAACGATGTAAAGGCAATCGACAAAGAGGGTGCCTATATTGTTTACGGCAAAATGTCGGGCGTTACTGTCAGTGCTACCGTAACGGTAGAGAAAGCGCTCGTAGATGTGTTTGAAAAAATACTTGTTACCAATCAGATTGTTGACTGGACGGTTGACGGCGACAAGAGCGCATCGTACATAGACGCTATCGGTTATAGCGGAAAATACTGCTTAAGCCAGTACGACCGTATTCCCTTTAACACCAGCGTTTCACAAAAGTTAGAAAACATAGAAAACGGTGTTTACACCTTCTATGCCTATGTAAATTCAAACGGCACACACAACAAATCGACTATCACCGTTAAGGGTGACAAGGATTATGTTGGCGAAATTAAGAAGACTAACGGTTACGAGTATTTTGAAATTTCCGGAATAAATGTTACCGATAACGACTGCGAGGTTATTATCGCTACGGACGGAAAAGCGGATAGCTATGTAAAGATTGATGAAACCTATCTTGTTAAGGAAGATGCTCGCGGCGTTAATTTGCTTATAAACAGCGGCTTCGATGTATTCGACGCTACCGCTTCGGCAATGGAAACCGAGACCAAAGAAACCTTTGCGGTTTACGGCAAACCGACGGTTGACGGTGTTATTGACGATATATGGGAAAACGCAATAACCTTCGATGTTGAAACCCGTAACTTTACCTATGTAAGCGGTAATAAATCCACCGTAAGCGCTACTGCAAAGCTGATGTGGGATAATGAGTTCCTTTATGTTTTAGCACAGGTTAAGGACCACGCCGTTTCCTACGCTAATGAAACAATAGGTTACTTGCGTGACTCGGTTGAGGTTGTTCTTGACGAACGCAACCAGCGCGACGGTCTGTGGATACCGCACAACGAAACCTGCGCCCAGTGGCGTGTAGGTGCAAAGAAAAACGACCTTTCGGGTAGCGGTAACAGTTACAGTAAGGGTTACGAAAGATTTACTGGCGGAACATCGCTTTCTGACAACGGTTATATAATCGAAATGGCCGTTCCGTTCTATGAAATAACCCCTCAGTACGGTGCACAAATCGGCTTCGAGATGCAGATAAACGACGATAACGGTTCAGGCACCCGTACAGGTATTGTTTGTTGGAATTCGCCTCTCGGTGAGTCGTGGCAGTACACAGATGTTTTGGGTATTGTAAACTTCATAAACGATAAATCGCAGATGGAGGACTTCACAGAGCAGGATATAGTTATTGATACCGAAACTCCTTCGTCTGATTCCGACAAGTTTGATTATTCAAAATACAAGCTTCCCGCACTTATCGTAGCGGTTGTAATGCTCCTTATAGTATCGGTAAATATAACTTTACTCGTACTCAGACGCAAAAGGGGATAAGTGAGGTAAGATATGATTGACGGACTAAAAAGGCTCTGGAATAAGCTTTGTGCTGTGGCAAAAAAGGTCACGGCGTGGGTTAGTGTACGCTTTTTTAGCCTGTTCGGTAAATCCTTTAAGAAGATTAACCTTAATGTCATAGTTCGTTTTTATGCGCTGCTGATTATTGTTCCAATGCTTCTTATGACGGTTTTACTAACCTATTATGCGGTCAACCGAAGCCAGCGTGATGAGCTTGAAAACGCCAATGAATTGCTGGATTCGGTTGCGATTACCACGCAGACCAATATGGATAATATAGTAAACCTTTCGGCTATGCTTTGTTATGACACTGAAATTATGGGTTTCCTTTCACAGCCATACAGTGCATCAGATTACTATACCTACAATGAAAAAATACTTTCTCGCGTGCATACCGTTCAGGTTGCGACGGGCTCTGCCGTAAGTCAATTTTCAGTTTATATGAAAAACGAAACCATTCCGGAGGGCTACGGCATTTTCAGACACTTTGACAAAAGTGAAAAGCTTGAATTTTTCGAGGAATCTATTTCTACACTTAAAGGTAATTGGGTGCTCTACGGCGAAGGTGCAGAAAAACGGATATACTATGTTCAGGGCATATACAATTTCTACGGCGATGAGCTTCTGGCACTGCTTACAATGGAAATGTCGGCCGATATGCTCATACCGCAGAATGTGTATGGAATGGCAGAGGTATGGATTTCTGACGGAGATGTTATATATACCTCCACCTCCGAGTCAATGCCGAATTTTGAAGGCGAAACAAAGCGGTTTGGAAAGCATATAGCCGTAAAGGAAAGCATATCCGAGCTTGATGTAACCGTAGTTCTGCGTGTGGACAGAAATGCGTCTTTGGGTTATATAACCGCGTTTATAGTGCTCTTTGTGTGCTTTATGGCGGTTGCTATAATAATGTATTTCATCCTGCTTTATAGGGTTATAAGGGATGCCAACCGTATGATAGCGCAGATACAGTCAACGGTTGACAACGATTTCAAGGGCTATGTATCTACCGAGTCACGATTCGAGCTTTCGATAATAGCTGAAAAGTTTAACGATATAGTTGAGCAGATTCATTTGCTCATTGACGATGGGGTGGAAAAGAACCTTGCACAGCGTGATGCTCAGATAACGGCGATGCAGTGCCAGATTAATCCCCATATGCTTTGCAATTCTTTACAAATTGTGCAATATCACCTGGAGCGAAACGGACAGTATGAAATCAGTGATATGGTTGCGGTGCTCGGTAAAATAATGCGGTACGGTATTGATGATAAATCTATTCATACCAGTATTAAAATGGAAATAGAGCATTTACAGTCGTATATAGAATTCCAGCGTTACCGTATGAATCCGTCAGAGCTTGAGTTTGAGGTTTCGGTTGATAAAAGGCTTAAGGATATTAAAATGTTAAGGCTTGTGCTTCAGCCGATTGTTGAAAATGCAATTCGCCACGGCAAGCCTAAGGGCCGCCCGATAAAAATTACGGTAAAGGTTGAAAAGCACGACGACAGTATTAAGTTTTTAATAAGCAATACCGGTGTTAAATTAAGCGATGAGGACATAGAAAAAATGCAAAAGCTTATAAATGCACCGCAGTCTGAGTCCGACAGTAAATCTATAGGACTTCAAAATATAAATCACAGGCTTATTTTGTTCTATTCCCAGTCAAGCGGACTGAAGGTTGGCAGAACTGATGAGGGAAATACACTTATTTCCTTCCAGATACCCTGCAATTTCGGAGAAGGGAACAGGGCGGATATATAAATTAATTTGAGGGGTGAGATAGTTTGCTTCGTCTTTTAATTCTGGACGATGAAGAGGTTATATGTAAAACATTAGATATGATGATAAAACGTATGACCTCCATAGGCGAGTCAGAAACATTTTTAGCATATGACGGATACACCGCGTTGGATATTTTAAGTGAGAATGAGATAGATATTATTCTGACCGATTTATGTATGGACGAAATGGACGGACTTACCTTTATAGAAAAGGTAGTGAGCGAACCGCACCCACCGCGAATTATCGCCGTGAGTGCATACGGAAACTACGATTTTGTCCGAGATGCGTTCAAGCTTGGAATATTCGATTATATTATGAAACCGCTTGAATTCAGCGTGCTTGAGTCTGCCATAAACAAGTGTATAGCTGAAATCAGAAGCTCGCGCGATGACCATTACGATGTTATTGAGGACGCGAAGGCGTTTATTAAGGCAAACATCGAAAAAAATTTATCGCTTGTTCAGGTTTCAAACCATGTTTCAATGGATTATAGCTATTTTTCAAAATATTTTAAACGTATGACGGGGCAGTCGTTTACGAACTACCTTATGTCGGAAAAAATGCGATATTGTGAGCAACTTCTTAAACAGAGCAACATACGAATTGGTGAGCTCGCAGCAAGAATGGGCTACAACAATGCAGGAAATTTCAGTCGCGCCTTTCACAAATGTACAGGAAAATGGCCCACTGAGTATAAAAATGAAGTTTCAGAAGAGAGAGAGGTGAAGCGACATGAAGACGAAGAAGGTCAGGATGAGCAGGGATAAGCTAAAAGCTCAGTTGGAAATACAGAGTATGGTATTGCCGGCAATAGTCTTTTTGATTATCTTCAGCTATATACCTATGGTCGGAGTTTTTATGTCCTTTATAGATTACAATCCGGTTGTGGGCTTTTTCAAAAGTGAATTTGTAGGATTTAAGTATTTTAAAGAGTTGTTTGAGGATGCCGCATTCCCAATGATAATGAAGAATACCTTGGGTATGAATCTTATAAGTTTGGCGGTTTCATTCCCGTCAACCATTATGTTTGCCATACTTTTAAACGAACTCAGAACGCTGTGGTTCAAGAAGATAGTGCAGACAATTTCTTACCTGCCACACTTTGTTTCGTGGGTAATCTTCGGCGGAATCATAATTCAGATGCTTTCGGCCGGTGATGACGGAATGCTTAATAATGTCCTTATGGCAACAGGCCTTATTGAAAAACCCATAAACTTTATGGGCGACCCGGCTTATTATTGGGGTGTTATAATTATCGCCTCGCTTATAAAGGGCATAGGATGGGGTGCCATTATCTACATAGCCGCTATTGCAGGCATAAACACCGAACTTTATGAGGCTGCCGAGATAGACGGTGCCGGACGTTGGCGCAAGATATGGAATATAACGCTTCCCGGAATTTCGGGCACTATCGTCATTATGCTTATCTTTGCGATAAGTAATATTTTGGATTCGGGCAACACCGTTACGCTGGTTATGCAGAATAAGCTAAACTATACAGCGAGTGAAACGATAGATATGTATGTTTACCACGTAGGTATTTCAAACTACCGTTTCTCTTACGCAACGGCAATAGGCTTGCTTAAATCAATAGTTGGACTCATACTGCTTTTGAGTGCAAACTACACATCTAAGAAATTGACAGATAAGGGGTTGTTCTAATGAAAAGGCGAAGTTTATCAGATAACGTTTTCAACATTATTAACATCGCCATAATGTCCATTATTACAATCATTACCTTTTATATATTTTGGTATTGCGTAGTCGGTGCTTTTAGTAACGGTAGCGACTTTATGAATGGCGAAAACCTGCTTTGGCCTAAAAATGCAACATTTGATAACTTTAAGTCGGTTTTATCCGATGTCGAGATTTATTATGCATTTTTAATAAGCGTTTTACGAACCGTAATGGGCACGGTAATAAGTGTATTCTTTACCGTTATGGTTGCCTACGGTATGACGCGCAAAGACCTTAAGTTCAGGAATTTTTATTCAATATTTATGCTTATAACAATGTTCTTCGGCGGCGGTCTTATCCCCACCTTTATATTGTACGATAAGCTTGGACTTATGGATACATTTTGGGTTTACATAATACCTGGAATCTTTAGCGTTTACAATATGATAATTGTCAGAAACTCTATAAGCTCGTTGCCACAATCGGTATTCGAGGCGGCAAGAGTTGACGGCTGCGGCGAGTACAGAACACTAATTCAGATAGTTATGCCTATGTCGAAGGGCGTAATAATGACCATTGTTCTTTACAACGCGGTTGCGCACTGGAATGCATATTACGATACACTTATGTATACAAGTGACCCAATGCTTCAAACCGCACAGTATTATCTTTACAATATGATAACAAAGGCAGAGAATGTTAACGAAATGCTGAATCAAGGTGTTTTAGCAAATCCCGATTTGGTTATAAATGTAACATCACAGACTGTTCGAATGGCAGCAACGGTGGTTATCAGTCTTCCGATTTTGCTGTTCTATCCATTTATCCAAAAGCACTTTGTAAAGGGTGTTTTGATAGGTTCTATTAAAGAATAAGGAGAAAAGCTATGAAAAGAGTAATTGCATTATTGTTTTGTATCGTACTGCTTGTAGGCGCATTTTCAGCCTGCGGCAAGGATACGGGAGTTATGATTTCCGATTTGCCTGAGGAAATAACAGGCGAGGGACCAAGCTATACTTGGGACACAACACCCACCGAGATTTCGGTTTATGTAGGACTTGAAGGCTATGGCTATAAATGGAACACCAATATCGCCAGTATGGGTCACCTTACTGATAAAACCGGTGTTTCGCTTAAGATTCAGTCGGGTAATAATGAGCGTTTAACCGCTATGGTTGCAACCCAGAAGCTGCCCGATATAATCGTACTTAACTCTATCGACAACCCCCTGCGCTACCAGCTTGAAGAAAACGGTATGGTATGGGATTTTGACACACTTATAGAAAAGTATGCTCCAGATATGAAAATACCGGAGTCAATGCACACCTGGTACGAGTATGAGGATGGAAAGCTTTACGGCTATCCCAGCTACTTTGGTGCAGTAGAGGATATGGAAAAGTATCCTGGTGTTGTAAAGCTCGAATACCACAACAAGTACATAGTTCGTGAAGACCTTTGCAAGCGCTTAGGAATAGCACTTACCGATTTCGGCACTCAGGATGGCTTTATCTCGGCACTTAAAAAGGTAAAGGATGCAAGACTTACCGTAAACGGCAGCGTTGTTGCTCCTGTATATTTCTATACACAGCCCCACCCGCTTCGTATAGCGCAGCTTTTTGGTATGGCTCTCGAAGACGAAAAGGGTAACTGGGTAGAGGTTCGCAAGCACGATAAATATAAAGAGGCAATTCTCTTTATTAACCGTATGTATCGCGAAGGCTTAATTCCTGAGGACGCTTGGACCGCAAACAGCGACCTCGTTGACAACAAGCTTAATAATGCTTCTGTTTTCTCGCTCTTTGATAAGCAGACCTGCGGTAATTTGGCAGAGCTTAAAAAGGCTGACCCCAATGCAAACTTTGTAGCAGTAGACCCGCCGAAATCTAAGGACGGCGGCGAACCTGCAATCACCGCAGTTTCAACATCCGGTTGGACCTGGCTTGCAATTCCCAAAACCACAAAAATTCCGGATAGAGTTATCCGCTTCCTCAACTATATGACCACGGACGAGGGTCAGCTTCTCAGCTACTACGGTGTTGAGGGCGTAACCTACGAGTTTGATGATAACGGACGAGTAAAATATACAGACGAGGCTGCTGACCTTATTATTAACGACCGCAACTCTGCTGCTAATAAGTATGGCTTCGGTTACTTCTCCTGGATGTTTAACTGGTCAACCTATCAGAGATTTAACCCGATTCTTAACACACCTGTTGCTATTGCCGACAGACAGATAAACGATTTCTATAGAGAGCATGTTTATGATGCTCGCTGTGCAGAGCTTGTTGAGCCCGAAGCAGGTAGTGACCTTCTTGCACTCCAGACCAAGATTGACAGCTACTGGAATCAGGAAGAGGTTAAGATGATGCGCGCTTCTTCTGAGGACGAGGCGATAAAGATTTACGATAGCGCAATAAAGGCTATCGAAAAAATGGGCCTTGGCGACCTTTACAAGTACAAGAATAAGAAATTCCACGAGAATAAGGATAAGTTTGATATCGACTATATCTACGAGGGGAATGCAAAATAAATGAAGCGCAACAGTGATTACAACTGGTCAGCCATCGGTCCGTCCGGTGGCGGCCAGACATTGGCGGCAACCATATCGCCGCACGATGCAAATATCGTGTTCTGTGCAAGTGATATGGGTGGCGCGTACCGCAGTACCGACGGCGGAAAGACCTTTACGCTTATAAACGGACACATTTTGTCAAGGCTTTGCTGTGATTTCAACATCACGCCGATAACCTTCCATCCAACCGAGAAGGGCACCGTTTATTTTGGCGCCTGGAACGGATTGTTTGTATCGCGTGATAACGGCGAAACCTTCGAAAAGGCAGACAATTTCGGTATGGGGCACGGCCCGTCGCGTATAGATTTTGATAACGACGGCGCAGGCGTTTTAGCGTATAACGATTCAGCTAACGAGCGCACCGTGCTTAAAAGTTTCGGCGGCAAAACCTTGTTTGAAACCGAAAAGCGTGCCGTAGGAGCTGCTATATACAAGAAAACCATTCTGCTTTGCACTACCGACACGGTATATTTAAGTCTTGACGGCGGAAACAGTTTTAAGGCTGTAAAGAGCTGTGAGGTTTTAGGCTTTTGTAAGTGCGATTCGCTCGCATACTTCACTACCAAAACAGAACTTTATAAAGCAGACCTTGAAACAGGAGAAATTTCTCTATTATACAGACCTGATTTTGGTGAGCTTCGTCATGTTGCGGCGGTAGATGACAAGATTTATCTTGGTTTCTTCGGCAGCCACACACATTATGAGGGCGACGATATGAGTACCATACTGTTATCCACTGATAACGGTAAGACCTTTAATCCTACACTTTTCCAGCATCCAAAGAATGAAAAGTGCAATCTTGAAAAGAGTTGGGTATCGGGCAGATGGGGCTGGCATTGCACCCCGTCGTGCTTGGCGGTTACCAAGGCTAATCCCGATATGGTTATATACTCAAACTTTACGGGAATGGGCATAAGCTGTGACGGGGGAAAAACCTTCTTCGAGGCAAGTGCAGCCTACGATGCTTCGGGAATTCAGGTTATGACCTCCTGGGATTATGTTATTGACCCTCACGACAGTAATATCCACTATATAGCTATGACCGATTTCTCGGGCTGGCGCAGTGAAGATGGTGGTAACACCTGGGAACACGCCTGGAACGGAAATCCGTGGAAATCCAACATTTACGGCATAGCACCTCACCCCACAGAAAAGGGAAGACTCTTAGCAGGTGCATCCAATGTTCACGACCTGCCTTATTGGCACTGGATAAGACGCCAGACGGATTCTTGGGGCGGCGGAATAATTTGCTCTACCGATAACGGAAAGACCTGGCGCCCGCAGGATACGGTTGGCGTTGGCCCGTTCGGAGTTGTTACGGATGTTAAGTATTATAAAAATAAAGCCTATGCTGCAATTTTTGGACACGGACTGTATGTGACCGATGAAGCAGAGGAATATTGGAATATACTCGACCGCGACATAGAAGAGAGTAATGTTGCTAAGCTTTCGGTATGCGAGGACACCCTTTTTGTAACCGTATGGCCTAAAAAGGACGGGGATGATGTTATACCCGGCGCAGTTTATTGCAGTACCGACGGAGAGCATTTTGAAAGAGTTTCGCTCTCTTCTGATATTAAGTATCCTATTACGGTTTTACCGATTACAAAGGACGAAATTTATGTTTCCTGTTTCGATTGCATTGATTACGCTATAAAAGGACGCAAGCCTATTGACCTGCAAACGAAGCTTTTTGGTAAACCCGGTCTATATCATACCGCCGATGGCGGAAAGAGCTGGGAAAGGCTTTATGATGGCGGTGTATATTCTGTTACGCAGAAGGCTGACGAACTGTTTATATGCTCTAAGGAAAACGGTTTGCTTTCGCTAAGGAACGGCGTTATGTCACAGCACGATAATCTTCCCGTCATAAATCCGCACACAGTTACGGTGGGAGTGGACGGCTCGCTTTATGTAACATCTTTCGGACAGGGTGTATACAAAGGAACTCCCGCAAATAAGAAGGAGGCTTTATAATGAAAAAAATTGCATTTATTGCCAGCATTTGCTTAATTTTATCAATGATGCTGATACCCTGTGTATCGGTTTCTGCAGCAGAGGAGGAATCTCTTCTTCCGGCAGAGTGGCATGTTTCTTCAAAGGTTGACTGTTCTTATCTCAGCTCTGAGGCTAAAAGCGGAAACTACTCTTTTGCACAGGGTTATATGGAGGGCTTTACTGCTTCTGCATACCAGGAAATGACTGACCTTGCCAACGGCAAATATAAAATGACCGCATATGTAAAGTCCAGCGGCGGTCAGACTAACTGTTGGATAGCGGTAAAAAATCACGGCAAGGGTGAGCAGCGTGCTCACATCGAGATTAACGACGAGTGGACCGAGATTTCGCTTGATGTTGAGGTAAGCACCGGTAAGGCTCTTGTAGCCATCTGGACCGAGAGCGAGGAAAAGGCTTGGGCACTTGTTGACGATGTATCCTTCACCGATAAAAAGGGTAAAAACTACCTTAAAAACGGTGGATTTGAGGAGATAGGCGAGGGCACAATGGTAGCAGGCTCTGCACCTGATACCGAAAAGCCCACCGTAATATCCTCAAAATTCTTCCATAAGTGGACACTTTATGCAAGTTCTACCAACGATGTTGCATATATGTCAAACGACCCGCACAGCGGAAATTACTGCGGTGTTCACTACGGTAATTTCAAGCATACCATAAGCACCTTCCAGGAGCTTGCAGGGCTGCCCAGCGGCACCTATGCGGTTGAGGTTTATGTTAAGTGCAGTGATGGCTTTGACGCCGCATCGTTTGTTGTAAATGCTGACGGCAAAAAGTATGTAGCTCAGATTTTACCTACTGCAAAATATGTTAAGGTGAAAATTGATAATGTCAAGGTAACCAAGGGTACTATCGACTATTCCGTATGGACCAACAACCCCGGCGGCGCTTGGCTTAAGTATGATGATTTCAACGTATATAATATTGAAACTCCCGATAAGAACCTCGCAATGAACGGCGGTTTTGAAATCTTCGGTGAAGATTTGACGAGCAGTGAGGCTGCCGAAAACGCAGACGGTGCCGCAGGTGCTGCAGGCGATAAGCAGACCGTTGTTGGCTCTTCGTCTGAGGATAGCGTAGGAATGGAATTCAACGAGGAAGAAGAATTTGATTTCGACGATGTTGTTGTTGATACAGAGAAGAAGGAAGCAAAGGTCGATGTTATGTTCATAGCTATCATCGCCGTAATTGCCCTTTGCGTTGTTATATCCGTTGTTACATTTGTTATTCTTCTTACCCAGTCCGCAAAGAAGAAGACTAAAAAGGAAAATGAATAATGAATATATACCTGAAAAATGACGGTGTCTGGCTGTTTCCTGATGAGGAACAGCTGGGCACTGCCCCATATAATGGCGAGGAGGTTATGTTAAACACCGTTCTCGACTCAAAAGTTGGCGTACAGATTTTGGTTGCTGCTAATGATAGCGTAACTGTTACCGATATATCGGGTGGTACACCTGCTACTATAAATCTTCTGCGCGCTGTAACCGTAAATTTTAACACCGCAGAAGAGCTGAAGGGCTTTGGAAATAAAGCTTTTGTTTATCCTGTTACTCCGGAAAAACTGCCGCCGCACTGTACAAGACGCGCACCGTTTGAGGTGTACGATGCATATAAGCCGTACTGTGACGAGCAACCCGTTGACGGAAAAATTGCTTTTTACATAACCTTTTCTTCAAACACACCCGGAGAGTTTTGCAAAAAAATTCTCATTAAGTCTGGCGATGAAGAGCGCATAGTTTCGGTGAAGCTTAAGGTATATAATGTTAATCTGCCTACGGAGCGAAAGCTTGAACTTACAAATTGGTTCTCGTTTAACAATATGGCGACATTTCACGGGGCAGAGCCATATAGCGAAAAGCATATGGAAATGGCGCGCAAGTATGCTGATGCTATGCTATATATGCATCAAACCCATTTCCTTGTCACCGCAGACTATGTTGACTGCAGCGAGGAAAACGGTCAGTACCGCTTTGACCTTTCAAGAGTAGAGCAAATAGCAAAGCTCTTTTTCGGTAAAGGCTTTAAGCATATGGAATTCGGCTCGATTGGTACGCGCAAACGCGTGTATCACGAGGATTTGAATGTTCTCGGCTTTGATGGTCTTGTGTGTGATACAGAGGAGGGTTTAAAGGCTCTCGATGTATTCTTCTGCGAAATGGCTAAAATGGCAGAGAGAAACGGTTGGATGGATAAAATAGTATTCCACATAGCCGATGAACCGGACGAGCCAGAGAGCGCAATTCCGCGCAGAATGAAGCAATACGGTGCTATTCATTCGTTGATGCGTGAATATTTTCCGAGCGCAAAGGTTTGTGAGGCGGTAAAAACTGCCAAGTTTAAGGATTATATTGATATTCTTGTGCCGCTTTCCAAAACCTATGAAGATTCAAGCGAAGAGTTTATTGCTGCGGCCAAAGAGGGAAGCACTATATGGTTTTATACCTGTTGTGTACCTACGGGTAACTATTATCAGCGCTTTTTGGATATTCCGCTTGCAAGCGGCAGAATGCTGTTTTGGGTGGCAGCCAAGCATAATCTGCCCGGATATCTGCACTGGGGACTGAATCAGATGGAAGAGGACCAGCATCCGTTTGAGCAGACGAATCAGTATCATACCTATGGTGACGGTGTTTGTCTTCCTGCCGGCGATTCACATATCGTATATCCCGATGGTGACGACCTTTACTATTCAATTCGTATGGAAACACTCAGAAAGGGTGTTGACGATTACGAGTTGTTGAATCTTCTTAAAAACGAAAATTCTGATGCATATACCGACATTATGAGCGCATTTGATAACAACTTCCACGGTTGGATTGATGAAAAGGCGTTCGACAGTGCAAAGCTTAATTTGCTTAAGGCATTAGAAAAATAAAAAAACACCTGCCAAGGCAGGTGTTTTTTATTTGTGTTCAAACGTAGGAACTAATTCTTTAAGGGCGGAAATAACGCCGTCTGCATCGTTATTGCCCGCAATGCCGATTATTTTGTTTAGTTGCGGTATGAAGCTTTCCTCGTCAATTTGAATCTGGTTTCCAATGAATATGCTGTTATTCTTGGTGGACTTAAGTCCCTCCTCGTTCATAAGCAGCTCTTCAAACAGCTTTTCACCCGGACGAAGACCTATAAACTTAATGGGCATTTCTTCATACGGCTTGTAACCGTAAAGCTTTATGATATTCTCGGCAAGTGTTGTAATCTTAAACGGCTCACCCATATCAAGCACAAATATCTCTCCTCCCTTAGCCATTGCGCCGGCTTCAAGCACGAGCGAAACGGCCTCCGGAATGGTCATAAAATAGCGGATAATATCGGGGTGGGTTACCGTCACGGGACCGCCGTGCTCAATCTGCTTAATAAACAGCGGAATAACCGAGCCGTTGGAGCCGAGTACGTTTCCAAAACGCACGGCAACGAAATCGCACTCTGTATCTCTTTGTGCCATATACTGCATAATCATTTCACAGCAACGCTTAGAGGCACCCATTACATTGGTGGGGTTTACCGCCTTGTCGGTAGAGATAAGTACCATCTTTTCAGCAGAAAACTCCTCACAAAGACGGGCAATATTATATGTACCTGCAACATTGTTTTTTATTGCTTCCTCGGGATTAGTTTCCATAAGCGGAACGTGTTTATGCGCTGCCGCGTGGAAAACAATCTCGGGTTTATGTTTTGCAAAAATCGCCTTGCACTTGTCATAGTCACGCACCGAAGCAATTTCTACCGAAACAATATCGTCGCAGCCCTCAGATATTAACTCTTGCTGAATGTCGTAGGCGTTGTTCTCGTAAATATCAACCATAACAAGCTTTTTAACTTTATATTTAACAGCTTGACGGCAGATTTCAGAGCCGATTGAGCCAACTCCCGTCACCAAAACGATTTTATCTTTAAGTGCGGGTGCAATATCGGCCGAGTCCATTTTTATCGGGTCACGTCCTAAAATATCCTCAACATTTATGGATGTTATTTGGGGTAAGAATTTTTTGCTTTCGCTTAGCTCCCAAATAGACGGGATGACCTTTATTTCACAGTCGGTCTGTGCACAGATAGAAAGTATTTTCTTACGCTTGTCCTCGGGGCAGGAGGGAATAGCAAAAAGTATAACCTTCACACCAAGCTTTTTACAAAGCTGGGGAATCAGTATAGTAGGTCCTAAAATCGGAACATTGTATATATCGTGGTTTTCAAGGTGTGGGTTATCATCCACAAAGCCTACGGGATGATAATCAAGCGTTTCGGAAACAAGAATTTCGTGTAGCACATGTGTTCCCGTATAGCCTGCGCCGATAATAAGGGTTGGCGCAGAACGGCTGCTTTGGTGATACACTCTGAATCTAAAAAGAACAAAGTTATATACCGCTCGGGTTACAAGCACGCAAACCGCCGACAGCAAGAAATATAAAACATAAAAAAGGGAGTGGTGGAAGGGACCGAAAAATGTTTCGGTAATTGCCGAAAGAACAGCCGCAAGGAAAATTCCGAATACGCAGCGAAGCATATCCTGTGTAGAGATATGCTTTAGCATAATTTTATATACTCTGAAAACCGCAAGTCCCAAAAGTGTATAAATAAACGGAAACACAGTTCCGATAATATTGCGTATTCCTAATACTCTAAAGTCGGTAACCGACGATATAAGCATATTTGAAAATAACGAAGCGGTAAATAATATGAGGGCATCTGTCAAAAACAGAAGACCTAAATGCAAATGTTTTATCGAATGTAAAACATGCATTAATTTTCTCATTCTAAAATCCCCTTAATTTCTTCATATAATTTTTCGCTGCACGCTTGCAGCTTATGGACATACGAATTTCCAAGTTTTTTGCGAATTACCGAAATTGCCTCTTCGATTCTCGGGGGATTGTGTTCTGCGCTGTGGCAGTCACTTGCAATAAGTCCGACATAGCCCTCCTTGACGAGCGAAAGCGCTTTACGCCTTGTGCGCATATGTAAAAAGGAATACGCATTAACCTGACCGATAGCAAAGCCATCGGAGATAAGTTTTAGAAGCGCATCGTATCCGTCAAATCTTCGATATCGTTCAATGTGGGCTAAAATAACGCCGAGTCCGCGGTTTAGATTAAGCTCGGTAATTTCGTTTAGGGTGCGCGCAGTAATAGCTCTGTACGGCAACTCAACAAGGATATAATGCGAATTGCCCATACAAAGCTTGTCAATCTCTGAAAAAGTAGATATGCCGTTAAAATAGTGCACCTCACTTCCGAGATAAAGCTCGGGCAGGTCGTCACTCTTTGCGGCTTTGAGCTTTTCAAAGCTTGAGTTTATTCTTGATTTATATTCCTCAAGCGAGGTTTCAGTTGCGGGGTAAAAGTGCGGAGAAAGAGAAACAGCACGGGTGTTTTGCGATTTTAACATTCTTAGCAGCTGTAAGGCTTCCTCTGTGCTTTTAGCACCGTCATCAACTGATGGGAGGATGTGCGCGTGAATGTCAATATACATAATGGCCCCTTACTTATTGTAGTAATTATAAGAGCTGTACTTATAGCGATAGCGGTAACGGTAGCGGCGGCTTACCTTGTTGTTGTAGCCGTTAAGAATAGTGCCAAGGAAGCGAACGCCTGCAAATTCAATAGCGCCAAGTGCCTTCTGGAGCTGGTCGTGTGTGGTTATAAAGTCGCGCACAACGAACAGAATACCTGCGGTGTGGGGCGCCACAACCAGCGCATCAGGAACAATGTTTACGGGCGGTGTATCGAGTACGATGTAATCATAACGCTCATTTAGTTCGTGAAGCAAATCCACCATAGCCTGTGAGCCTAAAAGCTCAGACGGGTTGGGAGGAGTGGGTCCGCCGGTGATAACATCAAGATTCTGGTTTACGGAATTTACCGTATCCTCAAGATTGGAGAAACCGACGAGCAGAGAGGAAAGACCCTTATCGTTGGAAAGACGCAGTTTCTTATGTACCGATGGCTTGCGCATATCCGAGTCTATAAGCAGAACGCGTGAGCCAAGCTGAGAGAAAGCGACGGCAATGTTTATAGCGGTTGTGGATTTACCCTCGCCTGCGACCGAGCTCGATACGGTTATGGTCTTTTCGTTAGACTGTGAAAGGAGATAAAGAAGGTTTGTACGAACCATTTTATAGGCTTCTACAACGGCAAACTGTGCAACGGTGTTGTTAGATGCCTGAGCTAATTTTTCGTATGCAGCTTTGTTGCTCATTTCTTTGCCCCCTTAGAAGATTTAGTGTCAAAGTCGGGTATTATACCCAAAACGGCTACATTGTAGCGCTCGGTTATTTCCTCTTCGCTCTTTATGGTGTTGTCGGTAGCGGCAAGCAGTACGAAGAGTGCAACCGTTAAAAATGCACCGACAAGTCCCATAAGGATAGCGTTGCGCGTGGTAAGCGGTGAGGTGAGAGTTGCCTTAATGCAACGGTCGGCAGGCAGTACATATGAGTTGCTTATCATAGACTGTGCATAGGTCGGCGCAAGGTTTGCTATGCTGTTGGCAATAACAATGGCGCGCTGTGCATCGCTGCAGCGAACGCCGATGTCTATAAACATAGAATAGTCGGAGCGGCGCTCAATGGTAGCCATTCTCTGAAGTTGTGTCGGTGTGTAGCCGAAATACTGCAGCTCATCCTGTCTTGCAAGCTCCTCATAAAAGCTATAGGTCTTTAAAATATCAACATATGTATCAACAAGATTAAGCGAAGAGGTAATATCACTGCTTCCTATCTTGCTGGAGGTATTGGACGAGGTTTCAAGGCTTTCGGCCTCCTCCTTAGTAATACCGCCGTTGGTCGAAAGAACGGCCGACTCAGCAAGGTAGGTGGGCTCTACAAAATTTTCACAGTAAAGATAAGTAACTCCTGCAAAAAGAGCAGCCACAAGAATAATTATCCAGATACGCTTAAGTACAATATCAAGTACCTGCCAAAGTGAAATAGAATTCATTAAAACTTTCTTCCTCTCTTAAATTATGGCGCAAAAAACCATTTAGCATTATATCATATATAAAAATAAATATCAACCCCGAAAAATTTCAAAAAAAGAGCGATTTTGACAATTTCTCCAGTATTTTTGCATTGAACACCTCGCTGCTAAAATTTAAGATTATTTTGGGGTGAAGAAATGCGAAAATTTAATTTGTTTTCATATATTATGTTGCTCGGAAGTCTTGCAAGCACGCTGCTGCTTGCGGTATGCATCTGCTACATAGCGGGGATATTTAAGAGCACGGGCGCTAT
Source organism: Acutalibacteraceae bacterium (assembly GCA_045590515.1). Classification (GTDB taxonomy): domain Bacteria; phylum Bacillota; class Clostridia; order Oscillospirales; family Acutalibacteraceae; genus SIG589. The sequence continues at coordinate 28,650 of JAZNRD010000009.1, forward strand.
GGGAGTGTCGAACAGCATAGATTTTTTTGCAATTCTTTCGCAAAAAGTGCTGATACTTACTGTATTTTCGGCAATAGCGGGCGATATACTGAAAGGAAAAACACCGAATGAGCGCTAAGCCTCATTCGGTGTTACATATATAGTGTTCTGATGTGTGTAAATGACCATTCCAGGTCTTGCGCCCGAGGGCTTTTTTACATATTTTACAAGAGTGTAATCAACCGGCACCTGTGACGAGTGCGCCGCCTGTGAATGTTCGGCCGCCTTTTGTGCGGCGAAGAGCAGAGTGCTGTCTGGCGGCGTTTCTCCGTCACAAAGAATTATTGTATGTGAGCCGTGAATATCCTTGGTGTGTAGCCAAATATCCGTTTTTGCGGCGGTGCGAAGTGTCAGCGTGTCATTCTGCAGATTGTTTCTGCCGACTAAAATTTTATATCCGTCGGGAGATATAAATTCTCGCGGTGGCAGCACCTTTTGCTTTTGTCCCTTTGTGCGCGGACGGCGGATATAGCCTGCTTCGGTAAGCTCCTGCTTTATTTCGGCTATCTCAGCGGCCGACTGTGCGCGAGAGAGTGCGTCACTTACCGATGCGATATAGGCAGCCTCCTGCTCACACTGCTCTATGAGCCCGTGCAGTGTGCTCTCGGCGTTGCACATTTTTCGGTATTCCTTAAAATATCGTGCAGAATTCTCAGCAGGGGAAAGCGCAGGATTTAATGGAATAGTGATATTTTGCAGATTTTCGTCATAATAGTTGGGCACCGTCGCGGCGTCGACACCGCGCGGAATAAGAGAAAGATTAGCCTTTATAAGTTCGCCGTAAACTCTAAGCTTTTCGCGGTCTGCGCACTTTTTAAACTCCTCTTTGCGTAAATTAAGCTTTCGTGCCGTGCGCTCGGTCAGATTTTTGAGCAGCTTTATAATATCGGCGGCGCCTTGGCGCAGTCGTTCTGCAAGGTCGCGCTCCTTATAGAAGGTGTCAAGCAGCTCTGAAAAAGAGCCATATTCCCGTGTTTTATATTCGCTGCCATACTGTGTTATAGGCATATAGGAAAAATCGCGCGGACTGCCGTCGGGAGATAATAGCATACAAGGCTTGCCGTCTTGAGAATAATCTCGCAGCAGTGAAAGCGATGCCGAAAGCTTTTCCTTGTCAGCGCTTTGCGGCTCACAGTCAAACGGGTCGGTGCGGTACGCTACCTCGCGTGCAATGAGCGGCGAAACGCCGGCGGTATTCTCGAGCACCGCACCCGATAGCGAGGACGTTTTAGCCGATAAAATGCTGTCTTTTAGCGCATCACTATCAATTTCACATTTGTCAAGTGATGGGGGTGGCTCATATATAGCACCCGGCTGAATAAGGCGAGTTTGCAGCTCAATATCAGAGCGGCGAAGCGCATCAATAATTCTGCCGTCATCGTTTATAAGTATTATGTTGGACTGGTTCCCTATAAGCTCAGCCGTGAGCGAGAGCACCCGTCTATCACCCATTTCGTCGGTAGCCGAAAACTGAAAGGTTATAACGCGCTCATATCCGTTTACCGTCACATCTAAAAGCTTGGCACCCGACAGGTGTTTTCGCATAAGCATACAAAACATAGGCGGCACCGCGGGGTTTTCAAAACTCATATTTGTAAGGTGTACGCGTGCCATACCCGATTTTGCGGATAAAAGCAGTCTGCCAGAAAAGCCTGCAGAGCGTAGCAAAAACACCAGCTCGTCCCTCGACGGCTGGAAAATTTTATCTATTCGGCTTCCCGAAAGCGCTTTAAGCTCTTTAGAAAGGTTTTTTAGAAAAATACCGTCAAGCGGCATACTTACACCTGCTTTATGTAGTCTTTTATGTAATCTGCGGCGTTTTTATAAAAGAGAAATTCTTCTCTTTTTTCGGTGCTTTCAAGTCCGTTTGCACAACCGATGAGCCGTATATACTGCTTTTCTAAGAACTCGCGGTCGCGCTCATTTTTTGGGTTTAATTTGCCAGTGTAATAATAGGAAGCACTGCGCGTTTCCTTGTCGGGCACCGCGTATACATCCATAACGGTATATATGCGCCCTGCGTCAAAAACGGCACATTCATTTTCTATTGTATAGCCCGAAAGACATAAAAATTTTCTAAGCTCTTCGGGTGAGTTCATAGGCTGCAACACAAAGTGTTTTCCGCTGTTTTTAGCCCAAGGACAGCAGCTTAGTATCCCTGCGATACATTCGCCGCCCATTCCCGCAATTACTACGGTATCAATCTCATCCTTTTCAATGCCTAAAAGGCCGTCGCACAGGCGGAAATCAATTCCGTCGGCACCGGCCTTTTTTACATTTTTCATTGCACTGTTTAAGGGACTAACCCTTATGTCACTCGCGATAACAAAGGGGCAAAGCCCGCTTTCGCGCAGATAAATCGGAAGATAGGCGTGGTCTGTGCCTATGTCGGCAACGCGGTCACCCTCCCTTATAAACTGCGCAATTTTTTTTAGTCGTTCAGATAAAACGGGCATTATTTTTCTGCGAAGTAGTCGTTTAACTTAGCAACGAGTGCGTCACAGTCGGTGCCGTGCACCTCGCACGCCTGCTCTATGCTTTCTCCTCTGGCTGACGGGCAGCCAAGGCAGTGCATACCAATCTCGAAAAAGTATTTTGCACAGCCATTGTCCATATCAAGAACATCGCCAATGCACATATCCTTTGTAATTTTCATAATTTTACTTCCTCTCTGTTAAAATAACTTTAATTCGCTTTCACCCTGCTTGCGGTCGTGTTTATAAATCTTGCGGTTGTCAAGTGCCCACATTCTGCCCGAGAATTCGCCCTTATCGAGTGAGGAAACGGCATCGTTTACCTCGTAAACCGTGGCATCAAGCATATCGAGCTGGGACAGCAGTATAGCCTCTAAGAACATAGGACGCATACAAGCGCCAAACTCGGGGTCGCCGTGGTGGGATAACACCATATGCTCAAGCAGCATAGCGGTCTCTCCGTCCACACCCAGATTTTTTGCGGTTTCGCGTATCATCATTGCGCCCTCAGCCAAGTGACCGATAAGATTTCCCTTCACGGAATATCCCGAAGCGGTGCCCGTAGCAGATACCTCAAACTCGGTCGTTTTGGCAATATCGTGAAGCATAGCGCCTGCTATGAGTAGTTCGCGGTCAACATTGGGATATACCTTGCAAACGCTCTCGCAAAGTCGCACAATCGACAGAGTGTGAAGCAGAAGTCCACCGCGTATTGCGTGGTGCAGCTTAAACGCCGCAGGCCAGTAAAGCAGAGCCTCTTTATTCTGTTCAAGCAGAGTGCTTGTGATGCTCTTTATAGTATTGTCCTCAAACTCTGATACGATGCGTAAAAGCTCGTTATACATCTGCTCGCCCGAGTAGAGAGCCGACTGAACAAAATCCTCAAGTGATACGTTGTCCGACGGCATAACGGGGCGTATGCGCTCAATCCGCAGCTGGTCGGCGCCCTGGTATTTAGAGAGCGTTCCGCGCACTTTTACAAGGTCATCAGCCACATATTCGCCGTGCTCTGCGGCAGAATAACTCCAGAGCTTTGCGTTTATATCTCCGCTCTTGTCGGACAGCGTCATATCAAGATAGGTGTCGCCTTTTGAAGACACCTTTTTATCACAGCTTTTTATAATACAAAATGCCTCAACGGCACCGCGATTATCAACGGGTGTAAATTTCATATTCTCGCCTCCAAAGGTATTATACAACAAAACAGCCACTTATGCAAGGAGGCTTTAATTGACTTTAATTTGTAATTGTAATATAATAAAAAGAGTAAAGTAGGTGATAGTATGAAAAGGGAAAAGGATTTTGAGCGTGTAGCGGCGCCGTCGGTTGTGCCGTATATAGCGGTGGGAATATTCTGCCTTTTATACGCGCTTATTTTTCCGCTTTACCTCTTCTGGCATTTTCTGGTCCCAGCCGCAATTGCCGTTTTGCTTTTTGCAGGTTTAAAGAAGTGCTGCAAACCGCGGTATATAACGGTAGAGGTAGAAAAGAAACCTAAAACCGAGGAGGAAATCTGGCAAGAAACGGCAAACGGCTTTTTGTCTGATTTGCGTGAAGCCGATATAGCCATTGAGGACGAAGAGATTTCAAGCAGTATTCGTGGCATAGAAAGCCTCTCGGCTCGGATTTTCGAATGTGTGAATGCCTCGCGCGAAAAGCGCACGCAGGTGCGAAGATTTATGGAATACTATCTGCCCACGCTTTTAAAGCTTTTGTCGGTTTATGACAAAATGGAGGAGCAGGGCACAGACGGACAAAATGTGCACGCTACCAAAGAAAAGATAAAAAATCTGCTTTCAACTGCGAACAAGGCATTTTCCAAGTTAGCGGACGACCTTTATGAGCAGGAAAGCATAGATGTTTCAAGCGATATTACCGTATTTAATAATCTGCTTCGTATGGAAGGACTGGTAGACGAAAATGAATGATAAGAATTTAGAGAATGTAAAACTTAACGACAGCGAGTTAGCGCTTGTTGACGAATACGCAAAGGGACTTGATGTAACCGACACCAATTCTTTAATAGCCTTCGGTGCCGATGCGCAACAAAAGGTTGCCGATTTCAGCAGCAGCGCCCTTGAGGGAGTACGCACGCGCGATTTTGGCTCTACGGGCGATATGATAACCGACCTTGTAACCGAGCTTAAGGGCTTTAAGGTAGATGAGGAAAAGCGCGGACTTGCGCGCCTTTTCGGCAGAACGAAGAATACACTTGCAAAGCTTAAATACAGATTTGATAAAGCAGAAAGCAATGTTGAGCGCATAGTGAGTGAGCTTGACCGTCATCAGATTACGCTTATGAAGGACATTGCAACGCTTGACGAAATGTATAAGCGCAACCTTGAATACTATAAAGAGCTTACAATTTATATCTTGGCGGGCAAAAAGAAGTTGGAAGAGATAGATACCGTCACAATCCCCGCGTTAAAGCAAAAGGCGGAGCAAAGCGGTCTTGCCGAGGATGCACAGGCACTTCGCGATATGGAGGACATCAAAAACCGCTTTGAAAAGAAGCTTCACGACTTAGAGGTTACACGCGTTGTTTCAATTCAGATGGCACCGCAGATTCGTCTTGTTCAGGCTAACGATACGCAAATGTCTGAAAAGATTCAGTCAACCCTTGTAAACACCATTCCGCTTTGGAAAAACCAAATGCTCTTAGCACTCGGAATTGAACATTCCAAGCAGGCTATTGAAGCACAGCAGTTGGTAGCCGATATGACTAACGAGTTGCTCGCATCCAATGCCGAAAAGCTTAAATTAGCATCGGTCGAAACCGCAAAGGCGTCCGAGCGTGCAATAGTTGATATTGAAACGCTTGAAAAGACTAACGGCACCCTCATTTCCACTCTGGATGAGGTTATGGCTATTCAGGCTGAGGGCAGAGCAAAACGCGCAGAGGCAGAAGAGCGTCTGCGTATTGTAGAGGACGAAATGAAGCAAAAGCTTCTTGAAATTAAAAAATAATATGAAGGATAAAATTTATAAACGCGCCGTTGCCTTTATGTGCGTTATGATAGTTATAGCATCGGTGCTCGGCGGTGTGCGCTCGCTTAGTGTTAAGCGTAAATCGGTAGAGCGCGAATACTACGAAAAAAGCGCCGAAAGTGCGAGCTTTGCCGTCGAAAAAATAGCCATCAACGCGCAAAATCTTAAAAGTGTTGCAAAGCGCTATATTGAAAACGATAAAGCGTATAAGGAACTTTTAAAGAGCGCTGAAGACTTTGAAAATGCCGATGGAATAAACGGGCAGGGCGAAAGCATTTATGATTTAATAGATAGCGCGAAAGCGGTTTATGAACGCCTTGGCGAATGTGAGCTGACGGCTGAGGATAAGTCTTACCGCACAGAGCTTTACTATAATATAAAATCGTACTATTCGGTGCTCGCTCATAATGAATATAACGAGTCGGCTGAAAGGTTTAATAGAATTATAAAAACCGTACCCGCAAGCGCGTTTGCGGCATTGTCGGGAATGGACGAATTACCCGTTTTTGAGGTGGAAGAATGATGGTAAAAAAGATATCTGCACTGCTTGTTATTGCAGTATTGGCGCTTACGCTTTCGTTTAGCGCATCGGCTGCAAGCATAGGTCTTTCGGTGCCCGAAGCCCCCACGACCGAGGCGGCATTTTACGCGGCAGACTATGCCTCGGTGCTTTCTGAGCAGACCAAGGCTAATATCGTTTCGGCAAACCAGTCGCTTAGAAGCGAATTGGGCGCAGAGATTGTCGTTGTAACCGTCGACTTTACCGACGGTCAGCGCGTGTCCGAATACGCGTACGAGCTTGGTAATAAATGGGGCATAGGCTCTGCAGAATATAATAACGGCGTACTGCTTGTGCTTTCCATCGGTGACGACGATTATTACTGCGCCGTTGGAAACGGTCTTAACGACCTCTCAGGCAGGGTAAAGACAATACTCGATACCGATTTAGAGCCCGATTTCGCGGCAAAAAATTACGATGCAGGTGTGCAGAAATGCTTTGCTTCACTTGTTACAATGGTAAAGGAATCGGGTGTTGGCGGACCGCTTACCTACTATAAGGAAACAGAGGACTATACCTTTAGCGGCTACCGTCAAGGCGCGGCGGGCGGAATGGCAACCGTTGCCGTCGGCGCAGGCTTTGCCGTAACCGTTTTCCTCTTCTTCGCGGCGGTAGTGCTCTTCGTGCTCTTAATGGGACGCTCCGCAAGCCGTAGAAGCTACGGCGGATTCTCGCTCTGGCCATTTCTCTTTTTAGGCAGACCGCGTTACCCGTTTTTTGGCGGTTTTCATCATCACCACCATCACCATAATCACCACGACCATTTTGGCGGTGGTGGATTCGGAGGCTTCGGTGGAGGCGGCTCCTTCGGTGGTGGAGGAGGCTTTGGCGGAGGCGGCGGCTTCGGCGGCGGTGGCGCAGGCAGAGGGTAATACTTTTTATAAAAAACTTTCCGTATATAATGCAACCAATGTGATTTTTTTACGGCTTATATAGTGGGAGGGAAAAATATGAAAAGAATATTTTGTTTAGCTTTATCCTTGATTTTAGCCTTTTTGCTGTTTGCTTGTTCGGATAGTGATAAAACCTCTTCCGATACCGCAAAGCCCACGCTCAAAGCACCAATACTTACAAATTACGAGCGCAAGCCCGATGTTTTCGATGCATCAGACAGCGAAGAGAAAATTATAGGCAAATATGACGGCGACATATCGGGGCTTTTGAGTGACAAGGAAAAAGCGCTTTTAGAGCTTTTCTCGGTTCCCTTTGACAAGGTAACATCTGCCGAAATTGTTGATATGCCGCATAGTGATACCAAGTATATAAGAGCTTATTGCGGTGACTATAAAATAGATTTCTTTTTAGACGGTGAAATATATAGTATACACAATAAGCGGCACTGTTCTGTAGATGAAAACCGAACACGAATATACGATACGGTTGAAAGTCTTGAGCCGCTTGAAAAGGCTATAATAAAGGCGCTCGGTATTGAGAATATGAGTATTAAGCGCGAATGGTTTTCGCACGATAGCTGGAATTTTGATTGCTCAGCTAAGCTTGACGGCAAAACGGTAACAGAACTTAACAGTTATAGTATAACCTTCTGCTCATATGACGGCGAACTGCAGTATTATGTAAGAGGTAAGCACAAGGTTACAAGCGGTGGTACGCCTATTGTTACAAGTGAGCAGGCGATAGAGCTTTCAGCACCTATTTTTGAAAAGCATAATGAAAAAGGACCGTTCAGTACAGAGCTTACCTATTTAGCTCCTAACTTTTACTATGAAGATGGCGGCCCGTATGAAATGGCGGATTTTTTTCGTCTTGCGTGGGTGGTAGAGCATGATATTGAGGTTAAGTGCGGTACACGTATAGTTTTTGTAGATGCCGAAACGGGAGAAATCCTCGGTGGAAGTATGTATATGTAAAAAAAGAACTCGAGCTAGTATAGGCTCGAGTTCTTTTTTTGCTTATTTAAACATCTTAGCAACAATCGGAACGATATCCTTGATTACGGTGTCGGTCGTGTTGATGCAAAGGTCGTAGTTTGACTTGTCGCCCCACTTGCGTCCTGTATAGAACGAATAGTATCTTGCGCGGTGCTTGTCAATGCTTTTAATTTTGCGGCGAAGCTGTTTTTCAGTATAATGCTCGTCATCGGTCGCGCGCTCTACACAGCGCTTTACACGACTGTCAAGGTCGGCATATACAAAAACATTAAAGGGGTTATAGTCCTTTAAAATATAGTCTGCACAGCGTCCTACTATAACGCAGTCGGACTTTTCGGCAAGGTCCTTTAATATTGTAGCCTGTGCCTGATAAACCGACTGAGCCTGGCTAAAGGAATAATCCTCCACAAAGGACATACTGTGTCCTACGGTAATGGGGTAGAGGCGGTGCGGTGTGCACTCAACTATCTGTTGAATGTATTCCTCAGACAACTGGGTGTGTTTTGCAATCTCGGTTATTATTTCCTTGTCGTAATATTCAATCGAGAGCTCCTCGGCAAGTCTGCGGCCAAACTCGCGTCCGCCGCTTCCGAATTCGCGTCCTATAGTAATAACTCTGTTCATACATAACCTCCTATGGTGGTTTCTATGTAATAAATATACATTATTTTTCATAAAAATACAATAGAAAGAATAAACAAAATACGAAAAACATTTTCGGTAATGTGTGGGTGTGCTGAGTCCGTTTATCGGGACACTCGGAAAATTATAATAAAAAATGTAAAAAGGGGGTTGACAAACGAAAAACCCTTTGTTATAATAAAAATACAGAAAAAGAACAAATGTTCTTTTTGGGAGGAATTAAGAAATGACAACACAATTTGCGCTTCAGACTATATTTGAAATCATCCTTTTGGCAGTGGTTATTCTCTCTTTCGTAAAGGAGAAAAAGCTTATTGCTTTTGAAGAAAAAATTGTAAGAAAGCTTCGCGCTCGTCGCGCACGCAAGGCGGCGCTTATTATCCCTGCACGCAAGCGTGGGGCACACTGCGCGTAAGCAAATATAAAAATTTTTGGTGTCCTTCCACACGCTACACTTGTTTGTGGCGTGTGTTTTTATGCTAATTGCAGAATATTGCAAAAAACACTTGATTTCTGCTTTTTCTGTGTTATAATACCAACATTGAAAATTTAATAGCTAAGTGAAGCTTACAGGAAATGTGCACAGCACAACCGAAGAAGTAAAACTTTCAGGTGTCCTACGGGATGAGGACTGTAAGCCGATAGCACTTTGGAGAAGTTCGATTAAATTCGGATGCCGAAGGGGCAATGCGACTTGCTCGCTAATCTCTCAGGCAAAAGGACAAAGTTTATTTCCTCTTTTTTAGGGGTAGTGTTGTTTTTTGCCGAATTGTGTAATCACAGTTCGGTTTTATTTTTTTTTAGGGAGTGTCAAAAATGATTCTTGACAAAATTGCCGAAATAAACGGCAGTATCAATGGCGTAGTATGGGGCGCGTTTGGACTTTTCCTGCTTATAGGAACAGGTATTATAACAACGCTTTGTACTAAGGTGTTCCAGGTTTCACGCATAGGTCTTTGGTGGAAGAAAACAATTGGAAGTATGTTCACCAAAAATGTTTTAAAGCACAGAAAAGAGAAGGGCGTTATTTCTCCGTTCCAGGCTCTTTGTACTGCGCTTGCCGCAACGGTCGGAACGGGTAACATCGCGGGTGTTGCCGCTGCTATCTGCATCGGCGGTGCAGGTGCGGTTTTCTGGATGTGGGTTGCCGCCTTTTTCGGAATGATGACAAACTATTCCGAAAATGTTTTAGGTATTTTCTATCGCCGCAAGAATGAAAAGGACGAATGGTCGGGCGGAGCAATGTACTATCTGCGCGACGGTCTCGGCGCTAAGAAGAACTGTAAATGGATAGGCAAGGTTTTAGCTGTGCTTTTCTGCATATTTGCTATGCTCGCTTCCTTCGGTATCGGCAGTATGGGTCAGGTAAATAAAATCGTTGCCAATGTATCGGCTGCCTTCGATGTAAGCGCACTCTCAAGCATTGAGGTGTTTAGCGGTGTTTCGCTTTACAATGTTATCTTGGGTGCACTTATTATGGTGCTTACAGCCGTTATTACTCTTGGCGGCGTTAAGCGTATTGCCAATGTTGCTGAGAAAATCGTTCCCTTTATGGTGGTGCTCTTCGTTTTGGGCAGCCTTGTTATAATCGGCGTAAACTATCAGAATATTCTGCCTGCCTTCAAGGCAATTTTCGTAAACGCTTTCAGCCCTGAAGCTTTCGTAGGCGGCGGAATAGGCGGCGTTATCGTTGCAATGACCAACGGCTTTAAGCGCGGCGTGTTCTCAAATGAGGCCGGTCTTGGCTCGTCGGTTATGGTGCACTCAAATTCTAGTGTTAAGGAGCCCGTAATGCAGGGTATGTGGGGCATATTTGAGGTTTTTGCCGACACAATGGTTGTCTGCACAATGACAGCTTTAGTTGTTCTGACCTCAGGTGTTTTCGATGCTCAGTCGGGCAAAATTATGGTAGAGGGACTAACAGATGCAACCTTGGTCGGCGGCGCATTTAATACGGTGTTCCCGTGGGGTAACATCGGTCAGCGTTTCGTTGCTATTGCAATGTTCCTCTTTGCCTTTACCACCGTTCTCGGTTGGTCACACTACGGCTCAAAGGCTTGGGAATACCTCTTCGGCGCAAAGACTACGGTTGTTTTCAGAATTATTCACGTTTGCACAATTATCTTTGGTGCGGTGCTCACCTCGTCACTCGCTTGGGATATTTCCGACACCTTTAACGGTCTTATGATGATTCCCAACCTTATAGGCGTTCTTGTTCTCATTCCGCTTGTAATGAAGATTACAAAGAACTACGTAGACCGCAAGGTTAAAAATAAGGACGTTGAACCTGTAATTTCTTACGACCCCGAAATTCAGGCAGCAGATGCTGTAGCTGTTAAAGAGGGCGCAGAATAAAATTTGACACCAAACGGACAAAAACTCCGTTTGGTGTTATTTTTGTTAATTTTTAGTGCTTTACAATATTGATTTTTATATTTTTAAATAATATAATATAAGTAAATATATTGCCCTTGGAGGTATTCTATGGACGTAAAAAAACTGCTTGCAAATGAGCGAGAGCACCGTGCTCTGCCTTTTTGGAGCTGGAACGATAGGTTAGAGGAAAGCGAGCTTCGCCGTCAGGTCAACGTTATGAAGGACAGTAATAACGGCGGCTTTTTTATGCACGCGCGCGGCGGTCTTGAAACTCCCTATCTCAGTGAGGAATGGTACAAAATGATAGCCGCCTCGATAGATGAGGCTAAGAAAACAGGGCTTGACGCCTGGGCTTATGATGAAAACGGCTGGCCGAGCGGCTTTGCCGACGGAAAGGTGCCGCAACGCGGACTTGACTGGCAGCAAAAGCGCATTACCTCTTGTATATTAGAGGATGAGAACACACCCGAGCATACCGTTGCACTTTTTAAGTTGACAGACGGCGGTTACGAGCGTACCGAAAAGGCGGAAAAGGGCGTTCTTGCAATATACGCACTCGTTAACAAATACTATATAGATGCATTTAACCCCGACTGTATAAAATACTTTACAGAGATTACACACGACGAATATTATAAGCGCTTTGAAAATGAGTTTGGAAATACCCTAAAGGGCTTCTTTACCGACGAGCCTCAGTTTAACAACACCCAGCATTTTCCGTGGTCGCAGGTTTTTGAAAATGACTTTAAAGCCCGTTACGGATATAGCCTTACGGATAATCTTCCGGCACTGTTTGGCAAATACGATAACACTATTTCGCTTCGCTACGATTATTGGCGTATGGTTGGTGAGCTGTTCCGCGAGCGCTTTATGAAGGTGCTTTACGACTGGTGCGAAGAGCATAACTGTAAGCTCACCGGTCATATGATGGGCGAGCCCTGCCTTGAATCACAGGTGCGCGCAATAGCCGATACTATGCCGTGTTATGAGTTTTTCCATACCCCCGGTATAGACTGGCTTGGCAGAGCAATAGGCTGTGCCTTGGCGGCAAAGCAGCTTGGCAGTGCGGCAAAGCAGTTAGGAAGACCTACAATAAGCGAATCCTTTGCACTTAGCGGTTGGGATGTATCGCCTAACGATTTGCGTCTTATCGCAGGCTGGCAGTATGTAAACGGTGTTTCTATGATTTGTCAGCACTTAGAGGCTTATACTCTGCGCGGACTTCGCAAGCGTGACTATCCTGCGGCGCTGTTTATGCAACTTCCGTGGTACAATAAGGGCTACGGTGCACTTAATTTATATTTCTCAAAGCTCGGCTCTATGCTCGACTCTGCGTACGAGCCTGCACCGCTGCTTGTTATCCACCCTATATTCTCTGCATCTGTTCTTTATGAGGACAACTATGCTCCCGAAATGGCAGATTACAGCGGATATTTTGATTTGTTCTCCGATAAGCTTAACGATGCACATCTGCTTCACCACTACGGCAGTGAGGTTATGATGGAAAGAATGGGACGCGTTGACGGAAACCGCATAGTTATAGGAAAATGCGAGTATGATACCGTTTTGATTCCGCGCCTTACAATTCTCTCCTCCAATACCGCAGATATGCTTATATCCTTCGCTAAAAACGGCGGTAAGCTTTATGCTATCTCTATCCCTGCGCTTATTGACGGTAGGGAAGATAAGAGAACCGAAGAACTCAAAAAACTTGCTACTATGATAGATGAAGATAACTTAGCGGTACTGCACACGGAGGATATGCCGTCACTAAAACTTGAGAATGGCAAAGAGCTTTCCCGTGTACATATCGCAGAGCGCTTAGTAGAGGACGAAAAATTATTCTACCTTATCAATCTTGAGCACGACGAGAGAGGCGGCGAATTCTCGACAAGCGGAGAATATGCACTTTCGCTCTTTGATGTGGTTACAGAGGAAAAAACACCGCTTGTAAGCTTCGTAAAAGACGGCAAAACCTATGCTACACTTTCCTTTGCACCGATTGAGGCAAAGGTTATCTTGGCAGAGAAGACCGCTGTTGCCGCACCTAAGGCCACGAAAAAGGAATACATAAAGGTCGGACGCGAGTTTACACGCGTAGGCGGAAGTTTAAATACACTTACACTTGATACCTGCGAATACTCGGTAGACGGTGGCGAATGGCAGGAAGAGATTGCTGTTATCCGTCTGTTCAGAAAGCTTTTAGAGCTTCGCCGTCCGTGCAAGGCAAGTCTTCGCTTTAAGTTTACTGCAGAATATCTGCCCAGTGAGCTTTATCTGCTCTCTGAAACGCCGAAACAGTTTAAATATACCATTAACGGCAAGAGCTTTGAGTTTGAGGATATCGGCTATGAGGTTGATACCTCCTTCAGAAAGACGGATATAAGCCGTTATGTAAAGCTTGGCGAAAATGAAATTGTACTTGATACCGATTTCTATCAGAGCCAGGTGGTTTATGATGTAGAGTTTGGCGAGAATGTAAATGAAACCGAGAAAAACAAGCTGACCTACGATACCGAAATTGAAAGCATATATCTGCTTGGTGATTTTGGTGTTCGCTCACTTGATGAGTACACCTATGGCGACCGCCGTGCAATCTTCACCGGTCACCGCTTTGCAATGACCGCTCGCCCGACCGAGATTGTTATAGAGAAAATTACCGAAAGCAACCACCTCTTCTTTGCGGGTAATATGAAGCTTAAGACCACCGTAAATGTAGCAAGGCGCGACGGCGTACGCTATATGCTGAAGCTTGCGGCGCTTAACGCCCCGTGTGCAGAGCTGTCGGTAAACGGCAAGGATGCAGGAATTTATATGTTCACACCGCACGAAAAGGATATAACCGACCTGCTTGTTGACGGCGAGAATGAGCTTGTATTTACACTCTATTCGGGCAACCGCAATATGTTAGGACCGCACCACAAGCCTTCGGGTGAGATTTATGATGTAGGTCCCTCGACCTTTACCGATATTCACGGTTGGTCGGACGATAAGACTCAGCCTGCCTGGACAGATAATTTCAGCTTTGTTAAATTCGGAATAGAGTTTGAGGCTTAAAAATGGATTATAGAACAGAACACGATTCAATGGGTGAAATAAAGGTCGATGCCGCTCGTCTTTGGGCGGCACAGACCGAGCGAAGCCGACAGAATTTCCGTGTTGGCACGGAAAAAATGCCACGGGAAATCATAAGCGCGTTCGCCGTATTGAAGGCCGCCGCGGCACAGGCTAACCGCGACCTTGAAAAGTTAGATAGCGGTAGGTGCGAGCTTATCGTTTCCGCCTGCCGCGAGATTGAAATGGGTAAACTCTGTGACGAGTTTCCGCTTGTCGTTTGGCAAACGGGCAGCGGCACCCAGACCAATATGAATGTAAACGAGGTCATAGCAGGCTACGGCAATAAAATAGCGGGCGAGCGACTTTTACACCCCAACGACACCGTAAATATGTCCCAAAGCTCTAACGATACCTTCCCCAGCGCAATGCGAATAGCGGCGTGCCGAATGATAGAGGAATATCTTTTACCCGCGGCAGAGCAGTTAATAAACGCATTTTTGGCGCTTGAAGAACAGTACAAGGACATAATAAAGGTAGGCAGAACGCATCTGCAGGATGCAGTACCGCTTCGCTTTTCGGACGAAATCGGCGGCTGGCGCAGTATGATAGAAAAGGACGCAGATATGATAAAGCGCTCACTTTCCGATTTATACGCCTTGGCGCTTGGCGGAACGGCGGTCGGCACGGGACTCAACGCGCCCGACGGCTTTGCCGAGCTTTCTGCAAAATATGTGTCAGAAATTACGGGACTTCCGTTTTATTCTGCGGATAATAAGTTCCGCGCACTGACTTCACTCGACGATATGGTTTTCGCCCACGGTGCTGTAAAGGCGCTAGCGTGTGACCTTATGAAGATAGCCAACGATATTCGTCTGCTGTCCTCTGGTCCGCGCTGTGGAATAGGGGAGCTTTTTATCCCCGAAAACGAGCCCGGAAGCTCTATTATGCCTGGAAAGGTTAACCCCACTCAGTGCGAAATGGTAACAATGGTTGCCGCGCGCATTATGGGCAACGATACAACTATATCGGTCGCCGCATCGCAGGGTAATTTTGAGCTTAATGTCTTTTTACCCGTAACGGCTTATAGCTTTTTGCAGTCGGTAAGACTGCTGTCTGATGCTATGCAGTCGTTTTGTGAGCACTGCGTTGTGGGTATAAAGCCAAACTATGAAAAAATAAAAGAAAACCTTTCACGCTCGCTTATGCTCGTTACGGCACTTTCCGGTAAAATAGGCTACGAAAATGCCGCACTTGTTGCAAAAACCGCACATAGTGAGGATTTAACGCTTGCCGAGGCGGCAGAAAAATTAGGATTTATGAGCAAAGCAGAGGCAGAGCAGATTTTAAATCCCGAAAAAATGGTATAAAAAAATTCCTTGCTTTCGCAAGGAATTTTTTTATAATGTCTTTGCCGTTTTAAATAGTTCTGTTACGGCGTCGCGCAGAGCAGGGTGCTCTTTTAATGTCGCATCCTTTTCTACAAGTGCCGCTGCCTCATCGCGCGCAACGCACATAGCCTTTAAGTCGCTCTGCAGTGATGCAATTTTAAGGTCGGGCAGACCGTGCTGACGGTGCCCAAGGAAGTCACCGGGACCGCGCAACTCTAAATCTGCATCGGCAATTTTAAATCCGTCCGTGGTGCCGCAAATGGTATCAAGACGGGTTTTGTTTTTGTCACCATTGTCGTCCGAAATTAAAATACAGTAGGATTTGTGTTTTCCTCTGCCCACGCGGCCGCGTAGCTGGTGAAGCTGTGAAAGTCCAAACCGCTCAGCGTTTTCTATACATAGTACGGTTGCGTTCGGCACATCAACCCCAACCTCAACCACCGTCGTAGCTATAAGCAGTTGTATCTCGCCGTTTGCAAAGGCTTTCATAACGGCATCCTTTTCGCGTGCGGGCATTTTGCCGTGTAGAAGACCTAATTTATAGCCCGAAAAAGCGCCGCTTGACAGGCGCTCATAATACTGCTCTGCCGAGGTGAGCGTTGTGTCATTCTCCTCTACCAAGGGACAAATAATATACGCCTGTCTGCCATTTGCTATATTTTTCTTTATAAAATTATAAATACGCTCGCGGTAGGAGGAATCAACAGCATATGTGTCAATAGCCTGTCTTCCCTTTGGCAGCTCGTCAATTACGCTTATATCCAAATCTCCGTAGATTATAAGTCCAAGCGTTCGCGGAATGGGTGTTGCAGACATAACAAGAGTGTGAACATTCTCGCTTTTTTTGCTTAAAATATCGCGCTGCTTTACACCAAAACGGTGCTGCTCGTCGGTTATGACAAGCGCAAGGGAAGAGAAGACCACATCGTTTTCAATAAGCGCGTGGGTGCCTATAAGAATATCGGTTTCGCCCGTTTCTACGCTTTTCTTTATTCTTGCCTTTTCTTTGGCGCTGACCGAGCCCGTAAGCAACTCAATCTTAACCTCATCCCCGAAAAGTGTTTTCAGAGAATTATAATGCTGTTCAGCTAAAATTTCGGTCGGAGCCATAAGCGCCGATTGATATTTTTCTTTAGCGGAAATATACATAAGTGCCGCCGCAACCGCCGTCTTGCCCGAGCCTACATCGCCCTGCACAAGTCGGTTCATTTTTTTACCGCTTTGCATATCGGCAAGACATTCATAGATAACGCGGCTCTGTGCGTTTGTAAGAGGGAATGGCAAAAGTCTTAAATACTGCTCAAGCGCGTCGCCCTTTATTATTTTTGCAGCCGTGTCGCTTTTTTTGTGGCGGATAAGCGAAAGTCCAGTCTGCAAAACGAAAAGCTCCTCAAACATAAGCCGTCTTTTAGCAGAAAGAAGAGCTTCATTTGATACCGGGAAATGAATATTATTTATTGCGGTCGCAAGGTCGGGAAGACGATATTTCTCTCTTAAAGATAGGGGAAGAGGGTCGTCGCCTATATGCGCGAGTGCAGTTTTTATAACGCGCTCAATGTTAGCGGATGAAAGACCCTCGCACGCGGGGTAGACAGGGTGAATGGCGGCATAGCTTTCCTCGTGTATCTCGGGCGAGGACATTTCTCTAAAGTAAAGCCCACCCTGCATTTTGCCGTAAAAAAGATAGGTACTGCCCATATGAAGGCGCGCGGCAAGATACTTTTGGTTAAAAAGCGTGACGGTTATCTGTCCCGTTTCGTCGGCCGCCAAAAACTTATAAATGCACATTCCCGTGCGCACCTTTTTTTCGCTGATAGGCGATACTATTTCCGCCTTTACGCAGACGGTAGTATCAATGGGTGCATCCGCAATGTCTATTATGTTTTTATAATCTATGTATGTGCGCGGATAATAGCGCAAAAGGGCATCGACCGAATCGATACCCAGTTTTTTAAACAACTGCGCTCTTTTTTCGCCAACGCCCTTTAAATATTGAATGTTCATTCTACTCCACCGAGATGATAAAGTAATATATCGGCTGATTGCCGCGGATAAAGGTAAACTCAACCTTGCCGCCAAACTTTTCTATAAGACCTGCTTCAATCTCCGCCGCCTGCTCGTCGGTTATATCCTCACCGTAAAGCACGGTTACGAAGCTGCTGTCACGCTTGAGAAGCTGTTTTGTGAGCTTCTGAATGCAGCGTGCAAGGTCGGTATCGGTAAACGAAACCTTGCCGTTGTCAAGCGCCAAAAGCTCGCCCTTCTTAATCTTGTGACCCTCAAAGTCGGAGTCGCGTGCGGCAAAGGTTATCTGACCTGTGCCAACGCGCTTGTATGCCTCACGCATTGCTATGGCGTTGTCCTCGTCAGCAGCATCGGGGTCGTATGCCAGCATAGCTGAAATACCCTCAGGAATTGTGCGTGTGTGAAGAACAATAACCTTGCGTGTGCTTATCGGGATAGCCTGCTCTGCCGCCATAATAATGTTCTTGTTGTTGGGAAGAACAAATACGGTTTCAGCAGGGGTAAGCTCAATAGCCTTTAAGATGTCGTCAGTGCTGGGGTTCATTGTCTGACCGCCGCTAACGAGCGAATCTACACCTAAATCACGGAAAAGCTCCTCAATTCCGCTACCTGCGCAAACCGAAACAAAGCCAACGGGCTTTTCGGGTGTAGCAGGAGTATAGGTCTCGGTGCGTGTGCTGTTCTGAGCAGGAGCCTTTTTGCGTTCGGTCTGCTCGTGCTTTGCGCGCTCGTGCTGGTCACGCATATTTTCAATCTTCATATTTACAAGCTGACCGAAGGTAAGACCGTTTTCAATGGCGTTACCGGGATGGTCGGTGTGAACATGAACCTTTATAATGCTCTCGTCGTCAACCACAACTACGCAGTCGCCGATGGTTTCAAGGTAAGCGCGAAGCTCACTCGGCTCTTTTTCGCAGTCTTTTGCGCGGTTTACGATAAACTCAGTACAGTAGGTAAAGGTGATTTCCTCGTCAAGTTCAGCCGCGGCGTTGCGTGTTACGCTCTCAGCAGCCTCTTCGCCGCTACCCGTAGCCTCAATCATTACGCCGTTCTTGAGTACCGAATACATACCCTCTAAAATTACGCAGAAGCCCTTACCGCCTGCGTCAACAACGCCCGCCTTTTTAAGTACGGGGAGCATTTCGGGGGTCTGTGCGAGAGCAACATTTGCGCCCTCCATAGCGGCCTCAAACACGCCGATAGCATCCTTGCCCTCGCTACAAGCCTTTTCGGCATATTCTGCCGCGATTCTTGCAACGGTCAGGATTGTACCCTCAGTCGGCTTCATAACAGCCTTGTAAGCCGCCTCAACACCGTACTTGAAAGCATCGGCAAGATTTCGGGGTGTCAGCTCGTCTGCGCCCTTTAGTCCTTTAGAAAAACCGCGGAACAAAAGGGAGGTAATAACGCCCGAGTTTCCGCGCGCACCGCGAAGCAGTGCCGAAGCAGCAGTGTCGGCAACCGCCGTAACACTTTCGCCCTCCATACGCGCAAGCTCGCGTGCGGCGTTACCTATACTCATAGACATATTTGTGCCCGTATCACCGTCGGGAACGGGGAAAACGTTAAGCTCGTCAACGCGCTGCTTACAGTTTGATATATTGTTTGCGCCCGATATAATTGCGTCGCGCAAGGTATTTCCGTTTAACAAAATTAAAACACTCCTTCTGTTTAAGTCACACAGAACTATTCTTTTATTCCGTCAACCTTTACGGTTACCTTGTTGACGTTAATTCCTGTGGCCTCCACTACGGCATATTTAACCTTGTGAACAATACTCTTTGCGATGGCGTTTATGTTCATACCGTAGGAAACAATTATGTGAAGCTCAATGTCAACGCCGTCAGCGTCGCCCTTGATTGCAATGCCTCTGTCTAAATATTCCTTCTTGGAAACAAGACCTAAGAGCTTCTGCTTGCTGCCGTAGGGAACCATTCCTACAACACCGAAGCAGGAAGTTACTGCCTGACCTATGAGCTTGGTCATATACTCGTTGGAAATGCTTATTGTGCCGTTGATAGTCTCATAAGAAATCATAGCTTACCTCCAAAATTAAAATGTAAATTGGTTTATGTTATAGAATAAATCACTTACCGTGCAAATAGGCTCTGCGCTCAGTCGCGGACTGAACATAACCACGCCGCTTCTGTACATAAGCGGAATAAGCGGCATTTCGGAAAGACATGCGGTTGCAACATCGCCTAAGGTATATTTGCCTTCATAAAAGCCCTTGACCGCCGCCGCGGCTGTAAGGTTTATGTCAGTCGGCTTTGTGGGTGCTGCTACCTCGCTGCTCGTGCTTTCTTGTGAAGAGGTCACAGAAGACGGGTCTGCGGTTTCGGTTTTTATAATCCCGTAAGCCATACTGCCGCCCGGAGTAACAAGCTCAGATATATCCATATTGTTAAGAAGCTTTACCTCAGCAATATACAAATCAAAGCTTCTGCCACCAAGCAGTGCAACATATTGCTCATACGGAACAGATTTAATAATAATCTCAATTCCAACAGCGGAAAGCTGCTTTTTTATAAGCTGCGCCGTTGCAACACGCGCCTGGTTATCCGAGTTGGTAAGCAGTGATAGGGTAATGCGTTTTCCCGAAGAGGTGACGCGGTAACCCTCATTATCCATATTATTATAACCTATTTTTTCTAAATTCTCAATAGCAATTTCATTATTGTTTACATTTTGTAGCGTCTGGAAGCCCGAAGCAGCAGAAAAACGGGGGTTAAATACGCCGTTTGCAACCGTTCCGTTGCCGTAATATGCGTCGCCTACAATGTCACTGCGGTTTATTGCAGAGGAAATAGCGTAGCGGAAATATTTATCGCGCAAAAAGGGATTTTGCATATTTATTCCAAGATATACAAAATTGTTAAGCGGAACATTTCGCTTAAGACCGCTCATACGCGGAACGGTGTTGTCGCTGTAATCGTCATAGCACATTGAAACGCCGCCTGCCGAAACATAGTGGTCAGCAGATTCGCTGTCAGGTGCGTTTATAAGCCCAATGCTTTTTACATTAAGCTCACCGCCGTAGTAGCCACCATTGGCAACAAGTGCGGTTTGTTGCTCATTAAGCACATATCTTCCGCATCCGATGGGTGGAAGAGAAATGTTGTCGTCGCTTTTGCGCTTGTCACTGTCCTTTTTTATAATGGGGAAGTCAAGCAGATTTGTGAAATACGGGTCAGCTTTGGTAAGATATATGCTGACCGTCGTAATGCCTGCCGTCTTGACCGAAGCCACCGTTTTAAGTTGTGCACCGTAATTTTCCGAGGCGGCCGCAAGGTTTAGCGAGTAAACAACATCCTCAGCAGTAAGCGAGGTTCCGTCAGTAAACTTAATCTGTCGTAATGACACTGTGCAGACCTTTCCGCTAAGGTGAACAGAGCTTGCAACTCGTAGGGCAGGGGAGAAATTGTGGTCAAGCGCTACAAGCGGGTCGTAGAGCAGCTGACAAAGCTCCTTGTTTTGCTTGCCCTTTGCAGTGAACGGGTTAAAGGAATCGGTAAGGTCATATAAAAGATGCATATTGTATGAGTTTTGCTCTGTCGGAGTGCCGCTACTGTACGAAGAGTCGTTATCAAGCACCTGATTGCAACCGCAAAGCAACAAACATACGCAAAGCAAAAGAGAAACAATGCCGTATTTTCTCACCGTTTTCCCACCCTTCTAAAAGTAGTCTTCTAAATTTTTATTCTTTTAACCGAAAGACATTTTCCGCTTCGGTCGTCGCATGTGAATATGCAGCCCGAAAGCTCACATTCTCCGTCAGCAAGTTCAAACCGAACGGGCAGCTTATCGGTAAATTTTTTAACAATAATGTCGGGCTTAACACCAAGCACCGAATGAATAGGGCCGGTCATACCTATGTCGGTTATGTAGCCTGTACCACAGGGCAAAATTTGCTCGTCGGCGGTCTGCACATGGGTGTGCGTGCCGAAAAGAGCGCTTATCTGCCCGTCAAGGAAAAAGCCGAGCGCGCGTTTTTCGCTGGTAGCCTCAGCGTGAAAATCAATAATAATTATCTTGGCACCGTCACTTTTTAGCTCTTCTACTATTTTTTCAGCAGATTTAAAAGGGCAGTCAAGACTCTCCATATAGGTTGTGCCGAGAAGATTTATAACGGCAACATTCGTGCGCCCGCAGTCGAAAATGTCGTATCCCTTGCCGGGAGTAGAGTTAGGCATGTTAGCGGGGCGCAAGAGTCCGCGACAGTTATCCAGCATATCAAAAACTTCCCGTCTGCGAAAGGTGTGGTTGCCACCCGTAATAACATCGGCACCCGCATCGAAAAGCGCCTTGGCAGAGTGGGGGAGTATGCCGTTTCCGTCGGCGGAATTTTCGCCGTTTATGATGGTAAAATCAACACCCTCGCGGCGCTTGAGCGCAGGCAGTACACTGCCTAAGTATTCGCACCCAATGTGACCGCAAACATCACCAACACAAAGTATATTCATAAAAATCTCCAAACTAACAAAATGTAGATTTATTTGCCATACCAAATTATTATACTATAAATGTATGGAATTTTCAATAAAAGAATGTTGACAAATCCACTTCCGTTTTGATATAATCAAATACGCGCGGAAGAAAAATGGCTTTCTTTGCACGCGAAAATGCCTTTTACCAAATAATATCGAGGTGTGGCGCAGTTGGTAGCGCACTAGTTTTGGGAGCATGTGGCTGATTTTTAGCCCTATCCTCGCAAACCCGCATAAACACTGGGTTTTTCACACTTTTTACCGGTCAAAAAATCATTTTGACCAACTATTTGACCACTTATGGAAAAGGTCACTTTTTGACCACTTATACACACATTTCGGGGTGTGGCGCAGTTGGTAGCGCGCGACATTTGGGATGTCGATGCCGCAGGTTCGAACCCTGTCACTCCGACCAATACTCATTAAGGTTGATTCAAAACGAATTAACCTTAATTTTTTTGTGCTTTTTAGCCTGTTATCATTGCTTTTATTTGTATAAGGCGCTGTAAAAACAAGGCTTTGTACTAAAATTGTAGCGGGAACATAAGGTTACCGCATTCCTGAAAAATACCGAAAATCGGCATTTTCACCCTCTGCCCGGCAATGAATATTTACTCACGTAAACGAGCAGTTCTCCCGTAAACGAGCAGTTCTCCCGTAAACGAGCAAAGCTACCGTAAGCGAATACCGAAAACGAACGGCCTTTTCAAGTGGATTTAAGATATTTTTTAATAGCCTCTTGACTATTGGACAAAAAACATGTATAATGGACACATAGTTTAAAAGGATGGAGAAGACAATGGAAATCTATTCTATCGCAGAAGTTGCTGAGATGTCCGGGCAAAGCCAAAAGACTATAAGAAGGCATATTGCTGCCGGGAAACTCAAAGCAGAAAAGATTGGTAACTGTTATCGCATTACCAAAGAAAATTACAGCAGGTGGTTAATATCTGATTTGGACCCGGAAAAGGATAATATCTTTAACGAAACCATTGTTGAAGAGCAAGGTTCGGATGCCGTTAATTGGATCGATATTACTGATCGTTGGGTTTTTGATGGCTGGTCTAATATCAACTATCGTAATGGATTGAATTTTATCGACCTTTTCTCCGGCGCAGGTGGCCTTAGCTGTGGCTTGACTATGGCTGGTTTTACCCCCATAGGTTCTGTTGAAATAATGCCGGAAGCTGTAGATACATATAAATATAACTTCGTTGAGCAAAAAGGTTTCAACGAAAACGTACAGACAAGAGACATCCGTGAAGCATCCGTTAAGCAAGAACTTTATGATTCTGTTGCTGACAAGCACATACACCTAATTGTTGGCGGATTCCCTTGCCAAGGATTCAGTATGGCGGGGCACCGCGTGGTGACAGACCCGAGAAACAGCTTATATCTTGAAATGCTTGAAATTGTCAAACACATAAAGCCGGATTTCGTTGTAATGGAAAATGTTGAGGGACTACGCTCAATGCTCGGCGGAAAAGTCGAAGCTAAAATCATCAGTGATTACAAAGAAGCTGGGTATGACATTAATGTTACTGTTTTGAACAGCGCCGATTATGGTGTTCCTCAAATCAGAAGAAGAGTTATTTTCATCGGAAACCGACACGGTTTAACTAACTATCATCCTAAGCCGATATATTCCCCTGATAATTACGTTACTTTGGGTGAAGGTATAAAGAGATTTATGTCCATTCCCGAAAACAAGCAAATCAACCATATTTTCACAAGGCATTCTGATAAAATGATTGAACAAATAAAAGCCCTACCCGAGGGACAGAGCTTATACGGCAATTATTCAGATGCCTGGAAAAAATCACCGTGGGATAAACCTTCCTGTACGGTCAAGGAAAACCACGGCGGCGTTAACATTCATCCAAGACTACCAAGAGTTCTCACTCCAAGAGAATTGGCTGCATTACAATCATTCCCTGATGATTTTATTTTTAAGGGTTCAAAAAAATGGCAGTTGGTGCAGATCGGTAACGCTGTCCCGGCACTTCTTGGAAAAGCAATTGGTATAGCAATTATGAAAGCAATGGAAAAATGCGAAGAGGAATAATCCTCTCCGCATTTTTTCATTTTTTATTAAGTTCCTTATTTAAGGCTTCTTTCCACTTGAGAAGATCATACCAACCACAACCAACACAACCTTTTTCCGCATCTGCACCATGCTCGGGATATTTTGCATCCCAGTCTTCTCCACCACTATAGTAATACTTTATTCCGTACGGATACCCGCGTTTTTTACTTGTAATACAGGTGGCACAATGACGTTGCTTATGTAAATTAGTTTGAGTAGAAAGTAGTTGGAATTTTGATTTTATATCTTCCACACTCATATCATCTGGATTGCTTCTAGCAGTATTTTCATCCCATCTATCTTCTGGAAACTTGTGGTCTGCAATAAAGGCTTTTGGCGAAGGGTTGCTCATTTCTGTATATGCGTCAGTATAATTAAAAACCTCACAAATCCTTCCTTTAAGCGTTTCAGAAACCAGTTCATAATTATTTTTGTCGGTTGTTAAAACGGGTGTTAATATATAATGCACTTGGTTTCCACCGCATTTATCACAGTGGAGAGCTCTATGTGTTGAAATTACATACCCATAATCTCTCAAAAACTGTATCGGTTTTTGAGGGTTATTTGTCAAGGGTGTAAACTGGCACGAGGAGCATACTTGTTTGTTGTTTATTAATAATCTCAAAAATTCTCCTGTATTGGTAGTATCAGCCTTGATTTTTTTAAGAGTATCTTGTTTCCATTTTTCAACATTTTCGTCCAACAATTTCTCTGCACAAGAGTCGGTATATGCATACAGCTCTTCACTTAAAATGCCTTTTTGTATATCTGCGTAATAATTTAAAGATGGATCACGACGAGGTAACATAACGGGAATAAAATATTCTGCCTTTGTATCTTTGAAAACAATCTTAATATACACATCATGTCCATTGCTATAAGTTATAACTCTGCCTCTTCTGTTAACTTCTATTATATAACGTTCTCTCATAATATCTCACCCTTTATAACCTTCTCAAAATTCTCCATATTAAAACGGAACTTAAAACAAGATCTTGCCTTATGAACCTGGAACTCACCAATAGAAATACCATTGTACTTCAAAGTGTTACTTTCGTTCCATTCTTCAATGGCCGGTTTGGTAAAGGTAAAGGCACCGCTATCCCACACCATATTTTTAGCAAAATCCGAGTTAAAGATTTTATATTCGTAGGCATTTTTCTTTTTATAAATCCACAAAAGGTAATCCGAATCCAGAAGATGCTCTACGTAAATGGGCATTATCTCAGCGATGCGATTCAGCACAATTTCCTTAAAAACATCGCCTGTCATCTCCGTAGCGTCGGTTAGATGCTTGAAATACAAATAACAAGTTTCTGCACCAGGCTGTCCAACTTCCGGTGGACACACCATCTTTCCTGTATTGGTTTTTAGTGATAGCGTTTTCTGTCCGGCAAGAACAAAGTCGTAAGAACACTTGCTTTCTTTACCACGCTCTCCTTTTTCGGAACCGGTGTGTTTTATGGCATCCGGCAATTCAGTGAATGCGGTTTTTACAACAGGAGTGATTTCTTCCTGCAAACGTGCAGAACACCTGGTTTTGAAATTAGCGGGATATGACAATCCGAAGATATCACAAATCGTTTTTTCTGCGGTCATTCCAAAGGTCTCGGTTGTCATTTTTGCCTCGACCAGGAATTTTTGCATTGCTTTCATAATGAATCGAAACTTGAAAGTTCGGTTCTTATGAATTTGAATTTCAGCAATAGAAATACCTTTGTATTTCAAAGTGGTACTCTCGTTCCACGCAGCACCATCTTTGGTGAAGGTGAAATGCTCACGCTCGGTTTCGATATCTACGAATTGATTTCGATCAAAAACAGTATAGCTGTATTCTCCGTCATCATATCTTACCCACACGGTATAGTCCGAAACGAAGAGATAATCCAGAAATGTAGGAATCATTCTGTGGATACTTTTAAGAACAACGCCTTTAATTTGCTCTTTGTCCTCAATTTCAAAACCGGCAAGTTCCGAGAAAAATGCATTGAATACGGATAAGCCACATTGACCAACTACTCTCGGCGCAACTTTATCCCCGGTTTTGTTGGTTCTAATGGATAAGGTTGCTCCGTTTTCCAAAAGGAAATTATGGGGAGATAAAGTTTCCTTGCCCTTAGCAGAGGGGGCAAAGGTTAAACACTGTGTTGGTGTTGTGCCGATGTCTCTAAAAATAACGTTCGTCAACTCGTCAAGGCCGGGTTCGTAATCTTTGTTATAACTGGATGTGAACTGAGCCACTGCATTAGGGTGCATAGGCACATCATATTTCTGACAGATATATTTTTGAATTGTCATTCCTAAAAACGCATTATTCATTACAGCACCTTCCTTACCAGTACTTTTGCAATTTCTATAGCAATTCTATTAACTATTGGCACACAGACCGAATTTCCGATCTGTTTATATGCATCTTCTATTGTGTTATCACGGGAAATATTAAAATCCTCTGGAAACCCCTGAAAACGCAAACATTCTCTAATCGTGAGACGCCTGATTCCGTGATTATCTTTAACAACGGGAATTCTATCGGGGAATTTACCCATACCTGCTATTAACGTTGGGCACAGCGTTCCTGAACAGTATACCGAGCCGTCGTTTTTAAGGGAGTAAATCTTTCCGATTTTAGCTTTCAGCTCAAGTTCGGGATACGAAGGATGATTATTTTCGTAATAATAAGAAACGTGTTGCTTTTGCGAAAAGTCAATAATCCTATCTATCGCTTGTTTTTCTTCTATTTCTTCAGGGAATGAGAACGCATCGCAATCATCGATATCCCGAAAAGCAACGATAAAGACCCTTTTTCTCCTCTGTGGAATACCGGCGTAATCAAACGGCTGCAAAGTTCTGTACTTCACATCATAACCGCACTCCGATAGTGCATTGAAAATAGTCAAAAAAGTTTTTTGGTTATCGTGTTCGACTATATTTTCAACGTTTTCAAGCAAGATGATTCGTGGGCGTTTTTCTTCCACAATGCGGATAATTTCAAAAAACAGATTCCCCCTTGGATCACGAAACCCCTTTTTGAATCCGGCGGTAGAGAACGATTGGCACGGAAAACCTGCGGTAAGCACATCAAAGTCAGGAATGTTTTTCGCCTGAATATTTCGGATATCTCCCTCTTGAAGATAGGAATCGCCGAAATTAAAACGATAAGTTTTGCACGCTGCAGCATCACGTTCATTTGCCCAAACAATATCAAATCCCGCTTGTTTAAAACCCAAACATATTCCACCAATTCCGGCAAATAAACTGGCAACCCTCATCATTTCACCAACTTTCGACACGTACTCAATATAATATTATATATTATTTTTGTTTGAAAATCAATGGGGTGCTAAAAACCGCATTTTTGTAATAGACATTGATTATATAATATTTTAATGGTATAATGATCACACAATTGTTATGTGATTATTATAGTTGAAAGAAAGGATATTACTATGACAACAAAGGATAAGATTGAGTGTATATGGCAATATTCTCATTATTACGGCGATATGCTTTTTACGTCTTTAAGACTATATGACAGCGGCGAGGGATATGCTGCAACAGTAGTTATTTTTAATGCCGTGGAATTGATATTTAAATCACTACGAGAAAACTTCAATGAGAATTTCAATCAGGATATAAGAGCATTAACAGGAGCAGGCGTTTTGACAGAAGATGAAAAAAACTTCTTTGACAACAAAAATTATGGTATTCGCGAAATAAGAAATATTATGACCCATCGCGAGGCATATAGCTATTGTTTGGAGGCTCCCGATGGGAAAGTGCTCCCTTTTGTAGAATCGGATACCTGGGCGCTTCTGTTTGAACATTATTCCGAAAGAATAATAGATATTTTATATAACGCTCTGATTCGTAGCAAAGTTCTCGATTGATAGTTTGAAAAAACTGGACTTTTCAGAGATATGACGGTATAGTGTTGTGCTACAAGGAGGTGCAGCATTATATGCCACGTATAAAAACGAAACCAAAACAGACAACCAAAAACAAAGAAACGACCGTATCACCGGGAATGATCTCGGAGATGCGGTCGTTTTGTTATGTGCAGAAGGAGGAAGATTATGAAGACATTGCTTGAGGAGTTTTGGTACGGAAATGTTAATCCGCAGGAGCAGAGTACCGAGGGTAATCGGGAAATCAAAAATCTCCTGAACCTTATGGGTAAGAACCGGGACAACCTTTCCGCGACACTTACAGAAGAGCAGAAAGAAACCCTGGCAAAATACGATGATTGCGTTAACGAAATGTACGGCATTATCGAGCGTGAGATATTTGCATACGGGTTCCGGCTCGGCGGTAGGTTGATGATGGAAACATTGACCGATTCTTTAGGAACGGAGATCTAAAATTGCGCAAAAATACCCGTTCACAATAATTTATCAATTACCGCGTCTATTATAAGTAGACGCGGTGATTTTGTTTTTCGGGGACTTGACTTTTCGGAAATTTTGAGCATCTTTATAAAACCAAGCCGCAGGGCTAATATTTTGAAAGAGGTGCTTTTATGAAAATCCAAAAGCCATTGTCGGGGATGACTCCGGAAGAAACCGAAAGACAGCTCCGCTATATGAACGCCGTCGTTATGTTCAAGGTAATGCACTCCCGCGGTATCATCAATGAAAATGAACTGCATTTATGCAAGGAGGAGATGTTGAAAAAGTACAAACCGCCCCTTGATCCGTTCAAAGATGAGGTGTAAAAATGACTCGATTTTTGCATTTGACCCCCCTTGGGTCGAAAAACGGCATTTTTGACCC
>JAZNRD010000010.1:0-73357 GCA_045590515.1 Acutalibacteraceae bacterium
GGCAAATAAAAAATGCCCCTTTAGGGGCAGCCGGTGAAAGTGTTGCGGTTGGCAAACCTTTCGACGAGCCTATAGGCTCGGCCGGTCTTATGCCCTAAGGGGGCAGTGCATACTACCGGCACGGCCGGTAGTTATGATTTAATTTCGTTTACACAAAAAGCAAAATATGATATAATCGCTTAAAACCTTAAGGAGAATAGTATGAAACGATTTTTATATATTGTAACAGCCGCGGTTTTGTGCCTTGCGCTTATTGGCTGTGAAAATACCGATAATGATTTAAGCAGCATAGATTCTTTACCTTCCCCGCTTGATTATTCTTCATATAGCACAGCAAACAGTGACACGGAAAGTTTAATTTCTGATATTCAGAGCAGTGAAATCCCTGTTGCTGATAGTAGCAGTGGGGAGGAAACTTCTTCTTCGAGTGAGACACCGCAGAGCAGTTCTTCCACGCCTGCCATAGTGCCCACGCCGACACCCACGCCAAAGCCGTCATCGAGCGAGAGTGTAGCTCCTGAGTGCAAGCATAGTTTTGCTCTGACAGCTAACACCGCCACTTGCACAGCAGGCGGACAGAGCACCTATACCTGCTCTATATGCGGCAAGTCGTATAAAGAGCAGTCTGCCGCACAAGGACACAAGCTAAGCGGTCACAAATGCTCTGTTTGCGGTGTGGTTGACGAGGATGAGAGAAACGAGAAAATAAACACTTGGTTTGCAACCAGCTATGTCGAAGAAAACTTCGGAAAATATTATCATTTACCGTCAGACAGCAAATATAGATTTTCTGCCATAGGCGGCGGAAATTTTCTGTTTTATTATGATGACGAAGAAAAGGGAGAGCATGTTTCGGTAAGCGTATATGGCTTTGAGAAAAATAAATGCTATATTAACTATATTTTAAACGGCTTACAAATTGAGGGTACATTCCCGATGGATGCCGTTCATTCCACCGACCGAAACTTCTTTAATGCTATGAACGCTGCAAGCAATGCTGCCGCCGCAAAAAAGGATGAGCTAACAGCATCGCTTCGCGGAAAAATTGACTCAATTTTAAAGAAATTTGAAACCGAAATGCTCATTCCTAACACCTCTGTAACGCTCGACGATTTGGGCTTTACCTGTTATTAAAAAAACGCTCTACTGCGGTAGAGCGTTTTTTATATACTATTCATAGCCCAATATATCACACCGTAAATTACGCTGGCAGCAGTGCCGTAGAGGATTACGGGGCCCGCTATTGTGAAAACGCGCGTGCCGACGCCGTTTATAAAATTCTCTGCCTTGAATTCGAGCGCGGGAGACACAACCGCATTCGCAAAGCCTGTTATGGGGACAAGCGTTCCTGCCCCTGCACGCTTTGCAATGTTATCAAAGATATGAAGCGCTGTTAAGGTTGCAGACAAGAAAATAAGCGTTACGGACACGAGCGTTTTTACGCTCTTCTCTTCCAGATTCAAATAGGTATAAAGCTCGAAAAACGCTTGACCGAGCATACATATAAATCCACCCACAAAAAACGCCCACAAAAAGTCTTTAAGCTTAGGTGACGGCGGTGAAGCCTTTTTTACCATTTCCGAATAGCTTTGCGGTGTAACGTTCATATAATCATCTCCTTTTATATTTTGCGCCGCGATATACGCTTTATTCACACAAAACGGCTGCTTTCATAGTATGTTATAGAAGTTTTTACTTCAATTTTTAAAGGAGGCTTTTATATATGGCGGATAATAACAGCTTTAAGGAAGCCGTTTGTATTGATGCGGGCAGGGTTTATGACTCTTGCTGCGACCGCGACTGCTTGGAGGATTTGAGGGTTTATTTTACCTCTGCCGACCAAGCACTTGTCAGCCGCGCAATAAGCGTACGCACACGCAGCGCAGAGGTTTTAAATGTATACATCGATGTTGAGCCGGTTAGCTTTAACCGCGGCTATTTTTCCTGCGACCTTACATTTTTCTTCCTTGTAGAGCTCGACCTGTTCCTATCGCCGCACGCGGCGCCGAGCGTTGTAAGAGGTATTGCATATTTCGGTAAAAAGGTAATTCTCTTCGGCAGCGAGGGCAATGTAAAGGTATTTTCAAACAATGTAACGCTTGAGGACGGAATGGATATGCAGCTTGCGCGCACCACAAATATGCCGCGCTGCGTAGTTCAGGCAGTTGACCCGATTGCACTCGGCGCACGCATTGGCGAGGTGCGCGAATACGGCGACTGCGGTT
This sequence comes from Acutalibacteraceae bacterium, assembly GCA_045590515.1. GTDB lineage: Bacteria > Bacillota > Clostridia > Oscillospirales > Acutalibacteraceae > SIG589. Next base: position 2,226 of record JAZNRD010000010.1, read on the forward strand.
GTTGTATACCCTCTTGCATTTGTCAGTGCTTAGGCGGTCAGGTCTGCACCGAATGCGAAAGCGGAACACCAACCGTTTTCGTAACGCTCGGCCTTTTCACAATAGTTCAGCTCGTTCGCAATGTTCAGATGCTCGTACCCGTTTACGATTTCTGCATACCCGAAAAGCAGTGCGAGGACACCACAGACCATCCGTGTGATGTATTCCGTAAAATCAGCTTTCCGACCGAGGAATTTTTCCCGCCCAAGTCCGATTGCGACGGTTCCTCTTGCGGCTGCGGCTGTAAATAGGTTTCTTGTGGCTGCGGCTGCAAAACGCAGCCGCAGTTTTCAAGTATTTACCTCTTGAATAACCCGTAAGAGCCAAATAAAATAGAATTAGGGGGACTTTCTATGCTGGTTGATTCAAAAACTGAGGGGCAGCTAAAAATTACCTTGTCCGCAGTAGAGGTGTGCGATTGGTTTGGAAGCTTTAACGACATTCGCTATGACAGTCAAAAAAGTCGCAGAGCGCTCTCGGCAATTTTGCTGACCGCTATGCAGTCCTCGGATTTCAGGCTTAACAAGGAAAGACTGTTCATAAAGGTCTTCCCTACCGAAACGGGCGGATGCGATATATTTTTCACCCTCGCCCACGCAAAGCGGCTGCACCGCACCGAACGCTGCTACATATACGAATTTGCCTGCTGTGAGGATATGCTTTCGGCACTTGAAGAAGTTATGTCGTCCACGCACAAGGACACACCCGTAAGCATTTATGGGAACAAGGGAAAATACCGCATTTTCTTTAATGCAGGACAGCTTTCAAAAAAGGTTGCACTTATGTTGGCAGAATATGCAAGCCTTGTCCACAAAAGTCCTCTTATAAAAGAAAAAACACAGGAGTACTGGCAGAAAATCTGCGAGAGTACCCCTGTGAATAAAATAATTTTAAAGTGATTTAATTTCGCATACGGTCTTTTTTATGTCCTCGCTATCGAAGACATAGGAGCCTGCAACAAGAACATCCGCACCTGCTGCTACGGCAAGAGGGGCGGTTTCTTTGTTTATACCGCCGTCAACCTCTAACATACAGGAAAGTCCCTGTCTGTCTATTTCCGCGCGCAAGGTGCTTAATTTTTCAAGCGCCTGCGGCATAAATTTCTGACCGCCAAAGCCCGGCTCCACCGACATTACAAGCACCATATCGCAAAGCGGCAAGTATTTAAATATCTCCTCGGGCGCGGTGCAGGGCTTTATGGTAAGGCAGGTTTTTATTCCGTGTCCCTTTATGGCCTTAAGCGTTTCTTCTACATCACTACCCGCCTCAAAATGAAATCCGAGAATATCGGCACATTTTGAAAACATATCTATATAACGGTGGGGTCGGTCTATCATAAGATGGACATCCATAGGTATACTTGTGTGCTTTTTAACCTTTTCTATTATGGGCGCGCCAAAGGATATATTAGGCACGAAAATTCCGTCCATTACATCCATATGCAGCATATCAACACCGCACTCTTCAAAGGTGCGAAGTGTGCCATCAAGCGTTAAAAAATCGGCGGTGAGTACCGAAGGTGATAACTTTGCCATTTCCATTCCCCCATCTTGTTTTGTATATTTTACCATATTTTTTTTGACTTTACAACGGGTATTACCTTATATTTTACTCTTGTAGTTTCGGCTTAAGTATGGTATACTTTTTTAAAATGATTTTGGAGGATGAATATGAGCGAGAAAATTATTATTTCAAGTGACAGCACCACCGATTTAAGCCCTGAGCTTATCGAAAGATATAATATTAAAATCAGTCCCCTGTCGGTTGTTATGGACGACAAAGCATATATTGACGGCGTAGAGGCATCGCCCGAGGACATTTATGACTACTACGCTCGCACCGGCAAGCTTGCAAAGACTGCCGCCACCAGCATTGGTGACCATATTGATTTCTTTAACAGTTTAACCGCAGACGGCGCAACCGTTATCCATTTCACCATAAGCGCCTCTATGTCGGTAAACAACCACAACGCCGTTCTGGCTGCCGAAGAGATAAACGAGGACGGACAGAAGGTTTATATCGTTGACACTAAAAACCTGTCAACCGGTGGCGGACTTCTTCTGCTGTGCGCAGGGGAGATGATAAAGAGCGGTATGTCTGCCGCAGAAATCGTGAGCGAAATTGAAAAAATCATCCCCTGTGTTGACGCTTCGTTCGTTATTGACGACCTTGAATTTTTACATAAGGGCGGTCGCTGCTCTGCCGTTGCCGCACTTGGCGCAAACCTTTTAAAACTTAAACCCTGCATAACCGTAAAGAACGGCTCTATGGGCGTTGAGAAAAAGTATAGAGGCAAGTTTGCTGATGTACTTAAGACCTATGTGAGCGAGCGTTTAGCAGACGGTGACGACATTTGTCTTGACCGCGTATTTGTAACCCACGCAGGCTGTGACGAGGAGATTGTAAACGCAGTGCTTAAGCAGGTCAAAGAAACGCTTCCGTGGAAAGAGGTTTTCCTCACCCGTGCAGGCTGCACCGTTTCTGCACACTGTGGTAGAAACACCTTGGGCGTTCTGTTTATCAGAAAAACTCCAATAGCGTAAAGCAAATGTAACAAAAAGGCGGTTTCTGCATACGATATAGAGAGGGGGCGAAAAGGGATTCCCGCTATATCGGCGATAGCCATGGTCTATCCGCAGAGTACCGATAAAATGCCCCGTTAATATAAAAAAGCACCCGTTTTTTCGGGTGCTTTTGTTTTTTATTCTGCGTCCTCGGGTATTATGCGGTTATCGTCGAATACGATGTCGTCATCGTACTTGGGCATATATTCCTCGGGTACGGGGAGTCCTAAGTCAAGACGCTTTTGAATGTCAGCGTCGGGATGCTCCTCATAATACGGGTCTATCATATATTTTCTTATGCAATCAAAGATTGTAAACTGAATTAAGAATGAGCGGAAGGACGGGTATACGAAGATAAGAAGCAGTGTTGTAAGCGCTACGCCGAGATGTCCCGCAAAGAGCACAGCCACAACCATAAGTCCGCAAAATACTAACAACACAAAGAATATAAGCAGGTTGCGCGGCAGATTTAAGAATACAAAACGGAAGCTGTTCTTATAAATCTGCTTAAGCTTCAGCGAGAAAGTAACGGTAAGCAGCGGCACATAATATTTCATTACCGTGAAGGTGAATATAAGGAAAAAGCTTACACCTACAAGTATTGTAGCAAGGGTGCCTTTAGAGCTATAAAAATACCAAACATCAAAAATAAGCAGTGCAGTTATTATGAGGTTAAATATTCCTATAACCAGCCCCTGTTTCCAGTTTTTCTTTATTGTATCAAAGAAATCCTGCGTGCCGAAGGAATGTTTTTCTCTTGCTATGTTTCGGGTTACATTGGCAAGTCCAACCTCGCCAAGACCGTATGTAAGCACGGGAATTGAAAGCAGCACATAATAAAGATTCATAGTGCAAAGCTTCCAGAAATTACGGAAATAAATTTCAAAGAAACGGATAAAGGTTTTCTTTTTAGGCTCGTTCTTCGAAACGCCCGGACCCTCTTTGCTATAGTTTATGAAATTAAAAAGACCCATTACTTTTTCTCCTTAGTCTTAGCATATACGAACTTATCGCCAAGTGAAATCTCATTATTTCCACAGTAGTAGCCTATGTGCGCTACAAGCGGAATCGGAATTAAGGTTACAAGCAAGCAAAGCATTCCCAAAACAGAAATTTCTGCCGAGGTTTCTGCGCCCTTATAGCACAAATCAATTAACGGGAACATATAGTAGTTTGCTATTTTGTAAAGTCCCGAAAATGCGGGGCTAAACCCAAACAGCTTGTCCGCCCAAAGCAGTAAGTAAAGCAGAGCAAACGGAACATCGGCAAGCAGACCGATTTTAAGTCCTTTGTATTTTTCGCGCTCAATATGTCCGAAGGTGGCAAGGTTATTGTCGGTATCGCCGCGCTTCCAGAGTAATGAATAGAGCATTGACCAGAGAATTATAGCCGTAAACAGAACGGTTAATATATCAATGGCGGCAGAAAGTCCGTCGCTGACGGGGGTTCGGAATGAGGAGGTTTTTACCTCTACACCATTGTCCGTATACTCTGCCATTTTGGTATCGTCACCGTCGGCGTAGTAGTGGGTATAAAGCTCAACAATCTCGCCGTTTTCTTCTTTGTACGCAACATATCCTTCGCTCTGCGTGCCGACACCGACCGCAATTACATTAAAGGAAATATACATAAAGAAGCACAGCAAATTCAAAATTATAATTGACGCTATGCATTTAAGCGCAATAGAAAGCTTTTGTTTCATTTTTTCACTTCCAAAAATTTATAACTTAATTATTATATTATATAATACGACATATTTTGTTAATTTACAATGAATTTTTATTCATACCCTCGCGAATCATATATGCCGCCTTATAAATATCTCCGCCGCCCATAGTGATTATGAGGTCGCCCTCTTGCATTATGGAAAGCGCGTGCTCTGCTATTGCCTCAAAAGTGGGAAGCACGGTGCAGTCAGGAAGCTTTTCGGCTATATGCTCACTTTTTATGCCGTAGGTGTTCTTCTCGCGCGAGCCCATTATGGGGGTTAACAGCACCTTGTCAGCGTGGGAGAGTGCATCCGCAAACTCATTTTTAAGCAGTGCGGTACGTGAGAATGTAAAGGGCTGGAAAATAGCAATAACGCGGTTAAAGCTAAGACTCTTTGCCGCCGTAAGCGTTGCCTCTATCTCGGTCGGGTGGTGGGCGTAATCGTCAACCAGCGTGACACCGTTCGCTTCACACAAAAACTCAAAGCGCCTGCCCGCGCCCGTAAATTTTGAAAGGGCAGAATCTATATCGGCAGGGGCAACACCCATATCGTAAGTGGCAGCAAACGCGGCAAGTCCGTTATAAACATTGTGCTCACCCGGGATACGCATATGAACGCGGCCTAAATCTTCGCCGCCGTGCATAACCGTAAACTCGTATCCAAACGCGCCCGGCTTTATATCCGTAGCATAAAAATCATTGTTTTCTTTGAGTCCAAAGGTTATAATGTTAGCAGAGATTCCGTCTGCCGCCTTGCGTGCAAGCGGGTCGTCGCCGTTTATATATGCCGTGTGCGACATTGATAAAAACTTGTGGAACGACAGCACAAGATTGTCCATAGTCTTGAAATAATCAAGGTGGTCGTCGTCAATGTTAAGCAGCACCGAAACATCGGGCGACATCTGTAAAAATGTATCCACAAACTCGCACGATTCGCAAACCATATTTTCACTCTGTCCTGCGCGTCCGTTGGTGCCAAGCAGAGGCAGTCTGCCGCCAATTACGGCGGTAGGGTCGAGGTTGTTTAAATAAAGAATCTGTGTTATCATAGAGGTGACGGAGGTTTTTCCGTGCGTTCCGCATACGCCTATTACATTATCAAAACGGCGTGTGAGCGCACCGAGCAGGTGTGAACGCTCCATTGTCGGAATGCCGAGGCGATGAGCCTCTACAAGCTCCGGATTGTCGGCAGAAATTGCGGCGGAGTAAACCACAAGCTCTGCATCCTTTAAATTGTCTGCCGAGTGTCCCATATAAACCTTAGCACCCAAAGCGCGCATACGCTTTAGGTTGTCACTTTCGTTATTGTCGGAGCCCGAGAGAATATAGCCCTTGCTGTGCAGTATCTCTGCAAGCGGGCACATTCCCGAACCGCCTATTCCTATCATATGGATATGCTTTACATTTTCTATAACTTTATCTTCGGCTCTTTGCTGTTTCATAAGTTACCTCCAAAGAGTTTATATATAATTCATATCTATTATATTGCTTTTGAGAGAAAAAATAAACAATAATTTTTGTGTGAGGTGAAAAATATGCATCTTTTTTTACCGCAAGCGGTAAAAACCGTGATATCGGTGCTTGAAAACGCGGGTTATGAGGCTTTTTGTGTCGGCGGCGCAGTGCGCGATATGCTGATGGGGCGCACATCCCCCTCGGATTTTGATGTAACCACAAACTGTCTGCCCGAAGATATTGCACGGCTTTTCCCCCACAACATTCCGACCGGCATTAAGCACGGCACCGTTACGGTCATATGTGACGGCATGGCTATTGAGGTTACGACCTATCGCACCGAGGGCGGCTACAGCGATGCGCGCCATCCCGACAAGGTAGAGTTTGTAAGCAACATACGCGACGATTTATCAAGGCGCGACTTTACCGTAAATGCGATTGCCTATAATGAAAAAAGCGGCATATTTGACCCTTTTTCCGGACTTAAGGATATAGAAAGCAAGACTCTTCGCGCGGTGGGTGAGCCCGAAAAACGCTTCGAGGAGGATGCGCTTAGAATTATGCGTCTTTACCGCTTTGCATCACAGCTTGGTTTTTTGCCCGATAGCGCGACTGAAAATGGTGCCAAGGAAAAACTGCACCTATTACCCAAAATAAGCGCAGAACGCATTTTTTCTGAGCTTTCGCGGCTTTTATGCGGAGAGCATATAGCCCTTGCCGCTCCGCTTTTCCTGTCGGGCGGACTTGAATTCCTGGGAATAAAAAAATACGACACCGCGCTGTTTTGTGCACTGCCGAACGAGCTTGATATAAGATTTTCAGCTTATGCTTTAATGAGTGGCTCTGACGCGGAGGCGGTTTTATCGGCACTAAAGGCCGACAACAAGCTAAAAAATAGCGTAAAAACTATAATTTCTCTGCATAGCGCCCAAATCCCAAAAACGCGCAGAGAGGTTAAAGAAATGCTTTATTTTGCAGAAAAAGACTGCTTCTTTAAATACCTTTGTGTGCTGTCCCTTACAGATTCCGAGGCAGCCCAAAAAATAAAGTGTGAGGCAGAGGATATTCTGAAAAAAAGCGAGCCATATAAGATAAGCGAGCTTGCGGTTTGCGGTGACGATTTAAAAGCTTTGGGGCTTTGCGGCAGCGAAATCGGAAAAGTGCTTAAAGGGCTTTTAAGGCTTGTATGGGAAAATCCATCGCTTAATAAAAAGGAAACTCTGCTTTCGCTTATCACAAAATAAAATTATAGGTCATAGAATGTATTGTAATACTTCTATGACCTTTTTATTTTGGTGGTGTTTATATGGTTTTTGCAATCATTGGCGGAGATGAGAGGCTTGTATATTTAAGCAAACGACTCATAAATGACGGGCATACGGTCAGAATGTGCGGCTTTGAGCGACACAAAAGCCATATTGCCTGTGTGACGGCGGGTGACGCGCTTTTCGGAGCCGACTGCGTTATACTTCCCCTGCCCACGACCAAGGACGGCATTACGGTATGGACACCGCTTGGTAACGAGGAAATAATACTTGATGATTTGCGGCGCGCGGCCAACAGAAAAACGCTTTTTTTGACCGCTAACCACACCTTAGGCACACCGCGCGAGTGCGACTATTTTGCGCGCGAGGAGCTTACCGTTTATAATGCAGCCATAACCGCGGAGGGCGCGGTTGCCGCCGCTATAAACAACACCGAGCAAACCCTTTTGGGCGCAAAGTGCCTTATAACAGGCTTTGGCAGAATAGGAAAGCTGCTATCGCACCGCCTTTCAACCTTCGGCTGCGACATAAGCATTACCTCGCGCCGACCCGAAACGCATTCGTGGATAGAATCCTTAGGTTTCCGAGCGGTTGACGTGGGTGAGATTGAGCGCCAAGCCGACCTTTATGATATAATTTTCAACACCGTGCCACAGCATATAATTACGGGTGCGGTGCTTAAAAAGCTAAAGCGCGGCTGCGTTTTAATCGAGCTTGCCTCTGCGCCCTTCGGCGTTGATTTTGAAGAGGCAGAGGAACAAGGTATTAAGGTTATAAGGGCTTCGGGGCTTCCCGCAAAAACGGCACCTAGGTCTGCCGCAGATATAATTTATAACACAGTCAACAACATACTTAAAGAGATGGGGTAGAGAAATTGAAGGGACTGTCGATAGGATATGCAATGTGCGGCTCGTTCTGTACGCTGCGGCGCGCGGTTGACGAATTGCGGCACCTAAAAAGCTTAGGGGCAGATATTACCCCGATAATGTCCGACATTGTATACACAACCGATACACGCTTTGGCAAAGCCGAAGATTATATAAACGAAATTGAGACGCTTTGCGAAAGAAAAATAATTCACACCGTAAAGGAAGCCGAGCCGATAGGACCGCGCAACCTGCTTGACCTTATTATAGCGGCGCCCTGCACGGGCAACACGCTTTCAAAGCTTGCAAACGGAATTACCGATACATCGGTCACAATGGCGCTTAAAGCCACGCTACGCAACGAAAAACCCGTTGTTTTAGCAGTTGCAACCAACGATGCGCTTAGCGCAACGGCAAAAAATATAGGGCTTCTGCTTAACACACGAAATATCTATTTCGTGCCCTTTTCGCAGGACGACCCGACATCAAAGCAACGCTCTATGATAGCAGATTTCAGTTTAGTAGAACAAACAGTACGCGCAGCACTAAAAGGCGAACAGCTGCAGCCTATACATTAAAAAACCCCCTTGGATTTATCCAAGGGGTTGCCATTTTGTAAGGCATTTTTTCGGGTCGTCGAGGCGCCGACCCCTACGGGTTGCATTTTATTTTACATATTTTATTCTTATTGGTTTGTTTTCCCTTTTTGCAAACTCAAGCATAGACCCGGTTCCCCTACTCTTGCCATCCCAAAACGCAATAACATAGTCACAGTTTTTTGCCATATCTTCGTTTCTCTTAGGTCCTGCCGACCTACCGTATTTATCCCAATCTGCTTTATACAACTCTATTTTATATCCGTTTTCTTTTGCATATCTTTCGCCTATTTTATCCGCACCTCTGCACCCACCGGATATAATTATTATTTCATTTTCCTTCTTTATTTTACTTAAACATATATCTATAAAATTTTTTGCCTCTTCATAATTTTCATAATCTCTGCATCCTGCTATTACTATTTTCTTTATCATAAATACCACCTTATATATTTATATAAATATATACTTATTTAAGTGAATTGTCAACTAAGTATATTCTTAATAAAATACACTTAGGTGGTGTATAATATATTTATGATAAAACTTACATTAGACCAAGCCTTAAAAAACCTTGGTAAAACCAGATACCAATTATCAAAGGAAACGGGCATACAATATCAAATAATAGACAAGTATTATAAAAACAATGTAAAAAGATATGACAGTTATATTCTTGAGCGTATTTGTGCCGCTCTTGACTGTGATATCTGCGATATAATTGAATATAAAAAATAAAAAGCACGCTTATGCGTGCTTTTATTTTTTAATCCACCTTTATTGTTTTGCCGAGGGCGAAGGAGTAGATAAGCTTGTCCTTTACGGGACGGGCGAATAGGCGGGCGCAAGCGTCTGAGTAAATCTCGAGCTGCTTTTTATAGCGTGCTGTAAGCTCGCCCTCTTCTTTAACTCTGTCGGTCTTGAAATCTATGACCGAAACGGTTTCTCCCTCGTCTATTACGCAGTCGATAACGCCCTGCATAACCGTTTTGCCGTCACCGGATACACCAATGCTTTCAAGCGGCACCTCGGTTATAAAGCGAAGTTCTCTGTGAAGCTCTGCGTTTTTCATACGAACGAATATATCGCTTTCGAAAAAGCGTGCAAGCTCCGAAAGATTTATGGCGGCCGCCTCTTCTTTGGTTAAGAACTCTCTTTCGGTCATACGCTTTATTTCGCCCTCTAAGCTTTCTGCGGCAGAGAGATAATCCGCAAACTGCATAAACTTATGGGTTGCCGTTCCGCGCTCTGCGGGGGTAAGCCCTGCCTTTGACATAAACGCAGGACGGGCAGAAAAGTCGTTTTCCGCGGCACTTCCCTTTGAAACGAGCGAAACAGAGACCTTTGCAGGCGCTTTTGTAAGCTCGGGCATTGGATAGCTATAGTTCATTCTGTCTATAATTTCCCGAGCCGCCACGCTGTCACCGCAATTTGCAGTCTGCTCCTCTCTCGGAACAAAGCTTTGCGGTGCGCCAAGCGACACATTTATTTTACAGTCTGCGCACACAAGCGCGCTTTCGTCAACCTTGACCGAAAGCTGCTCTCTAAGCGAATAGCAGTCGCGGTTTTTTATAAGTGCATACATAAACCATTCGTAAAAGCTGCCTGCATTTTTTACAAGCTCGCCCTCATTCTCGCGAATGGCCTTTGCAATATTCTGCGCCTTTTTAGCGTGGTTGCCGTTTGAAAGCGTTATGAGCAGTCGCTCCTCTGCGCGAGTAAGCGCAACATAGAGAATTCTGAGTTCCTCCGAAATGTTTCGGCGCGCAACGCTTTCAGCTATGACCTCACGCGCAAGGGTGTTAACCCTTGTATTGCTTGATTTTTCGAGCGCCTTGAACGCCACACCGTAGCGGCGGTCCATAACAAGACTTGCGGTGCTGTCGGTGCGGTTAAAGCGGCTATGGCAGCCCGCTATGATGCACACGGGAAACTGCAGTCCCTTAGAGCCGTGAAAGCTCATAATAGTAACGGCATTTCCCGAAACTGCGGTCGGTGGGCGCAGGCTCTCGCCTACCTTTTCGATATGAGCCACAAAGCCCGCTATACTGCCGCCGTTTTCTGTGTAATTTGCAGCCTCGGCTAATAACATTCGAAGGTTGTCTTTTCTTCGCTCGCCGTCCTCCAGCGCGCGCACGATATCAAGTATTGCGGTTTCGTCGTACAACGAGGAAAGCAGTCGCTCAACCGACATTGTGACCGCTTTTCTGCGGAATTTTCTGATTGTTTCAAGGAATTCTGTCACATGAGCGTTGCCCTCGGCTTCGGCAGAGAGCAGCGAACTATAAAGTGAGCAAGCGCGGTTGTTCATACGAAGAACCGCTAATTCGTCTGCCGAGAAGCTGAATATCGGCGACATCATAAGGGAGAGTAGCGGAACATCGTGGGTTGGGTTGTTTATTACCTTTAAAAGCGACAAAACCCACGCGACCTCGCGCGTTTCTAAAAATCCGCCGCCGTCTAAGGCTACGGGTATTCCTGCGCATTTTAACGCATCTACATAGGTTTGCGCGTGAGAGGAGGGCGAGCGCATAAGTATGGAAAAATCGCTATATCTCGCGGCACGTAAAGAGTCACCGTCGCGCAAGAACGGCTCTTCAGCCATAACACTTTGGATATAGGCGGCTATATGCTCTGCCTCGCACTCGGCATCCGATAACTCACTACCGCTGCTGTCTATAAGCGCGATTTCAGTTTTAGGCGCCGCTGTTTCGGGAAAAGCGGCAAGGGGCACGAGTTTTTCCTCCTCGTCGTAATCCACCCCACCGAACTGCTTTGACATTGTAAGCGAGAAAAGGTAGTTTATAAAGTCGCAAACACCCGCGCGACTGCGGAAATTCGCGGACAGTACGATTTTTTTGCTGTCCTCCCCCTGCGCCTCGTCATACGGGAGATAGGCTTCTTTTTTGCTTACAAAGTTTTCGGGGTTGGCACCGCGGAAGCCATATATGCTCTGTTTTGCATCGCCCACGGCAAAAAGCTTTTTACCGCAGTCGGACAAAATATAAAAGAGCGTATCCTGTAAATCGTTTACATCCTGGTATTCGTCTACCAAGATTTCATCGAACTGAGCCGAAAGGGCTTCTGCCTTTTCGCTCATTTTATAGCCGTCGCCGTCCACTGAACACAAAAGCTCTAACGCCATTTGCTCGGTGTTAAAAAAGGTGAACATATTTTTTTCGCGCATTTTTATAAAAAGTGCGTCAGAAAAACGCTCGCATATTTCAAGCAAGGTTATCATAAACGGTGCGACAAACTCTATTTCGGCTCTCACTTGTGCACTTTCGCGCGGCTCGAGCCCAAACTTCTGCGCTGCCGACTCCCAAAGGGAGATATCCCCCTCTTTATACATCTGCTTGCAAGCGGCAAACCAATGCGCAGGGAACGGCATACTTGTGCTAAAGTCAAATATTTTTCTGACCGCGTCTATAAGCTTTGCTTCATTTCCGCCGCATCCGAGTGCGGTCATTAGCGCACAAAGGCGGTCAAAATCGTTACTGTAAAATTCGTCAAGCACCTCTCGCACCGCCGAATCGTAGAGCGGATAAAGCTCTGCATCGGTGGCTATTTTAAAATCGGGCGAGAGCGAAAAATGCTCAAAATTCTCGCGCACGAGGTTGATACAGAAGGTGTCTATCGTGCAAATCTGTGCCGACGGAAGCATAAGAATCTGACGGCGCAAATTGCGGTCAGACGGATTATTCTTTAGTTCCTGCTGCAAACGCTTTTCTATTCTGCCGCGCATCTCCCCTGCGGCAGCGTTTGTAAAGGTTACTATCAGCAAGCGGTCTACCGAAACGGGATTTTCTGTTCGCTTTAGCATTTTTACGACGCGCTCAACCAACACCGCAGTTTTGCCCGAGCCTGCGGCGGCGGTTATCAGCACATTTGGGGTGGTTTTTATGGCTTTTTCTTGTTCGGCTGTTGGCTTAAACATTTATACCACCCTCCTTAAAGCACTCATAAAGCTTATCGCTCGGTATAGACGGCACCTTGCGGTGTGTGCGGTTTTCTATGCCGCAAACTGCCGCATAATCGCAGTACTTGCAGGCATCCTTATCAAGCGAATCTAACGGGTCTACAGGAATTTTTCCGTCGCAGAGCGCACGGTTCATTTTCTTTAACATATGCTCCATATGAGTGAAAATATCGTAAAAGCTTTCACTCTTTATAAAGTCGTTGCTCTTATAAAAGCTGCCGTCCTTTTTAACGCGAAGGCGAGCAACAAAACGACCCTCATTCTCGCTGTCCATTGCGCTGTGGATTTCTTTGTCCTCCGCAATTATGCCGTTCATACGGAAGGAATGCTCTTCATCGGGTATCTGACGGGTTTCAAGATACAAAACACCCGCAGGCTTTAGGTCTTTAAACTTATCACTCTGCATTACGGCATAAAGATAAAGCAGCATTTGCATATTAAGGCCGTAAAGCACATCGGGCAGACGGAATTTGCGCGTACCCGTTTTATAGTCAACCACGCGGATATACGAGCCGAATTTATCAACGCGGTCAATAGCGCCGCGAAGAGTTATACTGCCGTCGCCGTTTATTATTTTGGCGCCCTCAACATCGGCATCGGAGCCGCCGATTTTAAGCTCACATTTTAAAGGCTTAAAGCCGCCCTGCTTAAAATCGTCACGCAGGTGCATAAGCACCGACACTGTAAGCTCGCTTATCGAGTTTAGAATATATTTAAAGCGATTATCGTAAATCTGCTCTATGCCCTTGATTGAGGCAAGATACTCTTCAATTACCTTGTCTACCGCCGCTATAATTTCCTCGTCGGTCATAAATTCTAACTTTTCGGACACGATTTTTTCAAGTGCCGCGTGGACGAGGGTGCCGCGCTGCAAAGCATCGATTTCAGCCGGTTTTATAACCCTAAGCGACAGTCCGTAGCGACAGAAATAGGAAAACGCACAACGGAAATAGGTATCAACGCCCGTTGCCGAAAGGCGCATATCCTTGCCGAAAAGTCGCTCGCCGTTTTCACTTGTGAGCGAAATTTCCTTTTCTTCTTCAAGGATAGACAACCGCTCTGCATACGGATGCTTGTCCTTAAAGTAGTCTAAAAGTGTGCTTTTCAGCTCACCCTCATTTTGACGCATAAGGGCGGTAAATCCTGTAGCCGCCGTTTCAATACGGTCGGCTTCAGACAGCAGACTATATTTAATTTTTTTGCAGTTTGGCAGAATGCTTTGCACCCTATCAACCGCGCCCGAGGCTTGCGCGCCGTCTGCGATGTTATAGGTTATATAAAGCCGCTCGCTCGGACAGCAAAGGCTTACATAAACCAAATACTCCTCGTCAATAGAAAAGCCGAGCGAATAGTCGGTTATCGGCATTCCGGCATCTAAGAGTGTGCGGCGCTCGGTTGTGCCTATTATGCCGGGTGCGCTCGCACTGCCGGGGAAAACTCCGCGGTTCATTCCAAGCAAAAAGCAAACGCGTGGCTCGCGCGGCTTGATTCGGTCGGCCGAGCCAAAGGTTACCTCGTCAAGCATTTGGGGTATCGCCCCAACCGTCGTACTGTTTACCGCGAGGGTAAAATACTCGCAAAAGCGTGACGGCTCGCACATATCGTCAGACAGACTGTGCGATAATCCGTCAAGGATATCGAGTACCGCGTTATAGCCCTGACGGTTAAGCTCTGCCTCGTCGCGTTCAAGCTCTGCCGACAAAGCTTTCAGCCGTTCTGACACCGAGCAGCGCTCCATAAGGCGCCAAACCGCCTTAGAAAGCTCGCCCGCGGTGCCGACAAACTCCTCGCGAAAGCGTATAAGCGGTGATACCGCCTTGATGCGCAACTCATTTATTTTTATAAGATTTTGGTGGTCCTCTTCGTCAAATTTTTCGAGTCCCGACGGACTGCCTGTCCAGTCCGAAAGCCAGGCTTTGCCGTTTATTTTCCAAATATATGCATAGTTTTCGAGCTGGCTTATTTCTGAAAATGAAAGCCCTGCAAGCTCGGTTTTTAGGTATTTTAAAATGTCCTCGGTCTGAAAATGTGCCGCCGCACGCATAGAGGCGCAGACAAAAACCGAAAGCGGCAGATATGCTACGCCATAGCGCTTATCGGTAAAACAAGGCACCTCGTAACGACTGCACATATGGGTAACAGCCGCACGGTACTGCTCCTCGTTTCTCGCCATTATTACGAAATCGTTATATGAATAGCCCTCTTCCCTTACAAGACGGCGAATTTCGCGCGCGGCAAACTCGGCCTCGTCATATATAGTTTCAGCCTCGCAAACCGTAACGCAAGAGGTTTCCTCTTCGTATTTTTCACCCTCTGCGACCGAAAGTCCGCGCTCAAGCGCGGAAAGTGCAGAATTTTTATAATAGTTTTCAGTAAGTAGCGTAGGCTTGTCGCACGCCACACCGTATTTTTTTGCTATTTCCGTAATGCGCCTTACCGTATCGCCCACAAGGGAAAACAGCTCTCCCTCCTGCGCTTTTGCGCTGTCAAAGCAGAAGCTGAATATAACATCGTCAGCCTGCGCTATAATTTTTTCAATTATTTTCAGCTGAGCGCCCGTAAAGTTTTTAAAAGAATCTATATATACCGTTTTCTCGGCAAAATAAGCGTATTCAGAAAGACTACGCTCAAGCGCCGCCATATCGCCTGCGGCGTCGGAATATCGGTTGCCTAGCAAAGCCTCGTAGCTGTCAATTATAAGCGCCAGGTCGGAGAGTTTTTTATAAAGTGAGCCGCCAAGACGCTCTGCTACGGTTCTAAGCTGGGCGCTGTCTATTCCGCAACGGGAAAGCTCGTCCATTGTGGCAAGCATACTTTCCAAAAAGCTTGTGTTGGATTTATATTTCGAGAAAAAATTAAGACTGCTTGAAACCGCACAGATGGCTCTGCTCATAAAAATGAGGCGGTCACAGTCTGAGAGTCTTCGCGCAGAAATTCCGCCGTTTTGACGCCCAACCTCATCACAAAGGCGGGTAAAGCTCAGCACGGGGACAGCAGTAAAGTTGCCGTCGCCTAAAGTAGACAGCAGCTTGCGTTCGCAGTCAAAATTTGATTGCTCGGGCACTATAAGCAAAACATCGCGCTCGCCCTTTAGCACATCATTTTTAATGCACTCAAAGACGGCGGTCGTCTTTCCGCTGACAGCGCGGCCAAAAATAAACTTAAGCAAACGAGCATCCCCTTTCTCATTTGCATACATTTTACCACATTTGGCGTCCTAAATAAAGGACTTAAATAGAAAAAATTATTTTTATAATCAAAAGCGCTACCGTTCCCATTATTCCACCCACGGCAGAAACGCCCACGGTGTATGGATTTATGGGCAGACTGACCCCCGTATATGCGGCGGTAAGGTTTACGGCGATGAGCGCCGCAATTCCGCAGAGGGTAAATAAAAACAGCGTTTTTATTGGTTTTTTACAACACATTATAAATATTATGTAAACCAAAAAATAAATCACAACTGCACCCGTAAGCACATTGTAGACCGTTTGCATTATATCACCCGCCTTTATTTTACTTTATGTCGCGGGCACAAAAAAAAGACCGCCCAAAGCGGTCTTTTTTAAACTTAAATTATTACTTGCGAAGAGCAACTATATTAGCAACAACAACGAGTAAAAAGAAAATGATTGCTGCATACTTAGTAAAACGCTCAAGCTTTGCTTCGACTGTTCTTGCCTTATTCTTGGACAAGAAGGTTTCTGCTCCGCCAGCGATTGCGCCGTTGATACCTGCGCGACGGCCCTGCTGAAGCACAACCATAAAGATGATTACAAGAGAAATAATAAGCACAAGAGCGCCTACGATGATTTCAAATACACCCATTATTATAAACCTCCGTTAGTTTTCTAAAGCAAAAATTATATTACCATATAATATATAAAAATGCAAGCATTTTATTTTCCGCAGCAGCAAGACTCAAAAAGCTTTTCGTGGTTTAATAGCTTTTTATCCTTGTCCTTTATGAATTTAAGCGTTTTAAGCAGTTTTTCGCTTACTGTGTCGGCATAGTATACCTCACTCTTACCGCGAGTGAGTGCCACATGAATTGTACTGCGCAGCATTCCGTCGGCAAGGGCTATATCCTCTTCGGGTACTATATTCTCTACCGTTGCGGATTTTTCCGAAAGCGAAAAGATGGTGTATGCAATAATTTCGCCTCTGTCAAATGCCGCCATAATCTCGCCCTCCGTTTTAGAGTGCAAAGAGAGGATTTCGGCCTTTTTGGCGCTATCCTCTATTACCTTAATTTCAAGCATCGGCGTTCTCCTTCTTTTGCGAAACATTTGTAAGATGGCGCATTTCCTTCTCGTTTAAGGGGCGCCACTTTCCCTGCGGCAGCATTCCAAGCTTTACACCCGCAATTTCGGTGCGCTTGAGTCTTATAACCTCAAGCCCCACCTCCTCGCACATACGGCGAATCTGACGGTTTCTGCCCTCGTGTATTACGAAAACGAGCACCGTTCTGTCGGTCTTGCGGTCAATGACATGAACATCGCACGGTGCTGTCGGTCTGCCGTCCAGCATAATACCCGTTGCAAGCTTATCAACCTTTTCGTCCGACACGCTGCCCTTTACGGTAACGCGGTAGGTCTTATTTACATAGCTTGACGGGTGGGTAAGCTTGTTTGAAAACTCTCCGTCGTTGGTCATTATAAGCAGACCCTCGGAATTGCGGTCAAGTCTGCCGACGGGGAAAACGCGAACACCGACATCCTCTACAAGCTCTGCCACGCATTTGCGGTCCTGCTCGTCGTTCATTGTGGTTACGAAGCCGCGGGGCTTGTGAAGCATTATATAAACCTTTTCCTTTTGGGATACAACGCGCTTGCCGCTAACCGTTACCTTGTCGCGAACGGGGTCAACCTTATCACCAAGGCGCGCTATCCTGCCGTTTACGCGGATTCTGCCCGCCTCTATCATTTCCTCTGCCTTGCGGCGCGAAGCAACTCCGCTTTCCGATAAGAATTTCTGCAGTCTTATTCTGTTATCCTTCATTTAAATCATCGCCTTTAATAGCATTTTAAACTTATGTAAAATTCCCGCCAGCACGCCGTTTTCTTCTAACTCTTGCGCGCTGTCGGCGGCTAAGAGCGGCACAAGCGCCACCGTTTTGCCGTTTAATTTATACTCGGTTTTACCGACCGTATCGCCCTTTTTTATGCCCGCATAAACAAAGCGCGGCAGGTGCGTTTCGGCCTTTATATTTTTCCACTCATTCGCCGTGAGTGAAAGCGTTATATTCTCTTCGCAAACGGGTACGCTTTGCTTTTCGGAGCCGACAACCGAAACTTCTGACACATTTCCGCCGAGTGTGTTTTCCGTAAGCACAGAAAAACCGTAATCGAGCATATTTCTGTGGTCAGACCAATCGTTAGGGGCATTAAGCGTTACGGCGATTAAATACGCGCTGCCGCGCTCTGCCGCCGTGACAAGACAGCGTCCCGACTTTTTTGTAAAGCCCGTTTTTACACCTATAAGTCCCTCATAGGAAGAAAGCAGCTTATTATGATTTTTAAGCGTGCGCTTATAGGGCGGATTTCCGTAGCAAAGCGTTGCATACATACTGCTGCACGCGGCACGAAAATCACTGTTTTTCAGCGCATATCTCGCAAGTAGCGCCATATCATAGGCGGTTGAATAATGCTCTGCCGAGTCGAGTCCCGACGGGGTTACAAAATGGGTGTTCTTAAGCCCTATTTGCGCCGCCTTTTCGTTCATTTTATCGGCAAAAGCCTTGGTGCTGCCCGACAGCGCAATGGCGGTTGTGTTCGCCGCATCGTTACCCGAGGCGAGCAACATTCCGTAAAGCAAATCACGGTAAGACACCGTATCTCCCGGGAGCAGTCCCATAGACGAGCCCTCAACCGTTACCATTTCTTTAGTAGTAACAAGTGTTTTATCGGGCGTGTTTTCCTCGGCAAGCAAAAGCGCCGTCATAATCTTGGTGGTGCTTGCCATAGAAAGCGGTTTTTCTGCATTTTGCTGCCAGAGAATTTCACCCGTGTGACCGTTTATGAGCACGGCACCCGAAGCCGAGCTGCTAAGCGCCACGCCCTTTGGAGAAAGGACAAAAATCAATATAATACATAACAGTACGGAAAATATCTTTTTCATATAATCACCACATTAAAAGATATTTTCCGTATAAACTCTATATGCTAAATTACCGGGATTTCGGGGGTCTTTTTTTCGTCTATCATTGCCTTGATTTTGTCAACGATTTCGGGCAAAGCCCCTAGTGCGCGGTCAAGGGTTGTAACCTCATTATTTATGGGAATAAACTTTACATTTCCGCCCGATACGGCAATAACGCCCATAGGAATTATTGAAACGCCTGCTCCGCCGCCACCGCCGAAAACCTCTTTTTCGGTCTTTGTGGGTAAATCCGAGCCGCCCGTAGCAAGTCCAAACGAAACCTTTGAAACGGGGATAATGGTGCTTCCCTCTACCGAAACGGGAGTACCTAAAATGGTATCTGCATCTACCATAGCACGCAGCTTTTCCATTGTAACATCAATTATCGACTGAATGTTCTTGTCGCTCATTTTTGGAATCCTCCGTAAAATTTTTATAAATCATAAATAGCTTAAACGCGGCGCAAAGCAATACTATAACGCGCGCTTTTAGTTTTAAATAAAGCGTTGCCGACGGGCTTTGCTCACCAAAGGCAGATACTATATCTACCTTTTTTACGGATAAATCCATAAACTCGTCAAGCCACGCGATAAGGTTATAAACCGCCGTGCAAACCGCACCGTATTCTATCGCCGTCTTTGCCGCATCGAAATCGGCAACCCTTACCGAAAGCGTAAGAGCGCGCACGCGCACACGGGAAAGAAGTGTCTTTATTTCGGGCAACACCTGTCGCAAAAGAAGCGCGCCATCGCGCACATTTTCTGTCACAGTGTTATCTTTAAAACGCTTAATAAGCGGATTTTCGTCTACATTCCCTTTTTCCTTTGTTTCCTCTTTTTTCTCGTGCTTAGGCTTTTTTCTGCCTGTAAGAGGTGCCTTAATAAAAAGAAAACTCAATTCAGCACAAAAGCCTTTATCATAAGACAGCGTAAGTGTCAGAGAAGAAAAAAGTAAAAGCAAAATAAGTGCTAAGACCGCCGCCAAAATATAAAGTGCTATCATAATAGCTCTTGCTCTGCCGCCTCTTGCTCGGCAAGCTCGTCCACCATAAGCTGTTCGCCAAGTTCAACCGCTGCTGCGCTTTCCTTGTTGGGAAGCGGAGGCAGGTCAGCCAGACTTTTAAGCGAGAAGCAACGCAAAAAGTTTTTAGTAGTGCCATAAAGCAGAGGTCTTCCCGGCAGTTCTAGTCTGCCGCACTCCTCTATTAAATCCTTTTCTACCAGCGTTCCTACAACACCCGAGCAGTCAACGCCGCGCACCTGTTCGATAAACGACTTGGTTACGGGCTGGTTATAGGCTATAACAGAGAGCACCTCAAGCGCCGCTTGAGAGAGCGGTGTGCGCCTTCTGAGGTCAAACGCCGCTTTTATATAACCCTCGTACTTTTCGCGGGTAGCAAGCTGGTACGCACCGTCAAGCTCTAATAATTTTATTCCAAGTTCCTCGCTTTCGAGCTTGTCCGCTAAAGTAGCGCAAAGCTCTAAAAGTTCCTCAGGCTCTATCTCAAGCACCTTTACAAGACGGGCAGCCGAAATAGGCTCACCCCCTGCAAAGAGCACCGCGAAAAGTGCGGGAAGCAGATTTTTTTTACTCATTTATCTTTTCTCCTTAACACAATCTCAGCATCGGTTTTGTCGGTGTTTACGGCTATGCGGTTTGCCTTACAAAGCTCGAGCACCGCCAAGAAGGTTGCTACAAGCTCCGAACGGCTTTTTGCAGACGAGAAAAGCGACGACATAGTCTGTTTTCCGCCGCCGACCAAACGGCGCATTACGAACACTATTTTGGTCGAAACCGCAACGATTTTTTTAGCAACAATTTTGGTAAACGCGGTTGCAGGGGGAGGCAGTTTTCTCATTCCTCTGCCCGCCGCCGACATATAAGCCGAATAGAGCACATCACTGTCGTGCACGATTTCATAGGTAACATCAAAGTCAATCTCCGACGGTTTTCGCACATGGGTTGCAAAGCCGCCCGTCATATGCGAGAGCTTTTCTGCCATTTCGCGACAAAGCTTATATTCTATAAGCTCACCCGTAAGCTCCTGCTTTAATAGCTCTGCCTCCTCATGCGAGGGCAGAAGGCTCACGGTTTTCATATAGATAAGGCGTGACGCCATCTCCAAAAATTCACTCGCTATATCCATATCGGCTTCGCGCATCGCGTCTATGTGCGCCATATACTGCGTAAGCAGTTCGGATATCGGAATATCGTATATATTCAGTTTGTTTTTCGATATAAGCGTGAGCAAAAGGTCGAGTGGACCCTCAAAGCAATCGAGCTTATAAGACAAAACAGTTTCCATATTTTAACCTACTTTAAAAAAATATTAGTTCTGAGAGATTTAAAAGTGCAAAGAAAATGCGTGAGGTTATTCCCGAAATGCCTGCGCCGATATTAAGACCGTAGAAAAGCACCATTATTATAAAGAAGGAATAGCGTTCAAGCCGCATTATCATATAGTAATAACGGTTGGGAAGCACGGCAGAGAGTATGCGCGAGCCGTCGAGCGGTGCTATGGGAATTAGATTAAACAGTCCGATATAAATATTAAAGATTATCAGATAATACAGGAGATTAAACACGATTTGCGGAAATGCGCTGTCTGAAGTTCCTGCCCAGTAAAACGCAGGTGCGGTAAACAGGCCGAGCACAAATGCCACAATAAAGTTTGAAAGCGGTCCCGCAAGCGCGGTTATTGCCATATCACGCTTTGGGTTTTTAAAATTATACATATTGACCTGTACGGGTTTTGCCCAGCCGAAGCCAAAGAGTATAATCATAAGCGAGCCCAAAAAGTCGATATGTGCCATAGGATTAAGTGTCATTCTTCCCTGCCAGCGCGGAGTATTGTCGCCGAGCTTTACAGCGGCGAAGCCGTGCGCTAATTCGTGCAGGGGGGACACAAGGAAAATAAGTATCAAACTCGCCATAATCGACGAGAGAAGCGTATAAAGCGAAAAGTCACCGCTTAGTATATCTATAAGCAAGCATACCACTCCAATCTATTCTGTATAATTATACTATAAATAAATAAAAATTACAAGAAAAACCCACACTTAAATTAAGCTATTTTAAGTGTGAGCATTATTTTAGATTTTAAATCAACCAAGAAGCAAACTATTGTATGTTCCATATTGTTATGCTATAATTTTAAAAACTGATATATGCATAGGAGTGCTTTATGAAAAGACGAATACTTGTACCTACTTTATTGGTGGTCGGTGCTTTAATGATTGCGGTTGCACTTATTTTTACCGTTCTGCCAAAAAATGAAAAGGACGCAGGTCCCATGATGACCATTGCGTGCATAAGCGACCCACATCACGAATACTTCGTCCAGGATAACGCGGATTTTGTGCGTGAATCCTCAAAAACTGCCGTTGATAAAATTAAAGAAATTACAGACGGCGGCGCCGACATTGTTTTGGTGGGAGGCGACATTACGGGACGACGGGGAGAATGGGACTATAATAAGATAGACTCGGTAATGAACGCCTCTTTTAATCTGTTTTCCAGCGCATCAAAAGACGGCAAAATTCTTTTAGTTACGGGAAACCACGACCCCGAACCGACCGAGCACACGAAAATTTATGATATAAACTCTAACGACTATGCGGCACTTATAAAAAAGGCTATGGGCAAGCCCGACGAGGCTTTGTATTCTGAAGACATAAACGCAGAAACGGGACCCTTTAACGAGATGTTGTGCTACAAGTACACCGTAAACGACTATGTTTTTCTTTCGCTAAACACACCCTACGGCGAGAGGAAAGAAATAGGACAAACGGGGCATAACGGACTTTATGCGGAACAGATAGACTGGCTGAAAAGACAGCTTGAAAGCATAAAAAAGGACAAAACCGTCTTTGTTTTATGCCACTATACGCCCGACACGATTTACGAGGTTAGCGCATACAATACCGAGGTTGACAAAAATGCGGAAAACAAGAGTCAAGCCGGAATGAAGAAGCTTCTAAGTGATTATGAAAATGTAATCTATCTATGCGGTCATATCCATACCGGTGAGACCGAAACCGCCTATGAAAGCAGTGAGCAAATCTGCCGCATTAACGGTGATAGCGGCGCAATGATAACTCATATGGGGTCGCTTGCGTATTACGACGATGCATATAAATCAGATATTGGTGAAACAGATGCTTCAGTTGTTCAAGTAACAATGATATATGTTTATAATGACAAAATAACCTTCCAGGTAGTAAATACGGGTAAAAACCCCGCACTTAACGGAATTTATGAGCTTGACCCGTACACAGTGTATATAGAGAAATAAAAAAGCACCCGTTGGGTGCTTTTTTATATCGTATTCTTTACTATTCTTTCAATAGCGGAATAGAACCAGCAATAAAGTGTTTCGCCAAGCTCTTGATAAATCGGGTCGCCGTCGTGCGAGCAGAGCATTGCAAAGGTCTGTCCTATGCGGCGGACAACCTCTGTTCCTCTTCTGTATGCCAGAAAATAAAACGAGAACGCACCCGTATCAGAGGTGTAATCATAAAGCTCGGGCGCATCACTTTTTAGGGTATCTAAAAAGGTTTTCTGCGCTATGCCCGAAACGGTGTCACTGCGGCAGAACGCTTCAAGCCCTACCGTTACGGTAAAGCTGAGCAGCAGCAGGCGCTGCATCATCATATAGCTGTCGTCGGTTTCGGGGTCAGCAAAGGCGGTAGAGCCCGCTTTTATAAACTCTCTCGCAACTGCGGCGCCTATTTTCTTGCCGAGTGCGGCATCCTCCCCTATTTTAGAGATATCGGCTGCGGCACCTTCGCGGTTGCGCTTTACCGATTCGGACGGTTTTTCGCCCGCAATTTTAATATCTCTGTCTTCAAACACTTTAATCACCCTTTTCGGACTTATATTCCTTTAAAGCCTCTGCTAACTGGTCGGGACAGGAGGTCGGCTTAAAGCCGCATCTTATCCCCCCAAGTCGCTCGATAGCATCGTTTACATCCATTCCCACTACAAGTGCCGATATTCCCTTAGTGTTGCCGTTACAGCCGCCCTCAAAAACAGCACTTTTTATGGTGTTTCCCTCTATTTCGAGTGTAATCGAACGAGAGCACACTCCCTTAGTTTTATATGTAAAAGCCATAAAAATATTCCTCACTTAAAATGTTACGCTTGCAAATTTGTCACGCATATAGCTACTCGCATCGGCAAAAATGTCGCGGTATCGGCAAACGCCTTTCGGGTGGGTACAGCCCGACGGGTTATGCTGACAACGGCTGACCGCAATAGGTCCGTTTATGGTTTCGACAACCTCAAGCAAGGTTATTTCCCCCGCCGCACGCGCAAGCGAATAGCCACCCTGCGCACCCTTATATGAGCGGACTATTCCCGCCGACATAAGCTTGCGGAGAATTTTGAGCGTAAACTGCGGCGTTACGCCCGTAATCGTGGCTATACTGCCCGCATCGGTCTTGCCCTCTCGCTCTGCAAGGCAGGCGACAATTCTGATAGCGTAATCGGTTTCGTTACTGAAAAGCATTTTATCTATCCTTAAACTTATTGCTTCTTACAGGATGGCGAAGCTTGCGAAGCGCCTTTGCCTCTATCTGACGGATACGCTCACGGGTAACATTAAACTCGCTGCCGACCTCTTCAAGAGTATGGCAACGGCCGTCCTGCAGACCGAAACGCAGACGGATAACCGCCTCCTCACGCGCGGTAAGGGTGCGAAGCACGCTGTCGATATCCTCGTTAGTTATGGTCTTGAGTGCCGCTTCGTCGGGCGCTAAGGCATCTTCGTCGCGGATAAAGTCCATAAGACGACTGTCTTCCTCGGGTCCTATCGGAGTTTCCATAGAAACGGGCTCCTGCGCTACACGCATAATCTCGCGCACGCGCTCAACGGGAAGGTTCATTTTTTCTGCTATAAGCTCCTCGCTCGGCTCGTATCCGTTTTCGTGCAGAAGCTGACTCTGAATCTTCTTTAAGCGGTTAATGGTTTCAACCATATGAACGGGTATACGAATAGTTCTTGCCTGGTCGGCAATAGCACGGGTTATAGCCTGACGAATCCACCAGGTAGCATAGGTAGAGAACTTAAAGCCCTTGGTATAGTCGAACTTGTCCACAGCCTTAATAAGACCGACATTTCCTTCCTGTATTAAATCAAGGAAATGCATTCCTCTGCCGACATACTTCTTCGCAATACTTACAACTAAACGAAGGTTTGCTTCGGTCAGACGCTTTTTAGAGGTTTCGTCACCCTCTGCAATTTTTTCTGCAAGCTTGATTTCCTCATCACTTGAGAGCAGCGGAACGCGACCGATTTCACGCAGATACACCTTTACAGGGTCGTCAAGAGAGGTGTTTTCAAGCGTAATATCGGTTTCAAGCTGTTCAGCGTCAAGCTCTTCAAGCTTCAAGTCGTCCTCTGTCGGCTCCTTGTCAAAGTCAAGGTCGAGCAGAGGCGGCTCGCTTGTGAGCGCGTCAAGGTCATCGGGCGGGGTGCCGAAATCGTCAAACTCGCCGTCGGCTGCCATATCTCTTGCCGCCGCTTTTTTTATTTCTTCCTCGGTTGCAACGGCTGCATCCTTTTCTATATTTTTCTCTTTACCCATTTTTATTCTCCCTTTTTGTTTTTGGCGATTTGCTGCATTTTTGCAGCCCAGTCGTCCAAAGACAGCTCTTTATCGCCCTGTGTATTTACCGCTGCATTCTCTTCTAATATTACCTTAATGCAGTCATTTAATACCGTTTTTGCCTCTCTTTCGGCTAAAACGCCGTTTTGAAGCGCCACTAAATATCCCATTTCGGCAGGGGTGAAGTCCTCACCGAAGAGTGTAATATCAACCTGCACTCTGCCGCTTTCGAGTATACGGCAGATTTCCGCAAAGATACGTCTATTAAGCGAGGTTATAAACTGTTCTTGTGTGAGTCTGCCCTTAACCGCGGCATATAAATCGGGGTGGGACAGCAGAATTGCTATTACGCTTTCCTCTGCCTTAGCCGCACGCGGAAAACGGCGGCGGTCGGGGTTTACATCGTCATTTTTAAAGCGCGGTGTAACAACCTCTCTTATTTCCTTTTTCTGCTCACGCTGGGTGTTCTGACGGCGTAGATTATTTATCTGCGTCATAAGCGCGTTCTTTGTGACACCGTACTTTTCGGCAAGTCTGCCGGCATAAAGGTCAACCGTCAGCGCATCGCCCGCACCCGCTAAAATTTCTGCCGCGCGGCGCAGATACTGAAGCCGTCCGTTGTCGGTCGTGACATCAATATCGCTTGCGGCGGTGAGCAGCTTATACTCGATTCCGCTTACGGCGTTGTCAAGCAGTGCTCTAAACTTTGCGGCTCCGTGAGTTTTTATATAATCGTCGGGGTCCTTTCCGTCGGGAATAAAGACCACGCGGATATTTATTCCGCTGTTTTTAAGCGTTTCAATGTTTCGGCGCACCGCCTTTTGACCCGCCTCGTCAGCATCGAGCGCTAACACTATTTCCTTTGTGTAGCGAGAAAGCAGCTTTGCCTGTTCCTCACCGAACGCAGTGCCGAGTGCGGCAACGGTATTGGTAAAGCCCGCCTGGTGAAGCGAGATTACATCCATATTGCCCTCAACCAAAATGATTCTGTCGGCACAATCATTCTTTGCAAAGTTAAGCGCAAAGAGGTGCTGACTCTTTTTGTAAACGGGGGTATCCTGTGTGTTTACATACTTACCTGCCGACTTGGGCGCATCGGGCTTGGCGCGCCCCGAAAATCCTATTACATTACCGCGAAGATTGAAAATCGGGAACATAACACGCTCACGGAAGCGGTCGTAATAAGTGCCCTTCTGGCTTTTTTGTATAACATTTGCCTGCAGCATATCGGGTATTTGAAAGCCTTTGGATTTTAGATGATTTATAAGCAAATCCCATCCGTCAGGCGCCGCACCGAGACCAAATTTCTTTATCGTTGCATCGGTAAGTCCCCTGCCGCGCAGATAGTCGTAAGCCCATTTTCCGCCCGGACTCATCAAATATGAATAGTAAAAACGTGCGGTTTCGCGGTTGATTTCGTATATTTTATTTTTTAAATCCTGTACCGAATTATCAAAACCCTCTTCGGGTATGGTAATTCCCGAACGGTCGGCAAGCATCTTTACCGCCTCGACATAGTCAAGACGCTCTATCATCATAGCAAAGGTGATAACATCGCCGCCGACTCCGCAACCAAAGCAGTGGAAAGAGCCGTTCTCGGGATAAACCGTAAAGGAGGGTGTTTTTTCGTTATGGAACGGGCAAAGTCCCACAAGATTTTTGCCCCTTCTTCGCAGATTTACATACTGCGAAATCAGCGATTCAATATCGTTACGGTACTTTATTTCAAGCTTTAATTCTTCACTAATATTCGGCACCGTCACACCTCCCAGCATTTCGGCACGAATAAATCCGAATATACGGTTATTGCGTAGTGGTCGGTCATACCCGAAATATAGTCGACTACGGCGCGCTCTGCGCCCTCTTTTTCAAGCACAGCGGCGTATTCACCGCGAAGCTTCTCGGGGTTTTTAAGCATATGCTCATATATTCCGCTGAGAATTCCGTAAACCTTGCTTTCCTCGCTCTTTGCTTTCGGGTTGGTGTAGACATTGGAAAACAAAAATTCGTGCAGCTCGTTAAAGCAGGAGGCGGTTGCCTCGTCCATTCGGATTTCCTTTTCACTATTGCGAACGACCGAGCTGACCATTGCGTTTATGCGGCTGCTCTTATCGTCGCCAAGCGCCCAGATTATATGCTTTGGAATTTCGTCAGCGCTTATAATTCCTGCGCGGACGGCATCGTCTATATCGTGATTTATGTAGGCAATGCGGTCGGATATGCGAACAACCTGTCCCTCAAGCGTGTGGGGCTGTTCTCCGCGGGTGTGGTTGAGTATTCCGTCAAGCACCTCTTGCGTTAAATTAAGTCCCTTTCCGTCACGCTCTAAAAAGCGGCATACGCGAACGCTCTGCTCAAAGTGGGTAAAAGGAAAAGGTGCACATTCGCAAAGTGCACGCTCACCCGCGTGGCCGAACGGAGTATGACCTAAATCGTGACCGAGGGCAATAGCCTCTGTCAAATCCTCGTTAAGTCGCAGAGAACGCGCTATTGTGCGCGCAATCTGTGAAACCTCAAGAGTGTGGGTAAGTCGGGTGCGGTAATGGTCGGATTCCGGGGACAAGAAGACCTGCGTTTTGTGCTTTAGTCTGCGGAACGCCTTGCAGTGTATTATACGGTCGCGGTCGCGCTGAAAAACGGTGCGCATATCACACTCGGGCTCGGCTATTTCCCTGCCCTTGCTCTCTTCGCTTTTTACTGCCAACGGCGACAGCGTTTCACGTTCTATGCGTTCGGTCGTCTGTCTGATGCTTTCCATACCTTCACCCCTTTATATAATTATTATTCGACAAAATTGCGTAATTTACTTTTTTTAAAGCGAATTTTTTAAAGCGGTATTACTTTATCGCATATTTTTTCAATTTTTACAGCATTTAAAAATGTTTTTTCGACCGCTTTTTTAAATTCTTCCTCCTCTGCCGCACGAATTGCGACGGTGAGTGTTACGGAATCTGTAAAATCGCTCTGCTCTACCATTCCGAAACGGGAAATGATTTTGCAAAGATAGTCGTAATCAGAATACGCGCAGATGAGGTTATACTGAGCGCACGGCTGCATTTTTACCTTTACAGCGTTCTCGAGTGCCTCGCGCGTGGCGGCAGAATAAGCGCGCACAAGTCCGCCTGTACCGAGCAGTACTCCGCCAAAATAGCGCGTTACAACAACGCATATATCTTTAATTTCACTGCCGCCTATTATATCAAGCATAGGCTTGCCGGCGGTGCCGTGCGGCTCGCCGTCGTCCGACGAGCGCGAAAGCCCGCTATGAAGCAAATAGGCAAAGCAGTTATGCTTTGCATCGTGATACTGTGCGCGTTTTCTCGCTATAAAATCAAGCGCGTCCTGCTCCCCATCTATATGTATAGCGGCGGCAATAAAACGGGAACGCTCAACCGTTATTTCTCCCTCTGCCTCGCCCATAATGGTAAGATATTCCTGCATTTTGCCACCATCCTTCACTTAAATCTAATTAAAAATAATACCGCAGCCAAAACGACTGCGGTATAGTAGCATTAGTTTTCTTCGATGCCGAAGCGCTTCTTGAAACGGTCTACACGGCCACCTGTATCTACCAGCTTCTGTCTGCCGGTGAAAAACGGATGACATTTAGAGCAGATATCCAGACGAATATTCTGCTTGGTCGATCTTGTCTCAAACTCTGCACCGCAGGCGCACTTAACTACTACCTTTTCATACTGCGGATGAATACCCTGTTTCATACCGTCACCCCTTTCAAATCTCGATAACATACAGATAATAACACAACACTCTGAAAAATGCAAGAAAAATTTTAAAAATTATCGCAAGAAATAATTTTTTACGGTTTCGTAAAGCTCTACTATTTTAAATCTTATTATAAATCGGGAGCCGCCTTTTGCAATTTTTACCGCACCGTCGCTTGCGCTGTCGCTAAGGTCGCCTGCTGCGCCTACGCATATGCTCGGGAACAGCACGCACCACCAGTTTTTACCCTCTGCCTTGCCAATTTCTATTTTAAGCGCCTCATAAACACCTGCCGGCAGAGTAAAATCGTCATAAACGCGGGTGCCGAAAAAGCTGTCCTCTACCTTTACCGAAACGCCGTAATCATACCCCTCTTTTTTTATGGTATCCTTTGCTATTTTTTCTATCTTCGGAATATTTTGTTTAGTAAGAACAATTGCATCGTCTAAGGTGTCGGCACCTAAAAAAAGCTGCTCACTCTCCTCTAAGATTGCATCTCGCACACGAAGCTTTAGTGCTTGGTCATTTTGCGAATCCGAGTTTGCGATAATGTGAAGTCTTAGCACATTGTCGCGCAGATTTTCGCACTTGGCGTCAAAACTTACCATTGAGATTAGGATTGAAAAAATAAGTGCTGCCGCAAGCGACAGATTAAAAATTTTAAATTTTGTTTTCATAAAAAATTCTCCTATCAAGTGATATACACATTCTTGACAGGAGAAAAATTTTTTATTCAATTATTATTCCGCGGTCAACCGACGGGCATACATATATTTCCGAGTATTTATGCGATAGCCTTTTTTTGCAGTCCTCTGCCTCCGATTTTGTGCCGAAAATTCCAAACACGGTGGGGCCGCTGCCCGAAAGGCAGGCGTCCTTCGCACCGCAAGAGAGCAAATCTGTCAAAACCTCTTCGCAGTCGAATACGCACGCGAAGTCGTTAAACGGTTTGCCGCTTTCCATATCGGCGCAAAAATCCCGTACCTCTCCCGTGCGGTCTATAAGGCCTATTTTATCAAGCTCGCCGTACATCTGTCCCGTTGACTTTTTCTTGCCGTGCTTTATGAGCACGAAAATTCCGTTATAATCGGTAAGCTTTATAAGTCCGTCACCCTTGCCCGACACAAGCTGGGTTCCGCCCTTTATAAAAAACGGAACATCGGAGCCGAGAGTGAGCGACATTTTTTCGAGTTCTTGTATACTATACGGCTGTCCATAAAGCGAGTTTAGCGCAAGCAGCGTTCCTGCGGCATCGCTACTGCCACCGCCAAGGCCCGACAAAAGCGGTATGCCTTTATTTATTTCTATTCGTGCGCCGCCAAAATCTTTAAAAAGTTCCGCAGCCTTATAGCAGATATTATCCTCTCCACAAGGGGAGTTTTCGGACAAAACGGTTATTTTATCCGCTTTTTCTACGGTTATGCGGTCGTAAAGTCCGACCGTCTGCATAACAGAGCAAACCTCGTGATAGCCGTCCTCATATCTTTTGGGAATGGAAAGCACCAGGTTTACCTTTGCGGCACAAAGCAAGCTTTTTACCATTATTCCACCACCGATTCGATACAAGCGCGGATAGCCTCTACACCGTCGCCGTTCAGCGCAGAAAACGGTATAAAGGAATCGTCGCCGAGTATTTCTCTCATACGGTCGCAAGCCGCCTTATACTCCGACTTATTTAACTTGTCGCTCTTCGTAAGCACAACGGTAAACGGAGTATTGGTAGCGCGCAAAAAATCGAGCATTTGCAAATCAAACTGTGACGGCTCGTGGCGCATATCAATAAGCTGGAAGGTCATTTTTATATCTCTGCCGTTTTTAAAGTAGCTTTCCATAAGGTCGGCCCAACGAATACGCTCGCTGTCGCTTACCTTGGCGTAGCCGTAGCCCGGCAGGTCAACAAGGCGTATTTTCCCAAGCTTATAAAAGTTTATTGTTACGGTTTTGCCCGGCTTTGTACTTACGCGGGCTAAGTTTTTTCTACCCATAACACGATTTATAAGCGAGGATTTTCCTACGTTTGAACGCCCTGCAAAGCAGATTTCGGGCTTGTCCGATTCGGGCATCTGAGCGTAGGTACCAAAGGCTGCCTCAAATTCGGCTGCACTGTAATTCATAATTTTTCTCCTAAAAAATACTATTATATTCTTGCGACTCTGCCATACTGACATAATCGTTTTCTGCCAAAATTATATGGTCAAGAAGTTTAATTCCAACCTGTTTAAGCGAGAGAGCAAGTCCCCTTGTGACCTCAATATCGACCGCGGACGGAAGTGCTATTCCGCTTGGGTGGTTGTGCGCCAGCACGACAACCGTTGCGTCATATTTAAGTGCCTTTTCAAGTATACTGCGAGTGCTTACGCCAACCGAGGCAATATCGCCCTCGCCTATTACATCAAATGAAAGAATTTTTCCATCGCCGCGAAGGCACAAAAGCGAAACACATTCGCGTTTACGCATACGGTAGCGTTCTTGCAGATACCGTCCTATTTCTTCGGTGGTGCGAAGCTCTTCAACACTTGCAAGCTTATCAGTAGCGGTCTTTTGGTTTATAAGCAAATAAAGTTTAAAAAGTGAAACCGTGTTTTCGGTTACACCCTTTATCTTTATAAGCTCATCGGTCGGTGCATTGAGCACCGCCTCTATACTGCCGAACTGATTTAAAAGTCTGTGCGCGAGCGGATTTGTATCCTGTCTTGGCACAGAGAAATATAAAAGCATTTCAAGCAGAATGTGCGGCGGAGTGTTTTCGCTGAACATACCTGAAAGGAGTTGTTCTTTCATACGCTTGCGGTGCCCCGCGTGAAGATTTTCTTTTTCACCCAAATTCCACACACCCTTTCTTTTTTGTGTCTTTTATGATATAATATTCTTTGTAAAGCGAGGTTAGGTTATGAAAAGCTTTAAAATAGGTAAAAACGACGCCGGACAGCGTCTTGACAAGTTCATATCAAAGGCTATGCCGTCGCTGCCTAAGTCGCTTATGTATAAGTACATACGCCTTAAGCGCATAAAGGTTGATGGCAAACGCGCCGAAATCAGCACCCGTCTTTGCGAGGGCAGCGTTGTTGATGCATATATAAATGACGAATTTTTTGCACCTGCTGAAAAAAAGCTCGATTTTATGTCGGCCTCAAAGGTGCTTGATATTGTTTACGAGGACGAAAACATTTTACTTGCCGACAAAAAGCAAGGACTCTTGTCCCACCCCGACGAAAATGAATACGGCGACACACTTATATCGCGTATTCAGCGTTATTTATACGAAAAAGGTGAATACGACCCGTACGCCGAGCAAAGCTTTAAGCCTGCGCTTGCCAACCGCATTGACCGCAACACAGGCGGAATTGTTATAGCGGCTAAGAACGCAGAGGCGCTCAGAATTCTTTGTGATAAGATAAAATACCGCGAACTAGACAAATTCTATTTAGCGGTGGTGCACGGCATACCAAAAGAAAAGGAAGCCGTGCTTGAGGGCTTCCTTGTAAAGAACGAAAGCCAGAACCGCGTGTTTATAAAGCAGAATATGACCGACGACGCGCGCACAATAAAAACACACTACCGCGTGCTGAAAACCAAGGGCGAGCTGTCGCTGCTTGAGGTTGAGCTTCTCACAGGGCGCACCCACCAAATCCGTGCACATATGGCGTCAATAGGTCATCCGCTTTTGGGTGACGGAAAGTACGGAAACACCGCCGCCGACCGCAAAGCAGGCTTTAAGCATCAGGCTCTTTATTCCTATAAGCTAAGGTTTAATTTTACGACCGATGCAGGAATACTTGAATACCTTAATGGCAAAACCTTTACGGTAAAAAAGGTATGGTTTGCCGATGAATTGTTTTAAACACTCAGTTCAATAGTTTTTCCAAGATGTTCGTACTGACGGTATTTTATACCTGCAGCGTCGAACATCTTTTTTGATGCCTCGACACTGTCGGTTCCGTCGTACTTGTTGTCAGCATATATAAGCTCTTTAATTCCGGTCTGGATTATTGCCTTTGCACACTCGTTACAGGGGAAAAGCGTGACATAAAGGCGGCTGCCTCTAAGGCTTGAGCCACTATAATTTAAAATAGCGTTAAGCTCTGCGTGGCAGACATACATATATTTTGTGTTAAGCGGGTCGCCCTCGCGCTCCCAGGGGAACGCATCGTCGTTTCCGCAGGTGCAATGCGGCATTCCGTTATAGCCAACCGAGAGAATTTTATTCTGGTCGCTTACTATGCAGGCGCCCACCTGCGTTGAGGGGTCCTTGCTGCGCTGTGCAGACAGCATCGCTATCCCCATAAAATACTGGTCCCAGGATATGTAGTCTTCTCTTTTCATATTTTTCTCCCCTATTTATTCAGTAAATCTATGATTTCTAAAAGCTCTAACGGGTGGTGAATTATATGCTCGGCGCCGTGCTCACGCAGGTGTGCTTCATCACGGAAGCCCCAGGTTTCGCCAACGGGTATAGCGCCGCTGTTAAGTCCCGTCATAATATCAACGCCTGAATCGCCAAGGAAAATACATTCATCGGGTTTAACAGCAAGCTCGCTCATAACAGATAGTGTGCTCTCTGGGTCGGGCTTTGCAGGGCAGCCGTCCAGCTTTCCTCTGATAACGGCAAAATTATCACCAAGCAGTTTATTAACTATGTCCTTTGCAACCTCATCATCCTTATTGGTTACAACGGCGGTCTGTATACCGCGCTCGTGCAGGGCTGCTATAAGCTCGGACAGTCCGTCATAGGCAGTAGTTTTATAGCAATAGTGGTCACCGTAGTATTTATAAAACTCTTCGCGCAGTTCATTTATTCGTTCCATGCTTGCAGTGTGAGAGGATGCGCAGTCAAGCAAATTTATAATTCCGTTACCAACAAACGATTTAACCTCTTCTTGTGTTCTTTGCGGATATCCAAACTTGCTAAGTGCAAGGTTTACACCGTCGGTCAGGTCGGCAAGTGAATCCGCAAGAGTACCATCTAAATCAAACAAAACAGCCTTAATCATTTTATCATCTCCATACACCTTCATTATATAATATAAACGCCCCGTGTTCAAGAAAAATATAATATATTGCATTTTTTTAAAAAAACACTTGCAATTCGTGTAAACTTCTGCTATTATATTATGGCTATCGACAAATTAAAGGAGGTGCAGACACATGGCAAAATGTGATATCTGCAGTAAAGAGATTGCATTCGGTATTAAGGTTTCCCATTCTCACAGACGTTCTAACAGAACCTGGAAGCCCAACGTTAAGCGTGTTAAGGCCATTGTAAACGGCTCTCCGCGTCACATTAACGTTTGCACCCGCTGCCTGCGTTCAGGCAAGGTTGAGCGTGCTATCTAACCTAAACTGAAAACTACCATTAAAAGCAACCGCTTTAGCGGTTGCTTTTTTGGTATAATAAAAAGACCTCGCTAAGAGGTCTTTTTTTATTTTATCCAGCTATCGTCGATTTCGGGGCGGTTTGGTCGGGTCATAAGCACCCTTACAGCCTCCATTGCGGGTAGGTTTTCGTACATAACCTTGTAAGCCTGCTCAATTATAGGCAGTGACACGCCGTATTTTTCGCGGAGGCGGTTGGCTGCCGCGGCGGCATAATAGCCCTCAACGGTGCCGACCTGCGTCTTGGCATCAATAACGCTCACGCCTTTTCCAAGCAGCTCGCCAAAGCTGTGATTCCGGCTATGGCGTGAAGTGCAGGTGACTATAAGGTCACCCATTCCCGTAAGACCTGCAAAGGTCTGCTCACGCGCACCCATCTTGACACCGAGCCGCGCCATTTCGGTAAGACCGCGCGTCATAAGTGCCGCACGGGTATTATCGCCGAGCCCCATTCCGTCACAGAGCCCTGCCGCTATGGCAATTATATTCTTAAACGCGCCGCCAAGCTCTACGCCAGTGACATCATCGTTTGTGTAAATGCGAAGCTTATCATTCGCCATAGCTGACTGCACAAGCAGCGCACTTTCGGCCGACTTCGATGCGGAAACAAGCGAGGTTTCCACCCCTCTTGCTACCTCCTCCGCGTGCGAGGGACCCGAAAGCGTTACAACACTTACACCCGGAAGCTCACTCTCTATAACCTCGCTGAGGGTTAAAAGTGAGGAATATTCTATTCCCTTTGAAACGCAGACGACGGTTTTTATATTTTTAAGTATAGACACCCTCTTAGCCGTTTCTCTGACGGCAAACGACGGTGTGGCTATTATCAAAATATCCGAGCCGTCAACTAAAGACAAATCGGTTGTAATTTTAATGCTGCTCGGTATTTTAACTCCGGGCAGCAATTTTTTACTCTCTTTCGCGGCGCAAAGCTCGGCTACCTCCGATTCAAAGGGTGACCATACGGTAACCTCATTTTTGTTTTTATCCGCGACAAGACTCAACGCAAGGCCCCAACCGCCTGCGCCTAAAACAGAAACTTTCGACATTGTTTTCTCTCCTTATTCTCCTAACAAGTCTTATTTTTCACATTATTTACTTTTTTATTTTAAGTTTTTTCTCTTCGCCGTTTATAAGACGGACGATGTTGTCCTTGTGTTTTATGAACACCATAGCACCCATAACAACCGCAAGCAGCATTGAGGGCCACAGAGGACAGCTATCATTATAAAATACCGCAACACAGCTTACGACCGTAACGGTAGCAATAAGCGAGGAAAGCGACACAATGCGTGTTATAAGCACGCCAAGCACGAAGACTATAAGTCCCGTAATTATGGCAAACGGACTGCAAACCGCAAATATACCAACGCTGGTCGCAACGCCCTTTCCACCCTTAAACCCGAAAAATACAGGGAAAACATGGCCGAGCATACAAAGCGCACCGCAAAGAAAAGAAACATAAACGGGGTTTATCCACCAGATATCAGTTTCTACGGTCGGCATTACAATATATTTTGCAAAGCCACAGGCGACAAAGCCCTTTAGCGCATCGCAAACAAAGGTGAGTATGCCCGGAAGCACGCCGACAGCGCGCATAACATTGGTCATACCCGCGTTGCCGCTACCCATTTCGCGCACATCGCGCTTGGCAAACGCCTTTGAAAAAATAACCGCAAAGCTGACACTGCCCACAGCATAGGCAAAAACAGCGCACAAAAGTATTCTTACCACAATAGAAAATGTTGACATAAAAATTTCTCCCGTTAGTTTATTTATCTCCGCGTTCTCTTATTACAAAACGTACGGGTGTACCCTCGAGACCGAAGGTAGAACGAATTTGATTTTCTAAATATCTCTGGTATGAGAAATGGAACAGTTCCGCCTTGTTGCAGAAGCAAACGAATGTAGGCGGACGGGTCGAAGCCTGGGTAATATAGTAAATTTTTAGACGCTTTCCCTTGTCTGACGGGGGCTGAACACGCGCGGTTGCATCGGCCAGCACATCGTTAAGCATTCCCGTAGAAATTCGCATAGCGTTTTGCTCGTTTACATACTTTATAAGCTCGAAAAGGCGGTCAATACGCTGACCCGTTTTTGCCGAAATAAATATAATCGGCGCGTAGGTCATAAACGAAAAGTCTTTCATAAGCTTTTTGCGGTAACTATCCATTGTGCTGCCGTCCTTTTCGACTATATCCCACTTGTTTACGGCGATTATACACGCCTTGCCCTGCTCTATTGCGAGTCCTGCAACCTTAGAATCCTGCTCAGTAAAGCCGTCGGTTCCGTCGAGCATAATAACGCATACATCTGCGCGTTCAATAGCCATTTTTGCGCGCAGCACGCTATATTTTTCAATTTGGTCTTCAACGCGGCTCTTTCTTCTGAGTCCTGCGGTGTCTATAAAATTAAATCTGCCGTGCTCGTTTTCTACAACCGTATCAATAGCATCACGCGTGGTACCCGCTATATCCGAAACGATAGAGCGCTCCTCCCCCGAAACATTATTAACGAGCGAGGATTTGCCGGCGTTCGGCTTACCGATTACGGCGACATTTATAATGTCACTGTCAAGCTCCTCATCGGTTTCGGGTGGCAAATACGAAAAGGCTTCGTCAAGCAAATCTCCCGTGCCGTGACCGTGAACGGCCGAAACGGCTATCGGGTCGCCGAGGCCCAAATTATAAAATTCATAGAAATCAGGCGGAAGCGCGCCGATATTATCGCACTTGTTTACGCAAAGCACGATAGGCTTGCCGCTCTTTCTGAGCATTGCCGCAACCTCATTGTCCGCGGCGGTTACTCCACATTCAAGGCTGGTTACAAATATAATTACATTTGCGGTATCAACTGCGAGATTTGCCTGCTCACGCATTTTGGATAAAATAATATCATCGGTGCGCGGCTCTATACCGCCGGTATCTATAAGCATAACGGTACGGCCCTGCCATTCGGTATCACCGTAGATACGGTCGCGGGTTACACCCGGGGTGTCGTCTACTATTGCAAGGCGTTTTCCTATAAGCTTGTTAAACAGGGTGGATTTGCCCACATTGGGACAGCCGACCACCGCAATAACAGGTTTTGCCATTTCTTTCTCCTTTACTTACTAAGCGCATCTATAAGTTCTGCACCGCCCGTAGAAATTACGCGGACAGAAACGCCCAGAGCCTTTTCTAACTCCTCCACCGTAACATCGTCTAAGAATCTATCATTCTCGTGGCGGAGCATTACATCGGGAATAAGTACCTCATCACCAAGCGGCTTACTCTTAAGCTGATTAATAATATCGCCGCCTGTTATAAGTCCTGCGACGGTAATGTTATGACCGAAAAAGTCATTTTTTATCTCATATACCGTACACTCTAAATTATGCCATTTATTCTTTGCGCTGTCAATAATATTCCGTATAAGCGGATATGCCGAAACACCCGTAACGACGGTTACGTTTCTTTTATCAGCAGGCGGTTCTACCACCTCTAAAGCATCCTCTGCATCCTGCTTGGTGAGTGCCCAGATTCCTACGCCGTTTTCAAGCTGCAAAAAGTCGCCGTAGTAATCGCAACACGGCATTTCACGCTCTGAGAGCAGGAAAAATTCGTCCGAGGCGAAAACCCTGCCCGTATCGCGATACTCGTCCATTATATCGAGCACTGCCGAGGCGGTTTGCTTGTTAAAACGCTCTATTTGAGCCAAGCCATCTCTATGGTCGGTAAGTCCTACGGGGACGGCGGCTATGCTCTGCACCGAGCTCATTGCCGTTAAATCGTTAAGCGAGCGACGAAGCTCTTCCCCGTCGTTATAGCCGGGCACAAGCACAAGCTGGCAGTTCATACTGATTCCTGCCTCGTCAAAGCGGCGCATTATACTTAGAACCTCGCCCGCGCGGGGATTTTTCATCATTTTGACGCGAAGCTCGGGGTTCGTGGTGTGGACCGAGATGTTTACGGGGCTTATGTGCATTTTTATAATGCGTTCAATCTCGTGCTCGGTGATGTTCGTGAGGGTTATATAGTTTCCAAACAAAAACGAAAGGCGCGAGTCGTCGTCCTTAAAATAAAGGCTTTCGCGCATACCCTTCGGCAACTGGTCAATAAAGCAGAATATGCACTTATTTTTGCAGACACGCTGCTTATCCATCAAATAGGTATCAAAATAAAGGCCAAGCTCAGCATCCTCTTTCTTCCGGACGGTTTTTTCCTTTTCCTTGCCCTTAGCATTTATATATTTAACTTTAAGCTTTTCTTCCCTTTGATAAAAACGGTAATCAAGAACATCCAATATTTCGTTACCGTTTATAGCTATAAGCGAATCACCCGACCTTATTCCCGCCCTTGCGGCAGCCGAGCCACGCTCTACCGATTTTACTATAACCACACAAACACCCTCCTTTGCCTTAAAAAAATAAGGGAGGACTAAAAAATCCTCCCCTACTCGAAATCAAATTAGTCTTCTACTGCAACTACCTGACGGTCGCCGTAATAGCCGCAAGCCTTACAAAGTCTGTGCGGTCTCTTATACTCGCCGCAGCGTGAGCATTTTACGAGAGCCGGAGCCTCAAGCTTCCAAACGTTTGAACGTCTCTTATCTCTTCTTGCCTTAGAAGTCTTTCTCTTCGGTACTGCCATCTTTCATAATCCCCCTTAATGTGGTAATAAAATAATCAATCCAGTAGTTGTGCCAACGCCTGAAGACGCGGGTCGTGAGAGTCGGACTTACAGTCGCATTTACCCTCGTTCAGGTCTTTACCGCAACTCATACAAACGCCCTTACAGTCTTCACGGCAGAGATGCTTCATCGGAATGCTCAGCACGATTTCGTCGCGACAGAGCTCTTCAGCATCAAGCTGCATATTCGGGATTTCTATAATTTCGTCATCTGTGCGGTCGGCAAGCTTTGACACGAGCACGCGGTTAATCTTAACTACGTGGTTTTTTACGGTTTCCTTACCGCAACGGTCGCAAGGAGCTATAAACTCCACCCGACATTCAAGGTTTGCGGTAACAATACCTGCACGGTTTTCTACGTTGCCGTCTACGATAACGGCGTTTTTTATGGGACAAAGTCCTGAGAAAACCATCTCACTCATATCAAGCTGAAAGTTGATGGGGAGAGTTGCGCCCTCTGTTATAAAAACGGATTTTAAATCAAGAATCACAGTTACACCCCATTTGTCACACCGAATATTATATATGCGCCACGCGCGTTTGTCAAGGCTTTTTTAAGATAAAGAGATACAAAAAAGCGGCAGACGCATCTGCCGCTTTTGGTTTTTATGTTAGATTTTCTCAGCAACCTCGAAAACAGAAGCAGGAAGGTCAGCCTCGTCACAGGAGATGGTGAAGATAAATTCAGCATCGTTCTGCTTTGAAAGCTCCTCTACGCGAGCGAGGAATGCGGCAAGCTCGTCATAGTTGCGGGTGCCGATTCTGAGCGTTGCATCGCCGAATACATGGGTAACATCGTGGTTGCCCGAGCAGATTCCGCAAAGCAGAGCATAGTACTCGCCGTAGCCGGATATGTTATAGTTGTTTACGTCGATAAGACGTACCTTATGACTTATGCTAAAGGTAAGGGTATCGCCAAGCTCTACACATACAACATTGCCGTTAGATGCAGCAGCCGTGCTGTTAACCAAGTCAATAAGCTTCTTGGTCTTGCCCGACCCTTTGTTTCCGATAATAAGTTTTACCATATTTGTCAACTCCTTTTATATTAAACCGCCACGCGGCGGTAGTCTACGCTTTTAGTTAAGTCTTGCCTCAAGCGCCGCCTTTGCCTCTTCATACCCCGGCTTGCCGAGAAGAGCAAACATATTCTTCTTATAAGCCTCTACACCCGGCTGGTCAAACGGGTTTACACCCAGCATATAACCGGAGATTGCACAAGCCTTTTCGAAGAAGTAAATAAGTCTGCCAAGGTCTTCTTCGTCGGCGCGGTCCATCTCAATAACGAGATTCGGCACACCACCGTCGGTATGAGCAAGCACGGTTCCCTCGAACGCCTTGCGGTTTACGAAGGAAAGCGGTTTTCCTGCGAGGAAATTAAGTCCGTCGCCGTCCGACTCATCCTTATTTATTATAACATCGTCGCCGCAGTCGGCAATCGTTACAACCGTTTCAAACAAGAAACGCTTACCATCCTGAATATACTGTCCCATAGAATGCAGGTCAGTAGAGAAGATAACGGACGCGGGAAAGATTCCCTTTTGGTCCTTACCCTCACTCTCTCCGTAAAGCTGCTTAAACCATTCGGCCATCATAGTAAAGCGCGGCTCATAGGATACGAGCAGCTCAACCTCTTTACCTCTGCGGTAGAGTGCGTTTCTGAGCGCTGCATAACGGTAGCAGTCGTTCTTTGCAAGGTCGGATATACTATACTCTTCTCTTGCGGCTGCCGCACCGGCCATAAGCTTATCAATATCGGCACCCGAAACGGCTATCGGCAAAAGGCCAACCGCGGTAAGCACCGAGAAGCGTCCACCAACATCATCTGGGATTACGAAGCACTCGTAGCCCTTCTCGTCAGCCAGCGCTTTGAGCGTTCCACGCGCCTTATCGGTCGTGCAATAGATACGCTTTGCAGCCTCCGCCTCACCGTAGCGACTTTCAAGCATTTCACGGAATACGCGGAATGCCACAGCCGGCTCGGTCGTTGTGCCGGACTTGGATATAATATTGACCGAGACACGCTTGTTTTCGCAAAGACGGATTATGTCGCTGAGCGCGCTTCCGCTTATGCTGTTGCCTGCAAAATAAATGTCAGGCGTGTTTTTATCTAACGAATTGTAATAAGGCGATTTCAAAAACTCAATCGCTGCTCTTGCGCCGAGATACGAGCCACCGATGCCTATTACTATAAGTATATCGGTATCACTGCATATCTTCTTCGCCGCAGTCTTTATACGGTCAAATTCCTGCTTGTCATAATTCACGGGTAAGTCTACCCATCCGAGAAAATCATTTCCGAGTCCCGTACCCGTATGCAACATATCGTGCACTGCTTTGACCTGCGGTGCTAAACCCGCAAGGTCGTTGGGTCTTAGGAAATCCTTTGCATACTGTTCGGAAAAACGAATTGCCATTTGAACACCCTTTCTCAGCATAAATGCTTACACTGATGTTAAAACATATCTTGTTTTGTTTATTTTACTATATTTCGCTCCATATTTCAACCGAAATTATTAGATTTTTATGACGAATTTACAAATTTTTTAAATTAGATTGAAACAAGAGCCTTTAAAAGCCAGGTGAAAGTCATTAAAAGCGTTTTCTTTTTTATGGTTTCGCCCGCTTTTATGTCTATAACGCCTACCTCCTCGCCGTCAGACATCACGGTTATTTTTCCAACTACATCACCTTCTTTTATGGGCGCATTAACGCTTTTGGGCAGATAAATTTCTCGGCTTATTTCGCTTTTGCCCTTTCTTGTGAGCACCGATAACTGCTCGGGCGCCTCACAAAACACCTTTTTCTTCTCTCCACCCTTTACCGATACAAAAGTATTCTCGGGCAGCTCACCGTCAATTTTTGAAAAGGCATAATTAGCAAACCCAAAATCGAGCAGATTACGCGCACCCTCAAACCGAGCGGAAGAATTTTCACCGCGCATAACAACGGCAATGAGGGTCATTCCGTCGCGCCTTGCGGCTGCCGAAAGGCAGTGCCCCGCTTTGCTTGTCGTACCTGTTTTCAGTCCTATACAGCCCTCGTAAAAACGCACAAGTTTGTTGGTGTTTACAAGCTCGCTCTCACCGCCGCGCAGACTATCCATCCAAACGGTCGAGTATTCCGTTATAAGCGAGTGCTTTATAAGAGCACACGACATAAGCGCAACATCATAGGCAGTGGTCATATGACCGTCGGCATCAAGTCCCGTGCAGTTTACAAAGTGCGTGCCGTTCATCCCAAGCTCCTCTGCCCTTGCGTTCATCATCTCCACAAATGCCTGCTCACTGCCCGCTATTGCCTCGCCGACCGCCACCGTTGCATCATTAGCCGATGCAATTACTATCGCCTTCAGCATTTCGTGCAAGGTCATACTCTCGCCCGGCTCGAGCCAGATTTGTGAGCCGCCCATACTGCAGGCGTGCTCGCTCGCGGTTATGACACTCTCAAGAGTGAGTCTTCCGCCGTCGATAGCCTCCATTATAAGCAAAAGTGACATTATCTTGGTTATTGATGCAGGCGCCAACTGCTCGGACGGATTTTGCTCGTAAAGCACGGTGAGTGTTTCGGGCTCAATCAGTACACACGACTGCGCTTTTATGTTAAGGTTGCTATCCACAAGCGCGAGCGTCGGTTGCGTCTGTGGCAGCTCGTCATACAAATCCTCCGATGCATATTCGGTCGCTACTCTGTTTCCCCCTGCCGAAACCGAAAGCGGCAGCGTGAGCATTATAAAGCTCAGCATAATACAAATTACTTTTTTCATAGGTCCACCCCTTTTATATAAAATGTATGCAGGGTGCCGTATAAAAATGAAAAACCCCAAGCACAAGGCTTGGGGTTTTAAAGCTTTTAACTGATTATTCAGCAACCTCGTCCTTTTCCTTGGAGAGCATTACATTTGCAAGAATACCAAGGATAAGAGCGCAAGCGATAGAGGTTAAGGTAACCTTACCAAAGCTTATGGTAAGACCGCCGATACCTGCAATAAGGATTACAGATACAACAAAGAGGTTGCGGTTTTTTTCAAGGTCAACCTTCTGAATCATCTTAAGACCCGATACAGCAATAAAGCCATAAAGTGCCATACATACGCCGCCCATTACGCAGGACGGAATAGAATTAACAAAGGTAACAAAGGGAGTGATGAAGGAAATGAGTATTGCACCGATAGCGGCAGCGGTAATGGTTATTACCGAGCAGTTACGGGTAATAGCAACACAGCCAACCGACTCGCCGTAGGTGGTGTTGGGGCATCCGCCAAAGAATGCGCCAGCCATTGAGCCTACGCCGTCGCCAAGGAGTGTTCTGTGAAGACCGGGCTCCTCTAAAAGGTCCTTCTCAATAATGGTGCTTAAGTTCTTGTGGTCAGCAATGTGCTCGGCGAACACAACGAATGCAACCGGAACATAAGCAACTGCAACGGTTGCTATGTAGCTTCCGCTAATCTCGCTTACACCCTTAAATGCGGTTACGAATGTGAATTCGGGGAGAGATACAATGCTTCCCATAGAAGCGAAGATTGAGAAATCAATAACGCGAAGAGCGTCGTTACCTGTGGCAATACCGATTACGGTGAAGATAGAGCCTACTGCATAGCCTGCGAGTATACCCATTACGAACGGAATGAGCTTTAACATCTTCTTGCCATAGGTCGAGCAAAGCATTGTAACAGCGAGTGTTACAAGACCGCAGATAATTGCAACATAGGGAGAGGTGAGCATTTTGCCGTCAGCATCTGCTACCTTGGTTGCCTGTAAGTCGCCAATTGCATTGCCTGCAAGAGAAAGACCGATAATTGCAACTGTGGGTCCGATAACAACTGCGGGCATAAGCTTGTTAACCCAGCCGACGCCGCAAAGCTTTACTACTATCGCTATAACAACATAAACAAGACCAGCCAAAACAGCACCTATTATAAGTCCGAGGTAGCCTGCCTGAGCTGAAACAGCGCCTGCAAAAGCAGCTGTCATTGAGCCTAAGAATGCGAAGGAAGAGCCTAAGAATACGGGGCTCTTGAACTTGGTAAAGAGCTGATATACGATTGTGCCGACACCTGCACCGAACAAAGCGGCTGCTGTGCTCATTGCATCGTCGCCTTTAAGACCTGCGTTACCGTTAATTATAACGGGAACAACCAGTGTTGCTGCCATAATTGCAAGCAGCTGCTGAATTGCGAAAACAATAAGCTGCGGGAACTTGGGCTTATCGTTTAGGTTGTAAATCATTTTCATTTTTCTTCATCCTCCATTTTATATATTCCCTCAGTTAAAAAAGAAAAAAGTAACACAAGTCTGCACGACAAGGTTACTTTACTGTTTGCTGTTTCATCTTGTCAGCAGAAGACTACTTTTTAAGATTTAACCTTACATATTATAATAGCACTGTCGGATTTTGTAAAGAACTTTTTAACGAAAGGGCTCAAAACTTTACATTTTTAGCGCATAATAATAGCATGCGTTGGGGCGCTTTTGACGAGGTTGTCCACATTTTTTAGTTAAAATCGTCATTTCGCCTAATCAAATTTACAAAAATTGGCAAAATTCGACTCGTTTTAATCGGTTACAAATTTGTAACCTTTTGGGTGCCACCTCGTTTTTTGTGGGAAATAACCAAAAACTAAGGCTTTTTTTAGTTTGACAAAAATAGAAACTGCCGATATAATCCCACTTGCATTGTTTTTTACCGGTATATCTATGCCCCGCGGGGTATATACCTAAAATATATAAAGGGGAAATTCAATGATAGAAAAGATAAAAGCAGTTCTGCGGAATGCGCCCCGTTTCTTTTCGGGAAGACTTCGCTGCTTCTATGCGCTCAGTCTTGTGTCCGCAATTCTGTTCTCGGTGCTTGCACTTTCGGTTAACACCGTTTCTGTAACCACCGACGGACGACAGGTTGTAACCTTAAAGACTATGTTGTCCGACACCGACAGTATTTTAAAGCTGGCAAACATCGAATACGACGAAGACGATATGGTAACGACCGACCGTTCTGCACTCGGCAAG
This sequence comes from Acutalibacteraceae bacterium, assembly GCA_045590515.1. Lineage (GTDB taxonomy): Bacteria > Bacillota > Clostridia > Oscillospirales > Acutalibacteraceae > SIG589. The sequence continues at coordinate 47,223 of JAZNRD010000010.1, forward strand.
GTTGATATTTCGGTGAAGTATTCCTTCCCCGTTCATATCACCGTTGGCGATTCGACATCTACGGTTAACACCACAGGCGCCACGGTTGGTGAGCTTTTGGAGCTTGCTGACATCGTTGTAACCGAAAACGACATTATAAATTATGACCTTGATACTGAGATAAGCGCTACGACATATATAGATGTAATTGATATTGACTATATCACCGAAACCTATACCAAGCGTATTTATTATCAGGCAAAGACGGTTTACTCTGCTGATTACCCCGAGGGAACCCGTATTGAAAACGGCGGAAGTGAGGGCACAAAGCAGATTACCTGCAAGAAAACCATAGTAAACGGCGTAGTAACAGACGAGAAAATCTTATCTGAGACGGTACTTACCGCTGCTGTTGACAAGCAGATAATTATAGGCACCAAAAAATCTCAGACACCGGTAAAACAGCCTGCCAATATTGCCGCAAACAATGCACAGACTCAGCAGAACGCTGCTGTAACCACCAGCGCAAATGTTTCCTGCGTTTCAACGCTTAAGCCCGACAAGGCTATTGAGCTTGACAAAAGCGGAAATCCTGTTAACTACAAAAAACATCTTACCGTTCAGGCTACCGCCTATCTCGCATCGGGCAGATGCGCAACAGGCGTTCGTTCGCAGCCCGGATATGTTGCGGTTAACCCCAACTATATCCCCTACGGCACAAAGATGTATATTAAGTCAAGCGACGGAAGATATGTATACGGTTATGCCGTAGCGGCAGATACCGGCGGATTTGTTCGTAAGTATCCGACAAATATCGACCTTGCATTCCCGTCTAACGGCGCTTGCACAAGCTTCGGCAGACGAAACATTGAAGTTTTTATCTTAGAATAGTTTAAAGCCACACTTTTGTGTGGCTTTTTTATTTATGTATATATACATATATTATACTGAAGTTTATTTTAGATTATTTTGGTGCCGCCTCTACACCCTTGCATTATTAAAAATTAACAAATAACCCCACTTGGTTTCCGTGCAATAATAACAAGGCTTTTGTGCAATTTTCCGTCGCGCATTTTGTTGTGAAAATTGCACAAAATTTGAGCCAAAACTGTGAATTTTGACAACAAAAGGTTTGACATTATATAATAATAATTATATAATATTTTTAAAGTATGGTGGGATTGTATGTTCATTCAAAAACCATATTTCGACGCTGTGAAAACAGCGCCTATTTAATATTGCAAAAAAGGAGTGTTGCAAATTGAAAAAGAGCTTAAGCGTGCTCTTGGCGGTTATACTGCTTGTTTCCTGTATCTCGGTCGGATTTACGGGACTTAGCATTGCATCTGCAGAGGGCGCAAGCTACACGGTCACTACTTCGGTTGCGAAACAGGGTGACCTAAACGGTGGTTACATAAAAAGCCCCGCAAGCCAGACGGCCAGCACGGGCGGAACTGTAACCTTAGAGGCTGTTCCCTATTACGGCAACAGCTTTGCAGGTTGGTACGATGGGGATACCTTAGTATCAGCTAATGCAAAATTTGACTATACTGTCACAAAGAATGTTGAACTTAAGGCTAAGTTTAACATCTACAATCTTATTGAGGACGGTAACTTTGCCACCTCGGAAACAAATGATACTTCACCAAAATTTGCGGATAATATACAATATGGTGACAGTAAAAACATACCCACCTTCAAGGTAATGTCCGACAGTACATTGGGCACTAATGTTGTTGAATATCTGTCAACTGCTGCTCAAAATGGAAAAACAGGCGCAAGAAAAGACCTTGTGTTTCCTTTTACAGCAAAGAAAAACACAAAGTATGTTTTCAGATACACCTTCAAAAACGAAGAACCCAAGTGGGGCGGTTTTGCCGTTAAAACTTCTAACGCTTGGGGAAACCATGCCACAATAACACATAGTATGGCTATTAAAAACCATAGCACCAATGACTTCTATAACATTCATGGTTGGAGCTATGACTACTTAGCCAACGCAGCAGCAAAAGATAATTTCGACTTTAGACGTTATTTAGATGCCGTGGATACAACAGGCACCGATAAAAACGTTTGGTATGATGTTGAAATTATCTTTGACTCGCTTGAAAACGAAGGTACATTATATTTCTGCTTGGGCTTAACAGAAGGCCACTGTGCAACAACCTACCTTGCCAATATGCAGTTTAGTGAGCTTGTTGAGTTACCTATAAACGGCAGTTCAAAGCAAGTGGACGGTGGCTCTCTTACCGTTAACCGAGACCCCTACATAAGCGAAGAATATAAAATGATTTCTTCCGTAAAAAACACTAACGGTCACAAACCCAACTACTTCAACAATATTTATACCCTTGCTGATAAAATAACACCTACCCTTGCAACCGCTGTTCCTGCTTCAGGCTATGCTTTCGAGGGTTGGTATGATGCAAGCAATTCTCTTATTACCAAGGACGCAACCTCTACCAATTATAAAACTACTGACACACCAAAGTTTGTAAAGCAGTTTCATGTTGGTCAGGGCGGAACGGTAGTTGACAACGGTGATGGCACTGTTACTGCAAAGCCGTTTTACGGTAATGCATTTTTAGGTTGGTATAACTCAACTGATTCGCTTGTTTCTAAGGACGCTACTCTCTCTAAAGAGGGTAATATAGGCGTTACGGCCGTTTTCGACCGTAGAAACCTTGTAGATAACGGTGATATGGAAACCGTAGAGGCACATCAGTCAGTTATAGATGCCTATAACAACCGTACCCACGGCAATGTGGCATTGAAGTCAGAGCCTTCTGTGGAAAACACCGCTACAACCGTTGCCGATTCCTTAGGCACCTATGCGCTTAAGCTTACTTCTAACAGCACAACCGGAAACCCCGGCGCGCCTAAAGAAAAGAATGCATTTAGTCTTAAGATTGACAATATTAAGAAAAACACCGATTATATCTGGCGTTTCTCTTATAAGTTTGATGATGCAAGTTATAACGCATCCAACAATGGTGTCTACAGCGTATATCTTTCTGCAAACTCTTCTTCAGTAATTGATTGGACTGAATCAGATTTTGATTTAAAGTGGTCCTTCCACTCACAGAGAAATGGTTCCGCAGAGACTTCACACCAGTTTACCAACTATTATTCTTGGGGTGGCGGCACTTCGTTTACAAAAAGCTATACCAATGATAATGGACTCGGTCAGTCAGCAAGTGCCTGGCAGGACGTTTATTTCATGTTTAACGCAGGCGAGAGCACCAAAATATTTGGTGAGAATTCTGCTACCGATGCAACAGGCACAATATATCTGAACCTCGGTGTAAACCGTGCTAATGTTGGTTATCTGCTTGTAGACAATATGTCGGTCAGCGAAGCTAAGTGTAACGACATGAGCGTTATTAAAGCAGAAAACGGAACTGCAACACCCGATTACCCGCGCACCGCTGAAAAATATTATTTTTACACCGACCACGACCGTACGCCTACATATGAAGACCCTGAAACAAAAACAACGGTTATTGACGACAGCTTCACATCGCGCGACACTAAAAACGTCTACTACCCATCCATATATGAGGACTTTACTGCCGTGGCAGAACCGGGTCACATTTTATCGGGCTGGTACGACGAGGACGGTAAGCTTGTATCTAAAGAGCATAATTTTAAGGCTCTTATGACCGGCAAAAAATATACCGCAAAATTTGTTGCCGACCCCAACAGATATACCGTAAACACCAAGATTGAAACTGAGAATGGGGTTTATGGCGGATATATAAAGGGCGAGAGCAGCTTTACTGAGTTATTAAGAGACCAGAAGGTAACCGTAACTGCTGTTCCCTATAACGGAAACCTTTTCGTTGGTTGGTACAACGGCGACAAGCTTTTATCGACCGACACAACATATGAGCACAACGTTAACGCTAATGTAACACTCACAGCTAAATTTACGGTAAACAACCTGTTTACCGATTCGGGATACGAAAACTCTACCGGTAGCATACTTGGTACAGAGTGGTCTTTCTCGAAGGACGGTGCATATGCAGATATTTCTGTACTTGAAACCGATTCGGGCAAAAAGGTTGCTATGATGAATTCTGCCGGATATGAAGTTCGTTCCAAGAACTTTAACGTTATTCAGAATAAGACATACCATCTTAGCATGGATTGGTTTATGGGTTATGAGGACGGCATAGACGGTGTAAGCACAGGCTTTGAATTCATCAAGGTTTATAATGCTGCTAACAACGTCGAGCTTGGAAAAGCTGACACATATGTTCCCTCTAAGGGCATTTCCGTTTCGCAGAACTCATATATCAACTTCAACACAGGCGATGCAACACAGGTTTATATAGTATTCAAATACAAGGGACAGGGTGTAATTTACATCGACAACCTTGTATTGTACGACACTGCAACTGCTCCTTTCATAATAAACACATATCTTGATTACGACGGCGTAACCCATGCAGGTTATCTTACATCGGCTGCCGTTCAGAATGTAGGCTACAACGAAAATGTTACTGTATCTGTTAACGGATATGAAAAGAACGTTTTCCTTGGTTGGTACAAAAACGGCGAGGTTGTAAGCACAAATACTACTTATTCCTTTAAGGCCGACAGTTTTGCTAATCTTACCGCTAAATTTGAGATTAAAAACCTTGTTCCCGACTCGGGCTTTGAGTATACACCTATCGGTGAAAGCCAAAGCGACCTTGGAAACTGGCATGTAAATAGCACACAAAAGGTTGCACACGGTTTTGACGTTTGGGCTGCTAAGGGACCGTTTACAGGTTATAACGGCAAAAACGTAGCGGATGATAAGAACACTCCGGAAGACGAAAGTGCAGTAAACAGAGAAACTATAAACGCATATGACGGTAACAATGTTATGCTTGCGCGTCACCGCACAACCACCTTTGGTACGGCCCTTAAGGGACTTAAGGAAAATACCTTCTATATTTTCTCTTTCTGGTGGAGAGTTCAAAGCACGGGAGAATTTTCTGAAAATCAGGAAAAAGACAGGGGTAGCTTTAAAACATTAAAGGTTACCGGCACAAAAACAAACGAACTGTTAGGTAACGGCCGCGCAGTAGGTGTTGGTGCAGTTGCTATCGGCGAATGGCAACAAATACTCATTCCGTTCAACTCAGGAAATAATACTGAAATTCTCGTTGACTTTGTTTATAATGCCGCGTCCGGCGACTGCTACTTTGATAATATGTCCCTCTACGAGAGCGACTATATCACCATTGTTCAAAGCGCAGGCGGCACCATTCAGACCGACTTTAACGGCGGTGTAAGCGGACCCGCAGAAAAAGGACAGAACATAACGCTTAAAGCTGTTGCTGACCCCGGTCACACCTTCGTTGGTTGGTATGATTATACTGACTCATCAAAATGTTTCGGCACTGACACAACCTACACCTTTAGCGCTGACGGTGCACTCGCCATCACAGCACGTTGGGAAGGTCCTAATGCTGAGCCTATAAACTACTTTATAGACGGCGACTTTGAGAATAACTGTATAATTCCGCCCACGTTTGACCATCCGTTCTCCGGAACAGAGTGGTGCAGCTACGGAATTACAACACAGGCAAGCTCACTAAAAGCTAAGACGGGAAAACAGTTTATGTCATTAAACGCTGTATCCCGCTATACTAACTTCCTTATCTCTAACCTTGAGCCTGCTACCACCTATACCGTTTCGTTCTGGTATTCAGGTGATGCATCAAACGAATTTACAAACATTTATGTGTATGAGCGTTACGGCGAATATGAGCATGTTGACCGTGAACACAAGTCACAGGAAATGAACATTTCGCCCATAAGAAACTTCGGTAAGACTGACACTTATCAGTATGCGATTGGCTCATTTATGCCTAACACCATTCATCATTCGGGCACATGGCAGAAGGGTGAATTCACCTTTACAACCACCAATCGTCGCGAAGTTTATTTCCACATTGAAAACGGCGGCTCAGGCAACTTCTACTTTGACGATATGAAGATTGTTAAGGGCAATAAGGGTGGCTACACCGACGAGATTATAAACGGCGACTTTGAAAATGCCTATACCGAAAACGGATGGTGTAGAATAGACAACCTTGGAAATGTTTCAACAGACGTTAATACATCAAATTCATTTGATGAATCATACGCTTTGCTACTGCCCGGTACAACCCTTGTTAAAGGAATAAATCTGCGCGAAACCAGCGCATACACTCTCAGCTTTAAGGCAAGAACAGTAAGCAATAGTGCGGTACTCAGCTTTGGTATTACAAAGGGCGGCACATACGACCTTACAAACGCCATAAGCGGCGCTGCAAAGTCATCAGTCACTCTCGGTTCTGAGTGGAACACCTACACTATGACCTTTACCTCACAGGGTTGGTTACAGAACAATATCGTCTTCACATCTGGCGAAGGCGCACAGATTGACGATGTTACACTTACAAAAGCTACTGACCTTGTAAACGCCGGTAAGGTTGACTTTGAGTCGGCTGAACAGCAGATAATTAAATCAAATGCACTTGCAGCAGTTAACCAGTACACCAAGAGCAACTCCTACAACAAGGGTACCTACGGTAGCGGCAACTATGCAGGTCCAAGCTACAACGAAAAGTACTATGAGATTGTAGGCGCCGCACATGCACATAGCGGCAACTATGCTCTACGCATGAGAAAGGATTACATAGTAGAACTCGACGATAAGGGCAATGATACTATGAATACCGCGACATATACCGAGAATATAGATGAAGACCCGGACACCAAGGAAGTTTATAATGTTAAGGACCCCAAGACCGGCTTCGTTTCCCATCCGCTTAATCAGTCCTGGACTCGCTTTAAGCTCCGCGCAGGTAAGACCTATACCCTTACATACTACGCAAAGGCTGACAAGAAGACCGAGTTCAAGAGCATGATGATTTCGGTTGCAAATGACTGGAACTACGCTGAAATGGCTTCCGACGTGGTTAAAGTTGGTACTGACTGGACTAAGATTACCCAGACCTTTACCATGATTGAATCTATGACCACCAGAAATAGCATTGCTTTCTTCTGTGTAAATGGAATAAACGGCAAGACAGATTCGGATATTTACATCGACGATATCGAAATTAAAGAATCTGCCAGCTCGATTATAACCGAAAAGGAAACAGAACTTTATACACAGGATATTTCACAGAACTACTTCCGCAACTTCAGCTTCGAAAAGGCTGAGGGCGAGCTTGGCAAGTACAGCAAGGCTGCAAGCGATGCTGTATACGGCGAGAAGATTGGTAAATTCACAAAGGGCGACAAGCTTATACTCCCGATTAAGACCCGTGTTGACTACAACATTGAGTGGGCAAGTGAATACACCTTCGCCGCTTCGGTTCGCGCAAACAGCGGTGCTAAGGGCTTTGTAGGTCTGGCTTACAGCCCCGACGGCACAAACCGCTTAGCATCTATTAAGACCGATAAGGTTGTAAACCTTCTTTCCAATACAAAGGGCAAGTGGGAGAGAAAGGGCTACACCTTCTCTGACTACAGACTCGGCACATTGTATCTCGTAATTGAGTGTACCGCAGGCAGCTTTGAGCTTGATTATCTTGCACTGTTCAACGATAACCACGGCTACAAGGACTTCCAGAATGACCACTCAGTTACAACCTTCGACCCGAAGGATGAAAACAACTTTGTTGATATGAACACTGTTGGCAAGGGCAACTACATCTCGGGCGTTCTTTCGGGACTGCCCAGTGGCTCTAAGGTTATCTTAAAGGGCGAAAAGACATACGAAAGCGCTATTGACGCAAACGGTGCTTGGGGCTTTGAGAAGATAGCCGGCGGCACATACGATATGTATATTGACGCAAGCGATGCCAATGCACTGACTCTTTGGGGCGACCTTACCTTCTCTGACGAAGGCGTTTCGGGTCTTGCTTGCGAGCGTCTTAACGGCGATGTAATTTCAATTGTCGGTGAAGGCGTAAGAAACGGTATTGTTAAGATAGTTGACGACGATACCGAGTGGGCTTACCTCACCGCAACCGATGCTGACGGTCAGTACAACGCTTACATACTCGACAGTAACTGGTATATTGCAGGTACTACGAATATTGAAGAAGCGCTCAAGGAATCGGGCGTTACAACCGAACAGTTCAATTAGAAAGGAGTGGGTATATAATGGAAAACACAAAGAAAAACATTAAAAAACGCGTAATTGCTATAATTGCTGCTATACTCGCTCTTGTAATTCTCGTTGTGGGAATTCTGCTTGTGCTCTCGAAATGCAGTGATGAGGGCGGCAAGAAAAAGCAACAGGTTGTTGTTGTAGTTCGCGATGACGATGACGAAGCTTCGTCGGAGGATAACTCCTCCGACGAGGACTCCGATGAGGGCGATGGGGATGACGGCGACGAATATATAAGCGACGATATCTCTCTTGACCTTGGCTACGCAAGCGATGTAGTATTTGATATTTCAGAGCTCGTTGAAGGCGACGGCAGTGTTTATTCAATAGACATTGATAACGGTGGAGAGCCGGTTTGCTCTACCTTTAAGGGACTTGTTGGTACGGTTTACCATCCGTCTGAATACTTAGACCGCGACCCGCACGAACGCAAGTATACCGAAGAAATGCTCGACCTTGAGCTTACACGCTACAAGGAGGCAGGCTTCAAGTATGTTCGTACAATGTTCTGGTCAAAGTGGATGTGGACCGGTAACGAAGACGACCCGTGGGATACCGAGACCGAAACAATGCTTAAGTTCTACGATTGGTGCAAAAAGCTTGACGAGTACGGCTTAAAGGTAATCCCGATGATGATGTGGAGCTACGCTTCCCTCTTCTACGGCGGTACCCAGTACCTTGTTGAAGTTGATTATCTTATCCCGTTTGAACACGACGAAAACGGCGAACGCATAATGGCTTACGACTTTGGTATGTATCACCACCAGGTTGACCACGAGTTGCAGAACGAGCGACTTGCTAACTGGGTTGCTACAACCGCAAAGGCATTCCGCGACCACGGTGTAACCAACCATTACGGCTTCTTCTTCGGAAACGAGCCGCACGAGGACGGCGGTCTTGCACAGGGTGCATTTGCAAAATGGCAGGCTGAATCCTTCTTGGCTTGTGAGCGCGCTCTTGCTGCTGCAGGCTTCAGAGAAAAGGGCAGCGAAAACTATGTAACCCTTATAGGACCTAACCAGTCTTCCACCTCGGGCCGCGCAGGTCTTGCAAAATACTTCCTTGAAAATCCGAAATACGATGGCGTGTTTGATATTTATTCTTCACACTACACCACAAAGGCACAGTCGGCAACCGACGATGTTTATGCCGATGCTGAGACCGTATTTAACGGATATATGGAGGTTATGGACCTGTTTGAAATCCGTCACGAGCAGCAGTTCTGGATTGACGAGCACGGCTCCAACGGCGACCACTACGGTGGTGAAGATGCAAACCTTAACGATACCTGGTACCCTGTTCAGATTGCCAGCAACTATGTTGCAGCATTTAATGCAGGTATTTCCGCTTTCAGCCTATGGCAGTTTATGGACCAGACCTGGCCCGACTACTACGGCAGCGGCGGTGAGTATGAGTACGGCGCACAGCGCTCGGGTGCTACACCCTCGCTCTACAAAACCGAGGTTCCGTGGTCTATGCACTATATGATGACCCTATTCGCTAAGTTCTCGGGCAACGGAAACGGAAAGACCTATCGCGGTCACTGCGACGACACATCAAGCGGACTTTACGCTTCTGCCCATCAGTTAGAGGACGGCACATGGACAATTTATGTCATCAATATGACAACCGACCCGCGCACCTTTAACCTCAACTTTGATAAGGCTATTGACACAACCCTTTACCGCTATCTCTATGCGGCGGGTGAGAACGAGCCTACATCAGGCGCAAATATAATTGTTGCTGATAAGGGCTTTAAGAATGTTGGTAAGACCCTTACCGATACACTTGAGGGTGGTTCGGTTGCTTGCTACTCCGGTATTGAGTTCTTTAGCGACTATACTGAGGTTGACAAGATAATGCAGTAATAAAAAAATTCCGTCGGATTTTCCGACGGAATTTTTATTTTTTTAAGGTTACATTCGAAAACTCTGCATAAAGCTCGACCTCATCACATTCAAGTCTTACAGGTAAACCCGATTCGGTAAGATAAAGACTATAACGATAACCTGCAGCAGTCTTTTCTAAACAGTAAAGCCCGTCGCGCTCAACGGCTTCGCCTATGCCCGTTGCCGCAGAGGTAAAAACCGAGCTTAACACCGACATAACCATTTCGTTCGGGAGCGGCATCTGTGGCGTATAACTAAGCCCCATATAGCTTACGGTCATTCCCTCTCCGTTCACCAAAACGGTTGCATCCTTAACGCTTTCGGGTGAGAGCAAAATAGCGCGACTCTCCCCGTTTTCGCCAAGCTCTATGTTCGCCTTGCAAGCGTATTCTCCGAACTGTATATCAGCATCAAGGCTCAGCGACGAAACCTGTGGCTCGGTTTGCCTTTTCGCACATCCGCAAAGCAGTATTAAACAAAGCAAACAAACAAATACTCTCTTCAAAAAATTCACCCCACAAAAAAATAAGGCCGATGGCTATATACGCCATCGGCCGCCTATTTATATTTATGTGTTGGGTGTCTAAAAATATTCTAATCCGCAAACGCGTCGCGCTGAATAATTCTGGGAATGTAGGCTTTGATTGCCTCTTTCATTTTATCATTTGGAGCAATAACAACGCAAACGGCATTTCCCTTTAAATCTCTGCCACGTAGGAAATAACTCTCGTCGTCGGGGTTGCAGCAGAATACAACATTCTGCGGAAGCTGCATTCCTGCCGAATATTTTCCAACAGCCTCAACATCGGCGCATTTTATACTGCAAATGCGCTTTCTTTCTGCCTGCCCCATAATTTTATCAACATCCAAATCACCGTTGGTGAGGATATATTCATACTCAATACTAAGACGTTGTGAAAGCTTTATAACGCCCCAGAAGAGCAAAAATGCAACCAAAACGGCAAGCTGAGCCAAAAACATAAAAGCCACAGCGGTAATTACTATTGCGGCAAACCATAATGCTACACGCAAAAAAATTGTTTTAGGGGTTGCTTTGATTTTAACTAACTGTTCCTTAAAAGTATCCATTTTACTACCTCGAAATTACTTTTTTTATATTGTATCACATATTAACGCAAAAATCAAAGCCTTTTACTTGAAAGATAGATATTTTTACTGTATAATAAAGGTGTATATTTATATAGGAGTGATTTTTTTGAAAATTAAAGACTCTTTTTTAATTAAAACTGTAGCAGGAAGAACTATTGTTGTTCCCGTTGGCAGTGCCGCACTTGACTTTAACGCCGTCGTATCCTTAAACGAAACCGGCGCTTTCTTATTTACCCTTCTTCAAAAGGAGGATATGACCGAAGCCGCACTTGCTGACAAGCTTTGTGCTGAATACGATGTTTCAAGAGAAACTGCAGAAAAGGATATTTCAGCTTTTGCTAAAAAAATTGAAGAAGCAGGTATGCTCGAATAAATGGAAAACAAGAAAACTGTACGCTGGGTATTCTCTACCCTTAAAAGATTTATACCCGCGGTAATTGCAGTATCGGTGCTTGGCGCGCTTATTTCGTTCTCGACCATTGCGCTTATCTTAGTGTCGAGTAAGATTATGAACAACGCGCAGGCAGGAATAACCGGCAGTAAGCTTTATACCAACATTATTTTGCTTGCAGTAATAATTGTTTTTCAGCTTGCCGCCAATGTCCTTAACGGCTACCTTAGAACAAGGCTGTCGGGCAGGATAAATATGTATTTAAAGGAACGGCTTTTCTCCCGTCTTGTTTTAAAGGAATACGCCCCTTTGACCGAGCTTCACTCGGGCGAAATTGTAAACCGCCTTACCAGCGACATAGAGGTTGTGGTAAACGGCTTTGCGGGCATAATTCCCTCGACCGTTTCAATCTTTACAAAGCTTATTACGGGCATTAGCGCTGTGCTGTTGCTTGACCCGATTGTTGCCGCAGTAATTGTTTTTATAGGCTTTATTTTCCCGCTTTTCGGACGGCTTATCAGCAACAAGTATAAATATATGCATAAAGAGGTTCAGCGCACAAACGGCGTAGTTCGCTCTTTTTTGCAGGAAAGCACGCAAAATGTTGTTGTAATCAAAACATTCTTGGCCGACGCGCCTGTAATTAGTAAGCTTCGTTCCTTCTTAGGCGAAAATTTCCGTATAAAAATGAAGCGCGGCTTAGTGTCTGTGCTTACACATACAGGCCTTTACGGAGCTTTCTCGCTTGGGTACTACGGTGTGCTTATCTGGGGCGCTTTGGGGATTGCCGCGGGCACCGTTCAGTACGGAACGCTGTTTGCATTCTTAGAGCTTGTAGCCCAGCTTAGAAATCCGCTTCAAAGCGTTTCAGGACTTTTGCCGCAGTATTATTCCACACTCGCCTCTGCAGAGCGACTCATAGAACTTGAGGCACTACCCGACGAGGCAGCCCCTATAAAAGAGGATATTCATTCGGTTTACGACCGCCTTATTTCCATAGACGGCAAAAAGCTCACCTTTGGATATGACGAGCGCGATATTATAAAGGATGCAGATTTTTCTCTTCCCAAGGGCAGCGTTTGCGCTATAATGGGCGAATCCGGCAAGGGAAAGAGCACATTGTTCCGACTATTGCTCGGTCTTTATGCTCCTGAGGGAGATTTATTCATAACACTTAATGACGGCACCATGCCGCTTGATGCATCACTTCGTGGACTGTTCGCATATGTTCCGCAGGGCGCCCTTGTTCTTTCGGGCACAATCCGCGAGAACATTACTCTGCTTTCGGGCGATGTAAGTGATGAAGAGCTAATAAGAGCTACCAAGCAGGCCGTAATTTACGACTATATTTCTTCCCTGCCCGACGGCTTTGACACCGTCATAGGCGAGCACGGACTCGGTCTTTCCGAGGGACAGCTACAGCGAATTGCGATAGCACGCGCACTCCTCACGAATTCGCCTGTGCTTTTGCTTGACGAATGCACCTCTGCGCTCGATATTGAAACAGAGCGCCGCCTGCTTAGCAACCTTAAAGCCGAAAACGAGCGCACGGTTATTCTTATAACCCACCGCACCGCAGTTTTAGACATATGCGATACCGTTTTGACGGTTGAAGACGGAAAAATTAAACGGTAAAGGAAAAATCCTTTACCGTTTAGCTTTAAGATTACATTACTTCTTCAACATTTTCGGTATAAATGAAGCCTTTAATTTCGTCAAGGAACTGCTCATTATCGTCACAGTAGGCAACAACATTGAGCGGACGGGTTAAATCAAGACTGAATATACCCATTATTGATTTTGCATTTATAAGATACTTGCCGGACGTAATATCAACATCGTACGGCTTTGTATTTGCAATTGCGGCGAAATTCTTAACATCATCGATGCTTGAGAACATAATTCTTTCTTCAACCACTAAAGCTCACCTCACACAAAATAATACTATTTTTCGACAATAAAGTCAACCCTTTATTATTTTCCATCAGGAGAGATAAATGAAATTTTCTTTTTACACCTTAGGCTGTAAGGTAAACCAGTACGAAACAGAATCTATGAGAGAGCAGCTTATAAAAGCCGGTCATACACCTGTCGAGGCGGATGAAAAGGCGGAAATTTTTATAGTAAATTCCTGCACCGTCACCGCAGAGAGCGACCGCAAAACGCGCCAGGCGGTACGCCGCTTTCGACGCCTACTTCCAAACGCTATTATAGTGCTGTGCGGTTGTGTTCCCGCCGCATTTCCAAATGTCACAGAGCAGTTACCCGAAGCCGACATTGTAATGTCTAACTCGGGCGACGGAGATTTGGTATCAGCCATTGACCGATTTATAAGCACAGGCGGTCGTATAAGCCACATAAAGTGCCACGAAAAAGGCGAAAAATTTTGCACACCGCCCATAACCGATTTTTCCGAACGCACACGCGCTTTTGTGAAAATCGAGGACGGTTGTGACCGCTTTTGCTCATACTGCATTATTCCCACAGCGCGCGGACGGGTGCGCTCACGCAGTATTGAAAGCATTGAGGCTGAGATTAAATCGCTTGCAAGCAAAGGCTTTTTAGAAATTGTGCTTGTGGGAATAAACCTTTCCGCCTACGGCAAGGATAACGGACTCACACTCTGCGATGCAGTTCGCGCGGTTGCAGGGGTTGACGGCATTAAGCGCGTTCGACTTGGCTCGCTTGAGCCCGACCATATAAGCGACGAGATGCTTTCACAACTAAAGCGTGAAGAAAAATTCTGTCCGCAGTTCCATCTGTCATTACAGTCGGGCTGTGATGCAACACTTAAGCGTATGAACCGACACTACGACAGTGCGTTCTACCGTAACCTTGTAAAAAGGATAAGAACCATTTTCCCCGACAGTGCAATAACAACCGATATAATGGTTGGCTTTGCAGGCGAAACCGACGAGGAATTTGCAAAGTCTCTGTCTTTTGCTAAGGAAACAGGCTTTGCAAAGGCTCATGTTTTCGCTTATTCAAGGCGAAAAGGCACGGTTGCTGACAGACTCGACAACCAAGTGCAAAACTCCGTAAAAGCTAAAAGAAGCCATATTATGATAGAATGCTGCGAGCAAACCGAAAAGGATTTCTTAAAAGCACAGCTCGGCAAGGTCTTCCCTGTCCTGTTTGAAACGGAAGAGGACGGTTTCTGCTACGGTTACACACCAAACTATACACGTGTAAAGGTTGTGTCACAGCAAGGACTTTGCGGAAACATTATAAATACCAAGCTTGTTTCCCTTGACGGCGAATGCTGTTTGGGCGAAATATAAAAAATCTCCTATGCTGTCGCATAGGAGATTTTTTTATTTGTTGTATAGGCTTGCGGCGCTACTGTAATTATAAAGCGCTTTAACAACATTCTTAAGCCCGTCATCATAATGACTGCCCTTGAGTATGCTGTTTGCGTACGAAAGCGCCGACGCACTAACAGAGAGCGTGCTGTCTTCAACCGTCACGGTAAAGCGCTTAGTAAGCTCGTGAGCGGCAATGTTCTTAACGGTTATATATTTATAATTATAAATATAATCCTTTGCTTCAACCGCTACTCCGTCAAGCATAAAGCTGACGTTTACACCCTCATCAACCTTAAAGTAAAGTCTGAGGTCGGTGCGGTCATTAAGTACAAGGTCGTAACCGTAGAAGCTAACACCCTCCGCTTCTCCGCTCTTTGTAAAGTTATTTGCTTCATCCACAGTGACGTTGGCTATAAGCTCTGCGCTGTTTTCAAGAGTGGAATTAGCAAGCTCGTTTTGGTTGCCAAAATATTGCTGTGCATAGCCCGCAAAGTTAAGCATTGCCGTTGTGATGTCGTGTGCGGTTTCGTAATCGTCGCTTGATAACAGCTTATCTGCATACTGCTTAGCTGTAACCTCAACCGCCTCGCCTACGGCATTGCCGTTTCCGTCAAGCAGCTGTGCCGTTACCTTTTCAGTAAGCTGCACTGAGGTCAGCGGGCAATAAACGTTATAGTTGCCGTCTGCAGTACGAACAGCCTCGCTAATGTTTACAATTAGCTCATCCTCGCCCACCGTAAACCTGACAGCGGCATTTGCGTTTGCAAGTAATTCGTCACATATTGCACTGTTGAAGCCAATGCCTATTTTTCCGTCAAGCTGTAAACAGTAGCCCTCAAAATCGTGGCTGTGTCCGCTTGCGCTTATAGCTTGGTCTGCCTTAACCAAGGGCTTTGTGCAAACCGCATCAGCAAACACGCTACCGCACCTTGAGCACTCATAATACTCATAGTTTCCGTCAGTCTCACAGCTTGCCGCATTGGCGGCTACCCTTGCGGCTGTATGCTCACAGCTTTCTATAGTATCGTACCCGTAAATTTCCACCTCAGATATACCTGCCCAGTTTATTGAGGTATTTGCGGTTACAAGGTCTGTAAGCTTAACGTAGGTTGTCTTTACAGCGGGGAAACTAAACGACTGCCCCTTTTCCACCTTTTGCGGATTTACCGTAACGCTTGAGCCGTCTGAGAACTGCAACTTTACGCTCTTATAATAGGTGTCGTGATTGCCCGACCAATCGGCACGCAGGTAAAGAACAACCTCATCAACCGTTACCTCGCGTCCAAAGTGTATCTGCATCCACTGTGCAACACCCAAGGCACTGCTTTGCGCGCCCCATGAATGAACGGGGTATTTGCCGTGGTTCAGGTTTGCGGTAACACCGTCAAGTGCATTACGCACAGTAAACTGACCGCTTGATGCGGAATGGCTTGTTCCCGTTCCGTGCGGATAACCCGAAACACTGTTCGTTCCATAGGTATCGTCATACGGATTGAAAGCAAGGTTTCTATGCTCAGAAAGCTCGTCGGCTGAGGGAATTCGCGCCGTTATGGTATTGATTGTGTTTCTTGTGAACACCTTATTGTAACCGTCAAGATTTGTCGGCACCGTAAAGGTGTAGGTTCCGCTCGGCGCATAAATTATGCTCTCGCCCACGCGGCTGTTAAGGCAAAGCGCGAAGTATTTTTCGCCCTCGGGCAGAGTTACGGTTACTTTATCCCCTGAGGCGTAAGCCTTTGAAACGTCAAGCCGTTTTCCGCCCGCAAAGCTGTAAGCATTATTATAAACCGTATTGCCCGACGTATAGGCTATTTCTATGCCGCAATCAACGTTTCCGCCCTGTGCACGGGATTCGCGTGCAGCATTATTCAGATTATCGTAATAATCGCGCTTGTTCTGTGATTCGTCAGCCCAACGCTGTTCGTTGTCGTTCCAGTTATTGTTTGTATCGTACTCGCCATAACAAGGAACGCCCAAATCTATCCACGCTTGAAATGCCTGAATTTCACTCTCTTCAAGGTTTCCGTGCCCGCTTCTAAGCAGCTTTATAAGATAACTCTTGGACGAGCCGCAAGAATAAGGCTCTAACATTTCAGCACTACTCATACTGTCTATCCAGTTTGTGTAGTAGTTACTGCTTCTTCCCTGGAACCAAAAAGAATCAGCATTGTTAATTGAGTTGGTAAGGTAAAGATATGATAGCGGATAGGATTTTATCATACTTTGACTGTTAACCAATACATTCTGCAAGGAGAATTGCGACTCAGGAGAGGTGTTTGCAACAAGACCTACGTCAATAAAATTGCCCCATCCGTTTGCCGCCGCGCTGACAGCAATTACGTTTGTTCCCTCTACAAGCAATTCCTTTACTCTATTTGATATACGTACACGGTCATATCCACTCATAAAATGATTGTTGGTATATGCAAGCTCGCCGTTAATATAAACGGTTGGTGTACGGCTATAAGAAATATCAAGATAGAGGCTTAAATTATCAAGCTCTGCCAACTGCTCTGCCGTTACGGTAAAGGTTTTTCTAAGCCAAGCTTTTGTGGAAACACCGTCGCCGTTTGACCACCATGTTACCCAAGAGTAGCCCGTGCCGTTTTTAGATGCGCCAAAGCCGCCTGCACCCGTTTTCCAAGTGCTGTCGTCAAAGTCGGCTTTCGTCCAACTATCGTCTGTCGGCAGAGTAACACCTGCAGTGTAATCAAACACGTACCTCCAACCCTGTGAACGCACGGGAATAAAGGTTATTTTATCCTCTGTTTCTTCTGGTTCATCGTCGGTTTGCGGCACACCCTTTATAAGCTTAATATTGTCATAGCCGACGTATGAGCCGCTGTATCCGCCATCCTGATAGCAAACTATGCGTATGCACAGCGTGCAGTCGGCGGTTGGTGTAAAGGTGTAGCTGGCATTTCGAAGCTCACTTCCCGAACCCGTGAAATTATTTTTTGCATAGGTTGCATAATAAACGTCGGGCGATACCCAACCATTCCATTCGTCAGGCGATGAGGTTTTATTCATTGCGCGAATCTGAATAGCTGTAGCGCCCTGTCCCCCGTTTGTTGTGTTGGGCGCCCAGTCATAAGAGAAGGTATAGGTCTGCCCGCCCTTGACATCTACGTTTAAAATATCAATAGGCTGATGCCAGCTTTTGCCAATCAAAACGGTGTTTGCGCCACCATCCCAGCCCGAATCAAGATAGAAATTGGCTGATATGCTTGTGTTGGAGTTGAGGTGGAGCTTCCATTGTGTTCCGTCAGCGGCTATATGATATTGGTCGGTTAGGTCAAAATCCGAGAAATCTTCATTAAAAATAACGCCATCGTCGACCTCTGCATCGGGGTCGGGTGTTGTAAGCTTAAAGTTGTCTATAAGCAGACTTTTTCCGTTGTTATCAAGACTTATAGCCACAAGTCCCGATTCATCGGGCGTAAAGGTGTAGGTATAGGTTGCGAAATTGTAGGTTGCAGGAACTGCGAAGGTGTTTACGTTCTTGTCAGCATAAACCTTGTATGTATCCGCCCAAGTAAAGCTGTCGCCCGACACCTTGGCGGTTCTTATCTGCAAGCCGACGGTATCTGACGCACCTCTGCCGTTTAAATCAACCGAGAAGGTATAGGTCTTGCCCGCTTCAACCTCTGCCGCAGCATAAACGCAGTTAAATGCATAGGTTTTTGTGCGCAAGGACGGACCTATCCGCTCATTGTTGTCACCTGTATAATAATAAGGCACAACAATATTGCTTGCAGTTGGAACTGCATTCGGCGAATATACACGCCAGTAAACACCGTTACTTGTGGTATTGAGTGTATTATTGTTGACAACTGCGGAAAAATCAAAGGCAAAGTCCTCAAAATCCTCGTTTATAATATATTTAACAGCCTCGGTTGTATTTGTGCTTGTTGTAGCAGTTTGGCTTGCGGAAGCCGTTTCTGCCGCAGGTTCTTCATACTTAACAGGAGAATCAGCACTTATATCATCAGCCGATGAGTGAGTTTCCTGAAGCGAATAGGCGATATCAGAATGACATTCAACACAGCTTTCATCTAAAATAGGCTGAATTTCCTCTAAGTAGTCAAAGCCCTCTGAATCTTCATAAGGGTCATATTCCTCGTCGGTCATCCAAAGGTCTTTTTGTAGTTCCTGTACGCCCTTTTGCATAGCAAGTGTCGTAGTTGAGGCGGCGGGAGGAACGGTGTTTTTATCCTCGTGACAGCCAACGCAAGAGAAGGTTTCGCCCGGCATTAAGGTTGACCAGCTACGCATTGACTGAATAAGCTGTCCGTCCTTATCTAAAACCTGAAAATAAACAGGAGTTTCGCTTGGCACCTTGAAAAGCACCGAGCCGTCGGCTTCAATTGGTACAATACCAAGCACACGTTTAGTATCCCACGAGCCGTTACCCGTAGATACAGGTGTAAACGGATTACCCGTATTGTCTTTTCCTGCTCCGCCCTGTCCTGTTTTACCGATAGCATAAGCACGGTAATCAAGCGCAACCACGCGCAGATATTTTGCTGTGCCAAATGCAACGTCTTTAAGACCGTCGCCCTCGTATATATTGCCTATATAGAAGGTACCCGTGTCTATGCCATAATTTACCATACTTGCGCGCTCAAAAAGTGTGCGCTCGGCAACAGGAACTATCTGACTTGCGGGGATATTTGCACCGCTTAAAAGCTCAATTTGTGTGCCGCTTGTATCCATTAAATAGATGCCAAACTGCGTATCATACACGCCGCTTGACCAGCCGTTTGGCGCATACGATACAAGAAACTGGGTTTCGCTTATTGAATAAGGATATTTATAAAGCTCACCCTGCTGACCGTATTTATCAACATAATCCTCTTTATGGCTATACTCGTCGGGGAATATAAAGGTTACGGCGTCCTTATCGTTTCTGCCGAGCGAGGTATCAACGTAAACAAGCTTACCCGCCTGTTTTACGTGGTGTCCCGTTGCTACCGATATATATTTATCGGTGGTTCCTTTAACCTCACGCGTATGTATCAGCGAGGTTGGGAAATTAGAATTGTTGCCAAAAACCTCGGTTTGGTTTGTGCCGTCGGGGAACATCTGGAATATGCCCTGAACGAACACCTGTGTGCGGTCGTTATAATCCCAACGGGTATAAAGCACACGTCCGTCGTCGGTTACCGTCGGATAGGTTGTATGAACCTGGTCATAGCCTGCACGAACAATATCCTCTCCGTTAGGACCGCAAATGTATAGGTTTGATACAGGGGTTAAATGACAGTCAATGGTTTGTGTCATACGGGTTGAGCTGAAAATTATATTGCCGTTAGGTAAATATTTAGGCTCTGTATCCGCAACACCAAGTCCTGTAGTCAATTGACGATAGGTGTCTGTGATTAAATCATATTCATAAAGATGGAAATCATCCTGAAGCTTGGATTTTTTCCAAGAAAAGAGCACCGTTGTGCCGTCCTCTGACACGTCGGGGTCACGAAGCACGCCGTCGGGAGAATCTATAAGCACAGTTTCGGTAACCTTAACAGAAGCGCCGCTTTTTTCAAGCTCTATCAGCACCAACTGTGAGCCGGGATTAAAAAGCACCTCTTCCGTATTTGGAGAGCCGTTTTCGAGCGTGTCTGAAAGCGACTCTGTATACGCATAGTGCGAGCCGCCAAGCTGTTTATGTCTTACCATAACAAAGGTTGTATACTGCTGCATTAAATCTGCAAGAAGCGCCGACTCTGCCTCGTTTGCGGGTGTTATGGTGGTTGTGGTAACCGCGCCCGACGCCTTTGCCGTAACCGCAGGCACACAAAGGAAGCTGCTGAAAATAAGAATAAAAGATAAAATTATAGACGTTATTTTTCTCATATTTTCTGCACCTCCTTAATATTTAAGCACATAATCTGACGCAACTGCTTTACCGTCCTTATCGTAAATTTTTACGGTAAAGGTTGTGCCTTCAAGATTTTCTTTTGGCATATAAACACTGTTAAGTTTAATGTATTTTGTATAGCCAAAAGCTAAATTCTTAATTGTATGAGTGGATTCTTTTAACACTTTTCCACTGCCGTCCTTTAATTCTACTGTTACATAAACCGTGTCTATGGCGTCCTCTTGTTGACAGCGAATGGTAAGTCCCTCTATTTTACTACCCTCTGTAAGCTTGCAAATTGACGTTTTCTCTCCTATAACGCTGTAAACCTGCTCAACGCCATACTGCTCTCCCTCATCTCCGATTGAGAGAACAAAGTCAGCAAGGTCTTCAATTTCACTCTGTGACAAGTCCGGCGCAAAGTGTTTAACAACGTCGGTCATACTGTTATATCTTCCGTCATGCAACCAAGCGCCCGTTCTCCAAGCTTCTACAAGGGACGGCGTATCGTACGCCCTGTCTTCCCAGTTTTCAGCACCGTTTGTACCAACGTCGTGTGTTTTCAGGTCGGTATAAAGAGGTGCGGGATGACAGGTAGCACAGCCCTCGCTCTCAAAGAGCTCTTTGCCGCGCTCTGCAGACTCGGTCAGAGTACCGTCTTCATTAAGATAAGGACTCTGCACAGGGGTAAGCGATTTAAGATATGCGTCTATCTTTGCCATCTTTTCTTCTTCAAGCACGTTAAACTGTATATATTTCATACCTGCCCTGACAGCGGTTTCTGCATCGGCACGAATTCCCGTTATCATAACAGGGGGTGTTCTGTGTGAATAAAGCATACTCTTAGCGCTTTTTGCGTTTCCAAGACCGTCGTTCAGGTTGTCCCAATTAAGTCCGTCAACGCGCGCGTCGGGATGACAGCTTAAACAGCTTTGCCATTTCTGATAGCACATATTGGCATCACTGAAAAGTATTTCTCCCTCACGGACATCGTCATTTTCAGGCTGAGTCACAAAGGAAAGGGATTTAACGCTCTTATCTGCAAGGTTAAGCTCGGCTATGTCGCCTGTAAAATACTGACCGATATATGCCTTTCCGTCAGCGGTTGCAACCGCTCTGGCACCCTTGCCGCCAAGCGAAATTCTTGTTCTGCAACCGTCAAGGAAGGGCAAATAATCAACAATTTTGTCAATCGTTGCAACCACGCCGTTTCCTGCCCTAACCGCAGTAATCTTTTCGTTCATTTTATTTATATCAACAAGCATAACCTCATCGTTGCCTGAAAGCGCAACAACAAGAGCTTTTTCATCGTCGCTAAGCGCAATCCCCCACGGATTTGCCGCACCAAGCTCAACCTCATCAAGCATTACGGCAACCGCGCTGTTGTCGGCGGTATTTATTATCGAAAAACCGTTTGTGTTTATCCATCCGCGGTCAAGCTGAGTAGTAGGATATGCATAACGCGCAATTACGTGCGACACGTATACCGTGCTTCCGTCGGCAGTTGCGGTTATATCCTTAACGCCACCCGCACCGTTTACAAGATTTATTACCGTCTGCTCTGTGTCGGTGTTGGTATCAATAACAACAACGTCAGCAGATACAAGCGTGCCGTTTGCAACATCGTTAGGCAGATGACAAGCAACGTAAAGCTTGTCGCCCGCAAGGGCAAGCGCAATCGGCTCACGTCCGTCAATCGCTATGCTTGATATAACGGTGTTCGCCTCTAAATCTACAACGCTTATACTGTTATCGAATCGGTCTGCTATATAAGCCTTGCCGTCCTTTATTGCAATATCAGACGGGGTATGCCCCACCGATACTGCCCATTTTTGTTCTAAATCTGTTGACAGAGCAACAAGTCTTCCATTCTCTGCGCCGCACAACACATAAACGCAATTCTCGCTTGCCTTTACAGCATTTACCTGCATAGAGGCATCAAATATTTTTTGAGCTTCTCCATCCTTTGTAAGCTTATATACCTTTTTTCCTGTTGTATCGGCGGCATAAATATACTCGCCTGATACCGACAAACTGGAAATAGAAGTATACTTTTCGGAAGCTGTTACGCTTTCCGCCTTCTGCGAAGAAACGGTAGCGTTCCCGCCCTTAACTTTAGTTATAATTGAACCAACTACGGGTATAGAGGTCGAATCAATTTTGCCGTTTTCAGCCAAAACCAAGGTTATAGCAGTGAAAAACGCTATAACAAGCAATGCAGAAGCAAATAAGGATATAATTTTTTTCTTCATATTTTACCTCCTACGAATACGAATGCTGTGATGAACCGCCCATTATATTTACAAAAAACATTGTAACTATAATAAACAAGAAACCCACAACAGCAAAGGGTTTTGAATATTTTTTTAGTGATATATGTCTTCTGAAGTGCAGATAAACTGCATACATAAGCCACGTAACAAGTGCCCAGTTTTCCTTGGCGTCAAAGGACCAGAAGCTACCCCACACCTCGTTAGCCCAAATAGCACCAAAAAACATTCCGGCAGTTAAAAACGGAAACGCCGTCAAGACAAGGTTATATATCCCTTTTTCCAATCTGCCGTCATCTTTTTTGATATAGCTTATTACCGAAAGCAAGGCGGCAACTGCACAGAGGGTATATGCTACCATATAAACAAGCACGTGTGGTACGAACCAAGGCGACTGTAAAGCGGGCGGAAAATGCCACTGCGTTCCAACGCCCATAAAACACACACCTATAAGGCACACCCCCGGCATAATACAGAAAATTTTATTCATCCAACTGCCGTTTTGAAATAGCTTTATATACAAATAAATAACCGAAAAAGTAAGTGACAAAAACGTAAGCACCTGATACATACTTACAAACGGAACGTATCCGTTTATAACCCAGTTATTTATTACAAGCACTGCGTTCAAGGCTATTGCGGCAACCCAAAGAGCCTCACCAACCCTGCAAAATAGCTTGAAATGCATAAGAACGGTTGCGGTAATATACAATACTGCCGAAAGCACCGCAACAAACAAAATCAAGGATACATTACTCACAATCGTCCACCGCCTTTACTTTAAAGCGCAGGCACATAAGAAATGCACCTATTACCGCAAGCCAAATTCCTGCAAGCGATACGTATTCCGCAGGGTCGTGTTTCAGCATAAGCTGAACAGAATCCTCTGTTGTCCTATCGTAATTCATTAAATAAAATTTCCACCCGCCGTAACGGTAGGGCTTGTTTACCGTAAGCGATTTTTCAGAAAGCTCACGCGTGCCCTCGGGCATTATTAAGAGCGTTGCTTCATAGTGTTTATCAAGCTCTTGTCCGTCTTCATCTGCAGGATACCGCTCAACCTTAAAATCAGATACGCCAAAGCTAAAATCAAGTTTCAACATATTATTGCCGTCACTGTCTGGCTTATCTCTTTTAATTTGACTGTATACTGCAGAGCCGTTCACAGGCACTGAAACGGTAAGCTTATCGCCCGATACGTAATAAAAAAACGAGCCAATTAAGAAAAGCACTAATCCAATATGTAATGCATAAAATCCGCATCTATATACCGTGAATTTTTGGGGCTTCAGATTAAAAAGACAGATAACCTGTATAAACACGTAAGCCGCCAACAAAAAAACTGTCCATACGCTTTTAAATATACTGTCGCTTGTTCCTGAAGTGCCGCTAACCGATGCGATTACTGTAAAAAGCGTCATAACAACAGACAATATAAGAAAAAGTATGTAAAGATTTTTTCTAAGCTTCATAAACCTACCTCGCTTCTTTAAAACCAAAGCAGCAAGAGATTTTATTTGCCGCCTCAGTAACTAAAGGATAAAATTTAGAAAAAAACTCATCAAAATTATTTTCAACGGTTGATGATGTGCAACCGATAGAACCGAGAACCTTACCGTTAAAATCAAAAATAGGTGCAGCAAGGCAGATTATGCCCTTTCCAAACTCCTCGTTATCGACCGCATAGCCGTTTTGCTTTATTCTTTTTATCTCATTCAACAGCTCTTCTGCTTTTGTAAGCGTATTTTGTGTGCGTTTTTGGAAGCCCTTGTTTACATATTCATTTATAAATTCGTCAGAAGAATATGAAAGCAGCACCTTGCCGGGTGCCGAACAGTTCATATCATACGCTCCGCCTACAACACCTGCAATTTTAACGTCGCCCGTTCCGTCGAGGTGTTGAATATAAAGCACCTTATCTCCCGACGGGATTCCAAGATATGTACTCTCACCTGTTTTTTGCCATAACTCATATACATAGGGTGCAGCAACGTTACTAAGCGATAATCGGTCAACCGCACCGCTTGAAAGCTTAAATGGGAGAAGTGTTAGCTGATATTTTTTATCTGCTGTGTTGTCAGAAAAAATCCAACCCGCTGCTTCAAGCGAATTTAATATTCTAAACACCATATTTTTATTTATGTCAAGTCTTCGACTTATCTCTGAAACACCTATAGGTGCCGGCGATTGAGAAATAACCTCAAAAATTTTAACGGCATTATCCACTGCGGGAGCAAAATTCGAC
Organism: Acutalibacteraceae bacterium; assembly: GCA_045590515.1. Classification (GTDB taxonomy): domain Bacteria; phylum Bacillota; class Clostridia; order Oscillospirales; family Acutalibacteraceae; genus SIG589. The sequence goes on from JAZNRD010000010.1 coordinate 72,433, forward strand.
AACAAAACCACCCCATGAGTTATATATTTATAACTCTGTTATATAATGATTTTAGTTTGTAAAAAGCGTTTGTGTCAATCATAAAAATCAACGATAATATAAAAAAACAACAGTCATATACCCGCAAGAAGGTATATGACTGTATAAAAAATTTAGTTCCCGCATCGTCTTTAAGATTTCAAATAGAAATCCTATGATGCGAGAACTAAATATAAAATTCTAATAGAGAAATTAGATTAACTCAATGATAGCCATTTCAGCTGCATCGCCGCGGCGAGGACCAATCTTAGTAATACGGCAATAGCCACCGTTGCGGTCCGCATACTTAGGAGCGATTTCGTTGTAAAGTTTTGCAACTACATCTTCCTTAGTAATGAACGCCATCGCCTGACGCTTGCTGTGAAGTGTGTTTGTCTTAGCGAGTGTAATATACTTCTCTGCTACTGATCTAACCTCTTTAGCGCGTGTAACGGTTGTTTCAATCTTTCCGTTTTCTAAAAGGAAAGTAACCATTGCGCGAAGCATAGCGGTTCTGTGATCACTAGCTCTTCCAAGTTTACGAGTACCCGGCATTGATATTCACTCCTTTATTCGTCGTCTTTCTTAAGCGCAAAGCCGAATGAAGCCAATTTTGCAATAACTTCTTCCAAAGACTTGCGGCCTAAGTTTCTAACCTTCATCATATCCATTTCAGACTTGTTGATAAGGTCTTCAACTGTATTAATACCTGCGCGCTTAAGGCAGTTAAAGCTACGAACCGAAAGATCAAGCTCGTCAATAGTAAGATCAAGCACCTTTTCTTTAGCGCTGTCAGCCTTTTCTGCCATAATGCTCTGGGTTTCGCTAACGCCCTCTGCAAGATTTAAGAACAACTCAAAATGCTCAATAAGGATTTTAGCAGACATAGATACTGCTTCGTCAGCCT
>JAZNRD010000011.1:0-2829 GCA_045590515.1 Acutalibacteraceae bacterium
ATGATGCTTCGCCATTATAAAGGCTTCCTTGATTAATTAGGAGGGCAATATAATGAAACTTATTTTCCTCGGCGCTCCCGGCGCAGGTAAAGGTACACAGGCGGAGATTATAGCTGCAGAACTTAAAATACCCACTATCTCCACAGGCAACATCATTCGTGAGGCACTTGCTAACGGAACAGATATGGGTCTTAAAGCTAAAGCGTTTATTGAAGCCGGCAAACTTGTTCCTGATGATGTTGTTATCGGCATCATCAAGGATAGGTTGGCAGCCGATGATTGTGCAGGCGGATTCATACTTGATGGTTTCCCCAGAACAATTCCTCAGGCTGAGGCTCTTGATAATATGGGCATCATTATTGATAAGGTTGTTGATATTGATGTTCCCGATGAAAACATTGTAAACAGAATGTCAGGCAGACGTGTATGTAAAGCTTGCGGTTCATCTTACCATATTGAGAATAAGAAACCCAAGGTTGAAGGCGTTTGCGATGCTTGCGGAGGCGAGCTTCAGATTCGTAAGGATGATGCTCCCGAAACAGTTCTTGACAGACTTAATGTTTATCATGAACAAACCGAACCGTTAAAGGATTATTACGCAAAGTGCGGTAAGCTCCGCAGCGTAGAGGGTACTGCTCCCATTAAGGAGATTACAGCATCCATCCTCAAGGTTTTGGAGGATTAAGCATGATAGTGCTAAAAAGCGAAAAGGAAATCAGACAGATGCTTGAAGCCTGTAGGATTTCCGCGGAGGCACTAAAGGTTGCAGGTGAGGCAGTTGAACCGGGTGTTTCAACCTGGGAGATTGACCGCATAGCCCGTAAATATATTGAGAGCAAGGGTGCCAAGCCCACATTTCTCAATTATAACGGCTTTCCTGCAGCAGCATGCATTTCCATAAATGACGAGGTTATTCATGGTATCCCTAACAAATCACGCATCTTAAGGGCAGGCGACATAGTAAGTATCGACCTCGGAGCCTGTATCAACGGTTTTACCGGTGATAATGCCGCTACTTTCGCTTGCGGAGATATCTCTCAGGAAGCGAAGCGGCTGATAGAAACTACCGAACAGAGCCTTTACGAAGGTATCAAAAAGGCAGTTTCAGGCGGCAGACTCGGTGATGTTGGTAACGCAATCCAAACATACTGTGAGGAACGTGGTTACGGAGTTGTAAGGGAATACACAGGTCACGGCGTAGGTGCCGCACTTCATGAAGACCCGGCGGTGCCGAACTATGGTGCTCCCGGTAGGGGTGCACGTTTGGTGCCCGGCATGACAATTGCCATTGAACCCATGATTAACGAGGGTAAGGCATCTGTTAAAACATTGTCCGATGGCTGGACGGTAAAAACAACCGACGGCAAATTGTCCGCACACTTTGAGCACACAATTGCAATTACAAGCAGCGGACCGTTAATTATGACAAAGATTTAAAGACCAAAACAAAATTAGTCAGGGAGGTATTTGTTATGTCCAAAGACGATATGATCGAGGTTGAGGGTACCGTGCTTGAAGCACTCCCTAATACAACATTCCAGGTTGAACTGGAAAATGGTCATAAAATTTTAGCTCACATTTCCGGTAAGCTTAGAATGAACTACATTCGTATTCTTCCGGGTGATAAGGTTACAGTAGAAATGTCGCCGTATGACTTTACACGTGGGCGCATTACATGGCGATCAAAGTAAGAATTAAGGCATAAGCTGAATTTTAGGAGGTAATCTAATGAAAGTCAGACCTTCTGTCAAGAAAATTTGCGAAAAATGCAAGGTAATTAAGCGCAAGGGAAAAATCATGGTTATCTGTGAGAATCCCAAGCACAAACAGCGTCAGGGCTAATAGCCTTACGCAAACCATTATTTGGAGGTGCAACTGACAAATGGCGCGTATTTCAGGTGTTGATTTACCAAGAGATAAGAGAGTTGTTGTTGGTCTTACCTATATTTTTGGTATCGGACCCAAGACAGCTAACGACATCATCGCTGCTACCGGTGTAAATCCTGATGTAAGAGTTAAAGATCTTACTGAGGAAGACGTAGCAAAATTACGTGAGTATATTGATCACAATGTTAAGGTCGAAGGTGACCTTCGTCGTGAAACAGCTTTCGATATCAAAAGACTTGTAGAAATTGGTTGCTATCGTGGTGTTCGTCACAGAAAAGGACTCCCCGTTAGAGGTCAGCGTTCAAAAACAAACGCTCGTACTCGTAAGGGTCCCAAGAAGACAATAGCTAACAAGAAGAAATAAGTCGGAGGAGGTATTAGAATGGCTACAAAAGCAACCGGCAAAAAGGCCGGAACACGCAAGCGTCGTGAGCGTAAAAATATTGAACGCGGTGCGGCTCATATCCAATCCACCTTCAATAACACAATAGTTACTATTACTGATACTCAGGGTAACGCAGTTTCATGGGCAAGTGCCGGTGAAATGGGCTTCAGAGGTTCTCGTAAGTCCACTCCGTTCGCTGCTCAGACAGCTGCTGAAACAGCAGCAAAGGTTGCTATTGAGCACGGTATGAAAACTGTTGAGGTTTATGTTAAAGGACCGGGTGCAGGAAGAGAAGCTGCAATCAGAGCATTACAGGTTGCTGGACTTGATGTTACACTCATTAAGGATGTAACTCCCATTCCTCACAACGGTTGCCGTCCGCCCAAGAGAAGGCGTGTATAACATAATAGGAGGAAACAAATTATGGCAAGATATACCGGTGCGGTATGTAAGCTTTGCCGCCGCGAGGGCCAGAAGCTCTTTTTAAAGGGAGGCAGATGCTATACCAATTAATGTGCTATAGAACGCCGTTCATACGCACCCGGCCAGCATGGCCA
>JAZNRD010000012.1:0-114301 GCA_045590515.1 Acutalibacteraceae bacterium
GTTTCATACTTGATTCCTCCTTCGTCTTTTTGTTGTGGTTGGCAAACCCACTTCTATTTTAGACGAAGGAGGATTCTTTTTCTACTCATAGCTAAAGCTTTTTGGAACTACCAGCACTGCTGGTAGTATTCGTTACACAAACAAAAAGCAGAAACAAAATTTGTTTCTGCTTTTTCAATTACTGTCCTTTAGAGTACAACTCATAAGACTTGGCTTTTTTCTTGGAAAGGGTGCACGAATTAGAAGGCGAATATAACTGAAAAACCGACTTGTCGAAACAAGTCGGTTTTTCTGGCACGCTGAAAGGGACTCGAACCCCCGACCCTCTGCTTAGAAGGCAGATGCTCTATCCAGCTGAGCTATCAGCGCATAAAAAATGCCCAAATAATTTGGGCGTGTGGAGCGGGTGATGGGAATCGAACCCACACGACCAGCTTGGAAGGCTGGGATTCTAGCCATTGAACTACACCCGCAAAAATTCTGTTTTCTTAACAGCGGGATATATTTTAGCATATATCCCGCCATAAGTCAATACTTTTTTAAGAAACTTTTATACCATTTTTTCCGGAAATTTTAATTTCGGTCACTTTTCCCTGCTCGCCATCAAGCAAAATCTCAACAATTTTGTCCTCAATATTACGACGTATCTGATTGCGAAGGTCGCGTGCGCCGTGCTTACCGCCGCCCGCAAGCTTACAAAGCTCTGCACATACATATTTATCGTATGTTACCGTAATGTCCTTTTCGGCCATTACAGCAATAAGCTCATCAAGCATAAGTGCCGCAATTCTTTCCAAGCTTTCATGACTAAGCTGGTCGAACACAACAACCTCATCAACGCGTGCAAGAAACTCGGGTCGTAAGAATTCTTCAAGCGCTTTTAAAGCTTTGTCCTTAGAAGCCTTAGCCTGCGATACGCCAAAGCCCATAAGACTCTCGGTATTGTTGCTGCCTGCATTTGAGGTCATTATAACAATGGTATTTTCAAAGTTAACCGTTCTTCCCTGTGCATCGGTTATCCTGCCGTCGTCAAGAATTTGTAACAGAATATTAAGTACATCGGGATGTGCTTTTTCTATTTCATCAAAAAGAATTACAGAATACGGCTTTCTTCTTATTTTCTCGGTTAACTGACCCGCCTCATCATAACCTACATATCCCGGAGGCGCTCCGATTATGCGAGAAACAGAGTGCTTTTCCATAAACTCCGACATATCAAGTCTAATAAGCGTTTCAGGGGTGTTAAATAACTGCTCGGACAAAACCTTGGCAAGCTCGGTCTTACCAACACCCGTTGGTCCTACAAAAATAAACGATGCAGGACGGCGGTGTGCTGAGGTCTGAATTCGCGAACGCTTTACAGCCTTCGAAACCAAAGCAACAGCCTCATTCTGACCAATTATTCTTTCAAGAATATCGTTTTCAAGATGCTTAAGCTTTGAAAAATCACTTTCTTCGATTTTAGAAGCAGGAATTCCTGTCCAAAGCTCTATAACCTTAGCAAGGTCGGTATCGGTTACAGTATTTTCAGATGCAGGACCGCAAAGCTCATCAGAGCGGGACTGGTATTTTGCAATTTCAGATTTTAAAGAAGCAAGGCGCTCATAATCGGGTGAGTCAACATTTGCCTCTATATCCTCTTTTTGCTTTGAAAGCTCTGCTATCTTTTTATTGGTCAAATATAGCTCGTCTATTGCTTTATTTCTAAGGCTCGCACAGGCACAAGCCTCGTCAAGCAAGTCTATTGCCTTATCGGGCAAGAAACGGTCAGTAATATAACGCTCAGAGAGGTAAACTACCTTTGATACAATTGCCGCAGGAATTTCAACGCTGTGGTAACCTTCGTAATAGCTTTTAATTCCATTAAGCATTTTTTCGGTATCAGCTATTGACGGCTCTTCGACAACGATAGGCTGAAAACGGCGCTCAAGCGCGGCATCCTTTTCAATATATTTTCTATACTCCGTAAAGGTTGTTGCGCCGATAACCTGTATCTCACCACGCGAGAGAGCAGGCTTTAAGATATTTGCCGCACCCATTGAGCCTTCCGAGTCGCCGGCACCGACAAGATTGTGCACCTCATCAATAAAGAGAATAATATTTCCCTGCGCCTTAACCTCTTCAATAAGTCCTTTTATACGGCTTTCAAACTGACCTCTGAACTGCGTTCCGGCAACCAAGCTTGTTAGGTCAAGCATATGGATTTCTTTATCCATAAGTCGTGCAGGAACGTCACCCTCCGCAATTTTAAGGGCAAGACCCTCGGCAATTGCAGTTTTACCTACACCGGGTTCACCAATTAGACAGGGGTTATTCTTTGTGCGACGGGAAAGAATCTGAATTGCACGGTAAAGCTCTTCATCTCTTCCGATTATTCTATCTAGTTTGCCCGTTTTTGCACGAAGAGAAAGATTTGCACAGTACTGGTCAATAAAACGACGGCGTTTTTCCTTTTTAGGAGCCTGTTTTTTATCCTTTTCAGGCGGAGAGCCCTCAGGAGAAGACTCATCCTTTTGAAAATTACCGAAAAGATTATTGAGGAATGGGAAGGTTGGTGCACCACCCATTTCGAAATCCTCCCCTTCTTCGCCCGGAGCCATCATTTCCATAAACTGCTCTGACATCATTTCAATATCTTCGTCAGATATGTTCATTTTTTTAAGCATATCGTCAATAGGACGAATGCCGAGTTCCTTAGCGCAGACTATGCAAAGCCCTTGCGGCTCAGTAGATGGATTTGCGGCATCCGACACGAAAACAACGGCGGGCCTTTTTTTGCAGCGTGAACAGAGTTTCATTTTTATCTCCTTAATTTTGCGGTTGTTTTGAGTTTAATAGTACGGTTTTAATATATCCGCACATTGAGAAAAGTAAGCATGCAATTATTGCAACCATAATTATGACATCGATTGTGAAATTCTTAAACGAAAGAATATCACTAACCATATAAAACATAAATGAAGCATATAGCAGTGCGGTGGAAACCTTTCCCCACCAACGTGCAGAAACGGCACCCTTTCCGCTTTTAAACCAAAATGCTGCGGCAACAGCCGTCAAAAGCTCTTTCGTAAACAGAACACATAGCACGGGAATAAGTGTCTGATGACTAAAACAAAGAACAATTACAACAGCAACCTGCGTAAGCTTATCTGCAATCGGGTCAAGTACTTTTCCAAGGTCAGAAATCATATTAAACTTGCGCGCAATAAATCCGTCTACAATATCACTAAGCGCTGAAAAAATTAACACAATCAAAGCATATATATGATTATTTTCTATGTTCGAAAAATAAAGAAGAATATAAATCGGAATAAGTACAATTCTTATTGCCGAAATAATATTCGGTATGGTTAAATTCTTTTTCACTTCCCGCGCCCCCAATTAGTAAATCGGATTTATTTTACAAAGCAACTCAAAAAGTGTAGATGCTTCAATAGATTCCCTTGTAAAAATAAGGAAGCCTGATTTTGTAAATACAACTATACTTGAAATAATTGCACAGAAAATAATTGTATAAATTACGCCTTTTCCTGCGCCTAAAATAGCACCTAAAAGCTTGTTTATACTTCCGATAAAGGAAATAGAGAAAAGCTTATTTATCGGCTTAGCAAGTATTTTTGAAAGAACGGCGATTATTATAAATATTATAAGTCCGAATACAATGCTGAGAGCCTTTGTAACGACGGGTGCGACGACGGTAGACGAAATATTCTCTGCGGTCTCAGTTATATTATCGGGACTTGCAAGGCTAAAGGTTTCGGATAAAGTGCCCTGCGAAATTCCAAACTTATCCGCATTGTCGGAAACAAAGCCGGGCATAGCGTCCCATACGGCGTTTGAAACATTTTCGGTCGTTGTATTTATTGTATCGCTTAATGCGGTTTCGATTGTTTCGGTAACGGCAGGCTTTACCGCTTTATCATAGGTTGTCTGTGAAAGCATAGGACCTACTGAAAAAGCAAGATAAACGGCCAACACAAAACCGACGAGCTCTACCGCAGTGCGAACAAAGCCGCGCTTACGCGAAATTAGAATTGCAATAACTATAATTGCAACAACAATTAAATCAAGTATGTAACCCATAATACCCTCTCCTACTTTACTGAAAATTTATTTAAACCGAAATTGCCGGCGGCAACAACGGAATCAGACCCTTGTGAAAAGATACGATTATAGCTTGAAACATTTATTTTATCAAGCAAAATTTTCCCCTCAAAATCAACAGCATACAAATATCCGTCGCTCATAACATATATAATTTCTTTTCCAAGCGATACATCGGATATTACACCCGAAAATTCAAATTCTGTTATCTTTTTTCCATTTGAATTATATAGAACAATGCTGTTATTAGATTTGTTTCCCAAAACTGCTATGCTCTTTTTATTATCAAATTTTCTGAAAAGCTTAATAGTTAAGCTGCTTTCGTTGGATTGTTTTTCACCGTTTCTCCATTTTATAAAATCAACGGATTTATTCGTAACCGCTGAAAAATACGAGCCTGAAACGGTATTTAATGAGTAAACAACGGAATCTTCATAGGTAAACTCATAAATCGGGTTTGCACTTGAAAATTTAAAAACATATACTTTTGATTTGAATTTTCCGCCCGCCGAATCAACTGTGGAAACCGCAATTCTTCTTCCGTTGTTTGAAACAGCAACGTTATTTATTATTTCGTTTGAAGAATACCATACAAATTTTTCTTTGCCATTCTTAGAAAGAACCTGTACTTGCGATGCGTATCCCTTAGATTTTGAGGCAATAGCAACCGTTCCGTTTCTGCCAATCGAAGCACAGTAAATATCATATTCACTTGTAATCTCGCTGATTACATCGCTATGGTTAAACACATAAACATTTCTTCCTCCGATATCGTATACAAGCGCACGCTGTGAAGACACGCTGAGTGCGGGAGAATTAAACTCGTGCTGACGGGAAAAAAGCTGTTTTCCAGAATTGTTGAATACTTCTGCATGTGTATCGGTTAATGCGTAAATAAGTGTATCAACCGAATAAGCATTCTTAAGCTCACTTCCCGAAAGTGAAACAGGATAGCTTCCGTTACCAAGTGACAAAAACTTGTTTTGCAGATATTCAAACGGACCTGTAGGTGTTAATGCAGAAAACAAAACAACCGAGAAAAGCAAAATGCAGACAACCGCAAGAGTTATTATTCTTTTGCGCTGCTTTTGTTCTTTTTTACCCATTACAAGCTTTATATCGGTATTGGCAGAACTGTTTTTATCGCCCTTTTTATACATTTTTATATCCTCGCGTTTTTTTGTATCACGAGGCGACGTGCTGTAACTGCTCAATTTACGCTTGCGATTTGTAGATTTTGCAGTCACCTTTTTACCGGGTTTCTTTCTTTTACTTTCCAACCTTTATATCTCCTTGCTCATAAAATACCTTGTTGAGATAAAGCCCGTGCGGCATTACAGTGGGTCCCGCAAGAGAACGGTCTTTTGATGATATTATTGTATCAAAATCCTCCGGTAAAATTTTACCCTCAGAAACAAAAAGCGCAGTTCCAACAAGTATTCTTACCATATTATATAAAAATCCGTCGCCTGTAACAGAAAAGGTATATATTCCATCACAGCACTCTATTTTACAATCATAAATTGTACGAACAGTCGTGCTTGCTGAGCGACCAGATGCAGAAAAAGCATAAAAATCGTGAGTACCGATAACCTTTTTACAAAACTTATTTACCGCATCTATTTGGAGCGGTTTATAAATCCTAAGAGCATATTTATCAAGAAACGGATTTTTCACATCTGAGCAGTAAAGTTTATAAACATACTGCTTTGCCTTCGCATCATAGCGTGCATGAAAGTCGTTATCAACGGATATACATTCCTTTACCGAGATATCACTTGGTAAGCGAACATTAAGCGCACCGACAAAGCCTTTTTCACTTATAGTTTCATTGTCGGTGTCAAAATGGCAGCAGAACTCATTTGCGTGAACACCCGAATCTGTACGACTGCAACCCGTCACATCTGTCTTAGTTTTAAGTAAATCAAAAAGCGCTTCACATAAAATTTGCTGAATGGAAATACCGTTCGGCTGAACCTGCCAACCGCAGTAATTTGTTCCATCATAACAAATTTTAAGCAATAATCTTCTCATAAATTTCCTCAAAACAAAATATTTAAGACAATAACGAGAGAAAAGACAAACAAACAAATAAGGCTTGACAAATAATCAACCTTTGACAGTTTAAGCTGTTTCATTCTTTTTCTTCCCTCGCCACCCGTATAGCAACGGCACTCCATTGCATCAGCAAGCTCATACGCGCGTCTTACAGAAGACATTAAAAGCGGAATCAAAATCGGAATGAGCGCTTTTACACGCTGATATAGATTACCGCTTTCCATATCAGCACCGCGTGCCTTCTGTGCACCCATAATTTTATCGGTTTCTTCGATTAGAGTCGGAATAAATCTAAGCGCTATTGTAATCATCATCGCCATTGTGTGAACAGCCTCGCCAAGCCCTATATATTTTAAAGGCTTAAAGAGTCTTTCAATGGCATCTGTAAGCTCTGTTGGGGTTGTTGTATAGGTCAAAACAGAACTTGACAAAATTAAGATGATTATTCGTGACGACATAAAAACAGCGCGCATTACGCCGTCAAGCGTTATTTTTATAATCCAAAAATCAATAATAACCTTTCCCGTGTCAACATACAACGCATTAAGCACCGAGGTTAAAATAATTACAATCAAAATAGCCTTTAGATTTTTTATATAAAGACTAAACGGCACACGGGAAGTGAGAACGGTTAATATTGTGAACGCACCCATAAGCGCAAGTGAAAAAGCGTTATTACACAGAAAAATAAAAACAATAAATGCAACAAGTAAAACAAGTTTCATTCTTGGGTCTAATCTGTGTAGAACGGATTTTCCGGGAAAATACTGTCCGAAGGTGATGTCTTTAATCATTTTACACCTCCGATAGCCGCGATAATAGCCTCTGCACCCTTTTCAACTGTAAAGATATTATCAGGCAGGTTATAACCTTTTTCTTTAAGTGCATTAAATACGCGGGTAATTTGCGGAACATTTAAGCCTATATCCTCAAGCATAGCGCTATGAGAGAATATTTTTTCGGTCTCATCGTACATAACAAGCCGACCCTCACTCATAACAAGCAGTTTGTCGGCTGTTTTTGCCATATCCTCCATACTGTGCGATACAATAAAAACGAGCGCACCTGTTAAATCGCGGTATTCTTTGATTTTTTGTAAAACAATATCTCGTCCTGCCGGGTCAAGACCTGCTGTTGGCTCATCAAATACAATAATTTTAGGCATCATCGCCATTACACCCGCAATAGCAACACGGCGCTTTTCTCCACCCGATAAATCAAAGGGTGATTTTTCAAGTAATTCGTCGCGAATTCCAAGCATTTTAGCGGTGTTAAGAACACGAGCGTTTACTTCGTCCTCGGATAATCCCATATTAGAAGGTCCGAACGCAATATCCTTATAAACCGTTTCTTCAAAAAGCTGATATTCGGGATACTGAAATACAAGTCCAACCTTGAATCTGATTTTTCTTATTTCCTTTGGTTCACACCATATATCCTCGCCGTCAAGCAAAATTTTGCCCGAATTTGCGCGAAGAAGTCCGTTAAAGTGTTGAACAAGTGTAGATTTTCCGGAGCCTGTATGACCGATTATACCAATAATTTCACCGCTATTAGCAGAAAAGGATACATCGCGTATAGCAGTCTTTTCAAACGGTGAATGCTCACCGTACAGATATGTTAAATTTTCAACGGTAAGCGTTGCCACGGTCTTACACCCCTTTTAATAGTTTTTCAATTTCCCTTTCACATTCCGAAACAGAAATAATTCCGTCGTCAAGGGATAGTCCTTTTTGTTTTAAATTATATAAAAGCTCAGTAGTTTGCGGAACATCAAGTCCGACCGATTTTAAAGTGTTAACATCGGAGAATATTTCCTTGGGTTTTCCGTCCGCTACGATTCTGCCCTTGTCCATTACAAGAATTCGGTCGGCATTTTCTGCCTCTTCCATATAATGAGTTATAAGCAAAATTGTAATGCCTTTTTGTTTGTTGAGGCGGTATATTGTTTCAATAACCTCTGCTCTTCCTCGCGGGTCAAGCATTGCCGTTGGCTCGTCAAGTACAATACATTCGGGCTCCATTGCAATAATTCCAGCAATAGCAACGCGCTGCTTTTGTCCGCCCGACAGCTTATGTGGTGCGTGGTCTTTGTAATCGTACATATCAACAGCCTTTAAAGCGTTATCAACGCGCAGACGAATCTCAGAAGGCTCAAGACCTAAATTCTCTGGGCCGAAGGCAACATCCTCTTCTACGATAGTTGCAACAATCTGATTATCGGGGTTTTGAAAAACAAGACCAACGCGTCGGTGAATCTCATTTTCATAGCATTCTTCCGTAGTGCTCATTCCGTCAACCGAAACAGTACCCGAAACGGGCTTAAGCAGCCCGTTGCAAAGCTTTGCAAGGGTTGATTTACCGCTTCCGTTGTGACCGAGAATAACGGTAAAAGAACCACGCTCTACCGAAAGAGAAAGCCCGTCAATAACCATATTGCAGTTATCGCTATCGGTGTATTCAAATGTTAAATTTGAAATTTCGATAATTTTATCCATTAGTTTTCCTTAATCCAATAGGTTGTATTTCCACAAGGTAAAACAATATCTCGCTTGGTGACAGGCAGGCCGATTTCATCGGTCATAACCTCACCTTTTCGATTTTTAACAACATATTTTTTTACCATATAATTTAGTATGCTGGGTGATAGTCCACCTGTATAGGAATTGAGCAAAAAGAAGCTTGCATCGTCAGATAAAACCTGTCCGACAGCATCAAGTAACGGTGCTAAATTCTGTTCAAGCTTCCATACCTCTCCGTTAGGTCCTCTTCCGTAAGAAGGAGGGTCCATTATAATGCCGTCATATTTATTGCCACGGCGAATTTCGCGGTTAACGAATTTAAGGCAGTCGTCAACAAGCCAGCGAACAGGGTTATCGGAAAGACCGCTCACAACTGCATTTTCCTTTGCCCATCCGACCATACCCTTTGATGCATCAACATGCGTAACCGAGGCGCCTGCCGCAAGAGCAGAAATAGTAGCACCGCCCGTGTATGCAAAAAGATTGAGCACCTTTAAAGGTCTTTCACTTTTCTTAATGACATCTGCACACAAATCCCAGTTTACAGACTGTTCGGGAAAAAGACCAGTATGCTTAAAGCCCATAGGCTTAAGATTAAAGGTCAAATCTCTATATTTAATGGACCAGACATCAGGCACCTTACGCAAAGGCTCCCAATATCCTCCACCACTCTGTGAACGGTGGTATATTGCGTGAGGATTATGCCAGCGAGAATCCCTTTTCTCCCCATCCCATATAATCTGCGGGTCGGGACGAACTAAAATAATATCTCCCCATCGCTCTAAGCGTTCACCATCTACGGCATCTATAAGCTCATAATCCAAAAAATCTTTACTGTATCTCATATTCTTCCTTAAATTAACGGTTGTTGTCCCGGAATTGCAATATTCAAGTGACTATATGCAGCGGGAGTCACGCATCTTCCGCGTGCGGTTCTTGTTAAAAAGCCAATCTGCATTAAATAAGGCTCATAAACATCCTCAACGGTAATAGCTTCCTCACCTACTGCAGCGGCAAGTGTATCAAGACCAACAGGACCGCCGCCGTAATTTTTAATAATAGCGTTTAACATTTTACGGTCAAATTCGTCAAGACCCAATTCATCAATCTTAAAGCGCTCAAGCGCATCCTTAGCAACAGTTTCGGTTATAACACCGTCATAACGCACCTGCGCAATATCACGCACACGCTTCAATAGACGGTTAGCAATACGCGGCGTTCCACGTGAACGAGAAGCAATCTCAAGCGCACCGTCACGGTCTATTTCAATTCCCAAAATACCCGCAGAGCGTGTTACAATCTCTGCAAGCTCTTCAACCTTGTAAAGTTCAAGACGAAGCAATACACCGAAACGGTCACGAAGAGGGGCGGTCAACTGTCCCGAACGGGTAGTAGCGCCTATAAGTGTAAAAGGCTTAACATCAAGACGGATAGAGCGTGCAGCTGCGCCCTTGCCGAAAACAAAGTCGATAGCGTTATCCTCCATCGCGGGATAGAGCACCTCTTCAACCTGACTCGGCAAACGGTGAATTTCATCTATAAAGAGAACATCTCCCTCTTCTAATCCTGTAAGCAGTGCAACCAAGTCGCCGGGAATCTTTATAGCAGGGCCCGATGTAATACGAATGTTTACGCCCATTTCTCTTGCTATAATTCCTGCAAGAGTCGTCTTTCCGAGTCCGGGGGGACCGTAAAGCAACACATGGTCAATAGGCTCATGTCTGGCTTTTGCAGCCTCGATATAAATACTGAGATTATCCTTAACCTCTTCCTGTCCTATATACTCACGTAAGGAGCGCGGACGTAAAGAAAATTCGCTTTCGTCCTCGTTACCTACATACTGCGGAGCGACGATTCGGTTTTCAAAATCAAAATCTTCCATCATTGCACCTACCTTGCAAGAGTTTTAAGTGCTTCACGAATAAGCACCTCAGTATCAAGCTGTGGGTCAAATCGGCCGACAGCCAAGCTTGCTTCACTTCTCGTAAAGCCCAAAGCAATTAACGCCTCAATAGCGTCCTTGGAATTCGTATGCTCTCCTGCGGCTGCAACACCTGCAAGCTCGGGCGCAACAGCACCCGCGGCACCAACCTTATCCTTTAGTTCAAGTATAATTCTGTTAGCAAGCTTTGCGCCAACGCCGGACGCTTTAGAAAGTGCCTTAGCATCTGCGCTTGCAATGAAAAGTGACACCTGTTCGGGACTGAATTCGGATAAAATTGCAATTCCGATTTTCGAGCCAACGCCGTTAACGGAGGTAATCATTTTAAAACAAGCAAGCTCAGCCTCGCTTGCAAAGCCGTATAAATCAAGTGCATCCTCACGCACCGAAAGATATGTGTAAAGGAATACCTCTTGTCCGAGTTTGGGAAGAGCGCTAATCGTTTTTAGGGTTGTAAAGCAACGCATACCTACGCCGCCACACTCAACAACGACCGACTGTGTATCCGAGCTTATAAGTTTTCCTCTGAGCGAAGCAATCATTATAATTTTCCTCCTATCCCAAGTTTCGAAATCATCGCAGCATTATAACCGTGGCATATCGTAAGCGCCAATGCATCGGCTGTATCGTCGGGCTTTGGTACAGATTTAAGTCCCAACATCTGACGGGTCATTTCCATAACCTGCGCCTTTTGCGCTCTGCCGTAGCCCGTTACCGACTGTTTTACCTGTAACGGTGTATATTCAAACACAGATATTCCCTTTAGTTGCGCTGAAAGCAAGATAACTCCCCTTGCCTGCGCAACGTCAATAGCGGTGGTTGTATTTGTATTGAAAAATAGCTTTTCTATCGACATAGCATCGGGTTTATATTTTTCAATGATAGATGTAATACCGCTGTGAATCATTTGAAGTCTTACTCCAAAATCAGTTTTTGCGGGAGTCGTAACGGCGCCGTATTCAAGAGGAGTGAATTTATAATTTTCGTATTTAACCACGCCATAGCCTATTATTGCATATCCCGGGTCAATGCCTAAAATAACCAAAACTCCCACCTCTATCATATAAAATAATTATATTTAAATTAGTATATCACAAAGTATAATTTGGGGCAATACTTTTTGGTATATTTTTCAATATTTTTTGTAAAAATAATTTTCACGAGTATTTATGAGAAAAAACGAGCATTTGCGAGAAAAAACGAGCTTTTCAAACGAGGTGTGCAAAATTTTCCAAAAAAATTTGGAAATTTGCAAAAATCACTTGACTTTATGCGGTTTTTGCCCTATATTATAAGCTATCAGTTTATGCATCTGTGTTGAGAGCGATTTCACAAGCCTACGGCCGTAGTTCTGATAATAGAACTATGAAAAACCCTTTGCGGGCTGTAAGCAGAGAGATTGCGGGTATCGCGCAGAGCTAATTTTAGCTTTCGCGGCACTTTGTGTCCGCAAAGGGGGATGCTTAAATGTCAAATAATAATATTGTTGAACTTAAAAACATCTTTGTATCATTTGATGACGAGCCTGTCCTTAAGGGTATTGACCTTTCAATTAAGGACAAAGAATTTGTTACTCTTTTGGGCCCGTCAGGTTGCGGCAAAACTACTACATTGCGCATTATTGCGGGTTTTGCAACACCCGATGATGGAGATGTTTTTTTTGAGGGTAAAAAAATAAATGGTGTTCCTGCTTACAAGCGTCAGGTTAACACCATTTTTCAGCGTTATGCGCTATTCCCTCACCTTAATGTTTACGAAAACGTTGCTTTCGGACTCAGACTTAAAAAGATGCCCGAAGCAGAGATTAAAGAAAAGGTTAAGGAAATGCTTGCGCTCGTTAATCTAAGCGGTTTTGAGCGCAAAAACATAAATCTTCTTTCGGGCGGTCAGCAGCAGCGTGTTGCTATTGCAAGAGCGCTTGTCAATAAGCCGAAGGTGCTTTTACTTGATGAGCCTCTGGCTGCACTTGATTTGAAGCTTCGTAAAGAAATGCAGACCGAGCTTAAGCGTATGCAGCAAAGCCTTGGTATTACATTTATTTATGTTACACACGACCAGGAAGAAGCTCTTACAATGTCGGATACCGTTGTTGTAATGTCGGGCGGCGAAATTCAGCAGATTGGAACACCTGAGGATATTTATAATGAGCCTAAAAACGCCTTTGTTGCTGATTTTATCGGCGAGTCGAATATTATTGAGGGTATTATGATAAAGGACGAGCTTGCTCGTTTTAACGGCGTAGAATTCCCCTGCGTTGACAAGGGCTTTGGCGAAAACACACCCGTCGATGTTGTAATTCGCCCAGAAGATGTAATAGTTTCTAAGCCAGAAAACGGACAGGTTTGCGGCATTGTTGAATCGGTTACATTTAAAGGCGTTCATTATGAAATTACGGTTGATATAGGCGACTGTAAGTGGCTCATTCATACCACCAAAAACGCCGAGGTAGGCGCTAAGGTTGGACTTAGCGTTGACCCGTTTGATATTCATATTATGCATAAATCCGATGTTCCGCTTTATTCGGACGACGCCGATGTGCAGACGGAGGAGGAAATATGACATCTAAAAAGGTAATGTCTGTTCCCTACCTCATTTGGATGCTCATTTTCACCATCGTTCCGCTTGGAATGGTCGTATATTTTTCATTCACATCAGATGCAGGCGGATTCACATTAGCAAACTTTGAAGAGGCGGCAAAATATTTACCGTCACTTATGCAGTCAATTTGGCTCGGAATGGTTGCCACAATTGTTTGTCTGCTTGTTGGATACCCTGTTGCTTATATAATTGCAAAAACTTCGTCGGCCTCACAAAAGACGATGATTTTGCTTATTATGATGCCTATGTGGATGAATTTTCTTCTTCGCACCTATGCGTGGATGACCTTGCTTGAGGATACGGGAATTATAAACAATATTCTAAGTTTAATTGGTTTACCAAAGGTAAGACTTATAAACACCGAAGGCGCTATTGTGCTTGGTATGGTTTATAACTTCTTACCCTTTATGATTATGCCTATTTATTCCGTGCTTACAAAAATGGATAAGCGTCTTATTGAGGCGGCACAGGATTTAGGCTCTAATTCACTGACTGTTTTCAAAAAGATTATTATGCCTTTAAGTCTTCCCGGCATTATTTCGGGTATTACTATGGTATTTGTCCCCGCGGTAAGCACCTTTGTTATTTCTAAGATGCTGGGCGGCGGCGAGATGCTTATAGGCGATATTATTGAAAGTCAGTTCTTTGGCTCCACCTATAACCCTTATCTTGGTGCTGCACTGGCGCTTATACTTATGGTACTTGTGCTTATTTGTATGACCGCTATGAACCAGTTTGGTGACGATGACGGAGAGGAGCAGATGCTATTATGAAAATCCTCTCAAAAATATATCTTGGTTTAATTTTCACATTTCTTTACGCGCCAATCGTTGTTATGATTGCTTTTTCGTTTAATGATTCAAAAAGCCGCTCGGTATGGAACGGATTTACTTTTGGATGGTACGAGAAACTGCTTAACGACGGAAGTATAATTGATGCACTTAAAACAACTTTGATTGTTGCTGTGATTGCATCAATTTGTGCAACGGTTATCGGAACTCTTGCCGCTATTGGTATTTCGGCCATGAAAAACAAGGTCAGAAGCATAGTAATGACCGTCACAAACATTCCTATGGTCAACCCCGAAATTGTAACGGGTATTTCGCTTATGCTTCTTTTTGTGTCAATTTTCGGAATTCTTTCGCTTGTCGGAATTGAGCTTGAGTTTGGTATGGGAACTCTAATTCTTTCACATATTTCCTTTAATATTCCCTACGTTATTCTTTCTGTTCTTCCGAAACTGCGGCAAATGAATAAGCACAGCTACGAGGCTGCCCTTGACCTTGGATGTCACCCGTTTAATGCTTTTTTCAAGGTTGTTGTTCCCGAAATTATGCCCGGAATTATGACCGGTATGCTTATGGCCTTTACGCTTTCGCTTGACGATTTTGTTATAAGCTATTGCACCTCGGGAACCTCTGCGCAGACCTTATCTGTTCTTATTTATTCAATGACAAGAAAGAATGTTAATCCAAAAATTAACGCGCTTTCTGCTCTTATGTTTATAACTGTTTTCCTGCTTATGCTTGTTGTAAATATAAGACAAATGAAGGATAACGATGCAAAGGCAGGTGCAAATAAATGAAAAAAATAATTGCACTTTCTCTTTGCTTTTGTTTAGCGCTTTGTCTTTCCGCTTGCAGTAAGAACACAGACAGTATCTCAGATAACACGCCCACATCTGACAACGAAATTGTTGTATATAACTGGGGCGAATATATTTCCAACGGTGACGATGATACACTTGATGTTGTTAAGGATTTCACTGAAAAAACAGGAATTAAGGTAAATTATCAGACCTTTGCAAGCAACGAAGAGCTTTACACTAAAATGAAAAGCGGCGCCGCCGTATATGATGTAATTATCCCCTCGGACTATATGATTTCTAAGATGATAAGTGAGGGTATGTTAGCAGAGCTCGATTTTAAAAACATTCCTAATTACCAATATATTGATAAGGAATTATCGGCGAAGTTTGATTATGACCCCGAACACAAGTATTCTGTTCCGTACACTTGGGGACGCGTTGCTCTTCTTTACAATAAAAATGTTGTAACCGAAGAAATTGATAGCTGGGATGTGCTTTGGGACAAAAAATACGATAACAAAATTTTAATGTTTGATAATTCCCGCGATGCATTCGGAATTGCACAAAAGTTGCTTGGTTACTCGTTTAACTCTACTAACGAAACAGAATGGAACGAGGCGGCAGAGCTTCTTAAAAAGCAAAAGCCATTAGTTCGAAGCTATGTTATGGACCAGATTTTCCCAATGATGTCGAGTGGTGAGGCTGCTCTTGCTCCCTACTATATCGGTGATGCGCTAATTATCATGGAACAAAATGAGGATGTAAGTTTTGTTGTACCAAAGGAAGGCACAAACCTATTTGTTGATGCGATGTGCGTGCCATCCAACAGCAAAAAAAAGCAGGCTGCAGAAGCATTTATAAATTATATGTGCTCGTATGAGCCTGCAATGGCAAACGCTGAATATATATGCTATTCATCGCCTCACGTGGAGGTTATAACAGACCACAAAGAATATCTACGCGAAGAATACGGCGAATGGGCGGTTGAGGCTATTTATCCTGAAGAGCTTGGCGAATGCGAGGTGTTTTTAAACCTTGACAGCAAAACCGGAAAGCTCCAGACCGATTTGTGGCTTGAGGTTCGAGCAGGCTCTAATTACACCCGTTCTGTGATATGTGTTTGCAGCGTTATGGTTCTGCTGATTGGCGGAATTGTATTTGCGAAAATCAAAAAACACAGAAAAGACAAATTTATCTATTCATAAAGAAAACCGTTCAGTTTAACTGAACGGTTTTTAATTTTATCCTATTTTCAGACGAAGGCGAAGCTTATCCGCTATCATAGCAATAAACTCACTGTTTGTCGGCTTTCCGCGACTATTATGAATTGTGTAACCGAAATAGGAGTTAAGCACATCTACATCTCCCCTATCCCAAGCAACCTCAATAGCGTGACGGATTGCGCGCTCAACACGCGACGATGTAGTTTGGTTCTTCTTTGCAACAGTGGGATATAAAAGCTTCGTAACCGAGTTAATCATTTCACTATCCTTTATTGATAGGATTATTGCCTCACGAAGATAATGATATCCTTTGATATGTGCAGGTACGCCTATTTGATGTATAATTTCTGTAACCATAATTTCGAGGTCACTGTCGCTCACAACGTTGTCTTTAACTACGGGAACCTTTTCATTCTTCCAACCCGAAAGCTGAATTATACGCTCGGCAAGCATATTTGTATCAAAGGGTTTAATGAAATAATAACAAGCACCTGCATTTAAGGTTTCTTTTTCAAGACGCGGGTTATCATAACCCGATATTGCCATAACAAGTGGCTTCGATTTCTCATCCATATCCTTAACCGAAGCAAGCACACCCAAAATATCAACGTTGGGCATAAATACATCTGCAACAACAACATCGGGATGAATGGTTTTTATACTGCTTATTACACGAGCGCCGTCCTTTTGACAAAGAAAAACCTCCATTCCGTAACTTTTGAGCGCATTTGCACAATTCTGCCCAAATTCGGTAGAATCATCCGCAATAACAATTTTTATTTTCTTTTCCATAATTTTTCCTCCTTATTGGTTTACCACATTTTACCATATTTTGAAAAATAATGCAATAGTAATTTGGAAAATTATGTAAAATATTTTTTTCTTGATTTAAAATGAAATATATAATATAATCCCTTATATGTTTGGAGTGATATAAATGGAAAAGAAATATAATAAATTAAAGCTTGCGTGTTACACATCGAACATTTCAATGGCTATTATAAGCAACCTACCGCCTGTTTTGTTTTTAACCTTTAGAAATTTATACGGAATTTCATATTCACTGCTTGGTACCTTAGTACTTATAAACTTTGTATCACAGCTAACTGTTGATTTGATATTCTCCTTTTTTTCCCACAAATTTAATATATCGAAAACAGTAAAGTTCACCCCTATACTCACAATTGTAGGTTTACTGATATATGCAGTCTGGCCGACACTATTTCCTAATTCCGTCTACATAGGTTTAGTTATTGGTACAATTATTTTTTCCTCTGCAAGTGGATTTTGCGAAGTGCTTATAAGTCCTGTGATTGCAGCTATTCCTTCCGATGACCCTGACCGCGAGATGAGTAAATTACATTCGGTTTATGCCTGGGGCGCTGTGTTTGTAGTAATTTTCAGTACACTTTTTATACTTGTTATAGGACAAAAATTCTGGCAAATACTAACCCTTATATTCCTTTTAGTTCCAATATGTTCACTTGTTCTCTACTCTGCATCGGAAATACCAAAAATGGAAACGCCAAAAAAGATTTCCGGAGCTTTTGATATGTTAAAAAACAAAACACTGTGGCTTTGTTTTTTTGCAATATTCATAGGTGGCGCAACCGAATGCACAATGGCACAATGGAGCTCGGGATATCTCGAGCAAGCGCTTAGAATTCCAAAAGTATGGGGTGATATTTTCGGTGTTGCACTTTTTGGCGTAATGCTTGGAACAGGACGAACGATATATTCTAAGGTTGGCAAGAACATAGAGCGAGTTTTGCTATTAGGAATAATCGGTTCAGTCGTTTGTTATCTTTTATCTGCTGTATCAAATGTTGCCATTATTGGTCTTTTCGCTTGTGCTTTCACAGGATTCTGCGCCTCAATGCTTTGGCCCGGCACGCTTATTGTTTCGTCCGACAGAATCGCCCATGGTGGTGTATTTGTATATGCTATGATGGCTTCCGGCGGAGATTTGGGTGCATCAGTTGGTCCTCAGCTTATCGGCGTTATTACTGACGCGGTAATTGCAAATGAGCAGGCAGCAAAAATAGCAGAAACATTAAAGCTTACCAGCGAACAGTTAGGTATGAAATGTGGAATGTTTATAGGAATGCTATTTCCTCTTATCGGAATTCCAGTATTTATTAAAATACTGAAAACTAAAAAAACCGCAGTTTAAAACTGCGGTTTTTAGTTTATATATTACCTTTTTTTGCTTGCTCACGAGCACTAACCTTTTCTTCGGGTTTAATTTCTCCCGCTCTAAGTAAAGCCATTTTAGTAAGGAAAGGTCCTATAAGCTCATAAATAAGAACAGAGAAAAGCGTAAGGTTTGCAACAATAGCGCCCTCTGCACCGAGTTCTTCCGCTTTTAGAGCCATTCCAAGCGCAACGCCTGCCTGCGGCAGAAGTGTTATACCAAGATTTTTTACAATATTATCATCGCATTTTACTGCCTTAGTGCTTAAATAAGCGCCATAATACTTTCCGAACGAACGAGAGATGATATATGCAAGTCCTATAAATACTATTAAAGCATCACCGAACACAGTAAGGTCAAACTCTGCGCCGCTTAAAACAAAGAACAAAATAAATAACGGTGCGGTCCAGCGGTCGATACGGTCCATAAGCTCTTCGGAAAAATCGCATATGTTGCAAAAAATTGTTCCAAGCATCATACAAACAAGCAAAGAAGAAAACGCAATGTGAATACCAAAAATCTCAAACTTTAGCATTGACAGCGCAACAGTCAGAAGAACAAAGGTGACCGACATCGAAAGACGCTTTGAACGCGAATGGAAGAATCGCTCAAAAAATGTGAAGAGATAACCCATTAAAGCGCCAAGTCCGAGCGAAAAAATTACCTCTAAAATCGGTTCAACAATAACCGAGATTACGTCAATATGACCTGAAAGGATTGCCTTTGCTACGCCAAATGAAACGGCAAAAATCACAAGTCCAACAGCATCATCTAATGCAACTATGGGCAAAAGCAACTCAGTAAGCGGGCCCTTTGCCTTATACTGTCTAACAACCATTAAAGTTGCCGCAGGTGCAGTAGCAGAAGCAACAGCACCCATTATTATTGCCGTAGGAAGCGGAAGCTTGTCAGGAATAATAAAGTGTAAACCTATTAAAACAACATCAACAATTATCGTTGTGAATACCGCTTGAAAAATTCCTATAACGGTTGCTTGTTTACCAATCTTTTTAAGCTGAGATAAACGAAATTCGTTTCCTATTGAAAAAGCAATAAATCCAAGCGCAATATCACAAATAAGTGAAAAACTCTTTACCTCTTTAATGCTTGTAAAACCAAGTCCCGAAAATCCAAATGAACCCAAAACAAACGGTCCTACCAGAATACCGGCTACTAAATAAGCGGTTACTGCTGGCATATGTAGCTTTTTAGCAAGACGCGAAAGCATAAGTCCGGCAAAAAGCGAAACAGAAAGACTTAATAAAAATTGCATATAATCATCTCCTATTCATCAACTCGATTATTTTATGCCTAAATTGCAAATATGTCAAGAAAGATTTATAACAAAAAAAGACCGCTATGTAGCGGTCTTTTTGTTTATTTATTTTTAATCACCAAAAGGGAAATTAAATTCAGAGGTGTTGGGCGCCGAGGAGGTGTCTTCCTCTACCGTTTCGTGCTTGGTATAGCTCGAACTTCCCTTATCGGGTAAAAGCTTAGCAGAAACCGTTTTATTGGCACCTTTTTCAGTAACAACCAAAAGCGAAAGTGTATCGCCGGGTTTACTGTTTTCAATAGCTTCCAGAATAACATCAGCGGAGGTGATTTCGTTTCCGTTAACAGACACAATAGTATCGCCCTCTGAAATCTTACCGTAAAGGTCGCTGCTTTCGTCAACAGATGCAATATTCAGTCCCTCGGTCATATCATAAACTTCTGCCGTTACTGAATCTATCTCTCTATAAGAGATTCCAAGCTTTGCACGGCCCTCAACATATCCGTTTGCGATAAGCGAATCTGCAACCTGCTTTACAATGGTCATTGGAACAGCAAAGCCCATACCTTCATACTCTTCGCCAGCAATTTTTGAAGATGTTATACCCACAACCTGAGAATACATATTAAGCAGAGCACCGCCCGAGCTGCCCGGGTTTATGGCGGTATCGGTCTGAATATATTTCATAGAATAGCTTGACGCCACATTTGCACGTCTTCCCATAAGCGACACATATCCGCCCGTGAGGTTATTTGCGGTTTCGGCACCTGTCGGTCTGCCTATTGCGACAACGGGTTCGCCAATATATAGCTCATCAGGGTTGCCAAACTGAGCGGGAGCAAGCTTTACCTTATCTGTAACCTTAATGACGGCTATATCACTTCTTGCATCACCTGCAACATATTCGGCAGAATATTCGTTTCCGTCCGAAGTAAACACCTTAAAGCGCGCCGCACCTATACCGTCATATATATGGTCATTTGTAATAATATAACCATCTTCGGTATATACAACGCCGCTTGCAGAAGACATTGAACTTGAATTATAAGTAAGAATTCCAACAACCGAGGCATTTGCTTTATCATAAACCTCTGCAGCAGTTAGCATATCCTTATTTTCAGGTTTAGAAGAGAGGTCAACCGAAACAGAGCTACCAATATTGTTTGCGCGTGTGGAATTACCGAAAAAGTATCCTGCGGTTATTCCGCAGCAAAGCACAAGCACAAAAGAAAGCGCCAGTGCAAATACTTTTAGCCCCTTTTTGCTCTCCGGGTCGCTTCTATCAACAGAATCAACCTCGATTACAGGAACAAAGCTATTAAAGTTTTTTATATAATCGTTTTCTTCGAAAGCTGTTTCCTCAGTAGCTTCAGCCTTTATTTCATCTTGTGTAACGCTTTCTTCGGTAATCGACTCTGCGGTATTTGCAGTTTCACTAACATTCTCTACGATAACCTCTTCGTTATTTTCATTCTGATTTATAATATTATTCTCGTCCATTTTATCCCTCCGCGTTATTTTGGTCGGGCAAAGTAAAATAAAATTCTGTGTATTCTCCCTCTTTAGAGTTTGCACCTATTTTACCGCCGTGAATTGTTATAATAGTTTTAGAAATATAAAGCCCAAGCCCTGTTCCCGATTTGTTTTCAGAACGGGATTTATCTGCTTTATAAAAACGGTCAAATATATGTTTTATATCCTCGCGTTCAATGTGGCTTCCTGTATTCCGCACAGCAAAAAAAGTAGTCCCGTTTTCGCGCTTAATTACAAAATCAATATTACCATCTTTATTTGTAAATTTCAAAGCATTATCAAAAATATTAAATATAACTTGATAAATAAGGTCATAATCAGCCGTAACCACAAAGCCGTCACAATCAAGACCCGAAACCGTTATATTTTTTTCTTCTAAACGAATATCCTGAGATACGACAATATTTCTTGCAACCTTTGCAATATCAAATTTTTGCGGGTTAAGCTTTTGCTCTCCCGATTCAAGTTTTGCAAGACATAACATCGATTCAACAAGACGCGATAAACGCTTAACCTCTTCTGAAACAATAGAAAGATAATGCTTTTGTGATTCGCCCTCTATGGTTCCGTCAAGAATTCCGTCAATAAACCCGCCAATCGTTGTCATTGGCGTTCTAAGCTCATGCGAAACGTTTGCTATAAAGCTTCGTCTCATTGATTCAAGCTGAACAAGTGAATTGGTCATATTATTAAATGAAATTGAAAGCTCGCCAATTTCATCATCCGAAACAACAGGAATTCGTCTTGAAAAGTCACCTTTTGCCATTCGCTTTGCCGCATCCGACATTTGTCTTAGCGGCTTAATAAGACGGTAAGACATAATGTATTCAACAAAGAACATAAGTATAATCGGAATAATTGCCGCTAAGAAATACAGACGAATAAGCGTTGCAAAGAAGGTTCTCGGTTGTGATGCCGGAGTTGTAGAAAAAACTATACCCTCTGCTATACTTTTTTCGTTCTCAATAGGTCTTGCAACAGTAAAAAATGAAGCATTTCCGTAAAAACCGTCCATTGTTCCGCTATCAAAAAAATCATCCGAGAGAACATTTTTAATAACATTAGCCGGCACTGTTTCTCTGCTCATAGGACAACTGCCGTTTTCGCGCCACGCTGCACAGCTGCAAGCAACAACCTTTCCGTCTAAATCGGACACAAAAATTTCTGCATCTGATGTGCTCGCAAGTGCGGTTATCATTCCGTTAAGCATTTCAAAACTAAAATTATCCGTCTTAACGCTTTCACATACAGCTATACAGTTTTTGGTCAAATCTTCACGCTTATCGCTAACAAGATAATTTATGACAACAAAGCCTAATATTGTTGACAAAAAAGTAAGTCCGGCAAGGAAAATTGCAGAATTAGTCAAAAAGAACTTTTTAAAAAGTCTTGAATTCATAACAGATTACTTTACCTCAAATTTATAGCCTACACCCCATACGGTTTTAAGCGACCATTCATTTGAAACACCCTCAAGCTTTTCACGGAGGCGTTTTACATGAACATCAACCGTACGGGAATCACCGTAATAATCAAATCCCCAAACCTCATCTAAAAGCTGGTCACGAGTATAAACGCGGTTTGGATTACTTGCAAGGTGGTATACAAGCTCCAGCTCCTTAGGAGGAGTATCTACACTTACGCCGTTAACGACAAGCTCATAATTCGTTAAGTTTATTATAAGCTTGTCATATTTTACTTCTTTAACCGCATTCTCGGTTTCCGGAGCACAACGACGAAGCACAGCCTTTACACGAGCAACAACCTCTTTTGCGTCAAACGGCTTAGTAATATAATCATCAGCGCCAAGCTCAAGTCCTAAAATCTTGTCAAATGTTTCTCCCTTTGCAGTAGTCATAATAATCGGAACGCTGGATTCCTTTCGAATTGCACGACAAACCTGCCATCCGTCAAGCTTTGGCAGCATAATATCAAGCAATACAAGGTCAGGCTTATTTTCTAATGCCATTTTAAGCGCCGACTCGCCGTCGTTACATACAATAGTATCAAAGTTATCTTTTGTAAGATAAAGCCTTAAAAGCTCACATATATTTATATCGTCATCTACAATCAGAATCTTTTTATTGCCCATAAAAATCATCTCCTTACAAATATAATACACGCAATATTATAAAATTTCATTAAGAGAATGTGAATAAATGTAAGAAAAACCGCCTTGGTAACACCAAGGCGGCACTGAAAACAAAAAAACTTATAATTTAAATTAGTTGTTCTCATTTTCTGCTTCAGCTTCTTTAAGCTTTGCGAAGCATTCGCTGCAGTATACAGGACGATCCTCACGCGGTGCAAACGGAACGCGTGCTACGCCACCGCAAGCGTTACAAACAGCCTCGTGCATCTCGCGCGGTGCTCTACCGGCGTTCTTACGCTTGTCGCGGCAAGGCTTACAACGCTGAGGTTCATTTTCAAAGCCCTTAGAAGCATAAAACTCCTGCTCTCTGGCTGTGAAAACAAACTCTTCTCCGCAATCCTTGCATACTAATGTTTTGTCTTCAAACATTTTTTGTACCTCTCTCGATTGGTTTTTTGCCCCGGACGGAATCGCACCGACATCTTTGAGAACAACGCTCTTCTAATTTAAGCTACTTGGGCATATATTAACAGCTTTCGCTGTTATAAACTAATTAACTTGTTTCTAATGCGATAAAGTGTATTATTAACCGATTTTTCTGATGTTTTAAGTAAAACCGCAATCTCTTTAATAGAATAACTGTGCAAAAATAGCAGCAA
Organism: Acutalibacteraceae bacterium; assembly: GCA_045590515.1. GTDB lineage: Bacteria > Bacillota > Clostridia > Oscillospirales > Acutalibacteraceae > SIG589. Next base: position 23,790 of record JAZNRD010000012.1, read on the forward strand.
GGTTTTATATTCTCGCTTAGAAAGAGAGCCTTTAATATTTTTATGAAGTGCTGAAACATCCTCAGTTTCGATTAAAATATTTTCAGGATTACCTTCATATGAAAACACAACATTTTCTTCTAATGACACAAGCTTGTCCGACGGAATTTGCTTTTTTCTTGCCTGTGTGCGCACCTCCGAAATCAAGGCACGGTCAATACAAAGTCTTGCAAATGTAGAAAAAGAAGAAAGAGATAAATCGTATTTTTTTATACTAAGGTATAAAGCAATAATACCCTCTTGCACAAGGTCCTCCATCTCAACCGTGCCGTTATAAAAATGAGAAGCACGCGATTTTATAAGAGGCATATATTTACGCAAAAGAGTCACACCTGCTTCGCTATCGCCATTTTGCGTGAGGTGCGCCAATTCATTATCTGACAAATTTTCGTATTTTTCAACAAATCTTATACCCAAAACAACACCAAAATAATAAAAAAATACTATAAAAATAATACATTATATAAAATAAATTGTCAAGCAAAAATTAAATTTATGTGACTTTAGCACAAGAAAGTAAACCCCATTATTAGCATTATGCCCTTTAAAACAGATTATTACTACTCAAATTTGTATTTTTATATTTTTAATGTATATTTTTTACATATTGAAGAAAGTAATATGGTTCAAAAAAATTATTTAACAGCGACACAAATTTCCATATATTTACATAACTTTCGGTTGACATATAAATTTCACTAAGTTATTATTATAGTGTAGAAAATTAAGTTTTCTAAAACTATTTCCGGGAGGGCATAACATTGACAAGTAAGTTTGAAAAATGGTTAGAATGTGCAACCGCAGACGCTGATATTATCACAGAACTTGAATCTATCAAGGGTGATTCCGAGGCAATAAACGATAGATTTTATAAAGACCTTGCTTTTGGTACGGGAGGCTTGCGCGGAGTAATTGGTGCAGGCACCAACCGCATGAATATATATACCGTCGGTCGCGCTACGCAGGGACTTGCAGAATATGTAAACTCTGTATCAAAGAACGGTAAGGTTGCGATTGCGTACGACAGCAGAATAAAATCAGACACTTTTGCAAAGCATTCTGCCGCTATTCTTGCCGCTAATGGTATTAAAGTGTATATTTACCGTGAGCTTATGCCCACTCCGATGCTTTCGTTCGCTGTCAGATATTTTGGATGCGATGCAGGTATTGTTATCACCGCAAGCCATAATCCTGCAATCTATAACGGATATAAGGCATACGGCCCCGACGGAAGTCAGCTTAACCTTGAGGCAAGCGAGTATGTTCTTTCAATAATGAACAAGGTTGATATTTTTGACGGCGTTAAAACAACCGACTTTGATAAAGCTGTTAGTGAAGGAAAAATTGAATTTATCGGCGATGACTGTATTGAGGCATATCTTGAAAATGTTAAAGCACAGCAGGTAAACAGTGATATTTGCGAGAAGAGTGATTTAAAGGTTATTTATACTCCGCTTCACGGCGCCGGAAACAAGCCTGTACGCGCAATACTTGATAAGATTGGACTGAAAGATGTTACGGTTGTGGCAGAACAGGAATTACCCAACGGTAATTTCCCGACAGCCCCCTACCCGAACCCCGAACTTCGCCAGCCGTTTGAGTGTGCGCTGAAACTTGCTGAAGAGCTTGACCCCGATTTACTCCTTGCCACCGACCCTGACTGTGACCGCGTTGGCATTGCAGTAAAGCACGACGGTGAATATCGCTTGCTTACAGGTAACCAGGTTGGTGCACTTTTGCTTAACTATATTCTGTCGCAAAGGACTCAAAAAGGCACGATGCCTAAAAACCCGATAGCAGTAAAGACTATTGTTACAACAGAGCTTTGTCAGAAGATTGCCGATAAATACGGTTGTCAGCTTATAAATGTATTAACAGGCTTTAAGTTTATCGGTGAGCAGATTGCGCTGCTTGAAGCTAAAAACGAAACAGAACGCTATGTTTTCGGATTTGAAGAAAGCTACGGCTATCTTGCAGGCGGTTATGTAAGAGATAAGGATGCGGTTGTTGCTTCAATGCTTATTTGCGAGGCGGTTTGCTTCTATAAATCTTGCGGAAAAACATTTATCGATGTGCTTAATGAATTATATGCTGAATTTGGATATTTCAGCAACAGTCAGGTAAGCTTTGCGTTTGAAGGTCAGTCGGGAATGCAGAAAATGGCTGAAATTATGAACGAGCTTTGCGTTACTCCTCCGACCGAAATTGCAGGCTCCAAGGTTACACAGATAGCAAATTACATTTCCTCAACACGCACATTCTGTGACAGCGGAAAACAAGAGGTTATAAATCTTCCGAAATCAGATGTTCTTGAATATGTACTTGAAAACGGAAGCTCGTTTATAGTCAGACCCTCAGGAACCGAGCCTAAAATTAAAATTTATGTTTCAAGCGTTGGAAAAGACGAAAAACAGGCAAATGATATTGCTGACGGCATAAAAGCCTCTGTAAAAGAAATTTTGGGCATTTAAGAAAAAGAGATAGGCGCAAGCCTATCTCTTTTCATTATACATTGTATTATTATCAAGCTTTTCTACCTCGGGTGCATCTTCAAAAATTATATTAAATAATTTATTTGCAAAAAGCTCATGCATTTCTTTTACGGGGTGATTTATTCTGTTTGCAAGAAGCATTGTAGTATCTTGCGTTTTGCTTAATTCTTTCCATTCACTATAACAGTCACAAACCGTAATGCCCATCTCTTTGGCGAGCGCACAAGCAGAATTCATATATAAATCCATTCTGCCGCCATTTTGCATATCTGCGGTTTTCTTTGCATACTCTCGGAAAGCGGCGTCAGCATCATCAGCCACATATGTATTAAGCATATTAGGCGTCATAAAAATGGTTTCTGTGTTTGCTTTATTACAGCGTTCAAAGATGATGCGCAAAGCCGAAAGATAGTCTTCAAGCGAACCGTTAACATCGTTAAGTCCAAAGCAGACTATAACAAGGTCGGGATTATGCGAAAAAACATGCTCTTCCATTCGCTCAAGCGAGCCAGAAGCAGTAATACCGCCAATTCCCGCATTAATAACATTTACAGGAACATATTCTCTGACGGCGTTAATTTTTTTGCGCAATCTGTTCCAATAAACCGTTTCGTAATTTATCGGCTCACCGCCACCAACGGCACCGTGTGTAACGCTGTCACCAAAAGCGACTATATTTATTGGACCATATTTCACAAGCCCCGAATAATCAAGCTTGATTTTTTCAGATATTTTCATAATCCACCTCTTTTATGAGTTTCTTGAACACTTTTCTGCATCAATAGCCAACACAAGCATCAAAGCGTGCAAGGCATCGCTCTGGTCGTTAACATCAATCACATATGTATCGGTCCAATTGAAAAGTTCTTTTGAAACAGTTGCAACACGGCAATTAAAGGCATTTATGATTTCATAATCCCATTCAAAGAAATTACCCTCAACATGCCAGCCGTTACAGTCGATATTATATCTTGGAGAAAAAAATGAAAACTCTTTGCTAATACATCCTAAATACTGACCGCTCTCATAAATTTCAAACTTTGGCAAAAAGGTAAAAATGCGTTCCTTTACCATACCAATTTCGTTACCTGTTGCATCATATATTTTAAGACAATGTCCCCAAGAGAGCTGTCCCTTTACAGTATAGACAATCTCCCCTGCCTCATCAAAAATATCATAGCTGTCAAACCAAGAAAAAAGTCTTTGTTTAAAAAGAAGCCTCATATTATCCCTCATTTCAAAAGCACCCCAACAAAATGTTGGGGTGTTAAATTTTTAAGATTCAGATGATGTTGCGGTGGCCGAAGATGTAGTCGTAGACTCGTTAGCAGACGAGGCTTCCGAAGAAGAACCATCAGTCTTAGAGGAGGAAGAAACCGCTGACGAAGATACTATAACATCGCGAATTGTGCCCGCGTGCTTGGTACAGGTTCTACGGTCACTCTTTTTATACCAACCTACCGCAGTTGATTCGCAAGAATCGGTAGCGAGCAAGCCTGTGCTTGTGCAGTAGTATCTGCGCTCAACATACTTGCTTTCTTCAAAGTTTTTAGACTTAAGACCGGAGTGAACCTTTGACATAACCTGACCCCAAAGCTTAAGCGCAATACCACTTTGGCTAATCTCACCGTTGTTGTCAAATCCGTACCAGCAAGAAGCAACATAGTAAGGCGTGCCGCCAACAAACCAAAGGTCGTTAGTTTCGCTTGATGTACCCGTCTTAGCATAGATTTTCTGCGACGGAACATATGCAGCAGCTCTTACACCGGTACCGTTCGAACCGTAAACAACATTCTGAAGCATATGATTCATAATTGTTGCGGTATCCTCACTAATAGCGGCAACGGGCTTGGTTTTCTTTTCAAGCACAATATTATCGTGCTGGTCGGTTACCTTGGTATAGAATGACGGCTCAAAATAGTACCCGCCGTTACCGAAAACTGCATAAGCCGCAGCCGATTCAAGCGTCGTAATACCACCGTTTGTACCACCAAGACCCATAGGCGCTAAGTCAGCATCAGCCGGATAGTTAAGCGTAGTAATGCCAAGCTTTTTAGTAAGGAAATCGTAAGAAACCTGGGGTGTTAACTCATTTACAAGCATAACGGGAATAGTATTAACCGAACGCTGAACTGCGTATGCGGCAGTAATATTACCCCAATATCCGCCGTACCAGTTTTTCGGCGTCCAGGTGTTATTTTTATACATAACCTTCTTATCGTTTAACATTGTAGAATAGGTTATGCGGTCGTTTTCAAGCGCAAGCGCATAAGCCGCCAACGGTTTCATTGTAGAACCGGGCTGACGGGGTGAAGAGGTTGCACGGTTTAGACCGCGGTTTTCTTTCTTTTCGCCAAGTCCGCCTGCAATACCGACAACATTACCCCTATAATCCATTACGGTTATAGATGACTGTCCAAGCTGGTCATTAGGTCCTTTAATGCGGTTTGCTTCATTATAAAATACAGACTCAACCGCCGCCTGAACATCAGCATCAAGCGTGCAGTAAATTTTATATCCGCCGTTATAAACATTGTTTACAGCGTAGGATTTATCCATGTTGTACTGTTTTACAAGGTCATTAGCAACCTCTTCTATGAGCGCATCAACAAAATAGGAATATATTTCCTGGTTAGCAGAGACAGAGGGGTCAGCAACAATTTTTACCTCTTCCGCCAAAGCGGCGTCATATTCTTCCTTTGTTATCTTCTTAAGCTCGAGCATTTTATCAAGAACAAGCTTTTTACGCGCTTTATTATTATCAAAATTCTTATCGGGACGATAATACTCGGGGCTCTTTACAATAGAGGCTAAAACAGCACTTTCGGCAACCGTAAGGTCACCAACTGATTTGCCGAAATAATAGTTTGATGCAACCTCTACGCCGTATTTACCACCACCCATATTGATGGTATTAAGATAACATTCGAGAATTGTATCCTTATGATACTCTGCTTCTATTCGACGGGCACGCATAATCTCACGAATCTTACGCATAGCACTCTTATCATCGTCCATTGTAAGATTCTTAACAAGCTGTTGCGTTATGGTGGAGCCACCGAACTCCGAATCACTGAAGTTAAGGAACATATTGGCAAACGCCGATATTGTACGCTTCCAGTCAACACCGCCGTGGGTTTCAAAACGCTGGTCCTCTATCGAGGTAAAGGCGTCCTTAAGGTGCTGCGGCATCTCAGCAAAGCCAACCCATATACGATTTTCGCTACCGTGAATACGTTTGTATTCAACATAGTCACCCGAATCTCCGTCCTCAACATATACTGTGGTAGTAAAGTTGAGCACAAGATTGTCAAGGTCTTCTTGAATAGTGTCGTCAACGAAACCGAAAACATAAATCGCAAACGCACCCATAAGAAAACTAAAGGTAATTACGCAAACCAAAAACAGAGTAAGTACAGTTTTTGCAATGTTACGTTTTTTTGCCTTGGGTGCCTTTTTAGAAGAATTGTCCTTTTTCTCCGGACGGTCTCCCCCATTTTCAGTTTTAGGAGTAACCGTAGAAAAGCTGTTAAGGTCAAAGCTTCCGCCTTCGTTTGAATTTACACTTTCGATAGGCTCACTATTCGAATTTATATTTTCATTAAAATTGTTATCGGTCAAAAGACTCAACCTCCTTTGAAAACATAAACAGATTACAGTTTGGCGCTTTTCGCGCACTGCTATTATACCATATTTTTACTAAAATGGGGTTACAATATTGTATCTTTTAAAAAAATTAATAATTTGTATATATTCTTTGTAAATCGTTAATAATATCTTAAAAAAAGTAATGGTGATAATATTGAAAAAAAGGGTTATATTTCTTGTTTTTGCCGTTATCCTAAGTATTTCCTCTGTGACGGCAATAAATTCCTATGCCGCAAAAAAAGAGGCCGAAATCGAAAGAAGTCAACCTCTTGTACTAAAAGAATATGAAAATTGTGTTGCACTCTACAAAGGCGAAAAAGTGATTGAGGTATTTAACACAGTTAATTTTAACTCATTACCTGAATATGACCGAAATCAGTTAAAAAACGGAATTGTCTTCCAAGATATTGAAAGTGTATATTCTGTTATTGAGGATTTTGATGGATAATAAATCCCATCCGTAACATTTACGGATGGGATTTTTGCAATAAATTTAAGAAAAATTCTTAGTTACTGATTTACCTCTTTGATTAAAACAACATAATCAGTATACTCTCCTCTTTTTATCTCAACCATTAAAACATTTGGGTCCTCTTTTGTCATATACAATCCCCCCGCTATGTCACTAAAATTGGTTTGATATGTACCTTCATAATCAGATGCGTTACCCAAGTATTTATCGGGAGTATACACCTTTGTGTTTGTACTACACTGAACATAATTTATTCCATTAACTTTTACAAGACCTATAACATCGAACGATTCATCGTTTGCCTCATACGAGTTCTCGTTTACTTGCTCTTTTTTTGAACTGTAAATATCTTCCGGTGAAATATAATCTTTTTCTCCAATATTTACTGAATCCTCTAATTTAACAGGCGGTTTATTATTGAATAAATCGCCCTGCCATAAGCCTATACCGAGTAGTGCTGCCAAACAGAAACAGCAAACAGGAGTTATTATTCTTTTGATTACTTTTTTTCTGTTTTGTCTTATTACCTCATGCTCCTCTATTCGATGAAAAACATCGTTTGCCATTTGATTATAATTCTTCATAATTAAAGCCCTCCATTTCAAGTTGTGATTTAAGTGATTTGCGGGCACGATATACAAGAGTTTCAATATTATGAACACTTTTTTTCATAATAATAGCCGCGTCTTTATTACTGAATCCTTCAAAATATATAAGCCACAATATTTGTCGATATTCAGGTTTTAATTTTTTTAAAGAACGGTGTACTATGATTTTATTTTCTTCCTGAATATATATTTTTTCAAGAGTTTGTTCCTCGCTAATATATTCCGCGCATAAATCTATATTGACTTCATTTATTTTAGAATTTCGCCTTAAATAATCAATACAAACATTTCTTCCAATTGTGTAAAGCCATGTTTTAAAAGAACCGCGGCCTTTATCTTTTGGTTTCTTTATTCCGAGAAGAACAAAGGTATCTTCAGCAAGCTCTTCAGCAATATGTATGTTACCTACGAAGCTATTAAGATATAAAATTAGTCCATCTTTATAATCTCTTATGATATCTACTAAACCGTTTTCATCACCACAGTCACGGAAACGGCGGTAGCTACTTGCACCGTTGTCCATGCGTTTCTCCTTTCTGAAAGCAACTTTTTAGTCCTTTCACTTATTACACGAAGATAAACACAAAAACCTCACACAAAAAAAATAAAAGGCAGTATTAACTGCCCTTTATATTTGTTTGATTAGACTTGAAAAATAATCAATGCAATCGCCGTACACAGCATCTATTTTATTTTTCTTTTCGCTGTCTGATATATCATCACGGCAAATATCATAAATTTTTGCTTTGCACACCTCGGTCTTGCCAAGCAAAAGATTTATGAGGTCAACAGACAAATCGTTAGAGTTTCCTACAAAGCTATTGCTAATTTTTGTACCCTCCATTACTATTTTACCGATTATCTCAGCACCGTACTGAGAAATCTCTTCAAGCTCGGGTACAACGCTCTTTTCCTCAACGGCTTTCTCTTCCGTTTGAATACAAGGCTCTGCTTTTTCCTCGTTTTTGCGGTTTAACAATTCAATTTCCATCTCAGCCAACTGCTGTCTGAGGGAATTTATCTCCGCAATATTCTTAGAATAAAGTTCTTTATATTTCTTTAATTCAACGCTTACAGTGTGTAAACGGTTATGTAAAACAGTATTTTGTTCAAAAAGTTCTTTCTTTCTCACACAATCACCTTCAAATATATTATATATTATCACTTTAATCTTTTCAAGTACTTGCAAAAACAAATGTAATAATTTATAATAATAAAAAAATTATAAAGGATGTTTTGTTCTTGGAAATAGATGCATCAAACGCAGGAGTCGCTAAAGGCGGTCTTGTAAGCACAGGTGAAATAAGAATACTTATTTGTTATATTCTTCATACACTTCGTCAGCCTATTCCTCATCAGCAGCTATCGGAGCTTTTGCATTACGAAGGTGTCGCTAACTATTTTGAGGTTAGCTCTGCTTTTGCTGCCTTAAACGATAACGGACTTATCGCTGTAAGCGAAAAAGACCCCGAGTGTTATGAGATAACGCCGTCCGGCAGCAAGGTTGCGGTAACCCTTAAAACCTCTGTTCCCCTATCTGTTCGTGACAAGGCTTACGCTTTGACTGTAAAAATGTTATCGCGTATAAAATATGCAAAAGAAACAGAAATTGAGATTGCTCCGCTTGAGGTTGGCTTTAATCTTCGCTGCACAATAAAAGAAGGTGCGCTTGAGCTTATGTCTGTCAGTTTGTTTGTTCCTGACGAGGCACAAGCAAACAATATTAAAGAGCGATTTATTGATGACCCGACCATAATTTATTCTGGAATAATAAACCTCTTGACTGAGGAAAATTTACAATAAAAAACACTGCCCGATAAGGACAGTGTAAATGGAGCTGAAGATGGGACTCGACTCTCGCGCTGCGGCGCTCGGTCATTCGCGGGGAAAAACAGTCCACCGGACTGTTTTTCTAACACCGCTCCTACTTCGAGTCCAAATTGTAATAAAAAACACTGCCCGATAAGGACAGTGTAAATGGAGCTGAAGATGGGACTCGAACCCACGACCTGCTGATTACGAATCAGCTGCTCTACCAACTGAGCCACTCCAGCAAAACAGCTTATTTATTATATCAACAAAATCTAATATAGTCAAGTAATATATTTAGGAGAAAGCTATGGATAATAATTATTTTAATAAGCGATTAAAGCAGCTTAGAAAAGAGAAAGGTCTTACTCAAGCACAGGTTAGTACTGCTCTTGGAATCAAATTAAATACATACTCTCATATGGAAATAGAAGGCAAGCGTGTTGATATGGATATGCTTGAAAAGCTTTCTAAGCTTTTCTTGGTTTCGGTCGACAGCTTATTGGGTGTTGAAAAAAAGCAACAGCAATATTGGGGTGATATTGACAACACTTCGTTAACAATGCTTCTTCGTGATTCGGGCACTCCGCTTACTGAAAAAGAGCCAACTCTTATGAAGGATTTAATGTCAACCGAGCAGGATATGATACTCGCCTATCGAATGATGTCCGAAGAAGATAAGGCTAAGGTAAAAAAATATATTGAAAAAACATTTAAAAACGGTAACAAAAAATAAAACCCCAATGGGTTTTATTTTTTTATATAAAAAACGGATGCAGAGATTCTGCACCCGTTTTTATTTTAATTATTCGTTGATAGCGATAACAACGCCAGAACCAACGGTACGACCACCCTCACGGATAGCGAAGCGGAGACCCTCTTCGATAGCGATAGGAGTGATAAGCTCAACGTCCATATCAACGTTATCGCCAGGCATGCACATCTCTGTGCCAGCCGGAAGAGTGATAACACCGGTAACGTCAGTAGTTCTGAAATAGAACTGAGGACGATAGTTGTTGAAGAACGGAGTATGACGGCCGCCTTCATCCTTGTTCAGTACGTAAACCTGACCCTTGAACTTGGTGTGGGGATTGATTGTGCCGGGCTTACAAAGAACCTGACCACGCTCAATCTCAGTACGCTGAACACCACGGAGAAGAGCACCGATGTTGTCGCCAGCCTCAGCATAGTCGAGAATCTTACGGAACATTTCCATACCGGTAACAACAGTCTTCTTGCGCTCGTCAGTAAGACCGATGATTTCAACTTCCTCAGAAGTACGGAGCTGTCCACGCTCAACACGGCCGGTAGCAACAGTACCACGACCAGTGATTGTGAATACGTCCTCAACAGGCATAAGGAACGGAAGGTCAGCCTTACGATCCGGAGTCGGAATGTAAGAGTCAACAGCGTCCATAAGCTCTGCGATCGGAGCATAAGCAGCCTCAGAAGGATCATTGCCAGCCTCGAGAGCCTTAAGAGCAGAACCCTTGATGATAGGAGTATCATCGCCCGGGAACTCATACTCGTCAAGAGTCTCACGGATTTCCATCTCTACGAGCTCGAGGAGCTCTTCGTCGTCAACCTGGTCTACCTTGTTCATGAATACAACAATGTAGGGAACGCCAACCTGACGAGCGAGGAGAAGATGCTCCTTGGTCTGAGCCATAGGACCATCAGTAGAAGCGATAACAAGAATAGCACCGTCCATCTGAGCAGCACCGGTAATCATGTTCTTAACATAGTCAGCGTGTCCGGGGCAGTCAACGTGTGCATAGTGACGAGCCTCAGTCTCGTACTCAACGTGTGCGGTATTGATTGTAATACCACGCTCTCTCTCTTCGGGAGCCTTATCGATGTTAGCATAGTCCTCGAACTGTGCCTGACCCTTAAGAGAAAGGTACTTGGTGATAGCAGCGGTTAATGTGGTCTTACCGTGGTCAACGTGACCGATAGTACCAATATTAACGTGCGGTTTATTTCTTTCAAACTTTTCCTTTGCCATTGGAATTTCCTCCTTAAATAGATATATTGGTATAATCCAAATAATATATTACCAAAGATTTAATAAAAATTCAAGTATTTTATTAAAGATTAGTCTTTCTTTTGTCTTGAAGACACAATCTGCTCAGCAATGCTCTTCGGAACTTCCTTGTATCCGTCGGGTTCCATTACATACTGACCACGGCCCTGTGATTTAGAGCGAAGGTCGGTTGCGTAACCGAACATATCTGCGAGCGGAACACGAGCATTGATTTGCTTAACACCTGAACGGTCCTCGAAGCCCTGGATTTCGCCACGACGAGAGTTAAGGTCGCCAATAACATCACCCATATACTCCTCAGGAACGATAACAACAACCTTCATGATGGGCTCAAGAATTACGGGAGATGCCTCTCTGCAAGCCTCCTTAAATGCCATAGAACCGGCAATCTTAAATGCCATTTCAGAGGAGTCAACCTCGTGATAAGAACCGTCATAAAGTGTTACCTTAACGTCAACAACCGGATATCCAGCAAGAACACCGGACTGTAAAGCACCCTGAATACCTGCATCAACAGGTCCAATGAATTCCTTCGGAATTGCACCACCCGTAACAGCGTTAACAAATTCGTAACCTGCGCCGGACTCATTCGGCTCAACAATAATCTTAACGTGACCGTACTGACCGGAACCACCGGACTGACGCTTGTACTTGGTCTCGTGGTCAACCTTGGTGCGAATGGTTTCTTTGTAAGCAACCTGAGGTGCACCAACGTTTGCTTCTACCTTAAACTCACGAAGCAGACGGTCAACGATAATCTCAAGGTGTAACTCACCCATACCAGCAATTATAGTCTGACCAGTTTCTTCGTCGGTATAGCACTTAAAGGTCGGGTCTTCTTCAGCAAGCTTTGCAAGTGCAAGACCCATCTTCTCCTGACCTGCCTTGGTCTTCGGTTCAATAGCAACACGAATAACAGGGTCCGGGAAGTTCATAGATTCAAGAATGATGGGATGCTTTTCGTCGCAGAGGGTATCACCGGTAGTGGTGTTCTTAAGACCTACGGCTGCAGCGATGTCACCGCAATAGCAGGTGTCAATATCCTCACGACTGTTAGCGTGCATCTGTAAGATACGTCCCATACGCTCTCTTCCGTCCTTAACAGAGTTGTATACGCTGGCGCCCGAATCAACGGTACCAGAATATACACGGAAGAAGCATATCTTACCAACATAGGGGTCAGTAGCAATCTTGAATGCGAGAGCCGAGAACGGCTCTGTATCAGAAGAGTGTCTCTCCTCTTCTTCATCAGTATCGGGGTTAACACCCTTGATAGCAGGAATATCAATAGGAGAAGGCATAAAGTCAACGATAGCATCGAGAAGGGGCTGAACACCCTTGTTACGATAGGAAGTACCGCAGCAAACGGGTACCATTTCGTTGTCGATAGTTGCCTTACGGATGATTTTCTTCATCTGCTCAACAGTGGGCTCTTCACCCTCAAAATACTTCTCCATAAGCTCTTCATCCATCTCAACGATAGACTCAATAAGAGCGGTACGGTATTTCTCAGCAAGTTCCTTCATTTCGTCCGGAATAGGCTCACGGCGAACGTCCTTGCCAAGGTCATCATAATAGATTTCTGCGTCATTATTGATAAGGTCAACGATTCCGCGGAAGGTGTTTTCAACACCGATAGGAAGCTGAATCGGAACAGCGTTACAGTTGAAACGCTCCTTAACCATATCAAGAACACGGTAGAAGTCAGCACCCATTATGTCCATCTTGTTGACATAAATCATACGGGGTACTTTGTATTCGTCAGCCTGACGCCATACGGTTTCAGACTGGGGCTCAACACCGCCCTTTGCGCAAAGAACGGTTACAGAACCGTCAAGAACGCGGAGAGAACGCTGAACCTCAACAGTGAAGTCAACGTGTCCCGGGGTGTCGATAATATTGACACGATGGTCCTTCCAGAAACATGTAGTAGCAGCAGAAGTAATGGTTATACCTCTCTCCTGCTCCTGCTCCATCCAGTCCATAACGGCATCGCCGTCATGAGTCTCACCGATTTTGTGTGTTTTACCTGTGTAAAACAGAATACGCTCGGTGGTGGTTGTCTTTCCGGCATCAATATGGGCCATTATACCAATATTTCTTGTTTGTTCAAGAGATACCTTTCTTGGCATATTTTCCTCCATTTATCCGCGATTTTACGCGGCAAAGACTATTTTTTGTTTCCTGTTTACCATCTGTAATGAGCGAAAGCCTTATTAGCCTCAGCCATCTTATGAGTGTCGTCACGCTTCTTAGCAGCTCCACCGATGCCGTTGATAGCATCGAGAATCTCGTTAGCGAGACGCTCCTTCATTGTAGCTTCGGAACGGGCACGGCTGTAGTTGGTTAACCAACGGAGACCCAAGGTCTGCTTTCTCTCAGGACGAACCTCAAAAGGCACCTGATAGGTTGCACCGCCCTTACGGACAGCCTTAACCTCGAGCTGCGGCATAACGTTTTCCATAGCCTGCTCAAAAACCTCCAGCGGATCTTTACCGGTCTTCTCGGCAATAATGTCGAAAGCGCCGTAAACGATCTTCTGGGCTACGCCCTTCTTACCATCAAGCATGATGTTATTGATAAGGCGAGTTACAATTTTAGAATTATACAGTGGATCCGGCAAAACATCGCGTTTTGCGATAAAGCCTCTTCTTGGCACTGCACTTCCCTCCTTCACATTTATGATATCATAGGTACTCGAGCGACAAATCCCGTGGTACCAAGCAAGGCGTTATACATATATATTATAACGCTGCTTGATATTGCAGCATGATTCGTCTTTAACTTATTTTGCGCTGGCTTTCGGGCGCTTAGCGCCGTACTTAGAACGACTCTGCATTCTGTTAGCAACACCCTGAGTATCAAGGGTTCCGCGGATGATGTGGTAACGCACACCAGGCAGGTCCTTAACACGTCCACCACGAATAAGAACAACGCTATGCTCCTGCAGGTTGTGTCCTACGCCCGGGATGTAAGCAGAAACTTCCATTCCGTTCGAAAGACGTACTCTGGCAATCTTACGTAAAGCGGAGTTCGGCTTCTTAGGGGTAGATGTCTTAACAGCTGTGCAGACACCGCGCTTCTGCGGAGAGTTCTGGTCAACCTGCTGACGCTTCATAGAGTTATAGCTCTTTAAAAGTGCAGGAGCCTTTGCTTTCTTCTCCATAGTTTCGCGACCGTTGCGCACTAACTGGTTAAAGGTTGGCATATTACACCTCCATTTTAAAAATTATATCACGCAGACGGACACTTGTCCGCCTACGGTAATACCAAATCGTATAACTGATATTATGCTGACCATAATACCCCAGCAATTACTGATAATACCATAAAAAATCAAGTTTGTCAACAGTTATTTTATTTTGTTGCATCATTGACTTTAAGCATAAAATATAAAAGCTGATGTAAATTATATCGCAAACAAAAATATATGATTTTTCCTTTAATTCCGTTATTTGAAACAAACTTCTTAAATTTTTCATTATTTAATGCATTTGGAAAATTGGAAAAAGTATATTCTTTTAACTCAGACAATAATTTGTGTTTTTTTGTTATTTTAAGAATCCTAACCGATGTTTCCCAAAAAACATGCTGTGTCGCTAAAAATTCAAGCTCTTTGTAAAACATATCATATAAATCATTGGCTTTATAAAAGGAAATTAAATCTTCTATTGCATCAATTATCTCGCGATTGCGTTCAATATTGGGATTTCTCATTATTGAGCCTTCACGAAGATAGTATTGATATAACGGTTTATGGGTAAAAGCAAGTCCCGTTGCAAAGGGAAATAGTTTATATGTCGTTCTTAAATCCTCGTACCAAACTCTTGACGGAAAGCGAATATTATTATCAATAAACAGCGATAATTTAAAAAGCTTGTTGCACGCGGACGGAGTAACTGTAAATACATTATCATTATCTCTTGCAGAAATTAAACGATTAATTTCCATATTATTAACGCCTTGCACTTTTCCAAATCTACCATCAGTGTAGGTATCAATTAAATTACAAACAGCTATTTCTGCACCGGTTTTTTCTATTTCTCCATAAAGCGACGATAAAAATTCGGGAAGAATAGTATCATCACTGTCGATAAAAGCGATATATTCACCTTTAGCATTTTCAATACCTGTATTACGAGCGCCGCCAAGTCCAGCATTTTCTTGGTGAATCGCTCTTATTCTCTCAGGATAACGAGTGGAATAATCATCAACAATATTTCCGCTAGAATCGGTAGAACCATCGTCGACAGCTATAATCTCAAAGTCATCAAAGTCCTGCGCAAGAATTGAATCAAGACATTTTGAAAGATATTTCTCAACATTATATACAGGTACTATTACACTAATTTTAGGATTCAACAACATTCTTTTCTCCTTTTTGTTTTGAATTATACATTATATACATAGTTGCGAGAACTAGAGAAAGATATATTGAAACATTTGGTCTGCGCAAGACGTTGCCGGAAAACTGTGATGCACCCATAAGCAAGAAGAATGTTACACACAACATCCCACTTTCAACAGTAAACAGATTTTTGAAATCCTTAAACAATTCCCTCACAATTAAATATATAAAGTATAACAGAAAACCGATATATAAAGCAAAACCTAAATATCCTGAATAATAGAATACTGACGGAAAATCATTTTCTAAGTCATAAATTTCTTTCTCGGTTATTAAAGTTTTATACTCATAACCCAAACATTTTATAATAATATCACTGTCTTCCCACGCTAATTCTGCAAATACATTCTTCTTTTCACGGTTATTAAGAAGAATGTATGATTGGGTTGTATAATTGTACTTTTCTGCAACACGCTCAATGCCGTATACATCGATTATGTCATCTAAAAAGCCACCTGCCAGGTCTCTATATATAACTTCATATTCTTCAATTGTCATTTTGTTATCATCATTTTCTTGCTTAGAATCATAATCTGATGATGTATCGACCGAATCCTCAGATGAAACATCACCAGATTCTAAAGATGAAACATACAAATTTGATGACAATACAGACATATTATCATCTACTGATGTTTGATGATTACTATAAGCATTATATTGACGGTCAAGTCTCTGCTGCATTGGGGAAATATCAATAAAAATAACAGATAACGCAATGGCAAAAACGAGAAAAACAACAGGTACCGCATTTTTCTTAATATAGCCTTTTTGTTGCTTTACTGTAAAAAAATTAATAAAAACAAGCAGTAGAAACGCAAACGCAATCAAAAAAATAGAATAAAAAGTTAGCTTTGTTCCTGTAAAGAAAAGTAATGTGAAGCAAGCAATCGAGGCTACTGCAAATAAAATACTATTTATACGATAAGCGAAGAAAAGCGCCAAAGGCATTAGAAGCATAACGATTGCACTTTGAGCGTTATGAACACCAAACCAACCCATAAGTCCGAGTTTTAATCCACCATAGGTATAAACTGGCCTGCCTACGACAAAAGAAAGACCAATAATAAACCAGACAGCAAACACATTAATAAAAAATGCCTTAGAGATAATTATCCAAGGTTTATCTACCCTTTTAAAAATAGTAACAAACGCAATCGTAAGGGCTGGCATTTGAACTGT
Organism: Acutalibacteraceae bacterium; assembly: GCA_045590515.1. Taxonomy (GTDB): domain Bacteria; phylum Bacillota; class Clostridia; order Oscillospirales; family Acutalibacteraceae; genus SIG589. Next base: position 40,492 of record JAZNRD010000012.1, read on the forward strand.
ACGAAGAAAATTAGCAATATCTTCGACTAAAGAGATATATCCTATTCTAAAACAGTTAGCTACATGCAAAAGAAAATAACTGCCTACAACAGCAACAAAAACATAATATGGTTTTTTCTTCTCAGCGATAAAAAAAGCATAAAGCATTATTGCAGCAAACATTAAGAGGCGCAAAAGAGTTGTAAATGCTGTCTTTTCTATTTCAATTAAAAAATAAGATAAAACATCTAAAAATGGTTGAGCAATAATTAAGAATAAAATAAAAGCTTTTAATGTCTTATCATTAAAAAATTTGTTTTTCAAGTTTGTAAGGCAAGACACTTATATACCTCCTTAATAACACTCTTTTATTACTTTTTCCCACAAATAAATAACTTTTTCCTTTGAATAATTATAGGAATTTTCGCGCGCATTTTCGCCCATTTCGCGACATAAAATTGAATTATCCGCTAAATAGGAAAGTGCATTTGAAAATTCATTAATATTACTATCTTCTATCAAAATTCCAGTTTCATTATTCTTAATCAAAGCTATAGGACCAACACGAACATCGAACGCAACCGCAGGAATTCCACAAGAAGCAGCCTCAATTATAACCATAGGTAAAGCCTCAGTAAATGATGTCATTGCATAAATCTGCGATGACATCATTTCAGCGAGCACGGTTTCGTGCGGGAGCATGCCTGTAAACACAACACTATTGCTGATGCCAAGCTCATTAGCCTTTGTTTCAAGAGAAGAACGCTCTTCCCCATCTCCTATGATTTTAAGAGTCCAATCGGGATGTTCCTTTGAAAACAATGCCCATACATCCAAAAGTCTTGAAAAACCTTTTTCGGGTGAAAGTCTTCCAACGGATACAACCTGATTTTTTCTCTCGATTTCAACTAGTTCAGGTATTTCAGATAAAAAATTAGGGATTGTTATGCATTTGGTTTTATTGTTATAACCTTGCATAAAATTTTTAATTTCATTAGTTGTCTGCTCAGTAAGCAAGGTAAAATAATCTATATTTTCATACTTGTGTTTAATTTCATCAAGCAACTTTTTTTCAAAGTTATGGTCGCTGTGCAGCTGGGCGATTTTTAATACGCCTTTATTTCCGTATTTCGATAATAAAACGGAATGCTCATGACGCGTTGAAATAACAACACCTTCATATATATTCTTTACAGCGTTTTTAATTACTTTTTCTTTGAGGCGTAAAACCTTTATAGCATAAAAGGCCTCTTTAATAATCTTTACAGGATTTTTAGAGCGAATTGCTGCCTTAAATTCTTCACGATTTGGGTGAACATCCGTAAGATAAGTAATTTTTATCCTATCATCAAAAAAATAAGCAGGCTCACCCAGCCGATAGATGCAAAGAATCTCTACATCATAACCTTTTTCAACCAAAGCATTAGCAAGAGAAGAAATAACCATTTCTACCCCGCCGTGCTTAAAATGCAAGGATGTGATGAATATTTTTTTGCACTTATCAGTAGTACTTGATGTGTCTGCACAAAATTTTTTTATATTCGTTTTTAACAACTTTGTACCTCCCTCTTAGAAAGCCAAGTTTGCTTTCACGGACGACGGATTAACCGTCGCCCGTGAAATGTAAAAACTACTGTTCGTCAACTATTGCATCTTCACGGTTGCAATAGTTAATCTCGTTCTCTTTCATACCGGTACCGGCAGGAACAAGTTTACCAATAATAACATTCTCCTTAAGACCGAAGAGCGGGTCCTCCTTGCCCTTAATAGCGGCATCGGTAAGAACGCGTGTGGTCTCCTGGAAGGATGCAGCCGAGAGGAATGACTCGGTTGCGAGAGAAGCCTTTGTAATACCGAGCAATGTAGGTTCATAGGTTGCGGGAGCTAAGCCCTCTTCACCTGCAGCGATTCGAGCATTGATTTCTGCGTTTGCTGCATAAACCTCACCGCGCTCATAGGTAGCCTCAGGCAGAAGACCAGTGCTACCCGGGTCGGTAATCTTAAGCTTTCTCATCATCTGGCGAATGATAATTTCAATGTGCTTATCGTTGATGTCAACACCCTGTGTACGATATGCACTCTGAATTTCAGCGATAATATAATCCTGAACAGCCTCGGGTCCTAAGACAGCAAGAATATCCTTCGGTATAATAGCACCGTCGATAAGCTTCTCGCCTGCCTTAACATAATCGCCGTCGTGAACGCGAACACGGCTTCCAAACGGAATCTGCTCCTTTACCTCAACCGCATTCTCTTCGTCGGTAATTACTATTACATTGCTGCGCTTCTCTTCAACGATGCGAACGCGACCGCTGATTTTACTGATAAGACCGCAATGCTTGGGTGTACGTGCCTCAAAGAGTTCTTCAACACGCGGAAGACCCTGAGTAATATCCTCTGTACTTGCGATACCACCAGTATGGAAGGTTCTCATCGTAAGCTGTGTACCAGGCTCACCGATGGACTGTGCGGCGATAATACCAACAGCCTCACCAACCGTTACAGGCTTACCAAGTGCGAGGTTTACACCATAGCACTTTTTACAAATTCCGTGCTTGGAATGGCAAGTAAGGATTGAACGGATAACAACCTTGCCGCTCTTTTCGCGCAATTCCTTAAGCTCTGCCTTTTCAGCGGCAGCGGCGTTACGGGTCTTTGCGGTTTTTGCGGTTGCAATCTTACTATCAAGCGCCTCTATCTTCTCGTCGATAGCAGCGAGCTTCTTATTAACGATAGCAGCAATCTTTTCTGCCTCTTCCTCACGCATCATAACATCGTTAGAAACGATAACCTCGCCGGTTTCCTCGTCAACGAAATCATTAAGGAGGTAACGACCGATAAGACGCTCAGACAGCGGCTCAATAAGTGAGTTTCCATCCTTGATATCGCCTACTGCGAGTCCCTCATCAGTGCCGCAGTCGTCCTCACGGATGATAACATCCTGAGAAACGTCTACGAGACGACGGGTAAGATAACCCGAGTCAGCGGTACGAAGAGCAGTATCGGCAAGACCCTTACGAGCACCACGCGAAGAAATAAAGTATTCCTGAACATTAAGTCCCTCACGGTAGTTAGCACGAATCGGAACTTCAATAACCTTACCAGCGGTATTAGCAATAAGTCCGCGCATACCTGCAAGCTGACGAATCTGGCTCATAGAACCACGAGCGCCCGAGTCAGCCATCATATAGATGGGGTTGAACTCGTCAAGGTTATTAGTAAGAGCCTTTGCAACATCTTCCGTTACACCGTTCCAGATTTCAATAACCTGACGGCTACGCTCTTCCTCGTTAATAAATCCACGGCGATACTCTTTATATACGCCGTCAATCTGCTTTTCAGCATCTGCAATAAGCTCAGCCTTCTCAGGCGGGATTACTGCATCGGTAACAGCAACGGTGATAGCACCCTTTGTAGAATACTTAAAGCCTGTTGCCTTAATCTTATCAAGAACTATTGCGGACTTGCTTGTACCAAGAACGCGGATGCAGCGGTCGATAATCTTACCAAGCTGCTTTTTACCAATCTTGTTTACAGTGCCGTCAGCCTTGTAGGGTGAGATTTCAAGGTCAAGCTCATGTCCCTCTACAGTACGGTCAACATAACCGAGTTCCTGCGGAATAGACTCGTTAAAGATAAGGAAACCAACGGTAGCATCAATGATGCGAGAAATCGGTGTTCCGTCAACAGCGTTACCGGTCATACGTACCTTAATAGGTGCGTGGAGACCAACAACACCGTCGTTATAAGCCATTATAGCCTCGTTCTTATCCTTAAATATCTTTCCTGCGCCCGGCTCATCATCCTTAACAAGTGTAAGGTAATATGAACCAAGAACCATATCCTGTGTAGGAACCGCAACCGGCTTACCGTCAGAGGGCTTAAGCAGGTTGTTAGCGGCTAACATAAGGAAGCGAGCCTCAGCCTGTGCCTCTGCAGAAAGTGGTACGTGAACAGCCATCTGGTCGCCGTCGAAGTCGGCGTTGTATGCGGTACAAACAAGCGGATGAAGTTTAAGTGCGCGTCCCTCAACAAGAACGGGCTCAAACGCCTGAATACCAAGGCGGTGAAGTGTAGGAGCACGGTTTAAAAGAACGGGATGCTCTTTAATTACGGTTTCAAGTGCGTCCCAAACCTCTGTGCTTGCACGTTCAACCATCTTTCTTGCAGACTTAATGTTAGAAACTGCGTTAATCTCAACAAGACGCTTCATAACGAAGGGCTTGAAGAGCTCAAGTGCCATTTCCTTCGGAAGTCCGCACTGATACATCTGAAGTTCAGGTCCAACAACGATAACCGAACGGCCAGAATAGTCAACACGCTTACCGAGAAGGTTCTGACGGAAGCGTCCCTGCTTACCCTTAAGCATATCGGAAAGTGACTTAAATGCGCGGTTATTAGGTCCAGTAACCGGCTTGCCGCGACGGCCGTTATCGATAAGAGCGTCAACCGCTTCCTGTAACATTCTCTTCTCGTTGCGAACGATTATGTCGGGCGCACCAAGCTCAAGAAGTCTCTTTAAACGGTTGTTACGGTTAATAACTCTGCGGTAGAGGTCATTAAGGTCACTTGTTGCGAAGCGACCACCGTCAAGCTGAACCATAGGACGCAAATCCGGCGGAATAACCGGAAGAACATCAAGTATCATCCACTCGGGACGGTTGCCGGACATTCTGAATGCCTCTAAAACCTCAAGACGCTTGAAAATACGAACACGCTTCTGACCGTTTGCAGTTTCAAGTTCTTCCTTAAGTTCATTGCAAACCTTGTCAAGGTCGATTTCAGAGAGAAGCTTTTTGATAGCCTCGGCACCCATACCTGCCTCAAAATCGTCCTCATACTTTTCACGCATATCGCGATACTGCTTTTCGCTTAAAAGCTGATTTTTCTCAAGCGGAGTGTTACCGGGGTTGATAACAATATACTGTGAGAAATAAAGTACCTGCTCCAAAAGTTTCGGAGAAACATCGAGCGCTAAGCCCATTCTTGAAGGAATGGTCTTGTAGTACCAAATGTGGGAAACGGGAGCGGCAAGCTCGATAGAGCCCATACGCTCACGACGAACCTTAGCGCGTGTAACCTCAACGCCGCAACGTTCGCAAACCTTTCCCTTATAACGAATACGCTTATACTTTCCGCAGTGACATTCCCAGTCCTTAGTAGGTCCAAAAATGCGCTCGCAAAAAAGTCCGCCCGGTTCGGGTTTCAAAGTCCTGTAGTTAATGGTTTCTGGCTTTGTAACCTCGCCGTGCGACCAGCTTCTTATCTGGTCCGGAGATGCAAGTCCGATTTTAATAGATTCAAATTCAATATCTGCCATTTGATTGCCCTCCGTTAGTTATTTTCATCATAGTCAGCATCAAAGGATTCCTCTGCTGCTTCTATAATAGCCTCGCCGTTTTCGTCCTGAAGACCAAAGCCTGTAAGGTCATCAGCTACTGCTGAACCGTCAAGCTCGGGGTCAAAGACGGGAGTTGCAAGACCGATATCATCATCTTCATCAAAGTTCTGCTTTAAGTCAATTTCTTCCTTATTGGCATCTAAAACCTTAATGTCAAGTCCTAAGGACTGAAGTTCTTTTATGAGAACCTTGAACGACTCAGGTATACCTGCCTTCGGAACATTCTCACCCTTAACGATAGACTCATAAGTCTTTACACGACCGACAACATCGTCCGACTTAACGGTAAGGATTTCCTGAAGTGTATAAGCGGCACCATAAGCCTCAAGTGCCCAAACTTCCATTTCACCGAAACGCTGTCCACCGAACTGAGCCTTACCGCCGAGCGGCTGCTGAGTAACGAGTGAGTACGGACCGGTTGAACGGGCGTGAATCTTATCGTCAACGAGGTGATGCAGCTTAAGATAATACATATAACCTACGGTTACACGGTTATCAAACGGCTCACCTGTTCTACCGTCATAAAGCTGAGTCTTACCGTCCTCGTTGTAGCCTGCCATCTTTAAGCACTCGCGAATGTCAGACTCATGTGCACCATCAAATACGGGTGTGCATACCTTCCAGCCGAGAGCCTTTGCAGCGTAGCCAAGGTGCACCTCAAGAACCTGTCCGATATTCATACGGGACGGAACGCCGAGAGGGTTAAGAACTATATCAAGCGGTGTACCATCGGGTAAGAACGGCATATCCTCGCTGGGAAGAATTCTGGAAACAACACCCTTATTACCGTGACGACCTGCCATCTTATCGCCGACAGAAATCTTACGCTTCTGAGCGATATAGCAGCGTACAACAAGGTTTACACCGGGGCTGAGTTCAGATGAATTCTCGCGAGAGAACACCTTAACATCAACGATAGTACCATATTCACCGTGCGGAACACGGAGTGAAGTATCACGAACTTCTCTTGCCTTCTCACCGAAGATTGCACGAAGCAGACGCTCTTCAGCAGTGAGCTCGGTTTCACCCTTAGGTGTAACCTTACCAACAAGAATGTCACCCGCAGAAACCTCTGCGCCGATGCGGATAATTCCGCGCTCATCAAGGTCTTTAAGTGCATCTTCACCGACATTCGGGATGTCGCGTGTAATTTCCTCGGGTCCTAACTTAGTATCACGAGCCTCAATCTCATACTCTTCAATATGGATAGAGGTATACATATCTTCACGAACAAGCTTCTGGTTAATGAGAACAGCGTCCTCGTAGTTGTAGCCTTCCCAGGTCATAAAGCCAATAAGAGCATTCTTACCAAGACTTATTTCACCATTGCTGGTTGCAGGACCGTCGGCAATAACCTCACCGGCAACAACCTCTTGTCCAACCTCAACAATCGGCTTCTGGTTGATGCAAGTACCGTGGTTAGAACGAAGGAACTTAATGAGATTGTATTCTTCAATCTCACCCGAATCCTTTGCACGAATACGAATGCTGTCAGCCGAAACATAGGTAACTGTACCTGCACTCTTAGCAAGTACAACAACACCAGAGTCAACAGCAGCCTTATATTCCATACCGGTACCAACAATCGGGTTCTCGGTGCGCAAAAGCGGAACAGCCTGCTTCTGCATGTTCGAACCCATCAAAGCACGGTTGGTATCGTCGTTTTCAAGGAACGGAATCATAGCGGTTGCAACAGAAACAACCATCTTAGGCGAAACGTCCATAAGGTCAGCGCGCGAAGACTCAATCTCGACAAATCCGTCACGGAAACGGGCGTTTACCTTTGCTCTTGTAAAGTATCCGTTCTCGTCAAGCGGCTCGTTAGCCTGAACAACTACAAACTCGTCCTCTTCGTCTGCGGTAAGGTAAACAACCTCGTCAAGAACGCGTCCGGTTGCCTTATCTATCTTACGGAACGGGGTTTCAATAAAGCCGTAATCATTTATACGAGCAAATGTTGCAAGGTAGGAAATAAGTCCGATGTTAGGACCTTCGGGAGTTTCAATCGGGCACATACGACCGTAGTGGGTGTAGTGAACGTCACGAACCTCGAAACTCGCGCGGTCACGCGAAAGACCACCGGGACCTAATGCCGAAAGACGACGCTTATGGGTAAGCTCAGAAAGCGGGTTGGTCTGGTCCATAAACTGTGACAGCGGAGAAGAACCGAAGAACTCCTTGATTGCTGCGACAACAGGTCTAATGTTAATAAGCGACTGCGGAGTAACAATATCTGTATCCTGAGCCTGCAGAGTCATCTTTTCGCGAACAACGCGCTCCATACGGGCAAAGCCAACGCGGAACTGGTTCTGTAAAAGCTCACCAACAGAACGGATACGACGGTTACCTAAGTGGTCGATATCGTCTACATTACCAATGTCGTGTGAAAGGCCTAATATATAGTTGATGGATGCTAAAATATCATCAACGGTAATGTGCTTAGGAATAAGGTCGTCAATGTGAGTTTTTATAGCTTCTTTAATATCCTCTGCAGATTCGTTATTTTCAAGAATTGCACGAAGTACAGGGAAAGAAACCCACTCTGTTACGCCGAGCTCAGAGGCATCAAAGTCAACAAAGTCTGCAAGGTTAACCATGCGGTTAGAAATAACCTTAACCTCGCTGCGATTGCCCTCAGCGTCCATAACATCAAGATATACAGCCTCTACGCCCTTAGACTGAATCTCGTATGCCTTTTCCTTATTTAAAAGCTCACCTGCTTCAGCAATAAGCTCACCTGTCATGGGGTCGGCAACGGGACGGGACAGAGTCTTTCCGTTAATACGCGAAGCAATAGCAAACTTTTTATTATATTTATAACGGCCGACACGGGACAGGTCATATCTGCGTGTGTCGAAGAAAAGCTGCTCAAGGTGTGCCTTAGCACCGTCAACGGTTGCAGGCTCACCAGGGCGAAGCTTCTTATAAACCTCAATAAGAGCATCCTCTGTGTTAGCAGCGGTATCCTTTTCAAAGGTGTTTTCAAGCTTAACATCTACGCCGAGAAGCTCTTCAATTTCGTTATTAGTAGCAAGAGGATAATCGGATATTCCACCGATAGCACGAATAAAGGTAGATAAGGGAAGCTTGCGATTCTTATCTATTCTTACGTATATAACATCGCTCTGGTCGGTTTCATATTCAAGCCATGCGCCACGGTTAGGTATGATGGTAGAAAGGAAAAGCTTTCTTCCGCTTCTCTCTTCTCTCTTGAAATCATAATACGCGCCGGGTGAACGGACAAGCTGAGAAACAACGGCACGCTCTGCACCATTGATAACAAATGTTCCCGATTCGGTCATGAGCGGGAAATCACCCATGAAAACTTCGCTTTCCTTAATTTCACCGGTTTCCTTATTGTAAAGCTGTGTAAGCACACGCAGAGGTGCTGCATATGTGGTATCACGCGATTTACATTCGGTAACGCTGTACTTTGGTTCCTCGTCAAAGCGGTAATCAATAAACTTGAGCTCCAGATTTCCTGTGTAGTCCGTTATGGACGACATATCTCTGAAAACTTCCTTTAGACCCTCTTCGACAAACCATTTGTATGAGTCCTTCTGTACCTCAATGAGGTTGGGCATATCAATAACCTCTTTGATTTTAGAAAAGCTCATTCTCTCGTTTTTACCGAGCTTTACAGGTTTAACCTCGACCATAGGCTTTAATCACTCCTTATATATTAGAACCTTTTTTGCGGTCAAAATTGGCTTAAAATATGGATATTTTGACGGTATTTTTGCCCAAAAAAGCAACAATAGGCGCATATTAACCCACTATCAAGCAGTATACAATTATAATCCATATTGTCAAGCTTGTCAAGAGTTATTTTGGTAAAATTTTTCAAAAAAATTTTTAGTATAAAAACAGAAAAATCCGCCCCTCAAAAGAGGGACGGATTAAGATTAGCTAAGAGGAACAAAGTTGCAGTTTGTTACGGCAACACCGCTTGCCTCGTTATAGAGCGATTCGCTACCTGTTGTGTATACTGCTGCATGAGCATCGTATGCATCATCCGGTGCTGTAAGAGTAACATCGGTAACAGTGCAATTCTCGAACTCAATCTTTTCGCCATCATCTGCATATACAAATGCAACCATTCCTGTTGTGCAGAAATCATAGCTTGTAGCCTTAACGGTTGTATTTATAATATCACAGTTCTTAAGTGTCGCAGTAACAGTAGACGAGCTTTCGTTATAAAGGGTTGCAATAAGCGGAGCAACCTTATAACCACCTGTAATTGAACTGTTAACAACATCAACATTGTCAAGCAGAACATTTTGATATGACTGACCTACAATAATGGCTGTGTTAATTGACGAGCTCTTAACGGTTGCGTTGTCAAAAGTAACATCCTTAATCTCAACATCACCAAAGTCTGCAAAGCGGCTAAACATAGCCTGACCATTTATAGTCATATTAGAAATGGTGTAGCCGTTACCGTTAAGCTTTTTGAAGGAAAATGCTGTGTCAGCGTGGCTGTCAATCGGTGTCCAGGTCTTGCCTGTCATATCAATATCAGCCATAAGTTCAACAACAACATCCTTGCCTGCGGTCTTATTTGCCATCATAGCATTAAGTCCTGCAAAGCCTTCAGCATTATATACGCGGTATTCGTTTCCGCCCTTTACAAGCAGACCATTCACTGCAGTGGTATTCCACTCTGCATCAATAACAAGATATTCGCCGTTAATCTCAACGCTCTTTACTGTGCTATCATCAGCAAGCCAGTTCGTCGGTTCAAAATTAAATGTACCGCCGTAAACAACAGCCGCACCCGGACGCATTGTGTCGTTAGTGCCATTATCATTTACATAACCGTTAAATGTACCACCGTTGATTACAATGCCAGCATTTGCAGGCTCAAGCAGATATGCTTTTCCAATCTGTGTAAAGGTACCGTCGTTAATTGTTACATTGCTACCCTGTGCCATAATAAGTCCATTACGCGAAGTTGTACTAAACATACCACCGTTGATTGTAAGAGCACTACCACAATGATAAATACCATGTATGCCACTGATTGTATTAGCAAGTGTAACATCCTTAATAATAGCAGCACCCGAATTGAAAATAGCGTTAATTTTGCCGCCGTTTACGGTAACGGTACCGGCATTATTAAGGCCATAGGTTGATGCACTATACACAGTAACACCGTTTAATGTGAGTGTGCCGTTATTTTTAATAGCATTTCCACTTTCGACGGTTACGGCATTTCCAATTGCTCTTGAGCGAAGAGAAAACGTACTTGCTGATTTAGCAGCATTAAGTGTAAGTGTACCATTGTTGACTATTCCTGCACCCGAAATGCTATTTCCGTTAAGGTAAATTACAGTTTCAGCATCCGAAGAAGAAAGTGATTTATCAAGAGAGATGTTGTCGGTTAACTTATAGACACCGCCATTTTTAAGCGCTGCTTCAAGAGAAGCGGCGTTGCTTATTTCTCCGTCATAATCTGCATCCTTGTCATAATACTTGTCAAAGCTGTCCTCTTCAACAGTATTCTGAGTTGCAAGAATCTGGATATCAAAAGTTGCGCCAAGGTCGAGTGTCTGATAATCGTTGTTTGCACTCTCCTGCATGTGAAGTGCTATACCAAGATATGCTGTCTTGTTTTCAGAAGCACCAAGCTCACCCTTTGTTGCAGCGCTAAAGTTATCAATAAAGTCCTTAAGCGTGCCCTTCTTCTCCCAGCCGAGAACTACCTCACGGCCTATAGGATAAGCAGTAAGTTCATTGGTTGTTACATATACATCGATAACCTCAGCTAACTTGCTGACAGTTCCCTCATATACAAGGTTTGCCTGCCACTTAAGTGCAAGGTTGCCGTCATTCTGTACCTTTAAAAGCTGAACGGCAGTATAGCCGGGTTCCCAAAGATTATAGTTGAATAACGGGTCTTTGGTATCGCTTATGTCAGTCCATGTATTATCCTTTTCCATCTTATGTAAGGAAATCTTTAAAGTACCGGACTGGATTTTGTTTCCGTTAGAAGAAACGCTGTCGGTGAACCACGCGAAAGTGGTGCCGATTAACATTGCACAGCAAAGCAGCAAGGACAGAACGCTGCCAAGCAATGCTCTTTTGGTTGATTTCTTGTTCATACAAAAACCTCCTCTTTTAATTCAGTAGTGTTTACTACATTCCTATTAAATATATCACAAAAAAATGAAAAATCAAGTCTTTATTGTCGATAAAAAATAAATTTAAAGCCTTCCGTATTTCAGGAAGGCTTTTTTCTAATTATCTAAATCATAAACATAAACGCATCCAAGGCGGTCTTTTGCGCCAACTGCCAACCGCTTTCCGTCGTCGCTCACCGCAATACACGAAAGCTCGTTCGAGCTGACAACACCGGGTTTTCTAAAGCGGTTAAAATATGCTCTGCCAAGCTGACGAAGTCCGCGCTTATCATCAACACGGAACAAAATTCCGCAGTCGTCTTCCCCGCCCGCAATTCCGTAAACCTCTTTACGAACATTTGAAACGGCGAAGGCATTAACCGGTGAACAGGTCTGAATTGCAGTTCCGAGCGACAAAACACTGTCACCGTCCACGATACAAACAATTCCGTCCTTTGTAGAAACGATATATCTATCGTCCCAAAGCTTCGCAAACTTATCGGGGACTGCCTTATACTGTCTACCCGGAACAGACGGATAATCAAGACCTATAAGACACTCCGGCATTTCGGGTTGTTCTAAAACTACGCCGCCGTCGGTAACATCGGTTATTTCGCCGTCTATAATTGTTACCTCTCTGCGTATATCAGTTCCGCAAACAGCCTTAACAGTATCACCGTCAAAGCGAACGGAATATACCGAGCTCTCCTCAATCGGCATATGCTCCCAGGTGCGTACAACATTTAAGTTAAGAGTAACGGCAAAATTGTTGGTATCCATCATTTCGTTATAGTATTCACATTCGTCCATAAAATCTAAGAAATGCTGGATGTCTTTTTCAAAATCGCCGTCATAAAGCTCTTCTGCGTTCTCTACATATATATATGCAGACGGGTCGGTAGCAATGGGGCCGAGCTCATCAGTGCTTTCAAGCACATTTATATCTATTCCCATCATAGCGGAATAATCGAAAAGGTAGTTGCTGTCGGGCACAAATAAAATGTCATCGTGGATTTCCATTTCGGAAACCTCAATATTTATACGCTCTTCTGTTCCAACCAGTCCGTAAAGACGCGGTTTTCCCCCACCTAAAATATCCCAACTGCAAAGAAGCTGTCCTCTGCCCTGCAAAATCGGGTCAAACTTTTTAATGGTGTACCATAGCGTACCCTTAGAGTCAAACGCCATTCCGTGAACAGAGCAAACAGCGCCAACATTAGCACCTTCGGGTATATAACTTTCGCTCATTGTCATTGTGTTAGTCTTATAATCATATATAAGGAAAGCAGGTTTTGCGTTAAACACAACGGCAATATACATTTTATCACCCCAGTTTGCATAGTAGTCAAACTGAGAGTGATTGATACCCTGAATAATATCGGTATTCTTCGGGAATCGAAGTCCGGTATCATATAGTTCTTTAGTTTCGGTATCTACGCGGTAGAATATGCCCGAACGAGAATTACAATACACATTTCCATCGGGGCCTATGGCTAAGCGGAACGAGCCAAACTCTGAGGTCTGTCCGTAATCGTGCACTTCATTAGTGTCAAGGTCGAGTCTATATAGATGTCCGCGAATATAGCCACTGAAATAAAAAGCATTTCCGCGCTCTGAATACACACCGCCATATATACTCTCATACGGTACGGGTTTTCCGCGGTTTTCAACGCTACCTGTTTTAGGGTCATATATGAGAATATTACTACCCTCAAAGCTCTCAAACGGGTGGGCATAATAAGCCTCTGGCATCCAGGTGGGATGTACGGGAGATTGCGCAGTGGTGTGTGTTGACATTATTATTCTGCCGTCGGGCATTTCACAAAGGCTTGTGTGAATTTTGCTTGCACGAATAGCCTTATCGTGACAGCATACCTTTTCGTGTAGTTTAAAAAGGCGCTTTACGGTGTTAGTCTTATAATCATATGTATGAAGCCAGACATTTTCAGAGAAATGCATTTCGGCTGAGAGCGGAAAATAAACCGTTCCGTCCTTTGCAACGCGCAAATCCCAAATAGCATTATGATGCTCACTTTCGGGCACAACGCAGCGCTTTACAGCCTTTTGATTTATTAAACGGAAATCCTCTTTTTTTGCGGGAGGACAGTTAAGGTATTTTTTAAAATCTCTCATAAAGCACCTCGAACACTTTTTAAGTTTATTATAAAAGTAAAGGCGCAAAAGTCAATATACAAAATATCGCGGTTTTGCATATACTTTTACGCCAAATTTTACTTTTCTGCGTTCATTTTTAAATAGGCATTTATAAAGCCGTCAAGGTCGCCGTCCATTACAGCGTTTATGTTGCCCGATTCAAACCCTGTGCGGTGGTCCTTTGCCAAGGTATAAGGCATAAAGACATAGGAACGAATCTGCGAGCCCCAGGCTATTTCCTTTTGAACACCCTTTATGTCTTCAATGCGGTCAAGATGCTCGCGCTCCTTAATTTCAACCAGCTTTGATTTAAGCATTTTAAGCGCCATTTCACGATTCTGATGCTGACTGCGTTCATTTTGACACGCAACAACAACGCCCGTAGGAATATGGGTTATACGAATTGCGGATTCGGTCTTGTTAACATGCTGACCGCCTGCACCGCCCGAACGGTAGGTATCAACCTTTAAGTCCTCTTCTCTGATTTCAATGTCAATATTGTCGTCAATTTCGGGCATAACCTCAAGTGATGCGAAAGATGTATGTCGTCTGCCCGAAGAGTCGAACGGAGAAATTCTTACAAGACGGTGAACGCCGTTTTCACTCTTTAAATATCCGTAAGCGTTAAGACCTTCTATTAACAAAACTGCGCTTTTTAATCCTGCCTCTTCGCCGTCAAGAAAGTCAACCATTTTAACAGAGAATCCGTGACGCTCCGCCCAGTGTGTATACATACGGACAAGCATTTCATTCCAGTCCTGCGCCTCTGTTCCGCCTGCGCCTGCGTGGAAGGTAAGAATTGCATTCTGTTTATCGTATTCGCCCGAAAGCAGAGTTTCTAAACGCTGTGCTTCAAGCTCTGCAGAAAAACGAGCAGAGTCACTCACGACCTCATCAAGCAAGGAAATATCCTCTGCCTCGTCAGCAAGCTCTATAAGCGCAAGTGTATCGTCAAAAAGCGCTTTAAGATTATTATAGCGTTCTACCTTAGCCTTTAGCTGACTTGTCTTCTGCAGTACTTTTTGGGAGTTTTCAAGGTCATCCCAAAAGCCGTCCTTTGCTGCCGTTTCTTCAAGGACTGAAATCTCTTCACAAATTTCATTAAGCTTAAGCGCATCTCTTAAATCAACAAGCTCAGCCTCAAGTCCCAAAAGCTTTAGTTTTTGTTCTTCAAATTCAAGCATACCTTATTTACCTTTCTTAGAGCAGAATGCAAACCAGTTATCCTTTGTACATTCCTTTTCTATAATAAAACCGTTTTTAAGCAGAGTTTCCCTTACCTCGTCTGCGCGTAAATCTATTATTCCCGAGCACATAAATATTGCATCGTCGTTCATAAAGTCTTTTACATCGGGGGTCAACTTCATAACAATATCGGCAACTATATTTGCACAAACAATATCGTATTTTCCACTAATTTTGTCAGTAAGGTCACCGCAGACAAATTCTGTTTTATCGCCTATACCATTTATTTCGGCATTTTCGCGTGAAACCTTTACAGACTGTGCATCAATATCAACGCCGACAGCCCTCTTAGCACCAAGCAAAACGCCCGAGATTGCAAGTATTCCGCTACCGCAACCAACATCAAGTATGGTGTCTCCGTCCTTCACAAGCTCGTCAAGCAGTTCAAGACACATGCTGGTAGTAGCGTGGCTTCCCGTGCCGAAAGCGGCGCCCGGGTCAATTCTGAGCACTGCTCTATCCCCGCCTTCGTATTCCTCCCAGCTCGGACAAATGGCAAGACGCGAGCCAATTTCTGAGGAATGAAAATACTTCTTCCAATTTTCAGACCATTCGTTATCATTTACGCCGATAGAGTCTATTGTAGCCTCAATTCCAACGGCGGCATAACGCTCGCGAAGGTAAGCGACCGATTCTTCTGAATTTTCCTCACAGGATATATAAATATGGATAACACCGTGCGTGCGGTCTTTATTTAGCAGTTGTTCGTCTATTAAATCAATATGCGCAATTTCAACAGCAGCGGTTTCAAGGTCGGAATAATCCTCAACATAAATTCCATAAGGCACAACCATATTCGCTATTGCGGAAGCCGTTTCTAAATCTTCTTTTTTTATATTTATTTTAATTTCGGTCCAATCCATAATTTTCCTCCAAGGATTTAAATACAAAATAAGTATATCACAAATAATTATAATAGTAAAATAGAAAATATTGATTTCTAATAAAAATTATTGTATAATTTACAAGATACAGGAGGTGCTGTTATGATTTGGCACAGCGCAGAGCTTTCGGATGTTTTAAATATTCTGAAAACGGACGAGGAAAAGGGCCTGTCAAACGGAGTGGCACAGTCACTTTGTGAGCAGTACGGTTATAATTCCCTTTCCTTTCGCAGAGAACGAAGTTTTTTTAAGGTTTTCCTTTCACAATTTAATAACTTTTCGGTAATTGCGCTGCTTGCGGTTGCTATTCTATCTTTAATTGTAACCTTGATAAGCCACGATAAGCAGTTTTTTACCCCTATTTTAATTTTCACCATTGTAATAATTAACAATACGGTTTGTGCTTATCAGGAAATAAAGAGCGAGGATTCCGCCGACGTGCTCAAGGATATTTCTGCTCCTACGGCAACCGTTATTCGCGACGGAATAAAAAAGGTTATTGATTCATCTTTACTTGTTCCCGGCGATATTATTTGTCTTAAAGAGGGCGATTATATATCTGCCGATGCGCGAATTATTTCTTCCATGGCGCTTTGCTGTGATGAGAGTCCGCTTACATGTAACCACGTTCCGATTGATAAGGTTACCGACATAGTTCTTGACGACATTACGCCTATTGGCGAACGCGCAAATATGGTATTTGCAGGATGTTCTGTTCGCCACGGAAACTGTACTGCTGTTGTAACAGCAACGGGTCTTGAAACCGAAATCGGAAAAGAGCGCAGTATTTTAGAGCAGACAGGCAGCACAAAAATTCCTATAAAAGAAAGTGTTATTGCTTTTTCAAAAGCGTTCAGTACGGCAGTTTTAATTGTTTCTTTTTTAGTGTTTGCGATTGGTATGATATATAACTTTAAAAACGCAAACATATCACGCACACTTATTGATACTTTCCTTTCCTCTATGGCACTTGCGGTTGCGGTTATTCCCGAGGGTATACCTGCCGCCGTTGCGGTTATTCTGACACTTGGAATTCAGCGCCTTATAACCAAAAACGCTATTGTAAAGGATTTTTCTTCTGTTGAAACAATGGGTGGTATTTCGGTTATATGCTCTGACAAGACCGGAACACTCACCGAAAACAAAATGACCGTTACAAAGATTTATAACGGCAGAAATATTATAGAGCTTGAGGGTTCTGACGGCGACGATATTAAAATGATTCTTGAGCTTGCGACTATTTGTAATAATGCAAGTGAGAGTGAGGGCGACCCGACGGGTATGGGCATTGCAGAAGCGTGTTTAAAGCTTACGGGTATGGGTAAACAGGATATTGAAAACCTTTACCCCCGTCTTGGCGAGGTTCCGTTTGACGGTGTTCGCAAGCTTATGACCACTATAAATATGATTAACGGTCGTTCTTTTGCCATTGTAAAGGGTGCACCCGAAACACTTTTACCGCTATGTGTGGGCGGCGGCGAAGACAAATATGCCCCCATTACCGAAGAGCTTGCAAAGGATGGCCTTCGCGTTATTGCGGTTGCGGCAAAGCAGCTTGACGAAATCCCCGCAAACCCGAATGCAGATGAGCTTGAGTGTGGCCTCAACTTTATAGGTCTTATCGGTCTTGAGGACGAGCCTCGTGCTGAGGCAGTTAAAGCGGTTGCCGAATGTAAGGCGGCTGGAATACGAACGGTTATGCTGACAAGCGACCATCCGCTGACTGCAAAAGCTATGGCAAGGCGCCTTGGAATTTTAACCGATGATACCGAAATGATAACGGGTACTGAGCTTGAAGAAATGAGTGACGACGAGCTTTGCTCTTCTATAGAAAAGTATTCGGTTTATGCACGAATTTCAAGCGACGACAGACTTCGTATTGTACGCGCCTGGCAAGCGGCAGGACACAGTGTTGCAGTAACAGGCGACAGCGTTGATGATACCCCTGCTCTTATGGCTGCTGATGTTGGCTGTGCTATGGGTAAGAGTGGTACCGATGTCGCAAAAGGTATCTCTGATATAATCCTTACAGACGACGATTTTTCTTCCATTGTTAATTCGGTTAAAGAAGGAAGAACAATCTTTGCTAACATCAGAAAATGCTTAAATTACCTTATAAGCAGTAACTTGGGCGAGCTTCTGTTTGTACTGTTTGCTACAATTATTTTCGGTACAATTCCCCTATCAGCAGTTTTACTTTTGTGGGTTAATCTTATAACCGACCTATCCCCTGTCATTGCGATTGGCATGGAAAAGCCCGAAAGAGATATTATGAATTCGCTTCCACAGAAGAAGCAAACCGTATTCAGCAAAAAGCTTTTAATTTCCTTTGGTTTACAAGGTATACTTGTTGCCGCTGTTTCGATAGTCGCTTATGCTATTGGTCTTTCTGCAGGCAGTGCCGTTGCTACGACAATGGCCTTCATTACACTGACTCTTTCACAGGTTTTATTTACCCTTTCTGCAAGAACGGAAAATCTCCCATCTTTCCTTACAATAGGCGAAAACAAAATATCGATTTACTCTTGCATAGGCGCTTTGCTGCTTATCTTGCTTGTAACCGTAACCCCGCTTCGCTCTATGTTTGGACTTGAGCTGCTTATGTTTGGAAATTGGATAAACGCAACTTTGCTTTCGCTCATTCCTATGCTTGTTGCAGAGGGAGTTAAACTTGTAAAATACCTTACAAAAAAGGCATAAATAAAAACGGTCTGTAAAAACAGACCGTTTTTTGTTTTAGAATATTTTCGTTCCGCCGACAGGACGGATATTAAGCACATAGCAGTTACCTTTTCCGAATACTGCTTCAATAGTTTCTATGTATCCATCAAGCAAATCGGTTGGAACAAATACCTGAATTGTACCTGCAAAGCCGCCCCCGTGAACACGGCATCCACCGCGTCCGTCAAGGAATTTTTCAGTTAAGGCAAGTGCAAGTGATAAGCCTTGTTCGTTTAGTGAAGATGTAGAATAAACATTCTGCAAATATTTATAAGACGAATCTCCCGACTTATTTATAAGCGACAAAAATTCAGAGAAGTTACCACAAGATAAAGCATCTTTTTCTGCTTGGGCGCGCTTGTTTTCTGCAAAGAAATGCATAGCACGGATTATTGCTCTGTCGCCTACCTTAGAACGAAGTGTCTCGAGTGATGCGAAAAATTCGCTCTCATCAATTTCGCGAAGAACATCCTTACCGAATGCGTTTGCAACCTTTCTGCACTCAACCGTAATATCAGCATAATCGTTTGTAAGGTCAGCGTGATTGCCGCCGGTATTAACGATACAAAGGGCGTGTCCGTTTTCAGAAAGGTCAAAGTTTACCTTTTCAATGAGCGGAGAATCGGGGTCACAGAAATCAATAGCGGTAAATCCGCCGACCGAGCTTGCCATCTGGTCCATAAGACCGCAAGGCTTTCCAAAAAACTCTCTCTCTGCGCCCTGCGCGTATTTTGCAATACTTACTGCGTCAATTTCTCCGCTGTTATAGAGGTGATTTAAAATTACACCAAGCAAAACCTCAAACGCGGCAGAGGAAGAAAGACCGGAGCCCTTTAGCACATTTGATGTGGTATACGCATCAAAGCCGCCAATGTTATTTTTATCACGGTCAAACATTGCACACATACCGCGAATAAGAGAAGCTGAATGTGAAGTTTCGCTCTCGCGCGGCCTTAGCATATCAAACTTGACAGTGTCCATATTATAGCCTTCCGACTTAACACGGATAACATTTCCTGGTACGGCAGATGCTACGGCAATAACATCCAAATCAACACTGCCTGCCAAAACGCAGCCGCGCTGATGGTCTGTATGGTTTCCGCCGACCTCTGTTCTTCCGGGTGCGCTGAAAAGAGAAACCTCTCTATCTTCCTTAAAGGTTGCAAGAAAACCGTCAATAGCCTTAATGTATCTCTCTCTTGTAGCGGGAATATCACGGTAAAGCGGGGCGAACACACTATCGAGTCCGCCGTCCGCAATATGCTTTTTAAGTTGTGTTGCAGTCATAAGGGTCTCCTTATTTTGTAAGAGCTAACGCATCGCGTGCAATAACAAGCTCCTCATTTGTAGGAATAACGAAAACCGGAACTTTAGAATCGGGTGTAGAAATGCAAGCCTCATCACCGTGAACATCGTTAAGCTCATCGGTTGTGGCAACACCCATATAGGTAAGATGGTCGATAACATACTTGCGTACAGCAGAGTCGTTTTCACCGATACCGCCGGTAAATACGATAGCATCAACGCCGTTCATAGCAGCAATATAAGAGCCTACGAACTTAACAATCTGATAACGCTGCATCTCGAATGAAAGCTTTGCGCGCTCATTACCTTCGTTAGCGGCTGCAGTAATATCGCGGTTATCGTTAGATACGCCCGAAATACCGAGCATACCGGACTTTTTGTTAAGGATATTGTTCATCTCGGCAGGTGTTACATTCTCTTTTTCAGCAATGAATGTAAGAATGGACGGGTCGAGTGTTCCGCTTCGTGTTCCCATCATAAAGCCGTCAAGCGGAGTAAAGCCCATTGAAGTATCAACGCTCTTGCCGCCGTCAACAGCGGTAATTGAGCAGCCGTTTCCAAGGTGGCAGGTAATAATCTTTAAATCCTTCTTGTCCTTGCCCATAATCTCTGCACAGCGGTCGCTTACAAAGCGATGAGAAGCACCATGGAAGCCGTAACGACGAACACCGTATTTCTCATAATATTCATAAGGAATACCATACATATAAGCGCGCGGCGGCATTGTCTGGTGGAAAGAGGTATCAAATACAGCTACCTGCGGAACATCCTCGCCAAATGCCTTTATGCAAGCGCGAACACCCATAATGTTTGCGGGGTTGTGAAGCGGTGCAAGCTCATTAAAGCTTTCAACAGTCCTCAGTACATCCTCATTGATTACAACCGACTCTGAATAGAAATCGCCGCCCTGAACAACGCGGTGTCCTACTGCATTGATTTCGTCAAGTGAATCTATAACCTTTGCCTCACTCTTGGTAAGTGCATAGATAAGGCAATCAAAAGCTTCCATATGGGTTGGCATAGGATAGTCAGCCTTATATACTCTGCCGTCAGCAGCGGTGTGCTTTATGTTTCCTGCGGAGCCTATACGCTCGCAAAGGCCCTTTGCAATTACGCTTTCATCGGTCATATCAATAAGCTGATACTTGAAGGATGAGCTTCCGGCATTGATAACTAAGATTTTCATAAAATAATCTCCTCACTCAAAGTTTTTTACTTGATATACAACAAAAAATCGTGTATCATAAATGCAACCTATATAATACTATATATTTTTTAAAATTGCAAGTGCGAGGTGAGTATATTTGAAAACTGCCGGTATTATTGCCGAATTTAATCCGTTTCACAATGGACACAAGTATATTATTGATACATTAAAGGCAGACGGATACCGTGTTGTATGCGTTATTGGTGATGATTTTACACAGCGTGGCGACGCGGCGATTATATCAAAATACTCCCGTGCATTACAGGCACTAAGGTGCGGTGCTGATTTATGCTTGCTCCTCCCTGTTTCTTGGTCCTGCTCTTGCGCTTATAATTTTGCGCTCGGCGGTGTAAGCGTGCTTAACTCGCTTGGAAATATAGACACCTTGGCTTTTGGCAGCGAATGCGGTGATATTGACAAGCTAATAAGAGTATCGGAGGCTGCACACGATGAAAATCTAAGTGCACTCTTAAAGGCTGAGCTTGCAAACGGAGTTACCTTTGCAAAGGCGCGTCAAAACGCTTTGGAAACGCTTATAGGCGACGATGCAAAAATACTTGAAAACCCCAACGACACTCTTGCAACCGAATATATATCGGCTGCAAGAATTTTGGGGGCTAATTTCTCTTTCCGCGCTGTAAAGCGTGTAGGCTCCGCACACGACAGCGAAAAACCGAAGGGAGAATTTTTAAGCGCTTCGGCTATACGAGGAGCGCTAAAAGAAAACAAAGCTGAGAGCATAAAAGAATTTATGCCAAAAGAAAGCTTTGATATTCTGAGCAAAGAAATTTCTCTTGGTAGAACAGCTGATGTTTCGCGGCTTGAAACTGCTATACTTGCACATCTTCGCCGTCTGCGACCGAATGAGCTTTTGGCGGTGCCCGAGGTTTCCGAAGGGCTGCATAACAAAATCATTGCCGCCGCGCAGGATTCCAAAACCCTTACAGAGTGTTTTGACAAAGCAAAATCCAAGCGTTACACAATGGCGCGAATCAGACGAATTGTAATGTCTTCTTTTTTAGGAATTACACTTGACCTATTTGGTAAAGAGGTGCCTTATATTAAGGTTTTGGGTTTCAATAAGGCTGGCGAAGAAATACTAAAATCGGCTAAGCCTTCTGTTCCTTTAATAACGAGAAGCCGTGATTATAACAGTTTAAGCGGTGATGCGCTCGACTGTTTCCGCATACAAAGCACTGCCGCCGACCTTTATGCGCTTTCCCTTGAAAAGCGAGGCCTTGGAGGCAACGAATTCAGAATGGGACTGGTGAAAACCAATGAATAAAATAAAGCTTCATAGCGAAACGGTCTACGCGTTGGGAATTATTTTACTTTCGCTTTCGGTAGCTATGATAACAGCAACAAATTTTGGCGTTTCTATGATTGTGGCGCCTGCATATCTTTTAAGTCTTAAATTCCCTATTTTCACTTTTGGACAGAGCGAATACATTGTACAAGGCATTTTGTTTGTTGTATTTTGCGTTCTTATGAAAAAAATCAAACTAATTTATTTCTTCTCATTTCTTACCGGTATAATCTACGGTGCAGTGCTTGATTTATGGCGCGCTGTTATTCCGCATTTTAATCCGTCTGTTACCGTTCCGGGCGAACTACCAGTTGCACTAAAGATTGTCTATTTCATAATTGGAATGACAATGACATCGTTTTCAATAGCATTGCTTTTCCGTACATATCTTTATCCGCAGGTTTACGATTTCTTTGTAAAGGGCGTAAGCGAGCGTTACGGTCTTGACCGCGGTAAATTTAAAAGCGGTTTTGATATTTCCTTTTTCCTTATTTCTGCTCTTATGACATTCTTACTTTTTGGAAGTATTAAGGGCATAGGCTTTGGAACAATTATTATGACTGTGTTTAACGGTCTGCTTATAAGCTTTTTCGATAAGAAAATCGGAAAGCATTTTGAAATTGTACCCGCCTCTTTAAAACTTTCGAAAATATTTGATATATAGCAAAAAACTCCTATCAGTGATAGGAGTTTTTCTTTATAATGCAGGTATAATTGGTAAAGTAATGTCATTACCGCTTGCATCATTTATTTCAAGGTTATATCCGCTTTTTGATATATCAAAAAAGAATTCAATCTTATGTAAATTGATTAAAGGCGTACTATATTCTTTCACTTAAAAATCTCTCCTATCTATTTTTATATTCAATTGCTGCACGATTATATTCATATAAGGCTTTTACAAGTTTCACAAGATTTCTATCAGGATTTGTTTTCATTACTGAATTGGCATATGACAACGCACATGCCTTTACTGTTAATTCATCATTAACTTTTACCGTAAAACACTTATTTAACTCGTGTGCAGCTATATTGGGTATTGTTATATAATAATAACCTGTTTCTCCAAATGCCTCCGCCAACACTACTTGCTCGTCAACCTTAAACTGTGGTACAACGCCGTTAACCTTAAAATACAAGCGAAAGTCCGTATAGGAATCCAGTACTAAATCATACCCATAAAATTCCACACCCTCCGTCGTGCCATCTACACTAAAATCATTATTTAGATCTGCTACAACACTTTCAACGCTATCACTATCAATATCTTCCTTGTTAAAGTATTTTTTTGCAAAACCAGTATAATTGGTCATCGATTTTACAAGATCGTGTGCATATGAATATTGTTCATTGCCAAGTATTTGTTTAGCATAATCCTCTGCGGATACTGTAACAGGTTCATTTGCAGCATTACCATTTCCGTCAAACAACTGTGCTGTAACATTTAATGACATTTGAACCGTGGTTAAAGGATAATACGCCGTATATGTGCCGTTTTCCTCTTTTACAGCATCAGATAGCAATAATTTATAGTCATTGCAGCCCTCAGCCTTAAACAATATATAAGCATTATCATCCATCAAAATTGTATCACATACAGAGGTATTGAAGCCTAAACCAATATTACCATCTAGACGCAAATTGTATTTATTAAATTCATGATTTTTATGTCCACTAATTAAGCATTCAGGTATACCTGTTGCGTTATAATGCACCGTAACATTCGCAAGCTGTCCACTCTTGTTGCCACTAACATTTGCCCACTCTTCCGCCGTACCACCATAATATATGTCTGACAAAGCGGGTGTTGCACCATCATCATATATTCCCATATGAATATCAAAAGCCTCATTATGAATGTTTGTAATTGTTTTAGGGATATATACATTTTTTAGCTCAAAACAGCGATAAAACATTCCACTCGGAATAGTTGTAATACCATTACCAAACTCAAAATTTTTTACACCGCAACTTAAAAAACTACCAACCGAAAGTACAGAGTTTGGCATTTTTATATGATTTATTCCGCAACCCGTGAAAACTTGTGAACCTATATGCGTTAAAGTGCTTGAAAAAGTAATTTCTTGTAAGCCGGATCCTAAAAATGCAGCATAATTAATTTTTTCAATACCGTTTGGAATAATAATATTTTTAAGTTCATGACAACCTTCAAATGTTTCGCTTTTAATTTCCGTCATACTGTCCGAAAGAGTTACTTTCTCCAATCTGTCACATTCATAAAAAGCGTATTCACCAAGGCTAATAACGCTATTTGGTATTAGTATTTCAGGCAAAGTTCTACAACCTGAAAACGCTGAATTTCCAATAGTCAATAATCCTAAAGATAAATTAACTTTTCTTAGATTTTTACAGCCACTAAAAGCATTATCTCCAATTTCAGATACTTTTGAAGACAATGTAATAGATTTTATACCGCTATAAGAAAATAACCCTGCTGATATTTTAGTTATTTTTTCCGGAATATTAATTGTCGTTAAAGCGGAACAGTTATAAAACGCATATTCTCCAATACTTTCAATGTTATCATGCAAATTCATTGTTGCAATTCCTTCACAACATTCAAAAGCATTATTACCAATAGCAATAATGGACTCAGGAATATTAACTGCAGACAGCCAGTCACAATATTTAAACGCTTCATCTCCAATAGCAGTAACAGTGTAATTATTGATTTTTCCAGGAATAAATAACTCACCTTCAAGTGTTGTATCACAGTCTGATACAACCGCTATCATTGTTTCTGAATCAAGCTCATATGTTAATCCATTTTCACTTATTACATTGGTGATTTTTTCTTCCTCATACAAGCTTTTGGGAAGTCCGTTTGCATTGTAGTGCATTGTTACATTAGCAAGCTGACCGCTATTATTACCGGTAACTTTTGCCCATTCCTCTTCTGTACCACCATAATACACATCAGACAAAGATGGCACTGCGTCTCCCTCGTAATCACTGTGATAAAAATTAAAAGCATTAGAACCAATGTTTGTAATGCATTTTGGAATATATACATTTTTAAGATTAAAGCACAATCCAAAGGGTTGTCCTGATATTATTGTTGTACCATTTCCAAACTCGAAATTCTCAATATTGCTGCCCCACAAAAAATCTCCCCACGATACAACAGAATCAGGTAGTTTTATATGTTTATTAGCGCAACCTGTAAGCGCCATAAACGAAAGATTTGTTAGTGTATTAGGTAAATTAATTTTTATACCAGAACCAGTAAAAGCCCAAGAATCTATATATGTGATGCCTTCCGGTAAAACAAGTTCTTCAATATAAGTACTACCCTGAAAAGCACATTCGCCTACTTTCGTTACTTTATATCCTTGAACTTCTTGAGGAATAATTATTTTTCCTCTAGCTGTCGAATCAAAACCGGAAATCACAGCAGTATTTGATGTATTATCAATGGCATATCTTATACCTTCAATATACAACGATTCTGCATTAACCACTATTCCGATTGGTATAACAGATAAAACTAAAGCCAATAATAAAAACATGCATATAATTTTCTTCATTTTGCTTTATCTCCTTTATTTTTTTAAAAGTATAACACATATTCTATAATTACGCAAGTGCGTATACGCGTTTGCGAACAAAAATTTACAATATCCTTGAGGTGAAAATAATGAACGTAAAGGATACAGTTGTAAAAAGATTTATAGATTTGTGCAAAGAACGAAATATTAAAATTAATGAATTAGCTAACATATCGGGTGTCACTCCATCTACTGCCTACAGTATGATTGATAACAAACGAAGAGATATATCAATAATTACAATAAAAAAGTTCTGTGATGGTTTAGATATAACTTTAGGAGAATTTTTCTCCACCGACGATTTTGATAATCTACAGCAAGAGATTTACTAAAATTAGAAAAACGGACAGAATTTCTGTCCGTTTTTGTTATAATATTATACAGATTAGTCCGCTGCAGCCCTCGTTTATTACACGCTCGAGGGTTTCCTGGATTCTCATTCGAGCATCGCTCGGCATACGGGAGAGTTTTGTATGCAGTCCTTCGTTTACAAGCTCGTGCAAGGATTTACCAAATATATTTGAATCCCAGATTTTTTCAGGACTTTCCTCAAACTCACGAAGCAGATACATAATCAAATCCTCGCTCTGCTTTTCACTTCCTACGATTGGCGTGACCTCGGTAGTAATGTTTGCTTTCATCATATGAATGGAGGGTGCTGATGCGCGAAGTCTAACACCGTAGCGTCCACCCTGTTTCATAATTTCGGGCTCTTCAAGCGCCAATTCTTCAATCGACGGCATAACAATGCCATAGCCAGTTGCTTCAACCTCTGCTATTGCATTTTTAACCTTTAGATATTCGTGGCGGTCGCGCGCAAGACAGAGCATATTTTCCATAAGCTGTTCTTCGTCGTCAATTTCCATTCCGGTCATTTCGGAAAGCACCTTATAAAACAGTCCTCCTTTAACGGAAAGTGAGATTCTAAGCGTTCCGCTTCCAAGGTCAATACTATCAATTTTGGCGCTTTCTATATGCTCGTTAGAACATAAAGATTCTTCTAAATTTCTTGCATCGTTTATTATTTTAAGCTCCTTGCAGGTCTCCTTGACGGTTGAGATTATTGAAGAACGCAACCAATGCTCTGCTGAGAGAGAATTTATCCAGTGACCAAGCCTTATGCCGATTTCCTTAATCGGAAACTGAAACAAAACTCTGCCTAAAATTTGTTTTATATCGCTCTCGTCAAGCTCCACACAGTTTACGGGAATTACCGGTACCCCGTATTTATTCGATAAATGCGCAGCAAGCGAAATACTTTCTTCTGATTTGGGATAAAGGCAGTTAAGAAGAACTATAAAGGGCTTATTTATTTCGCAAAGCTCGCTTATTACCCTTTCCTCTGCCTCTTCATATTCCTCGCGCGGAATATCACTGATACTTCCGTCGGTTGTTATTACAAGACCGATTGTGGAGTGTTCGTTTATAACCTTGCGCGTGCCAATCTCTGCCGCCATATTAAACGGTATCGTTTCCTCGTGCCACGGCGTCATAACCATTCGTGGATGGTCGTCTTCAATATAGCCTATTGAGCTTGGAACAATATATCCAACACAGTCGATAAGGCGCACATTAAGGCTTGCATTATCGTCAAGCGTAATATTTACTGCGTTTTCGGGAATAAATTTTGGCTCGGTAGTCATAATCGTGCGGCCCGATGCCGATTGAGGCAGCTCGTCACTTGCACGCTCACGCACATAGTGTTCCTCAATATTTGGAATAACGAGCGTATCCATAAAGCGCTTTATAAAGGTTGATTTACCAGTACGCACAGGTCCTACAACGCCTATGTATATATCGCCGCCCGTTCTTGCGGCTATATCCTTATAAATATTTGTATCGGTCATAAATATCCTCCGCCTCATTCATTCTTTTGTAATATGGATATGCCCGATTAAATATTTTTATGACAAGGGGTATCTTGAAAAATGTAAAGAAATGGTTTAATATTATGAAAGGTGAATTTTATGACAGACTTATTATCTAAAATATTTATTAAAAATCGACACGAAACCGAAAACCCTGCGGTACGCTCGGCTTACGCTTCGCTCGGCGCAATTACGGGAATTATACTCAACATTGTTTTATTTATTGTAAAACTTATTGCGGGTATTTTTTCGGGCTCGGTCGCTATTATTGCGGATGCGTTTAACAATATTTCCGATGCAGGCTCTTCGGTCATTACACTTATAGGCTTTCGCCTTGCCGCAAAGCCTGTTGACAAGGACCATCCGCACGGTCACGGACGCGCCGAATACATATCTGCTTTTATCGTTGATATGCTTATCATTCTTGTCGGATTTGAACTTTTTACCTCTTCTATCGACAAGATAATAAACCCCGTAAAAACAACCGTATCTTTGATTACTTTTATTTTGCTTGGCGGTGCGATAATAATCAAGCTTTGGCTTTTTGTTTTTTACCGCAAAATCGGTAAAACTATAAACTCTAACGCGCTTTCAGCCGCGGCAGCAGACAGCATATCGGACTGTGTTGCGACAAGCCTTGTACTTATAACCTCGCTGTGCTCATATTTTGGTTTATTTGAAAACATTGCGCTTGACGGAATTGCCGGAATTATTGTCGCGGTATTTATTCTGTATACCGGAATAAACGCTGCAAAAGAAACTATTGATTTACTGCTTGGCACCTCTCCCGACAAGGATTTCGTTAAGGAGATTTACCGCTTTGTTGAGGACTATCCCGAGGTTATAGGAATTCACGATGTTATGATTCATGATTACGGTCCGGGAAGACAGATTGTATCCTTCCACGCCGAAGTACCGTCTGACTGCAACATAAACCACGCACACGAGGTTATTGACGGTATTGAACGTGATATGTTCGCTCGCTTTAACTGCATTGTAACCATTCACCTTGACCCGTTATCTGTGGATGATGACGAGGTAAACGCGCTTCGCTTATTTGCAGAAGAGTGTGCAAAGAAGATTGACAGTACACTTACAATTCACGATTTTCGTATAACAAAGGGTGACTGTTATACCAACTTTATTTTTGATTTACTTGTACCGCTTGACTGTGAGTTATCAGTTAACGATGCCGTAAATAAGGTTTCGGATAAAATAAGAGAAGAAAACGAAAATTATTTTTGTGTCATTGTCGGCGAACACCCATATGTATAAAGAAAACCCACGACTTTTGTCGTGGGTTTTTATTACTGCTCTACTATAAGCTCTTTAATTGAACGATAAAGGAAATCACCGTTTTCGAGAAGCTCGGGTCGTTTGATTGCTATACATTCGCCCTTTACAACACTATGCTCAGGGTCGTCTGCAAGTATAACCTCTGTTCCGATATATTCAGCTAAAAGCTTATCAAAACCGCTTATTTTTGCGCCGCCGCCCGTTAAATGAACGCCGTCGACCTTTATATCTCCGACTATATCGGGTGCTGTACGCTCTAAAACAGCGCGAACCTCATTACAAATTGAATAAAGTGCGTCAATAGTTGCATCGTATATTTCGCTTGAAGAAATATCAAAGCTTTGCGGAAGACCGGTTAGAAGATTCCTTCCCTTTGCGGTCATAGAAACCTCAAGCGGTCGACGGTAAGCGCAGCAAAGCTGTTTCTTTATTTCCTCTGCCGTTAATGGTCCGATTAAAATATTATGCTCTTTTTTTACATACTTGATTATAAGCTCATCAATATCACGCGAGGCAGTTTTAAAGGATTCGCACTCAACAATTCCGCCCATTGAAATTGTTGCTATATCGGTACAGCCTGCGCCAATATCAACAACCATACTTCCGTGTGGCTTTGAAAAGTCGATATTCATACCGATTGCAGCGGCAATAGGGCTTTCAATAACATTTACATTTCTGCCGCCTGCAGCCTCAAGCGCATTTGCAACGGTATGATGCTGAATAGGTGTAACACCCGACGGAAGTGAAACCATTATTTTAGGACGAATAATGCGGTTTCCGAAAGCCTCTTTCATATACTCGGTTATCATCGCTTCCGCAACATCGAGAGCGGCAATAACGCCGTGCTCTATCGGAAAAACCGTAGTTAAGCTTTCGGGAGTGCGACCGTAGGTTTTATATGCCTTTTCGCCAAAATGAACAGGTTCCCAGGTTTCAGTTTCAACCGTTACAACGCTGGGAAGCTCTAATATTATTTTATGACCGGATGCAATTACGGTCTTTGAGGTGCCAAGGTCTATTGCAATTTCAGTTGCCATTCAAATCACCAAAATAATTATATATTATTATTCCTTACTTTTCAAGTGCCGATAACAGCCGTTGCACAGTAAACATCATCACAGCCTGCGAGCATAAGCCGTCTTGAACATTCGTCAAGCGTTGCACCTGTTGTTTTGATGTCGTCAACAAGCAAAACGCAGGAGGGAATATTTTTCTTAGCCTTGTACGCATTTTTAACATTACTAAAGCGCTCTTGTGCGTTAAGTGTGTGCTGAGTTTTATTTTTAACCGTCTTTTTTAGCAAACGCTTAAACGGCAAGCCCATTTCTCTTGCAACGGCACGCGCTAATATTTCTGCGTGGTCATAGCCCGTAATTCTTCTCTTTTGTGGATGCATTGGAACGACTGTCACACAATCAAAATTAACATCGCATAACTGTTCTTTCACATTTTTTGCAATATAATATGCAAAGAATTCTGCCGCATCGCGATTTTTGCCGAACTTAAAGCCGTATATTCCCCTTTGTGCAGAATCTTTATTTATAAAGGGCGACACTACCGCGCGGAAATGATAAGCGTAACGCTTACACTCACACTTGTGCTTTGGCAGACCGCAACGCTTACATCGCTTTTCTACTATAGGCTCTATCAGATTTTCGCAATCACTGCAAAGCTTTTCACAGTGTCCCACAACAGAGCCGCAAACAGCACAGCGTCTTGGAAAAAGATAATGAGCAAAACTATTCATCAAAAACTTCCCTCAGCATTGATTTTAGTCCCGAATAGCGCAGAGTTTTTCGGTTATTTTCTACCATTCTCGCTACCGTATTTCTGTCACCAACAATAATAAGCATACGCTTTGCACGCGTGACGGCGGTATAAAGCAGATTTCTGTAGGTTAACTGCGACTGGAGCGAGTAAAGGGGTAAAATTACACAATCAAACTCGCTGCCCTGGCTTTTATGCACCGTAATTGCATAGGCGGGCTCAAGCTCTGCAATTTCTGCATCATAGTACGAGGCGACTCGGTCGTCAAAACGAACGGTTATAAGCTTTGAGTAGGCGTCTATAGTTTCTATTCTTCCAATATCGCCGTTATACACTCCGCTTCCCTGCTCACCATCGTCCTTACGCCAAATAATGTCATAATTATTTTTAATCTGCATGACCTTATCTTTTTCGCGGAAGGTAAAACCGCCGTGCGAAAGCGTAGCACCGCCTGTTGCTTGGTTAATTTTTTCTTGGAGTATAGCATTAAGGTTAACAGTTCCAAGCTCTAACTTACGCGAAGGGCAAAGCACCTGTATATCGTCAAACGAAGAAAATCCGTAAGCACGAGGCAAGCGCTCTGCACAGAGCTCAACCACCGTCTTAGCAGCACTTTCTGCATTTTTAGCCTCTATCATAAAAAAGTCGGCATCACGCGAATTTAGCACAGGCTCCCGTCCGTTAATAATCTCGTGCGCATTGTGAACTATTAGGCTTGCATCTGCCTGACGGAAAATCTTGTGTAGACAAATAAACGGCAGACATTCTGAATGAATAATATCGTAAAGAACATTTCCTGCCGATACGCT
Organism: Acutalibacteraceae bacterium; assembly: GCA_045590515.1. Classification (GTDB taxonomy): domain Bacteria; phylum Bacillota; class Clostridia; order Oscillospirales; family Acutalibacteraceae; genus SIG589. Next base: position 72,125 of record JAZNRD010000012.1, read on the forward strand.
CGGAAGCTGGTCAGAGTCGCCAACTAGTATAATTCTTGTGCCTAGCTTTAAAGCACGCAAAAGGCTCTCAAACAAGAGTGTATCCACCATAGACATTTCATCAACAATAAGCACATCACACGGGAGAGGATTATGCTCATTATGACTGAAAGACGGACGGTCTCCCTCACCCCACTGCACCTCAAGCAAGCGGTGAATGGTTTTTGCCTCGCGTCCGCAAAGCTCGGTCATTCGCTTAGCGGCCCTGCCCGTCGGCGCTGCTAAAACAACATGCTGATTCTTTTCTTCAAAAAGCTCAATAAGTCCGTTAAGTGTTGTCGTTTTGCCCGTACCGGGTCCGCCTGTCAGAATTGTTACACCGTTCGAAAAAGCAAGCGTCATAACCTTGCGCTGCATATTGTCATATTTTATGTGTAAGACACTTTCAAGTCGGTCAATCTCCAATTCGTCAAGAGGCAGAGATGCGCTGTAACGCAAAAGCAGAGAAAGCTTTGCGGCAATATATTCTTCCGCCATATAGTATATGGGAAGAAAAATAAACTCACACTCGTCAATAAGGCGTGAAAAGAGCCTTTTTTCCGAAATGAGCTTTGCACAGGCCTTTTCAATATCGCTTTCCTCACATTCTAAAAAAGCAGAGCCGAGTGTTGCCACCTTGTTTCTCGGAAGGCAGGTGTGACCGTTATGAAGATTATGACGAAGAATATACTCTACACCTGCAAAAATACGGTTTTCGTCCGAGCGTGAGAAGCCTAAATTTTCAGCAAGCTCATCCGCGCGTTCAAACGATATTCCAATATCCTCTGCACAGAGCAAAAACGGGTTGCCTTTAATTCTGTCAACGGCCGCATCGCCAAAGCGCTTATATATTCTGCTGATTTCTTCGGGGCCTATTTTGTACTGCGACAAAAACAGCATTATATCCTGAATTGAAAACTGCTTTTTATATTCGCTTGCGATAGCCCTTGCTTTATCCGGAGATATGCCACGGATTTCACAAAGTCGTTCGGGATAATCCTTTAATATTTCAAGAGTTTCACTTCCGAAGCGCGTTACAATCTTCCGTGCAGTTGCAGGGCCTATTCCCTTTACGGCGCCTGAGGAAAGATAACGCATTATTGCCGCAGAGGTTGACGGAATCTCACGCGTACATTCGGTTGCCTTAAACTGTGGACCATAGGTTGCGTGAACGGTAAATCTGCCCTTAAGCGTTACGGTATCGCCCAAAGTAATAAACGGAAAATTACCTACAGCAACGACATCCTCACCGTCAACAGTGAGAGTAAAAACCGTATAGCCGTTTTCGGCGTTTTTATATGTAATTCGGTCAATTCTGCCTTTTATAACTTCCATATCAGCATCCACGGTTTTCAACTCCTTTTCTTTATAATCTCCTCTATATGCGCAAAATCCGTAAAAATAAAATCGTGATTTTCGTTTGACAACTTTTCAAAAGTTATTTTCTGTTCTTCATTTAAACCAATATCTATTCCTATAAGCAGCGTAGCACAGTTTTTACCCTGCCAACGAAGCTCTTCAAGTGCAGCGCTAACCTGTTCTACCGCCGTATCCCCAGAAAGACAAGTAATAAGAAAATTTTCTGCACCTTTTGGTCTTATCAGCGCCATCCAAAGTCTATGCATAAGCTCACTAAGCCCGATAATAGACAAAAACAGCGCGAAAACAAGCATAATTATTTCAAACATTTTATCACCCCATAACATCTTATGCGAAATGTTATAGTGTGTTAAAAGCGGGCATTCGCCGAATGCCCGCTATGTTTTTATTTTACTGTTACAACAGCGTTATAGGTTCCTACCTGCCATACAGTTTTATAGCTCTTCGAATAGATGCGTACGGGAACGGTATATTCTCCTGCGCTCTTACCCGAAAGGTCTGCTACAGCATAAAGGTCACCGGAATTTATACGGCGGATTGCAGTACGCGGACCGCAAATCTTTACATTTCTAATACCGACAGCAGAGCCCTTTAGCCCATCCGGAAGCTTAAATTCAAAGCTTGCAACATCAAATGTTGCCTCCGAGAACTGTGAAGTATTTATACTTACTGTAACGGTTTCGATATTCTCAGCAATTTTAACTCCGTTCGGTAAAACGGGAGCAACGTCAAAGCTGTTATTTGAAACAGAAATACTGTCAAAATCTATCGGCGTGAGAGAAATAGAATCTATCTTCTCAACCGAGGTTTCGGGGCCTAAGATTGTAACTGCATTTGTACTAACCGTGTATGCTAAGTCAGAATTTGCATAGGCCTCCGGCTTGTTGGCAAACGCCACCTTAACAGCAACCTGCTTTTGCTTTAAAATGGGAACGGTAATTTTGATTTTATTTACCGAGAGCGTGTAGTTGTTTATATCAAGGTCGTTACCGTCTTCATCGTACAAGTGAATGTCGGCATCGAAGGAGGTTGTAATATCAAGCTCCTTCTTAACATCGGCAACGGCGGCAACACGCGCAATCTTTTCGAGGTCAGTTCTGGCTCCGCTAATAGATACGGTAGAATCACTGCTGTTGCTTACAACAGGTGTATCAACAACAAGTCCCGAAACTGCAGTAGCGCCTTTTGCATCAACCTCGACGTTATAGAGCTTGGTATCGGTGTAGTCAAACTTTGCAGTTATTTTTTGCGGTGTAATGCTGACAACCTTAACGCTTGACTCATTCGCACAGGCGGCGGTAAGGTTTAAATCAAAGGTGCCAACCTCATTTACCTCTGCAAGAGAAGCAGTAACGGATATGTTGTTGGGCGATAGTGAAGCTAAAACATAGCTTGGTCCGCTTACCTTGACGGATGCGGTTGTGGCGTTGGTGGATATAACATCAAGTCCAAGCTCTCCCGCGGCGGTTCCCTCGGTCGAAATGGCGATTGTAATATCGCTATATATCTGCTCGCGTTCCGGATTTTCGTTTATTGAAATAATAAGCCATAAAATAAAGGAAATTACAAGCGAGAAGGCAAGAACAAATTTTTTATTGTAAAACAGATTACTGAAAAAATCTTTTGCAGATGACACTCTGGTCCTACCTCCTATTTCTTTAATTTCTTAAAATGTCCCTTAAGGAATCCGCGAATACCGCCGGCGTTCTCTGCATCGTCAATGAACATCAGACGGTTAAGCTCTTCACGAAGGGTTATAGGCGTATAATTTCTTGTGATTTCACCGTTTACGGCTATAGATATTATACCCGTTTCCTCTGATACAACGACAACTGCTGCATCGGAATTTTCACTCATACCAAGTGCGGCACGATGGCGTGTTCCAAGCGAAGAATTAAGATTATCATTAGCGGTAAGCGGTAATATGCAGCCAGCCGACAGCACTCTTCCGTCGCGGATTAAAACCGCACCGTCGTGAAGCGGAGATTTCGGGAAAAAGACGTTGGTTATAAGCTGGGTTGATGCTTCGGCATCAATGGTAGTACCTGTATCAACGATTTCTCCCAAAAGGGTTGAGCGCTCAAACACAATAAGCGCGCCAACCTTTTGCTCCTGCATCGAAGCGCAGGCCTTGCATACCGAATCTATACAGTGAAGGAGTCCCTCGCGCTCGTCAGAGTAGGTGCTCTTTCCGCCAAGCTGACCACGACCTACACGCTCAAGCGTTTTGCGGATTTCGGGCTGGAACACAATAACGATTACGATAATGGCAGAATCAATCAATTTATTAAGCAGCCATTTTACAGTTACAAGCTCCAACCAATGAGCAAGCACAGCGATAAGAACAAGTATAAATATACCCTTCATAAGCTGACCCGCACGAGACTTTTTAAACAGCTCTACGCATTTGTATATAACAAAGGCGACAACCAAAATATCAATAATGTCTGCAGGGCGGATATTCCTCACGGCATAAAATACCTGAACAAACATATTGGCTATGGAATCAAGGAACGCTGTCATACTTTCACTTCCGTTCACAAATCTTTATTCATATTTATTTTATCATATTATAAAATATTATCAATACTTTTTTTGCAAATTTTTGTATGATTTTATAGCCGAAACCAAGCCTTTTACGTCATTTTCGGTGTTAAACACAGACGGTGATACCCTCACAGTTCCAGAGTCCTGCGTTCCAAGGGTAAAATGAGCAAGCGGTGCACAGTGCAGCCCTGCCCTCACTGCTATTCCTTTTTCGGACAAATACGAGGCTATTTGCATACTCGTACTGCCTTCAAGCGAGAACGAAATAACGGGTGCGGTTTTGTTTTCCTTTGGTTCTTGCGTGTAAAGAATTATACCATCAATACTTGATAGTTCTGCCCATAGCTTTTTACATAGCATAATCTCGTGTTTATAGATTTTTTCTATTCCGGTCATATTTATAAAATCTATCCCTGCCGATACGCCCGCTATTCCGGGAATGTTTAGGGTTCCGCTTTCAAGTCGTTCGGGCATATCCTCGGGCTGTGAGAGCATATTTGAATAGGTCCCCGTTCCGCCCTCAATCAGTGTTTTTGGTAGAGGTTTCTCGCAAATAAGTAAGCCCGTTCCCATAGGCGCATATAACCCCTTATGCGCCGCTACGCACAAAAAATCTATATTCATCTTTTTCATATTGATAGGCAATACTCCTGCCGACTGAGCAGCATCAACCGCAAAAAGAATATTCTTTTCTTTGCAAAGCTCGCCTATTTTTGCAATGGGCAGAATTTCTCCCGTCACATTTGAAGCGTGAGTGCAGATAATTAACTTTGTATTTTCGCGGACAAGCCGCTCAAACGAGCGAAACGTGGCTTCGCTGTCACCCATAATTACCTCGGCAATATCACATTCTATCTGCTGCTCGCTAAGGAGCTTAAACACCGGACGCGCTACGGCATTGTGTTCAAGCGAGGAAATAATAACACTGTCCCCTTTTTCAAGGACACCCTTAATTACGAAATTAAGCGACTCTGTGCAGTTTTGCGTAAATACCACATTATGAGGGGTTGCACCAAACATTTTAGCCACCTTTTTTCGTGTATTATATACCATTTCACCTACCCTCTCTGCCACACTGTGACCGCTTCTGCCGGGATTTGCGCATAGCGTTTTCAGTGCGCTATTTACGGCATAGATTACTGACTGCGGTTTTTTGCCCGTCGTTGCAGCATTATCAAGATATATCATAGCTTTCCCCCTATAAAACTTTGGCACAGAGCGTATGCCCTGTGCCCTACTTTATTTCGAATATATTTCTAAAATTTTTATTCCGGCATTTTTCAGTATTGCCTCTATTTGCTTAATATCGCCCGAAACGGTTATGCTGTATCCACAGCCGTGGGTTAGACTTTGCTTTGTTTTTTCCATATTTGCAGAATAGCCCTGACGGCGAAGGATGTCCCGTCCGCGAATTGCATAGGTTATCGTTCCGGTGATAATTGAATGCTTTTCCAAAAATACCACCCCAGACAATACATTCTATGCAAAGAGTTTTATTTTGGGTAAAGAAAAACCGCCCGAATAAAACGGGCGGTCAGACTATTATATTATTCTTTCTGGTCAACCGGTGTTCCAAAGAGATTTATAGTTCCCTGTTTTTGAAGCTTCACAATAATAATAAGTGCAACAGGGAATGCCAGCATTCCAAACATTCCAAACAGACGGAGACCCACAAACATTGCTATAAGGGTTACAAGCGGGTATAAACCTACCTGGTCGCCTATTATCTTAGGCTCTAAGAAATTACGGACGATTGTGATTATGAGATACAAAAGCAAAAGTCCGATTCCGCGCCAAACATTTCCGCTTATCAGCGCTACAATTCCCCAAGGGATAACAACTGCACCCGTACCGAGAACGGGAAGCAAATCAATCACCGCAATTATAGCGGCGACTGTAACGGGATTTTTAACGCCGATTATAAGCAGACCGAGACTTAACTCTGCAAAGGTTATCATCATAAGCAGCAAATAGCTTTTAACAAGCTTTAAGATGCTATTAAAAAAAATCTCCTTGGTACTGGAAATTATGCGGTTTGTCTTCTTATTCATACGCGAATGGATAAAGCGCATAATTCTATCATAATCCTTCGCAAGATAGCAGCTTGCAACAACGGTTACGATAACGGTTATAAGTAAGCTCGGTGCGCTTTTAACAACCGTTGTAGCGGCGGTTGACAAAAAGCCCGTAGCAGCGCTTGTTACGCGGGAAATAATTGTTTCAGGCATAGAATTAAGTGCCGCAATAGCCTTATCAGGCAGTTCTTCCAACACATTTGAAAGTCGTGTGCTCAAATTACCAAAAATTTCGCTAAGTGTACTTAAATACTGGGGCAGCGAGGAAATAAACAAGGATATGCGGTTGTAAGCAAAAAAGCCAAGGCCTGTTATTAGGGATATCGTTGCAAGATATAATATTACAACAAGAATAACCGATAAAACACCCTTACCTATTTTAGTTTTTTGAGATATAAAATTTGCAGGGCGCTGAACAATTACCGCAAGCAAAAGACCAATTACGAACGGCAAAAGATATATCATACAAAAGCGAAACACAAAGTATAAAATTGCAGCGATTAAAACAATAAACGCAGTATCAATCAAAAATTTTCTTTTAGTTTCAACCGTCATAAAAGCACCTCACTTTTTCTGCTTTTTGTATTATAATAACCTATTTTTTTCTTCTTAGCAATAGTATTTGTGCAAATTTTAACAAATTTAATAATTCCCTTGATTTTCGGCATTTTTTGTGCTATTATCTTATGCATACAAATACAAATGTTTTTCTGTGAGGGACACAATGAACGACAAAAAATTAGCTCTTGTGCACATATCTGCCCTGCCCGATGTTTTTTCGCGTGTTTTAAACGCGAAACAAATGTTAGCCTCGGGTGATGCTAAGAACGCATCTGATGCAGCGCAGAAGTGCGGACTATCCCGCAGCGCATTTTACAAATATAAAGATGTTATTTTTTCGTACGACGAGCAGCACGTTATAAATCTTAGAGCAGAGTTACGCGACGAGGCGGGATGTCTTTCCGAATTTCTGTCAACGCTTTATAAATATAATGCTAATGTTCTTACTGTTAACCAGGGTATTCCCGCAAACCGTGTTGCAGCGGTTACGGTTTCTATCCGAATTGATAGTGAACAGTGCTCGGTTGGTGAAATGCTAAACGAACTCAATATGCTGTCGGGCGTTGTTTCGGCAGAGCAGATTATATAAAGGAGAATAATAATGGTTGATGTTGCAATAATCGGTCACGGAGTTGTCGGAAGCGGTGTTGCTGAGATAATAATAAATCACAATGCGCTTATAAGCGAAAAGGCCAAGAGAAAAATCAATTTAAAATACATTCTTGACATACGCGATTTTGACGGGCTTCCCTATTCCGATAAATTCACAAAGAATTTTGATGATATTCTGAACGACCCCGATATAAAGGTTGTTGTTGAAACCGCAGGCGGAGCTACCTTTGCTTACGACTATGTAAAGGCGTGTCTGCTTGCCGGAAAGAGTGTTGTTACCTCTAATAAAGAGCTTGTTGCACTAAAGGGTGCAGAGCTGCTTAAAATAGCAATGGATAACAATATAAATTTCTTGTTCGAGGCAAGCGTTGGCGGTGGTATTCCCGTGCTACGTCCTATTGCACAGTGCCTTGCCGCTAACGATTTATCCGAAATTTCGGGCATTTTAAACGGAACAACCAACTTTATTCTCACCAAGATGATAAAGGAAAATATGCAGTTTGACGACGCACTTTCGATGGCACAGCGTTTGGGATATGCCGAGCGCGACCCGTCTGCCGACATTGACGGACACGATGCTGCAAGAAAAATATGCATTTTAGCTTCTCTGGCTTTTGGCTGCCATGTGTATCCCGAAAGCATTAAAACTGAGGGCATCCGCGGAATGAAGTTATCTGATGTAGAGGCTGCGGCGGCCGCAGGCTATGTTATAAAGCTTATCGGTAACGCAAAGCTCTTACCCGACGGAACTCTCAGTGCATCTGTTTCCCCTGCCGCTATTCCTATGGGAAGTGTTATTTCAACCGTTGAGGATGTATTTAACATTGTTAAGGTGACCGGCGATGCTATAGGCGATGTTGCATTTTACGGTCGCGGCGCAGGAAAGCTTCCGACTGCAAGCGCTGTTGTTGCCGATGTTATTGACTGTGTAAAGCATCTTTCCGCTCGCAAATATCTCTTCTGGGAGGATGCCAAAGAAAATTATGTTGCCGATTCTGATGCAGTAGTGTATAATTATATGGTTATCACAGCTGCAAACGATTCAGACAAATTAAGCGGCGCGGTTGTTTACGGTGACAGCGCGGTATATCTTGCTAACAAGCAGACAAAATATGCTTTAACCGAGATGCTTGAAAACAGCGGCATTAAGGATTACAGCGTTTTCCGTATAATTGATTAACAAACACAAAAATTATTCTATATTATGTAGTAAACGGTCACTTTGTGATTTATATAACGGAGGAATTTTATGGCACTAATCGTAAAGAAATTCGGTGGTTCGTCGGTTGCCAATAATGAGCGTCTTTTCAATGTTGCACGCATAATTGAAAGAGACTACAAAAAGGGCAACAACATAATAGTTGTTGTTTCTGCTCAGGGCGACACAACCGATGAGCTTATTGCAAAGGCACTTTCGGTAAATCCGAACGGTCCTTCAAAGCGCGAGATGGATATGCTCGTATCTGCAGGTGAGCAGATGTCAATATCCTTGCTTGCTATGGCTATTGAGTCTTTGGGTCTTCCCGTTGTTTCGCTGCTTGGCTGGCAGGCTGGATTCCAGACCGACTCTAACTATTCGGTAGCAAGAATTAAGCGTATTGATTCAGAGCGTCTTCGCAGAGAGCTTGACAAGAGAAAAATCGTTATTGTTGCAGGCTTCCAGGGTCTTAACAAGTACGACGATATTACAACCTTTGGCCGCGGCGGCTCGGATACAAGCGCTGTTGCTATTGCTGCAGAGCTTAAGGCTGACATTTGTCAGATTTATACCGATGTTGACGGTGTTTACACCGCTGACCCGCGCATAGTTAAAAACGCTAAGAAGCTTGACGAAATTACACACGAGGAAATGCTTGAGCTTGCAACGCTCGGCGCACAGGTACTTAACAACCGCTCGGTTGAGATGGCAAAGAAGCACGGCGTAGAACTCGAGGTTTTATCAAGTCTTACACCCGACATTAAGGGTACAATCGTTAAGGAGGTTGTCAATATGGAAAAAACAATCATTAGAGGAGCTGCAAAGGACAGCAATGTTTCACGAATTTCAATAGTTGGTCTTGCTGACCAGCCAGGTATTGCGTTTAAGGTATTTAACCGTTTAGCTCAGGCTAAGGTTAATGTTGATATTATTTTACAGTCGGTTGGTCGTGACGGCACAAAGGATATCACCTTCACCGTTACACAGGACCAGTGTGCACTTGCTATTGAGAGTATCAAGTCACTTTCTGACACACTCAATTACAAGCATGTTGTTCACGATGAGAGCGTTTGCAAGGTATCAATCGTTGGTACAGGTATGGAATCTCACCCCGGTATTGCTTCTAAGATGTTTGAGGCACTTTATGATGCCGGCATAAACATTGAAACAATTTCGACAAGTGAAATCAAGATTTCTGTTCTTGTTGATGCTGAGCAGGGCGAGCGTGCACTTAACGCAGTTCACGACAAGTTTATAAGATAAATTAAAACGCAGGTCAATGACCTGCGTTTTTTTATTGCTTTATTTCGGCTATTGTTACGCCGTCCTCGCCCTCGCCAAAAACGCCAAGACGGTAGGAACGGATGTTTTTATGAAGTCTGAGATGCGCTTGCACAGCCTTCCGCAGTACTCCGGTACCCTTGCCGTGAATAACCGTAATACTAGGAATTCCGCACATTACGGCGTTATCTATATATTTATCGAGTTCCATAATAGCCTCGTCACTCGCCATTCCGCGTAAATCTACCTCGGTTGTGGCGGTTCGCTCTGCCCTACCAGTTACACCCTTTACGGTACGAGTGCGATTTTTTTGCTCTTCCTTTTTCTTTTCAAGGCGAAGATTAGATATAGGCACCTTTGTCTTTATAATGCCTGCTTGTACAAATGCCGTACCGCCCTCTTCGTCAACCGAAAGAACTGTAGCCGCTTTATTAATATCAAATATAACAACATTATCACCCGCTTTTAGTGCACGGGGAAGAACATAATCGTCCTCTGCTCTGTTAATTACGGGGTCGGCATCGTCGAGCATACGGTTAAGTCCGCCCTTAATGCTGCTTCTTGCACGCGAAAGCTTTTCTGCCGCATTATCGCGTGTCATACTCTTCTTAATATCTTCAAGCTCTGTCAGCAGTTTATTGGTCTGTGCGCGTGCGTTTTCGACTATGCGCATAGCCTCTGCTTTGGCGTTTTCTGCTTGTTTCACACGCTCACGCTCAAGAGCTTCGAGCTTTTCTTTTACGCTGTTTTTAGCGGACGCAAGCTCTGCGCGAAGCTTGTTTGCCGCCTCACGCTCACGCTCAGCCTCCAAACGCGACTGCTCAAGCGTTTCTATAATATTTTCAAGGCGCAAATCGTCTTTGTCTATAAGACTTTTTGCAGTTTCTACCACTCCCTCTTCAAGACCTAAGCGACTTGAAATTGCAAAAGCGTTTGACCTTCCGGGCACGCCTACAAGCAGACGGTAGGTTGGACGAAGAGTCTGCACATCAAACTCACAACAAGCGTTTTCAACACCGTCGGTATCAAGAGCGTAGGATTTAAGCTCTGCATAGTGGGTGGTTGCGGCAATACGGGCATCCTTCTCACGAAAACGCATTAAAATTGCATTTGCAAGCGCCGCGCCTTCAACGGGGTCGGTGCCCGAGCCTAACTCGTCAATCAGTACGAGCGAATCGTTATCAGCAATTTCTAAAATGTTTATAATGTTTGCCATATGCGCAGAGAAGGTTGAAAGTGACTGCTCTATACTCTGCTCATCGCCTATGTCAACCAAAACTTTACTAAAGATATGAACAGTGCTGCCGTCACTTACGGGAATCATAAGTCCGCACATTGTCATAAGCGTCAAAAGACCAATAGTTTTAAGCGTAACGGTCTTTCCGCCTGTGTTGGGGCCTGTGATTATAAGAGTGTCGTAATTCTTACCGAGCGAAACGGTCACAGGGACCACATCTGACGGCTTTATAAGAGGATGGCGCGCATTTTTGAGATAAATATTGCGCTCATTATTTATAGTCGGAATTGTTGCGCGCATACGGTAGCCGAGCTTTGCCTTTGCAAAAACAAGGTTTATGTACGCAAGTGCGTCGAAAGAGAGCATCGTGCTATCTGCAAAATCGGAAGCAATAGCCGAAAGCTCAGCTAAAATTCGCTCAATTTCGGCTTTTTCTTTTGCCTTCAGCACCTTGATTTCATTGTTTATTTCAACAACTGCCATAGGCTCTATAAACAGCGTAGCGCCCGAAGCAGAGGTATCGTGGACAAGACCTGCAACCTCTCCTCTGTGCTCTGCTTTTACGGGCACAACATATCTGCCGTCACGCTGGGTGACAATATTTTCCTGCAAATATTTTGCCGACTGCCCCTTAACTAACTTATCAAGGCGCGAGCGGATATTTGAAACCGACGAGGAAATTTTGCGGCGGATATCAAAAAGCGCCGTCGATGCGTTATCACTAAGCTCTTCTTCATTTTTTATAGAAAGAAAGATTTTTTCTTCGAAAAATTTATTAGGCACTAAGCGCTCAAAATAATCGTCAAGTGCGGTTTCGTTAGAAGAATCTGCGCCCTGCCGCCACTCCTTAACCGTACGGATAACACGCAGTGTTTCGCCAACAGCCAAAAGTTCTGACGGAGAGAGAATTCCGCCCGCCTTAGCGCGCGCAAGTGCGCTGTTTACATTTGGTGCACCACTAAAAGACGGCGCGCCAAAGCGAGCCATAAGACTATGGGCATCTCCCGTTTCTGCTAACCATTTTTTAACGGTAAACTCGTCAAACGAGGGGCAAAGCTCTTCTGCAAGTGCGGCAGCATCTGCCATACCTGTTTCGCCTGCAAGAAGATTTAACACCTTATTCAGTTCAAGCACTTTACAGCATTTTTTAATGTCGTACATAATATCACACTAAGCCCTTATAAAAATCAAGTGTAGTAAATTTCCGTTCGGTTTGAGAGAGCAAAAATGCCTCACATGCGGCGTTTAAGTTTTTTTGCGTATCCTCCGGTATTGAGAAACTATAAAGCTTTTCAAAATCCGAATAAACGATATGCCGCATTGCTGCAAGCGCCCCACGGCTTATCGGTATAAGTCGGGCTCCCGACGGACGACAGCCGTCACAAAAAAGTTCTCCGTTCAGTGCATCGAAATGCATAACATCGCTCTCGTACTCGCCGCAATCTCTACAAGCGACAATATCGGGCGTGTAACCTGATATTGAGAGAAGTCTGAGCTCCATTATGCTTTTGAGCAGAAGTGGCTCACGCGACGAATTACTGAGGAAATTAAGCGAGTTTAGCATAAGCCGCAAATATTCGCGCGAGTCATCCTCGACAGGTGCAAGGCAAAGCGAAAGCTCGCAAAAATACTGAGCGAGGGCAAGCTTTTCAATATCGCCGTTAAGGCTGAAAAAAAGTTTGTTTACCGTAGCATCGGTAACCGTATATGTATCCTTTTTTTGCGAGAAGGTAAAATGAGAATAGCAAAGCAAGGTCGTAGCGGAATTGTTTTTGTTTTTAAGGCTCCTTGCTCCGTGAACAAAGGCGTGAATTATGCCGTGTTCCGCCGTAAGCACCGAAATACTACGGTTATACTCACCCACATTGTTAACCTTTATCACTATTCCGTCGGTCGAAATGCTCACCCGTCTCACCACCATTTACTATACTTTTGTATTCTAAATACGCTTCAACCGAGCCTGTGTTTACAAATTTTTCCCAAGCCGTTTTTTCACTCATTTTCATCACCGAAAATAGTGTTTGAAGCATTGCCTTAATTATTTAAGGTAAAATCAGTCAAGTCCAAAGCCGTGAATTGCACCCTGCATACTGCGCCAATTTTCCTTGACCTTTACCCAGAGTTTAAGCGACACCTTTATTCCGTAAAAGTTTTCTATATCCTTACGCGCAAGGGTGCCGATTTTTTTAAGCAGTGCGCCCTTTTTGCCGATAATTATGCCCTTGTGACTTTCCTTTTCACAGTAAATAACCGCACTGACATTCAAAATCGGCTCACCGTCGCGGCTGTCACTTTCAAAAAACTGTTCAAGGTCTATTGCTATGCCGTGCGGAACCTCGTTATCAAGCGTGCGAAGCAGCTTTTCACGAACCATTTCAGCGACCATTGTGCGCTCCGACTGGTCGGTTACGGTGTCGCTGTCAAAATAGTGTACCGATTCCTTGCAAAACGGCATAAGCTCGTTTATGAGTATCTCTACGCCGTCGCCGCTTTTAGCTGAAAACGGAACAACCGCAGCAAAAGGCAACTGAGAACAATATGCGTTAATTATCGGCAAAAGTTCTTCCTTGTCCTCAAGCAAATCAATTTTATTGACAGCTAAAATCGCAGGAATGTTGCGCTTTTTTATTTCGTCCATAAGCTTAATTTCTGCCGGCGGAAGATTGTCGAGGTCAAACTTAAAGCGCGTAACCGCCTCTATCATAAACACAGCGGCATCAACATCAGAAAGTCCCGCGCCTACTGCCTTCATCATATTTTCCCCTAAAGTGTTGTGTGGCTTATGAAAGCCGGGGGTATCTATAAAAACAATCTGGTCGTCGCCCTTGGTCAGAACACCCATAATCCTTGTGCGAGTTGTCTGGGGCTTGTCCGATACTATTGCGACCTTTTCGCCAACTGCCTTATTTACAAAGGAAGATTTTCCTACATTTGCTCTTCCTACTACGGCTATAAATGCTGATTTTTTCATTTTAACGCTCCAATTTCATTAGTTTCATAACCTGTTCTTCTTTTTCACGCATAATTTTGCGTTCCTCTTCGTCGTTTATATGGTCGTATCCCAAAAGATGTAAAACGGAATGGACGGTGAGATACGCTGCCTCACGCGAAAAGCTATGACCGAACTCCAAAGCCTGTGCGGCGGCGTGTTCAAGCGACAACACAACATCGCCAAGCATACAAGCGTTATTTTCGGGGTTTATATCATACTCGCCATTATCACCGAGCGGAAATGAGAGTACATCGGTCGAGCGGTCAATATCGCGAAACTGAGCGTTTAGACGCTTTATTTCCTCATCATCAACCAAGGTGACATTTATTTCAGCATCTGCAGGAAAACCCTCATTTTTAAGGGTGGTTTTGCAGGCTTTTTTTATAAGACGGCAAAGTGAAAAAGTAACCCTATGCTTTGTTTGCGTGTTTTGAATTAGAATTTTTATTTTCATTTTTTCTTTCCTCAAACTTTTCATATGCCTTGATAATCTCTTGCACAAGACGGTGTCTTACAACATCTCTTCCCGAAAATTTCGAAATTGCAATATCATCTATGCCCTTTAAAATCGACACAACCTCTTTAAGTCCCGATTTCTTACCGTCAGGCAGGTCGATTTGCGTAATATCACCCGTTACAACAGCCTTTGAGTTGTAGCCGAGACGGGTTAAGAACATTTTCATTTGCTCGCTTGTGGTGTTTTGTGCTTCGTCAAGGATTATAAAGCTGTCGTCAAGCGTTCTCCCGCGCATATACGCAAGCGGAGCGACCTCTATATCGCCGCGCTCTTGACAGCGCGCAAAGCTTTCGGCACCGAGCATATCAAAAAGTGCATCGTAAAGTGGACGAAGATAAGGGTCAACCTTTTGCTGTAAATCACCGGGCAGAAAGCCTAACTTCTCACCCGCTTCAACGGCAGGTCTTGTTAATATTATTCGGTTAATTTCCTTTGCGCGAAATGCCTTTACCGCCATCGCGACAGCTAAATAGGTTTTACCCGTTCCCGCAGGACCGACACCGATTGTGATTGTATTATTTTTAATTGCCTCAACATATTGCTTCTGACCGAGCGTTTTTGGCTTTACGGGTCTTCCGCGCGAAGTTATGCAAATGCAGTCAGAGTCGGTAAGGCGCTCTATTTTGTCGTCCTCACCGTCGCTGACAAGTGAAAATACATACTGAAGATTTTGCTCGTTAATAGCCTCGTTTTTATCTATTAGCTTTATGAGTCCCTCAACCGCGCGGACGGCGTTTTCCACGCCGTAGTCACTGCCCGATATTTTAATCATGTTGAGGTGTGAGGTTATGCTGACACCGTATTCCTTTTCAATCCTTTTGGCGTTCTCGTCAAAGTTGCCGAAAAGACCTGCTATCTGGTCTACGCGCTCAATTTTAATATTCTTTTCCAAGCAATTTTCCCCTTAATATAATAATTCCATTATAGTATAACATAAACTATTTTTATTTTGTAGTACTAATTAGCAAAATTTCTTCTTTTGCTATATCTTTTTTTAATTTCAGAAAATATTTAAGCGTTATTTTATCGTTATTTCTATCAATTCTCTCCTCTGCTTTTATAATTTCCGAGTCTGAAATTCTTTTTGATAGCTGCTCACGCGCTAATTCTACCGCTTCGGTTTCAGTCAGTGTTATGTCGTTCTCCTCTATTCGCATATATTCGCCGCAGTGCAAGTAAATCGGAATATAAAACTCGCCGTTTTTTATTGTTTTTATGCTGTCATTTCGCACATAATTTTGACTGAATTCGCCTAAATACAGTGGAATTTTAAGACCAAAAAAGCTAAGAACATACCGCTTATGCGAACTGCCGCATAGCGTGTTTATTCTCTGCTTTAGCGGCACAGTAACACTTATTGTTTTTTCAACCTCCGCATATATTTCACCGCTTGAACGCGTAAGCTGTGTATTGCCGTTTTTAAGCTCGTATATTCCGGACACAAGCACCTCGCCTTTTGCGACAAAATCACCTGCTTTTACCTTTGTTTGACCGCTTATGACCTCTGTTTTTACGATTTTTCCGTTATCGGCTGCAACAAGATTACTTGGCATATTCTTATTTTTTTCTTTTTCCTCTGCCTCGGTTACATCGACCGTAAGAACACAGCCCTCGATATTTATTGCCGACCAAGTAAGTCCATCCACCTTTGTAAGCAGCTCTACGCGTTTTTGCAGGGCATCTATTTCGGATTTTTTTATTCCCTCTTTTATACCGATTTGTCTGCAGGCGTTTATTATTGTTTTATCCGAAACGGTGCTATTGCCCGAAATATTTATATTCCACACAAATCCCGAAAGAAAATAAAGAATAAAGAAAAATAACATAACGCCGAAAAAAAGACCGTAACGATGTTTATATCTGTTTGCAATAAACGGAAAACCGTATTTTTTTAAAATATGTAACCTAAGCTTACTGCCGCGAATAACATACCTTATAGCCCTAAAATCTCTTACAGACATAAAGAGGGTTATTTTGCCGTTTTTCTTTCTAATGCCCCAAACTGATATTCCGTTATGTGCACATAAATTTAGTATTCGTTCCGCAAATTCTCCGCTCACACAAACCTTTACCTTACCCGAAAAAAAACGGTAAAGTCTTAGAAAAATCATACTGCACCCCTACATACAAAATTCAAGCTTTTCAATTTTTCCGCAAATTACAATACCATCGGCATCAAGCGAGGAAATCTGAAGTCCGGTACCCCAAAATTCAAGTGTGCCTCTGCCTGCATTAAGTTTTATAAAGCAATCACTATACTCTATAACCCCTTTAATTCCGTCAATTATGGCTTCCTTATTTGAAAAAAGCTCTATATGCGCGCCGCCCGAAAGCGCACCTGTAATTTCAAAATTCCTGCTAAGCTCTTCTATTTTATTCTTTGCCATATTTCTTCCCCATTTCTAAGAAATAATATTCTAAAGCACGCCGTCGTATACTTAAACGAGGTGTTTTTTGTGAAAGGAAAAGTTTTTAAAATTGGGTTTGTTGGATTTATAGCCGTAGCACTCGGTACTCTTACGCTTTGCTTTCCACATCTGTCCGCAAAGGGTGCACGTGACGGACTTTTAATGTGCGGAGAAATTATAATTCCATCCTTATTCCCTTTTTGTGTTATAGCACTTTTTTGTCAAAAAAGCGGTGTGCTTAATCTTTTTGCAAAAATTTTATCACCCATATCCAAAAAACTCTTTCACCTTACGGGCGAGCAATTTTGTGCTTTTTTAATGTCCTTTACTGCCGGATACCCTGTCGGAATGAAAATGATTAAAGCGCTCCATAACGACGGAAAAATATCTCAAAGCAGAGCAAAAAGAATGGCGCTTTACTCTGTAAACGCGGGACCTGCATTCATTATTTCGGCCGTTGGCGGAGGAATGCTTAACGACCGCACGGTAGGAAAATATTTGCTCTTAGCGCAAGCGGTAGCGACGGTTTTATTGGCGATAATCGTTGAATGGCGGCAATGCGCTGAAAACATTGAAACAAAATGTAAAGAGGAAAATTTACGCGATGCTTTTGTCGAAAGTGCCGCAGACGGTGCGAGTGCAGTTTTCGGCATATGCGGCTGGGTTGTGCTCTTTTCTGCATTTTTAAGTATAATAAACTGCGGTATTTTTCCGACACTTTTCACGAAAGTTATTTCTTATTGCTGCGAAGTAACGAACGGGCTTTATATAGCAAGCGGCAACATTTTAGTGATGAGCGCACTGCTCAGCTTTTCAGGCTTTTCTGTGCATTGCCAGATTTATTCACTCGGCAAAGAGTGTGCGCCTAAATACAGTATTTTTTTAGCATGCAGGCTCTTTCACGCAGCGGTGTCCTCCGCTATTACATACATATGTCTAACGCTTGACATCCGCACTATAAAAACACTCTCTAACAGCGTTAGCACGATAAGACAGAACACCTCTTTTACATATGCAAGTGCACTTGCACTGATTTTAATGAGCGTATTTTTGATTATTTCGGTGAGTGAGCGCAAAAATTTAAAATATGTGTAGAAATATAAAGTAATTTGTGATATTATATCTTTTGAGGTGGCTTTATGAAAAACAAGCTTTTTAAAAAGGATATTCCCCACGCTTGCAAGCACTGCCTTTTCTCGCGAGAGTTTGACAGCGAAAACGAGGTGCTTTGCAGTAAGCGCGGTGTTGTTGCGGCAAACGATAGCTGCAGAAAATATAAATACGATGTTTTAAAACGCACACCGCATATTGCGGAGATAGGAAAAAATTACAAGGAAGAAGATTTTATTCTTTAAAAAAGTGTTGACAAATTCGTCAACTGTGTTATAATAGTTTTTGCGTTTCGGCGTGTAATATGGTGGATGTAGCTTAGTTGGCCTAAAGCGCCAGTTTGTGGCACTGGAGATCGTGGGTTCGAATCCCATCTTCCACCCCAAGAATACCGCAGGCTCCATGCCTGCGGCATTTCTAAATATAGGGAATTCATATAAAAGTGCACACGAAACTGCACACGAAATTAATATTGGGGTGTCGTCAAGCGGTAAGACACAGCACTTTGACTGCTGCATTCGTAGGTTCGTCGAAGCTGCTGCAAAGCCGCGATAGGCTTTGCAGACTGCGAAGTCGGCAGCACGCGATTTTGGCGCAACGGCTCGGAGACGTCGACAAAAGAAGCGAGCGCACCGTACCCTGCCACAGTGGCAGGATTTTTAAACTTAATACTGGGGTGTCGTCAAGCGGTAAGACACAGCACTTTGACTGCTGCATTCGTAGGTTCGAATCCTGCCACCCCAGCCAAAACAACAAACCACCCTTTTGGGGTGGTTTGTTGTTTTCTTTGGTACGGATGAGAACCGTAGGTTCGTCGATGCAGGTGTAAAACCGCGATAGGTTTTACACTCTGCCAAAGTCTCGAGTAAGGCTATTGTTTTGGGCACCGCTCGGAGCGGTCAAAACAATGCCGACACAGAGTATCCTGCCACAAAAAAGTAATTGTGAAGAAGTTATTGACAATTTTCTAAACACATGATACAAATATTTAAATTACTTTTTTGTTTGAGGTAGTATTATGCTGTTTGATGAACGCGAAATTTCTTTAAAAAACGGAACACAGGCTATTGTGCGCAACGCTGTTCCCTCTGATGCTGCTGAGCTGCTTGAATTTTTAAAGCGTGCCAGTGCAGAAACTCCTTTTCTTTTAAATGAACCGGAAGAAATCGCATTTACAATTTCCCAAGAGGAAGACTTTATAAACGGTAGATTACATAGCGAAAACGAGCTTATGCTTGTTGCTTTGATTGATGATAAGATTGCTGGTATATGCGCTTTCTCACCTATTGCAAACAAAATACGCTACCGACACCGCTGCTCTGTTTCTATTGCTCTATCAAAAAAATATTTTGGATTTGGACTTGGAAAAGCAATGTTTTCGATTTTGCTTGATATTGCAAGAAACTACGGCTTTGAACAAGCTGAGCTTGAGGTTGTTGCAAGCAACACCCGTGCTATTAACCTTTATAAATCCTTTGGTTTTTCTCAATACGGTATGATGAAAAATAATATGAAATATAAAGACGGCACATACGCAGATGCAATATATATGATAAAATATTTCTAAACAAAAAACTCCCTTGGAATCGTCCAAGGGAGTTTTGTTAATTATCAAGATTTACTATATCGTCAAGGGTTTCGCGACGAACCGCTATGTAAGACTCGTTATCCTTTAGCATTACAATAGGCGGACGCGGAACGCGGTTATAGTTTGATGCCATTGAATAGTTATATGCACCTGTCGTTAAAACTGCGAGGATATCCCCTCTTTTCATACTGCTTGGCAATGATATGTCATTCTGAATAACATCACCGCTTTCGCAGCAGCGACCAACGACCGAGCACTGCATATCACACGGCTCATCAACCTTGTTTGCCGCAATAAGCGTATAGGGTGCTCCGTAAAGTGCGTAGCGGATATTATCGGTCATTCCGCCGTCAACCGAAACATAATTTATAAACTCGGGTATTTTTTTGACATTTCCAACGGTATAAAGTGTCATACCCGCGTCGGCAACTATGCTTCTGCCCGGCTCAAAGCCAATCTCTATTTCGGGAAGATTTAACTCCTCTAACTTATTTTTAACAACACTGCCAATCTCAGAGATTACCTTTTCAATATCAAGCTCTGGGTCGGTCGGCAGATATCTTACGCCAAAGCCGCCACCAAGGTCAAGCATTTTTGCGGTATAGCCGAGCTTATCGCGCATTTCAGCAATGAAATTAAGCATTACATCGGCACCCTGCAAGAATACATCTGAATCGAAGACCTGAGAGCCGATATGACAGTGAAAGCCGTAAAGCGAAACATTAGAAAGCGAGAGCGCAAGACGAACAATTTCCTCAGCCTGTCCAGTTATAATCGGAAAGCCGAATTTTGAGTCAACCTTGCCCGTAGCAACAGCCTCAAATGTATGAGGGTCGATGCCGGGGGTTATGCGTATGAGAATATTCTGAGTCTGTCCTCTTTTGCCTGCCTCGTTATTTACAGCAATAAGCTCTTCTTCGTTGTCAATTACAAAATATCCTATACCGTTTTCCATAGCGTATGCTATATCGTCATCGGTTTTATTGCTTGAATGAAAAAAAGCGCGAGAAAGCGGAAAGCCTGCTTTTTTTGCGGTAGCAATCTCGCCACATGACACAACGTCAATGCACATATCCTCTTCACGCATAATTTCATAGATGCGTTTAAAGGATGCCGCCTTTGATGCAAACATAATATGTGAGCTTGAAAAAACCTTTTTTGCAGCAGCCATAAAGCTTCTGCAGCGTTCACGTATTCTCTGCTCGTCCATTAAATAAAGCGGTGTTCCGTACTGCTTTGCGAGGGCGACTGTATTCTGCCCCGCAAAGCGTAGCTGTCCCTCTTGTGCATCAATATTTTCACATAAAAATCTGTTATCCATAAAAA
This sequence comes from Acutalibacteraceae bacterium, assembly GCA_045590515.1. Lineage (GTDB taxonomy): Bacteria > Bacillota > Clostridia > Oscillospirales > Acutalibacteraceae > SIG589. Next base: position 92,975 of record JAZNRD010000012.1, read on the forward strand.
TTCCTTTTATAACATTTTTGCGCGTAGCTCTTCGCCCGAGAGAAGTGACAGGTCAGCAGGTGCAACATCGAACACAGTTACACAGCCAGTCTGTCCTCTTCCATGCATTTTATTAACTGCGCGAGCGTATGCAACGAGTGCGCTTGCGGTAAATTCGGGGTTTGAATCAAGCTTTAAGCTGTATTCGATAGTGTTTCTATGCTCACCGTTCTTACCGCTTATGCCGGTACGAATGACAAGTCCGCCGTGCGGGAGTGCCGCGTGGTCACGAGCCATCTCCTCAGCGGTAATAAATGTAACGGTAGTATTATAATCGGCAAAATAGTTAGGCATAGTTTTGATTTTTCTTTCAATCTCTGCCTTATCTGCGCCATCAGCCGCAACAACATAGCACTCACGTATGTGCTTATCTCTTGTGGTTAAATCTGGTGTTTCGCCAGCTCTTACACGCGCAAGAGTTTCGCTTACGGGCACCGTATACTGACGGGCATCAACAACGCCGTCAATTCTGCGGATAGCATCAGAATGACCCTGACTTACTCCTCTACCCCAGAAGGTATAGTCCTTACCGTCGGGCAAAAGAGAAAGCGCGTAAAGACGGTTTATGCTGAACATTCCCGGGTCCCAGCCTGCCGAGATAAGTGCCAGTTTACCGCTCTTCTTTGCGGCTGCATCGACTAAGGCGAAATGTTCCGGTATTTTTGCGTGGGTATCAAAGCTATCTACAACGCAAAAATTTTCTGCAAGCGCAGGTGTCATTTCTGGTAAGTCGGTTGCACTTCCGCCACAAATTATAAGAACATCGATTTTATCCTTAAAATCAAGTATTGAGTCTGTGGAATAAACAGGTGTGTCAAACAGAGTAGTCACACTGTCGGGGTTGCGGCGCGTAAATACGCCTATAAGATTTATATCGGGGTTTTGCTTTGCAGCACACTCTACCCCACGGCCCAAATTGCCATAACCGTAAATTGCTATATTCATAAAATCTCCTCTTATATAAGATTATGTGCACGCATAGCAGACAAAAGTTTCTCTTCATTTGCCGATTCCATTGGTGTCAAGGGCAGACGGAGAATATTCTCGCAGTAGCCCATAGCGGTCATAGCGGCCTTGACGGGAATGGGGTTAACCTCTAAGAAAAGGCTGTTTGCAAGCTCTAAGTATTTAAGCTGCATAGCTGCTGCTTCTTTTACCTCGCCATTCATAAACTTATGGCACATTTCAGAGGTATCACGCGGAATTACATTTGAAAGCACCGAAATAACACCCTTACCGCCTATCGATAAAATAGGTACTATCTGGTCATCGTTGCCCGAATAAATATCAAGCTTGTCGCCACAAAGGGCGGCTACTTGTGCTATCTGCGAAAGATTGCCACTTGCCTCTTTTATTGCAACGATATTCTCGTGCTCCGCAAGAATTGCGGCGGTTTCGGGTAAAATGTTGCAGCCTGTTCGGCTGGGTACATTATAAAGAATACAGGGCTTTGTAGATGCATCAGCAATAGCGCGGAAGGAGGCTATCATACCCTTTTGTGTTGCTTTATTGTAGTAAGGAGTTATAAGCAGCATTGCATCTGCGCCGATTTCACAAGCATATTTCGTAAGCTCAATAGCGTATGAAGTATCGTTAGAGCCTGTGCCCGCTATTACGGGTACTCTGCCCGCAATTTGCCGAACCGCAAACTTTAACACCTCTTTATGCTCAGCGTCGGTAAGGGTCGAGCCCTCACCCGTTGTGCCCGCTACAACAATAGCATCAATACCCTCGGCAATCTGCCATTCAATAAGCTTACCAAAACGCTCATAGTCTACCCCGTTTTCAGTTAAAGGGGTGATTATTGCGGTGGCTGCACCTGTAAATACTGTTTTCTTCATATAAATCTTCCTTTCAAAAGAAAAAATGACAGCTGCAAAGGCAACTATCATCCAAAATCACAAGCATAAAGTTGCCAAAAGCAACACGTAGCCTTATAAATTCTGTCAGATAGCGCTCCGCATTTCTGCGACAGCAACCAAAATCTTATTTTCGGTTGCCAGACAAAGCTTTACCCTGCTTCATCTTCGGCAAAGCAACCCTTTCCCACAAGCACCCTTTGGCAGAGCACACGCTTGCGGTACTTATTTTGCAATGCACCTCTATCGTTTTGGATTATAACATATATATATAGTTATGTCAAGTTGCTAAGATAATATTTAAAGAGAATTATGACAAGTTTGTAGTTTGACAATATTTAGCGAATATTGTAAAATTTAAGTAAGGAGGGATGTTATGGACAGACAGCTATATATTGTTGTTAGTCAGACAGGCACGCTACTCTCGCGCTTGCTGAAAATTATAACACGCGCAGAATATAATCACGCATCTATTAGTCTTGACCCACGCCTTACAACTATGTACTCGTTTGGCAGACTTAATCCATACAATCCTTTCTATGGTGGGTTTGTTGAGGAGTCGCCGCACTTTGGCACCTTTAAGCGTTTTAAAAACACGCGCGTTGTTGTGCTCGCTGTTAAAATAAACGAAGAGCAGTATAACGAAATACATAATAAGATTCAGCATATGCTTTATAACCGCAACAAATATCATTATAATTATCTAGGGCTTTGTATGGCGGCCTTTCGCATACACTTAGCGCTTAAAAATTCCTTTTACTGTTCTGAATTTGTAAAGCATATTCTTGAAACGGGTGGAATCAGCGGCGCTAATGAGCTAAAACCTATTGTTCAGCCCGTTCATTTCTTTGCTCTTCCCGTTAACACTATTTATCGCGGAAAGCTTCAAGAATATAGCGAGCATTTTTCAAAAAACGGACAAGTTATGATTATATAAAAGAAAACCCCGACACCGTCGGGGTTTATTTTTTATCTGTTATTGATAAGCTTTGTAAGCTCAACGGGGTCAACAATTACGCCGTCCTTATAAACACGCATATTGCCGGAAGCGATTTCGTCAATCAAGATAACCTCACCGTTGTTGTAGCCAAACTCAAACTTAATATCCCAAAGGTCAAGACCGATGCTCTTTAAGTCGTCTGCAACAATTTTTGTGATTTTGAGGGTCTGCTCCTTCATACTCTCAAACATTGCGGGAGTCATAACGCCTAAAGCTGCAAGTCCCTCACCTGTTACAAGCGGGTCGCCCTTTTCATCGTTCTTGAAGGTGCATTCAACATATCCCCCCGGAAGCACTGTTCCGTCTGCCATATACTCACCGTAACGACGGATAAAGCTACCTGTTGCAACAAGACGGCAAATAACCTCAAGTCCGTGACCGAAAACGGTTGCAGGAAGAACCTCCATAGTTGCATCGTCAAGATTTGCGCTTACATAGTGTGTCTTTATGCCAGCCTTCTTCAAAAGTTCAAAATAATAAACAGAGGTTTCAAGGTTAGCCTTTCCGATACCGTCAATGGTAAGACCTACTGTGTTCTCACCCGGGTCAAAAACGCCGTCCTTGCCTGTGCAGTCATCCTTGAACTTTAAGCAAACATTTCCGTTATCAAGACTGTACACATTCTTTGTTTTGCCTTCATAAACCAATTTCATTAAAAAGCGCCCCCAATATTTTTTTATTACTGAGATATTTTAGCACAAAAGTTTTTTCTTGTATATAGTTTTTTTGCAAAAAATCATACTTTTTTGTAAAAAAATTATAGTACAAAATAACAAAAAACTTGAATGGCGCAAATCAATATGATAAAATCAAACAAACGGTTTTGAGGTGAAAAAAATGGAGCTTAGTATTAAGCCTATTGCACATATAAAAAGTGATTTTCCGACTAAGTTTGGGATACCACGGCAAAGCGGTCTTATAAATAATCTTAAAAGCAAAATAATTTTTACACCTGCATATCGCGACAGCAACGCTCTTCGCGGACTTGACGGGTATTCACACATATGGCTTATATGGCATTTCAGCGACCAGAAAAGCGGTAGATTTTCCCCAACTGTCCGTCCTCCAAGACTTGGCGGTAACGAACGAATGGGCGTGTTTGCAACCCGCTCACCAAACCGACCTAATCCGCTCGGTCTTTCGTGTGTAAAGCTTTTGGAAATTAAAGACGACGGGCAAAACGGAACTGTGCTCATTATTGAGGGCGCAGATTTGATGGACGGAACACCGATTTTCGATATAAAGCCCTATTTGCCAATTTCCGACCTAAAGCCTGAGGCTACCTCGGGATTTGCAGAGAGCACGGCCGATTATTTTCTTGACACTCAAATCAGTGACGAGCTTTTATGCCGCATACCAAGCGAAAAGCGGGATGTGCTTATAGAAATTCTCCGTCAAGACCCACGCCCTGCATATCACAGCGACCCCGAAAGAGTATACGGGTTTATTTTTTCCGGCTTTGAAATTAAATTTAAGGTTAACGAAAAGTTACTTACAGTAACCGAAATTGCACAAATTTAATATTATTATGCATTATTCCGCAATAATTGTAATAGACAAGTGGAAAAATTTATGTTATTATAAAAAAAATATTTTACGAAAGTGAGTAAGATACATATGAGTTTTTCAAACAGTTATGAGTATGCACGCGCAGCATATGCCAAAATCGGTGTAGATACCGATGCTGCTATTGCAAAGCTTAAGAGCATTCCTGTTTCGCTTCACTGCTGGCAGGGCGACGATGTTATCGGTTTTGACCACGACGGTCCTCTGACCGGTGGTATTCAGACCACGGGTAACTATCCCGGAAAGGCAACCACACCTGAGCAGTTGCTTGCCGATATGGATAAGGTTATGTCACTTTGCCCCGGCACAAAGAAGCTTAATGTTCACGCTTGCTACGCTATTTTTGAGGATGGCGAGTATGTTGACCGCGACAAATTAGAACCTAAGCACTTTAAAAAGTGGGTTGAGTTTGCTAAAGAGCGTAACATGGGTATCGACTTTAACCCCACATTCTTCTCTCATCCTATGGCTGACAGCGGTCTCACCCTCTCCAGCCCCGACGAGAAGGTACGCAATTTCTGGATTGAGCACGGTAAGGCTTGTGTTCGCATTAGTGAGTATTTTGCACGCGAAACCGGTATTCCCTGCGTTATGAACATCTGGACCGGTGACGGTTTCAAGGACGTTCCCGCTGACCGTATGGGACCGCGTATGCGTTACAAGGAGTCTATTGAGGCTATCCTTTCCGAGCCGTTTGACAAGAATCTTGTTAAGCCCTGTGTTGAGTCTAAGGTGTTTGGTATCGGCGTTGAGTCTTACACCGTTGGCTCTGCTGAGTTCACCCTTACCTTTGCCGCAACACACGACGGCTGTCTGCCGCTTATGGATAACGGTCACTATCATCCAATGGAGTATGTATCTGACAAGATTCCTGCCCTGCTTTGCTATTTCGACGAGATTGCTCTTCACATCACACGCGGTGTTCGTTGGGACTCTGACCATGTTCTGATTTTCGACGATGAAACCAAGGAGATGGCTAAGGAAATCGTACGCTGCGATGCTCTTGACCGTGTTTATATGGCTCTTGACTACTTTGATGCAAGCATTAACCGTATTTCCGCTTGGACAGTTGGCTTCCGTAGCTGGCAGAAGGCTCTGCTTATGGCTCTTTGCACACCGAACGCTGACCTTAAGAAGCTTCAGGACAACGGCGAGTTTACCGAGCTTATGGTTATGCAGGAAGAGTTAAAGACCATGCCGTTTGGCGAGGTTTGGAACCGCTACTGTGAGGAGTGCGGCGTTGTCGCAGGACCTGAGTGGTTTGATGAAATCCGTAAGTATGAGGACGAGGTTCTCTCTAAGCGCTAAACTCTATACATATTATATAAACCGCCGAGTCGCTCGGCGGTTTATTGATTGAAGGAGAAATATTTATGTCTATTGGAAAAGTCAGAGAATATTTTAGTAATATAGGTATTGCAGACAAAATTAAGGAATTTGAGGTTTCAAGTGCGACGGTTGCTTTGGCGGCAGAGGCGCTTGGATGTGAGCCGCAGAGAATTGCAAAAACTCTTTCGTTTAATATAAATGGTGAAGCGATACTGATTGTTGCTGCCGGCGATGTTAAGATTGACAACCCAAAATACAAAGCAAAATTCGGAACAAAGGCTAAGATGCTCTCTCCCGACGAGGTAACAACTCTTATCGGTCACGCTGTTGGCGGTGTATGCCCCTTTGCCGTTAATGATGGCGTTAAGGTCTTTCTTGACGAATCATTAAAGCGTTTTACTACTGTTTTCCCCGCCTGTGGCAGCAGCAACAGCGCAATAGAGCTTACTATTGCTGAGCTTGAAGAATATTCGGGCTATTGCGAGTGGATTGATGTTTGCAAATTTTATGAATAAAAACCCCTCCCTTCACTTTAGGGAGGATTTTTTATTTTAGGTATTGACTTTAGCGTAGTAATGTGATACTATGGTGAACACAACAAAGGAGATGTTAAATATGAAAAAAATTATTGCATTACTTTTAGCCGCACTTTTGATGCTTACCGTTTTTGCGGGCTGCGGTGAAAAGAAGGACGAAAGCGACCTTGAGTACATAAAGGATAAGGGCACTTTGGTAGTTGGTATTACCGATTACGAGCCTATGGATTTTGAGGTTGACGGCGAATGGACCGGTTTTGATGCTGAGCTTGCTAAGCTTGTTGCTAAGGAGTTAGGCGTTGAGGTTGAATTCCAGCTTATTGAATGGACTAAAAAGGAAGGTGAGCTTGCCGCTAAGACCATTGACTGTATCTGGAACGGTCTTACCTGGGATGAGGACCGCGCTGAAGAAATGAGCCTTTCAAAGCACTATATGAAGAACAAGCAGGCTATCGTTATTGATTCCAAGAACAAGGATAAGTTCAAGGATGCAGCCTCTCTTAAGAATGCTACTTTTGCAGCAGAGGGCGGCAGCGCAGGTGAAGATTTCATTGAGGCAAACTTTGCTGAGGCTACCTATGTTGACAAGGAAGGCATGAAGGATGTTCTGACCGAGCTTCTTGGAGGAACATCTGATGCAGGTGTTATCGACTACATAATGGCTAACTACCTTATTAACAAAGAGGGCAGCGATTTCGCTTCTCTTATGATTTTGGAAACCGAGATTGCGGCTGCTGAGGAATATTATTCTATCGCATTCCGCAAGGGCAGTGATGTAACTGCAAAGGTTGACGAGATTCTTGACACCTTACGCGCAAACGGCAAGGTTAAAGAGATTGCTGACCAGTACGGTCTTGCAAACGCACTTGTAGACTAATATAAATTTTGGCGGCGGCCGATTTTACGGCTGCCGTTTTTGGTGTTTAAAATGAATGAATTTCTTAATGTAAATTTAGAGCTGCTTGAAGGATTTCTTACAACCTTAAAGCTCTTTGGACTGACATTGCTGTTTTCACTGCCGCTCGGTCTTATTATATCGTTTGGCTCTATGTCTAAATGGAAGCCGCTTAGCATTGTAACAAAGTTCTTTGTTTGGATTATACGCGGTACTCCCCTTATGCTTCAGATTCTTATAATCTTTTTCGCACCCGGTATAGTTTTCGGAGTGCCGATTTTCAAAAATGACCGTTTTTTAGCCGCGCTTATAACCTTTGTTATTAACTACGCGGCCTATTTCTCTGAGATTTACAGAGGAGGTATTGAGGGTATTCCGCGCGGACAGTATGAGGCAGGTCAGGTGCTTGGTCTTAAAAAGGGACAAATTTTCTTTAAAATCGTGCTTATGCAGGTTGTAAAGAGAATTGTAGCCCCTATGAGCAACGAAATTATTACCCTTGTAAAAGATACCTCTCTTGTTCGCGTTATTTCGGTTATTGAGGTTATTAAGGCTGCTGAACGCTTTACCTCAAAGGGTCTTATATGGCCGCTTTTCTACACAGGAATATTCTATCTTGCATTCTGCGGACTGCTTACTCTCTTATTTGGCTTTGTAGAAAAGAAGCTTGACTATTACAGAACTTAAGGAGGCGATTTTGTGTCAGTTTTAGAGGTTAAGGGATTAACTAAATCCTTTGCAAAAACGCCCGTACTTAAGGGTATAGATTTTACGGTTGAAAAGGGCGAGGTTGTCACTATAATCGGCTCTTCGGGCAGTGGCAAGACGACGCTGCTTCGCTGTCTTAATTTCCTTGAAACCGCAGACGGCGGACAGATAACGGTAAACGGTAAAACACTTTTTGATGCAAACGCTTTACAAAAAATGAGCGAGCAACAGATAAGAGAAAACCGTTTGCACTTTGGACTTGTGTTCCAATCGTTCAATCTTTTCCCACAGTATACGGCGCTTAAAAATGTTATGCTTGCCCCTTCCCTTCTAAAAAAAGGAACCGAGCAAGAGGTTATGGAAAACGCTAAATCCCTGCTTTGCAGAGTAGGTCTTGGCGATAAGTTTGACTCCTATCCTTGTCAGCTTTCCGGTGGTCAACAGCAGCGTGTTGCTATTGCGCGAGCGCTTGCGCTTTCCCCCGAGGTGCTTTGCTTTGACGAGCCCACAAGCGCGCTGGACCCTGAGCTTACGGGTGAGGTTTTAAAAGTTATACGCGACCTTAAATCCGGTGACCGCACTATGATTGTTGTTACACATGAAATGGAATTTGCAAGAAGCGTTTCCGACAAGGTTATTTTTATGGCCGATGGAGTGATTGAGGAAATGGGAACACCAGAAGAAATTTTTGGCAACCCGAAATCTGAAAAAGCGCGCCATTTCTTTTCAAAAGCGCGTGATTAAAAAATAGATAAACAAACACCCTAAAAACACAACATATTGTATAAAGTTACAAATTTGATATTTTATATTGATTTTCGTTGACAAAATATTGTATATTGTGATAACATTTATACGTGGATAATTTGTTTTGCCAATATATGTTTGGATTAACGGCCCAAATGTTTCTACCGCATAGCCTTAAATGCGACTATTGGAGCAACAAACTATGGGTGTTATTTAGGTGTTATTATTGGCAAACAGACTTTATATTTTTAAGGTCTGTTTTTCTTTTTTGCGGAGGGGTTTATGAAAGCACTTGAAGAAAAAATACTTCGTGACGGAAAAATCTGTCCCGGAAACGTACTTAAAGTGGGCAATTTTTTAAATCACCAGCTCGATTCTGACTTTCTTATGGAAATGGGCGAGGAAATTGCCCGTATCTATTCGGGTGCAGGTGTTAATAAGATTGTAACTATTGAAGCTTCGGGTATTGCTATTGCACTTGCTGCAGGTGCTAAAATGCACGTTCCCGTTGTTTTTGCAAAAAAACGTCAGACCTCTAACATACCAGGGGACGTTTATTCGTCTAAGGTATATTCGTACACTCACAATACCGAATATCCCGTTGTAATAAGCAAGGAGTTTTTGTCAGCAGAGGACAAAATAGTAATTGTTGACGACTTTTTAGCTCACGGCAACGCGCTATGCGGTCTTATTGATATTGTTTCGCAAGCAGGTGCTGAGCTTATCGGTGTTACCGCCGCCATTGAAAAAGGCTTCCAAGGCGGTGGGGACAAGCTTCGCGAAAAAGGAATCCGTGTTGAATCGCTTGCGATTGTTGAAAGCATGACCGACGATTCAATCACCTTCCGCAACTAATTTCGATGTAAATAAAATTTACATAAAAACAAATCAGGAGGAAAACAAAATGAAAAAACTCATTTGTGCAATCCTTGCCGTTATGATGATGATGGCTATGGTTGCAGGCTGCGGCGGAAACACTGCAGACAATGAACTGCTCGGAATGAGCGCATCTCCCCTCGCAGAGAAGGAACTCACCGTTGACTATGAAGTTGCTGACGATTTCAAAATCGGCTTCATTTGCTTACATGATGAGAACTCCACCTATGACAAGAACTTCATTGATGCTGCTTTAAGAGCACAGGAGGCTATTGGTCTTACCAATGAGCAGGTTATCATCAAGAAGAACATCCCCGAAGGCAACGAATGCTATGTTGCTGCTAAGGACCTTGTTGACCAGGGCTGCGACATCGTTTTCGCTAACTCTTTCGGTCATGAAGACTTTATGATTCAGGCTGCTAAGGAATTTAAGGACGTTCAGTTCTGCCACGCTACAGGTACAAAGGCTCACACTGAGGGTCTTGACAACTACCACAATGCTTTCGCTTCCATCTTTATGGGACGCTACCTTGCAGGTGTTGCTGCAGGTATGAAGCTCAATGAGATGATTGAGGCTAAGGAAATCACTGCTGAAGAAGCTAAGATGGGCTATGTTGGTGCTTACACCTACGCTGAGGTTATCTCCGGATACACCTCCTTCTATCTTGGTGCTAAGTCAGTTTGCCCGAGCGTTACTATGGACGTTCAGTTTACCGGTTCTTGGTATGATGCTACTGAAGAGAAGAACGCTGCTGAAGCTTTAATCTCCAAGGGCGCTGTTCTCGTAAGCCAGCACGCTGACTCTATGGGTGCTCCTTCTGCTTGTGAGAACGCTGGTGTTCCCAACGTTTCCTACAACGGAAGCACTTATGATTCCTGCCCCGAAACCTTTATCGTTTCTTCTCGTATTGACTGGGCTCCCTACTACAACTACATCATTCGCTGTGTAGCTAAGGGTGAGAAGATTGATGCTGACTGGTGCGGTGGCATCAAAGAGGGCTCTGTTGTTCTTACCGGTATAAATCAGGATGTTGCTGCTGAGGGTACCGTTAAGGCTATTGAGGACCTCGTTAAGAAGTTAGAGGCTGGCGAAGTTAAGGTATTCGATACCAAGAACTTCACAGTTGGCGGCAAGGCTCTTGAGACCTACACTGCTGACGTTGATACTGATGCTGCTTTCACACCCGACACCGAGGCTGTTGAAAACGGTGCATTCGCTGAGTCTACAAAGCGTTCTGCTCCTTACTTTGATGTAAGAATTGACGGAATCACTCTCCTCAACGAAAAGTTCTAATTTTCCCTTAAGGCGGGGCACTAATCTGTCCCGCCTTATCTTTATTTAACGGTTTAAAAATACAGCTTCACTACAGGCTATATTTTTAAGCTGCTAAAAAACAAGGAGGAATGCAAATTGGCAACAAATGCTGCTATTGAACTGAAGAACATAACTAAAACCTTTGGTCAGGTTGTGGCTAATAAGGATGTTTGCCTTACCGTAAAGCGCGGAGAAATTTTATCAATACTCGGCGAAAACGGAAGCGGCAAGACCACCCTTATGAACATGATAGCGGGTATTTATTTCCCTGACCACGGTCAGATTTTTATTGACGGCGAAGAAGTAGTCATCCGTTCCCCAAAAGACGCTTTCCAGTATAAGATTGGTATGATACATCAGCATTTTAAGCTTGTTGATGTATTTTCTGCTACCGAAAATATAATCTTAGGTCTTGAAGAAAAAGGTAAATTTGACCTTAAAAAAGCAGAAAATAAGGTTAAGGAAATTGCCGATAAATACGGCTTTGATATTAACCCACAAAAAAAGATATATGAAATGAGCGTTTCGGAAAAGCAGACCGTTGAGATTATCAAGGTGCTATACCGTGGCGCAAACATTCTAATACTTGATGAGCCTACCGCGGTGCTTACACCACAGGAAACCAAGAAGCTTTTTGCAGTGCTTCGCAAGATGCGTGATGACGGCAAGGCTATAATCATCATCACACATAAACTGCACGAAGTACTTACACTTTCTGACCGCGTTTCTGTTCTCCGCAAAGGTCAATATATCGGCACGGTCAACACTGCCGAAACCGATGAATCCCAGCTTACCGAAATGATGGTTGGTAAAAAGATTACACTAAATATTGAACGCAGCGACCCCGAAAACAGCGAGGACAGACTTGTTGTATCCGGTCTTGACTGCATAAACCGTGAAGGTGTTAAGGTGCTTGATAACGTAACCTTCACCGCACGTTCGGGTGAAATACTCGGTGTTGCAGGTATTGCAGGCAGCGGACAGCGTGAGCTGCTTGAGGCTATTGCAGGTCTGCAGCAGGTCCAAGAGGGACAGATTCTCTATAATAACCCCAAAACAGGCAAAACAAGTGACCTGCGCGACCATACGCCACTGCAAATTCGTGAGATGGGCGTTCGTCTTTCCTTCGTGCCTGAGGACCGTCTGGGAATGGGACTTGTGGGCAACATGGACATTATTGATAATATGATGCTAAGAAGCTACCGCAAGGGCAAATCATTGTTCCTTGAGCGAAAGGCTCCCAAAGACCTTGCAATGAACATTATAGAAGACCTTGAGGTTGTCACTCCAAGTGCTACCACACCCGTAAGGCGACTTTCGGGCGGCAATGTTCAAAAGGTGCTTGTTGGACGTGAAATTGCCTCCTCCCCCACTGTACTTATGGCGGCTTACCCCGTAAGAGGTCTTGATATTAACTCATCATACACAATTTATAATCTTCTAAACGAGCAGAAGAAAAAAGGCGTTGCCGTTATATTTGTTGGCGAAGACCTTGACGTTTTGCTTGAGCTTTGTGACCGCATTATGGTTATCGGCTCGGGTCACGTAACGGGTATTGTTGACGGACGAAGCACAACGAAAGAAGAAATCGGTCTTTTGATGACTAAACAGTCATCGACTGCAGAAAAGGAGGAATAATAGTGGCAAGGACAGAAAAGAAAACACATGCAAAAGCTTTTCACATTGTAAAACGCGAACCAATGGCTTGGTATTGTAACTTTGGCGTGCGCGCCGCCGCTATTGTTTTAGCCCTTTTGGTTTCGGCGGTTGTAATTACGGCGCTTACCAAGAAAAATCCTCTGCAGATTTACGGCTCAATGCTCAGCGGTGCTTTCGGTTCGACTCTTAGAATCTGGTCACTGCTTCAGGATATTGCAATTCTGCTTTGTATTTCTCTTGCGGTAACTCCCGCATTTAAAATGCGATTTTGGAACTGCGGCGCTGAGGGTCAAGTGCTTGTAGGAGGACTTGCTACCGTATCGGTTATGATGTTCTTGGGTGACAAGATGCCTTTGCCGCTTCTTATCGTGGTTATGCTCATAGCCTCGATACTTGCCGGTATCATTTGGGCGGTATTGCCCGCTATATTCAAGGCACTTTGGAACACCAACGAAACGCTGTTCACGCTTATGATGAACTATGTTGCTATTCAGCTCGTTGCATTCTTCTTAAAAACCTTTGTTAAGAACGGCTCGGGCGTGCTTACTCCTATGCCAGAGCTTGGACTGCCCAGAATTTTCGGTCAGCAGTATCTGCTTAACATTATTATTGTTGCGGCTATAACTGTTCTTGTTTATATTTATCTAAAGTCCACCAAGCAGGGATACGAAATCTCGGTTGTCGGCGAGAGCGAGAACACCGCAAAATACATTGGTATAAACGTTAAAAAGGTTGTAATTCGCACCCTCGTTGTATCTGGCGCAATTTGCGGCATTGCAGGCCTTTTGCTTGTAGGCGGAACAAACCACACCATTAGCACAACAACGGTTGACGGACGCGGTTTTACCGCAATTATGGTATCGTGGCTTGCTAAGTTTAATCCGATTTATATGATTTTCACAACCTTCCTCATTGTCTTCCTTGACAAAGGTGCAAGTCAGGTTTCTACCGATTTCCGTATCCCGTCTGAAATTTCTGAAATTGTTACGGGCATAATACTTTTCTTCATAATCGGCTGTGAGTTCTTCCTGCAGTACAAACTACTTGTAAACAGAAAGGAGAAAAACTAATGATAGCCTTTCTTGTTAGTGCAATTCGTCTTGGAATGACATTTCTTTTCGGCTCAACGGGTGAAACCCTTACCGAAAAGTCAGGACATCTTAACCTTGGTATTCCGGGTGTTATGTGCGTCGGTGCTTCCTGTGGCTGTTATGCAGAATATCTTTATTTCAGCGCGGTTGGACGCTTCATTAACCCCTTTTTAGCGGTAATAATTCCGATTACCGCAACACTGCTTGGCGGTGCTCTTATGGGTCTTATATACAGCTTCCTTACTGTAACCCTAAGAACAAACCAGAATGTTACAGGTCTTGCACTCACCACCTTTGGTGTTGGTGTTTCAGACTATATGATTAACAAAACCGGTCCTGTTTACAGCAAAGGTACCCGCTATTTTACCGCTTCTCTTCCCTTTGCTGACGACCTTGGCTGGTTTGGTGATATCTTCCTATCTCACGGCATTTTAATCTATCTTGCAATAATTATTGCGCTTTTGGTTTCATTTATAATGAACAAAACCCGCATTGGACTTCAGCTTCGCTCGGTAGGTGAAAACCCTGCAACCGCTGATGCGGCCGGTATAAATGTTTCGCTTTACCGTTATGTGTCCACCTGCATCGGCTGTGCTATTGCGGGACTTGGCGGACTTTCATTTATAATGGACTATCTGAGCGGTAACTGGGAATACTGCATTGATGAAATAGGCTGGCTTGCTATTGCACTTGTTATCTTTACAATCTGGAAGCCGAATTGGGGCATTTTAGGCTCTATTGTTTTCGGTGCGCTTTATATCGCAAGCAGCTATATAACCGATGTTAGCCTTGCTACTAAAGAGTTATTTAAGATGCTGCCTTATGTTGTAACGCTTATCGTACTTGTTATCACAAGTATGCGTAAAAAGCGCGAGTTCCAGCCGCCCGCAAGTTTAGGTCTTCCCTACTTCCGCGAGGAAAGATAACTGCCTTTCAATTCCATATTATATAGTGAAAGCACCGTGCCAAAAGGCACGGTGCTTTTGCATTATACATTATTTATGCTTTCTTTTTCATCGAAGAGAATATAGACATTATTTTCTTTCGGAATATAAAGCCTAAAGCAAAAATAGCTAAAACCGCAACATATCGGATTATTATGAAATTGTAAGTGAGGTTACTGAAAATTGAAATAAGCACAAGTGCAAGCGAAAGCACGCCGATATATTTCATATTGTATACCTTTTCTTTTACAACATGGCGAAGTGCAAAATAATCTATAGTTGCCTGCAAGAGATAACAGAATATTGTTGTATAGCCTGCTGCGATATATCCAAACTTTGTGATAAATATATAGTTGAGAATTATATTGCTTAGTGTGGCAATAACGCTTGAATACATAACATATTTCGGTTTTTTGTAGTAATAAAGAATATTTGCGTAGAGATAATAATGAACCTGGAAGAAGACGCCGCCCACAATTGGAGGTACAACATACATTGCGCTTCGGTATTCGGGGGTTGACATTATCATTATTACCTCGGGTGCTAAAAGAATTATAAGCACACAGGCAACACCAAACAAAGTAAGAATTGAGAGCGAAACATTAGAAATTGATTTATAATCCTTTTCCTTGCATTTTTCGTAGGTAAACGGAATAAGTGAGGAATTTGCCGCCGACCAGACTATAAGCACAACTGCTGCAACGCTGTGTGCAATGCTGTAATAGGCCGCATCGCTGTCACCTGTTATGTTCTGAATCATTATCTTATCAGAGTTACCAAGTAAGTAGGTTGACAGGTAATGCGGAATAAGCGGTAAATTAAAGAAAAATGCGTATTTCCAATGCTCCAGCATTGTTTTGCGGTCGCATTTTCCTCTGCCCTTTATTATAATATAAATATAAAAACCGATATAAATCGCGATTGATGTGAGAACTGCGCCAAACAAACGAGCGTGAAGCTTGTGATTATTAAATATTAAGATTGATAAAACGGTTATTATCGGCGTAAGCAACGCAATAAGCACCGAGAAGAATACAACCTTTTTATATTTATATTCATATCTTTCTTTTCCGCTCCAGAAAAGGTGTGCTGGCTGGGTTAAAAACTCTGCAATCATTAAAAGCGCAAGCGGAATATCCATATTTATATATGGCCTAATAAATGGATATACCGCGAAAAATACGACCGAGAAAATAAGGGTTATAAAGTTTGATAGCTTTAACATTGAAAAGGTAAAGCCGTCACGGTTGTCCTTATAATCTAACATTCCGTTATTGAAAACGCCATAATAAAGACGAAATGTAGCTAAAACACCAAAAACATTTACCCAGGTCATATAAACCGAAACCTGACCCACTATTTCACTTGGTAAAAGTCTTGTATAAATTGGTGTCGTAAGGTAGGCTATACCTCTTGTAATCAAGCTTGCAAGAAAATAGGCAACCGATGCCTTTACTCCCTTTGGCAAGCTATGTAGCTTGGCTAATAAATTTTTCATTTTAAGACTTCTTTACAATAATATTTTTTTATAAAGCGCTGACAGCGCATCACTATCAAGATGAACAGGATTATTTTTCAGTCTACCCGTATTGACAGCTGAAGTCAGTACCTCAATATCCTCTGTTTTGGCTTTGGGTGCTAATATATCTATTTCACGCAAAAGCTCTTTAAAACGCTCTATACCGCCCTCTACCGTCGGAGCACCAAGAGCATCAGCAATTTCCTCGAAACGACCGAAAAGGTGTGCAAATCCACGCTTATCTGTACAGCGCTCGGGGTTGTTGCACATATATTCCCACACAAACGGAAGCGAGAGCGCAACCGAATGACCGTGAGGGAGATTGTATAGCGCGGTTATTTTATAGCACATTGCGTGCGGCGCTGTCGTAGAGGTTATGTTAATTGCTCTGCCTGCATAATTGGATGCAAGCATTATTTTGTAAAGCACGCTATCGTCACAGTCACCAAAAATATAGTCACGGTAGTTTTTCATTATTCCCGCTATTGCACGGCGCGAATATTCTGCGCTTTCTTCTGTCGAGTTTGACGACCACCAAGATTCTATTGCCTGACAAAGAGCATCAAGCATTGTGCATTTTTTCTGATATTGCGGCAGGCTTTTAAGCGGCTCATAATCGAGAACCGTAATATCGGGCAAAATGCTTTCGTGATGAACCGACTGTTTTACGCCGCCGTAGTAAATAACGGCGAAATGTGTGGATTCACTTCCTGTGCCCGCGGTAGTTGGAATTGCTATAAGCGGAACACCTGTATCCTTGTATTCCTGCTCTAAATATAGCTTATCATCACTCATTTTAGAGTAAAGCTTTATACATTTGGCAACATCAATAGCGCTGCCACCGCCTATTGCTAACACGCAATCACAGTTTTCTTTTCTGAAAAGGTCTATTCCCTTGCAAATATCCTCATAAACAGGGTTAGGAGCAAAATTACTAAAAGAAATATATTCTATACCAGACTTCTCAAGTTCTTTCTTCATATCAAGAGAATTAAAGGATTTACCGCATACAAGCATTGGCTTTTTGCAGTCAATACGCTCAAACAAGTCTTTAAAAAGTTTAGAAGAAAGCTTTTCTATTATGATATTTTGTGTCACTGAGCATTTACTCCCTTTAGAAATATTCCTTCTTACAAATATCCTCTATTCTTTTCGCGCTTGGACCCTTCCAATATACATATCCTTTGTTTGGAATTGTCCAGTCGTCACCGTAGCGCTCAGCGAGGTAAGCCTCTGGATTTTCGGGAACATTTATTAGCGTATCGCCAAACGGAATTTTCTTTGTAGCTTTTATTGCGCTGCAGGTAAGAACAACAGTATCAAGCGTACCGATAACATAATCCTTTTCGGGATTCACAAAGCCTAAATAGCACAAATCCTTATCGCCGATTGTTCTATAATAGCAAATATCGAATTTAACATCCTTAAAAATAAAGCTGTCCTCAAAGATGCCGATATTTGAAGAAGAATACGAAAATCTTCTTTTGCAGCCGTTGCTCTCCAAAAACTTATGAAGCATATCAAGCTGTTCATCATTCTCAAGGTATACCGCAATATCAATATCCATATCGTGACCGAGCAGTCTACCCTCTCGTATGATTCCAAGCAAGGTGCCCATATCAAAGAAAAATTTAAGGTTAGTTTCTTCCATAATTTCTTGAATATGGCTTACTATTTCTTTTCCGTTTTTCTGAAGCATTTCGCGCTTAATTTTATTATCCTTACGTGTTTTACCGCCGAAAACAAGTTCACGAATAAACGCGTAAACATTCGCTGTATATTTGCCCTTTTTAAGTCTTTGTTTTAAACTGTTCATAAATTCTCCTTACTTTTTATATGCTGTATATCCGTGCGGTGCTATACGCTTATCCTCCGGAGGAGGAGTCATATAGTCGCCGTACAGTTTTGTTAAAAAGGCATCAGTCTCGACAAAGCAAGAGTATTGCTCGCCCTCAAAACCTATAGTTGTCAAATTATCAAACCAGTCTGCCGGAATTGACTTATCAAAGCTGGTAAATACTGACCAGGAACACATAAGTTCTGTTTCAACAGAGTTATATTTATGAACTAATTTTTCTATTTTGTTCATAAAATATGTAAGTCCCAAAAGACACCAAATTGCTTTTTCTGCAGTTCTTATAATTGTTTTAATTACATTGGAGCGCTTTTGCACACCCTTTTTTATTATAAGAGCCTTCTTTTCAACAAGCGATACTATTCTTTTTCTATGACTATTGTATTCATTAACATCAGAAGGACAATTGTCGTATGGAAAAATATCAATATTTATTCCGTAATTTTTGACATCCTTTATCGACTTATCATCACGTACAAAAATCGTCTCGGTATCCATAATTTTAGCAAAATTCTGATAATAGTCTTTATTCTTATGAATATCGAGCAAATAAAATCTGCCAACCTTCTCCCTCAAAGCAGCACACAGCTTATCGTAATCCTCACGAGGCATACAAACATCAATATCGTCGTCCCATGGGATATATCCGCCGTGACGTACGGCACCCAAAAGAGTTCCGTAAGCCAGCGAGTAACGAAGACCTAACTCTTCGCAAGATTTTTTGAAATACCTTAGTATTTCAATCTGTCTTGCCTTGATTTCATCTTTTGTAAGTTCCCTCATCATTTACCCCTCGAAAATATTGTTCTCTTAATCTTACTTGCAACGCGGCGAAGATTTAATAGAACCTTCTTACGCAAAAAATAGCAAGCATCATTACACCATAGCGCGCAGTATATTTTATAAGATTTTTCAACAACCGAATGCTGTTTGCCATTGCGAGTAAACTGCTTTACCACACCTATGATATCCTTGTCTTCTATTCCGTATTCGGTAAAGTTACAATTGTCTCCGCGGATAATGTAATTGCCTTTTTTAATCTTAACTATACGGTGAAGCGTATAAAGACCGCCCGCTCTTCTATAAAACGGAAGGTCGTATTTTTTAAGCGGAAATGTGGGTGTTACAAGCGTTACGGTATCCTGCCTGTTATGTAGCATGGGCAGCATACTGTTGCCCGTTACGGTAAAGGTAACCTCGCCACCCTCAGAAAGCTTTTCCTCAATTACGGGCATCATTTCCTCGAGCGAAAGATTATCTGTCATCAAACTTCTCCCCACTCATTGTTTCATAAGAAAGCTTTGCCGCGCTTAAATCCATATTGCATTTAAGCGAATAAACGGTTATCTTGGACAGCATTTTATCAACTACAGTGAGCATCTTATCCATATTCTCCATAGAGAGTCTGCGAATTGTCTGCTCTAAAATATTTACGATTACATCCTTGCTGTCCATAACAGAAATTTCGTTTTCTTCTGCCTGCGATATAAAGCAAAGTCCGCCGAGTTTTACGCGGGTATTGCGGCTAATATCGTGCTTGCCGCTGAAGGGAGTGCCGTAAACATAAAACTCCCCATCCACCATACGAATAGCGGGTTTATCGTCGTTTATTATATAAGCGCGGTCACCGAAAAGCTTGAGCCACAGCGATGTGTGGGTCGATTTTCCCGTTCCGCAGGGTGCAGAGAAAAGATAAGCCTTTCCGTCTACGACAACTGCAGAAGCGTGCAGCATCATACCGTCAAAGTTTATTATATTGTTATAAAAGCCGCTGCCGAAAATCATATACTCCCATTCGTCAAGTGTCATTTGGGGGTATTGCTCTGCGTTGCGCTTTATGCGCTCCTCGTCACGATTGATGATAATATCAGGCGTTACATCACCCTCTACCTCATACTGCTTACCGCGCGTAAGGCAAAGCTTGCTTTCGCAGTCCATTTTAACATTAAGTCCTGCTATGTTATAAATAGGCATAAAAGCCACCTCAATTTTCGTTATTGTATGGGAAAACGGGCATTAGTTTTAGTTTAAAGAGATTGCGTGTATGCATTGAGTCAATTTTTGCTTTGATTTCCTCGTCATCAATTACGCCCTCGCGTATATAGCGGTCAAGCATAGCATAGGTAAAGCCCAAATTATCCTCGTCGGTCTTTCCGCAAAGTCCATCAATGGGTGTTTTTTCAATAAAACGCTCGGGGAGGCCTATCGCTCTGCCTATTGCCTTTACCTCCTGCACTGTAAGGAGTGAGAGTGGACTGAAATCGCCAACACTGTCACCGTAACGGGTGGAATAACCAACCCAATCCTCCGACAGATTGCAGGTGTTTGCAACGCGTCCGTTCACCGACTGAGAAACGGCGTAAAGAACCGACATACGAATACGGGGCGGCAGATTCTGGCGCGCTTGCGCGGTAACCTCCAGCTTGTCCGCTATTTCGTTCATAACAGCATCAACAGCCGATTTTACATTAACGGTTACGCTCTCTATTCCCAAGGTCTCGCAAAGGTCTTTTGAGTAATTTATATCGGCTTGTTCGCCCTGCGGCATCAGTACACCGAGCACGCGGTCTTTACCGAGCGCTTTACAGCAAAGCGCCGCAACGACCGAGCTATCCTTTCCGCCCGAAATGCCGACAACAGCCTTGCAGCCGTCACCGTTTAGGGAGAACCAATTTTTTATCCATTCTATGCAGTCACGACTAACCTTTTCTGCATCAAAGCTATACATAGGCGCACCTCGACATAATAATATATATTATAATATAATAAAATACATAATAAGTCAACTTTTGGTTGCTTTCTTAACAGAAATTTTATATAATCAATATAGTTAAGGGAGTGAATGTTTTGGAAATTAAAATTAAAAAGCTAAGACCCGACGCTGTTATACCTACACGCGGTTCCTCATATGCGGCGGGTTATGACCTTTATGCTTGTATAGAGAATGATATTGTTATTAAACCAAACGAAAATGTAAAAATCGGCACGGGGCTTGCTATCGCTGTGCCCGACGGTTATTTTGGTGCAATTTTTGCACGCAGCGGACTTGCCGCAAAGCAGAATCTTCGTCCCGCTAACTGCGTTGGCGTTGCCGACAGCGACTACCGCGGTGAGTATATTGTTGCTCTTCACAACGATTCTAATGAATCACGCAAGATTAAACGCGGCGAGCGCATTGCTCAGCTTGTAGTTATGCCCTTTTTACCCGTAGAGTTTTTAGAGGTTGAAGAATTGGACGAAACCGAACGCGGCGAAGGCGGCTTCGGCAGTACGGGAAGGAACTGATATGAAGATCAAGAATTCTCTCCTAATCCTTCTTTTCATCTGTATCGGTGTAGTGCTCGGAACGCTGATTGCCCAGATCACCGCAGGCATTCCCTGGCTCTCCT
>JAZNRD010000013.1:0-86775 GCA_045590515.1 Acutalibacteraceae bacterium
GCGAAGGCGAGGACGAATGTGCCCGTCTGCTGTTTAAAATCTCCGCTTTAAAAGCTAAGGTTTACGAGAAGATGCTGCCCGACTATAAAGAGGGTAAGGATTTAAGTGTTTACGAAAAGGAAATCTTGCCCGAGCTTTTGACGGCTTACAAGGATTTATGCGCAGTGCACGGAGAGCGCTGGTTAGAAATAAACAAGGTGTTCGGTTATGAGAGGATAGCTGCACGCTATGCAACGATAACTGCGCGCATAGAATATGCTATTGACAAGATAGCAAAATACAACAGGGGAGAAATAGCAAGAATAGAAGAGCTTGAATACACCCCGGTATACGGTAATGGCCGTTCGGCCGACTTTAACAAAACGGCGTTCGGCGCCTCAATGTCAATGTCATACTAAAGAAAAAAAGACTCGCTCTAAAAGAACGAGTCTTTTTTTGTATAACGGAAACCACGCGATAGTCGCGTGGTTCAAAACAGGTTAACCGATGAATAATAAAAATGGTTAAATGTGGCTTTGCCTCCCTCTGACGAGGGAGGTGGATTTTGCGAAGCAAAAGACGGAAGGAGAGAAAAAACTGTAGATAATATCTCAAGTTTGGTCATTCTCTCCCTCAGTTTCGCTAACGCTCAACAGCTCCCTCGTCAGAGGGAGCCAAGGAATTTAATTAACCGGTTTACCGGTAACTAGTAATAGTTGCATGGCTGGTAGGCCAACAAAAAAAGCGCACTTGTGCGCCGTCAGTATCGTTTAGGGCTATGCCCGAAAATGAAATACCCCCCGTTATACGGGGGGATATTTATTCTATATACGACTAT
This sequence comes from Acutalibacteraceae bacterium, assembly GCA_045590515.1. Lineage (GTDB taxonomy): Bacteria > Bacillota > Clostridia > Oscillospirales > Acutalibacteraceae > SIG589. Next base: position 818 of record JAZNRD010000013.1, read on the forward strand.
TCCTCGCTCGGCAAACCAACCAAAAACTATATTTTTGAAAACGGAGAGCCCAAAATGTTCATAAAAAGCGGCGTGTTCGTGGCTATCGCAGAGCGGTTAAGAAATGAAAGCCAAAAAATAGCAATTTTTCGTTGATTTCTTATATTTTTTATTTAAAATTCGCTCCATCAAAAGAGCGTTTTTTTGCTGTTTTTTTGTTGGGTTTGGTTATTTGTTGATATTCTATACAATACCATTGTTTTTTAATATTTACAGTAATAATGGGCAAAATGTATAATAAATACACAAGGTAAAATATATCTTTTTGCAGAAAATAAGCAAAAAAACAGTGCGGTTTGATGTTTTATTTAAATTAAAAAAGCATATAAAAACCTAAAGAATATGAAAAAGGCGCAAATAATTGATTTTTGAAAGTTTAATTAAAAAATTGGTTAGGCACAAATAAGTTTTGATTTTTTAAAGTTTTTAAGAGAAGAGGAAGGTGTTCTTGTGACATACGAGGAAGTACTAAAGCTCAGCGAAGCTAAGTTCTTTACGCACCCCATAGGCGCCGGCAGCGGTATTGATTCTATCGACGGTTTCTGGATAAACCGTCAGGATGTTTGGGCAAACCCAATACTCAGTACGGCTGTTCATACTCATAACTATTACGAGATTGAGTTTTTGTGCGGCGGAAACGCAATCCATGTGCTCAACGGCAACAGCCGTGAGTGTGGCAGGGGATATGTATCCTTCCTCAGAAACAGTGATTTCCATACCTGGCACATACCGCATGGAAAGTCTGTGGATATCTTTACCATAAATTTTTCTGACAAGAATCTTTCCTCTGCAATGGTGGGTAAAATTGCTCAAGTGGGCGGCGATGTTCACTGTGACCTTAGCGAAGAGGAACTGGAGCGTATAGAGCCTATTTTCCAGTATCTTTTGGAAGAGTTTAGGGAAGCAAAGGATGATTTCCATATTGTCGCGCGTTCACTAATGAACATAATCGTAAGCTTTGTGCTGAATCATTGCGTTACTGACGACGGCATAGCTGAAAACAAAAATCCTGTTATGAAGCGTGCAATGGCTTATGTTGAAAAGAATTTCCTTAACCCTGATATTACGGTGCAGATGGTAAGTGACCACCTTAAAATCACACCCAACTATTTTGGAACTATTTTCAAGAAGACAACGGGCACCTCGTTCAGCAAGTATATAAAAGACCGAAGGCTGCACTACTCTTTACAGTTTTTGAATGATGATATGTTCACAATAGGCGAGATTGCAGAGATGTCGGGCTTTAATAACGCGGCTTATTACATTTCGCAGTTCAAAAGTCATTACGGAATGACGCCGAAACAGTATGTGCTTTATAAAACAGGCAAACCCGAGGAGATAGAAAAATAATGAGTAAGACATATTATGTGTCGGCGGACGGCGCCGATACCTGCGGTACGGATATAAATAATCCTATGTCGCTTGCGGCGGCTATGGAAAAAGTATATTCCGACGGAGACTCTGTTCTGCTGCACTGCGGCGACACCTTTAAAGCTCCTATATGCTTTAAGACCGAGGTTTCGGTGCACGATAAAGAGCACCGTGTAAAAATCTCGTCCTACGGCGAGGGGGAGCCGCCGATTCTCACAGCCGCCACAACACTCAAAGACCAAAGCGTTTTTAAATCGGTCGGAGATAATCTTTGGGCTATGGATTTGTGTAAGAATGAGGGCGATAATCCCGATGTGCTTAACAACATAGGCTTTATGATAGGCAAAGACGGGACTGTGTTCTATCAGTACAGAAATTCCAAAGAGAATCTCAAAAACAATCTCAACTATTTCTTTGACGGAAAACTACTCTACATATATTGCGAACAAAATCCCATAGCATACGCTGGCGGCGAGCTGGCTGTAGCACATAAGCTTGATATTTTCAAAATGTCGTCCGACTGTGAAATCTGCGGACTGCATTTTAAATACAGCGGCTCACACGCAATGGTAAAGGCGCATGTTGAGGATATAAAAAATATGCATATCCACCACAATGTAATCGACTTTATGGGCGGAAGCGTGCTTGACTATTATGAAAACGGATGTCCTCGCCGCTATGGCAACGGAATTGAGTTTTTCTGCGGTCAGGTAGACGATGTTCTGATTGAGGATAACATTGTACGAAATGTTTACGATACTGCGTTCACTATGCAGGGCTCAATAAAGAGTTGGAACGATGTTACACTGCGTAATAATGTTTTTGTAAAGAACGACCAGTCGACAGAAATCTGGAATATGTATGACGCGAAGGGCGTTTACGGGTACGAATATTACGGCAACCTTTCCTTCCGCGAGGGACGCGGCTGGGGACACGAGCTGCGACCGAGCGAGGCTGTAAACTGCGAGGTGCTGTTTTACCACTATCTGCCCGAAAAGCTTGAAATGTCGGTGCACGATAATGTGATGTTTGACCCGTCAAGGCTTTACTGGTGGGCAATACCCGAAACGATGCACAAGTTTATAAAATATCTTAAGTCATTTAAAAACACCGTTTACTGCAGAGACGACCTTTATCTTATCAACCGCGGACTTACCTTTGCTGATAAGAAGGTGCTGACGGAAGATTACGAAAAGGAAATTGACACCAAGTATAACATATTGCAGGACCCCGAAAAGTATGACGATATGATGCGAATAGCCGAAACCGCGCTCTCAATCGACGAAATTCGTGAGGCGGCAAGACAAAACGGAATTATAAGCCAGTTCTAATAAATTTGGGAGGAAAATTATGAGTAAAAAGATTTTAGCCTTAGTGCTCAGCCTTTTGATGGTGGTATCAGTAGTACCGTTCTCAATTTTTATGTTTGCGGCTGCTGAGGAACCGATAACAGAGGCTCCTTCTTCCTATAAGGGCGTGCCGTACGACAACGCCGAATGGGAAGAGGTAACAGGCGATTATAGCAAATATAACGCCTATCAGTCTAAAGATGGCAGACTGATGAATCTTTACAAGAAGATAGAGTCCTTAAAGGAGGGCGACTCTCTTACCGTCGCATACCTCGGTGGCTCTATAACCTTCGGCTCAACAGCATCTGACGTTGACGAAACCTCGTGGCGTTGTCTTGTTGGCGACAAGCTGACCGAAATTGTTGCAGCTGCACATTCGGACAAAACGGTTGTAAACCGTGAGCTTTGTCCCATACAGACAAAGGATTACATAGCTGACGAACCGGGACAGATTACTGTTAACAACATAAATGCGGCCTTTGGTGCAACTTCCTCCTGGTACGGCGTATACCGCATGGATGAAGATTTGGGCACCGACGGTGCAAACGCTGCCGTAAACGCGCCCGACGTTGCATTTGTTGAGTTTGCGTATAACGATATAAACGCGGGCGACAACGGAAAGAAACGCTGGTACACCGATAAAGACGGTAACGTGGCTATCGCTTCGGTAGCAGATTATGAGTCTATAATCCTCCGCCTTTATGAAATGAACCCGAACATTGAAATCATTGGTGTTTTAACAACGGGTACAGCTTATTGGGATTACATAGATTATAACCGTTATTCCACACTTTCCGCACAGCGTGCAGTGCTTCGCCACTACGACATTCCCTATCTCTACGTTGGTAGAAAACTTGTAGAGAAGATAAAGAGCGAGTATGGCGTAACCAACAGCACTTCGCTTAAGGCTGAGAGCGGAAACGCCTGGATGAACTATTTTGCTGATATGGTTCATCCTAATGATGCGGGACATAAGTTCTATGCTGACGAAATCGGCGGATACATTGCAAAGTGTCTTGCGACAGCAAAGAATTCTTCTGCCTCTGCCGTAACGCGCGACTATGAGAAAATAGTTGCAAACGGCACCTTCTTTGACCCGTCAATACTCAAGCTTGATGCACATTCTGACCGCTTGGGCGAGATGTACAGAGATTATCTTGCGGACGATAGCTATGTCACAGGCTGGCGTAATTACGTTTGGTCTGAGAACCCGAGCACAGACCGCACAGAGATGAGCAAGGCGCGTCAGCGCAGCCACGTTGACCATTCGCTTGTAACCACAAAAGAGGACAGCACCTTTGCTTTCCGCTTTACAGGTACAAGTGTTGGCTTCTGGTATTCAAACATTGTAAACAATCCTGGTAAAATGAACGCCGTTGTTTACAAGGTAAATCCTGATAATTCACTCACAGAATATACTACTTCTTCTGCAACCTGCTACCGCGACAATACAACTATTGCACCGCGCTCGTGGCGTATTATGGATCATGCACCCGAGGCTACCTATGAGGTACACGTTACGACTTCTGCCGACGTTGGTCTTGAGGTAGTAATCCACCGTATGTTCGTAAACGGAAAAGATTTAACCGTTGTTAAGCATGGCAAGGAAATGCCTAAAAACCTTATTGGAAACGGCGAGTTCAACCAGCCGATAGTTGCCGAAAACACAGCTGGTTATAACACCGAGGGTAACTTTACCAGCGTAAACTACGTGTCCGGTGGTAACACCGTTAGAGGCGCCGAAGATCAGGTCGGCGAATGGTGGATGAAGGACGACGGAAATTACAGTCTTTGCGGCGAGTCTATGGTGCGCCTTAACCGCGGAAAAGAGGGTATGAAGCAACCTGTTAACGTTGAGAACGGCAAAACCTATAAACTCACGTTTGACTGGTTCCGCAATGAAAATCCCGGCGAAACCGCCATTGATGTATGCTTTGAATATAAAGCTACCAATGGCGCGTGGGTCACAACTAATAAGGTTACCATTTATACAGGTGGCGAAAAACAGTTAGAACAAACGGAATATATCACAATAAAAGATATTCCCGACGTTTCTAATCGTGCCTCCGACCATAATAAGATTTATATCAGATTCAAAACTGTCGGTGTAAATCCGCACGCATATCTTGATAACATCTCGCTTACCGAGTGCACTCTTAAGGACTTGACCCTTCCAAAAATGGAGGATGAGATTGAAGTCCCAAATATGCTCGAGGATGAGGATTTTGACAGCTTCACCGTGCCTAACAAGAACGGCACCTGGACAAAGAACGGCGAAGGCCTTTGGTGGTTCCAAAACAATAATAACGTAAGTGTAACAGAGTGGGGCGGCTCACAGGCGCTTGTAATGCCTATGAAATTCAGCTGGATTCGAATGATAGTTCCGGTTGAGCAGGGCAAGACCTACCGCGTAAGCTGGCGTTGGCGTGATAATCGCGAAAACGTAGCAGATGGCTATACTGTCGGATACAGATATGCCGATTTCAATACCGAAACCGGCGCGTGGGTTGATTGGGCAGCTTCAAGCAGTTGGACCTATAAAAACTATACCGATAAAGCCAACAATTCAACGTGGGATAACTACTACTATGAGTTTACAGCACCTAAGACGGGTACCGTTGTTTTAGGTTTTTCGGGCGATGATTCAACTAACGGCGTTAAAACAACAGGACAGACCTGCTTTGACGATATAAAGGTTGGCGAGTGGGTTAAAAGTGATGCGTCTGTTCTTGAAAATGAAGACTTCGAAAGCTTCACCGTACCTGCGAATAGCGTATGGACAAAGAACGGCGACAATCTTTGGTGGTTCCAAAACAATAATAACGTAAGCGTTACTTCGTGGGGTGGTTCACAGGCACTTGTAATGCCTATGAAATTTAGCTGGCTTCGAATGATAGTTCCGGTTGAGCAGGGCAAGACCTACCGCGTAAGTTGGCGTTGGCGTGATAATCGCGAAAACGTAACAGATGGCTATACTGTCGGATATAGATATGCCGATTTCAATACTGAAACCGGTACGTTTATTAGTTGGGCAGCTTCAAGCAGTTGGACATATAAAAACTATGCCGATAAAGCCAACAATTCAACGTGGGATAATTACTACTATGAGTTTACAGCACCCACGACAGGCACTGTTGTTTTAGGTATTTCGGGTGATGATGCAACTAATGGCGTTAAAACAACCGGACAGACCTGCTTTGACGATATAAAGGTTGCTGAAATTACAGGGGATTTTGCCACCAGGAAAGAAACAATTCAGGTTGGAGACCCGTCTTCAATAGTGACCGAGGTTAAGAACGGTAACTTTGAAACCGGCGATTTCACCGGTTGGGACAGATATTCTCGCGTATGGATTTCCGACAGAGCTAAGTCTGAAGGAAACTATGCTGCTTATATCGACAAGTACACAGGCGGCTTAAGACAGCCCGTAGCACTTGTAAAGGATAACGCTTACGCTCTTAAGTTCTCGTGGGATTCAAACTCCACAGAAGAGCGTTCGCTTAATGTTAAAATCGGCGATGTTCTCGACGAGGTTGTAAAGAGTACAGGCAAGGGCTTTGAGGAGTATAGCCTTATATTCACTGCAACCGAAACCGAGGTTGCAACACTTAGCTTTAACACAGTAAAGCTTATGGGTGGCTCGTACCTTGATAACGTAAAGATTGAAAAGGTAGTAGCACTTGTGGGCGACAGCTATATTGATAACGGCGATTTTGAAACCACTATAACCGAAACAAGCAAGGATTCACTTGTAAGCTCGGGTAAAGACGGTTGGGCACTTTTGGGTGCCGCGCAGTCAACCGAAAATGCTGTGAGCCCGACACATTCGCTGAATGTTGGCGAGGGTGACAGTGCATTTGGTGTGTTTACTGTTGACTCGGGTGTGGTTGCAAGATTAAAGCTTAACTATTTCGGTGCACAGGGCACAAATGCCACCGTTAAGCTCACCTCTGATGCGGCAGGCACAAAGGTAATACACACCGAAACCCTTACAGGCAACGGCACCGCACAGAGCATAGAGAAGGATATTGACCTTGGCACTGTTTCCAAGGTTTACATCACGGTAGACGGCGTAAGCGGAGAAAGCTTTATTGACGATATGGCTCTTATCCACCTAAACCGTATTACCCTAAACAAAACAGGCGAGGGTGAGGCAAGCGTTGACCGCATTGGTGCACTTTCGGGCGAAAGCGTAACACTTACGGTAAACAGCGGCACACTAAGGGTCGATTATCCTAATTATAAAGCTAATAAGACCGTAACACCTCTTACAGAGTCGGCAGAAAAGGGCAAATATGTGTTCATGATGCCCGACAGTGATACTACCGTAAATGTTGCCTTCGGCAAAGCGATAGGTACAGAGCTTCTGCCTGATGTTGGCTTTGAAAGCGGAAAGTATGCTGCTTCTGCGGCAGAGGGCTGGCTAAATGTAAGAGAGAACGAATCAGAATTCGTCGATAACGGCGCATACGCAGGTAAGTATGCAATGGCGGTAAAGGCTGGCGCATATCTCGCACTTGAACACGAGGGAATCGAGCTCGAAAAGGGCAGCACATATCTCCTTTCACTCTACCACCTTGGTAGCGTAGACAAGGTTGATAACAGCAATCCGACCGGTATATATCTGCGATATTGGGAAAACAATGTTGGCTATGATGCGTTAAAGATACTCACATCTGACGATGAAGAATGGAACCGCTACGCAGTCGTATTCACGGCGGACAGAGATTATACTCTTACCGCTCGCGTTGTAAACTCGGGCGCATCCTACGGACTTTCTGATTCGCTCTTCGATAACATTTCACTTAAGAAGGTTGACCCCGCAAACCCCGACCCGGATGCTTGGCTTGGAAACTATGACCCAAGCCTTGAAAGCGCACCTCAGCTTGGCGAGCTTTTAAAGGATGAAAGCTTTGAAAGTGAGGAGCTGACAGAAAAGCCCGAGGACGGTTGGGCACCTGTTAAGGTCAATTCTGATGAATTTGTATCCTGGGCAAGAGGCGAATGGTTTGTAACCGACGGCGAGGTTTCGATGCGTTTGGGCGCAAGAGCAAACCAGGCCGTTCAGCAAGCAATAACCGTAAAGCCGGGAACAGCATATAGCCTTACCTTTGATGCTGTTGTCGACGAGGAGGGCGCAGGTATCACAATAGGCAAGTATCAGACCGATGCTGACGGAAGCCTGCTTGATGCCATGAATCTTCCCGACAACCACGAGAAAACGACCTATACTTATAACTTTAACAGTGGTTCATACAGCAAAATCTGGTTAAATCTTTGGAATACTGCGGTTGATGAAGCTGCATATTTCGATAACTTCAGCCTTACAGAGCTTGACGACCGCATAGAAGGCGACTTTGGTTTCCGCCGCACTGCTGCAATTAAAGCAACACCCGGCGAAACTACGACAACAATCACCTGGTCGGCAGTTCGTTCTAAGCTTTATCATAACGATAAGCTCATATATGAGGTTTACTCTTCTGACAGTAAGATAACAGAAGAAAATATTGGTGCACTTACTGCCGCTGCTACCATAGCGGGCGACCAGTATCGCACCTATACCTTCACAGGTCAGAAGGACGGCGCAACATATTATTATGCCGTTGTTGCGCGCGACCCGTCGGGCAACGTAGCCATGCTTTCCTCAGGCGCGTTCAAGAATGAGGTTACACCGGGCTACGAGCTTATAAATCCCGACTTTGAGACGGGCGATTACGTAGGCTGGAAGCGCTGGCAGACACAGCATCTTGTTCGTCCTATGAAGACCGCATACTCGGGCAGATGGTCTATGGAAATCCAAAACTGGCAGACTGCATTCTATCAGAAATTGCTTGTTAAGCCCAATACTCAGTACGTTTGGTCTTACGCTGCAATAGACCCGACAGGAAAGCTTAACTTCAATGTGTTTAGCGGTACAAGTATGGCAAATGAGGCGCCTACTTATGTAAGACAGTACTGTAATGTTTCGTCGAGTTGGGAAACCTACAGTGGAACATTTACAACAGGTGACACACAGGAACGCGTAATAATTGCCTTTAGGGCTGGCGAATGTAAGCTGTTTACCCAGATTGATAACGTATACTTTAAAGAAGTCAAGAATCCTGACCTCTATTTCACGGCAGAGCCTTATGAATATCTCACCGGCACCGAGTTTATAATGGTAGGCTGGCAGGGTGTAGCCTCTAAGGATTCGGCAGAAAATATTACCTACACCGTTTATGCAAGTGAAAAGCCGATAACCGAAGAAAATATTTCTTCACTTAAAGCTTTTGCTACCGTAAAGGGCGGCGCCGCTACTATGGCAACGCTTACAGGTGTAGAGGCCGAAAAGGATTACTATATTGCCGTTGTCGCAACCGATACTCTCGGAAATACTGTAACCGAGTATGCAACCTCACCCTTCCACGCCCGTGCGGCTATGGAAGAGGAAGAAGAATTTGAGGATGACGAAATCATAGATGAAGAGCTTGACGACCAAGAGGAAGAGTTAGATGACGACGAGCCCCAGAAGGCTCCCGTTATAAACCTCGGCACCTTCGACGGAGATGATTCATCTGATGATGATGCAGAGGTTGAAGAGGACGAAACTCCCGAGGATGAGGAGCCCGCAACCAAGACCACAACCAAGACCATAAGAAAGAGTATACGGAGTATGTCTATGTGGAAACTTATAGTAGCAATAGTTTGCTTCGTGCTCGCGGCTGCTGCGGTTGTATTTATCATTCTCTTTGCAAGGCGCGTTAAGAAGCTTGACTGGATAGCAATCGGCGCAATAGTTTTGGCAGTAGCACTTATAGCTGTGGGAGTCTGGCTTGCACTAACCTGCACTACCATAACTCCCAAGACCGAAAAGGTTACTTCTGTGGAACTTGTTGAAACCGATGGCGACGAGGACGTAAGCAGCGAGGACGCCTCTTCGGACGGTAATAGCTCCGATGAAAAGGTTGATACCATAGTTGGAAATAATTCTGAGGTTAGCGATACTGAAAAAGAGGAAACTACCTCTTCGGATAATAACTCGAGTGAGGAAGACACCTCTTCTGATGGCGCTGACGAAGAAACTGAAGAGCCCGTTGGCGAGCAGAACGAGTGGGGCATAACCGGCGCCTCTATCAACAGCTACGACGGAACGGTATATTACCTCTCATCCAGCACGGGTAACGATAATAACGATGGCCTTACACCTGAAACTGCATGGAAGACCATGAAGAAAATCAATGAAACCCAAATAGAGAGCGGCAGCAAGGTGCTCTTCAAATGTGGCGACACCTGGCGCGGAGACTCCGTTCAGATGCAGGAGGGTGTATATTACGGCAACTATGGCAAGGGCGAAAAACCGACACTTTATGGTTCACCCTACAACTTTGCAAATGCATCTCTTTGGGTAGCAACCGAGTATCCAAATGTATGGAAGTTTAAAAACAAACTCGATTTCTATGTTGGCTCCTTCTCGCTTAACGGCGACAAGAAAATGTCTGTGCTTAAACCCCGCATAGATGCAGAGGAGCTTACAACCGACGACAATTTCGTATCCGACCCCGACACCTATGAGCTTTACTATTACTGCAGCAAGGGTAACCCCGGTGAAGTTTACGATAGTATGGAGGCTAACACAAGCCACCGTATGTTTATAGGTGCCAAGAACACTGTGATTGACGGCTTTAATATTAAATACTGTAACTACGGTGTTACTTATTGGAACGACAATGCTCAGAATGTTACCATAAGAGACCTTACAATCTCGTATGTCGGCGGCGTTTGGTCGGTTGCAAATAAGGCACGCGCCGGAAACGGTATCGAAATTTACGGTGAATGTGACAACGTAATAATCGAAGATAACGAAATCTTCCAATGCTATGATACCGCAATTACAGCTCAGCTTGGCTCAAATCGCGACAGTGACATTGTTTTCAGAGATGTACTTGTCCGTAATAACAATCTCTATGAGAACTGGTGGACTACTGAGTGGTGGATTAAGGCAGAAGGCATAGGACAGGGTATAATCGACAATCTTGTAATCACAGACAACATAATGCGTGATGCAGGCGCAAACTGGGGCTCTCACGCTAACGGTCAGCGCTATGCTGCAAATGCAACTGCTAAGCCGTTCCATGTACACTGTCTGCCGTTTGATAATTACGCAATACTTGATATTCAGATTACGAACAATATATTTGATACCTCAGGAGATGGCTTGTTCTACTTCGGCTGGGGCGAGTATGTTCCTTATCTTGAGAATAACAAGTATATTCAAAAAGAGGGCGGAGTTCTCGGATATTTCTATGCAAAGCCCTTTAACTTTGACAGTGGCGCTTCCTTCCTTATGGGTCTTTTCGATAAAAAGCCCCAGATAGAATACGCCAAGTAAAACCTTTAAAAAGCTGTGACCGCCGCGGCGGTCACAGCAAAATATAAAAAGGAGAAGAAAAATGGACAAAATGAAGAGAATTGTATGTATTCTTCTGACACTTGCGCTTGTCTTCGGCGTGTGTGGATGCGCTGATTCAGAAATTATCGAATCGGTTTATTCTGATGTTGTTATTGAAGGCAACGACACAGAAAGCAAGCAGGATGTATCCAGCAAGCAGGATGATGCTAAGGATAATACCGACAGCAAGACAGAAACTCCTGCCGATGCTTCAAGCAAGAAGGAGCAAGCAAACGATACAGGGAGCAAAAAGCCGACCACATCTGACGGCAAGTTTGACCCCTATGCAGGAATTGAAAAGTATAAGGGCAAGGCTATAACACTCGCTGTATGGTGGACACTCTATCCGCAGGAGAAAAAGAGTATTTCTGATTTCGAAAAAAAATACGATATCAAGGTAAAAACCAGCTATACTCCGAGCGAAAACTATACAACAAAGTTTACGGCAGAAATTGCTTCAGGCAAGGGTCCCGATGTTGTAAAAATCAATTACGATAACTATTTAAACTTTATCCACAACGGACTCGTTCAGCCTATCAATACAGATATCTATGACTTAAAGAACGACCCCGTATACGACCTTTATGTTATGGACCTTATGAGCTGGAATGGTAAAATGTACGGTGTTAACTCACTGTCTAATATGACCTTCTCTAAGTGGGTTCTTTACTACAACAAGACCATGTTCGATAACGCAGGTGTTACCGACCCGGGCACACTTTGGAAGAAGGGTGTAAAGGAAGGCAACCCCAACAAGTATTGGAACTGGGACAGCTTTGCTGAGTGTGCAAAAAAGATGACCTCTCGTAAGAACGGCAAGACTGTTTACGGTTATACAGGTCTTAACACCACAATAGGTAACGGCTGGATGCTCACAGGCGGAAACGATTACGTTACCACCGACGGCAAGACCTTTAAGAACAACCTCACAAGTGATTCCGTTTTAAAGACCTTAAACTTTGTATCAGAGCTTCGTCAGCAGGGCTACTGGTCTCCCGATGATGCAACCAAGGCTTTCTATAACGGCGGCGCAGCAATGCTCGGCGAAGGAAGCTGGATGCTTGAAGAGCACGCAGCATACTGGGAAATAAAGGACGAAACAGGCGTTGTTCCGCTTCCGTGTCCCGCAGGTGCAGGCGAAACCATTACCTACGGTGCAAGTGTATGGTCGGTTGCAACAGGTGCTAAACAGCCTGAGGCTGCTTCATACTTTATCCGTCACTGGATTGATTTTGATAACGTTGGCTACGAAAATGCTATCCCGGGCGAAGCAGAGCGCGAAGTGTTCAAGTATATGTCGGACAACACGAAGAAGCGTCAGGCATCGGTTGCCCAGGCTATTATGGGCTACTATGAGGCAAGTATGTTCTGGGTAATGCTTAATGTAAGCAAGGAAAAGCCAAATGATATCCCTGTTGAGCTTAAGAGCGTTTCTTCTAAGGTTGACGGCGTTATAAGTAAGATTCTTTCTGAAAACAAATAATTTATAGTATATTAAAAATTTTTAATATTTAAACAAATTAGTATCTATTGTATAATAAAGTATAAAATTTCTACAATAATAGGGTGTGAATGATGTTAAAACGCGCATTAGCTATCTTGATGGCAGCACTTCTCTCGGCGAGTATGATTACTGTGTCGGCAGAGGGTAGTGATACCTCTGCTACAGAAAAAACTCCCGCAGTGGTGCAAAAGGCAAAAACTTCTTACGCAGAATATATAGCGGACAACAGTGAGGCTCTCGCAAAGACCGATGTTGTTGTATCCGCAGATATGCTATGCAGAGGGGAAAACTCTTCACATCTTACAACGGACGGCGGAAAAGCTTGTCTTAAATGGAACGCAAAACTCGACAGTGTGACATTTGAGGTTGATATAAAAACAGCCGCCGCCTACAAAATAGTTTTTGATTATAAGCCCTTAGAGGGCAAGGGTAATGCTATCGAGCTGCAACTGCAGCTCGATGGCAAGACTCCCTTTTCTGAAGCTGACAAGCTTTTACTTCCGCGTCTTTGGAAGGATGGCGGAGAGAAAAGGGTGGACTCACTCGGAAACGAAACCCCTGCCGCACAGGTAGAGGCGTTTGTCTGGAGTGAATATACCGCATCCGATGCAACGGGCATAGTAGTAGACCCGCTTTTACTTTCGCTTACCGCAGGCAAGCACAAAATAACACTTAATAATAAGAATGACGAGCCGTTTTTACTGGGCTCTGTCACCTTTGCCGCTGTAGAGGAAATACCGGAGTACAGCGAATATTCTGCAGCATATAAAAAGAGCGAAACCGAGAAAATCGTGCTTGAGGCTGAAAGTGCAGCACTCAAGACCGAAAAATCCTTTGTGGGAAAGGCAGAACGCAGTTCTGCCGTAGTTTCACCTTCGTCCTATCATCTTGATAAAATCAATTACATAGGTGCGGCAAACTGGGCTCACACAGGTCAGAAAATAATCTGGAATTTAAAAGCTGAAAAATCAGGCTGGTACAAAATAGCCTTTAAATATAAGCAAAATTATGTTCTAAACGGTAACTCTTACCGAAAGCTTACAATAGACGGCGTTACACCCTTTAAGGAAGCAGAAGAGATTGCTTTTCCATACATTACCAACTGGGAAACACTCGAATATTCAGATAAATCGGGCAAGCCGTATCTTGTATATTTAGAAAAGGGCGAGCACGAATTAGCGCTTGAGGTTACACTCGGACCCATGTCCGAGGTTTACAGTATGCTGAGCGAGCAGGTAGAGGTTTTAGGTGCAGTATATCGTAAAATGGTTATGATAATGGGCACAAACCCCGATGCTAACCGAGATTATGACCTCTTCCAGCAGATAGCGGATTTAGAAGAAACCTTCCAAAATTCCTACAAGGTTTTGGGTGAGATTGTTGATAAAATCTGTGCTCTCACGGGTAACAAGAGCGACTCCAACACCGTAATAATCGACGGTATGCGCGACAGCATAGATAAGTTCCTTAAAAATCCTTACCGCACGCAGAAATATAAGGACGACTATTACGATAACTATTGCTCTCTCGGTGCAATTTTATCCGAAATGGTGACAATGCCGCTGGATTTGGATATTATAGCGTTTTTACCCGAAGACGAAACGACCGAGCAGTTTGGTATTACCTTTATGGATAACCTTAAGTTCTCTATAAAGCGTTTTATTTCCACCTTTACACAGGACTATAGCAGTGTGTCCGATATATCAGAGGACGCAAAAGAAAAAATTTCTATCTGGCTTTATTGGGGTAAGGACCAGGTAACCGTTCTCAATACCCTTGTAAAAGAGGACTTTACCCCTAACCATAATATTCAGGTGGATATTAAAATCACAAACTCTTCGCTTATTCAAGCTCTGCTTTGTGACGATACACCCGATGTATATCTGCGCCACAACGGTCTTGGCACCATGAATATGTCAATGCGCGGCGCACTTTATGACCTTAAAAACTTTGACGATTTTGAGGAGTATGAGGATAGCTTTATGCCGTATTCCTTCATACCGTACGAGTATCAGGGCGGCTGCTACGCGCTTCCCGACACCGAAACCTATAACATGCTCTTCTACCGTACCGATATTTTTGAAGAGTACGGAATAAAGGTGCCAAACACCTGGGATGAGTTTTTGGATATTTCCACATTCTTCTTCCATAACAACCTGCAAATAGGTATGCCCAACACCTTTAACACCTTTGCAACCTTCCTTTATCAGAAGGGCGGTTCTATCTATAACAAAGAGCTTTCAGAGGTTATGTTCTCTGACAACACCTTTGTAGATGCATTTACATACTATACCGATTTCTTTAAGGAATACGGATTTGAGCTTACCTATGATTTCTATAACCGTTTCCGTACGGGTGAAATGCCTATGGCGGTTGCCGACTATGCACAGTACAATGTGCTTAAGGTTTCTGCACCTGAGATTGACGGAAAATGGGCTATGGCAATTCTGCCGGGAACAAAGACCGAAAACGGACTTGTCCGCACGGGCGTTGCAACCGGTACAGGCTCGAGCATTATAAAGAAATCCAAAAACAAGCAGGCAGCTTGGGAATTTCTTAAATGGTGGACGGGTGCCGACACGCAGGAGCGTTTCTCTAACGAATGTGAATCAATCTTAGGTCCCTCTGCAAGACAGCAGACCGCCAATGTTGAGGCGCTTTCAAGACTTTCCTGGTCGGAAACCGACCTTTCTGCGCTTCTTAAGCAGTGGCGTGATACTAAAACCGTTCCCGAAACACCCGGAAGCTATTATACAGAGCGTATGTATACACAGGCATTCTGGAGTGTTGTAAACAATAGCACAAATGAGCGCAACACGCTTGTAAAATGGGGCGAAATGGCAAATCAGGAGATTGCCCGTAAGCGTGCAGAGTACGATTTAGATTAGGAGGGAAAATATGAAAAAGTCAAAAGAACGCTATGTTCTGGTGCCGAAAAACGACCGCATAATGGCGTATATTATGATGGCACCGTTCGCAATATTCTTCTTTCTGTTCACCATATTACCCGTCCTGTCTTCAATAGTGCTGAGTTTTTTCAACTTTGATATGATTTCAACCCCGTCCTTTGCGGGAATGGAAAATTATCTTAGAATGTTCTTGTCCGACAGCCTTTTTATGACGGCGCTTAAAAACACGCTGTTCTTCGCCGTCATAACGGGACCGGCAGGATTTCTATTATCCTTTATTTTAGCGTGGATGGTAAACGAGTTTCAGCCTAAGGTTCGCGCTCTTCTCTCGTTTTTATTCTACTCTCCCACGCTTGCGGGTAACGCCGTTATTATCTGGACAATCCTCTTCAGCGGCGACCGTTACGGATATATAAACAGTGTGCTGCTGCGACTTGGCGTACTTAATGAGCCGCTGCAGTTCCTTAATAACGCAAAATATACAATGCTTATCTGTATCATTGTTCAGCTTTGGTCGAGTATGGGTATAAGCTTCCTTGCAAATATTTCCGGTCTTCAGAACACAAGCCCCTCACTTTATGAGGCGGGTGCGCTTGACGGAATACGCAATCGTTGGCAGGAGCTTTGGTACATAACGCTTCCCTCAATGAAGAGTATGCTGCTTTTCAGCTGCGTAATGCAGATTCAAAGCGTGTTCTCGGCCTCAACGCTGCTTATAAATCTTACGGGTAACCCGAGTGTTGAGTATTCCACCTATACAATAGTAACCCACTTGGGCGATGTCGGCGGTGTCCGTTACGAAATGGGTTATGCCGCCGCAATATCTGTGTTCCTTTTGGGACTTATGATGTTTGTGCGTTTTATTGTAGGAAAAGTAATAAATTTTGCGGGAAAGTGAGTTAATGTCAGTGAGTAAACAAAAAACGGGCGGATATAAGCGTTATACCCGTTCTAAATTCGGAAATATTGTTTATTTCTTTATGTTGGTCTTGATGGGACTTTTCACCTTGCTTCCGATAGTTTATATGATAGTAACATCACTTAAACCGTTGGATGAGTTGCTTATCTTCCCACCGAGGTTTTTCGTAAACCGACCTACTCTTTCAAACTTTATACAGTTGCCACAGCTGTTATCAAACCTTAATGTGCCGCTTTCAAGATACCTCTTCAACAGCCTATTTATCGCCGTTGCGGTAACGATACTTCAGATGTTCTTCGGCTCGTCTTGTGCGTTTGTTCTCTCTAAGGTAAAGCTAAAATTTGTAAAGATTTTCTTTGCAATTACCCAGCTTTCCCTGCTTTATAATGCCTACACGCTTGCAATTCCGCGCTACATTATTTATGTTGAGCTTGGAATGATAAACACCTATTGGCTGTATATTCTGCCGAGCCTTGCATCTTCGCTTACCGTTTTCCTTATAAAACAGTACATAGATGACGGTATTCCGGATGCACTCTTAGAGGCGGCAAAAATTGACGGTGCAAACCTCTTTACAATCTATTGGCGCATAATAATGCCCAACATAAAGCCCGCGCTTATGACGGTTTGTCTTTACGGCTTCCAGGGTATCTGGTCGCTGCAGTCTGACGGCGCAATCTTTGACGAGGTGCTTAAAACCCTGCCCTCTGTGCTGACACAGATTAGCTCGGGCGGACTTGCCCGTGCAGGCAGCGCAATGGCGGCGTCGGTGCTTATGATGGTTCCCGTTGTGCTCGTTTATGTCATTTCGCAGTCAAGCGTTATGGAAACAATGAGCAGTGCGGGTATGAAGGACTAACTCTACGGAGGAGAATATGTTTTATTTACTTAAAAAATTAAATAAAGTCCTGCCCGTAGTGTTGGTGCTTATGTGCTTGTTTAGTTCCTTTGCAGTTTCCGCACAGGAGCTTCAGAATCCCGCATATACCAACTATTATTACGAGCAGCGCGGCGAAAATAAAACCCTTATAGAAGACCGTCCCGTATATGTAAACAAAACGGTTATAACGGGTGAGTCGGTAGGAACTACCAACTTTTACGGTATAGAGGATATTTATCACGCCGCAGACGGACTTGTATATATACTTGATTCGGGCAACGGACGCGTTGTCGTGCTGAACGAGGACTACTCGCTTAACCGAATAGTAGATGAATTTATCTACAAGGGCGAAGTGCAGGAGCTTATGGAGCCGCAGGGCGTATATGTTACCGACGAGGGTGACATCTATATTGCCGATACCGAAAATCAGCGCGTGTTACTGTGCGATAAAAACGGTATCGTTAAGGACATAATGGAAAGACCTGAGTCTGATTTAATCCCTGACGACTTTAACTTTTATCCAATCAGCATTCAGATTGATAAAAGCGGATATTTATATATCCTTACACGCGGCTCGTATTACGGCGCGCTTATGTATGACGAAACCTATGAATTTGTCGGATTTTTCGGCGCAAACTCGGTTTCTGTCACACTGCTTGAGGGTATTTCCGCATTTGTCAATGGTTTGTTTGAAACCACCGAAAAGCTTGCAAACAGCGTAAGAAAGCTGCCTTACCAGTTCTATGATTTTGATATAGACAAGGATGGCTTTATCTATACCGTGTCACCCACCGAAAAGGGTCAGGTAAAGAAACTCAACTTAAAGGGCAACAACACAATGCGCTATAAATCGGGCATTGGCGTAAGCTCGGCAGAGGGCTTCAACTTTGGCGATTCAACCTATTATACCGATACTACAGGTCATAAGTTTGAGTTTACCTTCAGCTCGATAGCGGTTGACGACAACGGCTATATATTTGCACTTGACTCGGCTTACGGAAAAATATTTGTATATGACAGCAAATGTAATAATATTGCCGTTTTGGGTGGCGGTGTCGGCGTCGGAAGACAGCTTGGTACATTCGTTGATGCGGGCGCAATAGAAACCGTAAACCGCGATGTGCTCATTGCCGACTATGAGCGCGGCAACATAACGGTTATGTCCTGTACCGAATACGGCGAGCTTATAATGACCGCCAATAATCTGACCGACCTTGGTGAATTCGATAAAGCTGAGCCGCTTTGGAAGCAGGTGCTTACCTATAACTCAAATCGCCAGTTAGCATATCGCGGACTCGCTCTCGTAGCGCTTAACCGTGAGGATTATGATGCGGCGCTTGAATATTCCCGCTTAGGTCTTGACCAGGAATCCTACGCTGCTGCCTACGGTCAGCTTATATCCCGATTTTTAAATAAACACCTTTGGTGGATTCTTATACTTGTTGTCGCTTTAGTCGTTGGAATAGTTATTTATTCCTTTAAGCACAAGCGTGACGAGGATAAGGTGCGCCGTTTCCCACAGCTTTATAACTGTCTTTCAATGTCGGTGCATCCTATTGAGGTTGCGCAGGATATTCGTGCAGGAAAAACCGGAAGCGTAGCACTCGCAACGGTTATGCTTTTCTTTTTCTATATTTCAACAGTGGGTAAAAACCTCTGGAGCGGCTTTATGTATACAATACCGAGCAGAGATTTCAACCTCTTCTTTACGCTCTTAGGCTCGCTTGGAGTTGTACTGCTTTGGGTACTTTGTCACTGGGGTGTTTCGGCAATATTTACGGGTAAAGCAAAGCTTGGTCAGATATATGTAACTACCTGCTACTGCCTTGCTCCGCTTATTGTTGCAAATTTCTTGTTTGTTATACTTTCGTATGTTGTAGTGCCGACGGGAGCATCGTTTGTTACGGTGCTTCAGATAATTTCGTATATCTATTTCGGCGCACTTATGATATTCAGCTTTATAAATATTCAGGAATATACACTCGGCAAGCTCGTGGGAGTTTCTCTCGTCAGCGTGGCAGGTATGCTGGCTGTCGCGTTCCTTATATTTATGCTGTTTATGCTGGGCCAGAACTTTATAAGCTTCGTAGTAAATATCGCAAGCGAAGCAATTTACAGATAGGGGAGAGCGTTATGAAAAGAAAATTTTTAAAAACTGCTGCTCTTCTTCTGAGTGTGCTTTTAATAGGTCTCACCTTTTGCGCTTGCGGTAAGGATAAGACTATTAAATCAACCGCCGCCTATTCTGACCCAACCGAAGAGTCGCTATCTTCGGGCGAATATGCATCCACAAAGGATTACACTCTTTCGTGGGACGACGAAAAAAAGTGCGTTCTGCTTAAAGATAGGAAGAGCGATACCTATTGGTCGTCAATACCTTATTCGTATTATAATGAGGTTGACCCCAGCGGTATCGGAATGGTAAGAATGCATTCTCCTGTTTTTGTTGAGTATGTTGCAGGGCAGGAAATTAAAACTGCCTATGCACTTGTAGAGGCTATAAACAACGGTTATGTAATAGCAAAGGAATGCGAAAACGGACTGCGTGTAACCTACTATATGCCGAATTTTGAAATCAGCATACCGGTAGAGTATACGCTTTGCGAAAACGGACTATGTGCAAGTCTTGTGATTGAGGATATCTGCGAAAACGAAAACCTTGTTTATAATGTTTCGGTATCGCCCTTTATGTGCTCTGCTAAAAATAATGCGGAGGATTCCTACCTATTTGTTCCGTCGGGCAGCGGTACTTTAATGTATGTTGACGAAGGCGGACGCAATACCCGCACTTATCACGACCTTGTCTACGGCACAGACTATGCCACAACAATAGAAGAAAAGGTCACAAATCGTGAAAAAATTACCATGCCCGTATTTGGCGCAAAGCAGGGAAAAAACGCGGTTTGCGGTGTTATAACAGAGGGCGCTGAGATTGCTCAGATAAATGCCGAAGCAGGCAACGAGGAATACGGTTATTCTGCCGTATGGGCAACATTTTTAGTGCGCGGAATCAACTCGCTCTATGTTAAGGATTATCAGGGCTACCAAAGCCAGATTTCTATTGCGACAGATGATGTCACAGACCTTAAAAGAGCATCGGTTGTTTACACTCCTCTGTCGGATGAAAAGGCCGATTATATGGGTATGGCAGAGGTTTATAAAGACTACCTTTCAGAGCGCTTTGAAATAAGCGAGGATAAGGATTTTTCCCCGCTGTATCTTAAAATGCTCGGCGGTACTCTTGTAAGCAAAAATCTACTCGGCTTTGCGACCGAAAAACTACAGGTTTCCACCTCGTACGAGGATGCAGAGGATATTATTGACGATATTAAGCAGTCAACAGGTGTGACACCCGTTGTTCAGATGTCGGGATACGGCGAAAGCGGTCTTGATATTCGCAAAATAGCGGGTGGCTACTCGCTTGCTTCTGAGTTTGGTGATTATAAGGACTTTGTAGAGTATTGCGAGGATGCGGATATTTCGCTTTATTTCGATTTTGATATACTGCACTACAGCAAAGGTGGCAAAGGCATTTCCCGTTACAGCGATGCCGCAATCACTGTTAACAAGGCAATAGCAAAGCAGTATATTTTCTCGCCTGCAAGCTATAACAAAATCAGCAAAAACGATTATTATTATATCGTTAAGCGCCAGAAAATAGAGAAGATTGCCGACAAACTTTTAAAATATACGAACAAGCGTGGCATATCGGGGCTTTCGCTTTCAACCCTTTCTTCTGTAAGCTATTCGGGCTATCCCGATAAATCCGCCTACAACAAAAAGGGCTTTGAAAATATTGTAGAAAAAGTCTTTGCGGCGGCAAAGGAAAGCAAAAAGTCTGTTATGGCATCTTATGCGTTTGACTATGCAGCTGTGGCTGCCGACTGTATAGTTGAAAGCGCTACGAAATCGTCGCAGAATGATGGCTTTGATAAGGATATTCCTTTCTATCAGATTGTTATGAAGGGAATAACACCTACCGCGGTTTCGTCGGTTAATTTAGCTATTGACCCGCAAACTCAGTTCTTAAAGGCGGTTGAAACCGGCTCGTCACTCAGCTTCGCACTGTGCGACGAATGGAACGAGGATTATGCAAGCTCTATGAAGCCGGTGTTCCAGTTTGCTCTTTATGATACCTTTAAGACCTCGCTTGAGGGTATGGTTAAATCTTCGTCAGAGCTTTTAAACAATGTCAGCGACGCTTATATCTTAAATCACGAGGAAATAAAGGATAATGTTTACTGCACTAAGTTCTCTAACGGAACGGTAGTCTATGTAAACTACTCCGACAGCAAGGCTTCCACACCTGCAGGGCAGGTAGAGGCACAAGGCTTTAAATATATTTTGGCAGGAGGGTAATCATGATTTTAAAAGCAAAAACTCAAAAAACTAAATCAAGATTATCGCTTGAGGGCAGAAAGTCTTTTTACGGCTTTTTGTTCGTACTGCCCTGGATTGTCGGCTTTTTGTTCTTCTTCTTAAAGCCCCTTGCCGACTCGCTTTGGTATTCGTTTAACAATTTGCAGATTACTGCAGAGGGCATAAAGACGGAATTTGTAAAGCTTACCCACTGGAAATATGTATTTCTTGAGCACGCAAAGTACACAGAAAACCTGACCGATGCTATCGAGAGTTTCCTTTATACTCTGCCTATAATCGTATTTCTGAGTGTTTGCATTGCAATAGTGCTTAACCAGAATTTTAGAGGCAGACTGCTTGCGCGTGCGGTATTCTTCATTCCTGCCATAATCGCATCGGGTGTCGTAATGGGACTTTTCGCAACCGCAGGCAATACGATGAATGCCAACGGCTCTTCAAATGCATTTTTCAGCTCGGCAATAGATTTTAATACAGTTATAACGGGACTGGGACTTCCAGATAGCGTTACAAGCTTGCTTACATCCTATGTTACGCAGATTTCAACGCTTATCTGGAGCTGCGGTGTTCAGATAATTCTCGTCCTTTCGGGACTGCAAAGCATTCCTCCTCAGCTTTATGAGGTTGCAAAGATAGAGGGTGCAACAGCCTGGGAAACCTTCTGGTTTGTAACCTTCCCAATGCTTTCAAACATTCTTCTCGTAGTGGTATTTTATACTACTATTGACCTGTTCACCAACGCAGACAACCCCGTTATGTCGGACGCATATTACCTTATACTCGAAAAGCAAAACTATACTGAAAGCTCGGCAATGCTGTGGGCATATTTCCTTATAATAGGTGTTGTGCTTGCACTCATTCTCTGGCTTATGAATAAGTTTATGCTTAAAAAGTGGAACGATTAGGGGAGGGTATATAATGAATAAAATCAACATCAATCCCCACAACCTAAAACGCGGCACAAAGAAATGGGCGTATTCTATCTTTCGTGCATTCTTTCTTTTGTCGGTCGCTTATGTTGTTGTTTTTCCGCTTATCTATATGTTAAGTAAATCCTTTATCCCGCCCGAGCAGGCGATAGATAAGGGTATAGTGTGGCTGCCTAAGACCTTTTCAGCAGCAAACTATAAATACGCTTGGCAGTCGATGGATTATGCCCATTCGTTTGTTACAACACTGACGGTTCATATCGTCAGCGCAATACTCGAAATGGCTGTTTGCTCATCGGTTGCTTACGGTCTTGCGCGGTTTAAGTTCCGCGGAAGCGCCCTTGTATTCTTTGGTGTTATCCTCACGATAATTGTTCCTACACAGGCAATCTCGGTTCCGCTTTATCTAAACTTTGCTGACCTTGATTTGTTTGGAATACTGGGACTCTTATCAAAAATAACAGGCAAAGATATTACACTTAATATTGTTAATACGGGTTGGTCGTTCTATTTGCCTGCACTTTTGGGTGTTGGCCTTAAATCCGGACTGTTTATATTCATCTTCCGTCAGTTCTTCCGCAGCTTCCCCAAAGAGCTTGAGGAGGCCGCGTCAATTGACGGCTGCGGTCCTTTTATGACCTTCTTTAGAATTGTTGTCCCCTCGTCGGGAATAGCGTATCTTTGCGTGTTTATTTTCGCGCTAATCGCATACTGGAACGATTATTATCTGTCTGTAATGATGTTTAAAACCGATTATCCGCTTGCGGTAAGACTTACCGAAATAAATACCTTCTTACACGCGCTTGGCGTTATACAGACCACCGACGCGGCACATAATGTTATAATGACAGGTTGTCTCTTATTCATTTTACCCATACTTATTGTTTATCTGTTTTTACAGAAGAAGTTTATCCAGAGCGTAGACCGTATAGGTATAGTAGGTTAAAATACCATTAGGTCCGAACGGATTTATAAAATTAGTGGGGTAAAAGTATTTTTAGCACTACCCAATTAGGAGGATTTTATGTTACTAAACGGAGAATGGAGATTACACGGAACTGATGAAAGCGGTGCGGAAATAAATATTGCCGCAATCGTTCCGGGCTGTGTTCACGTTGACCTTATGAAAGCAGGTCTTTTAGAGGACGTGCTTTACCGCGACAACAACCAGCGTGCTCTGTGGATAGAAAATAAAGACTTTACATATGAACGCACCTTTAGTGTGGATACGGTAGAGGACAACGCCTATCTTATTTTTGAGGGGCTTGATACGTACTGTGACGTTTATTTGAACGGTAAGAAAATCGGCTCGGCTGATAATATGCATCTGCGTCACGATTTTTGCGTTGACGGAATACTCCTCGCCGGTGAAAATCATATCGAAGTACGCTTTTTCTCGCCCATACGCGCGGTAGAGGATAAACCAAAGCTCCCGGGTGCTTTCACGACCGAGCGTCTTCATACCCGCCGTATTCAGTGCACGTATTATTGGGACTGGGTTGACCGTTTCGTAACAATGGGAATCTACCGTGACGTAGAGCTCAAATTTAAAAAGGTTAACGAAATTAAGAATTTCTATCTTTATACCAGGAGCATCAACCATCTCTCTGCTCAGCTTGATTTAACGGTTGAGCTTGCGGATTTTGCCGACAAGGGTGATGAGCTTTCTATAGAAATAGTTTCTCCCGACGGAAAGACCGTTTTCAGCAAAAAACGAACACTCCTCGTACCTAAAATCCACGAGTGGATAGACGTAAGAAATCCGCTTCTTTGGTATCCTAACGGCTACGGCGAGCAGCCGCTTTACACCCTCATTCTTTCAACACCCACCTCGGAAAAGACCTTCCGTTTCGGAATCCGTCAGTTAGTGGTTGTTCAGCTTGAGGATGAGACGGGAAGCGTGGAAGCCGAAATCAGCCGCGATATTCAGAGTCGCGACTACATACAGGGCTGGGACGAAAATGAAACCTCCTCGGGCTTTATCGTGCTTGTAAATGATGTAAAAATTATGTGCAAGGGCGCAAACTGGGTTCCATGTGAGCCGTTCATTTCTGAAGAGTCGCCCGAAAAAATCAGACGTATTTTAGAGCTCAGCGCCGACGCGGGCGTTAATATGCTTCGTGTTTGGGGCGGCGGAATATTTGAGCAGGACGCATTCTACGAGGAATGCGACCGCCTAGGTATCCTCGTAACGCAGGACTTCCTTATGGCTTGCGGAACCTACCCCGAAACCGAGCCTGAGTTTATAGAGCAGCTTAAAAAGGAAACCGAATACGCGGCATACAAGCTTCGTAACTACACCTGCCTTGCTTGGTGGTGCGGTGACAATGAAAATGCCGTTCGCGGAAACGAGAATATAACGGGTTATCCGGGTTACCTTTCGGCTACCTACGGAATGAAGCCGATACTTGAACAACTCGACCCCACGCATATATTCCTGCCATCATCACCCTACGGCGGCAAGCCGTTTGCTTCGGCTGTGCGCGGCACAACCCACAATACTAATTTCTGTCCCGATTTTTTTAAGGCTGTTCCAGATTTAGAGATAAATAATCATCAGGACTTCCTTTGTCAGTATCTCTCACGTTTCTGCTCAGAGCATCCGACAATGGGAATGCCGTTTGTATCTGCGCTTCGCCGTTTCTTGACCGAGGACGATATTTTCGGTAGTGATACAACTATGACCACCTATCATACCAAGAATAATCCCGATTTCGGCGAAACGACACTGCATGATTATATTGATATGATGGCAGAGAAGTTCTTTGGCGCATACAAAAACGGAGAGGACAGAATATACAAGCTTCAGATGCTCCAGTGTGAGTGGATTCGTATCACGATGGAGCTATACAGACGCTATAAATGGTATGCGTCAGGTATGATATTCTGGATGCTGGCTGACTGCTGGACAGCGGCAACGGGCTGGACGATAATAGATTACTATGCAAATCCCAAGCCATCCTATTACGCATTCAAGCGCGCTTCGAAGTCGGTTATCGCCTCTGTTTCCAAGGAGGACGGAAGCTATAAGGTTTACGTCTGCAACGACGCGCTTAAAAATGCCAAGGGCAAGGGACAGATATACGTTTATGACTATATGTCTGATAAGAAGCTTATAAAAACAGCTTTCTCCTTTGACGTGGACGAAAACACCACAGAGTGTGTTCTGACCTTTGGCGGTGAAAAATTTGATAAGAAAATGTCCGACAAGACCCTTATCATTTGTGATATTGAGGGTGATTTCGGCACCGATAACGCATTTTATATCCCCATCTGCTTCGGTCTTAAAAAGTGGGGAGAAGCAAATATTCGCATACTGAAAGAAACCGAGGATTACGTAACCGTAACCGCAGACGAGTTTACACCTTTTGCAATTTTTGATACACCTTACGTTTTAGAGGATAACTGCTTTATGCTCAAAAAGGGTGAGGTGCGCGAAATAAAGAAATTAGGTAAAACCATATAACTTATAAAGGTGATATTATGAAACTTGGTATAAATCAGGGTGCATATTACGGCTGGAACCGTGATATCGAGGGACTCAAAAGAATGAAGCGTCACGGCTATGACTGCATGGATTATAATACCCTTGCAAATACCGACGCGCACCCCGCTTACGCTTGGGATGAGTCAGACTTTGTAAAAAATCTTACTGAAATTCGCAACGAGATAAACGCAGAGGGAATTGAAATTTCTCAGACTCACGGTCCTTGGCGCTGGCCACCCCGCGATTTTGAGGAGGCTGACCGCAAAGAGCGCTTTGAAAAGATGCAGAAGTGTATTCGTGCAACAGCACTTTTAGGTTCAAAATATATGGTCATTCACCCGTTTATGCCTTTCGGCTGGGACCAGAATCCTGAGCCTGAAAAGTTCTGGGAAATGAACAGAGAATTTTTGCAGAAGCTTATAAAAGTAGGCGAGGATAACGGCGTTATTGTGTGCCTTGAAAATATGCCTATGCCTGCGCTTACAATTTCAACACCGGCAAATACTCTTAAAATGGTTAAGGAGATGGATAGCCCGTGGCTTAGAGTATGTCTTGACACAGGTCACTGCTCATATGACTGGGCTGAAAAGCCGGGAGAGGCTGTGCGACTTATCGGCAAGGAATATCTTGCAACCTTACACGTTCACGACAACAATGGTGAGCGCGATTTGCACTGGAACCCCTACACAGGCGTTATTGATTGGAAGGACTTTAGCTCTGCTTTGCACGAAATTGGCTTTGACGGCACACTTTCGCTTGAAACCGATATAGGTCACAGTATGCATGTTCCTGCCGATATAAAGGAATATTTCGAAATCGGACTTGCTAAAATAGGCAGAAAGCTTACTGAAAAACCGGAATAGAGGTAATATTATGAGAAACTGCTTTAAACCGGGCAAGGTCTGGTTAGATACTGAAGGCAAAAGAATACAAGCCCACGGCGGCTCTTTGATTTATGTTGACGGTACATACTATTGGTATGGCGAAAATAAAGAAAAGACCACGGGTGACAACGGCATATGGCATTGGGGTGTGCGCCTTTATTCCTCAAAAGACCTTTATAACTGGAAGGATGAGGGAATAATTCTTCACCCCGAGACAGAGGATGAATCTTCGCCTATTCATCCGCGCTCTTTAATGGACCGCCCACATATAATCTACAACGAAAAAAATAAGCAATATGTTATGTGGATTAAGATTATGGGCGAGCCACAGTTTATGACCGTTGCGGTCAGTGATACCATAAAAGGTCCGTTTAAGGTTGTAGGGACGGTATATCCCTGCTCGATAAGCTCGGGCGATTTTGACCTTGTAAAAGATAAAGACGGTAAAGCTTATATTATATTTGAACAGGTACATACCTCTATAATCGTTGCCGATTTAACCGATGATTATCTTAATGTTACGGGAAACTTTACCCGTCATTTTGAGCGGGAACGCCCGCCCTTTGTTCGCGAGGCTCCTGCACATTTCGAAAGAGACGGCAAGCATTATTTGTTTACCTCGGGCACTTCGGGCTATTTACCGAATCCCACAGAGGTTGCTGTCACAGACGACCTGCACGGCGAATGGACAGAGCTTGGCGACCCGCACATAAATGACCCTAAGGGTGATTCCTTCTGCAGTCAGATAACCTCGGTTTTCAAGGTGCCGAACAAGGATTTGTATATTGCACTTGCAGACCGCTGGGTTCCGTCACTCGTAGAGCGTGACGATATAAACGGTCACAAGCTGTTTGATACCTTGTTTGACCCGAACACACCCGAACCCGAAAAGGAAAGGGTGCGAGAGCTGTTCAGAAGTGTTGCCAGCAACACGAGCGAGGCCGACTATGTTTGGCTGCCTGTTGAATGGCAGGACGGAAAACCGGTGATTCGCTGGTACGATGAGTGGAAAGTAGACTAAAAAATATAGGGCAATGTGCGCTATAGCGTGCCTCAGAATGACTGTGTTTTTTAAAGGCTATAAATGCGCTATATGCACTGTCATAATTTATATTATTTAACCAGTGAGTCGCTGCTTATATATAATGCATCGGCTATAAAAACTATCAAAAGAGAAAGGCTTACACGGGGAGTGTAAGCCTTTCTTTGTTTCTTCAACCTACCAAAAACCGCCTTAAAACAGCGAAATGCAGACTTAAACCCGCTCTCGAACAGGCATAACTGTTGTTTTAAATTTTCAGGTGACGAATTGCTTTTTCTTAGGTCACCTACAAAGAAAATAATCGGCTATATATTTGTATAGAAACAGGCTAATTTACAGATTTTTTTATCAATGAAAGCCGTAATATAAATAAGCAAAAATTTCATTATAGATTTAAAATTTGCCGACGGTGATTTGCAAGAAATACAGAGGTTTGGTATTTTAAATAAAATGAAAAAATTTTATTTATTTAAAGCTAATATTATAAATAATTACAAAAAACAACGTTCTTAAAATTTAGCAGTGTTTTACTGTTTTGCGTGTTATTTTGATATGTTTTAATGAATATCAGCATATTTTTCTGAGTAATTTTATGATAAAATCAAAATGACGCATAATTTATAATAATTTTTTTGAGGTGGAAAAAATGAATAAAAAGGGTCCTATTACGGGTACATTTATAGATGAGATTACCTATGATATTCCTTCTTCCAACTGGTCGCGCGAGCAGTGGATAAAGGACCTTGACAATATGCAGGAAATAGGAATAGACACCCTTATCTTTATCCGCGGCGGATTTGAGGGTAAAACTATTTTTCCGTCAAAGGTTATGGGAACAGAGGGAACGGATGATTTTGCCGGTCTGATTTTTGACGAGGCCGCAAAGCGCAAAATGGATGTTTTCTTTGGCCTTTATACCTCAAATCTTGACTGGAACGGCGGCGATGCCGCAGGTGAGATTTTCAGAAATAAATATTTTATAGACGAGGTTTATGAGCGCTACGGTGACAACCCGTCCTTTAAGGGCTGGTACATACCGCAGGAGGTTGACTGTGAGCGCCTTAATTTCGGCGATTTGCTTCGTGGACTTTCGGCACTTTGTAAGGATAAAACTCCCGACAAGCAGGTGCTTATTTCTCCCTTTGTAAAGAACAGAAGCTATGAGGGCGGACGCACTCCTATGGAAAACTATGAAGAGTGGGACAGAATATTCTCATACGCCGGTAAGGACATTGATATTTGTGCGTTCCAGGACGGTACTTCTCCGCTTGGACTTATGGATGAGTATTTCGGATTGACTAAGCAGCTTTGCGACAAGTATGATATTAAACACTGGATAAATGTAGAGCTGTTTGAGCGCGATGTTCGTCAGATGTATTATCCCATACCGTTTACTCAGCTTAAGCCTAAAATTGAGCATAATAAAAATTATGCTGAGAAGATGATAAGCTTTGAGTTTTCGCATTTCTTAAGTCCGCAGTCGATTTATCCGTCGGCGCGCAACTTAAATCAGCTTTATAAGGATTATTATCTCAAGTAGAGGGTACTCTTTAATTTAAGTGAAAGGAGCTTTGGTATGTCCTTTGTTACAATGCATAGCGGAGTAGAGATTTTTGAAAATCCTTCCGCTGCCACTGGCGAAGTTTTGCGTGACGGTTTTTTTATGGATTACCGCACGATTTGCGACGAAACGCTCTATACTGAAATATATCACTGCCACACTTATTTTGAACTTGAGTTAGTTTGTGACGGACAGGCTGTGCATCACCTTAATAACCAGCTGATAGATGTTCGCAAGGGTTATTTGTCACTTATGAAAAAGAGTGATTTTCACACCTACCACCTTGAAAAGAACGGTAGTCTTACGCTCTACTGCATGACCTTTCACGAAAACAACATTTCGTCAGAGATACTTCGTGAGATTTTGGGCCGTCACGGCAGTACCGACTGTTTCTTAGGTGAAGAGGATTACGAGCGTCTGGTTTCCTGCCTTCGTATGCTGCACGCGGCGTATAAAAGCGGAGATAAATATTTTAGTGCAATCTGTAAATCCTGTCTTAATTTGCTGGTTATAACGCTGCTTAAAAATCTTCCGTCGGAGGACTTCTTTGACGAGATAAACCATTACCTAAAGGATGCGATTTACTTTATAGAGCAGCACTATACCGAGATTGACCTTTCCCTTGGCCGCGTTGCAAGCGCACTCGGAATAGGGCAGAATTATTTGGGACAGATTTTCAGTAAAGAACTTAAAACCACCTATACCGATTATCTTAGAAACAAGCGCCTTGCGCGTGCGATTGAACTTTTACGCCAAAAGCGTATCTCAAATGACGAGATAGCGCGGCTTTGCGGTTTTAGTTCGGGCGCATATTTCATTTCCGTGTTCAAAAAGCAGTACGGAATGACGCCTAAAAAGTATATCGAACGGTATAAAAGATTTTAAATAAAAAGGACGGGATTTTCCCGTCCTTTTTTATATACGCAGGCGGCAATTTGTGTGTTAAAAAAGGTGATTTTTTGCATATCACAAATCTTGGAAAGGGTACAAAAAATCAATACTCAGAAAGTGCAAAATGTGGCGTTATATATAAGGTATATTATATTATTAATAAAAATTGTTCATTTTTTATATGTTTTGAGGATTTTCATTATATTTTTATAGGCAATATTATGATAGAATGTATGTGTAAGATTGCGAGAAGTGTTTCTTGTAATCAAGATACAAGGAGGAAAAATGAAATGAAAAAAGCAACGCAAAAAACAATTTTTAAGTTACTTTCCCTCGTACTCACATTGGCGATGGTATTCGCAGTCGCCACAATCCCCACCCTCACAGCATCGGCTGATGAGGTAGTTTATGTTACAAATAAAACAATCGATTTTGAAGAGGGCACAGATACTTCAAAATGGACCTTCGGCACAGGCTGGAGTGTTGACAATGCACCCTCTGTTTCCGATGAACACGGAGCAAAAAGTTTAAAGCAGATTCCCAGCGGTCAGGTTGCTATGAGCATGAAAGATGTTTATTTAAAAGCCGGCTCCACCTACAATATTTCTTTCTATTATTATGTAGTGGCAGATGAAGGTGCGACCTCTTCGTACTGGTTTAATTTTGGAACCATAGGCAAGGTTTGGAATGAAACAAAATCATTTTCAGGTAGCACGACATCCGGAGAATGGAAATATTTCTCTTGTGATGTTACTCCCACAGAGAACAAAACAAACCTTACATTTAATGCAAATATAACAGGCTGTACTATGTATCTTGATGATATGTATATCTTTGACAAGGCTTTACTTAAAACAGATGTTGTAGCAGAAAGCGCAACATCATTAAAGTATGAATATGATGAAACCCTTGGTGCACCTGTTGCTATACTCGGCCTTAAGTCAACTAACAGCGGAACAGGTTTCTATGTTCCCTGCGATATGAAGAGTGGTAAAACATATTCTATTGTTTTCAAATATAAGAGTAATGCGGTTGTAGCCGGTACAAACAACTGGTTTAGAGTTATGTTCCAGTCTGATACCTCTACTAATTTGGTAGGTACGGGTAATGCCAACTGGACGATTGTTACAAAGAGCTATACGCCTTCGCAAGATGTTACTTATATCCGTTTTGATTCTACGTTAGCGGTTAATGTTTGTTTATCAGAGTTTGCAGTTTTTGAAAACACCAATACTGCAGTAAGTCAGACGTATGATTTCGATAAGGTTGGTTTTTCCTCAGCCGTTGAAACTGCGAAGTATTCCATTAAAGATGTTGAAAATAATAAGGTTTTATGTTTGCCTGAAGCGGGTGCAAAGTTAGATGCAAAGCTTGACCACGCTTTAACGGTAGGAAAACTTTATAAACTTTCTTTCGATTATAAGGGTACTTCAAATCTAAGACTTATGCCGAACTCAGGCGGTTGGGCAAAAGAAAGATATTCTGCTATCTATACAATTAGTGCAGACACATATAAAAAATATGAAAGCGCCGATTGGACACACATAGATATTATTTTCTATGCGCGTTATGCAAGTACGCATATGTATTTTTATGCTGACGCGGCTGACAATTTCCTAATTGATAATTTTAAAATAGAAGAAACAGTAAACGATGATGCTGTTATTGAAGATTTTGAGGGTGAAAACGCTACCTCAGCATTTGGTGGATATTCAGTTGTTGACGACCCGACCGGAGCAGAAAACAAGGTCATAAAAACTACCGGAACAGGATATTCTACCTATTCTTTCCCCGATGTTAGATTCCTTGAAGGACATACATACTATGTAAGTTTTGATTATTATGCCGGTTCTCCGTTCTGCTATGAGGTTAGAACCGCAGCAAATGGTGATGCTGCTGCCAGAACCTGGCCTGGAGTAGCTGAGAAGAATGTTTGGAAACGCGTTTATAAAGTAATAACTCCAAGTGAAGAAAGCTATGGCGGTGCATTTGCAATTTTAAGCAGATATGTTGCGGCTGACGGTTATAACTATTTTGATAATTTCTATGTTGCTGATATAACTGATTTGCTTGCAGCAGAAAGCGCTGATTTTGATTTTGAGAAAGAAAATCAGATTTTCTACGAAAATGTTGGCGGTGATGTTACTTTTGAGAACGACGCTGAATACGGAAGAGTGGCTAACATTAAGTTTAATAAAGGCTCAGATGTTAGTTCGAGTAAAATTAAGGTTCCGGTTACATTAAAAGAGAATGTTACCTACAAGGTAGACATTACTTATAAGGCTGATGCTTGGACAGGAATTTCTTGGGCTGATAAGGATAATGCAGGCAAGCTTGGTGACCACGGAATCAACTTCTTAAATGAGTGGTCAACAGAAACTCGCTATGTTACGGGTGCAAATGATATGCTTTATTTCTTTGTTGTTCAGCCCGAGATGGAAACAAATATCACCATTGCAAACATCACTGTTACTCCCGCAGGCGGACTTGAGGACATAAACGGTGACGGTGAACTTAATGCATTTGATATCACCCTTATGCGCAACCGTATTTTAGGTGCGCGTGATGATAGCAAACTGTTCGAAAAGTACGCTGACAACAATGCCGATACCGTTGTTGACATACGCGACCTTGTTACACTCAACAACAGAACAAAATAAACATAACTCTCTTATGAGGTAGAATTTTATGAAAAAATCTTTAAAGTTATTTTCGCTTATCCTTGCGGCCTTGATGCTTTTCTGTGTCACAGGCTGCAGCAAGGACAGCGGTGAGCTGTCGGGCGAATGGATAAACGAGCGCGAATATTACGAGCAGGACGAAAATGGAAACTGGGTACTCGTTACTGACGAGTCTGTAATTGAGCAGCTCGGTCAGGAAAACACCATTCAGGTTGACACGGATGCCGAGGATACCGAATCCAAGACTGAGGAAACCGACAAGACCGATAAGCCTTCGGTTGATGTATCCAAGCTTGAGGTGCTCACAGACTATATGGGCAATGACGGTTTTGAAAAGGTTTTTGAAAAGAAAAATCTTTATATCGACAGCGAGCACGCAGATGTGCTGCAGGACGACTACCGTTTCCGCCGCTATGATTTCGGCGAGGGCTATGCTACCTATAAGGTAAACGGTATCTCTGAGGTACTCATTCAGTACAGCTACGGCTCTACCGACCGTTATGCTCCTCCCATGACCTTCAGCGTTTCTAAAGATAACCAGAACTGGACAGAGGTTAAGCCGTCTAACACCACTT
This sequence comes from Acutalibacteraceae bacterium, assembly GCA_045590515.1. Taxonomy (GTDB): domain Bacteria; phylum Bacillota; class Clostridia; order Oscillospirales; family Acutalibacteraceae; genus SIG589. The sequence continues at coordinate 34,644 of JAZNRD010000013.1, forward strand.
ATTCCATTTATAACGGTGATAGCTGGGTGCGCTATGTTTCCTATATAAAGGACATTGACCCCACTAACCAGTATTTTAGAATGACCTTTAACGACGGTGCAAAATTTGTATATAATCCGAGTGTAAATTTCATTCAGATAAACGGAATTACCGAAAAGCTCGTAGGTGAGATGGGCGGTTTCGCAGATGGCATTTCAACCGCACAGAACATTTATGTTGATAGCGAGAACGGTAAAGATACCAACTCGGGTAAGAGCGAAAAGGAAGCGCTTAAAACCCTTTATGCCGCTTCTCAGAAATCTTACGCACCTGGAAGCAAAATACTGCTGAAAGCCGGTCAGACCTTCTCTGGTAACCTTACCATAACAGGTAGCGGAACCGCAAAGAAACCGATTATCGTTTCTTCCTACGGAAAGGGCGAAAAGCCGATAATCAGTGCTCGCGGAGGTGCTGCTGTTGCCGCATCGGGCGAGTATATAGAGATTACCGGTCTTAAGATTACAAACAAAGCCGGAAAGAGCGGTATTCAGGTTTACAACTGCAAACCCGGCGCATCTAAGGGTATCAAGATTACAAAGTGCGACTTCTATGATATCAATGTAAACTTTAACGACACAAGCAACAGCTCCTGTGGTATTTATCTCTACGCCTCGGGCAGAGAGCCTGCCTGGTTTGACGGTGTAACCATTGAGGACAACACCTTCAAGCATGTTGCTCGTAACGGCATACATATGACAAGTGACTGGTGCAGCAGAAGCTCTAAGCAGGGATACAGCTGCAAAAACGATGTTGAAAAGGGTGAATATTTCCCCAGCACAAATGTTGTTATAAGAAACAACAGACTCGACGAGCAGGGCGGCGACGGAATATTCCTGCTCGGTTGTAAGGGCGCACTTGTTGAAAAGAATGTTGTCGCCAATTCGGGACTCTTTAAGAATAAGGGCGAAATTCACTGGGCAGCCGTTTGGTGTCACTCCTCGGAAGACTGCGTATTCCAGTATAACGAGGTTTACGGAAACAGCAGTAAGAACAACGGTCACGACCTTCAGGCATTCGACGCCGATATTGCTAACAAGAACTGTATTTTCCAATACAATTACAGCCACGACAACGAGGGCGGATTTATGCTGTTCTGTACCAACGACGCGTCGCTCGGCAAGGACTACGCAACGACCGGAACAATCGTCCGCTACAACCTTTCTGTAAACGACGGCTTTGGTAAGAACCTCTCCGTATTCGACATTACCTCAAGCTGTTATGATTCGTTAATTTATAATAATACAATTTTCTGCGGCAAGGACACCAAGCTTGTAAACTTCGCAAACTACGACGGCGGTCCAAACGATTCTAAGAACACTGTGTTCAAGAACAATATTTTCTGTGCTGCAGAGGGAACAAAGGTTGGCTACGGCTATAGCAGACTTGAAAGCGCTGTATTTGATAACAACCTGTTCTATAACATTGATGCTCCTGCGGACGCTCGCATAAAGGTAAGCGGCGTAATTACCGAAGACCCGAAGCTTTCAGAGCTTGGCGCTACCGGCAACGGACTTGAGGCTATTGCTAAAAAGTATCTGCCGAAATCCGGCTCTCCCGTTCTTTCAAAGGGCATAAAGATTGAAAACAACGGCGGCAAGGACCTGCTCGGCAAGAAGGTAAACGATACACTTATCGGCGCCCTTATAAAATAGCAACAACTAATACTTACGGCAGAGCACGAAGCCGTGTTCTGCCGTCTGTGAGGTAAATATATGAACAAAAACTCTTTTACAAAAAAGTTCTTGTCGCTTCTGCTGGTCGGAACGCTGCTGGCAAGCCTGTTTTGTGGAACGACGCTCGTAGCTCGGGCAGGGAATGCGCAGACTACGAAAACCGTGTACTATGATTATATGAATAATAAAGAGCACGGTGCAGTTACCAATACATATAATCAGAATACAATACAGAACGCTATTGGTACCTCCACTACCGCAAACAGCTTAATGCCGTGGGAAACGGGTGCCCAGTTAATTTGGTATCACGAGGACCTTGCCGCGTTTTATATAGATGCTTTAGGTAAGACCTCGTGGGACGACAACACCTATGCTGCATACTTTGTTTTTGCGGCATCGGTTGACGGAACGACCTGGACAGATGTCACATTTACGAGAACACGAAATACTACGTTTGCGTTAAATAGTTTTACATCTGAAAGACTTACCGTTCAGAATATTCCAAGCGGAGCGAAGTACATAAGATTAACATCAACCTCGTCTAAAGCTTGGAGTAACGGTGTTGTTTTAGGTGCGGGAATTGAGTATTCTGTGAGCAAGCCTTTATTCTCTGCAGTATATAAAAACTATAAAGGACTCTATGCTAACCCATTGTTGACCGGCGGCACTGCAACCCGTGCGGTTAAGCTTACGGTTGAAAATTTGACAGCAACCCATACAATTTCCGCTACCAAGGACGGCGCTCCTTTTGCGCTTTCACTTGACAGCACGGAAAACGGTTATATTTTCACAGAAGACGGAAGCTATACCGTAATCGCAACAAACGCGGCAGGCAGCGAAAGTTTTAGCTTTACGCTTGCGAACGCAACAGAACCTACACGCGTTATCACACAAAAAACATATGATATTTTGACACAAAAGGATGCAGGAACAAGTGATTATTCCTATTATATGCTGCATATGTCAAACTATCCGGGTTGGTATACGCTATATCCGAACGATGCAGGAAAGTATGTTAAATGGAATTTTGAAAATATAGTTTCCTTTGCGGTTGATACATATGCTGCTTCTGCGAGTGCAGATTTTGAAAACGACTTTATTTTCCAAGGTTCAAAAAATGGTACCGATTGGTATTCGCTTAAGTTTACCAAGGCATTGACCGACCCGCAGTATATATATCCAGAGCTTGTAGGCGGAAATACTGCTACTGCACAGCCTTCGTACAGACTGACTCTTACTGTTCCCGACGGAACCAATTATATAAAGCTTACCTCTAATTCTACCGCTTGGTCACGTGGAATTGTAAAGGTAATGTGTGAAACCGCCACAGAGGTTAAAAAGCCTACCGTTTCGGCTGCCTATAAGAACTATTTCGGCTACTATGCAAATCCGTTTTCTACGGATGCTACCATAGTAAAGGATGCCGAAATTAAGGTAACGGGAATGGAGTTGCCCGAAATTACCGAGGCGAAGGTAGAAATACAGAAGGACGGCAACCCCGTAACTGCGGCTGACTATTATGACAGCACCGCAGATGCGTATCATTTCTCCGAAAAAGGTGCATACATTCTTACGGCCTCAAATAAGGCGGGCGAGCAGAGCATAAGCTTTACGATAGCCGAAAATACCGATGTCGGTGCCTATGTTTCGCAAGAGGTTCTTGATGATATTTATACGACCGGCGTTACAAAGGCCTATGAGAAGATTGACAAGGGCGGAGACCTTAAAATGTCGATTTCTAAGGCAGGCTCTGCTCATCCCGATTATATAGACGATTCTTATGAACAGAACCGCTACGTTATGTGGCCTTACAACCAGCGCTCGGCTGAACCTGCTGTTTATGCCTCTTGGTATGACGAAAACGGCATAGCAAAATTTGTGGTAGAAACGCTTAACTACACCTCTACCACCGAAGCGCAGATAAGAAACGCATACAGCTTCTATTACTCTGCTGACGGACAAAACTGGAAACTTTCCGAGTTCGAGATAGGCGACACACTGCAGACCGAGGGACTTGCCACGGGTGCAAAGTCGGTAGAGCTTATCATAAATAAGCTTCCCGACAGTACAAAGTACGTTCGCTTTATGTCACTCAATACCAACGCGGCCACGGGAACACACCGTTATTACGGTATTTTACGTGTAAGATACTATTATCCCCGTCTTGTAGTTGCTCCCGAAATTTCGGGCATATACGCCAATATAGCGGGCAGATATTCATATCCGCTTGCAAGCGGCGGAACTGCTACTCGCAAGGCAATGCTCAAAATAACCGAGATGGAAACAGGCGGCACCGTTACCGTAATTAAAAACGGCAACACCGAAAATACGGCGGATTACTATAACGCCGAGGACGATGCATATTACTTCGACAAAAACGGCGAGTATAAAGTAATTGCTGAAAATGCCGCAGGCAAGCGCGAGTTTAAGTTTACCGTTGCACTCAAAACGGAAGATGGATACTATGTCGAGCAGAAAAATGTTTATGATATTTTAAACGAAAATATCGACGGCGCTATTGAGAAAACCTATAGCAACAACCCTGTTTCAGATGCGCTGACGGGTAAAGATAGCAGACCCGTACTTTACAGTTATTTCCCCAGTGATGCAGAAGGTAAGTATACAAACGATGATTTGTATATGCTTTGGAAAGAGGAAAATATTTCACTTTTCTCGCTTGATGTATTAGCGGCAAGCGCTACTACGGATGTGGAATTCGAAACACGCTATATTCTTCACTCCTCGGCCGACGGCAAAAACTGGACACGTCTTTCATTTGACCGCACCATACTACAGGTCTATCAGAACGACTGTGTAACCTACCGTATTACCGTAAAGGTGATACCCGAGGGTACAAAATATGTTCGCTTGTCCTACGGCGGAACAGGATACGATTGGAAGATAGGCGCTGTTACAGGCGTATCGCTTTCATATTTCCATAAGATTGAAACCCCGACCTTCACTGCGGAATATAAAAACCTTTACGGCACCTATGCCAACGTTCTTAAGGATGGCGGCAAGGCAATAAGAGCGGCAAAGGTTTCTATAACCGATATAGGTGAAGGCACTGATGGCGTGGTTGAAATAAAGAAGAATAATGCGGCAGTAAATGTCGGCGAGTATTATAGCGCGGCAGAAGACGCATACCTCTTTGATTCCGACGGTGAATATAAAATAACCGCTAAGAACAAGCAGGGCAAGGCTACATTTAGCTTTACCGTTGCGCTAAAAGCGGAAGACCCGATAGAGCTTAAAACCGTTACCGATAACATTTACGAAACGGGCACCACCAAGGCGTTCGAGCGTGTGGATTTATCGGGCGGAGACTACAAGCTTTTAATGGGAATAAACACTCTTTCGGCAGACAGCCATAAGGATTTAGGTTATGTAAGCGCAGACCTTGCGGGTGAGCGCTATGTAATGTGGCCTTATAACTTTGGTAAGGAAACACCCGAAACCTATGCCACATGGAAGAGTGAAACGGGCTTTGGAAGCTTTTCGGTATTTACGCTCAGCGGCATCACTACCGCAGAGGCAACCTATGCGAAGTATTATAGCTTCCTCTGTTCTGCAGACGGAATAAACTGGACCGAGGTTGAGTTTACTGTAGGCGAAAAGGTTGCCTTCCCGGGACTTACCGAAAAGGCCCTTTCCCGCAGACTTACCGTAAGAAAAATCCCTGACGGAACCAAATATATAAGATTCCTTTCACTTACAACAAACGCAACCTGCGCCTATGGACGATATAATGGTATTATCGGCGCAGAGTATACAACTGTTATCGCTAAACCCGTAATAAATGCAAACTTTAAGGATATTCAGGGAATGTATATCAATCCCTTGTGCGAAGGCGCAGCAGCCCCGTCGGTTGTTCGTTTAGAGGCTACCGATGTTGGCGAGGGCGTGCCCGACAGCACACTTACCGTTAAAAAGAACGGAAAGGTAATTGAGTTTGTAAACGGTGAAGACCTTACAGAAAACGGAAGCTATGAGGTTACCGCTACCAACCGCAAGGGTACGGCAACACTTAAGTTTTCTATAAAGAAAGAAACAAAAGCGCCCGCAAGTGCTACATATGTATTTACAGGCGGTCTTTTGGATGCTACAGAGCAGTATTCAAACCTTATAGGTATAAAACCCGACGGTGCGGACGAAAAGTTCACACGCGGTGACGGCGCCGTAATAATAAACGACACCGTAGCTAATGGCTATAAGGGCGGAAATCAAGCCTTCGCACCTGAAAAATGGGGACTGCCCGAGGGCGCTACCAACCTGACGGTCGGAAGCGACTCTAAGGGATACAAAAAGGACGGCTATTTCTATTTCTCTAACACCGATGAAAAGGGAAATAAGTATACCGCAATCAGTATTACTTACAGCGTTCCCGTAAATAATCCCAAGGCAAACCTTGCAATTTACAGCGCAGATAAGTTTGACGGAAATTATAAGCTTGTAAGTCCTACAAGTGTTACCTTCCTCAGAACGAGCGAACGTGTAAATGTCTATAAGGCAATATACTATTTAGGTACTGCGGGTTCGGTTGTAAAGGTACAGTACACTCCTAAAGCGCCTGTTACTTCTCTCTGGCAGGGAAGTATGCTCGCTATTCAAGAGCTCACAAAGCTAGCCCTCCCGACACTCAGTGCTACGAGTGACGGAAAGACGCTTGCCTTTAACGATGTCACTAAAAAGGATGTAAAGTTAAAGGTTGCGGGCGAAAAATATTGGTTTATAACCAAGGATGGCGAGGAGTACGCAAAGCCTAAGAATAACACGCTTACAGAGGACGGATACTATACCGTTTACGCTTGTAACTATTCAGGCACGGCATCGGTCAGCTTCTATTTAGCAAAGAGGATACCGGTTGTCCAGATGATAGACGTTGTGGGTAACAACTTAAGCTCGGGCGATTTGGTAGACGACGATGTTCACATTATTGCCCACAATGCAAAAACGGTTGAAATCCTGCGCGACGGAGAGCTTTACAGCAACAAAAAGGATATAGTGCTCAACCTAAACGGTGCTTATACTATAACCGCAACCAATGCATACGGCACCTTCGTGGCAGAGGTTGTAATCAACCGTCCATTACCCACTCTGCTTGGATACAACTTCCGTAACGCGCGTGTAAACGACGGCGATATAGTTCCCACAAGTGTTGTATATACGGTAGATACTGCCGACAAATATACAATAAAGCGCGGCGGCAAGGCTTACACTCCCAAGGAGGAGGGTACCCTTACCGAAGAGGGAAGCTATGTTATAACCGCCACAAATGACGCAGGCAAGGTAACACTTAGCTTTACCATAAAGTACAATGCACCGCTTGCTGCTTATAAGCATACGGGTAACACCGTTGCGGTGATTGACTATGAAAACGGCGCAAAGCTTACCGATTCGCAGTATAAGCTCGAAGAAATTGAGCTTGATAAGGGTAAGGCACTTCAGTCTACCTGGACAGGATTTACCGGTCCGGTTCTTCACCCGCTACTTATGGGTGAGGCCGCAGAGTCCTACATTATATATAAATGTGTAGGCTTTGATAGCTTTATAGCCCATGTAGTTCACCTGCCCGAATTACCGACCGAACAGATTTATGAAATCTATGCTTCGGTAAACGGCAAGGACTATCAGAAGCTTGAATGTGAAATTGTAGAGGACCAAGCTTATGTTGCGCGTTCTACCAATTTCAATAAGTACAGACTGATAGCGAAGAACATTCCAAAGGGAGCTAAGTACATAAAAGTGCTTGTCCGCGGTGATGAGGCTAAGTATTTGTGGTCACGCTGTATCACAAGCGTTGAATATAGCTATGATTCAAGCAAGATAGGTAAGCTTGATGTAGACGACACAATATTTATGATGGGCGACGCAGAAGAGGGAAGCGAGGTTGTAATAAACCTTTATAACTCCGAAACCGTTGTTCCCAAGAGCGTGTTTGAAGCGTTCAAGGATTCTGATAAAACTCTTACCATAAATCTCATGGATAAGAATCAGAAATCATTATACAGACTTTCCTTTAACGGACTTAATAACCGCGAGTCTATGGACTTTAATGTAAAGGTAAATAACCCCAATAGTGCGGGACTTAAATATGTTAAGGCGTACGATAAGGATGCCTTCTCTGTATCCTTCTCGCAGGACGGCGAATGGACAATGGATATGTCCTTTGCGGTTGTTATGGGCAAAGAGAATAACGGCAAACGCTATGCTCTTTATAAGTTTACTGACGGCGTTTTAGAGTTGATAGACAGACAGTTAGTTCCTGTAAGTGGTTTCCTTACATTCCAGATTACCGGAAACGGCGACTATGTAATTTCTGCAGTGACCGATATCCTTGAGGATAACGATGAAGATGAATACGAGGAAATTATTGAAGAGCCTGAAGAGGAAGAAAAGGACAAAAAATATATTATGGTTGTAAACCGTAAGAAATTTGTTCCGGCATCTAAGGAAACACTTTCAACACTTGTTATTGTACTGATATGTGTGGCAGGAGCCCTGCTTGCAGGCGCTGCTGTAACCACCGTTTTACTCATAATTAAGCACAAGAAAAAGAACAAAAAATAACACAGGATTTCTGCTGATTATGAGTAGAGGAAAAGTCCGTTTAAAAGTATAATTATTGTGAGGTAAACTATTATGAAAATTAGAAGAATTTTAGCAGCTTTGCTCTGTCTTTTAATGGTGTTCGCAGTGTGTGGCTGCGGCGAAAAGGAAGATGGTGGCAAGGCTAAAGAGGATATTACCTCGGCTGATGTAGATGAAGTAACCTTTGAGGGTCTTAAGTTTGAAACCAACCCTGATTTAGATTTCGGCGGACAGACCGTTATTTTTGGTCGTGACGGAAATATTCCGCAACGCGGCAACAGCGCACATGAGGACCGCGAGCTTGACATTAAAGAAGCTATTGAGAAAAAATATAATGTCAAAGTTGAGTATGTAAGCTACTCTAATGAGCAGGACTTCCTTGATAAGCTTGTTCTTAACCATATGTCAGGTACGGTATGGGCAGACCTTATCTGGACCATTACCCCCAACTATCTGCAGGCACTCACAAACGAGGGCGTGTTCAGAGCACTTGACGATTATATCGATTTCTCAAACGACCGCTTCACCGTTACAGATACCTCAACAACCTATGTTGACGGCAAGCACTATTCCTACTATCCTGCAACCACCGACGCAGGCTATTTCGTATACTACAACACCGCTCTCTTGGCAGAAAATAACTGCGAAGACCCGCGTGAGCTTTACGAGGCAGGAAAATGGAACTGGGAAGCATTTGAGAAGATTGCAAAGGCTTGCACAGGTAGCAAAAACGGCAAGACCATATACGGTCTTGCAGGAAGCAATGTGCTTGACGGACTTATGGCTTCCAACGGAATGCCGGTTATCTCTGCTGATGTAAAGAACGGAACAGCCAAGTGCAACCTCTTTACAGATGAGGGTAAAAATGTACTCGAATTTGTAAGAACACTTTCCTTCACCGATAAGGCAGTTGACGGCACCTACGGCTCGCACAACGGTATTGAAACCTTTAACAACAGCTTTGCTACAATGCTTATAGGTCCTCAGTACTACGGCTCACACTTAGTACAGACAGGTATCCCGTTTGAGATGGTACCGATGCCTTTAGGTCCCGATACAGATACTTATACAAACCTGCGCGAGTACTGCTATTGTCAGGTAATCTCTGCACACAGTAAGTATAAGACAGAGGATTTATTACAGTTAGCCTTTGAGCTTGAGCGTAATGACCCTGCTATCGGCGACACCTACCGCGACCCCAGCGAAGAGGGAAGACTTGAGCTGTTTATTGAACAGTATCTTGACAAGGGAAATCATTACTTCGACGAAACACAGGCAGAGTTCGTATTTGATTTCATAAACGATGAGGAAACCGTTGAGTATATCGACTGGAACACCTCCACCTTAAAGGACATCATAAAGAAGGAAATCTATTCGCCCATATCCAAGGGTGAGGATGTCCGCTCACATTTAACCGCTATAAAGACGGTTATCGACAACGCACTTAAAGAGCAATTCTAAGATAAGGGAATGGTTGTATGTTAAAAAAGGTTTTATCTGCATGCTTAGCGGCTGCTATGTTTTTAACTGCTGCGTCCACTATGGGTGTGGCGGCAGAAACGAACGCGCCTAAGCAGAGCGTCAGCGGTTCTTACGCACAGTACCTTGAAGAGCACAAAGACCTTAAAAATGCAGATACGAGCATTGTAATAGATGCTACCAAAAACTATACAACCAACAGTGATGTTTCGCTTACTTCGGTAGACGGCAAGAGTTTTCTTGCCGTCTCCGAAGAGGGATATGTCCAGTGGAAATTTACGGTGCCCAAGTCATCAATATACAGTATTGCTGTTGTTTGGGCAAATATAGAGGGCAAAGGCCTTGATATTATCCGTACCGTATCGGTTGACGGAGAGATTTTGTTTGATGGACTCAGTTCAGTATACCTAAGACGCGTGTGGAAAAACACAGGCGAAAAATATTTAGACAAGAGCGGCAACGAATATTCTAAAAAGTTAGAAGAAGAGCTTACCGTTCAGACCTCAAAATTTTACAGCTTTACAGATTACTGCCCCGAAGGCTATAACATAGCACTGTCGGCAGGCGAGCATACAATTCGCTTTGACTCCGTACAGGAGCCTATGGCTATTAACAGCATATTGCTTACACCGCCCGAGGTGGAAAAAACCTATGAACAGGTAAAAAATGAATACGAAAGCAAGGGCTATAAAACTGTCGCATCCGACACAGAGCCCATAATTATAGAGGCTGAATCAGCCAAATATACCTCAAAAAACACCGTCCGTCCCGTAGCCGACCGTAGCTCACCTGCGGTTACACCATACGACTCCATAATTAAAAAGCTTAATGCAATAGGAGGCGGCGGCTGGAACGAATCGGCACAGTGGATAGAGTGGGATTTTGCGGTTGAAGAAAGCGGACTTTATAAAATAAATCTTCACGCAAAGCAGGATTATAAATCCGGATTTTCAAGCGCAAGGCGTCTGCTTATAGACGGTAAATCTCCCTTTGTTGAGGCTAATTACATAGAAATTGATTACGACCTTAACTGGCAAAATATAACCCTCGGAAACGGGAAAGAACCCTACCTTATCTACCTCGATAAAGGCGACCACACGCTAAGACTTGAGGTTTCAATAACCGAAGAAATGTCAGAAATTATAAGCCGTGCAGAGCGTCTGCAGGAGGAGCTTATAACGGTATACCGCCGTATAGTTATGGTTACTGGTACAATGCCCGACTCGCTTCGTGACTATAACCTTTTCTCATCGGTTGAAAACTGCAAAGAAACCTTTGAAAACAGCCTATCAGAGCTTAATTTAATAGTAAAAGAGCTTGAAGAGCTGGGTTATAGCGGCTCCGAAACCTCTTCAATGAATCGTCTCATAATTCAGATAGAGGATTTTCTGCTTGACGATAACACAATTCCCAAGCGCCTTGATAGCTTTAATACCAACATAATGACCTTCAGCTCGTGGATTACCACCGCAAAGCAGCAGCCTATACTGCTCGATAGCATCTGGCTCGGCTCGGCGGAGGGCGAGGTGCCCGCGGCTGACAGCGGATTCTTTAAAAAGTTCTTTAACGAATGTTACCGCCTTATGATGTCGTTTATCACCGATTACGATGTTATGGATTCCGCATCCGGTAGCGAGGACGCACAGGAAATCAAGCTTTGGGTCGGTCTTGGTATTGACCAGTCAATAGTTTTAAAATCGCTTATAGACAGCACATTTACACCTAAAAACAATGTAAATGTTAATATTGAGCTTGTAAATATGGGTGTACTGCTTCGTGCGGTTGCCGCAGGTGTCGGCCCCGATGTTGCAATGTTCCAGGCACAGAATATCCCCGTAGAATATGCAATGCGCGGCGCGGTATACGACCTTAAGAATTTCTCTGATTTACCCGATGTGCTTAAGCGTTTCTACCCCTCTGCTTATGAGAGCTTTAAGTATGAGGGCGGTTTATACGCACTCCCCGAAAATCAAACCTTTTCTATGATGTTCTACCGCACCGATATACTCGAAGAGCTTGAGGTAGATGTACCTACCACCTGGCAGGAGCTTTATTCGGTGCTCGCAAAGCTACAGACCAACTATCTTTCAATCTCTCTGCCCACACCGTTTGCGGGTGGTGCAGGAAGCACGGGACTTAACCAGATATATATGATGCTGCTGTATCAAAACGGCGGCAAGCTGTATAGCGAAGACGGAAAGCGTACCGAAATGAACAGCGAAAACGCAATTTCCGCTTTTACCCAGTGGGTAAACCTTTATACAAAATATAAAGTACCTCAGACCACCAACCTGCTCACACGCTTCCGTATGGGCGAATCCCCGATAGTTATAACCGACTATACTTTCTATAACTCGCTGCAAATCGGTGCACCCGAAATAGAGGGTAAGTGGGCAATAGCTGCTGTTCCCGGAACGGAGCTTTTGGGTGGCAAGGTTAACAGAGCACAGGCAAGTAATGTTACAAGCTGTCTTATCTTTGCAAACTCTAAGGATAAGGACGCTTCCTGGAAATACCTTAAGTGGTGGACAAGTGCAGATACTCAGGCCGACTACGGTATGGAGATTGAAGCGCTTCAGGGCGCTTCGGCTCGTTGGGCTACCGCTAATATAGAGGCGTTCAGCAGACTGCCCTGGGCTAACAAAATTTCAAAAATTATAGAAGAGCAGTGGAAGAATGTAAAGGGCGTTCCTCAGATTGCGGGCGGCTATTATACGGCACGAAGCCTTGATAATGCAATCCGTACCGTCGTAAATGAGGGTGAAAACACGCGTGAAACAATACTCGACTTCTCAACAGATATTGACGAAGAAATCACCATTAAGCGAAAAGAATTTAAGCTTGAGGTTGACGAAGATTAATTAGCATTAGGCTATGGAGGAATGGACTTGAAAAAGAAACGTTTTGCCTTGAATCAAGAGAAAACTTCATATTTAATGATGGCACCGTTTCTCTTACTTTTCAGTGTCTTCACGGTTATACCCGTTTTAGCTACCATAGTAATCAGCTTTACGGACTATAATGTGCTGGGCACCCCTAATTTTGTCGGCTGGCAGAACTATATAAATCTGTTCGTCCATGATGAAATTTTTATGAAATCAATGAGCAACACGCTCGTTTACGCCGTTATAACGGGTCCTGTCGGATTCATAATGGCTTTCCTCGTTGCGTGGGTTCTAAACGAAATGTCAAGTCTGCTCCGTGCGGTGCTTACTTTCGTTGTATATGTTCCCACACTTTCGGGAACTGCGTACACTATTTGGAAGCTTATCTTCGACGGCGATGTTTACGGCTACGCAAACAGCTTTTTGATGAGCTTTGGCTTTATAGACGAGCCTATTCAGTGGCTCACAACAGAGCAGTATATTCTACCAATTATAATAATCGTTCAGTTGTGGCTGAGTATGGGTGTCGGCTTCCTTGCAATGCGTGCAGGCTTCTCGTCGGTAGATAAGAGTCTTTACGAAGCAGCGGCGGTTGACGGTGTCAAAAACCGTTTACAAGAGCTGTTTTATATCACCATTCCTGCAATGGGTCCCCACCTTATGACCGCTGCGGTTTTACAGATTACCTCAATGTTTGCAAACTCTGCAATCTCTGAAAATCTTGCAGGCTCGCCGAGTACAAACTACGCAGGTCATCTGATAATTCAGCACCTTAACGATTATAGCTCTGTAAGATTCCAGCGCGGCTACGCCAGCGCTATCTCGGTCATACTATTTTTGATGATGATAGCAATGAATAAGCTGGTGCTTAAAGCGCTCGACAAGGTAGGGAGGTAAGGCTTATGACCAATATAAAAGTCAGCGTCAGACGCTTGTTCTCCAACCGTACTAAAAAGGTAAACCGCTCTAAGACAGGTAATGTGGTTATTTTCCTTTTCATAGGTGTTATAGCCGCTTACAGTATAATTCCGCTTATCCTTATGGTTTCAAACTCCCTAAAGCCGATAAGCGAGCTGTTTATTTACCCGCCGAAATGGTTGCCCATAAACCCGACTTTTGATAACTATAAGGTGCTTTTCAGCCTTATGTCGTCAACCTGGGTGCCGTTTTCGCGCTATGTGTTCAACACCTTCTTTGTAACAATAGCAACAACGGTTTTACACATACTTATAGTTTCGCTTGCGGCGTATCCTATGGCAAAGCATACGTTCAGAGGTAAAAAGCTCATAAACACCCTCGTTATGTATTCGCTGATGTTCGTTCCCGCCGTAACCGATGTTGTAAATTATATGACCATATCGGGTCTTGGACTTATAAATTCTTACGCGGCAATGATTATACCTAATGTGTATTATACACTCGGTCTTTTCTTGCTCAGAAACTATATGACCACAATCCCCACAAGCCTTATAGAAGCCGCAAAAATAGACGGCTGTACCGAGTGGGGAATACTCTGGAAAATCATTATGCCTATGGCAAAGCCTGCTTGGCTTACGCTGGTTATTTTAATGATTCAGAATATGTGGTCACAGCCCAACAATATATATGTATACTCGGAAAAGTTCAAAACTCTTCCTGCCGCCCTTTCGCAGATTACAACGGGCGGACTTGTCCGCGTTGGCGCGGGACAGGCGGTTGGCGTAATAATGCTTATTGTCCCTGCCGCAGTATTTATTGTAAATCAGAAGAAAATGGTTGAAACAATGGCATCTTCGGGTATTAAGGAGTAATGCAGAATATGAAGCATTCGCTGAAAAGGCTTATATGCGGCGGTTTAACGGTGCTCACTCTCTTATGTTCTCTGTCGGTCACCGCGCTGGCTGACGGCAGACGGGAGGTAGTAGCGGGCAGCGTTACCGAATCCTATACATATAGCAAGGTAAGCGGCGGAACACGGGTTGTATCAAGTCCCGATACATATCTGCCGCACTATGTTGTAGATTCCGATTCGCTCGGAACTGCTCTTTTGAATCCTACGCATATAACCTCGGATAAAAATAATAACCTGTATATAGTCAATACGGGCAAGAACAACATAATAATCACTAACGAAGCGTTCGGTGTTAAGAAGATTTTAAGCGGCTTTAAAAACGGCGAAAAGCAAGATACCTTTTCTTCACCGCAGGGCTGCTTTATAACCGAAAACGGTCTAATTTATATTGCAGATACCGAAAATCAGCGTATAGTCGTGCTCAATGCAGACTACACTCTGCATCAGATTATAGGCACCCCCGAATCCGATGTTTTGGCGGCAGACTTTGTCTTTAAACCGCAGAAAATCGTTGTAGATTCCTCAAACCGTATATTCGTCGTAGCTGACGGCGTTTACGAGGGAATAATGCAGTTTTATGAGGACGGAAGCTTTATAGGCTTCGTCGGCAGTATTCCCGTAACGGCAAGCCCTATTGAGATACTTTGGAAAAAGCTGCTCACCAAGGAGCAGACCTCAAAGCTCGAGCAGTTTGTTCCCGTAAGCTACACCAACATATTCTTAGATTCCGAAGAATTTATGTATACCGTTTCGCTTTCTTCAACGCTTGAAACACCCATAAGACGATTAAATCCGGGCGGAGCCGATGTGCTTATACGTAACGCGCTTGCAGGAACAACCGTAACGGGTGACCAGATAGGAACACCGTCACAGTTTGTTGCTATCTGCGCCGATGAAAACAACATTTATTATGCTGCAGACTCGGTTAAAAACCGTATATTCGTATACGACGAGGACGGCAATATTTTAAGCGTGTTCGGCGGAAGCTATCTTGGTCAGATAGGCACATACAAGCATATCTCTTCACTGCTTCTGTTCCGTGAAGAATTGCTGATTGTCGACTCGCAGACCTCTATGATAACCGCACTTTATCCTACCGAATATATGAAAGAAATCAAGAACGGCCTTAACACCTATCGTACCGGTAACTATGAAAAGAGCCGAGAGCATTGGGAAAATGTATATTCCTATAACTCTAACTTTGATTTGGCGTATTCAAAGATAGGTATGATAGAGATACGAAACAAAAATTACGAAGAGGCTATGGATTTCTTCAAGCTCGCAAACGACCAGAAGAACTATTCAAAGGCCTATGTTAAGTACCGTACAATCTGGTACACTGAAAATCTGTCGTACATTATTACGGGTGTTCTTCTCGCAGTAATAGCGATAGTGGCTATAAGAGTCTGGCGTAAAAAGAGGGTGAAGAAATGAAAAATACAATAAAATTTGCCTTTCATACAATCTTCCACCCGGCCGACGGCTTTTGGGATATGAAGCGTGAAAAACGCGGCTCACTTCCGTTTTGTCTGCTGCTTTTACTGCTTCAGTTTGTAACTATGGTAATTGACGAGTACTGCGTCGGATTTATCTTCGATACCGCGGTAAGCGAAACTGCAGATATTCTCTTCCTTTTTGCTGTTGCGGTGGCGCCCGTATTCCTTTTTGCGCTTGCCAACCTTGCAATTACCACATTTTTAGAGGGTGAGGGCAATTTTAAAGACATCTTTATGATGGCCTGCTACTCGCTAATTCCCGCAATAATAATTCGTGTTGTTATAACCGTTCTTACCAACGTAATGTCGCTCGACGAAAAGACATATATAAGTCTTTTAACCGCGCTGTCATTCGCTTGGGTAATACTTTTACTCTTCGTAGGCATTATGTCTGTGCATAACTACAGTATGTCGCGCACCGTTGCAAGTGCCGTGCTCACAATAATTTCGATGGTTATAATAATCTTCCTTCTTTTACTGTTTTTAGATATGGTTTCGAGAATATTCGGCTTCGGTTATTCAATATTCCAGGAGCTGCAAACAAGAGCGTAATAGGTTAAACCTCAGGAGATAAAAATGCTAAAAAGAATTTTATCCTTAATTTTAATATCTCTTCTTGTGCTTACCTGCGCAGGCTGCGGACAGAGTGATAATTCTGTACTTATAAAGAGCAGTGCTGTGACGGGTTATAAGGCTATGGGCGCAAAGGGAAGCGTTTCGCCCGCCGCCGACGAAAGCCTTATAAAGACTGCGGAGAATGATTATCTTGCGCTTTATTATCATAAGGAAACCTTTGCGCTTACAGTTTTTGATAAGCGAACAGGAAAAAGCTACTCTTCCGTTCCCGCAAACGAAACCCCGTCAAAAACCAATGCCCGCTTTGCAATGCTTAACCTCGTGTATAGCAATTCGCAGGGCAAAAACGGTGCTATAGACAGCTATACTCAAAGCGTTCTGCTCGGACAGACCGAGGTAAAAACCTCGGGCAACAGCGTAACCTTTAATTATAGTATAGGCGATATGGCTGACGGACTTGAGGTAACCCCCTCGGTTATGAGTAACGAGCGATTTGAGGCTCTGCTCGAAAAGGCAGACGAAAAGCAAAAGAAACTGCTTAAGCGCCGTTACAGTTATATTAAGGACTACGATAACTGGTCAAGACGCAAGATAGCAAGCGCCGCGGCAATAGCCGACCTTATTGAATTATTCAGAGAGCTTGGCTACACCGAAGAAGACCTCAAAAAAGATAACGAGGAAAACGGTGTAAGCGCCGCCTTGGAGGAGAAGCTTTCTTTCTTCGTTCCGCTCACCTTTACACTTGAAGACGATTCGGTTGTCGCAAGCATTGACTTGGAAAAGGTGACCTGCCCTAAGAGTAATCCGCTTATAAAAATAGAATTTCTACAGTTCTTAGGCGCAACTGGCAAAGAAAGCACAGGCTATTTCTTGTTGCCCGATGGCAGCGGTGCCATAATGCCGTTCGATACCGTAGAAAATGGTGCCGTTCACTATGAGGCATCGGTTTACGGTTATGATAATGCACTTCGCAAAAAGGTAACCGCCGCACAGTCTAAGGATATACTTATGCCCGTCTTCGGCGCTTCGTACGGTGACGGCGGCATCTTCGCCGTGATTGAGGACGGCGATGCACTTGCCGATATTTACGCCTGCAACAGCGGTGCAACCGACGATTATAATAAGGTTTTCAGCATTGTAAACTTCTTGAAAACCGAATCGGTTTCACTGGGTAATCAGAGCGCATCGGATAACTTTAACTACTACAATTTTCAGAAAAACGGCTATAAAGGCAACTATTCCGTAAGATACATATTCTTAGAAAAAGATAAAAACGATTATAGCTCAATGGCTTCGGTTTACCGCGGTTATCTGCAGTCTACAGGCGCGCTAAAGGAAATAGATAAAGCCGAAAGCGCACCCTTCGTGCTCGAAACCGTTGGCGGAATTTTGGCTAAGAAACAGTTCTTAGGTTTTCAGTATAAGGGCATAACCGCCCTTACCGAGTATGCCGATAATATTAAGATGGCAGAAAAGCTTAAGGAAAACGGCATAGACAATATATCTCTGCGTTTGACTGCTTTTTCGGGCGACGGAATGCAAAGACTGCTGCCCACAAAGCAAAAGCTTATAGGTGAGCTTGGCGGAAAGAGCGGCTTTAAAAAGCTTTTAGCAGAGGCTGAAAAGAGCGGTGTTAGTGTATATCCCGATGTAAGCTTCCTTACATTTTCAGCAAACAGCGGCATAGCGACAAAGAACAAATACGCTATGAGCAGTATGGATTATAAGGCAGCAAGTGTTGAGGTTATAAACTCCGCAACACTACTTAAAAATACTCAGCTTTCGGATAATCTTTATTATCTTTTAGCACTTGATAAGTTGGACGAGGTAGGAAAGGGCACCGAAAAGTTTTTAAGCAAATACGGAATAGATGCTTTGAGTGTTGCCGATATGGCAAATAACATCAGCAGTGACTTTTCCGATAAGGGCAGCTACGACCGTCAGAGCGCCGCAAACAAGGCAAGTGAAATGCTTAGCACGTTTTCTAAGGATTATTCGCTTATGCTTAGCGCCTCTAACGCTAAAAATGTGCCCTATGCTACCATTATTACCGAGGCTCCCTTGTGGTCGAGCCAATATAGCTTTGCAGAGGGTGTACCGTTCTATTCAATGGTATATCACGGCAGTGTTGACTATGTAGGTCAGTCACTTAATCTGACACCCGACTCGGTTACAGAATTTTTGCGCTGTGCCGAATACGGTGCATCACTTAAATACACGCTGATATACAGAAACGGCGAAGCTGTAAAGGAATCGGATTATACCGACCTTTACGCCGCAAAATTCAGTGATAATGCCGAAATCGCGGCAGAAAATTATAAGGCGCTTAACGCCCTTTATAAGAAAACTGCTAACGCGTATATCACGGGACATAAAAAGCTCTCAGACTCGGTTTACCGTACTGAATACTCTAACGGTGTTTACACACTCGTAAACTACGGTGAGACCGATTATGTGTCAGAGCAGGAGGTCCCCGCAAGAGATTTTATAATTAAGGAAAGGTGATAAAGCTTTGAAAAAGTTAAAATACAAGCATAAAAGAGCTTTGCTCGGCTACGGCTTTATCACACCTTGGCTTATAGGTTTTACTCTTTTCTTTACGGTGCCTGTGGTAAGCTCGCTTGTTATGAGCTTTAATAATCTTGCTTACGAAAACGGCGCACTTCAGTACACCTTTTTAGGCTTCGAGAATTTTAAATACGCATTCACTGGCGACGAAAAGTTTTTACCGTATCTTTCGGAATGTCTGCTCGACTTGGTAATTGACGTACCGCTCATCCTTATATGCAGCTTTTTCTTCTCGCTTATACTCAATCAGCAGTTTAAGGGCAACACGCTTATGAAGGTTGTTTTCTTCCTTCCCGTAATACTCGGTAACGGCGTTTTCGCCCTCTACCAGACCGAGCTTTTGGATATCCAGGGCGTTTCGGTCGAGATGATTCAAGCAGAAAGTGAAAGTATGCTGGGCGGCTTTACCGCAAGCGGACTTATAGAGTTTATGCGTGATGCGGGTTTGCCAGAATCGGTGCTCGGCTATCTCACAATACCGATTGAGCGTATTTATACCCTTATGAGCAAATCGGGCGTACAGACCTTTATATTCTTATCGGGTCTTAAGGCTGTTCCGTCCTCGCTTTATGAGTCGGCTCATGTTGAGGGCTGCTCAGCGTGGGACAGCTTTTGGAAGATAACACTTCCAATGGTTTCGCCTATGATTATAGTAAACACGATTTACACAATAGTAGATAGTTTCGCGGCAGAGGATAATACCCTGCTCAACTACATTTATGAAATAGGCTTTAATAATACAAAGTTCGGACTGTCCTCGGCAATGGCGTGGGTGTTCTTCATTATCCTCGGCATAGTAATAGGACTTGTTCTCTGGCTTGTTAATAAGCGTATAGTATATCTTAACAACGGGAGATGATGGATAATGAATTACAGCTCGGTGCTTGAAAAAACAAGAATACCGCGCAAGCGTGCAGGAAACGCCGCGTTCGTAATCGTACGCGCTGTTCTGTGCATTGGTTTTGCTTATACTATTCTTTATCCGCTGTTTATGATGATTTCCCGTTCGGTTATGTCGGCTGCCGACCTTTACGATAACTCGGTTGTGTGGATTCCAAAGGATTTCACGCTTGATACCATAAAGGCTATGATAAAGCAGCTAAACTACGGCGAAGCCTTCTTTAACAGTATGTGGATTTCACTCTTGGTTACCGTTTTACAGCTTGTGTCAACCATGATGGCAGGCTACGGCTTTGCAAGATTCAAGTTCCCCGGCAGAAGCATTTTGTTCGGCGGCGTAATTTTTTCCTTACTTGTTCCGCCTCAGCTTATAGTTCTTCCGCAGTACTTGAATTTCAGAGAGTTTGATATTTTAGGCGTTTTCGCTTTGCTTTCGGGTGCTCCTATAAATATGCTCGACAGCTCTCTGCCCATATTTATACTTGCAGCCACCGCAAACGGCATAAAATGCGGACTTTATATCTATATTTTCAGACAAACCTTTGTAAATATGCCGGTCGAAACCGAAGAGGCGGCAACGGTGGATGGTGCAGGAACGCTTCGCACCTTTGCACAGATTATGGTGCCGGGCGCAATGAACGCCGCAATAACCGTAGCACTCTTCTCATTCGTATGGCAGTGGAACGACTTGTTCTATTCGGAAATTTATCTAAAAAGCAAGACTTTATCAATGTCGTACGGCGGGGTTTCACTCGAAAACCTCACTACGACCAACCCAAATTTTGCTGACTACAATTTCTACAACATAACCTTCCAGTCAGCCTTTAAGGGTGCATCAGTTTTGCTGATTCTTCTACCTCTTATCATTATATTCCTTCTGCTTCAGCGTTACTTTGTTGACAGCGTAGAAAACTCGGGAATAGTAGGTTAAAACAGGTGATATCAATGTCAACATACTTTGTGGACTCAGTAAACGGCAACAACCAAAACGACGGCAAAAGTGCAAACACTGCTTTCTCGGATTTTTCGCTTATAAATGAAATGACATTTTCTAAAGGCGATAAAATCCTTCTAAAAAGGGATAGTGTGTTTTACGACCACCTTGTTGTAAACGGCTGTGGAGATGAATTTTCTCCTATTGTCGTTACCTTTTACGGAGAAGGGCATAAAAAACCCGCTATTCTGACAGAGGACTGCGAAGAGCAGGCTGTGCTTATAACGGGTGAATGTGTTACCGTGTCGGGACTCGAAGTATCTAACCGCAAGGGTAAAAAGGGTATTCATATTCTTGCAAAAAAACACGGCGCTAATAAAAATGTTACCGTAAAAGACTGCTATGTTCACGATGTTTGGGTAGAAAACGACCTTTTACCGCGTCCAAAGCGTGACGCTAACTGGAAACAGGTTAACGCGGGAATTACGGTAGAAACCAACAAGGAAGCTCCCACCTGGTACGAAAATCTTCGCATTGAAAACAATGTGCTCGAAAATGTCAACCGTACTGGAATATGGGTTGGCGGACAGTGGTTTAACCGTCATAAAAATTCGTTCCCGTGGGTTACCAATAAAGCAGACGGTATGTTTGACCCGTGGTATCCCCACAAAAATGTGTATGTAGGCTATAACCTTGTAGACCACGCGCACGGCGACGGAATAATAGGCATTGGTACAGAAAATCTGCTTATGGAGCATAACAAGGTCTTTTACGCCAACTGTATGTCGCGCGAGGGACAGTGCTCTGCAGGACTTTGGTCTATGTGTTGTGACGGCGCCGTTATCCAGTATAACGAGGTGGCGTATACAGGCAATGAGTACGGTGGCGACGGCGAGGGTTATGACATTGATAACTGCAGCCATAACACTATAGTTCAGTATAATTACAGCCACCATAACGGCGGCGGATTTATCCTTGTTTGCAACATAGTTTGCAACTCTAAGGAATCACACACTAATAACATTATAAGAAACAATTTAAGCGTAGACGATGTGGTGCGTGAGGACGATGCTGTCTTTAATTTTACAGGTCCTATGCGCGATGTTGCAATATTAAACAACACGGTTTATATGACCGAAAACAGCAAGCGTTTTCGTCTTTTCTTAGTGGATGATTACAGTATGTTAGGTCTTCCACAGGATGTGCTTTTCGCAAACAATTTACTTTATTCCGCGCATAAAAGAAACTGGAATCACTTTAAAGCAAACGGCAGGTTTACTTTTGATTCTAATGTTTTCTTCAATATGCCGCCGCTTCCCCAAAAAGATAGTATCACAGAAACGGATAATTGTTACGATATGTTCCCCGCACTAAAGGGAAATGATTGCATACCCGGTTCCCGCCTGGCAACAGAAGCCTTTGTTCCGCTTTGGAACTCTGTTCTTTTGCGAATGGGCAAGCATTATCCGCAGTGTGCCGATAAAGATTACCGCGGACTTGACACTAAAGGTCATAACTATATAGGCGCATTCTATTTTAAGGATGCAAACATAGGGTAGTGAATTTATGAACTATTTTGATAATCTTTCACTTAAAGACGGAAACATAACCGTTTTGGGTGTGGGTGCAGAGTCTTTATTTGTAAAAGCCCTTTCCGATTATTTAAAAAGCATCGGCAGGGAGGATACAAAGGTCTGCACACCCGATAAAGACGGCTTTACTGTGCACACCGAAGACGAAATTAAAGCGTATTCGGAAAGCGGAAACATAATAGGCGTTGTAAGTGCAGGTCTTTTCGAAAAGCGCATTTGTGATACGATAAAAAATTACGACGCGTTCTGCCGGCTCAGCGACCTTGCAAGTGATGAGCTTATTTACCAAAAGGCTATAGCGAACGCTGTTTTACACGATAGGTATGATACATTATTTATAGACGATGTAAATAGTGAGTCTTTACGATTTTTAGCGCGTGAAACCGCAAAAATCCTTAAGAGCGGTGTGGATGTTTATATGATAAATACCGACTCAGGCTTTGTAGAAACGCTAGTAAAGCAAAACTAAAATTAACCTCACTCGGAGGGTATTAAAGTGGCAGTTTATTTTATAGATTCCAAAAACGGAAGCAATAAAAACGACGGAAAAAGCGCACAAACACCATTTGCGGATTTTTCTCTCATAAATGAAATGGTTTTAAAAGCAGGAGATAAGGTTCTGCTTAAAAGGGACAGCGTTTTTTATGACCACCTCATAATAGAGGGCAGCGGAGAGGAGTTTTCTCCCATAACCGTTTCCTCGTACGGTGATGGTCTTAAAAAGCCCGCAATCTTTACAGAAGACGGCGCGCACGCCGCAATACTTGTAACGGGCGACAATGTCGTTATCGACGGGCTCGAGGTTTCAAACCAAAAGGGCAAAAGCGGAATTCTGCTTAACAGCACAAAGCACGGCGCAAACCTTAATAACTCGGTTGTTTCGTGCTATGTTCACGATGTCTGGACAGAGAATGATTTACCCGCCCGCAGCGCAGGTGCTGCAGGCTGGCAGCATCACTTTGGCGGAATAGTCATAGAAACCAACCGCGATAAGCCCACCTGGTACGAAAATCTCAGAATTGAGAACAACGTAGTAGAAAATGTAAACCGAACGGGCATATGGCTTGGCGGTCAGTGGAATAACCGCTATAAGAATACTCTTAATTGGATGGTAAACCGCGCACCCGGTATGGACGACCCGTGGTATCCCCATAAGAATGTTTATGTTGGATATAACAGTGTTGACCATTCCTACGGCGACGGAATTGTAATTATAGGCGGAGTAGAGGTTCTTATTGAGCATAACCGCGTTTATTACGCCAACTGTCAGTCGCGCGTGGGTGCAAGCAATGTAGGACTTTGGACTATGAACTGCACAGGCGCCATTGTTCAGTATAATGAGGTTGGCTATACCGGCAAAGAATACGGAGGCGACGGCGAGGGCTACGATATAGACCAGTGCAATGTTGATAATATATTCCAGTTTAACTATAGCCACCATAACGAAGGCGGATTCATATTAGCCTGCACGGGCTGCAACTGTAAGGATTCCGTGCGCGACTGCATCGTCCGTAATAATTTGAGCGTAAACGACGGACTTGAACGCGATATTCCGATATTCACAATCTCAGGTCCTATGCGAAATATAAAATATATAAACAACACCATTTATACCGACAATGAGCAGCTTTTCCAGCTTTTCCGCGTAACCGACTATATGCGAATAGGTCTGCCGCAGGATTTGCTGTTTGCAAATAATCTGTTCATATCAAAGCATACGAACAACCGTAACGCCTTTGAAATGTCGGGACCCATTACCTTTGATTCAAATATATTTATAAATATGCCCGCTCTTCCCGAACGCGAAAATATTAAAGTCCTAAATAATTATATCGGACTCAACCCCGCACTTTCGGCCGAATATTACGAGCCGGGAAGTCGCCTTGACACAGACGGTTTTGTACCTTTATGGGATTCGCCGCTTCTGCGTCTTGGAAAGCATTTTCCGGAGTGTGCCGATACCGATTATCGCGGACTTGACGCAAAGAATCATAACTATATAGGCGCGTTTTACTATAAAGACGGCAACATAGGATGAGGTGGCATATGAACTATTTTGATAATATAAACTTTGAAAAGGGTGTTATAACCGTCTTAGGCGTAGCCGCCGATTCTCCGTTTGTTACCGCGCTTTCCGAGCATTTAAACAAAAACGGAACCGTAATGGTGACCGACAAAAGAGAAACCAAGGCAAGAGCTGATTATATAATAATAGCACCCGACACCCCGAATAAAAATCAGTATATTTTCCATAGTGCAGAGGATATGGAGTTTTATTCGTCAAAGGGCTTGGTTATAGGCTATCTTAGCGTAAACCTTATCGAAAAGGAAATAAAAAGCGTGGTGGTGGGTGCAGAGGATTTTTGCTCATACAGCAACCTCTACACTGACGAGCTTATGTTTCCTCTTGCTCTCGCCCGTGCAATATCAGAGCGCGAAAAATATGACCTTATATATATTGATGATGTGTGCGGAGAGGGTAAACGCTATTTCGCACGCGACATAAACCGATATATAACCTACGGAGCAGGTGTTCGTATGATAAATACCGATAGTTGCTTTGTAGAAGAATTACAAAAATCGCAAAAATCAGGTGTTATATGAAAAAATATTTTTTAGAAAAGGGATGGACACTTAAAAACGAAAAGGTAGGAACCCTGCCTGCAAGCGTTCCCGGGTGTGTCCATACCGATTTAATGGCAAGCGGTCACATAAAGGATTTATTCTGGCGTGACAACAGCGAAAAATACCGCTGGATTGAGGATGAGAATTTTACTTATTCCTGCACCTTTGACGCCGAAGAGTCTGACTGTGCCACACTCTGCTTCGATGGACTCGATACCTACTGCGATGTTTATCTAAACGGTGAAAAAATAGGCTCAGCCGACGATATGTTTATAGCCTATAAATTTTCGGTTGGCGGAAAGCTTAAAGAGAAGGATAATCTCTTAGAGGTTTGCTTCCGTTCCCCCGTTAAAGAGGTTGAAAATGAGCCGCTCTCTCCCGATTTCGCTTTCACGGGCGAGCGTATCCGCACAAGAAGAATTCAGTGCACATACGGCTGGGACTGGGTAGACCGCTTTGTAACGATGGGAATTTACCGCCCCGTTTATATCGAGTACGGAAACGATTTGTATGTCGAAAGCGCATACATAGTAACCGAAAACATTGATAGCTTCGGCGCCCAGATACGCGTTGAATTAGATTTTGAAAATTATGAAAACGGTGCACCGGTTTGTGTGGATATTCTTTCTCCCACGGGTGAGCGTGTTGCAGGCACAACACTGTTCTGTCGTGAGGCTAAGGCTGTAAGGCGTTTTGGTATCGTAAATCCGCTTCTTTGGTATCCGCTCGGTTACGGTGAGCATCCGATTTACACCCTGCGCGTAAAGGCTGGGGATAACGAATTTACCGAAACCTTTGGTATAAGACAGATAAGAATACTTCAGATTCCCGATAAAGAGGGAAGCGAGTATTTTTCTCTTGCAAAAGAGCGTCAAAGTTGTATAATAAATAGTGAGCTTGTTGATGAAAATAAAGAGTACAAAGGTTTCCAGGTTATAGTAAACGGAAAACGGATTTTCTGCCGCGGTGCAAACTGGGTACCGTGTGAGCCGTTCCCGTCGGCCGAGACTAATGAAAAGTTTGAAAAAATCATTTCGCTTGCGACGCAGATGAATGTGAATATGATTCGTGTGTGGGGAGGCGGAGTGTTTGAACAGAAGCATTTTTACGACCTATGCGACCGAGAGGGAATTTTGGTAACACAGGATTTCCTTATGGCGTGTGGAGAATATCCCGAAAAGGAAGAGTGGTTTATAGAAAAGCAAAGGCTTGAGGCAGAATATGCCGCAAAGCTGCTTAGAAATCATCCTTGCCTTGCGTGGTGGTCGGGCGACAACGAAAATGCAACCTTCGGAAACGATGACCTTTACGATTATCGCGGAAGAGATGCGGCACTTTCGGGACTTGCGCCAATGCTTTATAAATACGACAGCAACCGCGATTTTCTACCGTCGAGTCCGTACGGTGGCTATCCATACGCATCCTGGACGGCGGGTACAACGCACAACACAAATTTCGTCGGTCAAATGTACGACCATTTTTACTACGAAAACTGTGACGATTACAAGGAATATTTTTCAAACTTCCTTGCGCGCTTCGTAGCAGAGGAACCGACCTTTGGTGCCGTTAGCCGTCGCTCAGCACTTCGCTTTATGACCGAAGAGGACATAAACGATGAAGAGCAGAAAATTCTGTTGTATCACACCAAAACCAACCCCGCGCTTAAGAATGAGGTGTTTGATTGCACCTCTACCTTCGCGTTAAAGGTGTTGGGCGATGCAGAGAACGGTGAAGACCGCTATTTCAAATATAAATATATCCAGTACGAATGGGTGAGGGTTGTATTTGAAAATCTGCGCAGAAATATAGGCTACTGTAACGGCCTTGTGTTCTGGATGCTTAACGATTGCTGGCCCGCAGCGCTCGGCTGGTCGTTTATAGATTATTACTGTATGCCAAAGGCGGCGTTTTACGCGTTTAGGCGCTGTGCGGCAGACTGTATGATATCGGTAATCCGTGAGGATAACGGATATAAGGCGGTTGTATCAAACTGTAAGGATAAAACCTATAACGCAAAACTTACGGCATATCTCTTAAGCAAGAAAGATATGACGGTTATAGAAACCTACAGCGAAGATGCAACAATCGATGCCTATTCGCCCACAAGCTTCACTCTTCCATTTGAGGCGAGCGAAGAAAGCATTGTCGTGTGTGATGTAGACTACGGCGAGGGAAGCGACCGCTCGTTCTATAAGGACGGCGCGCTGAATATTACCGAATGTACCGAAAAGCTTGATATTAAGCAAAATGCCGACGGCAGTGTTACACTGACAGCAAAGAAATATGTTCATATTGTCGAGCTTGAGGGTGATGGCGTGTTTACAGACAACTATTTCACACTTCTAAAAGGCGAAAGCAAAACGGTTAACTTTGTTCCAATATCTGACGGCGATTACACCGTCACAGCATATACATTAGTCTAATTAACAGGAGGAAAAAGGAAATGAAAAAAGTTTTAGCAATTCTCTTGGCAACTCTATTAGCAGCAGGAATGATGAGCTTTGGCGCATCGGCAGACACAGAGTCTGTGACAGTAGCGCTTTCGGGCTCCACTCAGGCAATCAAGGGCGAAAGCTATGAGGTAACCCTCAGCGCCCCCACAACAGTCGGCGGTATCCAGGGCGAGATTGACTATGACGAAGCAAAGTTTAAGCTTTCTGACATAGCGATAACCTCAGCCTTTGCAACAGCTAACAAAATAACCGACAAAACAAACTTAATAACCGACGATGGAAAGGTAATTAAGTTTGCTCTTCTGCCCGATAAGGCAGCGACAAACAGCGAATGGGTAACCTTTATCTTTGCGGTATTAGAAGCAGACGGAAAATCAGATTTCACCTTAAATAATGTAAAGGTATCGGATAATGAGGGTGTAAACCTCATTACAGAGGGCTTAACAGAGGTATCTGTTAAGGATACACCCGTATACGCTCCCGCACTTAATGTAGCAGGCGCAACAATTAGAACAAATGCAGAAGCGGATATACGCTTTGAGGCAGATTTTAGCAATGCTTTTGAATCTGTATACAGAAATCAAATAGTAGAAGTCGGAATAGTAGGAATTCCTACCGCTTTTATGAAAGACGGAGAAGAACTTAAAATTGATGGTACATATAGTGGATATAGCCCGAAGACAGCCAAAATAACGGCAGAGAATTTAATGGCAGATACAACCACCATCAGCACAAAGTTCAGATATGCATCATCGAATGATGTGTTGCTTAGAACAAAGTATTCAGCAAGAGCATACATAAAGCTTAATGATGATACTGTAATTTACAGCGATAACGCTATAGCTGATAATAATATAATTGGCGGTACAAGCTCGCGTAGTTGTATAGACGTTGCGCGTGCAGTAGCAGCAGAAAAAGGAGTTACCTCATCAGATGCAGGTGCAGAGATATTAGCATCAGCGAACGATTCCGAGTGGACCGTTGAAAAATATAATACACTTATAGATGCAATCAATGATAAAATTATAAACGGAGGAGCAACAAATGAATAATAATTATGTAGAGCCAAAGCTTGAAATTAAATCCTTTGGCATAAGAGAGAATATCAACAATACTCAGGATACAGAAGACCTTTCTGCTCTATGGCCGATGCCGGATGATGAAAATGACAGCACAGAGGGACAAGGCTAATGAAAAAAATAGCTATACTTTTCTCGTTATTGCTTTTAATTGTTTGCTTTGCCGCGTGTAAGGATAACGATGTATATCTGTCAGAAACCGATTCTTCGGCGCCCGCAGATACTTCATCGGGCTTCGGGATAATAATCACCGACAAGCAGGAAACTACTTCGGGTACAGAGAGTAAAACCTCTTCGGTCGCACCTACTCAGTCTGAAATCGAGCAGATAGCAAGTGACTGGGATGATGTTGAAATCGAGATAGAGGTAGCACCCGAAAGCAAACCCGAAAGCAAACCCGAAAAGACGAGCAGTAAGGAAACTGCAACCTCGTCAGAGGAGAAAACTCCCGCATCAAGCTCACAGGTAAATTCTTCGAGCGAGCAGGAAACACCGTCCGAAAGTAGCAGCAGTGAGCAACCCAAAGACGAAGAGCCAACCTCTTCAAAGGTAACATCGCTGCCCGACTATTACGAGGGTAGATATTAAATTAAAAAGTCTCGTCAATGACGGGACTTTTTTGCTTTATATGCAAATCGTATGAGGCGGTGCTCGCGACATTTTTTTAATGTCATTTCGTTAATTTATTCATAATAAATTTTTAAAGTTTAGTTGATAATTTGCCGCGGTTGAGATAATATAATATTATCATACCAAAATTTAGGAGGAAGCAAAATTGTCACTACACAGTGAGCAAAAGGAAAAGGCACTCGAAATTCTTTCGGTTGATGCAAGCAAGGGCTTGTCGGCAGCAGAGGTTGCCGCCCGTCGCGAAAAATACGGTGAAA
The DNA here is from genome assembly GCA_045590515.1 of Acutalibacteraceae bacterium. Lineage (GTDB taxonomy): Bacteria > Bacillota > Clostridia > Oscillospirales > Acutalibacteraceae > SIG589. The sequence continues at coordinate 64,252 of JAZNRD010000013.1, forward strand.
ACAAGCTGCGCGAAAAGAAAAAGAAATCTACCCTTGCACGCTTTGCAGACCAGTTTAAAGATGTAATGATTATAATCCTAATCATTGCGGCTATTATCTCTTTTGCTGTCGTTGTTGTTGAAAAAAATTGGGGCGAGCTTTTTGAACCTGCACTAATTTTGCTTATTGTAATACTTAATGCCATAATGGGCGTTTATCAAGAGGGCAAGGCCGAAAAAGCGCTTGATGCTCTTAAAAATATGTCTGCACCGCACGCACGCGTTTTGCGTGACGGCGTAGAAATGGTAATTGACGCGTCAGAGCTTGTCCCCGGTGATATTATTCATCTTGAAGCAGGTGATTTTGTCCCTGCCGATGCACGACTGCTTCACAGCGCAGGACTCAAATCCGAGGAATCTGCACTCACGGGTGAGTCTGTTCCAAGCGAAAAGGACGCCGATGCAGAGGTAGCACTCGATGCACCTATCGGCGACCGCTCAAATATGGTCTTCTCGGGCTGTAGCATTACCTACGGAACGGCTTTAGCGGTTGTTACCGCAATAGGTATGGAAACCGAAATGGGCAAGATAGCCAACCTGCTCGACAGCGAGTCAGAAACCCAGACTCCGCTTCAGCAAAAGCTTGCACAGCTTGGTAAATACCTTGGAATAATTGCACTTGCTGCTTGCGGCGTAATATTCGTTGTCGGTATCTTAAACAAGATTCCCGTGCTCGAAATATTTATGACAAGCGTATCGCTTGCCGTTTCTGCAATACCCGAGGGTCTTCCTGCTATTGTTACGATAGTGCTCTCAATCGGCGTTCAGAGAATGGTTAAGAAAAACGCACTTATCCGCCGTTTGCCTGCCGTTGAAACGCTGGGTGGCGCTTCGGTAATCTGTTCTGATAAAACGGGTACTCTTACGCAAAACCGAATGACCCTTACCCGTGCATATGTTGACGGAAGCAGTGGTACTGAAAATATATCTAAAGATAATTCTGATGCCGTCCGTAAGCTTCTAATGTACGGCACACTTTGTTGTGACGGCTCGGTTGTGTTCAGTGGTGACGAGGAAAAGCATATAGGCGACCCGACCGAAACCGCAATAGTGCTCGCGGCTTATAAAAACGGAATGAAAAAAGAGGAACTTGGTGAAAAGTATCCGCGTCTTGCCGAAATTCCGTTTGACTCTGACCGCAAGCTTATGACAACTGTAAATAATATCGACGGAAAAAATATAGTCATAGTCAAGGGCGCATTCGATATGCTGTCGGCGCGCTGTGTTGCGGGCGATTTGAATGCCGCAAAGGACTTTACCGAAAAGATGAGCCGCGATGCACTCCGCGTGCTCGCAGTAGCGTATAAGGAAATAGATTCCGTTCCCACTGCGCCTTCTTCGGACGAGCTTGAAAACGGTCTCACCTTTATGGGACTTGTGGGTATGATTGACCCGCCGCGCCCCGAGGCTAAGGAGGCGGTCAGCGTTTGCCGCAGAGCAGGCATTAAGCCGGTTATGATAACCGGTGACCACGTTGTTACCGCATCCGCAATAGCGCGTGAGCTCGGTATTTTAGAGGACGGCGACCTTGCCATAACGGGAGCCGAGCTTGACAGTATGACCGATGACGAGCTTGACAGCAGGGTAGAGAGCATAAGCGTTTATGCCCGCGTTTCCCCCGAAAACAAGATTCGTATAGTAAAGGCTTGGCAACGCAAGGGACAGGTTGTTTCTATGACGGGTGACGGAGTAAACGATGCGCCGGCTCTCAAGGCGGCTGATATCGGCTGCGCTATGGGTATAACGGGCACAGATGTTGCAAAGGGTGCCGCGGATATGACACTGACCGACGATAATTTTGCTACTATAGTAGACGCTGTCCGCGAGGGACGCGGTATTTACGCTAACATTAAAAAGGTTGTCGGTTTCCTGCTTGGTACTAATATAGGTGAGGTTATAACCGTCTTTATTGCTATGCTTTTATGGCATAAAACCCCGCTGCTTTCAATGCAGCTTTTGTGGATAAACCTTGTTACCGACTCGTTGCCGGCTATTGCACTTGGAATGGAAGCAGTCGAAGACGATGTAATGGATAGAAAGCCAAAGCCCAAGAACGAAGGCATTTTTGCAAATGGACTCGGAATTCGCGTTGTGCTTCAGGGCTGTATGTTTGCCGCACTTACACTTATAGGTTTCCGCCTTGGTGAGAGTATGCACGGCACTCTTGAGGTCGGACAGACAATGGCGTTTACGGTGTTGGCACTTTCGCAGGTTGTTCAAGCATACAATATGCGTTCAGAGCATTCGCTCTTTAAAATCGGAATGTTTAAAAACCGCACACTCAATTTAGCGGCACTCGCTTCAATAATTCTTGTTGCGATTGTGCTCTTTACCCCCGTGCGCGTTGCTTTTGGACTTGTTTCGCTTTCGTGGGAGCTTTATTTAATAGCGTTAGGACTTATTCTTGTTCCGCTTATTGTTATGGAAGTTTCCAAGCTTTTAGGACTTATTAAACATCATCATTAAGGATGTGAAAAAATGTCAGAGAGAAAGTATCTTTTCAAAAAAGAAAACAAATTTTACAAAGCAAATCTTCATTGCCATACCACCGTATCTGACGGCAAATGCACACCGAAGGAAATAAAAGACTCGTATATGGCGGCAGGTTACTCTATCGTTGCCTTTAGCGACCACGAGATTATGCAGCCCCACCCCGAACTTGAAAGTGAAGATTTCGTCCCCGTAACCGCAACCGAAATCAGCATAAATAAGCCGGGCACAGAGTGGCCCGTAACACAGACCTACCACATAAACTTTTACGCCAAGGATAAAAACGCTACGACCTATCCCGAGCAGGAAAAAGGTCCCTATGAGCGTGTTTATGGGGTAGAGGGTGTAAACCGCCTTTTATCAAAGGTGAGTGATGCCGGTTTTCTCTGCCAGATAAATCATCCGCGCTGGTCAATGCAAAGTTATGATGCTATTGAGGGACTTCGCGGAGTTACCTCGTTCGAAATTTTCAACACGGGTTGTGAATTTGAACTGTTTAACGGCGACGGCGAGTATGAATATGAGCTTTATCTTCGCACAGGCGGTCGCGGTGCAGTCGCCGCTTGTGACGATAATCACCTCCCGTCTCAGCAGTTTGGCGGGTGGACTATGGTCAGCGCACCGTCGCTTACCTACGATAATGTTATGACCGCAATAGAAAACGGCGATACCTACGCATCCACGGGACCTGTGATAGAAGAGCTTTATATCGAGGACGGCAGACTATATGTACGTTGCTCTCCCGTTGCGAAAATAGGACTGTTTACAGAGGGAAGAATGGCATCTACTAAGTTTAGTCATGACGGCAGTGACGATTTCACCTTTGAGTGTTTCTCTCTCGACTTTCCGCATAAATATTTCCGCCTTGTGCTCGTAGACGAAAAGGGTAAAAAGGCGTGGACACGCGCATATTTTGATATTTAAGAAAAAAGTCCGCATACTTTTGTGTGCGGACTTTTAAATTATATAGTAGTTTTAATTGACTTTAAATCTCAATTATTGTAATATATAATAAATAGAAAAAAATAAGGGTGTGTTATTTTGAAACCGATATATAAGCGCGTGCTTTTAAAGCTCAGCGGAGAGGTTCTCGCGGGCGAAAATAAAATGGGATTCGACTTTTCGGTCGTAAATTCTATCTGTAAATGCGTTAAAGAATGTGTCGATATGGGGGTTGAGGTCGCAATAGTAATCGGCGGCGGAAACTTCTGGCGCGGACGCTCAAGCGGAAATATGGACCGCACACGTGCCGACCATATGGGAATGCTTGCAACTGCTATCAATTCTCTCGCCCTTTGTGACGAGCTTGAACAGTTAGGCACTCCCGCAAAGGTGCTGACCGCTATTGAAATGCGTACAATAGCCGACCCATTTACTAAGCGCGATGCTGTTAAGCACTTAGAAAAGGGAAGAGTAGTAATCTTCGGCTGCGGAACAGGAAGTCCCTATTTCTCAACCGATACGGCCGCTGCTCTGCGTGCTGTCGAAATTGGTGCCGATATTATATTTAAAGCCACAAATGTTGACGGTGTTTACGACAGTGACCCGAAGCAGAATCCGGATGCTAAAAAATACGACACACTTAAATTTATCGATGTCCTTCGCGACGGACTGCATGTTATGGACAGCACAGCTGCATCGCTCTGTATGGACAATAACCTGCCTATTCTCGTTTTCAACCTTAACGACCCGAAAAATATCGTTCGCGCAATGACTGGCGAGCATAACGGCACTATCGTGTCTTAATTTCAATTTAGAATTATTATTTGGAGGAAAATTATGGATACCGTATTACTTACTTGTGAAGAAAAAATGGAAAAAACTCTCGCGTCTTTGGACCGCGATTTTGGTACCGTTCGTGCAGGACGTGCAAACCCCGCAGTGCTTGACCGTGTAACCGTTGATTATTACGGTGCACCCACACCTATAAATCAGATGGCTGCTATCTCGGTTCCCGAGCCGCGCCTTTTACAGATTCAGCCTTGGGACGCTTCAACCCTTAAGGATATTGAAAAAGCAATCAATACATCCGACCTTGGTATCAACCCCAACAACGACGGAAGAGTTATTCGTCTTGTTTTTCCGCCGCTGACTGAGGAGCGCCGCCGTGAGCTTGCTAAGGACATTCGCCGTATGGCAGAGGACAGCAAGGTTGCCGTTCGTTCAATCCGTCGCGATGCTATTGAAAAGCTTAAGGCTATGCGTAAGGCAAACGAAATCACCGAGGATGACCAGTCTGCAGGTGAAAAGGATGTGCAGGACCTTACCGATAAGTTCTGTAAGCAGATAGATGTAAACGCAGAGAAAAAAGAAAAGGAAATAATGGAAATATAACCGAAAACCCCATAGATGCCAGACATCCTATGGGGTTTTTAGAGAGTGTGAAAATATGTCACTTTTCAAGAAACAAAACACAGAGCGTGTATTACCGCAGCATATAGCAATAATAATGGACGGAAACGGTCGTTGGGCAAAAAAACACCATCTTCCGCGTACCGCAGGACACGCCGCAGGCAGCAAAACCTTTAAGGATATTGCGCGCTACGGCAACAAAATAGGGCTTAAATATATGACAGTGTACGCTTTTTCGACTGAAAACTGGAAGCGGCCTAAAGAGGAAGTCGACAACATTATGGACATCCTCCGTCAGTATTTAAAGGACACCGAAAACTTCAAGCACGAAAATATTAAGCTTGAATTTATCGGTGACCGCACCCGTCTGCCCGATGACATAAAGGAGCTTATGCAGAAGGCAGAGGAGGACTCACGCGACTTTACTGGTATGCACCTTAATATTGCGGTGAACTATGGCGGCAGAGACGAAATAACAACCGCCGTCAAGAAGATAATAGAAAAAGGCACTAAGGCAGAGGACGTCACCGATGAGCTTATATCCGCAAACCTTTATACCGCAGGTCAACCCGACCCCGATTTTATCATAAGACCGAGCGGCGAATACCGCCTTTCCAATTATCTTATATGGCAGTCGGCATATGCAGAGTTTTGGTTTTCCGATGTACTCTGGCCAGACTTTAAACCAAAGCATTTAGAGGAAGCGCTTGATAGCTTTATGGGTAGAAACCGTCGATTTGGCGGAGTTTAAAGAGGGAGAGAAATGAAAACAAGAATTATATCTGCTATCGTTGGTGTAGCGTTGTTTTTGGTAATACTTATTTTAAGCACAAATATTGTGCTTGACACATATTTCCCGATTATACTGACGCTTGCAATAGCGGCACTCGCGGCAGTGGGCGACTATGAAATCCTTTCAAATACGGGTATTGTAAAAAATAAAATAATCACCGTAATTTCTATGGTATTTACGGCGCTTGGTACCGTCCTTTTCGCACTTGGCTTTGATAAGGCAGCGCTTCTCGCTTATTTTATTTTTGTAGCTGTACTGCTTGCGGTTTCGCTATTTATCCACGAAAAAACATCTCCGGCTGAGCTTGCCGCTGCGCAGGCATATTCACTCTTTTTGGCATTTTCATTCTCCTGCGTAGACAAGGTTTTGCGTGAAAAAGGTATGTTCTTCTTTATTCTTATATTCCTCTTCGCTTGGGCAAGTGATACCTTCGCTTACTTTACGGGTGTGTTCCTCGGCAAGCATAAGCTTTGCCCTGCGCTTAGCCCCAAGAAAACCGTTGAGGGCGCAGTTGGCGGAATTGTTGGCTGTATGCTCAGCGTAATGGTGGCTTGCCTTATAAACGGAATTGATTTTTCGGATATTAAGCTTTGGGTGCTTGTGCTCACAACCCCGATTTTCTCGATTTGCGGAATGGTGGGCGACATCAGCGCATCGTATATAAAGCGTCATAGCGGCATAAAGGACTACGGCAATATAATGCCGGGACACGGAGGTGTGCTTGACCGTTTTGACAGCGTTCTTCTGATAGCCCCCGTATTTTATTCATTACTTTACTTTTTCCCGACTATACTGTAAAGAGTGGTATTTATGAAAACAATTTCAGTTTTAGGTTCAACCGGTTCAATAGGAACACAGGCGCTGGATGTTGCAAGGTGCGGCGGCTATAAGGTCGCGGCTTTGGCAGCAGGTAAAAACACAAAACTGCTTGAAGAGCAGGTGCGTGAATTTTCGGTGCCGCTCGTTGCCGTTGCAGACGAAACGGCCGCGCGTGACCTTAAAATTCGCCTTGCCGATACCGATACACGCGTAGTATCGGGTGAAGAGGGTGTGCTGGAGGCTGCGACCGCAAATGAAGCAGAAATCGTGCTAAATTCTATCGTTGGAATTGCAGGACTTCGCTCAACCTTGGCTATAATAAATGCAGGCAAAACGCTTGCCCTTGCAAATAAAGAGTCACTCGTTACGGGCGGTGCGCTTGTGACCGAGGCGGCAAAGAAAAACGGCGTTCCGATTTTACCAGTTGATAGCGAGCATTCGGCAATTTTTCAGTGCCTTCAGGGTGTGCCCGAGGGCGCGCTTAGAAAAATATTGCTCACCGCATCGGGCGGACCGTTTTTCGGAAAAAAGCGCGATGAGCTTAAAAATGTAACGGTAGAAAAAGCACTCAAGCATCCTAACTGGTCTATGGGACCTAAAATTACCATAGACAGTGCAACCCTTATGAACAAGGGACTTGAGGTTATAGAGGCGGTGCATCTCTTCTCGCTACCCGCCGATAAAATTGAGGTGCTCGTCCACCGTCAGAGCATAATTCACTCGGCGGTTGAGCTTTCGGACGGTGCCGTAATAGCACAGCTTGGCACCGCAGATATGCGTCTTCCGATACAGTACGCTATCACATACCCCGAGCGTACTGATTGCCCCGCACCCAAGCTTTCGCTTGCCGATATAGGCACGCTTACCTTTGCCCACCCCGATACCGACACCTTTGAGTGCCTTGCTCTGTGCATAGAAGCATCAAAGCAGGGCGGACTTAAAACCGCCGCGGTTAACGGAGCAAACGAAGAAGCGGTTTCGCTCTTCCTTGCGGGCAAAATTGGTTTTCTCGATATCCCGCGACTTGTTCGCATTGCATTTGATGCACAGCCGAAGGTAGACAGCTTTAATGTTGACGATGTGTTCGCCGCAGACAAAGCCGCACGCGAGGCTGTACGCAGAAATTTTTAAGTAGGTGATTAAGATTTTATCCTTTCTCTCAAACGCTTGGCCCTATGCCGTTGCAATTTTAATGTTCTTACTGCTTATCTTTATTCACGAATTCGGTCATTTTATTGCCGCAAAGTTGGTGGGTGTCCGCGTGAATGAATTTGCAATAGGCTTTGGTCCCAAGCTTATAAAATGGAAAAAGGGCGAAACTCTTTACAGTATAAATCTTGTACCCTTTGGCGGATATTGTGCTATGGAGGGCGAGGATGAGAAAAGCGAAGACTCGCGCGCGTTTTGCAACAAAAAAGCGTGGCAGCGCGGAATAGTAATAGTCGCAGGTGCAGTCTTTAATTTGTTGCTCGGTTTTATAATAATCGGCGTAACACTCATACCGGGAGAGCGCTTTACCACAACAACCGTCTCACAGTTTACAGAAAACGCCGTAAGTGCCGAGCACGGTCTTAAAGAGGGTGACCGCATAATAGAGGTTGACGGTCGCCGCATTTTCACAACCTATGATTTAAGCTATACCTTTACGGGCGTCCAAGACGGTGCTCTCGATATGGTGGTCGTGCGCGACGGCAAAAAGGTTGAGCTGGACGATGTTAAGTTCGCAACCGAAGAGGTTGACGGAATAGACTATGTTTCGGTTGACTTTTTTGTTGAGGGTAAGGACAAAACAGTTTTAAGCTTTATTAGTGAAACGGTTAAAACAACCTTTTCCTATGTCCGCGTGGTGTGGTTTTCACTGCTCGATTTAATAGCGGGCAAATACGGTCTTTCTGCGGTTTCGGGTCCCGTTGGCGTTACGGCGGCAATCGGCTCTGCCGTTAAGCAGAATATTTTAAACCTTTTCCCAATGCTCGCACTCATAACCGTAAACTTAGGTATTTTCAATCTGTTACCTCTGCCTGCGCTTGACGGCGGAAGACTTTTATTTATTCTGATAGAGATTATTTTCCGCAAGCCCGTACCCGAAAAGTATGAGAGTTTGGTGCATACGATAGGATTTATTCTGCTTCTTGCTTTAATGGTTTTAATAGCCGCAAAGGATATTTGGACGTTGGTGATTAAATAATGTATAAACGCGAAGATACAAGGCGTATCAAGGTAGGAAATAAATATATGGGCGGCGGCAGCGATGTGCTTATCCAGTCTATGCTCTGCGCCCCCGCGCACGATTTTGACGGGAATATAGCACAAGCCAAGGCGCTCGAAGCCGCGGGCTGTGAGGTTATACGCGTTTCGGTGCCGGATATGGATACTGTTCCGCTTATCCCGCTGCTAAAAGAGGCAGTGAATGTTCCTATCGTTGCAGATATTCATTTTGACTACCGCTTAGCACTCGAAAGCGTTGCGGTAGGTGTAGATAAGGTGCGTATAAATCCCGGCAACATCGGCGACGAAGCCAATGTAAAAAAGGTTGCCGACGCTTGCAGAGCAAAGAGCGTTCCCATACGCATTGGTGTAAATTCGGGCTCGGTCGAGAAAAGTATTCTCGCAAAATACGGCGCCCCCACACCTGCGGCGCTTGTTGAAAGCGGAAAATATCATATATCCTTACTCGAAAAATTTGATTTTAACGATATAGTTCTTTCGCTTAAATCTTCAGATACACAGACAATGTACGACACCTATGTTTTGGCGGCGGAAAGCTGCCCTTATCCTCTGCACTTGGGCGTTACCGAGGCAGGCACCGCCCATATGGGACTTGTGCGCTCGGCTGCGGGGATAGGGGGACTTTTGCTTCGCGGAATAGGTGACACAATCCGCGTATCGCTAACCGACGACCCCGTAAAAGAGGTTGCCGCCGCGCGCGACATTCTGTCGGCAGTGGGTCTGAGACAAGACGGCGCACGCATAGTTTCGTGCCCCACCTGCGGCAGAACAAAAATAGACCTTATAGGCCTTGCTAACGAGGCTGAAGAAAAACTAAAGGGCTTTCCTAAAAATATTACCGTCGCAATTATGGGCTGCGCTGTAAACGGCCCGGGCGAAGCGCGCGAGGCTGATATAGGCATTGCGGGCGGTGACGGCTGCGGACTTATATTCAAAAAAGGTGAAATTATCCGTAAGGTGCCGCAGGATGAGCTGCTTAGCTCACTTTTAAAAGAAATAGAATGTGAATATGGTGAATGGTAAATGCCAAACAATAGCTTTATAAAAATATTTGGCGATTATTTAGGCGCACTGTCGCTTGATAATCTGCCCGACGGAACGGTTAACGAATGTAATCTGTCACTGGAAGAGCGAAGCCTTTCGGTTTCGGTCTGCTTTTCGTCGTTCGTAAACAGTACCAAGATATACAATATAAAAACCGCGCTTAAGGATGCGCTTCAGCTTGAGGTTATAAATTTTAAGGTAAATTTCGCGCCCGAAGCACTCACGCGTGAGGCGGTAATTGACCTTGTCAGCGTTATAAAAAGCAAAAATGCGGCATTTAATGGCTATTTTAACGGCGCAGAATATTCGCTCTCGGGTGACGATATTAAGATTAAACTTAAATTCGGCGGACTCGAAAGTGTAAAAGAACTTCACTTTGCCGAAAAGCTAAAGGCGCTTATAAGCGAATGCTTCTCGCGCGAAACCGAAGTAGAGCTTTTGGGAGAGGATACGCTGTCCGCACCCGAGGCTCCCGAATATGTAGAACCAAAACCTCAGCCTGTGCCGCGTGCCGAGGTTAAAAAAGAGGCGCCTCCTGCAGCACCCGCCGCGCCAAAGCGTACCTTTAGCGGCAAACCGCAGGACGGACTGCCCGTATACCTTGACAGCGCAGAGCTTTTCTACGGCAGAAGCATAAATAAAAACATAACCCCTCTTCGCGAATACATACCGCTTATGAATCCCGAAGAAACCGCAAACTTTGTCGGTTGGGGTAAGGTGTTTGATTTTGAATCGCGCACAGTAAACACCAAGCGCGGACCAATGCTCAGCTGCAAATTCTGTTTTAGTGATAATACAAATTCCTTGCAAGCAAGTCTGTTTGCCGACGAGAAGACTGCCAACCTTAAAAAACTCAAGGACGGCGCAAATCTGCTCATAAACGGTACCTATCGCTATGACCGCTGGATGAACGATTTTGTCGTTGAGGTCAAGGCTATGGCCACCTTGCAGGAATATAAGCCTAAGGATGAGGCAGAAGAAAAGAGAATAGAGCTTCACTGCCATACAAATATGTCGGCTAAGGACGCCGTAAGCTCGGCAGGCGCAATAATCAACTACGCCTACTCCTTAGGTCAAAAGGCAATAGCCATAACCGACCACGGCGTTGTGCAGGCTTATCCTGCTGCGGCAGGTGCCGTTAAGGCAATCCGCAAGGGTGGGGGAGACTTTAAGGTTATATACGGCGTCGAAGGCTATTTTATTGATGATGAAAAATACGATATAAGCAAGCTAAGCCCCAAAGAAATCGGCAAGCTTCGCCGTCACCAAATTATACTTGTAAAGGACTTAGTCGGACTTAAAAACCTTTATAAATTAGTGTCCGACGCACATTTAAATAACTTTTACGGCAGACCTTGTACCCTCAGAAGCAAGCTGCTTGAGCACCGCGAGGGTCTGCTTATCGGCAGCGCCTGCGAAGCAGGTGACCTTTATACCGCAATTATCGACGGCGAACCTAAAGAAGAACTCTTGCGTATAGCAAGCTTTTACGACTATTTAGAAATTCAACCCGTCGGAAATAACGAATTTATGGTAAGAGCGTCGGGTGAGCCTGACCGCGTGGACAAGCGTTCGGGTGCACTTATAAAGAACCGCTTTAAGCATGTTACAAGCTTAGATGTTATCCGCGACTTTAACCGCAAGGTAGTAGAAATTGCGGATGAACTGGGTAAACCCGTAGTTGCAACGGGCGATGTGCATTTTTTGCGTAAAGAGGACGAAATAATCCGTAAAATTCTGCTTGCGGGTCAGGGCTTTGACGATTTTGACCATCAAGCTCCGCTCTACCTGCACACAACGAACGAAATGTTAGAGGAGTTTTCCTACTTCGGCGAGCGTGCACGTGAGTTTGTAATTGACAATCCGCAGAAAATTTGCGATATGGTAAGCGGCGATGTTATACCCGTTCCCGACGGAAACTATCCGCCCGTAATTGAGGGCTCAGATGACGAGCTTCGCGAAATCTGCCGTAAGCGTGCAAAAGATACCTACGGAGACCCGTTGCCTCCGTACGTAGAAGAACGTCTTGAAAAAGAGCTTAACGGTATAATAAACAACGGCTATTCTATAATGTATATGTCGGCACAGCGACTTGTTAAATATAGCGAGGATAACGGCTATCTCGTCGGCTCGCGTGGTTCGGTCGGCTCATCCTTTGTTGCTACAATGGCAGGTATATCGGAGGTTAATCCGCTCGCGCCTCATTATAGTTGTCCGAAATGTAAATATAATCATTTCTTTTTAAAAGGCGAATATGGCTCGGGCTTTGACCTGCCACCTGAGAAGTGTCCCAACTGCGGAACTGAGCTTAACCGCGACGGACACGATATCCCGTTTGAAACCTTCTTAGGCTTCAAGGGCGACAAGGTGCCTGATATCGACCTTAACTTCTCGGATGAATTCCAGTCCAATGTTCAAAAATACACCGAACAGCTCTTCGGCAGAGAGAATGTTTTCAAGGCTGGTACAATTTCTACAATAGCCGAAAAAACTGCATTCGGCTTTGTAAAAGCGTATGCCGAAAAGAAAAACATTGTGCTCTCAAACGCCGAGCTTAAGCACTTGGCATATATGGTGCGCGACTCGGAAATCAAGTCAACAACAGGTCAGCACCCTGCCGGTATGATTGTAGTTCCGCGCGATAAGGAAATATATGATTTCTGTCCCGTTCAGCACCCCGCCGATGACCAATCCTCAGACATTATAACCACCCATTTCGATTTCCATTCAATCCACGATACGATACTAAAGCTTGACGAGCTTGGTCACGTTGTTCCTACTACATATAAATATTTAGAGGAATATTCGGGAATTCCCGTTGCCTCAGTTTCGATGAGTGACCCCGCGGTTTATTCGCTGTTCACCTCGACAGAGGCACTCGGCGTAACACCCGAAGAGATTTACTCTCAGAACGGTACATTCTGTATCCCCGAATTCGGCACCGATTTTGTTAGAGGAATGCTCTTGGACTGTAAGCCTAAAACCTTTGCAGATTTGTTGCAGATTTCGGGCCTTTCACACGGTACGGATGTTTGGCTCGGCAACGCTAAGGACCTTATTGATAAGGGCATATGCACAATTTCCGAGGTTATCGGAACGCGTGATAACATAATGGTATACCTTATCCACCAGGGAATAGAAAGCGGTCTTGCCTTTAAGATTACCGAAACCGTTCGTAAAGGTTTAATTGCAAAGGGCAAGGTTTCAATGGAAGAGTGGAACGCTATGGCTGACGTTATGCGTGAACACGATGTTCCCGAATGGTATATTGAAAGCTGTCATAAAATTAAATATATGTTCCCGAAGGCGCACGCCGCAGCGTACGTTATTTCTGCTTTGCGACTTGCGTGGTATAAGGTGCATAAGCCCATTGAGTTTTATTGTGCCTTTTTCACCGCCCGTCCCGAAGATATAGAGGTAGAAACCGTTATGCGCGGTAAAGAGGCGGTAAGGGCAAGAATTAACGGTATACGCGCCAAGGGAAAGGAAGCCACACCAAAAGAGACCGATGTTTATAATAAACTGCTTATTATAAACGAAATGCTCAGCCGCGGACTTGAGATTCTGCCTATTGATTTAAAGAAATCTCACGCCACCCGTTATGAGCTTGAGGACGGCAAAATGCGTCTTCCGTTCTGTGCTATGTCGGGCGTAGGCGCAAAGGCTGCCGAAGCAATATACGAAGCGGCGCAAAATGGGGAATATATCTCGAAAGACGAATTCCAGACTGCCGCAGGCGTATCTAAAACCATAATTTCGGCACTGTCTGACCTCGGCGCACTGGGAGATTTGCCCGATTCTAACCAAATGTCGTTCTTTTAATATGCCTTTTAACTAAATCTAACATTTGGATAAATTTACTTTTGTGCAATTTGACGAAAATCAGTCCAAAAGGTTGCAATTTTGTAATAACTCGGTATAATAATAGTAACACGAGGTTACAAAATGTAACTTTTTAAAGGACTGATTTTTATTTTAGAACATCTTAAAAGCCTGCTTTCGCAGGCAAAAGATACTTCGAAAAATATAATATCCGCATTTATGAGTGCAAGCGTTCGCGTAAAGCTTGTTGTGGCAGTTGCCGCGGTGGCTTTAGGCGTGTCGGCTATCAGTGCCGTGCTTAATGTCCGTTTTGCTTATGCGATTTCGTATAACGACGAGGTTGTAGGTTATGTTGCCAGCACAGGCGATGTAGAGGGCGTAGAGAATGAGGTGCTCGACAGCATTAAAACTGCCGACCCGCAGGATTATGTAGGCAACACCAGTGCACGCCTCTCTTTAACGGTAGGGGGCAGAATTGCAAAGGCTCACACCGTAGCGGAGGATATTCTTTCAAATTCAGATAATCTCATAGATGCCGCAGTGCTCACCGTTGACGGAAAAGCAGTATTAGCGGTTGACTGTGACGATATTACATTAAACGGAATTTTAAATTACACCTTAACCCGTTTTAACACCGGCGATGAAGAGGAATGTTCGTTTGTAAACGCCGTTTCGGTTGAAAACGGATACTATCCGCAGTCGATGGTCTGCACACTTGCAAAGGCGAGTGACTATCTGCATACCCTCCCGGTAAAGACCGTAAAGACTGCAAAATATGTAAGCGAAATTCCATATGAGACCGTAAAGACCGAAAGTGCATCGTATCTTAAGGGCTATGTCCGCGTTACAAGCAAGGGTGTTAACGGCACCGCTGATGTAACCGCGCGCGTAACCTATATAAACGGCGTAGAGCAGGGACGCGAAATTTTAGAAAGCGTAACCCTCACTGCACCGGTAGCACAGCAGGAAACTGTCGGTACCGCCACCGTTTCTATGACCGAAAGCACACAGTATGCATCGGGCAAGGCTATGTTCTGCTGGCCGCTGCAGAGGGTTGCAAGACAGAGAATATCTTCTTATTGGGGCGACGGCAGAGGACACAAGGCAATAGATATTTGCTCACCTTACGGAACACCCATTTATGCGGGTCTTGGTGGTACGGTAACCTATGCCAGCTATCGTAGTGACTATGGCTATCACGTAATAATTGACCACGGCAACGGTTACAGCACACTTTATGCACACGCAAGCCAGCTGCTCGTATCGGTCGGACAGGTTGTAGAAAAGGGCGAAACCATCGCTCTTGTAGGCTCAACCGGACAGTCAACAGGTAACCATCTTCACTTTGAGGTTAGAGTTAACGGTATACGCGTAAACCCAATCGGATATATAGAAAAGTAAAAGACGGGCTTTTGCCCGTCTTTTTTGCTTTTTGTTGAGTTTAAAAACTTGACACTACACAATATATAGTATAAAATATAATAGAATGGATATTTTATGCAAGGGAGAAAACGATGGCTAAAAAGACCACCTACGATAACGACAGTATTAAAAGTCTGAAAGGCGCGGACAGAGTCCGTAAAAGACCGGGAGTTATATTTGGCTCCGACGGTCTTGACGGTTGTCAGCACTCGGTTGTTGAGATTATTTCAAACTCAATAGACGAGGCGCGCGCAGGCTACGGTAAAAAGATAATAATCACACGCTATGCCGACCACTCTATTGAGGTAGAGGATTTCGGTCGCGGCGCACCGGTTGATTTCAATACTAATGAAAACCGCTATAACTGGGAGCTATTATACTGCGAAATGTATGCAGGCGGAAAGTACGAGGACGAGCAGGGCGGCGGATACGATTATTCGCTCGGTCTTAACGGTCTCGGTCTTTGCTCTACCCAGTACGCATCCGAGTATATGGATGTTGAAATCAAGCGTGACGGCTTTAAATATAATCTTCACTTTGAAAAGGGCGAAAATGTCGGCGGTCTTAAAAAAGAGCCCTACACGGGAAGACAGACGGGCACTTGCACCCGTTGGAAGCCCGACTTAGATGTATTTACCGATATCGACATTTCGGCAGAATTCTTTGTCGATTTTATAAAACGTCAGGCAATCGTAAATGAAAATATCCTTTTTGTGTTCCGCAACCAAGTGGGCAACAAATTCGAAACGCAGGAGTTTGTATATGCCGACGGTATACGCGAATATGTGACCGAGGTTGCAGGTCAGGATGCACTCTCGTCAGTTCAGCTTTGGCAGGCAGAGCGCGAGGGACGCGACCGCGCCGATATGAAGGATTACCGCGTAAAAATAAACGCGGCGGTCTGCTTCTCTAACCGAAATCAGATAAAGGAATATTACCACAACTCAAGCTGGCTTGAGCACGGCGGCTCGCCCGACAAGGCGGTAAGAAATGCCTTCGTCGCACAGATTGACGCTTATATCAAGCAAAGTGGAAAATATAAGGCGAATGAAAGTAAAATTACCTTCTCTGATGTTGAAGAGTGCCTTATAATCGTAATTTCCTCTTTTTCTACCCAAACCTCCTACGAAAACCAGACCAAGAAATCAATTACTAATAAGTTTATATATGAGGCAATGGTGGAATTCTTCCGTCACCAGCTTGAAATCTATTTCATAGAAAACAAAGCGGAGGCCGACAAGATAATAGACCAGGTGCTTATAAACAAGCGCAGCCGTGAAAAGAGCGAAAAGGAACGCCTTAATATAAAGAAAACCCTGCAGTCAAGCAACGATATGCTAAACAGAATTGAAAAGTTTGTTGACTGCCGTTCTAAAGATAAGGAAGTAAGAGAACTCTTTATAGTTGAGGGTGATTCGGCTTTAGGCTCGGTAAAGCTCGCCCGCAACGCTGAGTTTCAGGCTGTAATACCCGTTCGCGGTAAGATTCTCAACTGCTTAAAGGCGGAGTATGACCGCATATTCAAAAGCGAGATTATTACTAATCTTCTAAAGGTGCTCGGCTGCGGTGTTGAGGTTAAGTCAAAGGCCAATAAGGATTTATCAACCTTTGACCTTGACGCACTTCGTTGGAGCAAGGTAATAATCTGTACCGATGCTGACGAGGACGGCTTTCATATCCGCACACTTATCCTCACAATGATTTATAGACTTATTCCGACACTTATAGAGGTTGGAAAGGTCTTTATAGCCGAAACCCCGCTTTATGAAATTACCACAAAGGACAAGACCTATTTCGCATATGACGAAAAGGAAAAGGCGGACATAATGCAGAATATGGTCGGTGACCAGAAATGCACCGTTCAGCGTTCAAAGGGTCTTGGTGAAAACCAGCCCGATATGATGAGTCTTACGACAATGAATCCCGAAACCAGACGACTTATAAAGGTAAGTCCCGAGGATGCAGAGGCAACTGCCCGTATGTTTGATATATTGCTCGGTGACGATATAGAGGGAAGAAAAGACATCATTACAGAAAAAGGCTATCTCTATATAGCCGACGCTGATTTAAGCTAATTTTTGAAAGGTAAAGGTAAACTTATGCCTCCAAGAAAGAAAAAAGAAATTGAAAAGGCACCGCTTATAGATGCATCTAAGGCTTATATTTCTGGCGCAGGCAGCGTTGTCGAGCAGCCTATTGCCACAACGCTTGAAACCAACTTTATGCCCTATGCGATGAGTGCAATTCTGTCGCGTGCCATACCCGAAATCGACGGCTTTAAGCCCTCGCACCGTAAGTTGCTTTACACAATGTATCTTATGGGACTTTTAAACGGTGCAAAGACAAAGTCAGCCAACATAGTCGGCCAGACAATGCGACTCAACCCCCACGGTGACGCCGCAATATATGAAACCATGGTCCGTCTTACTGAGGGTAACGAGGCACTGCTCCACCCGTTTGTAGATTCAAAGGGTAATATGGGTAAAGCCTACTCGCGTGATATGGCTTATGCCGCTCCGCGTTATACAGAGGCAAAGCTTGCTCCCATAGCGGCAGAGCTTTTCCGCGACATCGGAAGCGATACGGTAGATTTTGTGGACAACTATGATGCCACAATGAAGGAGCCCACGCTTTTCCCCGTAACCTTCCCGACGGTGCTTGTAAACGCGAATAAGGGTATAGCGGTTGGTATGACCAATACTATCTGCCCGTTTAATCTGCGCGAGGTTTGCCGTGCCGAGATAGAGTATATTAAGGACGAGGACGTAAATATAGCCGATTACTTAACAGCGCCCGATTTTCCGGGCGGGGGAGAGCTTTTATATGACCGCGCCGAAATGGAGAAAATATACGAAACAGGTCTTGGCAGCGTTAAAATCCGTGCCGTGTATGAATACGATAAAAAGCAAAACTGCATAGATATTAAGCAGATTCCGCCGTCTACCACCGTAGAGGCTATAATCGAAAAAATAATTGACCTTGCAAAGCTAAAAAAGGTCACCGAAATCAACGATATCCGTGACGAAACCGACCTGTCGGGTCTTAAAATCACAATGGATTTAAAGAGGGGAACAGATCCCGAAAAGCTTATGCAAAAGCTCTTCAAAATGACACCCTTGCAGGATAGCTTTTCGTGTAATTTTAATATCCTTGTCGGCGGCACACCGCGCGTTATGGGCGTTAAGGAAATTCTGTCCGAATGGACAGCCTTCCGCGTTGAATGTGTAAAGCGCCGCACCTATTTTGAGCTTACAAAGGCAAAGGAAAAATACCACCTCTTAAAAGGTCTTCAGAAAATACTGCTTGATATAGATAAGGCGATAAAAATCGTCCGCGAAACCAGAGAGGAAAAAGAGGTTGTCCCCAACCTTATGATTGGATTTGGTATCGATGAGATTCAAGCAGAGTATGTAGCGGAAATCAAACTCCGCCACTTAAACCGCGAGTATATTCTAAGAAGACTCGAGGATGTCGAAAAGCTCGAAAAAGAAATTGCCGAGCTTGAGGCAATTTTAAACGACCGCCGCAAGGTGCTTCGCATAATAATTAAGGAGCTCGAAAATGTTGCGGACAAGTACGGCAAGGACAGAAAGACCGCAATAATCTCGGCAGAGGAGAACAAAATTGTTGTCGAGGAAGAGCAGGTTGCCGACTATCAGGTGCACCTATTCTTCACAAAGGAAGGCTACTTTAAGAAGATTACACCGCTTTCACTTCGTATGAGCGGTGAGCAGAAGCTTAAAGAGGGTGACAAAATCACCCAGACCGCCGACTCCAACAACACGCACGAGCTTTTGTTTTTTACCGACAAATGCCAGGTCTACAAATCGCATGTTAACGATATGCCCGACGGTAAGGCAAGTCAGTTAGGCGAATTTATACCGTCGCGTCTCGGCTTTGACGAGGGCGAAAATGCTATTTATATGGTCGATGTGGCTGAATATAAAGGATATATGCTTTTTGTGTTTGAAAACGGTCGCGTCGCAAAGGTTCCGCTTGAAGCGTATAAAACTAAAACCAACCGCAAAAAGCTTATAAACGCATATAGCGATAAATTCCCGCTGTCAGCAATTCTCTATCTGCCCGAGGATGCGGATATTCTGCTTACCTCCACAAACGGCAGAATGTTGCTCTTGGGCACGGGTGTGCTGCAGCCTAAGGTTACAAAGGACAATAACGGTGTTGCCGTTATGACACAGAAAAAGGGACAGCGCATTTTCTCGGTACAGGCATATAGCGAGGGAATGCTTTCCGACCCGCACCGTTACCGCACGCGCAGTTTACCTGCCGCAGGCAGCATCAAGCGTGACGGCATATCGGGTGAGCAGATGACAATATAGAAAAAGCCGTCCGCCCTATTGGGCGAACGGCTGTCAGCCGAAGTACAAACGCAAGCAATAAAAATTTCGTCTGACATTATCATTATTAGCGAAATATAAAAAAATACTCTTGCCAATGTTTGACAAACAGAGTGTTTTGATATATTATTATGTGACATAAATGTTATTTAATTTTGGGGGATTCAAATGCAAAAGGAACTTGCAAAAACCTATGAACCTAATGAGGTTGAGGACCGAATTTATAAATTCTGGCTCGACGGCGGATTTTTCCACGCCGAGGTAGACCAAAATAAAAAACCCTATACAATAGTTATCCCGCCACCGAACATCACGGGACAGCTTCATATGGGCCACGCGCTCGACCAGACGCTTCAGGATATTTTAATCCGCTCTAAACGTATGCAGGGCTATAGCGCCCTTTGGATGCCGGGCACCGACCACGCATCAATAGCGACCGAGGCAAAAATTGTTGAGGCAATGCGCAAAGAGGGAATATCCAAGGAAGACCTCGGCAGAGAAAAGTTTTTAGAGCGCGCTTGGGAATGGAAAGAAAAATACGGCGGAACGATTATATCTCAGCTTAAAAAGCTTGGCTCTTCTTGTGACTGGGAGCGCGAGCGCTTTACACTTGACGAGGGCTGCTCCAAGGCTGTACGCGAGGTATTCGTTCGCCTTTACGAAAAGGGACTTATATACCGCGGCGAGCGTATCATAAACTGGTGTCCGCACTGCCATACCTCTATTTCTGATGCAGAGGTAAGCTATGAGGAGCACGACGGCAGCTTCTGGCACCTTCGTTATCCGCTTTCCGACGGCGGCGGATATTTAGAGCTAGCAACAACCCGTCCCGAAACAATGCTCGGCGATACCGCCGTTGCCGTTCATCCCGATGATGAGCGTTATAAGCACCTTATCGGTAAGACGGTTATTTTGCCGCTGCTCGAAAAGGAAATCCCCGTCGTTGCCGACTCATATGTTGAAATGGATTTCGGTACAGGCGTTGTTAAAATTACACCCGCACACGACCCCAATGACTTTGAGGTTGGACTTCGTCATAATCTTCCCGTCATAAATGTTATGACCGAGGATGCAAAAATGACCGACGACTGCGGTAAATATAGCGGTATGGACCGTTACGAAGCACGCAAGGCAATCGTTGCCGACTTAGAGGCAGGCGGCTATCTCGTAAAGGTAGAGCCTATGAAGCATAATGTCGGCTCTTGCTACCGTTGTAACTCGGTTGTTGAGCCGCGCATTTCTAAGCAGTGGTTTGTTAAAATGGAGCCACTGGCAAAGCCGGCTATAGAATCGGTAAGAAACGGCGATATTACCCTCATCCCGTCGCGCTTTGAAAAGACCTATTTCAACTGGATGGAAAACATCAAGGATTGGTGTATCTCGCGCCAGCTTTGGTGGGGTCACCGCATACCTGCCTGGTACTGTGCTGACTGTGGTGAGGTTATCGTTTCAAGAGGCGAGCCCTCGGTTTGCCCCAAGTGCGGAAGCGCTCATCTCTCACAAGATGAGGATACGCTTGATACCTGGTTCTCTTCGGCGCTTTGGCCGTTCTCAACTCTTGGCTGGCCCGAAGAAACGCTCGAATATAAATATTTCTATCCCACTAACACTCTTGTTACGGGCTACGATATTATATTCTTCTGGGTTTCCAGAATGATTTTCTCTGCGCTCGAGTATACGGGCAAAGCCCCGTTTGATACCGTTCTGTTCCACGGAATTGTCCGCGATGCAGAGGGCAGAAAAATGTCAAAATCCTTAGGCAACGGTATTGACCCGCTGCTTGAGATTGAAAAGTACGGCGCTGACGCACTTCGCTTTACCCTCGCAACAGGTAACAGCCCAGGAAACGATATGCGTTATTCGCCCACGCGCGTTGAGGCAAGCCGCAACTTTGCAAATAAGATTTGGAACGCAAGTCGTTACGTCATGATGAACATGACTATCGAAAAGAACGAGCTTCCCGATCTGTCCAAGCTGGAGCTGGAAGATAAATGGATTTTGTCTAAACTGAACACGCTGATTCGTCAGGTGACGGAAAATCTTGACAGCTATGAACTGGGTGTTGCATCTGCAAAGGTTTACGACTTCATTTGGGACAACTACTGTGACTGGTATATCGAGCTGACCAAAGCCAGACTGTATTCGGAAAACGAAGAGAGCAAGCAGGTGGCGCAGCAGGTTCTGGTCTACGTTCTCGATCAGTTCCTCCGACTGCTCCATCCCTTCATGCCTTTCATTACCGAAGAGATCTGGCAGGCCATTCCCCATTCCGGTGATTTCCTGATGGTTGCCAATTGGCCTGAGTACAGTGATGCACTTGATTTCCGTGCTGATGAAGCGGCAATGGAGAGCGTGATGAACGCCATCCGGGCTGTCAGAAATCGCCGTGCAGATCTGAATGTTCCTCCTTCCAGAAAGTCCACTTTGTATGTTGTCACCGAGAAGAAGACGATTTTTGATCAGGGTGCTGCATATATCGGCAAGCTGGCCTATGCCAATGAGATGATCGTCACCGATCAGGCACCTGTCGGCTATGAGGACATGGTTTCTGCAGTGACCAGCGATGCAGTTATGTATATGCCCATGAATGAACTGGTCGATATTGAAAAAGAACTGGCTCGGCTTGGAAAGGAAATCGAAAAGGCTGAGAAGAACATTTCTGGGCTGCGCGGTAAACTCAACAACGAGAACTTTGTTGCAAGAGCCCCTGAACAGGTCGTGAAAGCAGAACGAGAAAAGCTGGAGAAGGCGGAAAGCCTGCTGCAGCAGCTGAAAGAAAGCGAAGCACGACTGAAAAAGTAAACTGCTTCGGTTATTTGACAAAATCTTTTGTCCGTTGTTTTTATAATAGAGGTCAAGACGTAGAAATGCGTCTTGACCTCTATTTTCTATTCGGGAGGAACGAAGTTGCAAATTACAAGCTATTTGCAGGACAGGCAGCTGACTGTTGCGCTGTCCGGTGAGATCGATCATCACGGCGCGAAAACGACGCTTCGTATGATCGCGGACAAAATCGACCAGTTTATGCCCATACAGTGTATCCTTGATTTTCGCGGTGTGACGTTTATGGACTCAAGTGGCATCGCTATTGTTATTCACACCCTTCGGCGGATGCTGGAGGTGGAAGGAAAACTGAAAAAGTCGGATCGTAGCCATG
>JAZNRD010000014.1:0-5124 GCA_045590515.1 Acutalibacteraceae bacterium
ACGGTGCACTCAAGTCCACAATGAATCCCGGTATGACACAGAACTTCTTTACAACCACCCTTTATTACGGCGACGGTGAAGGACAGTTAAAGCAAGGCACGGTTTATGATATATCCTTTGATACAAGACTCGATGCAGGAAAAACCGGTAGTATTGCAGGCGAAGCATATATTTATGGTTCAAATGGTAGCGTAATTAGTTCCGTTGGCTTGATATATGCTACACCTATAACTGAAGATTGGTCTTCCTTTAAGGTAAGACTCGGTCTTCAGGTGGTTGGAAATCAGTTATATGCACAGTGGCGCCGTGCTGAAATGACAGGCGACGCCCAACAGGCATTAGCTACCGTGGGTGAGGGCGTAACACTTTCACACGTTTATATCTTCTTCTATGCAAATAACGTAGAAAATGTATATTATGATAATGTTAAATTTAATTCGGAGGATGGCGGTCAAATATTATCTAACCTCCGTTATGAGCCCGTTCCTCATGTAGAGACCGGAAAAGAGGTTTGGAGCGGCGGCGGTCGTTCTACACACTATGTAATAAACGGTGAAGATGTCGGCAACAACAGCAACGGTGTGGTTAAATCCGTTGTTAATGAAGGCTCAACACAGAATCGTCTCGAGGTTGGAAAGCTCAACATAGGCGACGAAGACGGACAGATGAAGCTTGGTAAGGTATATACCATTTCATTTGACGCAAAGACTGACCCCAATAAGTCTGTTGTCCTTGCAGGAGAAGCGTCGGTTTGGAGCACTAATAACAATAATGTTCCCCTTGCCTTTATATCAATGTCATTGGCCAGTGATGCTTCTACTGTAACAGATGAATGGAAGCATTATGAAATGAAACTGGGCATTTCTCTGACCGATACTAACGCAGTATATGGAACATGGCAGCGTATTGATATGACAGGCACAACAGGACAGTCTTTTAATACACTTGCTGAGGATGATACGTTATCACACCTTATTCTTATTATTTACTCGGCCACTCAAGAGACACTGTATTTTGATAACGTAAAATTCTACTGTGGAGACGACATAATTTCTGATCTTCGCTATGACGTAGAAGATTTGACGAGTAATGATACAGCTAAGGCAGAAACAACTGTTGAAAACGGCACAGCAATAAGCGGTGATTTACTTGGTGACGATTATTTCATTCCCTACGGCAGTGTATATTACACCGATAGTGAAACAGGCGAGGTTAAATTTGTTGATAAGGATAAAAACGGCACATTTACCGCTCCTGTCAAAGGCAAATTGAATATTAAGGGATTCTTAAAACCCGGCACGGAAGGTGTTGCAACCTTCGCAGCATCTGCCCAGATAGACACCGACTTTGAGGGCAAGGGTACCATCCAGTACGGTTCTTACATTCCTGCGGTTGCGGAGGGCACCACATATGGAACAATGTTTGTAACAGGCAACTGGGATAATTTCGTAGCGTATTATGAGGAACTTGGTTGGACAGCAGATTCCATAATTGCCCGTATAAGCGAGCTTTATGATGCAAACATCGAAAATTACGATAATATTGCCGTAACCGCTGGTGAAGAAGTAATTTATGTTTACAAGCTCGACCAGAAGAATTATATGTATAAGAACGATACCGTTCTTGAATATGCTCTGCGTGTAAGAAATCTACCAACTGACAGAACCTGCACAGCCGTAGGTTATACCAGAACAGATGCTGGCACTTATACTTATTCAAAGAATGTTGTTAGTGCCGATTATAACACGCTTATGGGCAACTAAGGAGGGCTTTTTAGATGAAAAGATACGAAAATCCTGTACTTGAGATTAAGAAATTCAACATTACAGATGTTATCAGCACATCGGCTGATGATTATGTAATCAAAGATGACGAAACCTCAGGTTCAAAAGATGTTGGCGGACTTTAATATATGAAAAACCTCATGCTTTTACTTTGCGTTACGCTGATGGTAATACTTTGTGTTGCCTGCCGCGACAAAGAGGTTTATTCTGATTCCTCAGATATTTCATCGGCCAATAATGTTACATCCATCTCTACTCCGTCGCAAACCGGCGGGGTAGAGCAAGAGGTTCCTTCAAACAGTTCTTTCTTCGGCAGTACTGTAAGCGATACCGTTTCCACCATTGTTGATGAGGTTGTAATTAACGAGCCGACAAGCTCGGTCATCATGGCTATTGACCTTGAAACTGGTGAAGAGGTACAGGTTACTGTAACCAGCAAGCCGTCATCCACGGCCGATAGCAGTTCGGGTGAAATTGCCCCGTCTTCGAGTGAACAGCAAAGTTCAAGCATAGGCGAAGAAAACACATCTGAGCAAAGTTCTTCTGGCAAACCGGTTGACCCTAACCGCGATACCATGGAAGGCTTTACTCCGTGGCAATAAAAACGAAGAGTCGCATTAGCGACTCTTCGTTTTTATTGTATTAATGAGGAAATCTTTTTGTTTTTTATGATAAAATTTTCGTACACAAAATTCGATGTTAATTTATTATAGTGTTTAAAAAACGCACTACAAGATTGGCATATGATGTTTGTTTAACATCTACCCGGCTATAGCCGCACTCACTCCATAAGTGCTCTAAACCCGCATTATTAAAGGGAATTTTTGAAAGACAAAAATTTATGGTGTTCTCTTGACATTTTCCCCCGCTGCATACGATACTATAATGGCGTATTTGGCGGATACGGGCACTAAGCCGTCCGACTATGATGCTGTTTTTACGGGTGACCTTGGGCTTGTGGGAAGCGAGCTTTTGTGTGAGCTTATGAAAAAAGACGGAATTGATATAAAGGGTAAGCATCAAGATTGCGGACTTTTAATTTTTAATCGTGAAGAGCAGGACGTTCACGCAGGCGGCTCGGGCTGCGGCTGTTGCGCGAGTGTACTATGCTCACACATTTTAAGAAGGTTTGATAGCGGGGAATACAAAAATGTTCTGTTTTGTGCTACGGGCGCACTGCTTTCGCCGACCTCAACCCAGCAAGGCGAAAACATCCCCGTTATAGCTCATCTTGTAAACATCCGTAGTAAATAGAAATACTTTCATATTTTTTAAATAAGGCGGTAGAAAGACTTAGTTCTTCCTACCGTCTTTTTACATTCTCAATAAGTTAAAATATCACTTTTTCTATCCTCATATCAAAAATGATATCTGTTTTTGAAAAAAGACAAAAAATGATATAAAAAACAAAATAATGATATCGACATTTTGACTTGCGAATTGTTATAATGAATATGCATAAATATTCTTAAAAAGAGGAGTGTATTTTATGAAAAACGGCAAAAATAAGCTTTTGAGCATTTTCTTGTGCTTAATGCTTATCGTCGGAGTCGTTTATGTTCCCGCAACAATCAGTGCGGTTGCAAACGACACACCCGATTTCTCCGGCACGCTTGGTGCAGAATGGAGCTGCGTTTCAAACGGCAACAGTACCGTTCCTGCAACTAATTTTGTGCACATAGCAAGGGAGCAGCACAGCACGGGCTATTCTTCCTTACGTATCGGTCATCCCACAGAGGCTACCGATATAACCCTCAGACTTACACTTGCATCGGGCGGCAACGCCGACCACACATACTCTGTTTACGCTATGAGTACCGCAGCAGCAACCTCTGCCGTATTTACCCTTCGTAACGGCGAAAACGGTGAGGGCGAAAATGCAGTCGCAAACGATGTGACCGCATCACTTACAACGGCATTTACGCAGTTTACCGGAAATCTGACCATTTCCGAGGAAAAGCTTGCTTTCGATGTCACACTTAAGTTAGATGCGGGCGTATATGTTTATCTTGACAAATTACAGATATACAATACAACCGCAGGCCCTGAGCTTAATATCGACTCTTCATTTGAAAGACTGAATGTTAAGGCTAACGGCGCTAACAGCAGCACTAACTATCCTTATGCTACAAAGGATTTTGTGAATGTTGTAAGCGATAAGGCAAACGACGGCAGCAAGTCGCTCCGTATTGGTAACGCAAGCACCGCAACCGATATAACGCTTAGCTGGATTATTCCTGCACCTGCTGTAAAAACAACAAGCTGGTATTTTACTGCCGATATGTTTGTTGACGGCGATGGACTAAATGAGGGCTCTTACATCTACATAGCAAACACCACAGGTGCTATTGCTTCAACATCATCAGGAAGCGGTTCGAAGAACTACCGCCGTATTATATTGTCCGACACCACCATCCTTCCCTCAAAAGAATGGCATACCCTAAACAAAGCGGATTATACGCGCTATAGCACCAATGCCGACGCTGCCTCAAACTGCTATAATTCCGCAGCTTATGCGTTCTTACAGCTTAAGGTTGTTTTAGATGTAAACGAGTTTGTATATATTGATAACCTTAGCGTATATAACACGAAAAGCACCGTTAACCTCTTTAATGACGGCAGCTTTGAAAATATTGACCCTTATGCTAACGATTTTACAACCACCACCGAAGACTATGCGCTTAATAACTGGGTTGTAACCGATAACGACGGCGAAGAGGCGCAAAGCTTCCTTTCCTCTGACGCTTTTGAGGGCAAGAAGGCTTTAGCTATTACTGCCGGTGCATCACACACCATAGCTAACACTGTAAGCGGTCTTACAGCAGGAGAAAGCTATGTAATTGAGGCTATGGCTAAAAAGAGCGGTGAGTTTAATGCGGCCAGAATTTTTTATAACGACGGCGGCAGCAACACAACGGCTCTTGACTTTAACACTACCACTATCACAGAGTACACGCCCTTCTCTGCTACATTTACCCCTGCGGCAGAGAGTGCCACTATAAATGTTTACACGGTAGGCGCTAACGGAAGCCTTTTAATGCTTGACGATGTAAAGGTTTATAAGGCCGACGATGAAACCAAGACAAATCTGCTTACAAACGGCGGATTTGAAAGCTATGTCGTTCCCAAAACACCCGATTATTTTGAGGGCGACCTTTCAAGCAACTGGACCTGCTTCGAAAACCGAAATGAAGAAGCTGGTTACAGAGAATTTGTAAGCATAACCGAAAACCAGTCCTACAAAGGACAATTCTCACTTAAAATAGGTCACAAGGCACAGCCCACCGATATGACTCTCCGCTATGCTGTTGCGGTTGACAACGGTAACTATGGCTTTGAC
>JAZNRD010000015.1:0-19433 GCA_045590515.1 Acutalibacteraceae bacterium
CTATTGGGTCAAGCTGCTTTCAGGAATCACAGTTGGCTGTGTGGGTGCATTGCTTATGGCATTGCTGACCTGGGTGCTGAGTCTGCGGGTATACGGTTCGGAGGGTTTTGATGCCGCAATACAGCTATTTTATACCGGCTACGCTGGCAATATCACTATAGGACAAGCATGTCTTGTTGCATACGGATGTCTGATTGTGACTGCGATTTTTATCAGCGTATTCGTCATGCTTTTGTCCGAGCTTTTTAGTAGCAGTATTGCCGCAATGTCAGTTACCACCGGCATGATCCTTGCAGGAATGATTATTCAGATACCGGCACAGTATCGCATATTGGGACAGTTATGGGATTATCTTCCTACCTGTTTTCTGTCCATGTGGAACACCTTTGATAGCCGTTTGATTTCTATGTTTGGAATGCACTTCACCTCATATCAAATCGTTCCTTTGATCTACGTTGTCGTCGCATCGCTGCTGGCATTCCTCGGAAGCCGTATCTATTGCCGCTGTCAGATCAGCGGAAGATAAACGCATACCTGGTATAACAAGCAGTTGCATCACAACCACCTGACACAATTCCGCAGGCGATTTTGCAACTTTTTCTGCAACAAAAATTTTGATAAATGAAATAATGGGTGGAAAAACAGGTTCAAAATTGCCGTTTAGGATAATATTTAGGGCATAAATAAGCCAAAGAAGAACCACGAAAACGAGTGGGAATAATAAGCTATTTGACATTAGAATAGACGACGAATCAGTCGGTGTTTAATTTTTAAAAGACGGCGGTTGCACTTTGGTGCTTTCCGCCGTTTTTTGTTGACATTATGTTTATAAAATACTATAATCGTATGGATACTCGGGCACAGGAGGTATACCGTGAAAATAAAGCTTTCCGACCACTTTTCTTACGGCAGAATTTTAAGGTTCACCCTGCCGAGCATAGCTATGATGATATTCACCTCGATTTACGGCGTGGTGGATGGCTTTTTTGTGTCCAATTTTGTGGGCAAGACCTCCTTTGCCGCGGTTAATTTTATTTTTCCGTTTCTTATGATGCTCGGCGCCGTAGGTTTTATGTTCGGCACGGGCGGCAGTGCGCTTATTGCTAAGACCTTGGGCGAGGGAAAGCGCGACAAGGCAAACCGACTTTTTTCGCTGTTTTTGCTCGTTTCCTTTTTGTGCGGCGTTGCAATTTCGGTTTGCGGATTTTTTGTTATTCGTCCGCTGTCTTCCGCGCTCGGCGCAGACGGACAGATGCTTGACGACTGCGTGACATACGGCAGAGTTCTGCTGATTTCCCTGCCCTTTTACATTCTTCAGCTTGGTTTTCAGAGTTATTTTGTAACCGCAGAAAAGCCACAGCTTGGCCTTGCTTTTACGGTTGCGGCAGGCGTTACCAATATGGTTTTGGATGCACTTTTGGTTGCGGTTTTCCGTTTCGGACTTGTCGGTGCGGCGGCAGCCACCGCGGCAAGCGAAATTGTAGGCGGTCTTGCACCCGTTTTCTATTTTTCCTTTAAAAACAGCAGTCTACTTAAAATTGTACAGCCGCACTTTGACGGGCGCTCTCTTCTGCGCGCCTGCACCAACGGCTCGAGCGAGCTTCTGAGCAACATTTCAATGTCTGCGGTCGGACTTTTATACAATGTTCAGCTTATAAAATACGCGGGAGAAAACGGCGTTGCGGCTTACGGCGTGCTTATGTATGTAAACTTTGTGTTTATAAGCACATTTATAGGCTACTCGGTCGGAACGGCGCCCATAACCGGCTTTAATTTTGGCGCAAAAAACAAGGCTGAGCTTAAAAATGTGCTCCGAAAAAGTCTTGTCATTATAGGCTGTCTTTCGGTTTTTATGCTCCTCATATCGCAGGTGCTTTCCCGTACGCTTGCCTCGATTTTCGTTGGCTATGACGAGTCACTCTATTCGCTCACCGTCCGCGCTTTTTCAATTTTTTCGTTTTCGTTTTTGTTTGCGGGGCTCGGGGTTTTCGGCTCGTCCTTCTTTACAGCGCTCAACAACGGTCTTGTTTCGGCGGTTATATCCTTTCTGCGCACCCTTGTGTTTCAGATTTCCGCCGTGCTTATCTTCCCGCTTATCTGGGAGATTGACGGAATTTGGCTTTCGGTTGTCGTGGCAGAGGCAATGGCGGTTGTTGTAACGGCTATATTCTTGCTTGCCAAGCGCAAGCGTTACGGATATTAAAAAAAGCACCCGAAGGGTGCTTTTTTTATTTTAGTATTACCGTTGCGACGGTTGTGCCGTCGGCACGGAGAATTCCTATTTCGAGTCCGTTTTCGGTTGGTCTTTTAAGAAACGCAAGCTCGTCCCCCTCAAAGCAGGGTATGCGGTAGGCGATTTCTACGCTTCTTATATTCATCTCTTCAAGCTCTTTACAAGAAAGCGCACCGAACAGAGCGCGGATATATGCCGCGTTGTTCATATGGTGAGCAAGGTCAATATCGGTCGAGCGGACGGTGTAGGTTGCAAACTGCTCCGCGTCCGAGAAATCTGCCGACACGCGCGAAAACGGCTCTTCGCAAACCTTGTCCTCACAAAACGCCATTCCCTCGGGATATACGCTGTCTACCCTTTGCGGTCTGCCGCTTTCAATATCAGCTACCGCCCATTCGGTTTTGCCCTCTACCAAAAATTTGCCGTCGGATAGCGAATAATATCGGGTACAGCGTGCGCGGCCCGCCTCCTCTGGCCAGGTTGCCGCCCTGAGCGCCCGCATCAGCGGCGGACGGTTTACTATATTTATTTTTGTGCGAACGACAAGCCAGAAAAGTCCGCGCTCTGAGAGCGCATCCCCTCCGCAGCCGAGTGTTTGCGCGTGCTCGGTTGCGAGGTCCATAAAGACCGAGAAAACCGCAGGCACCGAAAGGAGCGCCGTGTCGTCACACATACTTGTAAGCACCAAAAAATCTTTTTCTAATTTGTTTTGCATTATAATTCCTTCTAATCTTTTTTTATATTATAACGTTCTACTTTACTTTCTGCAAGAAAAATGTTGACAAAACAACCTTTTGTGCCTATAATATAGTTGAACAGTTGCTCAACTATATTTTGGAGGTGGCAATATGGCACGCGAGTTTTTCTGTGACTGTGAGGTTATTCACCAACACGCCGTAAACGATGTTAAATCCCGTCTTGAAAGCAAGGACACCTATAATTCACTCTCGACACTTTACAAGATGTTTGGCGACTCTACGCGTATT
This sequence comes from Acutalibacteraceae bacterium, assembly GCA_045590515.1. Classification (GTDB taxonomy): domain Bacteria; phylum Bacillota; class Clostridia; order Oscillospirales; family Acutalibacteraceae; genus SIG589. Next base: position 3,220 of record JAZNRD010000015.1, read on the forward strand.
CAGATTTTACATTCACTCGAACAGAGTGAGCTTTGCGTTTGCGACCTTGCGGTTCTGCTCGGTCTTACCAAGTCGGCGGTTTCGCATCAGTTAAAGGCACTGCGCCTTGCCAACCTTGTAAAATTCAGACGAGAGGGACAGGTTGTCTACTACTCTCTCGCTGACGACCATGTTAAAAAAATCATAGATTTAGGTCTTGAGCATATAAATTAATAAGAAAGCAGGCTTGCCTGCCTTCTTTTTTACGACAACAGTTGAACGGTTGCTCAACTGTGATATGGAGTGCTATAATGAAAAAAACATATTTATTATCGGGGCTTGACTGTCCGCACTGTGCAGAGAAGATTGAGCGCGAGGTTGCCGCCATTGACGGTGTTGAGAGCGCAAAGCTTAATCTTTTAAAACAAACGCTGACAGTTAAGTCTGATACCGATTTATTAGCGAAAATAAAGGAAATTGTGCACTCGCACGAGCCCGATGTTTCGGTGCACGAAAAAGCTCACGAGCACGAACATAGCCACAATCACGACCACTGCCACCAGGACGAAAAAAGCCCACTGCCGAGAATTATTATAGGTGCGGCGCTGTTTGCTTTCTCGCTTTTGCTTGAAGGAATTTTTGAAAGTCCGTTCGCCCTTTTGCCATTTATAGCGGCATATATTATTTTAGGCTACGATGTTTTGCTGCGCGCGGGCAAGAACATAATTAAAGGCCGCGTTTTTGACGAGAATTTTCTTATGAGTATTTCGACCGTCGGCGCATTTCTTATAGGCGAGGTGCCCGAGGCGGTTGCCGTTATGCTTTTTTACCAGGTGGGTGAGTATTTTCAGAGCAGAGCCGTTCAAAGCTCGCGCAAATCAATAAAGGCGCTGCTTGCGATTCGCCCCGACAGCGCAACCGTTTTGCGCGGCGGCGAGCAGATAACCCTCTCTCCAGACGAGGTTGTGGTCGGTGAAAAAATTCTTATAAAACCGGGCGAGAGGATAGCGCTCGACGGCGTTATATCAGAGGGCGAGAGCACCGTAAACACCGCGGCGCTTACGGGCGAATCACTGCCGCGCGGCGTGAAACCCGGGGACGATGTGCTTTGCGGTTTCGTAAACCTAAACGGTGTTATAACGGTAGAGGTAACGCGCCCTACGGGCGAGAGCACCGCCGCTAAAGTAATTGAGCTTGTAGAAAATGCCGCTGACAAAAAGGCACACGCCGAGCGTTTTATTACCCGTTTTGCGCGCTATTATACCCCTGCCGTCGTTATTGTCGCTCTGCTTTTGGGCACCGTACCGCCGCTTATTTGGGGAAATTTTGCAGACTGGCTTAACCGCGCGTTTGTTTTTCTTGTAATATCCTGCCCTTGTGCGCTTGTGCTTTCGGTTCCGCTTGCGTTTTTCGGCGGCATTGGTGCCGCATCCTCTCGAGGAATTCTAATTAAGGGCGGAAACTATCTTGAGGCGCTGTCGCGTGCGAATACGGTAGTTTTTGATAAAACGGGCACACTGACCAAGGGCGAGTTTAAGGTTACAAGGGTTATAGCCGAAAACGCAGACGAAGGCGCGCTTTTAGCGCTTGCCGCTAAGGCAGAGCATTTTAGCAACCACCCTCTTGCCGCATCTGTACGCGCATTTTGTAACATAACCGTAGACGAGCGGGAAATTAAAGATTATAAAGAGATTTCGGGCCGCGGTGTCTGTGTTTCTTTAGACGGAAAAACGGTGCTTTGCGGCAACCGCGCGCTGCTGCTTGAAAATAATATTCCTGTTCCGGAGTATGAGAAAACGGGCAGCACCCTGTTTTTAAGCCGCGACGGCGAATATCTGGGCTTGATTATGCTGGAGGACGAAATAAAGGAAAACAGCGAAAAGACCATTTCCCGTCTATCAGATTTCGGAATAAAGAAGACCGCTATGCTGACGGGCGATATTTTTGCGAGCGCACAAAGGGTAAAAGAAAAACTAAAAATCGGCACTGTTTTTGCAGAGCTTTTACCCGACGGCAAGGTTAAAAAGCTTGAAGAAATGAAAACTAACGACAGCACAATTATTTTCGTGGGTGACGGAATAAACGATGCGCCCTGCCTTGCACTTGCCGATGTTGGCGTTGCGATGGGTGGACTTGGAAGTGACGCCGCAATCTCTGCCGCCGATGTTGTGCTTATGAACGACGACCCCTATTCCCTTTGCGATGCGCTTAAAATAGCAAAGGACACAAGGCGCATAGTCATTGAAAACATCGTTTTTTCCTTAGCGGTAAAGGGACTTTTCCTGCTTTTTGGCGCTTTGGGAATTGCATCAATGTGGCTTGCGGTTTTCGGCGACGTTGGCGTTGCACTGCTTGCGGTGCTAAATTCGCTTAGAATCTTAAAAAAATAATTTTCTTTGCTCTTTAAGTGTGATATACTGTTTTGGGAGTGATTTTATGAATTTTGAAAGAATAAAGGAAAGACTTACTGCGCTCGGCTATAAGGTTAGCTGTTTTGAAAGCAAGGCCGAGGCGGCAGATTATGTAAACCACCAGATAGACGGCGAAACGGTAGGAATAGGCGGTTCTAAGACGGTTGAAGAGATGGGGCTTTTCCCTCTGCTTTCCGCTCATAACGAGGTTTGGTGGCATTGGTACAAAAGCGAAACCTTCTCGGTTGCCGAGATTATTGAAAAGCAGCGTGAGGCGAATATATACATTTCCTCGGTCAACGGAATCGCAGAGACGGGTGAGATAATAAATATTGACGGCACCTGCAACCGCGTGGCTGATATTTTCTACGGTCACAAAAAGGTATATTTGCTCGTCGGCAGCAATAAAATTGCGCCCGACTATGATTCTGCACTCTCGCGCGCACGCAATATTGCGGCGCCTAAAAATGCCGCGCGGCTTCAGAAGAAAACGCCTTGTGTAGCCGCGGGCCGCTGTCTTGACTGTGCAAGCCCCGACCGCATTTGCCGCGGACTTTCGGTGCTACTCGTGGTTCCGAAGGCTATGGGCTGTGAATACGAGGTTGTGCTTATAAACGAGCCGCTTGGATATTAAAATAAAAACCCGACACTGTGTGTCGGGTTTTATTTTTATTTAAGCGTATCTGCAATATCGTAAATGAGTTTTTCGGTTTTTTCCCAGCCAAGACAGGGGTCGGTGATTGACTGACCGTAAACATGCTGACCGATTTTCTGACAGCCGTCCTCTATATAGCTCTCTATCATTAGTCCCTTGACCATCTTTCTGAGGTCCTTATTATAGTTGCAGCTATGAACGACGTCGCTTGCTATTCTTATCTGTTCAAGATACTGCTTGCCCGAGTTTGCGTGGTTGGTATCTACTATAACGGCGGGATTTTGAAGGTCGGTTTTTTCGTACGCCTCGCGCAGCTTCATAAGGTCTTCATAGTGATAGTTTGACACGCACTTGCCTGCAAAATCGAGATAGCCGCGCAGGATTGCGTGGGTGTAGGGGTTGCCCTGACTGTTAACCTCCCAGCCGCGATAAATGAATGTGTGCTTGTGCTGACCTGCGGTGATAGAGTTCATCATAACCGAAATGTCGCCGCTTGTGGGGTTTTTCATTCCGACAGGCAGTTTAAGTCCGCTTGCGGTGAGGCGGTGCTGCTGATTTTCTACCGAACGGGCGCCGACCGCAACATAGGATAGCAAATCTGACAGATAGCGGTGGTTTTCGGGGTAGAGCATTTCATCCGCACAGGAAAAGCCGTAATCGCGCAATGCGCTCATATGTAAATCACGGATTGCAACAATTCCACCGAGCATATCGGGCTGCTCGTCGGGGTTGGGCTGATGCAACATTCCCTTGTAGCCGTCACCTGTGGTGCGCGGCTTGTTTGTGTAGATTCGGGGGATTATAAAGATTTTGTCCTTTACCTTGTCCTGAACCTCTCGAAGACGCGAGATATAGTCGAGCACGCTTTCGCGGCTGTCTGCCGAGCAGGGACCGATTACAAGTATGAACTTGTCGGACTTGCCCTCAAATATATCGGCAATTTCACGGTCGCGCTCTGCTTTTAGCTCGGCTAAATAAGGTGTTATCGGATAGCGGTTTTTAATTTGCTGCGGAATGGGCAGCTTTCTTGTAAATTCGAGATTCATAATATTCCCCTTTTATCTTTTGTCAAAGCGCGCTCTTCGCTCGGTTGAGGTGCGCATCATTTCTTTCATTTTCTCTGTGTCGCCGTCGCGGACGGTGCGGTAAAGCTCGTCAAACGAGTCGCGAAACAGGTCCATCTGACGAAGGAGCTGGTCGCGATTGGCCAAGAACAGCTCGCTCCACATATTTTCGTTTATCCTTGCAATTCTTGTCAAGTCACGGAAGGAGTCGCCCGTATAACGCACAAGGTCGTTATCGTCACTTGTGCACATAAGCGACACCGCGATGCAGTGGGTAAGCTGAGAAAGAAATGCTATCATTTCGTCGTGGCGCTCGGGACTCAGCACCGAAACATCGGCAAAGCCGAGCGTGTTTCCTAAGTCGCAGCAAAGCTCTATTGCTTCTTTCGTGTTTTTGTCGGTCGGGACAACTATATAGTTTGCGCCACGAAAAATTGCATCGTCACTGTTTTCTACGCCGTAAACCTCGCGTCCTGCCATTGGGTGCGCGGCGATAAATTCCACGTCGCTTCGCAGCATTTTCTGAATATCGTAAACTATACAGCCCTTGACGCCCGTAACATCGGTGATTACTGCGCCGCTTTTAAAGAGGTGCTGATTTTCTTCTACCCAGCGCGTAAAAATGTGCGGATAGAGGGCGAAGACGATTATGTCCGCCTCATTTACGAGCGCCGCGTCTACCTCGGCGGCACCTTTTTTGATTATGCCCTCGGACAGCGCATAGTCAATAGACGACTGACTTCGGGTTATAGCGGTAACATAAAAGCCTTTTTTAGTAAGGGCGCGCGCATAGCTTCCGCCTAAGAGACCTAGTCCCACTATGAGTATTTTTTTGCTTTGTTCTAATTTCAATCGGGGTACACCTCTAAATCAATATTAAGTGCGCTAAGCCTTGCAAAGAAGTCGGGAAGGCTTTTTCCTACCGCCTCTGCGCCACTCACCTTGCCGCCCGTAAGCGTACAAAGCAGACTTGTTGCCATTACGATTCTATGGTCATTATGGCCGCAGATTATATCGGTGGGCGGTGTTATTTTACCGCCCCATACGGTTACGCTGTTTTCCTCTACATCCACGCGAACGCCAAACCTTGCAAGCTCGGATTTCATCGCGGCGGCTCGGTCGCTTTCCTTTATTTTAAGGCGCCTTGTTCCTACAAAGCGCGTCTTTCCCTTTACGGCTGAGAGCGCGAAGAGCACGGGCGCCAAATCGGGACAGTCGGAAAGGTCGATATCCTCACCCTTGCCGAGCAGAGTGAAAAGCTTTTTATAAACGCGGTCCCCCTGCAGACTGTTTTCGTCAAGGCCGTTTACGGTTACTTTTCCACCCAAAAAGTTTAGCGCATCGAAAAACGCGGCGTTGCTGTAGTCGCCCTCTACGGTGATTTCGCGCGGCAAGAATTTTTGCCCGCCGCGAATATAATATCCGAACTCGGTTTTTTCAATATTTACACCGAAATCGGCGAACGCTTTTACGGTTAAATCTATGTAAGAAAGGCTTTCGCTCTTGCCCTCTAAGATAATTTTGCTGTCCTTATCCATTTGGGAAAGGGCAAGCATTAAGCCTGTTATAAACTGGCTCGAAATATCGGCGCGAACGCGGTATTCGCCTGCGCGCAGACAGCCGCTAACGACGATTTTGTCCTCTTTTCTTGAAAACAAAAGCCCCTGCTCTTCGCAGATTTTTTCATAAACACCTTGCGGCCGCTCAAGGAGTCTACGGCTACCGAGCAGTGTTTTTTCGCCCTCTGATAAAAGGCAAAGCGGCAAAAAGAAGCGAAGCGTGCTTCCGCTTTCGCGGCAGGCAAGCGTTGCGCTTTTTATAGTTTTGGGACTAAGTCCTCCCACTGCTACGGTATCGCCCTTTACCTCTGCCACTGCGCCGAGTGCGCGAAGACAGTCAAGCGTTGCGCTTATATCCTCGGAAAGCTCTATTCCCGTTATTTTGCTGCCCTCTGTAAAGGCGCCGCAGATAAGCAGGCGGTGCGCCATACTCTTAGACGGCGGCGCAAGCACCGTGCCGCTTGCAACACTGCTTTTTATTTCTGCTATCATTCTTTTTCACCCAAAAGGAGCTTTATAGCCTCTAAATATCCGTTTGTGCCGTGTCCCGCGATTGTTGCAACACAGGCGGCGCGGATATAGCTTATACTTCTAAAATCCTCTCGCGCGGATACATCCGAAATATGCACCTCAACAGTCGGAATGCTGACCGCCTTGACCGCGTCTAAAAGCGCAATGCTCGTATGCGTATAGGCGCCCGGATTTATAACTATTCCGTCCACCTTGCCAAAGCCGCGCTGAATTTCGTCAACCAAATCACCCTCGTGATTTGACTGGAAAAACGATACCTCTACGCCCTTTTCTTCACAAAAGGCTTTTATCTTTTCGCAAAGGCTTTCGTAGGTTTCGGCACCGTAAATTCCCGGCTCGCGTATGCCGAGCATATTAAGATTCGGCCCGTTAATTACCGATATTTTCATCTAAAAACGCATCCTTTATTTTCTTTAAATTTTCCTGCTTGCTATATACGCATTTTATCTTTTTATCAGAAAGAGCACAGTAAATATCATAACGCTCTGCGTAGCGTTTTTTAAGCTTTTCTATGTCCGACGAGAGCGGTCGGTTAGCGGTTGCCAGCTTATCAATCGGGCGGTCAAGAAAAATAACCGTTCCGTTTTCTTTTAGCGCGCGGCGGTTTTCCTCACGCAAAATTGCGCCGCCGCCCGTGGCGATTACCACGCCTTGCTGTGATGAAACCTCCCGCACTACCGCTTCCTCAATATCACGAAAAGTCTTTTCTCCGTCCAGTTTTATTATCTCCGCCGCGGTTTTGCCCGTCTTTTCGGTTATAAGGCAGTCGGTGTCCACAAACGGCATTGAAAGCTCTGCTGCCGCCATTTTGCCAAGCGTGCTCTTTCCGCTGCCGGGCATTCCTATAAGGACAAGGTTTTTCTTGCGCTTTAAAATTTCGCTATATACCTTTTCTATTCTTTCTTTTTCAATTTTTTGGTCTTTAAAGTATTCCGCCGCGTAGACCGCCTGCGCCACCAGCATATAGAGTCCGCCCTCCGCGGCAATTCCCCTTTCACGCGCCTTTAGCACAAGTGTGGGTCTTAGCGGATTATAAACCGCATCGACCACGCCCGAAAGTGACGGAAATCGCTCTATATCTATTGCGGCAATGCCGTTTTTCGGGTACATTCCGCAGGGCGTTGTGTTGATTATAATATCTGCATCGGCGTGATTTCTTTCTGCCTGTGCGTAGGTTATAGTGCCGTCCTTTTCTTCGCGCGAAAGACGATAAACCTCTCTTGCACCTAAGCTCTTTGCCACGCTTTCGGCGGTTTTAGAGGTTCCGCCCGAGCCAAGCACCAAGACCTTTTTGCCAAAAACCTCAAGCCCCATTTTTTCTATGAGCGCCCGCATTCCGAGAAAGTCGGTGTTATAGCCGTAGAGCTTACCGTCGCGGTTTACTACCGTATTTACCGCACCTATGCTTTTTGCGTTTTCGTCAATCTCATCAAGGTATGGTATGACGGTCTGCTTATATGGAATTGTAACATTTATTGCGCGGAAATTGCGCGCCTTTAGAAAATCTCCCACCTCGTCGGGCGATAGTTCGCAAAGCTCGTACTTGTACGGGAAAAGCCGCGCGTGTATTTCCTTTGAAAAGCTGTGTGTCAGGTGTTCGCCTATGCAGCCGTATTCCATTATCCTCTTATCCAATCCGTTCCGTATTTTTGTGACAGTAAATCACAAAGCGCTATTGCCGTAACGCTGTCCACTACGACGCGTGCACGGTGAACAATGCAGGGGTCGTGTCTGCCTGCGGCAGAGAGCGTTACATTTTCTTTTTTTACTATATCAACCGTTTCTTGCTCGCGACTTATTGTGGGGGTAGGCTTAATTGCGGTGCGGAACAAAACAGGCATTCCGTTCGTGATTCCGCCGTTTATTCCACCCGCGTTGTTGGTTGCGGTTACAACCCTTTCTCCGTCCATACGGAAAGCATCGTTTGCCTCGCTTCCGCGCAGCTTTGCAAGCGTAAAGCCGCCGCCAAACTCTACTCCCTTTACGGCAGGCACCGAAAACAGCATATGCGCAAGCACGCCCTCTACGGTGTCAAACCACGGCTCGCCCACGCCTTCGGGGATTCCCGTAACAGCAGTTTCGAGCACGCCGCCGACACTGTCGCCGTCGGTCTTAGCCTTTAGTATTTCTGCCTTCATCTGCTCTCCCGCCTCGTCCGAGAGCGTAGCAAACGGCTTTTTATTAAGCGCATCTATTTCCTTTTCTAAATCGCAAAAGCCTATATCCTTAACACCCGCTATTTCGCTTATGTGAGTTGCAAGGGTTATTCCGCGATTTTTAAGCGCGCTTATGCAAATAGCGCCAACCGCAACAAGTGCCGCGGTTATGCGACCGCTGAAATGTCCGCCGCCGCGCGGGTCAGAAAAGCCGCCGTATTTGCAAAGTGCGGTAAAATCAGCGTGACCGGGACGGCATTTTATCTGCAGCTCGTCATAGTCTGCCGATTTTGTGTTGCCGTTCGGAATTATTATGCAAAGCGGTGTACCGGTCGTTTTTCCGTTATAGACTCCGCTTTCTATTATAAATGGGTCCTCTTCTCTTCTCGGAGTTGAAAGCGCATCGACGGGTCGTCGCAGGGTTAACTGATGAGCAATAAACTCCTCATCAATCTCTATTCCCGGCGCAAGTCCGTCAATGACGGCGCCGACCGAGGGACCGTGGCTCTCACCAAAGAGGGTTACTGCCACCGTTTTGCCAAAGGTGTTTTTCATTTATTTCACCTCATTTATAATTTTTTCAATTTCACTAAGGGTAATATCTCGTAGTTCAAAGCTACCAACGCGCGAAACATACACAACCGTTATCTTATCGCCCGACATTTTCTTGTCGTGGCGGATTGCGGACAGCAGTTTTTCACTCTGGAAGCTTGTGAGTGTGGGTAGGTTCAGCTTTTCGAGCACGGGAATAAGTCTTTTCCTTACCTCGTCTGCGCACATAAACAGCATTCCCATAGCCACGCACTCGCCGTGGTAGTAGTTTTCCATTCCGTTTTCGCTTTCAATAGCGTGGGCAACGGTATGACCGAAGTTTAAAATCTTTCTAAGACCCGCTTCCCTCTCATCCTCCTCGACCACGCGCTTTTTTATGAGCAGGGAGCGCTCTATTATGGTGTCGAGCAGTTCGGTCGCGTTGTTTTGTTCAAAAATTTCAAAAAGCTCGCCGTCGCTTGTGAGCGACATTTTTACCGACTCGGCAAGGCCGTTTGAAAGCTGGCGTGCAGGGAGGGTGCTCAGCGTATCGGGGTCGATTATAACCCTTTTCGGCTGCCAGAAGGCGCCGACAATATTTTTATAACCCGAAAAATCAATCGCGGTTTTGCCGCCTATTGAAGAGTCAACCTGCGAAAGCAGTGTAGTGGGAATGTTATAAAAATCAATTCCGCGCATAAAGGTTGCGGCAACAAAGCCCGAAAGGTCGCCGACCACACCGCCGCCGACCGCAACTATGCAGTCGCTACGGGTGAGCCCTATTTCGAGCGCCTTTTCGAGAAGAAATTTATATGTGTCAATATTCTTGCTCTGCTCGCCTTGTTCTATCGTGACTATGTGCGGCTCCAAGGCAAACTCTGCAACGGTTTTTGCGTACTGCGTTGGCACGCCGCTATCGGTCACTATAAGCACGCGGCGGTTAAGGTTTAAATATTCGCCAGCCCTTCCCAGAGCGCCGCGCTTTAATATAATTTCATAACCGCCCTGTGCGGTTTTTACACCTATTCTCATAGACTTATTTCCTTTTCAAAGCTACCTATTACGCGAATATTGTTGCAGCACTTGTGAAGTTCTTTTAACATTTCTTCGCCCTCTTTGCTATTGATGTTTCCCTCGCCCTCGGCGTAGAAATAATAGCTCCACGCAAGCTCCTTATTCGGACGGGATTTAAGTGCACGGAGGTTAAAGCCGTAGTTACCTATTACCGAAATAGCTCTGCCCAAGGAACCTGCCTCGTTAAGCACCGTAAAGAGCATAACAAACTGGTTATCTCTTTCGGTTTCGGTCTTGGGTGTGCGCGAGAACACGGCAAATCGGGTGGTGTTTACATTCGCGCCGTTAATGTGGTGCTCTATTACCGAAAGCCCAAACTTCTCCGCCGCCTCTGCACTGCCGATTGCGGCTAAGTCGCGTCTGCCGAGCTCTGCCACATGCTTTGCGGCAAGGGCGGTGTTGGTAGCCTGCGTTGCTATAAGCGAATGCTTATGTATAAATTCTGCACACTGACCGAGCGCCTGCGGATGACTTATTACCTCTTTAATATCCGAAACATGCGCGCCCTTTACGCCGAGCAGATTTTGAATTACATCTATATCGTAAATTCCGTTTATGTGAAGCGAGCCGAAAAATGCAAGGTCCATTACCTGACCGACATCACCGTTAGAGCTGTTTTCGACCGGCAAAATAGCGCAGTCGCAGTCGCCCTTTTCAACCGCCTCGTACGCCGCGCGGAAATCGGGGTACGGCACGGCGATAGCATCGGGAAACGCCTTGAGCGCGGCTATGTTTGCAAACGCGCCCTCAACCCCGCTGTATGCCACGCGCATTCCGTCAAGCAGGCGGTGCTGCAAATTTTTTGAAAGCTCCATATTATAGCGCAGGAAGTTTACATAATATGACCGAAGCTCCTCGCTCTCTACATAAAGCGAGTTGCGCTCAATCACCTCTTCCTCGCGCGCCGCATCGGTTATCTGAAGTCCGTTTTCGCGCTTGTAGGCAGCAACATCGCGCACAGCCTCCATTCGCTTTACGAAAAGCTCTGCCATCTGTTTATCGACGTCATTTATTACCTTTCTCGCATTTTGTAGCTTATCCATTCTTACACTCCTTCATAAGCTTTTTAAAAGCAGGAATTGACCTTTCTATCTGTTCCTTTGTTACGCAGTAGGAAATACGCACATACCCTTTTGTTCCGAACGAGTCGCTTGGGACTAAGAGCAGTTCATGCTTTTTTGCCATCTCGCAAAACTCGGTAGCACTGCCCTTAGGCGAGCGTAAAAACAGATAAAACGCGCCGTCGGGGTGGGTTGCGCTATAGCCTATTTCGGTAAGCGCCCCGAAAAGCAGGTCGCGGTTTTCGCGGTATTGCTCTATATTGGCCGTAAGCCCCTGACATTTTGCAACCGTTTTCTGCAAAAGGCTTGGCGCGCACACAAAGCCGAGCGCACGGCCCGCACCGCAGACCGCGGCAAAAAGGGTGCTTGCGTCCTTTGCCCTTGGCGATACGAAAATATAACCTATTCTCTCGCCGGGGAGAGATAAAGATTTACTGTATGAATAGCACACCACCGTGTTATCATAATACTGCGGGATATACGGCACCTCACAGCCGTAGCTAAGCTCTCTGTACGGCTCGTCTGCGATTATATAAATGTCGGTTTTAAGCTCCTCTTCCTTTTGCTTTAAGCACTCGCAAAGCTCACTCATTCGGGCAGGGGTTATTACGGCGCCCGTCGGGTTGTTGGGTGAGTTTATTATAATCGCCTTCGTTTTCTCATTTATCGCAGAAGACAGCGCCTTAATATCGGGCTGAAAATCGGGCGCGGGACACGAAACCACGCGAAGTGTTGCACCTGCCTTTTCTGCGAACACACGGTATTCGGGGAAAAATGGTGCTAAAACTATAACCTCGTCCCCCTCGTTTATTAGGGCGTGAAGCGTTATTGTGAGCGAAGCGGCAGCACCACAGGTCATATAAATAAGCTCGGGCACGGCGGCCGCACTAAAGCGCGAGTTTATATGCTCCGCAATCGCGGTACGAACACCCATATCACCTGCCGCGGAGGTGTAGCCGTGGAGCATAACGGGGTCCTCGTTTTCAAGCAGGTCGCGCATTATATCCGAAAGCTCCTGCGGTGCAGGAATGCTCGGATTGCCGAGGCTGAAATCAAAAACATTTTGCTCTCCGATTTCTGCCTTGCGGCGTCTTCCGTATTCAAAAATTTCTCTTATAACCGAGCTCTTTTGACCGAGCGCAGTCATTTTTTCTGAAATCATACCGTCCTCCAAAAAAATAAGTCCGCCAATCGCGCTAAAAAACAAGCACGAACTGCGGACCCTCCTTATAAACCCTTAAAAGCGGTAATTAAAGTCCCGCTTTGTCGGCGCACAGAAGGTCCGTTTTTGTAAAAAAATAATAATAAAAATACTGTCCGTATTTTGCAAACATTCCGTACACCTCTCTTTAACATTTTACAGTGCTAAAACAAATATATACCACCAAGCGCAATTTGTCAAGTAAAAATGCACTGATTTAGGGATTTTTTCTTGCTAAAACGGGCTTTATTTGGTATCCTTTTTACGAGGTGATAATATGCTTACCTTTGAAGAGATAAAAAAGAACCCAAACATAAACACATACATCACAAGCGCAGACAATTCGCTTAGCGCCCTTGGCTTTACCGAGCACAGCTTTGCACACGTTACCAAGGTCGCCGAGACGGCTGGCTATATTTTAAAAACACTTGATTTTAGCGAGCACAGCATAGAGCTTGTTAAGATTGCCGCCTATATGCACGATATAGGAAATCTTGTAAACCGAAACGAGCATTCGCAAAGCGGCGCTATTATGGCTTTTCGTATACTTGATAAGCTTAATATGGAGCCGCACGATATTGCGACGATAGTGACAGCCATAGGCAACCACGACGAAGGAACGGGCTTCCCCGTTGACGAGGTTTCGGCGGCGCTTATACTTGCTGACAAGTCGGATGTTCGCCGCAGCCGCGTAAGAAATCGCGATAAGGCAAGCTTTGACATTCACGACCGCGTAAATTTCTCGGTTACAAAGTCATCGCTTTATATCAGTGACGACCGCCAAAAAATTACCTTAGAGCTTACCATTGACACCGAATACGGCAGCATTATGGACTATTTTGAAATCTTTATGGAAAGAATGCTGCTCTGTCGCAAGGCAGCCGACCGCTTGGGTCTTGCCTTTAAGCTGATAATTAATGGACAGGCGCTGATATAAATGAAAGAGAAAAAACTTTTGCCCGCCTTGCGCGCGGCTTTCCCCCACACTCTGCCCGTTCTTGCGGGCTTTGGCTTTTTGGGGGTTACATACGGAATTCTTATGAATGTTTCGGGCTTTGCGTTCTGGCAGACGGCGCTTATAAGCCTTACGGTTTTTGCAGGGTCTATGCAGTTTGTGGCGGTTAATTTGCTGCTCTCCGCGTTTGACCCGCTCGCCGCATTTTTTATGACGCTTATGATAAACGCGCGCCATCTCTTTTACGGAATTTCTATGCTCGATAAATATAAAGGTCTTGGCAAGAAACGGCTTTATCTTATTTTCGGTATGTGCGACGAAACCTTTTCAATCAACTGCACCGCAACACCGCCCCCGTCCGTTGACCGCGGACTTTTTATGCTCTTGGTCACCGCGCTTGACCATTTTTACTGGGTTGCGGCAAGCACACTCGGCGGTCTGTTCGGCAGTCTTATCCGCTTTAACACAGAGGGACTCGACTTTGCTATGACGGCGCTTTTTGTGGTAATCCTCACCGAACAGCTGCGCGATAAAAAGAGTCGCCCCACCGCACTGCTCGGGCTTATCCTTTCTGCGCTTTGTCTTGTCCTTTTCGGCGCAGACCGCTTTGTGATTCCCGCTATGGTTGCGATTTTGCTTTCACTCTCTCTGCTCAAAAGAGTGCTTGAAAGGGGTGAGGCGGTATGACGGGAACACAGCTTTTTATAACCGTTGCGATAATAGCCGTCGGCACTGCACTGACGCGGTTTTTGCCCTTTATACTGTTCCGCGCCGATAAGCCGACACCTAAATTTATAAAATACCTCGGCCGCGTTTTGCCGCCCGCGGTTTTCGGAATGTTGGTTATATACTGCTTAAAGGGCATTTCCTTTGTATCGGAAAGCCACGGCCTGCCCGAGCTTATAGCCGTCGCAGTCACCGCAGTTTTGCAGTTGTGGCAGAAAAAAACGCTGCTCTCCATAGCCGCAGGCACCATATGTTATATGCTGCTTATACAGTTTGTGTTTTAAGCTAAAAACCCTCCCAAACGGGAGGGTTTTTGTTATTAAAGTGCGATATCACCAAAAATGATACAAAAAGACAAATAATGATATCGACATTTTGACTTGCGAATTGTTATAATGAATATGCATAAATATTCTTAAAAAGAGGAGTGTATTTTATGAAAAACAGCAAAAATAAGCTTTTGAGCATTTTATTGTGCTTAATGCTTATCGTCGGAGTCGTTTATGTTCCCGCAACAATCAGTGCAGTTGCAAACGACACACCTGATTTCTCCGGCACACTTGGTGCAGAATGGAGCTGCGTTTCAAACGGCAACAGTACCGTTCCTGCAACTAATTTTGTACACATAGCAAGGGAGCAGCACTCGCAAGGTTATTCTTCCTTACGTATCGGTCATCCCACAGAGGCTACCGATATAACCCTCAGACTTACACTTGCTTCGGGCGGCAATGCTGACCACAAGTATTCTGTTTACGCTATGAGTACCGCCACAGCAACCTCTGCCGTATTTACCCTTCGTAACGGCGAAAACGGTGAGGGCGAAAATGCAGTCGCAAACGATGTTACCGCATCACTTACAACGGCGTTTACGCAGTTTACCGGAAATCTGACCATTTCTGAAGAAAAGCTTGCTTTCGATGTCACGCTTAAGTTGGATGCCGGCGTATATGTTTATATTGACAGATTGCAAATATACAACTCTTCGCTTACCAGCTCTACCGGCGCTACCGAGCTTAATATTGACTCTTCATTTGAAAGACTGAATGTTAAGCCTAACGGCGCTAACAGCAGCACTAACTATCCTTATGCTACAAAGGATTTTGTAAATGTTGTAAGCGATAAGGCAAACGACGGCAACAAGTCGCTCCGTATTGGTAACGCAAGCACCGCAACCGATATAACACTTAGCTGGATTGTTCCTGCGATTGCTGTAAAGACTGATAAATGGTATTTTACCGCCGATATGTTTGTTGACGGAGACGGTCTCAACAGCGGCTCTTACATTTATATAGCAAACACCACAGGCTCTATTGCCTCTTCGTCATCGGGAAGCGGTTCGAAGAACTACCGCCGCATTATATTGTCTGATGCCGCCATTCTTCCTGCAAAAGAGTGGCATCACCTGGATAATAAGGACTATTCTCGTTACAGTACAGACACCAAAACCACGTCAGGTTGCTATGTTAGCACAAGTGCAACCTATGTCTTCTTACAGCTTAAGGTTGTTTTAGATGCAAACGAGTTTGTATATATTGATAACCTTATTACATATAACACATCAAACTCTGCTGTTAACCTCTTTAACGACGGCAGCTTTGAAAACATTGACCCTTATGCTAACGATTTTACGACCACCACCGAAGACTATGCGCTTAATAACTGGGTTGTAACCGATAACGACGGCGAAGAGGCTCAAAGCTTCCTTTCCTCTGACGCTTTTGAGGGCAAGAAGGCTCTGGCCATTACTGCCGGTGCATCACACACCATAGCTAACACTGTAAGCGGTCTTACAGCAGGAGAAAGCTATGTAATTGAGGCTATGGCTAAAAAGAGCGGTGAGTTTAATGCGGCCAGAATTTTCTATAACGACGGCGGCAGCAACACAACGGCTCTTGACTTTAACACCACCACTATCACAGAGTACACACCCTTCTCTGCCACATTTACCCCTGCGGCAGAAAGCGCCACTATAAATGTTTACACGGTAGGCGCTACCGGAAGCCTTTTAATGCTTGACGATGTAAAGGTTTATAAGGCCGACGACGAAACCAAGACAAATCTGCTTGCAAACGGCGGATTTGAAAGCTATGTCGTTCCCAAAACACCCGACTATTTTGAGGGCGACCTTTCAAGCAACTGGACCTGCTTTGAAAACAGAAACGAAGAAGCCGGTTACAGAGAATTTGTAAGCATAACCGAAAACCAGTCCTACAAAGGACAATTCTCACTTAAAATAGGTCACAAGGCACAGCCCACCGATATGACTCTCCGCTATGCTGTTGCGGTTGACAACGGTAACTATGGCTTTGAC
>JAZNRD010000016.1:0-22749 GCA_045590515.1 Acutalibacteraceae bacterium
TATCTCAAGTTTGGTCATTCTCTCCCTCAGTTTCGCTAACGCTCAACAGCTCCCTCGTCAGAGGGAGCCAAGGAATTTAATTAACCGGTTTACCGGTAACTAGTAATAGTTGCATGGCTGGCAGGCCAACAAAAAAGCGCACTTGTGCGCCGCCAGTATCGCTTAGGGCTATGCCCGAAAATGAAATACCCCCCGTTATACGGGGGGATATTTATTATAGTAATTCAAAATGTCTTTTTTCGCTTTTAAGTACACCCTCGCGGCGCAGCTTACTTATCTCTGCCGAAAGACCGCTTCTCTCAACCTCTAAATAATCGGCAAGCTCTTGTCGGTCAAAGGGGATAGAAAAGCTCTCGCTGCCCACACGCTTGGAATAAAGCATTAAATAGGTCAAAAGTTTTTCGCGGGTTGTGCGTTTGCTTGTAATTTCTATCCTTTGGTGGAACATAATATTCTTAGTGGCAAGATTTTTCATAAGGTTAAAAATGAGTCTGTTATGAAAACCGCAACCGTTGTGGCAGGGATGCATAATGCGACTTCTCTCAATAAACATAATGTCACTTTTTTCGTTTGCAATAACGCTTATCGGAATATTCTCTGCCTCGGCACAGGCGAATGCCTCACCAAAAAGCTCTCCCGCCACGGCGGTAGAAATTATGTTGCGGTTGCCGTAGTAGTCAACGCTTATAAGCTGTACCGAGCCCGAAAGCACTATACCGATATACTTAGCGGGGTTGCCCTCAAAGAAGACGGTGTATTTTTTGTCAAAGGTTTCAATCCGCGCGTCAAAACAGTCAAGCATCCGTATAAGCTCATCCTCGTTAATGCCGGTAAATAATGAACACCCTTTTAAAACTTCCAAATATTTTTTCATAAAAATCCTCATTTTGTTGAAATTTCAACAGAATTGCAAAGAAAAGTATACTATAATAATAACGAAAAATCAAGGAGGACATACGATGAAAATCGCATTTTTTGATACAAAACCATATGACATACCTTCTTTTGAGCACTACGGTGAACAAAAAGGAATAAAGTTTAAATTCTTTGAAACCAAGCTTAACGAGGACACAGTAGAGCTTGCGCGCGGTTTTGACGGCGTGTGCGTTTTCGTGAACGACACCGTAAACGCCGCGGTTATAGACGGGCTTTCGGAAATGGGAGTGAAGATGCTGGCACTTCGTTGCGCAGGCTTCAATAATGTAGATATAAAGCATGCTTTTGGCAAAATTCATATTCTGCGTGTGCCAGCCTATTCACCGTATGCGGTTGCAGAGCACACGGCAGCGCTGCTGCTTACCTCTATTCGCCGAATTCATAAGGCATATATCCGTAGCCGAGATTTTAATTTCAGTCTTACGGGAATGACGGGCTTTGACCTGCACGGCAAGACGGTAGGTATCATAGGAACGGGTAAAATCGGCAAGGTGTTTATTGATATATGTAAGGGCTTTGGTATGAAGGTGCTCGCATACGATAAATTCCCCGACCGCAGCATAGAGGACGGAGAGCAGGTAAAGTATGTAGAGCTTGCAGAGCTTTTTAAAAACAGCGATATAATTTCGCTGCACTGTCCGCTCAGTGAGGAAACCCACCACATAATTAACGAGTCTGCGCTCGAAAAATGCAAGCGCGGCGTGGTAATTCTAAACACCTCGCGCGGCGCATTGGTTGATGCAGAGGCGTTGCTCGCCGCAATAAAATCGCGCAAGGTCGGTGCTGCCTGCCTCGATGTATACGAGGAGGAGTCGGATTTGTTTTTCGAGGATAACTCGGGTCACATCTTAGAGGACGATGTTCTCGCTCGACTGATTTCAATGCCTAATGTAATAGTTACCTCGCATCAGGCATTCTTAACCGAGGAGGCTCTGCAGAACATTGCCGAAACGACAGTAGAAAATTTTGTAAATATGCAGAAAAACGGCAAGTGCGAAAACGAGCTTTGCTATATCTGCGGAGAGACAAAGGACTGCAAAAGTGGCAAATGCTTTTAATTGGAGGCACAAATGATAAGAAAAATAATTAAAATAGATAAAGATAAGTGTAACGGCTGCGGCGCGTGTGCCGCGGCATGTCACGAAGGCGCAATAGAAATGATAAACGGCAAGGCAGAGCTCACAAAAGAGCACTACTGCGACGGACTGGGCGACTGTTTGCCCTCGTGCCCGACGGGAGCTATCACCTTTGAAGAGCGCGAAGCCCCTGCCTATGACGAGGCGGCGGTAATGGCAGAAAGGGCAAAAAAATCGGTGCCGAGCGGATTTGGCTGCCCCGGTAAAATGGCAAGAAAAATAGAGCGCACAGAGGCACCGTCTTTCAGAGCCGCCGTGCCGAGCGCGCTTTCGCAGTGGCCGTGCCAGATAAAGCTCGTCCCCACAAACGCGCCCTACTTTGACGGTGCAAATTTACTTATCGCCGCAGACTGTACGGCGTTCGCTTACGGAAACTTCCATAACGAGTTTATAAGAAATCACATAACGCTTATCGGCTGTCCCAAGCTTGACGAGGGTGATTACAGTGAAAAGTTGACAAATATTATTTTTAATAATAATATAAAGAGTATAAAGGTTGTGCGTATGGAGGTGCCCTGTTGCAAGGGTATTGAAAATGCAGTTGTAACAGCACTTAAAAACAGCGGAAAAATGATTCCGTGGCAGGTAGTAACCATTACCACCGACGGCAAAATTTTAGAAAATTAACAGAGGTAGAAAAATGATAATAACAGAGGATATTAAGTATATAGGGGTCAACGACCGAAAGATAGATTTGTTCGAGGGACAGTACATTGTCCCGAACGGAATGGCGTATAACTCCTATTTAATACTTGACGAAAAGATTGCCGTAATGGATACGGTGGACCAGAACTTTACTCACGAATGGCTTGATAATTTAGAGTCTGCTCTCGGCGGCAGACAGCCCGATTATTTAATCGTTCAGCATATGGAGCCCGACCATTCGGCAAATATAGCCAACTTCAAAAAGGCGTATCCGAATGCGACGGTTGTGGCATCACAAAAAGCGTTCACTATGATGCAAAACTTCTTCGGCACCGATTTTTCGGATAACCGAATGGTAGTGGGCGAGGGTGATACGTTGTCACTTGGCAAGCACACGCTGACCTTCGTGACCGCGCCTATGGTTCACTGGCCCGAGGTTATTGTAACCTACGACAGTTACGATAAGGTGCTCTTCTCGGCTGACGGTTTTGGCAAGTTCGGCACAATCGACACAGACGAGGATTGGGCGTGTGAGGCAAGACGCTACTATATCGGTATCGTCGGAAAATACGGCGCACAGGTACAGGCTCTGCTTAAAAAGGCGGCTTCGCTTGATATCGAAAAAATTTGTCCGCTGCACGGTCCCGTGCTTACGGAAAACCTCGGTTATTATATAAACCTCTATAACACCTGGTCAAGCTATCAGCCCGAAGAAGAGGGCATAGTGATAGCCTACACCTCGGTTTACGGCAACACCAAAAAAGCGGTGCTGCAGTTAGCTGACAAGCTTCGCGCAAACGGCTGTCCCAAGGTTGTAATAAACGACCTTGCGCGTGTAGATATGGCAGAGGCGGTAGAGGACGCCTTCCGTTACAGCAAATTAGTCCTCGCAACCACCACCTACAACGCCGACATTTTCCCATTTATGCGCGAGTTTATAAATCATTTGACCGAGCGCGGTTTCCAGAACAGAACGGTAGCGTTCATAGAAAACGGAAGCTGGGCGCCTCTTGCGGCAAAGGTTATGAAGGAGATGCTGTCATCCTCTAAAAATCTGACCTTTGCTGAAAATACCGTCAAAATACTCTCGGCACTAAATGAGGAAAGCGCAAAGGCTCTCGACTCGCTCGCGAAGGAGCTCTGCCGCGAGTATCTCGCACTGCAGGAGGACACCGCTAACAAAAACGACCTGAGCGCACTTTTCAACATCGGCTACGGCCTTTATGTAATAACCTCTAACGACGGCAAAAAGGATAACGGCCTTATTGTAAACACCGTAACACAGGTTACAAACACACCAAACCGTCTGGCCGTTACCATAAATAAGGAAAACTATTCTCACCACGTAATAAAGCAGACGGGCAAAATGAATATTAACTGTCTGACGGTTGATGCGCCCTTCTCGGTGTTCGAGGCGTTTGGCTTCAGAAGCGGAAGAAATGTTGACAAGTTTAAGGATTGCACACCCAACCGTTCGGATAACGGACTTGTCGTTTTGCCGCGCTATATAAATTCCTTTATGTCGCTGAAGGTAGAGCAGTATGTTGACCTTGATACCCACGGAATGTTTATCTGCTCTATAGTAGAGGCGCGCGTGCTCTCTGACCGCGAAACAATGACCTATAATTATTACTATGATAATGTAAAGCCCAAGCCCGAAACCGACGGCAAAAAAGGCTATGTCTGCAAGATTTGCGGCTATGTCTATGAGGGCGAAACCCTACCCGACGACTTTATCTGTCCGCTGTGTAAGCACGGCGCATCAGATTTTGAAGAAATAAAATAAAAAACGGAGGCAATAATAATGAATGAAAAGGTACACAAGCTATTAAACGAACAAATCAACAAGGAGCTTTATTCGGCATATCTTTATCTTGATTTTTCAAACTACTTCAAGGCGGCAGGCCTTGACGGCTTTGCGAATTGGTATATGATTCAAGCGCAAGAGGAGCGCGACCACGCAATGCTTTTCTACACCTATCTGCAGAACGAAAACATGCCCGTAACGCTTGAGGCAATCGCCAAGCCCGACAAGGAGCTAAACTCTAATATGGCTGTATTAGAGGCAGGACTTGAGCACGAAAAATATGTGACCTCGCTTATAAATGATATTTACGGCGCGGCCTATGAGGTAAGGGATTTCCGCACTATGCAGTTCCTTGACTGGTTTGTAAAGGAGCAGGGTGAAGAGGAAACCAACGCCAACGACCTTATCTCTAAAATGGAGCTTTTCGGCTCCGACCCCAAGAGCTTATATATGCTCAATCAAGAACTGGGCGCACGCGTTTACAGCGCACCGTCACTTGTTCTTTAAATAAATTTAAGGAGAAGATAAAAATGAAAAACTATGTATGTGATGTATGCGGCTGGGTATATGACCCCGAAATAGGTGACCCCGATAACGGCATAGCTCCGGGCACCGCATTTGAGGACCTTCCCGAAGATTTCGTTTGCCCCCTTTGCGGAGTAGGCAAGGAAGATTTCAGCGAAGAATAAAACTAAAGGCTCCCGTCGAAAGACGGGGGCTTTAAAGGATTTAGTATGACAGAAGTATTATTAACCGCCTTAGGAGTCGGCGGTGCAACCGTAATCGGCTCACTAATAGGCTTTGTTTTTAAAAAGGTATCACACAAATTCTCGGATATTGTGCTCTCGTTTGCGGCGGGCGTTATGCTTGCGGCAGCGGTGCTTGGCCTCATAATTCCATCGCTCGAATACGGCGGAAAATGGGGACTGCTAATAACCGTTGCGGGAATTTTTGTCGGCGCACTCTGCTTAAATGTTATAGACAAGCTGGTGCCCCATCTTCATAAGCTGATGGGAACCGACATAGAGCCGCACAACAACGAAGGGCTCAGTCGAGTGTTGCTTTTTGTAACCGCAATAGCAATACATAATCTGCCCGAAGGAATAGCGGCAGGCGTCGGTTTCGGCTCGGGAGATAGCTCGCAGGCGTTTATAATAGCGGGCGGCATAGCGCTACAGAACATACCCGAGGGTATGGTGATTATAGGGCCTATGCTTGCGGCAGGAGTATCTCCGCGCAAAACCTTCCTGTGCGCTATGATAACGGGACTTGTAGAGGTGCTCGGCACGCTGATAGGCTATTTTGCGGTCAGCATCGCAACGGCAGTGTTGCCCTTTGCACTCGCGTTTGCGGGAGGCACAATGCTTTATGTAATAAGCGACGAAATGATACCCGAAACCCATTCACACGGTAACGAGCGCGGCGCGACCTATGCTCTGCTTGTTGGATTTTCTGTAATGCTTGTAACCGATGTGCTGTTAGGATAACAAAGACCCAGCCTTTATGGTTGGGTCTTTGTTATCCTTTTAATAAAATTATTGCTTTAATTTTCCCAGCTTTGCCGTATTTGCAATAACAATTAAACAGCTTTCGGCATCAAGTGCTTGCTCGGGATTGATGTTTATGTTGACCTTTTCGCCTTTTTTTATAGCGACAACATTAAAACCGTACTTTTTGCGAAGATTTAATTCTATCAGATTCTTACCGCACCATTCCTTCTTGACATCAATCTCCACCATAGAAACATCCTTCGACAAAGAAATCATATCAATAAAACCTGAGCTAAGCAAGTTCTTGGCAAGGCGAATGCCCGACTCTTTTTCAGGGAAAACCACCTTATCTGCACCCACGCAGAGCAATATCTTTTGGTGCATTTCGTTGGCGCATTTTGCGATAACGGTCTTAACGCCCGCCTCCTTGCAAAGCGTTATTGCCATGACGCTTGCCTCAAGATTGCTTGCCATACAAACGATAACGGTATCAATGTTGCCTATGCCAAGGCGTGAAATAACCTCTGCATCGGTCACATCGGCACACTTGCATACAGGAAGATAAGCCGCTGCATCGTTAACAATTTCTTCCTCAGCGTCTATCGCAATGACTTCCATTCCGTGCTCTACAAGTTCTCTTGCTACGGCTGACCCGTATCTTCCAAGTCCAAAGACTGCATATGTTTTCTTTGCTTTCATAACCTTCTCCTTATCCTATACTGATTTCTTCGGTTGGTTCGGAAATTATGTTTTGACTTTCCTTTTTACTTCCCAGCGCCACCGCAAGCGAGATGGGACCCACTCTGCCGAAATACATTGTCACTATGATAATCAATTTGCCAAATACATTAAGGGTTGCTGTTAGATTTCTCGAAAGGCCGACGGTTGCCGTTGCGCTTACCGCTTCATAAACCACATCAACAGAAGAAGCACTGCTCGTTGCCATCAAGAGTACAGTCGAAGTGATGCATATTGTAATAAATGTTACCGCCACTGCAACAGCCTTTTTCACCAATCCCTCGGAAATACGGCGCCCAAACAGCGCGGTGCTGTTTTTGTTTCTTACGGTAGCAAACGCCGAGCAAAACAGTACGGCAATGGTTACTGTTTTCATACCGCCTGCCGTTCCAACGGGGGAGCCGCCTATCAGCATCAAAAGAATAGATACGGTAGCGGAGGTGTTCATAAGGTTTTCTTGTGGAACAGTAGCAAAGCCTGCGGTTCTCGTGGTAACCGATTGAAAGAACGACACTTGAATTTTATCAAACAGCGACATTTCTCCAATGGTCAGCGGGTTTTTATATTCAAAAATGAATATGAGAGCTGCACCAACAAAAACAAGCACAGCGGTAACGGAAATCGCAATCTTTGAGTGCAAGGTCAGACGTCGGAAAATCTTGCGGTTCTTTTGCGAACTGTTCTTAATAACACGAAGCACGTCCCACCATACAATATAACCGAGACCGCCGAGAATAATTAGCGCGGAGGTGACTGCGTTGATTAAGGAGTTTGTGGAGTAATTGCAAAGGCTGTTTTCCGCAATAATGTCAATGCCTGCATTACAGAAGGCGGATACCGAAGTGAACACCGATATCCAGATGCCCCTTGCACCAAACTCGGGAACAAACACAAGCATATACAGAGCAGCGCCGATGCCTTCGACGACGAGCGTGCCGAAAAGCACATTCTTTATGAACTTCGCAAGCCCCGACATCGTATTCAGATTACAAGCGTCTTGAATGAGCAGGCGGTCGCCAATGCCCATCTCTCTGTTTAAGAGAAGCATCAGTCCCGACATAATGGTAATAATTCCGAGCCCTCCAACCTGTATCAAAAGCAAAATTATGATTTGCCCGAATGTGCTCCACGTTGACACCGTCGGAAGCGTGACGAGTCCTGTCACGCAGGTGGAGGTAGTCGCAGTAAAGAGCGCATCAATATACGGCACGGCGTTTCCGCTGGCCGAGCTGATAGGTAACGCAAGAGCACCGCTTCCCAAGAGAATAGTCCCGAGGAAACTAAGCAATATGACCTGCGTGGTTGAGAGTGTGAATTTTTTCTTCCTAATCATAAGATTTTCCTCTAAAAAGCAAAATGGAACCAACATCCTCTGCAGTCAGCTGGTTCCTTAATCATCTACTAGGGTATTTTATCACATTATGCCTGTTTTGTCAATGCGCCCCCAAAGAGCATAGGATTTATGCCTTTTTAGTGGCAGTTATGACCGCAACCGTTCTCGCCGCAGGTGTGACCTTCGCCGTGATGGTCGTGGTGGTCGCATTTTACATTAGGATTAAACCCAAGTGTGCCGCAAAGCAGAGCATCGACTGCGGCATCTGTGGAGCCGCTGACACCGCCGTAAAGCTTAATTCCGGCCTCGGCCAGTGCCATTTGTGCACCGCCGCCGATGCCGCCGCAAATAAGTGTATCTACGCCGAGCGCCGAAAGCAGTCCCGCAAGCGCTCCGTGACCGCTGCCGTTTGTATTAACCACTTCGCTGCTTATAATTTTTCCGTCCTCAGCAGTATAAAGCTTAAACTGCTTTGTATGACCGAAGTGCTGAAATATCTGTCCGTTTTCGTAAGTTACTGCAATTTTCATTTTGATGTCTCCTTAGTGTTTTCTGTTGTTAAAGACTTTAGTGCCTTTTTAAATTGAACGGTGAAAAGGATAGCGGTAAAGGTTACGGCTATCATGTCGGCAACAGGCTCTGCCGTATAAACGCCCATTGTCTTATCGGTAATCAGTTGCGGCATAATGTAAATCAGAGGCAAGAGTAAAATAAACTTGCGAACGATGGCAACAATAATGGAACAAGGCGCGTTGCCAATGGAAACAAACGTCATCTGGCAAGCAATCTGAATTCCGAAGATGCACATTACTCCGCAGTAGATTCGAAGTGCCGTCGCAGTAAACTCAATAAGCGCCGCATCAGGCGTAAATATTCCTGCAAATATTTGCGGAAACAGCATAATTGCACTCCAAATGATAAAGGAGTATGTAAGGCAGGATATGAGCAAAAGTCTATAGGTTTTCTTTACACGTCCTACATTTTTCGCGCCGAAGTTGTAGCTTAAAATGGGCTGTGCACCCTGTGCAATACCCTGCATTGGGAGCATTGCAAACTGCATCACGCTTGTAAGGATGGTCATAGCGCCAACAGCAATATCGCCGCCGTATTTAAGTAGTGAAGAATTAAAGCAGACTGAAATCACACTTTCGCTGCTTTGCATAATAAAGGTCGCAGTTCCGAGAGCGATGCAAGGAAAAACGAGTTTCCCGTCTATACGGAAATTTTGCCGTTTGAGTTTAAGATAGGTCTTTTTTCCGCAAAGGAACAGCAGCACCCAAACACAAGAAACCGCTTGGGACAGGATAGTAGCAAGCGCAGCTCCTTTTACACCCATATTAAAGCCGAAAATAAAAATCGGGTCAAGAATGATATTGCTGACAGCGCCTATAAGCACCGTAATCATACTGATTTTGGTGTAGCCCTGCGCGGTAATAAATGCGCCCATACCAAGCGTTAGCTGAACGAATACCGTACCAATAGCGTAGATGTTCATATAGTCGTTGGCGTAACCGATAGTGTTCTCGCTTGCGCCGAACATCAAAAGTAAATCTTTGTTCCAAATCAGCAAAACAGCGGTCAGAACGGCAGAAATAATAAGCTGCAGAGAAAAGCAACCGCCCATAATTTTTTCGGCAGAAGCATTGTCGCCCTTGCCCATCGAGATAGATGCTTTAGGCGCACCGCCCGAAGCAATCAGCGCCGCAAACGCCGATATAATCATAATAATCGGCATACATACGCCAACGCCCGTAAGCGCAAGACTTCCGTCGCCCGGCATATGACCGATATAGATGCGGTCAACAATGTTGTATAGCATATTGATAAGCTGGGCAACAACCGTCGGAACCGCTAATTTGAATAGCAACTTTCCAATCGGAGCCGTGCCAAGCATTTCCTTGTTATCGCTCATATTTTCGCTCCGTAAAATCAAAAATTGCAACATATATTATATAATATTTCACCGCAAAATTCAAGCGCTATGGCAATAGGAACTGCTTTGGGATAAAAGAGAAAACTCCTTGAAGGATAAAACCTTCAAGGAGTCAAGGTCATATAAACTGTGTCAACAAAAAAATTCCTGCAACAACCAATAAAGAAACAATTACCATTGTGGCACAACCAACATTATTGCGTGCGGGTTTTCTATAGTTGCTCGGCTGAGTATATGTAGGAGTTGATTGAATAGGTCTTGCAACGGGCTTGGAAACAGGACGAGGACGTGTGGCTTGGTGATATAAAGATAATGAATCTGTTTGATTCATAATACGAGAGTAAAACTCATCGAGCCATAACTCGTCTTCGGGTTCGCACATATTCTGTTCGGTGCATCCCGGTTCGTGAGAAATCTGATTTCTTACCCAACGATAATGCTTAAGATTTTTCAAATCTTCATCCCAAGTTTTAACATAATAAGAACCTCTTGGTGTACGAAGCATTTCGTCAATATAAGCAGATACGCGTCTATCATCGTTAAGAACTTCTCCGCAAAGTTTTTCAAGATGTTTATATGAATCAATAAAACCCATTATGTTCCTCCAAAGAATACTGCTGAAATAATTATAACACATAAAGAAAACAACCGCAATCCTAAGATTACGGTTGTCCTTGGCGGAGACGGCGAGATTTGAACTCGCGGGGGATTGCTTCCTAACTGATTTCGAGCAAAAGGCAGTATCTTCCGCACCGCCCCTCTCCGTCCCTGAAAACTGCAATATTTCCATCTGTTCTGCGAGAAATTGAAAAACATCTGAATTTTTGCGAGAATTTTGCGAGATAGATGCGAGAAACCTATCAAAACCTTTGTGTGTTCTCGGGCAAAGAAAACACAAGGAGAAATAAAAATGAACCAAGAAAAACAAAGACAAGCTTATGAAAAGATGCTCAAAAAATGCCCCGATATCTTAACCCCAATGAAAGCAAACCGATGGTCGCCCGTCGGTAAGAACACAATCTACACCGCACTCAAAAACGGTGAGATCGAATCATATACCTACAAAGGCGGTTACATCTTCACCAAGGACGCCTTCATCGATTACCTCGTCAAGACCGCAGACGATAAAGGAAAGCGATATAGCATACGAGGTGATAAGAAATGTTGAGCAGCTTACCGCAAACCTTATCAGGCGAACAAGTGCGGTGTGCCTTGCATATCAGTAAACGGAAGTGTGCTTGGATGCTGAACAACGGCTTCATAAAATGTCAAAACACCGGCAAGAGAACAAGAAAATATACAGTGCTGAAAGAAGACCTGCTCACCTACATAGAGGACTCAGCAAAACACCCAGAAAAATACGTTACACCCTACGCCGAGTTCTCAACGGCAAAGTATGGAAACAATTGCAAACCCCGACCGCGTAAAACAGGATTTCCTTCCTCTCTGCCGTCAACCTTCCGCCCATGGCTCGAACAGGAATTCGAAATTGTCCCCGATGCTTTAACCATACAACAAATTATTGCCACCACAGGCTATACCGATAACACCGTCAACCGTTGGCTCCGACAAGGCCACCTAAAGTCCGTCCAAACCCAAACCACAAGGATAATCCCAAAACTCTGGCTCATCGACTTCTACTGCTCCTACGCCTACACCATCACAAACATGTCCGATAAGCACATCAAACTCCTGCAAAAGTTCTTTAAAGAAAACAGTTAAAGGTAAACTTATAAGGACGGACATCCTCAAAAGAAGGAACAGATGGGTGATATATAACAAAACCAAAATCTAATCCACAGTAAATAAAGAAGAAGTCCAAAGAGGGCGACTCGTATGAGCCACCTTCAAATATTAGCGCATAATATACAGAAAAATTTATACTTTTATTTATTAGTAAAAAATTAAAAATGAGTCTAAAGATATCTTGATCGGGCTAGAAGGATTGTTCCAAGGTTGCAAATGAATCCAATATAAATGATATACTAAAAGCATTGAAAGCAAAGCGAAAAAAATAAAAATGGACGGTGAGATTATCACCGTCCATTTTTGTGTAAAAAGTGAATTTTCTCTGGACTTATTCGGAAACTGGTGGTAATGTGTTTGATTGCGGGAAGTAGTTGAAGTTAGTAGATAATAGTAGATAATAGCAAATGACAGCGAAAAATATCCCTGCGCCAATTGACATTCGACACAAATTGCGGTATAATGTAATTTTGTGGGGTGATGTGATGAACGAGGCAGAAAAATGGGTATCTATGCCGGAAATATGCAATCATCTTGGATTTGGAAAAGATACCGTAAAAAAGTTAATTAAAGAGCAAGGACTACCCGCTTATAAACCGGATAATAAAATATGGAAATTCAAAATAAGCGAAGTTGACGAATGGGTAAAAACTAAACGAATTGGCGTAGGCACAGCGACAGGAGATGATAAAAATGTTTAAAACCATTGACTTGTTTGCTGGCGCAGGCGGCCTAAGCCTTGGATTCAAACAGACAGGACGGTTTGAATTAGTTGCAGCGGCAGAAATTAACCCCAATGCGCAAGCAACATATAAAGAAAACATACCTACAGATCCCGACAACTTTAAATTCATTGATAATGTGATCGGTTGTGATTTCAGAGCGTTGAGCGAAGAACTTGGAGTTATAGAAATCGTAATTGGAGGCCCCCCTTGCCAAGGTTTTTCGAATGCCAATAGGCAAAAAAATCAACTTATAAATATGAATAATGCGCTTGTTAAGGAATATTTCAGAGCGATAAAAGAAATACGACCCATAGCGTTTGTGATGGAGAATGTGAGTATGCTTGAGTCTGACACACACCGATTTTACGACTCTCATAATGATCACGATGAAATAGAAGCATTGCGGACTCAGGGGTATGCAATACCTACACGGGATGATGAAATATTTATATCAAAAGACAATTTTATCGGCTTTGATATGCTGGATATTGCAATGCATATAGAAACTGTCGAATCGATAATCTTGCCAAACGAACTTTATGTGCTTATTCGAGTTCTAAATAAGAATAAGAACAATAAAAAAAGACTTCCAAACTTTCTGCAAAAGAACAAGAATCAATTAATAAAGCAAATTGATAAGTATATAGAGATAGAGGATAATCAAGATTCACATAAAATTCGAATATGTGAAATGCTTCAGATAATAAAGGCTGTTTTGCCGGAAGCAGAAGCACTAAGAGAGTGTGCGGAGTTGTCTTCATTGGTAGAGTTGCAGAAAAATCTAATTTCTATAAGGGAGATCTATCAAAACAGACTAATAGGCGACTATAAAAAGGATACCGATAATAATGTGGTGTTTGCAACCAAATCATATTCTGTAATCGATTATATAAATGCCATATTGGGTAATCAATATATTCAAAAAGGCGCAACTCTTAACGCAGAATGGTTCGGTGTTCCACAAGAGCGCCGCCGCCATATCATTATAGGATTGAGAAAAGATGACGAAAAGGAAATCGAGATATCATTCCCGACAGAAAGTGTATGCGATAGCCATTATACAGTAGCAGATGCTATAATGGATTTAGCTGAATATCCGGTCAGCCTTGAAAAAACGTGTGACGATATACCCTACACTGAAGATCAACTGTCTGAATATGCTCGTGAAATGAGGCTTGATAGCACAACGGTCAAGAATCATATTGCGACGAAAACAACAGAAACAGCGATGGAACGATTTAAAGCAATTGAGCAGGGTAAGAATTTCCATAGTCTCGATGCTGAACTCAAAACAACATATTCTGATCCGACACGAACACAGAATACTATATATCTAAGACTCGATCCTAACGCACCGAGTGGAACTGTTGTTAATGTGCGAAAGTCAATGTGGATACATCCTACATTAGATCGTGCCGTTACTGTAAGAGAAGCCGCGAGGTTACAATCTTTCCCCGATAAATTTAAATTTATAGGAACTAAGGACTCTCAGTATCAGCAAGTAGGAAATGCTGTTCCCCCAAAACTTGCGAGGGGTATAGCAGACATAATATTAGGATTAATACAATGAGAAGAATTGCAAATTATTTTTGAAATAATTTGCAATTCTTTTTGTTTTTCGCAAGGTAAAATGCAACAGATTAACAAAATAATAAAATTATATGAAAAATAATTTCAAAATAATATTGACAAAATGGCACGCTGGATGTAGAATAAAAACGAAATAACTCGAAAGGATGAAGAATATGTCAAACACAGAAACGAAAAGAGATAAGTTTATTCGCATTGCAGAGGCACGTACTAACAAAATTATATCTATGGTACAGCTACTTGGTAATTGTGCAAATCCCGCAAGTTATGAATATACGGAAAAAGATGTATCGGATATTTTCGGTGCAATTGAAAAAGAATTAAAGATTGCAAAAATGAAATTCACTTCTGTAGATGATAAGCCGACAAAATTCAAGCTGGAACGATAAAGGGGGATCACTTATGCCTACTATGACACCAATTCCGCAGAACTATAAGAATAATGTTGATTGGATCCTTGGCGCATATACTGATGCCGGAGTGACTTTCCCGAACGGATTTCAAAAAGATGCAATTCAAAATGCCGTGGGTGCTCGTAAAACGGATAAATGGAAGAATTGGTCATGCGATATTTCCTTTGTGGAAAATGAACATGGTCGCTTTGTTGTCGTTGAAGACTGCGGAACAGTTGGTCTAACAGGCAAGAACACTCCCTCAGAAGAAATTAATGAAATGATGGCACAAGGAAAAACTCTTCCGAGCACAGAAAGACTTTCTCGTTTTACATCTATGTTTAATTCTGGTGGTAACACAACCGGTGGCGGTTTATTTGGTGCTGGTAAGAGCGTTTACTCTGTTGCATCATCTACATATACCTATTATTTTGATTCTTTGCGTGAAGATGGAAAATACGTTGCTAATATAAATAAATGCGGTCAAGTTATGTCAGTTGCATTGGAAGAAGATGCGGCAAAAAAGTACATTTTTGAAAGCACTGGTTTACAGGCAAAGAAAACCAACGGTACACGAGTTATCATAGAGGAACCGAAAGAAGAACTGGTTACATCTATTCAGTCTGGAGAAATAATTCCTCTTATTCAGGAATCTTGGTGGCTTATAATTCAGCGTTTTGACGAAACTTCATGTATTTCTGTAAACGGCGTTCCTGTAACAGTTCCACAGGGAATAAAAGATGGAACACGCACATTTGAACTGCAGGCCCCCGAAGCTTATGCGACAGACTATAAAGTAAAACACTTTGGATTATATCTCTTTGAAAACGGCGATAATATTTGGGAAGGTGTTTCATATTATCGCAAGGGTATGAAAATTGGCGAAATAGATTTAAAAGATATCCCTTCGAAAATCGAAGGTAAGTTTTGGGGATATATTGAGGTAGATAAATTGTGGGAGGATGCTTTATCTGATATAGAAGATAAGGTGCATTTTGGCGTTAGTAAAGGACAAAAGAGAACAACCACTTATCAATATTTGAAGAATTACTGTAATGATAAAATTAGAGCGAATTTAGTTGAATGGGGCTTTATTAAAGACAAGGAAAATGAAGATAAGAAGCTACATGATGAACTGAAGCAAATTGCGGAAGATATTCAGGATCTTTTTGACAAACTCGGATTTGAAGACCTTGGGAAAGGGCCTCAAAAGGCTGATTTTGATGTTCGTTGGCAAGATATTGTTTATCCTGTAGAGAACACGGAAAAAGTAACAACAGGTGATGAAATTGCATTTGCTGTAAGAATTAAGAGTTCATACTCTGCAGATAAGCGATTTGAGTACAGTCTTAATGTGGTTAATCCTAAAACCGGCGATGTTATTTCTCAAATTAAGAAAGAAAAAATCACGGTAAAATCCAATACGGTTGTAAAAAAGGACTTTGTGTTTAAGGTGTCTAAGGAAAATTCTGAACAGAATTCCGAAAACCGTATTGTTCTTGTTGTTAAGGTTATTGGTAGCGGAAAAGAAAAGAAAAAAGAATTGCCTTTTTTCTATGATATTGATAAACCTGACAACAGCAAGAGTTGTGTTAACCTTGTACTTCACGCTTGTGAATTTCCAAGGCAAAATAGCCGTAGAGTGAACTTTGGTGAAATGTTAAGGAATGTTTGTTATCGTATTGACAACAAACGCAACCATGAACTAAAATATCGGCTTAATATTAGCATACACAATGCGAGCGATGTTACTTGCCCTAAAATAGTTGACATTGCCTCGTTTACAGGGACTGTTAAACCTTTTGAGGAAGAGATCACTCCTTGCGTTGACGAAATAATTTTTGAAAAAACGGTGTATGAGCAACATCTCAATTCGGGTGTTTTAGAACTCCGTGCACGTCTCATTGCTAATGAGGATGACGAGGAATATGAAAAGGGCGATAAAATAACCTTTTATCATTTTAAGTTATTCTTGAACTCGGATGAGAAGAACGGTAAAAACGATGCCTTTGATGTAATAAGTATTGATGATCCGGAAAATTACAAACGCTCTTGGTTCACACCCGGAACAGGCAGAACAATATATTTGAACATAGGCCATACAGCATATCTTAATGTTCAAGATTTTCCGGATATCCAACATGAATACCTGCGCGAGCAGATGCTAAAACAATATGTTCTATTGTACCTTGCTGAAGGAAAATATGATATGTTTGGCGAGCAAGGAAGCGATTTTGCGGAGTTGGAACCTCAAGAAGCAGCAGATAGAGTTATTGAAAAAATTGAGCGTGTTTACTCGCAAAGTCTAAAGTGAGGTGTGAATTATGGGGCATATAGTTGCATTAGATGCCGAAGGGCATTTAATATACGAAGGACTTCTTTCCTCACAAGAAAAAGCCACGATAGATGAAATTCTTAATGCGCTACAAACAGAGATCCCACAAATCGAATCAGATTTGGAAAGTGTATATGGGAAAAGTGTTTGGTACAAGTATAACCTCGGATTGTTTTTAGGAAAACTTCTTAAAAAATATGATATTTCCATTGCAGAGCGCCGTCGCTTCTGGGATGAAATAAAAACTTTTGCCACTAAGGAAGACCGAAAGCGTGATGAAGGAACAAATTCTGTTCATCGAAGTTTCTATCAGCAGTGCTTTATTCTATCACAACAAGATAAAGATGTCGTAGAGAAACTTACTTGGCGGCAATGGCAAGATCTTCTGGATCGTGTGTCTAATCGTGAGGATAAGCGCATTTTTGAGTGGATTAAGAATAAAAGCGAAAAAATCCGCGAGGATGATTGGCGTGAGTTCGAAAAAGGGTTACACCTATATTTAAAGAGTAAAGATACTTCCGTGTTCTCAGATCAAGAATTGTTTGAGATATACAACACTATATATGCGATGGGAGTGTATTGGCGTATAGCGTTTGCCCAATTTTCTAAAGATTTTCCCAAAAGCGCAAAAATCAAAACCAAGGCTCGCAGATCAAAAAAATATCAAGAAACATGTTTTAAATTAAAAAAAGAATTAAAAAAACCATTGGATGATAGTATTTTTGAACAAGCTTTTGAACAAGCAATGATGTAAAGGAGAAAATTATGGCTCAGATAGATATTAATACAATCGAAAAGTTAGAGAAAAGCAGAAATACTTTGCACGATAAAGTATATGCTACTTACACATCTTTTGAAATGAACGGTAAGCATTATCTGCAAATAGATACTTACGGTAAAAGTGATAGAGAAATTCCCGGGAAAATTAGTCAAAGTTTTCAGTTCGATGAAAGCTCTGCACGCTATTTCATTGAACTGTTACATCGAGAATTTGATTTATAAGAAAATTTAAGAAGTATGTTGTTTTGGAAACGAATCTGCAAATAAGTAACTTTTTATAATAGAATAAGAATCACACCCCGTGCCGAAATGTGAGTGTGATTCTTATTCTTATTATTTATTCAACAATAATGATACCAATAATAACATTAGATATTGTGATTCGACAAGTTATATGCTATAATTATAAAAATAATATGTTTGATAATTTGATGCAAATAAGTTTATAAAACCACCTTCTTGTGATACCATTAAGGGCAAATGAAATTGTATTTAAGTATTTAAATTACTAATTAATAAGTAGGAAGTGACAAAATGGGGAAAAAAGTATATAAAATTTCTGATTTTGATAAATTAGAAGATTATATGTCTGCTATTTCATCCGCTAAATTTAAGAATTTTCATAATAGCAGAACCTCCACTGATGCATATCAACAACTTAAAGCCAACTTAAAATCAACGCAGGAAAATGTTGTTTCTGGTGCAATGTTAGCTGAGATAAATAATAGTATTTCAAAACTCAAATCTGAAATAGATGGCACTAAGACAAATGAAGAAAAAGAAATTATATTACAGCATTTTTTATCATCAGATCATGTGCTGTTTTTAAACGATCATGGACCGAATCATATCGATAAAGTTATAGAAAAAGCATTTGAAATACTTAAAAATATAAATTTCACTGTGCCTCTTAATGAATTTGAAATTTTTATTCTCCTATGTGCTATACAAATACATGATATTGGTAATGTATATGGACGAGTTGGACATGAAAAAATTTTAAGCGGCATATTTGAGAACGCCTGTAATAACATTATTATTGATACACCAGAAAAAAGAGTTATTAAAAATATTGCTATGATGCACGGTGGCAAAAATAAAGATGGGAACAAAGATACTATATCCGCATTGTGTTCTGTTGAAGAAATTTGTGGTATGACCATTAGAACGCGTCTCTTGGCAGCTGTTTTAAGATTTGCAGATGAATTATCAGATGATTGTACTCGTGCTAATAGAGTTGCCTTGGATTTAAATCTTCTAGGAATCAACAGTGAAATATATCATAAATACTCTCAGGTATTACATACGGTAAATATAGAAAAGGATTCCGATAATCAAGATTATCATATTTTATTAGTTTATGAATTAGAAGCTAAAATGTTATCCGTGGAATACGATATGGGTACCACAAAGAAATTTTTACTTGACGAGATATATGACAGAACTTTGAAAATGGAACAAGAACGTCGTTATTGTATGAAATTTATGTGTCCCTTTATTAATATTGGAAGAATAATTGTAAAAATTAATATATATGATGATAATTCTTACCAGATAGATAAAATTTCATATTGTTTAGAAGATACTACTTATCCAGACAAACTCTTAATTGGCAATATAAGAGAAATACAAAATGATGTTCCTTCCGGAATAGAGGAACTAAGAAGAATAAGGGAAAAAGGAGTAGAAATATAAATGTTAAAAGATAATCCTTTTAAAATCACAACCCCTGAAGATTTGACTGCAGAAGAAACTGTAAAATTATTTGTAGATGTTTTTACCGATTTTTATCAGGTTACAAATCCAGGTCATGTAATAATGAAAGGCCCTCGAGGCACGGGAAAGAGTATGATGTTAAGGTTTTTAGAACCTGATTGTCAATGTTTGGCAAGAGAAACGGAAATATCTAAGCTTCCTTATATTGCAATATATATCCCATTGAAAAATACTAATTTTTCGCTAGCCGAATTGAAAAGATTTGATAATAAGCATGCAGATGCTGTGTTAAATGAGCATTTAATGGTAACACATTGCTTTATTAAAATATTCACAGATATAAAAAAATGCATTAGCAATAGTTGTGATTTTGATAAAATTACTAAGTTTTATAATAATAGCTTTTCTCCTTTATTAGGATTAGAAAAAAAAGACATCAGTGAAAAAACTTGTGATGAAATTATTGATATAATCATATCGCAGCTTAAAGATGTTTATCGCCAATTAATGGACTATATTAAAAAAAGTGCTTTTGCAAACGATATTT
Source organism: Acutalibacteraceae bacterium (assembly GCA_045590515.1). GTDB lineage: Bacteria > Bacillota > Clostridia > Oscillospirales > Acutalibacteraceae > SIG589. The sequence goes on from JAZNRD010000016.1 coordinate 19,850, forward strand.
TACCTTATACTGGTCCGCTTTTTGATTATAATGATTATTTAGTGCCTTTAATGAATGATTTATCTGATACAATATCAGAAACAAACGCATCACTATTTCTTTTGCTAGATGATGCTCATTTTCTGTCAGAAGTGCAAACAAAAATATTAAATACTTGGGTATCATCGCGTAGCAGTCGGAAAGTAAGCTTGAAAATATCTACTCAATATAACTATAAATCGTATTATACTATAAATGGGGCTACTATTGATACTCCTCATGATTATATCGAAATAGATATTGCAACCATTTATACCGAAGGCAATAAAAATGCAAAATATACTTACTACAGGCGAATAAAAGATATTGTTTCTAAGCGATTAGACTTATACTCAATAAGCACATCCGTTGAAGACTTTTTCCCTGTTGATAAAGCACAGGAAGAAAAAATTAAAAAAATCGAAGAAAAATATATTAAAAGATTTGATGAAGGAAAGGGTTTTGGAACCAATAGAACAGATGATGCTCGTAGATATGCTCGGCCTGATTATATTAAAAGCTTATCTGGGACTAGTAAATCCAGTTATACTTACAGCTATGCTGGATTTGACCAATTAGTTAATATTTCATCTGGAATAGTTAGATATTTTTTGCAACAAGCATATACCATGTACGCAAAACAACAAGCTATGTTAGGAAATAACAAAGAGGTATTGTATATATCAGATTCGATTCAAAATACCGTTGTACGAGAGATGGCAAATAATGCATTGTTTGATGAATTAGAATCGTATACATCTGAAGGGCATGAATTAGCTTACCCAAAAGAAGATATACAAAAACTATCTAATTTAATACAAGGGTTGGGAGCGTTATTTAGAAAAAATTTATTATCTGAAAAACATGAACGGCGAGTTTTTTCTATAGCGATAAGCGATACGCCATCCGATGAAGTCGAAAGAATTTTAGATATAGGACTACAATTGGGATATTTTCATAAATCAACAATAGGTAGAAAAAATTCCGGCAGTATTGGAAGAATACGTCTATATGTTTTAAACAGAAGATTGGCCCCGATTTGGACGCTGGACCCCAATGGTTTTGCAGGATATTTATTTATTAAAAACAAGGTACTACAAGATAGTATTGCAAATCCGCTTTCTACTATTAAGTATTTCGATGAAAAATATAAACAAAATGATGATTCAATTCAGTTGACACTTTTTGATATGAATGATACGTCAGCTATCTTAACAGAAGAGGGAGAATTCAATGAAGAAAATTAATATTAGAAACTTGAATTCAGCAATACAAGAAGACTATGATATTTTTCTCTGTTCAGCAAGCTTTGAACAAAGATGTTTTTCCATTCCTTCAAAACTTAAAACGAAGAAGTTTAAAAAAGCTATAATATTAGAAAATAGGAATTATAGTGAAATCATCAAAGAAAATGCCCAAAAATTATATGAACTATATCCTGATAACGGCAGTCTCGTTAGCGTGGAATATTCAAATTCATTAGTGTTAGCCGATACTATAGCAAAAATAATTAACTCAGTGTCAGGACGAAATTTAAAAGTGTTAATTGACATTACTACTTTTACTCATGAAACTTTAATGATCTGTCTGAAAATTCTTAATATAAACAAGAAAGTAAAGTCTGTTGTGTGTTTATATGTTAATGCTATGGAGTATTGCCCAGGGCAAGAAATTGATAAAAAATGGCTTAGTCAGGGTTGCGAGGAACTAAGGCCGATTCTTGGCTATCCTGGACTTTTGCTTCCATCACAGAAAACTCATTTGGTGGTAATTGTAGGATATGAATTCAACCGTGCATTTGAAATGATAACGGAAATCGAACCAAATTCAATCACTTTAGCTTATGGATCCCCAGACAAGGCACTGACTGAAAAAGATAGAGAAGCAAATGAAATTTTTAATGGGTTAGTACAAAAAATGGCTTTTGAATTTTCAAGCATCGAAAGCATAAACGTGTCCTGCAACGACCCAGTAAACATGGCACAACAACTCACAAAAATCTATATAGACCATTGTGATGAAAATATAATCGTAGTTCCGATGAACAATAAAATGTCCACGGTAGGTGTTGCCTTATCTGCAATGCAAAATGAAAATGTACAAATTTGTTATGCTCCAGCAGTTATTTACAACGAATCAAATTATTCATTACCAGGAAAAGATTGCTATATTTTTGATTATAAATGATTGCAATATAATCGGTCATACTTTAGGTAATAGTAATATGGTTTAATTTGCTATACCTTGCGGAAACTAATTGCAATTAGATGTTATATTTGGGAGCTTGAAAGTTTGCGAAATAAACTCTGGACTTGTTGTGTCCTTTGTGGTATATGTTTGTACTGCAAAGGAGGTGCTGAGATGGCACAGTATACTATTGAAGAAATTTATGCAGGTGAGAAATATCATGTCCTGAGTGATGTTATGCAAGAGTTTTTCCGCCAGGGAAGACCTGTTGACTACGACTCAAAGACCTGGCTTGATATGCTTATCGTGAAGCATTCAATTTCAGTAGCAGAAAAAATGTTAAAAGAGGGCGACTCAGTATCGGGAATGTTCGATAACGAGTCGTCCTCTTCTTATGTCAGCTGGGAGGATACTTAGGATGAGAATGATTGAAGATTTATTCTATGGAAACATATGCCCGTGCGAGAAGCACCTGACTCGTGGGAGCGAGTATTCACATTTGCTCGAATTGGCGGTGAAGAATGAGGAGAAACTGTCTGAACTGTTATCACCGCAACAGAAAGATATGTTTGAGAAAGTCAAAGACTGTATGACTGATATGAATAATCTCTTGGAGAAAGAAGCTTTCATCAATGGATTCAGGTTGGGGATAAAGCTAATGGCAGAATCTGTTTATGATAAATCGGGAGATATAT
>JAZNRD010000017.1:0-10485 GCA_045590515.1 Acutalibacteraceae bacterium
GTAATGACCCTTCTAGGGTCAGTGCAAGCCACCACTTTAGTGGTGGTTATGACTCTAATGTGGGGAGATTGATGTTAGCATCTTGAAATATTTTCACCACATTATCAATAACAGCTTTTCGATTATTTTTGTATTTGAGTAATTCTTTTGCAAATTCTTTATAGAAATCTACCCATTCAAACTGTCCCATATTTTCTCCTTTATCCTTCATCAGTTCACAGGAACCAATTATAGTAATTAAAAACTGTATTCGAACAAGGCCCCGTACCAATCATCACCCATCGAAAGGCTGCTGAATAACAGTTTACTTTCCGCTATTAAATTCTCGATAAAGTATACTTGCCAGTGCAGACATAATCGCATTGTATTTACTCTTGTTTCGGAACAAAGATGCGTAGGCTTCTGTCTGTTCGACATAACTATCCTGTGCAACTTCATCAAAAACCTTTGGGAAGATACTTTCGGTGAAGATTTTAGCGTCTGATGACCGTGCATTTTTCTCAAGTCTTTTATTGCCTTTGAGTTGTGTATACATCGCATATGTCATAACTCGGTCGGCATCCGCAAAATCACCGGTAAAGAGTGCATTAATCTTTTCGATAACCTCTTCCAACGGTTCCTTCTGCTCCGGAACGGCCTTGCCTTTTCCGCTTGCCGGCTCGTACGCAATAGACTCATCACGCAGAGTAATCGCACCCTTGAAGGTGTTCTCCAGTTTATAGAACTCCAGCTTCAATGCGCCTTCCAGGTCAAACATTTGGGCAGTCTCTTTGGGTAGCAGGGTCAGAAGATAAGCACAAAATGCATACTCCTTCTGCATTTCGGCATCAAACATTCTGCACACCTGAGAAATGTATCCATACCATTTGACAAAGGAACGTATCTGGCGGCGGAAGTTATAGCGGTCGTCGCTCGGCAGCTTGTTGTATCGGTCTTGTACCGGCTTCAAGGCAGAAGACATTTTGCCCATTGTGGTGTTGTCCTGTTTTTTACCGGAATAGTAGATATTGTAGAACGCCTCGATATCATTCATAGAGTAGAGGTTATAGTCGTGTAACTCTTTTTGCAGCTTATAAATCAGGTCAACATTCACTTCCTGAGATAGAGATGTCTCCTGATAGAAAGGCTGGAATGCATCCTGAATGTCCTCTGCGGTGTTCACAAAGTCCAGAATGAAGGTATCATTTTTGCCGGGACAAATACGATTCAGCCGGGAAAGGGTCTGTACGCACTTCACGCCGCGCAGCTTCTTATCCACAATCATGGTGTGCAGCAGCGGTTCATCAAAGCCGGTCTGATACTTTTCCGCCACGATAAGAACATTAAAGTTCTCATGGAATTCTGCTTTGGTCTGGTCTTCGGAAATATGGGTGCCGTCCTTGCGAACATTGAGACTGCTTTCGGTGTGCTCATCACCGCCGTCCTTAATGGCACCGGAAAACGCCACCAGAACGTCCACATTGGTGTAACCCTTTTCCTCGATGTAGCGTTTTACCTCATGGTAGTAGCGAACTGCTGCCAGTCGAGAGGATGTAACAACCATCATCTTACCCTTGCCGCCAATGGCCTTGGAGGTGGTGGACAGGAAGGTCTCAACGATAATCTGTGCCTTCTGAGAGATATTGTAGGGATGCAGTTCCTCAAAACGACGGATGACCTTCGCTGCTCTGGATGCAGGTACCTCAGGGTTGTCAGGGATGGTCTTTGCAATCTTAAAGCAGGTATGATAGGTCATGTAGTTCTGAAGGACATCCATAATGAAGCCTTCCTGGATAGCCTGCTTCATGGAATACACATGGAAGGGATGGTAGGAACCGTCTGAGTATTCGGTGCCGAACATCTCCAAGGTCTGCCCCTTCGGGGTTGCGGTAAAGGCGAAGAAGGAAAGATTCTTGTGCTTGCCGTGGACAATCATTTCCTGTAGAAGCTTGTCGTTACGGTCAATCTCGTCTTCTGCTTTGCCTTCGATTTCGGCATACTCACGCAGAGCTTTTTCCGTATCGGCAAGGGCTGTTTTCAGCTTGATAGCAGAAGACCCGGTCTGAGAAGAGTGCGCCTCGTCCACAATAACCGCAAAGCCCTTACCGGCAGTGTTCTCAACTTCGGAATAGATAACCGGGAACTTTTGCAGGGTCGTGACAATAATGCGGCTACCGCCATTGATGGCATCTCTCAGATGCTTGGAGGTCTTACCTTCGCCGATGGTCTCGACGGTGCCGAGTGTATGGTCAAAGGAAGAAATGGTGTCTTGGAGCTGCCGGTCCAGCACGGTACGGTCCGTAACAATGATTACGGATGCAAATACAGGACGGTTGTTCTCGTCATGCAGCGATGCCAGCCGATAAGCAGTCCACGCAATGGAATTGGACTTTCCGGAACCGGCGCTGTGCTGAATCAGATAGTTCACTCCGGTGCCATGCTCCCTGACATCAGCAATCAGCTTACGCACAACATCCAGCTGATGGAACCGGGGGAAGATAAGAACCTTGTTATCCTTGCAGTGAATGAACTTCTGAACGATGTCCAGAGCACTGTCCTTTTGCAGAACATTCTCCCACAGATATGCCGTGGGATAGCCATTAGGGTTGGCAGGGTTTCCCTTGCCGCCGTCATTGCCGGCACCGTTGGAACCCTGATTGAAGGGCAGGAAATAGGTATCGCCCTTTGCCAGCTTCGTGGTCATGAATACATCAGTGTGGTCCACGCAGAAATAAGCCAGAATACGCTTATTGAACTGGAAGCACAGCTCTCTGGGGTCCCGGTCATACATCCACTGCCGTCTGGCGTTATCCACGTTCTGGCCGGTGTACTGGTTCTTCAGTTCCAGTGCAAAAACAGGAATACCGTTGAGCACCAGCACCATATCCACAGACTTGTTGTTATCGGCAGAGTAATGCCACTGGCGAACCACATTACAGATATTTTGCTCATAAAGGGCGGCTGCGGTCTTATTCAGATGGGACTCAGGTTTGAAATAACACACCCGGAAGGTGATGCCCCTGTGCTTAAAACCGTGACGCAGTACGGCAATCAGACCATCCGTATCGCAGGCATTATTAAACGCCACGCAGAATTTGCGAACCGGGTCGCTGTTGCAGGTGTTGACAAAGCGGGTCCACTCCTTCGGCTGAGTCGCCTGGATAAAGCTGATAAGGGTATTGGTATAGAGTCCCACAACGGGGTCATATGTATCGGTGGTTTTGGTGTAGCCACCTTCCTCGGTCAACAAGAAGGACTCAATATCCTCTTCAAACCGTCTTTCGGTTGTAATCATGGCGCACTTTCCTCCTATATTTACTACGAAACAAGGGTATTGTTACTTCGCTTCACTTAATTGCTGCTCAATATCGTGCGTTAGCTTTGTTTTTAAGTCCTCGATAGTGTCCATAAGCAAGGAGTTTTTATCTAACTCTCCGCCGTTACTTTTCTCTGCAAACAACAATGCTCTATATGATACATACTGTATAAATGAACTTCTTACATGCATATATGTTTCCAGCTCACTTTCAGCAATAACACCATTATTTACTGCATCATAAATAAACGGCTCCATAGCGAATACAGTTTTATTAATGCGTTCTGTCACATCTGCAACATAAATATGGCTATCTGACTGAACATCTGGTAGCACCTCTACTATGCCAATTTCGTTTTCCAGGAGCGCTATGTTTTTTCTGCATTCCGTATACACACTATTGATAACCTTCTTAACATTGCGTTCTTGATTTTTTGCTCGCTTAATATTGCCCCTGTCAATTAGCCGGTATGTAAGATAGTAGAGCCCTATGACCACAAGGTTTCCGATAAATATTGATAAGAAATCCCAATTCAATTTTGACATATCAATATGAATGATTTGAGAAATATTAAAGTAATCTAAAATCAAAAATAACGCCAGCAAGACAAATAAGCCTAAAACAATCCAAAATGGTTTCGCGCTCGTTTCACTCTTCTTTCTGGTTTTTTCTTTCATCTTATACCCCTTTTTCTGAACATACTCGTTCATGACAATTTTTATATTTCCCCATCTCGACAAACGTTTTTGCAATTGTCTTTCGTTTACTATCCTGAATGCTTCTGCTTATACTGACGCAGGAAGTTCGTAGACAAAAACCAACAGGTAGTATAAAAATCTTCCTATCGTTTCGGCATCTTCTTTTTCCCAGATTTCAAGCTTATGAACAGAGTCATTTGCCATTTTTCTTATTTTATCTATCCATTCTTTTGCGTTGGGAGGAACATATCCTTCAACAACTAAATAGTCCACATAATATGCAAAGCTTTGGTTTTCCTTAGCATTGAGCTCAACCGCTATATGCATAATGGCAGTACGTGCAAGAATTACTGCGGAGGTATAACAGCCAGCTCCAATTGCGTTGCTTATCTCACCAAATATAGCATTAAGATTGTCGGACAAGTGTTTAACCGGTTGCAGAGCCTTCGCATGAGGATATGTTCTTCCATCTCCTACGCTAAAAATCGAAGGGAGATTACAAGAGGGACACTCCAAAATGTAGTATGCATCATTGTGAGTTGCTCCATGTCCCGGAAAACTACCATGAAATACAACGATATTGTGTTTGAAACCAGCAACCGTTTTGTTGCAATGCGCACAGACATATTCTTGTGTGGGTTTATCGCCGACACCACTGGTATGCCAAGAATAATCAGACATGTTTATACCTCCCTCTTTCCGGTTACATATTCATAGATAACGGACTTTTTATAAGCTTCCATTTCAGCCAGAAGCGCATTCTTTCTGGCAATAAGCGTATCCATTTCAGCGCATTTCTTATCAAGATACGCCACAATTTCTTGCTGCTCTTCTTGTGGGGGAGCTACAACTTTTATGGCACGGAACTGGTCTGAATATGTTCTCCATCTCATTGCCATAATTCCTCTGCCAACCTTATAGCAATCACCACTGAAACCTTGAGTGCGGAATAGATGGTGATAAAATTTGGTATTGGTTCCTTCCTTAGGCGAATACACATCGTACGCTGGACTTGTCACACCAGTATAAGCAGACCTACCAATAGCACCCATCCAGCAGAGGATAATATTTACGACTATATCATCCTCATATACAAGTTTGTACCCGTCTGCATTGGATGCCTTATTGCCGGTAGTTGCTTCTAAATCACAGTGTTGAACAACGCCCAAATCCGTATACAAGGAAATAAGGTTGACTTCTTCTAACGGTTTAAAGTTTCTTTCGTTTCTGTAATCAAATAATGTCTTGATTCTTACAACATCCCATTCAGCAGGAATATCACCTATCCACTCAATACCAGACTCCTTCATCGGACGGTCGCCACGGATACCTTTGGTGACTGCTTCTGTAATGATGGACTGCTTGAGTTTCTTGTACTCTTCAATGGTCGCTTTGGTTTTAGCAATGACCGCATCAATTTCGAAACACTTGGCATCAAGATAGTCAGAAATTTTATCCTCTTCTTCATGCATAACAATATAAGGCAAAGAGACAAATTTTTCTTTTGAAAAATGAGCAATAGTTGCCTTATTGCATAGCAAATCTATGTGTCCAATATTCTTTGCGAACCAAAGCCAGTATTTAAGCATTCTACAATCTTTATTATTTTTGCTTCGGACTCGATGAAGTGCATTTTGAAAGTACAATTTTGATACATCCACATCTACAATAGCGCAACTTGCAACATCCCCGCCTTCAACAACAAGCAAATCCCCTTTTTTAACCGAATAAATTTCCTGTTCCTGTGGATTGAACCACATTTTCTTTAGAGGGGATAACTTTAATGTATTGCCGCCAACATTTGCTGCGCAAAGGTAATCTTCTAATGAATCCTCTATTGCTGTTGAACTCGGCTGTAACATTTTCCCTAATTGAATATCGAAAAAATAACCAACTTTCCCGATATCCCAATCAGCAGGTATTTCACCAATCCATTCAATACCGCTGTTTTTCATTTCTCTCATAATATCACCACTTATGCAGGTATATTTTCTGTAACTGCGCTCATTGCAGGGAGCAAAAACAGGAACATCAACATCACGGTTGCGCTAAAGCAACAAAGCACACCAACAACATCCCGCACCTTTCCATTTAGGAAGTTTTGCAAGCAAAGCAGAGCAATCCATGCAATCGCAAAAACAAAAAAAGCTCCTGTAACAACAGCTGTTGTGATGAGCGCCATCACGCTCACACCCAGACCCGCTCCGAGTACAGCAGTACCGCCTACCACATATAAGTAGTTGAAGATGTTGGTATAGCTTTTTTCTGTCATATCCATCTGCCGTTGGGGCAAATCTGTTTCCGTCAGTTTCAAGCACTTCATTTCGTTGATGATATAGGCGACCATATAGAACAGCATCATCAACAAAAACGAAGCAGCGCACGTCTCAATGATGTAAGCTGCAGTAAGACCCATTCCAAAAGAAGCACCCATATCCATAAATACAGCTGCAAAGAAGATAGCAACAACATAGATTACCTTAAAAACAATCCCTATCCGTTTTTCCCGGATTTCAACCGTTTTGCTATATACCTCACTGTCGCTGACAGACTTACCGATAGAAACGCTCTGTGACTCGGTTTTTCGGGTCTTGGGAGTGTTCTTGCCCTTATCGTTCTTTTTCTTGTTCTTACTCACTTAAGGATTGCCTCCAAACTCGCACTAATCTCTTTTTCGAGACCAATAATTCTTTTTAGGATATCATCCGCAGCTTCCGGCTTTTGATATTCATAGAAATACCGAGTCATAGGAATTTCATATCCCACCTTGGTTTTGGTCTTATCAATCCAGGCATCCGGTGCATAGGGAAGCACCTCACGGGCAAAGTATGCCTCGATATCTTCCACCAGGGGCACATTCTCGGTATCCCGGAGGGCTGTGTTTGCCACGGGCTTGCCCTTCTTCAGAACCGGATTGCCACTTTCATCACGCAAGGGACGCTCTACCACGATTTTGTTATAACCGAACTCCACAGAGTCGAAAATCTTGGATTCGCAATAGATGCCGTTCTTATCACCGAAAATAACCTCGGTAAATTCACCATAAGCCTGGACAATCAGTGCACGGCAGCGGTCTGTAATATCGTTGCGCTTAGTGCCGATAGACTTTCTTCTGGCTTCATAGCAGTGGGAAGCATCAATCAGCTGCACCTTACCGGCACGATAGGAAGGCTTGTCCTTAGACAGCACCCAGATGTAAGTGCTGATACCTGTATTCATAAACTGGTCGGTACTCAGCTGAATGATGGCATCCAGCCAGTCGTTTTCCAGAATGTACTGGCGAATGTTAGAAGGTCCGGAACCTGCATCACCGGAGAACAAGGGAGAGCCGTTCTGAACGATTGCCATTTTGCCATCATCTGCAAGCTTGGAAAGGCCGTTGAGAACAAACAACTGCTGACCGTCGGAAATCTTCGGCAAGCCCGGTGCAAAACGACCTGCTTCACCAAGCTTTGCTTCTGCTTCAACTGCTTTCTGCTCCCGCTTCCAGTCGATGCCGAAGGGTGGGTTGGAAATAATCCTGTCAAAGCGGTATCCCTTGAACTGGTCATCAGAAAGGGTATCACCAAATCGCATATTGTTGGGGTCGCCACCGCGAATCATCATATCCGCCTTGGCGATTGCAAAGGTAGAGGGGTTAAACTCCTGACCAAAGCAGGTGACGGTTGCATCCTCGTCCAGTGCGTGGATGCGCTCTTCCATACAGGAGAGCATCTGGGAGGTTCCCATTGCCATATCATACACAGTAATGTTCTGCCCGTTGAACTTGGTATCGGACAGCAGGATGTCGGTCATCAGATAAATGATGTCACGACTGGTGAAGTGCGCTCCTGCTTCTTCACCATAAGATTCATTGAAGCGACGGACAAGGTCTTCAAACACATATCCGCAATCCACGGCAGATATCTTATCGGGTCCCAGATATCCCTTAGGAGAGTTGAATTCCTTAATGACGAGATACAAGGTGTTGCTCTCCACCATACGGCGGATGATATTGTCAAAGTCGAACTTGGTAAGTACATCCTGCACATTGGAGGAGAAACCGGCCAGATAGTCCTTGAAATTAGTTTCAATGCTTTCCGGGTCTGCCAGCAGCGTCTCAAAGGTAAACTCTGAAGTGTTGTAAAACTGGTAACCGGAAGCCCGGGTCAAAAAGCCGTCCACAACCTCCAGGTCTTTAACCTTCTCCAGCGTTGCCAGTACCTTATCATGGGTAGGCAGCAGACAGTCGTGGAACCGCTTCACCACGGTCATAGGCAGGATGACCAGGCCATACTCGTGGGGCTTAAAGGGGCCACGGAGCATATCCGCAACATTCCAGATAAGGGTCGCTTTCTCGGCTATGTTAATGCCAACGTTGGTTATTTCGCTCATTGTATATGTCTCCTTTTACAGGTTTCAGTGTAATTGTATAGATTGTAGTGTCCAATAATCCGGACTTATTATTTAGGCTTCGCGGATTTTCTTAATATCGAAATCAATGCCCCGTTCTTGGCAGAAGGCATCAATGGCCTTCATAGCCTCAAACCTTGGAAGGGCTTTATTATTTTCCCACCGATTTACGGTAGTGAAGGATACTCCAAGTGCCTTAGCAAAGTCCTGCTGGCTCATGAAAGCGTCCAGACGGATTTTCTTGATACTTGCACTAAAACTCATAGTAGGATGCCTCCTCGCATAGTTAGCTAATGGGTATAGCATTTCATATTATTAGTATAGCGTTCTTATTGCATTTTCGCAATAGTTTTGCAAATATCCCAGTGTAACTTTTCTGTGCCTTTTGTATTCCTGGCTGTATGGGCTCTTTGGGTATTATCAGAACAGGAATTGCTGATATGCCAATACTTTTTATTTCCTACTTAAGATTGTATTCCATATTTACGTAACGAACCTGCAGCAGTTTGCGCTCCAAGCCGCGCGGCAGCTCAGATTTCGTGCCTCAATCCGAGCGCGGGTTGTTTGATTATTTGAAATACAGTCTAACGATTATTTCGCTGCACTCGCTGTCGGTAGGCGTATTGGACCTTTTTCAGCCCTTGCTGCCACACACATCGGTCCATTTCAGGCTTTACAGCTCACTGCAGCTCAAACTTATGTTCAGAACCATCGTGCCTCGCCCGTACCCTCCGGTGTTAATTGCCCCCGGCTCCCATTTGACCATTATCGGCAAGCTGCACATTGCCAACGGACTTAACGGTGTGCAGCAAAAAAGGGTCGCCGGTGGGTTCTGCGTCCTCCTTGCCGGTGTGCACACCGCCGACGCCGAACCGAGGCCACGAGGTTCTTTTGATATATAGATATAACGTAGGCGTTTATCAAAGGGGCGAAATTCGCTCCATTGTCACTTTGACCCATCGGAGTTTAAAGTCAGAATGGGAGTCCATCGTCTTCTGTATCGTCAGGCTCTGCCATCATATATGACTGTGGGGCAGTGTACGCTTCTTCCGCAGCATCACCACAGGCAATGACATTGGAGACTTTGTAGGGCGCACCGTTGAATGCATACAGGGATTTCTTGCGACACTTATGGAATACCGTATCACCGTGGTTGGTGCATTCCTCATTATCGCAAACCCAGGATGTTCTTTCCCAGTACTCGCCTGTAATTTCATTATGTGCGGAACGGCTCTTGACCTTACGCAGCGGTTGTCCGCATTCCGGACAGAGTTTTTCCTTCTTGGGTTTGGGTTCCACCCGAGGTACCTCCGGAGCAGGGGCGGTATCTACGACCGTTTCCGCAGCTGGCTTTCTTGCACGCTGCACCCACTTGTTGACAGTGGAAATGGAAATACCCAGTGCTTCTGAACATTCCTTTTGCGTACCGTCAGGATTTTCCGAAAACCATTGCAGGACGTCATTCTCCCGCTTGTGGGGGGCATTATATGTCTCATTGAGCCAGTCGCAGTGTTCGTCTTGCTTCCTGCCGTTGCGCTTGGCTTTTCTGATTTCAAAGCCGCATTCTTCGCTGAGATACACTCTTGTTCTTCGGCGCATCCAGTAAAGGTCGTACATATAGAAGTACCGGGCATCATTGAGTTGCTTCTGAATTGCCTCCTGGCTGAACAAATGGGATAGGTCCCGTCCCATCTCTTCGAGCTTACGCATTACGTAATCCAACGCATAGCCACCCTTGGCAGCGTAAGCTGCTGCAGTGATGAAAGCCTCAGGCTTCATTGTGGTTTGGTTCTTAGCTTCGCACACCTCCCGCAAAAACCACGGGAACAAATTTGGATTGTCTTCCCATTTGCTTTCCCCGCGGATGTAAAGCCGCTTTTTCTCGGCGACGCACTCGTTCAGCTCGTCGAGAGAAACACGCGGAAGTCGTTTTTGTGGAAAGCGATAGGCATGGCAACCGCCTTTACCGACAACAGTTCTGCCTTCCAAAATCTCTACCGGCGGAGGCTCCGGCAGGCGCAACCCTAGGTTAATCTTCTTGGAGATATCATTAAAGATTACCTGCAACTTCTTTTGATGGTTTTCGAACATCGACAAGG
>JAZNRD010000018.1:0-29639 GCA_045590515.1 Acutalibacteraceae bacterium
GATACTCCGCTCTATATCGGCTTCGGTAAAAAAGACCTTGGACTTAGCATGTTCAATTATCAAGGCGGATTCAAAGGCGGTATGGGAATAGCCATAGGCGACGGCGGTAATGTTGCACTTGTTGCAAGATATAGTGGAACACACGGAAACACTACTGAAAATAAGCTTGTTTACACAACAACGCAAACTATTCCCGATAATACCTTCTATGATGTAAGTGTTAAGGTGTTGGATGGTGTTGCAACCGTTAAGATTAACGGAACACAGGTAGCACAGTATACCCTCCCCGACAGCAGCGAGGGCTATGTTTCCTTTGGTGGTGCGCTTGCAAACGCATCAGGCTTCTCTAAGTTTGAGCTTATAGAATACGCAGAACCCGATTTTGCGGCTGATTTCAGCAGTAAAACCAACTTTGAGGCGCAGGGCTGGAAGCACTACTACACAACGGCAACATCGCAGAACGCTGTAGCAACGGCACCGATGGGAACCGATACGGCGCTTACTAACATCTGGAACTTCAGTGCAAGCGGAAAAATCTCCGTAAGTAACTATTCTGTGCCTAAACCTACCTGGATGGAAAAGTGGTATTCACTTTCTCAGGTGGTTTATGATAGTAAAACCTTTAAGGATTTTGACCTTGATGTTACCTATAGTTACGATACGAACAGTGGAAATAACGAAAAGCGCACGCTTTATGTGGGCTTCGGCAAGACAAATCTCGCAAGCTCGCTATTTAATACTGCGGGCGCAGGCGGAATCGCGTTAGCTATAAGATATGACGGAAATGTGGCGCTGGTAACAAACGGCTCCTTTGGTGAATATACAACCGAATCGGCTATTGCGGTAAATACCGACACAAACATAAAGCTTTCGGTAAGCGGAACAACCGCAAAGGTATACAGAAACGAAAAGCTAATTGCAACCTATGCGCTGCCAAGCAGCTATGACGGCGGTTATCTGTACTTTGGTGCAACAAGAGCGACCGCGGCAAAATTCAGTAAATTTAATGTTTACGGCGAAGCCTTTGACCCGCCGGCTCCCGTTGACCCGAATTTATATACTGCTACCTTTAACACCGATTTACAGGATTCGTCGCTTTGGGCTCCCTACTGGGCAAAGGATGTTGCTATAGATTCGTCGCTCAGCTCTATGTCCTTTGCAAGAGGCTTTGCAGCAAGCCAGGAGGCTGACGGCAAAAATTATGTAAGCCGTACAAAGCAGGGCAACTATCCTAACGGAACGGCTCTTACAGACGCTGAAAAGGAAACCTATAGCTCAACCTTCAATGTTGGACAGTTAACCTACGGCGTCAGAACCTATAAAAACTTTGAGCTTAACGCAACCTATCAGTTTAATACACACTCAAACAACAATTCGAGAATACTCATAGGCTTTGGTCGTATTGATAAAACAAAATATGCAACCCACGCCGACGGCGGTGCAGTGCTCGAATTTGACAGCAACGCAAATGTTGTATACCGCGATGCAAGCGGAACCGTGGCGGCAGAAACCGCAGCACCTGCGAGTGCGGCAAAAACCTCTGTTGTTTCGGTAAAGGTCGTTGTTGATGCCTGGATTGCAAAGGTTTATGTAAATGAAACCTTACTTGGCAGTTTCATCGTGCCCGAAAATTATGAGGGTTATGTTTCAATCGGTGCAACCTGTGCGAACGCTTCACGCTTCTATTCGTTAAGCATCTTGGCAACCGAGGATAACGAGAGCGGCGAAACCCGCCCGACTCCCGTAGACCCGAATACTCTGCCATACAGCGCAGACTTTGGTAACGGTTTACCGGAGGGCTGGAAGAGCTACTGGATGCGTGACACGATTGAGGGTAGCGAGCTTACCGAAAAGCCGTTTGGCATAAGCTGGTATCATGTAACCGGTGAAAACGGACACCTGAGAAGAACCGACAGCGGCAGCTTTTTAGAAAATGATGCAGAAAAGCAGATTATAAGCTCAACCTTTAACGTAGCACAGCTTGCCTTGGCATCACGCAAATTCAAGAATTTTGAAATGGAGTTCGAATACAGATACGTAGGCTCTGCGGGCGCAAGAATATTCTTAGGACTTGGCCGCAAGGATTTGGGAAGATTTGCAAATCACGAGGATGGCGGCGCGGTTATTTCGCTTGCCTCTGACGGAAACTTATCCGTAATTGTTGCAGGCGGAACTCCTTACGCACTTACCGCAAACGCACCCGAGAGTGCAGCTCTTGGAAATATGGTCAAGGTAAAGGTTAAGGTTGATGCCTGGCTCTTTACCGTTTGGGTGAACGATGTAGAAATGGGTACCTACCTGTTACCCGAGGACTATGAGGGCTATGTTTCGGTTGGTGCAACCAAGGCTTTACCGTCCGAGCTTCATTCCATTAAAATAACGCCTCTTGCAGATAACGAAAGCGGCGAAACCCGTCCGGATGAGAGCTTGTATAGCCCCGATATGCAGGAGTATTCCACCGAGTTTAAGAACGGTCAGCCTGACGGCTGGGTAAATTACTGGCTCGAGGACAGCACCTTGGAGGGCGACACGGGTAATAAGTTTGTGAGTGGCACCGCGTACGGATATCATTGGGTAAACGGCGGCGGCGAAGAAGGATATATGAGCCGTACCGATTCAGGTTTTGTAACAAGATTAGGCTTGTCTGTAAATCCTGATATTGAAAACAGCACCTATAACATAGCTAACCTTACATATGCAGAACGCAAGTTTAACAACTTTGTAATGAATCTTACCTATGTTTACAATTCTAACGGCAACGGAAGAATAATGCTTGGCTTTGGTAAAAAGGATATAGAAAGATACGCAACACATAAGGACGGCGGAACAATTCTCTCCTTTGCCAACAGCGGTAATCTTTCGGCTATAATTGCAGGTGCAGAGGAAACAGAGCTTAGTGTTACGGCACCTGCAAGTGCAGCCCGTTTTAACGAGGTTAATGTAACTCTGACGGTTGATAACTGGATTGCTACCGTTAACGTTAATGGCGTGGACGTAGCGGCATATCTGTTGCCCGAGGATTATAAGGGTTATATCTCGGTCGGCGCAACCAGAGCAAAGACGAGCTATTTCAAGTCAATTACCGTTACACCGCTTGCGGATAACGGAAAAGACGATATAAGACCTACAGAGGCACCGTCGTTTGACACCGACTGGTCAGAGATTATAGGAAAAGAACCCGACAACGGCATACCGCCCACAGTTTCGGGACTACCATTCCTCGATGCCAAGCTTGATGGCAGTGAGGAAGACTATATTATCCGCCTTTATGAAAACGGAATCCCCGCAAAGTTCTATCTTGACGACAAGATACTCGCACTCCCGTGGGAGAACATAACCATTTCCGAGCTTTTAGGCTCTATGTGGATTGCAGAAAACACAGAAATAGAGTTCACAATGCCTGACGGCGAGGTGCTTGAAGATCCCAACACCATTTTAATAAGCGGTCTACTTATGAAGGTTTATGAGGACGGAAAGCTCAGCGGAACCTATAAGATTGTTGTAGGCGAATATAAAGCAGACAACATGCAGGAGAATATAACCGATTTAGATGCCGAAAAGGATGACACAGTAACGGTTATTAAGCCTTCTGATAAGCCTGCAGAAACAGGCGATAACAGCATTCTTGCTTTGGCAATAATAGTTCATACGCTTTCCTTGCTGGGTGCGGCATATGTCGTGTTTGGCAGAAAAGCAACATCAAAAAGGAGAGGTTAAAATGAAAAGAGTCAGCTTAGTATTGTTGGCAGTACTGCTTATGCTTACCTCGTCGCTTGCTGCGTGCACAAGTACAAAGCAGGTGCTTGTATCAGACGGATATTCTGAGTACATATATGATGAGAGCGGTATAGCTGAAACAGACGACAAAGATACTACCGACAAAACAACATCAAATAAGGTTAACAGCACAAACAAAGACAACACAACCGACACTTCTTCGAAGAAGACAGACGACAAGACAAACGATACTTCTTCCAAGAAGACAGATGAAGGCAAGGATAATGATAAGACAACAACCGTTACGGTTGCCTTTAACTCCTTCCGTCCGACTGATATTGAGCCGATGCTTACAGAGTTTAAGAAGCTATATCCCAATATCAAAATCAAGGTAGACTACTACAACTCTTCAAGCGATAACTCAAAAGAGTATATAGCTAATAAGTCTGCAGCAGGCAAGCTCCCTGATGTTGTTTTTGACGATATTGCTCAGCTTTCGCTTTATGTTTCGCAGGGTATTGTTTATCCGCTCACAAAGTTTGTAAAGAACGATAAGGAATTTGACTACATTCCCGACTATTTTGTTGAGAACTATACCTACGGCGGAGACCTTTATGCACTTCCGCATCAGGCCTATTTCACCTCAATAGTATTCAACCTTGACCTTATGGATTCTTTAAATCTTGATATGCCAGAGCTTGATTGGACGGTTGAGGACTTTATTGCACTTTGTAAAAAGGCTTATACCAAGAACAACTACGCAATTGATGACGACAACTTCTTTGAAAGCTATTTTGCTCCTCTTTATGCAAGCGGCGCAAGCAACTACGGCTATATCGAAAAAACACGCAGCTTCGATATAAATGCACTTGTAAAATCGCTTCAGCTTCAGGCAGAGCTTCGCAGTATTTCGGGACTTGTAGGATTTAAGTCGCGTTTTGGTGCGTCGGGCGAAAAGAGTGACTATTATAAGCTCACGGGCTCTGAAGATACGTTCGCTGCTATGAAGAACGGTAAGTCGCTTATGCTTGACCTGCAGCGCGGAACCTATAACTATTCGTTTGTAGAAGAACTTTGTGAAGGCTTTGATTGGTGCTTCTGGCCCTATCCGCAGAATGCAAGCAGTCCCGGACGTATGCCCGTTCACGTAGACCACGCCTGGATGACTACTGCGGCAAAGAATCCGGATGCAGCATTTACCGTGCTTCGATATCTGACCTATAGCAAGGAGGGTAACCTTGCTCGACTTAACGCCTATATTAACGCAGACAGCGGAAAATATAAGCTTAACCTGCCCTATTACACACCCACAACACTTCAGCCGGATGTAAAGGCAGCCTATACTAAACTAATGAAGCAGAACAGTGGAAACAGTCACACCTTTGAAACTGCACTTTATCAGTACGAAAATCTTGAAAAGTGCTTCCGCGGTGACTGCGATAAGTACACACCTTCCTTCTCTCAGAGCTGGCTTGACAACGCAACCGTTACTGTAAACAAGATGCGTGACAGCGGCGACTATTCGGGTGCGGCAGCACTTCAGAAGAAGGCAACAAAGGCCATTCAGGATTACTGGAAGGATTTTGAAACCAAGCTTGCAAAGGTAAAGAAGGACAATAAAGAATTATACTAATTGATTAAATCGGAGGAAAAAGAGCGATGAGGCAAAGCGTTAAACGAATCGTAGCGTGTGTAATGGTAGCTGCCATAATAGCCGGACTGCCTGCACAAGCAGCATCGGGCACAGCCAAAACCGAAGCGGCTAATGCTATGACAAATAATAATTATTCAGAAAAAAGTGCATCGCTCTGGACCGACGAGAACGCGTATGCTAACGGCTGGCGGCTGCCATACTCAGCCGCCGCCGTTGACGGCGCCGCTGTAACCGATGCGATAATAACGCTACCTACGGGCAGCAGACTCGATTTTTCATATGAAGCTGCAAGTGATGAAAAATACAATATCTATGCAGAATATGTTTATAAAGACCAGAACAGCAATGAAAACAGTATAGAGCTTACGGTTGACGGCAAGAAGAGCTATGGCACATTGCCGCTTTTGCTCCGCGATGAACAGTCAACCTATAAAACCGACCGCCAGGGAGACGAGCTGTCACCCAGTCAGGTTTGTATAGAGGATTGGGCGGTAAACATACTTGAAGATGCGCGTGATATGAACCGCGCACCAATTGCACTTTCTCTTAACAAAGGTAAGCATACCTTTAGTATCTTAAACTCCGGACAGACGCTTTATATAAAGGCGCTATATATTTGCCGTAAAAAAAAGACTCCCACTTATGAGGAGTACAAGGAAACAAAGAAAAACGCGAAACCTGCGAACAAAACAATAACGCTTGAGGCTGAGCGTTATGCAATAAAAACTAATGCCTCAATTATTGTGGGTGCAGTAAAAAATCCTGCACTTTACCCTTATGACACCTACAAAAAGCGTATTAACGCAATAACGGGCTGGTCGTCGGTTGGACAAAAGCTTTTATGGGAATTTGAAACCGAGACAGAGGGACTTTATGCACTGTCCTTCCGCTATATGCAGAATTCCGATACCAATATGCCCGTTTACCGCACTGTTGAAATTGACGGTGCTGTTCCTTACGAAGAATTAAATGAAGTATTTTTCCCGCAGACAAAAACAGGAAAATACGATAACTATACAATTGAAATTGATGGAGAGCCTGCCTATGTTTACTTAAGTAAAGGTAAGCACACAATCTCTTTATCGGTTACGGTAGGCGAACTTCAGAAATATTACGAAGAGCTTATCTCTCTTATGGGCGAAATGAATGAGATGGGTATGGCGCTTCGTAAGCTGTCTGCAAATTCCGCAGACGAAAATCGCACCTGGGATATGGAAGAATATATGCCGAACGCTGTTTCGGACATTCTTTCGTTTGCAGAGCGAACCGAAAAAATATACGACGAGTTAAAAACGCTCAGTAAAGATGAGCCTATATGGGCAAATAACTTGGTATACGCTGCTGAGCTGCTTCGAAAATTAGCAGAAAAACCGCGTACGATACCTAATAACACCGATATGCTCAGTGTAGGTGATTCGTCTGCCGCTAAGTATCTCGGTACTGTTGCCGCGAAAATGGTAAGTCAGCCGCTTTCATTGGACAGAATATATATTTCTGCAGAAGAAGAGCTTCCGAAGGCTAAGGTTTCATTCTTTAAAAGCCTTTGGGAAGGTATTAAATCCTTTATTTATTCCTTCTCGTCAGATGCTATAAGCGGTAGCTATGCCTCGGTTGAGGATGATGGCGAGCTACAGGTATGGGCATCTATGTCAAGTCTTTATGTCGATGTGCTCCAGCAAATTCTTGATGAAACCTATAATATGCAGAACGGCACGAATGTACGAATTTCAATAATGCCGTCAGAGCAAAAGCTTATTCTTGCCAATTCGGCAGGAAAAAGTCCCGATGTAGTAATCGGTCAGAGCAGTGCTTCAATATTCAAGTTTGCAATAAGAAACGCCGCAAAGGATTTGACGGCATATCCCGAGCTTTTGAATAAATATAGCGAGGAATATAACCTTGAAGCACTTGTTCCGCTTTGCTACGGAGAGGGAATATACGGTCTTACCGAGGCGCAGGATTTCCTTATGCTGTTTTACCGCAAGGATATTCTGGATTCCTTGGGACTTGAGGTTCCGCAGACCTATGACGATGTAAAGGCTATGATGCCCGTATTGCTTCGTTATTCTATGAATCTGTTTATTCCGCTTTCCTCATCCGGTGCGTACAAAAACCTTGCAATGACAGGACCGTTTGTGTACCAGAACAAAGCAGATTTCTATACAAGCAACGGTATGGCAACCGCTATTGATACCGTAAACGGATTAAACGCTTTTCGTGAAATGACCGATTTGTATGATGTATACGGTATGCAAAAGGCTGTGCCAAGCTTTTATAATGGCTTCCGTTTCGGAGAAATACCTATAGGTATTTCGGGCTTCAGCCATTATATGCAGCTTGAAACTGCCGCGCCCGAGCTTGAGGGACTTTGGGATATTGCACTTCTGCCGGGATATGAGGCAGAGGATGGCAGCATACTGCGCTATCAGATGGCAAGCACCAACGCTTGTATGGTGCTTGAGAACACCGACCAGCCCGAGCAGGCCGGAAAGTTCTTAGAGTGGTGGCTGTCAAAAGATATACAGCTTTCGTTTGCAAACCGTATTCAGAGCACACTTGGTGAGGCTTATCGTTGGAATACGGCAAACCTTAAGGCGTTTGCAGAATACACTTACCCCTCTGAGCACAAGGCATTGATACTCAAGCAGTGGGAATCACAAAAGGAAAATCCGTCACACCCGGCGGCATATATGGTAGAGCGTGAATTCAGTAACGCTTGGAACAATGTTGTTGTAAACGGACGCGGTTTGGTTGAATCTATTGATTCTGCAACACTGCTCTCAAACCGCGAAATTATACGAAAAATGAACGAGTTCGGCTTCTGCGACTCGCAAGGAAACATAACTAAGGACTATGAAATGGCTACAGTTTCCAAAATAGAAGAAATTATAGAAAGGGCGGCTAATAAATGAAGAAAATAAAAGCATTTTTGGACAGACACTCTTCGTTTGTTATGCTATCTCCCTATGCGGCTTTATTCCTTCTTTTCATTATAATTCCCGCTGTTGCGGCAATAGGATTATCCTTTACATACTTCAACACAATAGATACACCTAAGTTTATCGGTTTTGATAACTATATTTCGCTCTTCACTAACGATACAGTATTTATGCAGGATGTTCTTCCGAACACCATTGTTTACGCTTTATTTGTCGGCGTGGGTGGATATATACTTTCTTTTTTCCTCGCTTGGTCGTTAGCCCAGCTTACAAAGCGTGTCAGAACCATTTTAGCAATTATTATCTATTCGCCCTCGATGACTGGAGGAGTCCTTATTTCAACCGTCTGGTCTGTAATCTTTAACGGCGATAAAAGCGGATACTTGAACTACCTTTTGCTTAAATGGGACATAATTAACGAGCCTATTCAGTGGCTACAGTCTGAAACCTGGCTACTTCCTATTATGATTTTAGTATCGCTTTGGAGCAGTATGGGCGTTGGATTCCTCGCCATTTTATCCGGTATTGTCAACGGAAATCAGGAATTATACGAGGCCGGTTACATAGACGGAATAAAAAACCGTTTCCAAGAGGTTATCTATATAACAATTCCTATGGCAAAGCCGCAGATGATGTTCAGTGCGGTTATGGCAATAGTAAATACCTTCCAGAGTGCAGGTGTGGGCGTTGCACTTTCGGGCAGCAACCCAACACCAAACAATGCAGGTCAGTTAATAGTAACCCATATAGACGACTACGGCTTTTTGCGATATGAGATGGGCTATGCGGCGGCAATTTCTGTTGTGCTGTTCTTAGCGATTTATCTTATGAATCAGGGCGCAAAAAAGCTCTTTGGAAACGCTGATTGATAATTTTTAGAAAGTAAGGCTTGAAAGATGAAAAAGAAACCAAAAAACAGGCTGCGTCAATGCGGTATAAATCCCCAGCACTTTCAAAAGGGACAAATCGGCTTTTTGGCTTATCTTATCCCCATATGCACTGTTATGGCTCTGCCTATCGTATTCATTTTTATGAATGCCTTTAAACCGTATGATGAGCTTTTTGCTTATCCTCCGCGGTTTTTCGTAAGAGAGCCAACCTTTGATAATTTCGCGCAGCTTTTCAGCCTGTCGTCGGGAACCGATATTCCCGCATCGCGTTATCTTTTCAATAGTATAATTTCTACGCTTGCAACGGTGTTGTGCACACTGCTTATGGCATCTGCCGCGGCGTATGTTTTTTCCAAAAAGCAGTTTCGCGCTAAGAAAACACTTTTTGCAATCAGTATGATGGGTCTTATGTTCGCGTCGGTTGCGGTTGCAATTCCTCGTTATTTTGTTGTGGTTTATTTAGGTCTGCACGATAATTTTCTTGCTAATATTGTGCCGCTGCTTGTAACGCCTACAGGTGTTTTCCTTATAAAGCAGTTCGTTGACCAACTTCCCGACGCGCTTGTTGAGGCAGCGGTTATCGACGGTGCAACCGATTATCAGATTTTCAGAAAGATTATTTTCCCGCTTGTCCAGCCCGCTCTTGCTACGGTGGCAATTATGTCCTTCCAGAGCGCCTGGAACGCAAGCGAAGCATCATCGCTTTTTATCGATAATGAAACCTTAAAAACCTTCCCGTTTTATATAAGCACCCTTGTAAGCTCAGGCGGTGTTGCAAGTGCGGGCATAGGTGCAGCAGCAACCCTTATTATGTTGTTGCCGAATCTTATTATGTTTATTATTTTACAGTCAAGGGTTATGAATACAATGGCTCATTCAGGTATTAAGTAAGGAGGTATAAAAATGGCAAAAAAACTTATATCAGTATGCATTATTGTCATTCTTATACTTAGCCTTGGAGGAGTCGGCGTATCAGCAGCCGAAAACACAACCTACACATATACAATTTCGGTTGACGGAGAATGGATTAGAACGCAGGATGCTTATGTGCCGTCGGGTGTTCTATTAAAGGGCGCAGGCCTTACACAGCCTACGGATTTGTTCTTCCATAAAGGTGAGCTTTATATTACCGATACCGATAACGGTCGTATGGCGCGTTACGATATAAAGAGCGGCAAGCTCACATTTTTTGGAGAAGATGTATTAAAGCATCCGCGCGGAGTATTTGTTACTGAAAACGGTGATATATATGTTGCCGACGATGAAAAAGAAGCGGTTGTAATTTTTTCCTCCGACTACAAGATAAAGCAGATAATAGAGCGACCGCAAAGCTATCTCTTCAGCAGTCAGAGCGCCTATAAACCGGTAAATGTAGCAGTTTCCTCACAGGGAAATATATTCGTAATAGGTGAGGGCGCATACGAGGGAATAATGCAGTTTGACAGCAAGGGCGAGTTTCACGGCTATTTTGCGGCGAACAAATACACAATGACATTACAAGAGCGCTTCCAGGATATGTTCTTAAGCGAAGAGCAGGAGGCAACGCTCTTAGTTCGCACACCGCGCGTTATTCAAAATATTGATATGTCAAACCGCGATTTAATCTTTAGCGTTACGCAAAGTGCAGACAACGAAGGTGCAATATTCGCTGCCGAAAAGACCGAAAACTCTATAAAGCTTCACAATATGGCGGGCACAAATATCCTTTCCCGCGAACGCCTTATGGACGAAGAATGGAACTTTGTTGATGTGGCGGCAGGTCCGTACGGTAATGTATATGCGCTTACAAATTCCGGTCTTATAGATGAATACGATAGCAGCGGAAACCTTATCTTCTCGTTTGGCGGACGCGCAACCGCGTATGACCGCAACGGTTTGTTTACCTTTGCGTCAGCTATCGATGTTGACGACGAAACGGGCTTTATATATGTGCTTGATAAGGAACGCGCATTAGTTCAGATTTTTTATCCGAACGATTTTGCCGTGCTTAATCACCAGGCAATATACGACCTTGAGCAAGGTAATTATAGCGAAAGTCAGCAGACCTGGGAATCACTTCTGCGTCTTAACGGACTTTCAAAAATAGCACATTTAGGTTATGGAAAAACGCTGTTTTATCAGCAGAAATTCACCGACGCACTTAAGCATTTTAAAATCGCTAATGATACTAAATATTATTCAGAGGCGTTTTGGGAGCTTCGAAACAGTTGGTTACATAATAACATCCTCTATATCATTATTGCTGTAATTGCACTGCTTGCTTTTTCCTTTGTTAAGAAAGCAATCAGAAAAAAGCATCCGGCAAAAGAAACAAAGGCAGCGCCTGAGGGTTCTCTTGCTATCACTTGCAAGCGGGTAGGTTTTGCAGGCTTTATGCTGCGTCATCCGCTTGACGGATATTATTATGCAAAGCGCGAAGAACGCGCAGGTCCGCTTTCGGCAACAATTCTTTATTTGCTTGCTTTTGGTGTTTACCTGCTTGATATGCTCGGCCGCGGATATATTTTCCGCCTTGTTGATATAAAAGCGACCGAACCAATAACACTTGTTATGCTTTTCTTTATACCGCTTTTACTGTGGATAACGGGAAGCTATATGCTAAGCTCAATAAACGACGGTGAGGGCTCTTTGAGAAATGTATATGTTTCAACCGCTTATGCACTGTCACCTTACATTATTTTAACTCCGTTTATTGTTTTGCTTACACACGTACTCACACTTAACGAGTCGTTTATAGTAACTCTCGGCTGGATATTTATCTTAGCCTGGAGCGTTGTGCTGCTGTTCCTAAGCGTAAAGGAGATTCAGCAGTTTACAGTAGGCGAAACAATTAAAAATATAGTTTTAACAATCTTTTATATGATTCTTGTAGTAGTCGCTGTTGCGATTATATATCTGCTTTGGAATCAAGCAATTTCCTTCTTTAAGGAACTTTTTGGAGAGGTGGGATACCGTGTTCAGAATTAAACGAGCGTTGATAGCTATCGTATGTATTTTGCTTGCGCTTGCCGTTATAGCGGGAGCAAAGGGCAGTGAACGAGTAGTTTTCACCGTTCCGGACACATCCACCGTTGAATACACCTCTCTTCGTCATACCCGCGTTGAGAGCGGAAAAAAGGTAGAAAACACCTTTTCCCTTGAGGGTTTCGAGAAAAAGCTTGAAAACGCAAGAGCAGAGGTATGGTTTAATGAGGACAAAGCCTCTATTCGTATAGTAGACAAAAAATCGGGTTATATATGGGGCGGACTTGATAACCCCGAAACCGATGAGCTTAATAAAAAGTGGAAGGCGTTTGCCGATTCGCTTTGCTCTATTGAATACTATAACGAAAAAATGAACGAAGCGCGTATAAGTCTTTCCGATTCGGCTGTTAAGGCTTTTTATACCTGGGAAAAGGATAAGCTTTTGTGCGAGTTTAAAATCCGCAAAATTGATATGTCGCTTGCCTTTACAATGACTCTCTGTGAGGACAGCCTTTTGTTTGAGGTTGTGGACGGAAGCTTTAAGGAAGAGGGCGAATGCCTTCTTAAATCGCTTTATTTTGTTCCGTTCTTAGGCAGTACATACGAGGATAAAGTGGACGGATATATGTTTATACCCGATGGCTGCGGTGCACTTATAAGATATGCAAAAAGCTCTACTTATTTAACAGGCTTTGACCAGCGTGTATATGGACTTGATGCAGGCATAGACCAGCTCGGTGAGGCAAGCAATCTCAATGCCAACCGCAGTAATGATTTTATGGTAGAAACCTTGCCGGTCGGCTTACCCGTTTACGGAATAGTTCACGGAGCTTCGCAAAACGCACTTTTTTCTGTTATCGAATCGGGCGAGGAATATTCGGCAATTACGGCGTCTGTGGCAGGAATAACCACTAATTATAACTGGGTTACCACCCGTTTTGATTATCGTCGTATGCATATTCACGCCGTAAACGGCAGCGGAAACGGTGTATATCAGCCGCAGAATGAAACAAACGAATTTACCCCGTCGCTTCGAATTTATCTTATGTCGGGTGATGAGGCGGATTATTCCGGAATGGCCAACAAGTACCGTTCTATCCTTTTGGAAGAGGGTGTACTAAACAAAGAGTTAGAACAAAAAGAGCAGATACCTCTGCGTTTAGAGGTGCTTGGAGCTGAGGTTAAGGACGGCTTTTTGTGGAACGGAACCAAAACCCTTACTACAACCGATGAAGCACAAGGGTTTGTTGATACGCTCGGAAAAATGGATATAAACTCTCTGCTTATGGTTTTGCGCGGATGGCAAAACGGTGGACAGAGCGGTGTAAAATACGGCGCAATGCGTGCAGAGGGCCTAATAGGTGGGCAAAAAGGAATAAACGAGCTTGAAGAAAAGCTAAACAAATCTGATAGTCAGCTTTACCTTTATGCCAATGCTGTTACAGCCAACGAGGACCAGGTATCCTTGTCGCGTGATGTTATGATAAACGCTGCAAGGGCTTTTGGTCAGAAGGTAAGTGCTAATAAGGCACAGATGTATACTGTAAACTATTTTGCTAAGGTTAGCCGTACGGTAAAGCTTTTAGAGAATTTAAAAGCAAAACATGGCACATCTAAGGTTGCACTCGCGGGCGTGGGAAACACTCTTTACAGTGACTATACTGAAAAGAAATCGTATTCAAGAAGCGATAGTAAGGAAACGCTGATAAAGGCCGCCTCAAACTTCGAGAACACCGCACTTTATAACCCCAATCTTTATCTTTGGGCAAATACCGACGCATATTTTGATATTCCCTCAAGTAACAGTCAGTATCTTTTTGAAACCGATACTGTTCCGTTCTTACAGATGGTGCTTAAAGGTAGCATAGACTATTATTCTCCATTCTGTAACCAGGGATTTTATTCGCAAACAAGTATTCTAAAGATGATAGAATACGGAATTTATCCATCCTTTTTAGTAATGGCAGCAGATAATGATGAGCTTAGCGATACTCCGCTTGTTGACTATTTCTCGCTGTGCTTTGAGGACTGGAAAGACACTATTAACAATGTATATCACAGCGTAAACGATGCGCTATCTGCGGTCAGTGGTCAGAGTATAACCGACCACACCGTACTAAGCGAGGGCGTTGTTCGTGTAACTTATTCAGACGGCGATGCAATTTATGTCAATTATAATTCTAAAGATGTAAAGGTCGACAACGTAGTTATAAAGGCTATGAGCTACGCCGTAAAAAATAAATAACCAGCGTTTTTAAAAGGAGGTGCCGGCTATGAGCAAAAGAAAAGTGGATAGAAAAGGGTTATCGCTTTCGGCAAAGCAAAGCCTTATAGGATATGGCTTTATAGCAATCTGGATAGTAGGCTTTTTAGCCTTTACCCTTTATCCTACCATATACTCCATTGCAATGAGTCTTAGCCGCGTTCAACTTACAACAACGGGTATGAAGCTTTCGTGGAGCGGACTGTTTTTCTACGATTATACGCTTAATACCGATTTATATTTCAAACCGGCATTAGCAGAAACCTTAATGTTTATCTGCTGTGCCACACCGGTAATTGTTGTCTTCGCACTTATAATTGCGATGCTGCTGAACGGAAAATTTCCTCTGCGCACCTTCTTCAGAGGGGTATTCTTCCTCCCCGTAATTGTTATGAGCGGCCCCGTAATAAGCAAGCTGCTCACAGGGAACTCGGTTGATTTGTCGTCACAGGCTCCGCTAATCGAGAATTTTATAAATTCGCTTCCCGACTTTATTCAAAAACCGTCGCAGTTTATCTTAAACAACCTTGTAATAATTCTGTGGTTTTCGGGTGTTCAGATTCTCGTTTTTTTAGCCGGTCTTCAAAAAATCAGCCCCGATATATATGAGGCGGCAAGCATTGACGGTGCAAGCGCGTGGGAGAAGTTCTGGAAGATTACAATGCCGCATGTGGCACCCTTGGCGCTCTTGTGTTCGATTTATACCATCGTTGATTTAGCAAACTATTCGGAAATGCAGGTAAACGCACTCATATCCGACCGCATATTTGACCAGACAAGACTATATAGCTTTTCCGCAGCAATGTCGTGGATATACTCTTTAATAGTTTTATTGCTTCTGGCGGCCGTTTATCTGTTGTTTGCGCTTATGGGAAGGAGGAGCAAGCGATGAATACGTTTATTGCAAAAATAGGCGCCTTCCTAAGACGCAAAAGCAATAGAAGTCGCATAGGTTCTCTGGCTATAACCTATATTGTTTTGGGTGGAATAGGCTTTGTGTTCCTGTATCCCATAATTACAATGCTGCTAAAAAGCTTCTTTTCTCCCGAGGCACTTACCGACCCCACTGTAAAATGGTTGCCTACAAGCCTTTATTTTGGCAACTACGGTGAGGCATATAATACACTCGATTTTCTAAAAAGCTTTGGAACTTCCTTGCTCGTTTCCACGCTATCGGCACTTTTTCAAACCCTATCAGCAGCGCTTGTAGGCTTTGGACTTGCAAGATTTAACTTTCCGCTTAAAAAGTTTTGGGTTGTGCTCATAGTTGCAACCTTTATAATACCGGCACAGGTCACACTTGTTCCGCGATATGTTCTCTTTAATGAGGCGGGAATAATAGAATCGCTTTGGACTGCGTTTTTACCGGCGCTGTTCGGGCAAGGACTAAAAAGCGCGCTTTTCATTTTGATATTTACGCAATTTTTCGGAAGTTATCCGGTAGCACTTGATGAGGCGGCAGAAATAGACGGTGCAGGAAAGTTCAAGGTGTTTTACCGAATGGCAATTCCAATGTCTATACCTGCTATTGTGCTGACATTTTTGTTTTCATTTATTTGGTATTGGAACGAAACAAGTCAGTTTAATCTGTTTTTTGGCTCTGCCATATCTACTCTTCCAATGCAGCTTCAAAGGTTTACTGCGCTTTATGAAGCGCTTTACGGCGGTGCCGGAGAAGGCGCCGTTTCGGCGGCAAACCAGTCAATAATTTACGCCGGAACAACACTTTCAATTCTTCCTGTTACAATTATGTATCTTTGTCTGCAAAGACAGTTTATTGAAAGTATTGAAAAAACGGGTATCGTTGGATAGAAAAGAGGGGACTCTTATGAGCGAAAATATTATTTGGAAATCATTTGAAAAAATAAAAAGCATAGAGAAAAGAGAAGACCGTCTTGTGCTTTTAAGCTCGGTTGGCGGAGAAGAAAAAACGCTCACATTAGCCTTTGCGGCAGAGGGCGGAATAAGACTTTTCTCGGAAACCGAGGGTTACTTTAAGCCAAAGTCATTCAAGCCTTTTGAGATTATAGAAGATGGAAACGGAAAAATTTCCATAAAGGCCGACAACAGTATAGCTTCTGTAAATTACGCACAGGACAAATGGAAGATATACTTTAAAAATTCTGATTATGAAACCGTACATACCATCTCCTCAGAGCAGCTTCTTTACGGCTTTGAGGACGGTGTTCAAAATCGCATACGACTCGACGGTGATGTGTTTGTCGATGAGGTTATATACGGCCTTGGCGAGCGATTTAACGCTATAAACCAGGTTGGAACCGAAACCTCAAGCATGTGTAATGTGGATAAGGGTTATCAACTTATCCGCGAAATAAAGGGCGTCACACAGGCTTATAAAAATATTCCTCTTATACATTCAAACCGTGGATATTCACTGTTCCTTAATACCTTCTATACGGGTATTGCTGATATAGGCTATAAGGAAAGTAATATATATTCGCTTATATTCTTTGGTTCTCAGCTTGATGTCTATGTTTACACCGGCACACCTCGCGAAAACCTCATTGCCTATACTAATCTGACGGGCAAGCCAAAGGTTTTACCCAAATGGGCGTTTGGCTATTGGGGCGGCGGTTACACATTTTATTGGAATAAAGATTATAAAACCGACCGCTACGGCGAGGAAAACTGCCATAAAACCTTTGATGCTGAGATTGAGGGTTATAAGCGATTAGGTGTAAAGCTTGAAGCAACCTACGCAGAAAATTCGGGTTCATTTATACCCAGCATTTATGAAAAAGCCAACAAAAACGGTATAAGAGTTTTAGGATGGACTCACCCGCAGGTTGACTTTTTGACACATCAAGGTTTTAGTTTAGAAGAAAAGCAGCGTCGTTTGCCTGATGTGCCCTATGAAAAACTTCCTCACGCTCGCTCTCGTGACAATTTTAACGAATTTTATTCGGGCGAGGAACGTTTTGCACACAATTATCCGGACTATTCAAACCCCACAGCAGTTGACCTTATAAGAACTTCTGTGGAAGAGCCTATTAAATGGGGTCTTCGCGGCCTAATGGTAGACTATGGTGAGTATTTACCGCTTCACGAAGCACAGTATTATAACGGAATGCTGAGTGAAGAAATGCATAACTTTATAGGATACTGCTACACCAAGACCTATAACGATGTGTTTACGGAGCTGTTAGGTAACGACTTTGTGCTCTTTGCCCGTGCCGGCTGTGCGGGAAGTCAAAGCTGGGGTGCCGTGTTTAACGGTGACCAGGGCTCGTCCTTTACGGGACTTAACCTTGCTTATCACGGTGGACTTAATATCAGTGCCTGCGGCTTCTCTTGCTATGGTACAGACCTCGGCGGTCTACTAACGCTACAATCTGACAATACACAAGAACTGTACTTGCGTTGGATGCAGTACGCTGCATTTAATCCGCTTATGCGTCAGCATGGAACACAGTCAAGAAACCCGTGGACCTATGGTGTTTTTGCAGAAAACACCTTCCTTAAGTTCTACTGGCTCAGAATGAATTTAATAGAACTTTTGTATCACGCAAATCTTTTTGCTGGTAAAACCGGTCTTCCAATTGTTCAGAATATGGCAATTGCCTTCCCAAATGAGAAAAAATTGTCTTACGTTTATGACCAGTTCCTTTTCGCAGATGAATTGCTTGTGTGTCCTGTTTTGGCAGACGCTGTGCGTGAACGCGAGGTTCATTTGCCGTCGGGCGACCTTTGGGTAGATATTTGGACGGGTGAAGTGCATAGCGGCGGACAGACCGTTTCTGCTTTGGCTCCCTTAGACCGAATTCCCGTTTATATAAAGGGCGGCGCGGCGATTCCAATTAAGCTGTCTAAGCAATTTGAGCTTACTCGTTCAATGCAAAACGAATCCTTTGGCGCATTGCTTGTAACACCTACCGAAAATGCACGCACTACGGAATTTATGTGTGATGACGGGATTTTGACCGCTAATACCGTTAAAAACTCGGATGGAAAGCTTACTGTTACAAGAAGCGTTTCTGACACAAGCCGAGTTTTGCTTGTAAGAGGTGTAAGTGCATCGGCTGTTACGGTTGACGGAAAGCCCTTGTGTGCGCTTGAAACCAAGCCCGAGGATGACTCGGCGGTTGGATACTTTGTTGAAAAATCTACCAATAGCACGGTTATTTTCGCAGGAGATGACTGGCACGAGGTAGTTATATAGGTAATAAAAAATGGAAGAAAGGTGAATATGTTTATGAAAAAACATTCCTTTTTAAAGCGTGCTTTGATTATTATAATGTGCGTTGTTATGACTGTGGGTGCAGGCTTTTCTGTTCACGCCGCGGTCGGACCCACAATGTATAATTATCTTGCAAAGTATGCAAATCCGCAAAAGCTTAAAAGTGTGGAAAAGCTTGAAACACAGACTGTGCTTACCGCTAATGTAAACGGTAAAGCGACCAAGTTTTATATTGAATTCCCAACCGAAGGCGGTGTGCGTATTCATACCGACGAGGAAGGCGAATTTAAGCCTGAGTCGTTACAGAAAATATCCTATTATCAGGTAGGAGAAGGCGTTATGACCCTGAAAGCAGGGGACGCAAGTGTAACGCTTACCTATAATACGCTGCCGTGGAAACTTGAATTTAAGAATAAAAACGGAAAAGTTGTCCATACCATAACCTCCGAACAGATAGGATTTGGCTTTAACGACGGTGAAATGTTAAAGGTAAAAATAAGCGGACCTGTCGCGGAGGATGAGGTTCTGTTTGGACTTGGCGAGCGTTTCGGCAATTATAACCTCGTAGGTCAGTATGCGGAGCTTTGGAATATCGATGCCGCATATCAGACGGAAAACTCTGTAAGTAATAAAAAGTATGCATATAAAAATGTGCCGATACTTCATAGTGATAGTGGATATTCCGTGTTCTTTAACTCGCTTTACGGCGGTGTTGCCGATATAGCGAGCACAAAGGACGACACCTATTCTCTCGAATTTAACGGTACCGACTTTGACTTTTATGTTTATACCGGTACGCCACTTGAAAATATCGAGGATTATACTGATTTAACGGGTAAACCAGCCACCTTGCCTAAATGGGCATATGAATATTGGGGCGGCGGACATACATACTACTGGAACCCTGATTATACAAACGATTATTACGGCAAGGCATCAAGCCTTTCGGTGCTTGAGAAGGAAATAGCGGGCTGGAAGGATATGGGCATAGCACCTACGGCTGTATATGCTGAAAACTCTCCGTCCTTTAATAAGGAGTTTTATGACCTTGCTAAAACCGCTAACCTTAATGTTTTTGGTTGGATAAACGACCAATCAACCTTTGTAGAGCATAAGCTCATGGATTCTACTCTTATGAAGCAGCTGCTTGGCGATGTTGAACTGCCCGCAACAAAGAATTATATGACGGGTAAGTATTCAAACTCGCGTACGGTTGACTGGACTCATCCAAATGCTCTTAGCTTGCTTAAAAAGGTATACGAGGAGCCGCTGTCCTGGGGACTTAAGGGCCTTATGATAGACTACGGTGAATATGTACCCTATACCAACAGTTATTCTAACGGAATGACCGGTGCCGAGATGCATAACTTCAATGCATATCATTACACCAAAACATATAATCAGCTCTTTACTGAGGCAATGGGCAAGGACTTTGTTCTGTTTGCTCGTGCGGGCTGTGCAGGTAGTCAGCAGTGGGGTGCTGTGTTCAACGGCGACCAGGGCTCTACCTTTGCAGGACTTCAGATTGCATATAACGGCGGTATGAGCGTAAGTGCCAGTGGATTTTCGAGCTACGGAAGCGATATAGGCGGTGTTGCGGGCGGAAACACAAACAGTCAGCTTTATCTGCGTTGGTTGCAGTACGGCGCTTTCAGTCCGCTTATGCGTCAGCACGGCACAACCGAGCGTAACCCGTGGGTATACGGAGAGCTTGCAAAAGAAACCTTCAAAGAGCTTTATTGGCTTAGAATGAATCTGCTTGATACCATATACAGCGCAAACCTTTATGCAGGTGAAACAGGCAAGCCTATGGTACAAACGATGGCAGTTGCCTTCCCAGAGCAGACCAAGCTTTCAGGCATAGACGACCAGTATCTCTTTGCTAACGAATTGCTTGTATGCCCCATACTTGAAGAAAATGTTACCGACCGCATAGTTAATTTCCCAAGCGGAGAAAAATGGATAGACATCTGGACAGGAGAGGTTATAAACGGCGGCACCGCAAAGACCGTGCTTGCTCCTATAAACCGTATTCCTGTTTATATCCGCGGCGGTGCTGCAATGCCCGTTCAGTTATCTGAGGGCTTTGCACTTGCAGAGTCTATGAAGGATAAGGCTTACGATGCATTGTTGGTAACCCCCGTAAACGGAAACCGTACCACAGAATATAAGCCCGATGATAACGTAACCGTTAGCTCCAAGGTAACGGCTGTTGCAAGTGATACCTTTACTGTTGAATCGGTAAAATCAAACGGACAGAAGGTCGTTTATGTAGCAGGTGCCACCGCAAAGACAGTTAGCGTAGACGGCAAGGAAATAACCAAGCTTGATAAGCTTCCGTCTGATGATACTGCTGTTGGCTACTATGTTGATTACAGCAAAAACAGCACAGTAGTTTTTGCGGGCAAGGACTGGAAGAAGGTTTCCGTAACCGATAGTGGTCTTGTGCTCAAGAATCTTGCAAAGGGCGCTGAATATGAATCAAATATTTTTGACCCCGAGCAGATTGAGGCCATTCTTGATAACAGTGCAGATTCGTACTGGAGTATTTCAACACAGGAAGACGGCTACGCATTAATCGACCTTGGTAAAGCTTATAGTGCCGATACACTTATTATGAAGTGGACTGCATATCTCCCAGTCTCTTATACCTTAGAGGTTTCAGAAAATAAGGCGGACTGGACAAAGCTGCTTGATAAGCAAGAGTCATTAGGCGGTGAGGAATCTTATGACCTCAAGGGCGAGAGTGTTCGCTATGTCAGAATAGCCGATGTAATAAAGAAGGGAACAGCCCCCGCAACGCTTTATGAGCTCGAGGTATACGGAGATGAGCTCGAGTCTGCAAAAACCTCATATCTCCCGGTTATTCTGCAGGAGAAGGAAGAGGAAAAGGCAGAAGAAAATGAGCAACCTGACAACGAGTCAGACGAAATAGTAGACCCCGATTTTGAGGAAACCGACCAAGAGGGCGAAGAAGACGAGCAGGAAGAAGAAAAGGCTCCTACCGTTATTAAGAAAAAGCCTGTATACAAGACGGTCACCGTAACCGATTGGGGAACCGTTATTGCAATTATCGCCGGATGTGTTGTTGCAGCAGCGGCAGTAGCAGTGGCGGTAATACTAATAGTGAAAAAACGCAAAAAGCAAAATAATGTCTTAAAAGAAGAAGAGTAATTTTAAATCATACCAAACGGGATTGCCGTAAAAAACGGCAGTCCCTTGAGGTGTGTTAAAGGCGGTATTTATATGTTAAAGCAAGTTTTTGAATCGTTCGAAAGGATTGAGAAGGGCTATAGCCCCACTCCGTTCTGGTTTTGGAACGATGATTTGAATGAAGAGCATATCATTTTTCAAATAAACGAAATGAAGGATAAGGGCGTAGACGAATTTATCGTCCACGCTCGCAGAGGTCTTTCGGTTGAATATTTATCTGAAACCTGGTTTGACCGTGTTCGCCTGACCATAGAGGAGGCGAAAAAGCGCGATATGGGTGTCTGGATTTATGACGAAAACAACTGGCCCAGCGGATATGCTGATGGTCGTGTTATCGCTATCGACCCCGAGGCGCGCGAAAAATATTTAGGTCGTGTACCCGTAGGGCAAAAAATGCCCGACCGGACCATTCCCGTTACTGTAAAGGACGGCTATCAGTATTACCGCGGTTACGGTCAGCGCCCCGTTACATATTCGGACGAGTGCTATATCGACCTGCTTGACCGCAATTCAACAGAGATATTCATTAAAACTACACACGAGGAATACTATAAACGCTTTAAAGACTATTTTGGTTCTACAATAAAGGGCTTCTTTGTTGACGAACCGGGTTTTTATGTCAATTTTGATTATTTTGCACCCAACGAGGGACCGCGCGAGGACTGGTACAGCATAACCTGGACCGACCGATTCCCCGAAGAGTTCAAGGCTCAAAAGGGTTATGATATTCTTGATTATCTTCCGCACATTTGGGAGGATATTACCCCCGATTCTTATAAATACCGTATCGACTATTATGAGGTTTTAGGAAGACTTTATCACGAAAACTTCCTGCAGGTTTTAAAGGATTATTGCGAGGACCACGGCATTAAGCTTATGGGTCATGTTCACCTTGAAGACTTTTTGCCCTACCATGTCAGGACTCAGGCAGATACAATGAAGGCTATGAGTCATATGCATTATGCAGGCGTTGACCGTATTGACATAAATACGCAAAAGACAGCCGAAAAGTTTGCAAGCTCAACGCAGCATTGCTACGGTATGGAAAAAACAATGTCCGAAACATATGCGCTGACCGATTGGGAGCTTCGTCCCCGTGACATAAAGCGTTGGGCAAACTGGCAGTATGTGCGCGGCGTAAATCTTATAGTTATACACGCATTTTTTGCTTCAATAGCAGAGGACCGCGTTACCGAATCACCTCCGTCACTCTTCTATCAGAATTATTACTGGCGTTATTTCAAGCAGTATACAGATTACATTAAGCGCTTGGGATATATCTTAACGCAGGGTGTTCACAGCTGTCCTGTTGCGGTTTACTATCCTATAACAACCCATCAGGAGCTTGTAACTCCGTTTGACATGGAGGCGTCGCTTAATAAAGACCGACTGCTTGTAGAGGTTACAACAGGTCTTCTTGATTATCAGATAGACTATGATTTTCTTAATGACGAAACGCTTGCGTGCGCCAACTTTGAGGATGGAAAGATTGTTGTTGGAGACGAAGAGTATAAGGCATTTATAATAGCTGGTGTTACAAATCTTCATAAGGCTGCGCTTAAAACCGCAGTAGAGCTGCTAAGAAACGGCGGCGTTGTAATGATGTTCGGTGAGGGCGAGATTAAGAACACCTATCCTGTAGAGGATAAGGAATATGACGCTTTGCGCGCTGAGCTTTTAGCCAACCCGAACTTTATTCACTGGCGCGGCATAGATATGCACGAGGATTTCTGCTATCCGTTTAATAGCCGAAAACTTGCGGGATATCTTACAAATAAGGGAGTCAGAGATGTTGAGCTTACAATGCCCGACAAGGATATTAAGTATATGCGCCGAAAGATAGGCGACGCTGTGCTTTACTGCTTTATAAACGAGGCAGAAACCGAGAGAAGCTTTTCTGTTCGTATTCGTGAACAAGGTAACATATATGTTCTTGATACACATACGGGTAAGACCGCACTTTACGGTGCAACAGAAAGTATTAACCGCGGTGAATGGAAGACTGAAATATCGGCGACTCTTGACGGCTACGGAGAGATACTCTTTGTCGTATCCGATGAAGAGGTAGAGGTTTACGATTCTGTTGCGCCGACGCTTTGCTTTGACAATTACAGCAGCACCGTCATTAAAAACGGCTGGTCGGCATATATAGAAGAAAGCTATTCCTTCCCGACGGGTACCGTTGCATGCTCAAGCAGCGATAATATGTGCGAAAACGGACAGCTCGCTGATTGGAGTAAATGGGGACTTTCAGAATTTTCAGGCGTTATGCGCTATGAAAATACCCTTAATATATCTCTTGACAGCAAAAAACAGTATGTTCTTGACTTGGGAGAGGTTGCCCACTGTGCTGAGCTTTATGTTAACGGAGAGCATGTTAAGGATATGATATGGGCTCCCTATAAGGCTAACATTACCCCATATCTTAAAGATGGCGAAAACAGCATAACATTACGGGTAAGTAATATTCTCGGAAACCATATAAAGAAGATTGCATATCCTGCAGGACTTATAGGAGATGTAAAGCTTATTATCGGTGAATAATATGAAAGATTTAATTTTATTGCCCTATCCTAAAACGGTTGAGCATATAAATTGTCAATCAGTAAAAACTGACACATTTGTGCAGGTGGAATATGTTAGTGGGTTTGCAAACGAGGAATATGATATTCTTATAAACTCAGACGGTGTATTTATTAAGTGCTTGGGTGAGTTGGGTGAATACCGCGCAAAGACCACCCTTGCACAAATAAACGCGCAAAAGGATACGATTTCGGGCGGTATACATATTCACGATAAGCCCGATTTTGCTCATCGCGGCGTTATGCTTGACATATCAAGAAGCAAGGTGCCTACGCTCGAAACGCTTTACAAAATAGTTGACATCCTGTCAGCAGTCAAGATAAACGAGCTTCAACTTTATGTAGAGGGATTTTCATTTGCGTACGAGAGCTTTCCGCAGGTCTGGCAGGACAGAACGCCCATAACGGGTGAGGAAATAAAACTGCTTGATAAATACTGCAAGGACAGATTTATTGAGCTTATCCCAAATCAAAACTGCTTCGGTCATATGGGCCCTTGGCTTGCGAGGGAGGAGTTTCGCCATCTTGCCGAATGTCCTGAGGGCTTCTGGCTTGATAGATGGGATTATTTAGGCCCACACTGTCTTGACCCGCAAGACCCCGAAACCTTTGAGTTTGTCAAAAAACTTTTTGACGATATGCTACCTAATTTCAGCAGCAAAACTGTAAACATAAACTGTGACGAAACACACGAATTGGGTCGTGGCAAAAACCAAGAGCTTTGCGAAACTGTGGGAAGACATAGGGTATATCTCGATTTTCTGCTTAAAATAATAGACTATGTTAAGCAAAGCAGAGAAAAGGTTATGTTCTGGGGTGATATTATCTTGCGTGCACCCGATGAGCTGCTGCAAGAAATTCCGGAGAATGTAATAGCTGTAAACTGGGGATATAGTGATAAAACACCGACCGAAGAAAGCTGTCAGAAATTTGAACAGGCGGGCATCACATATTATAATGCACCCGGCACTTCAAGCTGGAACACAATTCTCGGCAACACAAACCAGTTTATGAGCAATATTGATAACGCGGTTTATCGCGGTCTTGCCCACGGTGCTTCGGGTATTCTTGTTACCGATTGGGGTGACCTTAACCACCTACAGTATTTGCCGATATCATATCCGGGCTTTGTATATAGTGCGGCAAAGAGCTGGAATTCGGATGCAGACGCTAAAGAACAAATATCGCCGTATCTTAATAAATTTGTGTTTATGGATAGCAGTGACCGTTTTGCACAAACATTATTGCGTGCGGGAGAATATCATTCGGTTGCAGATTTTTCAAAAACCCTTCGCGGACTTATAATAGGAATCCTTTACTATCCGCTTGAGGGTGAAAAATGGGCTCCCTTAGGCGAAGGCTTTGATAAAGCAGAAATTGATAAACTTCTTATGTTCCTTGCAGAACTAAGGCAAGAGTTTGGCGAAGCACTGCTTGGCTGTGACGATGCGAAGTTAGTGCAGGATGAGCTTTTAAATGCAATTCGTATTATGGAGTTTACCTGCTGCTGCGCGCTTTATAAAAGCGGAAACTATATTGACGGCGACC
Organism: Acutalibacteraceae bacterium; assembly: GCA_045590515.1. Lineage (GTDB taxonomy): Bacteria > Bacillota > Clostridia > Oscillospirales > Acutalibacteraceae > SIG589. The sequence goes on from JAZNRD010000018.1 coordinate 25,969, forward strand.
GCAGTGCTCATATAGAAAAACTGCGTTCACTCCAAAATGTTTTTCTCCCTGAGCACGAGCGCGTATGGCTTGAGCGCAATCGCAAGGGCGGACTTGAGGAAAGTGTAAGGCGAATGAAAAAGATAGATATGCCGCTTTCTGAGTTTGGCAAATTTTATCCTTTTTCAAAGGATTTTGATTAGGTGAACAAATGCTTAAGCTTTCAACCGAAAATATGAGTCTTTATTATAATCTTGGCAGAGAGCAGTCCTTTTGCGCTATTGCGGAGATAGGATATGACGGCCTCGATTACAGTGTGCCTTGTGCAAAGCTTAACCCCGACCGCGACTTTGTAACGGCCGATGCTGCTACCTTCGAAAAATACTTTTTAGAGGACAGGCATTTTGCAGAGTCGGCAGGACTTAAAATTTTTCAAACACACGCGCCCTTTCCCGTTTATACGGAAGGACATCCGGAGCTTTTTGACCGCAACATAGAGGCGGTAAGAAAAACCATAATCGCAACAAAAATTGTTGGCTGTGACATAATGGTGGTGCACGGGGCAATGCCGCATTGGAAAAGTGAATACAACAGGGAAGAATTTAAGAAGATAAACTATTATTATCTTGAAAAATTACTTCCGACGGCAGAAGAGTACGGCGTAAAAATTGCGCTCGAAAATATGCCGGGTGTACGCTTTAAAATGGATGAATTTGAGCCGGTAACAAGCCAGCCCGAAACCATAATCGAATATATTGATATGATGAACTCGCCCAATCTTGTTGCCTGTCTTGATACGGGTCACGCAAATTGTGCGGGCGTAAAGGCTGGTGAGTTTGCGAGAGCGCTTGGCAGTCGTCTTAAAGCATTACATATTCACGATAATTTTGCAAAAATCGATGCTCACGGGCTGCCCTATACGGGTACGGTTGACTGGAAAGATTTCGCAAATGCGCTAAAAGAAATCAATTATGAGGGTGCACTCAGTCTTGAATGGAGAAACGGTAACTTCCCGGCGGATTATATGTTAGAGGCAGAAAAATTTGCTTTTCGAACACTTTCTAAATTCAGGACAGACAATCAGTTATAAAAGTGCCACCCAACATAAACAGTATAGCTTCAAAAAAGTTCCCATAGCGATTGCTAAAATAAAAATATAAAACTCCTTTGTTGATTTAATAACACTGTTATTATCTGTCAGCAAAGGAGTTTTTATATATGAAAGCAACAGGAATAGTTCGTAGAATCGAGGCTTGTGTTATAATAGGACAAAATTCGCCGAAATTCGCATAAATACAAGAACTTTCACTGGTTGCCCCATTGAACGCATTGGTGTCAAAAACGGGTTTTGGGCGGTTTTAGAAAGGAGCAGAATAACATTCTAAATATGCGTCAGAAATCCATTGATCTGAGTGGCAAAAACTAAATATTCAAACTGTCACAGAAAAAGCCGAATGAGCGTTCAAACTCATTCGGCTTTTGTCATACCTTTTTGTCGCCATGCAATATCCACTTTGCATCGTAGCCAAATTCAAAGGCAATGACTTTTGCAAGGGAGGGAGAAAGAGTAGTGATTTTATTACTCTCGCCGGTCAGCGTGTATACATAGTTTTCGGAAACCTCAACCCGTTTTGCAAACTCACGCTTGGAGATCTTCTGTTCGTCAATTATTTGATTTAACCTATTTGCCAGTGACATTGTTTGCCTCCTCAAACGCAGCTTGTACGGATTTAATATGCTTATGTATTTCAAGCAGCTCCTTACGGGATGCTACTCCCAACTTCCCGTAAAGATTTCGGTTGTGATATTTCAAGGTGGTTTCCTTGATGTTCATATTCGCCATAATCTCCTTCGTGGTAACTCTGGCAATATACGCATCATAGATTTCCCGTTCTGTCGGTGTCAGCGTTCTCAGTCCCATCATAAAGACTTCGATGCGCTCAGGGGAGGCTGCTTCATCCTCTACCGGCTTTTCGAGCATCACATCCGGCGTGGAAGCTTCGGCATCGGAATAGCCCTGTACCGACTCGACCCGCTTCACGATCTTCTTCATCCGCTGGTATTCGTTCATTACAAGGTGAATACCAAGCAAGAACAGTTCACTGATAATATATGAAATGGACAGCATTTCAAACTCAATGCTCGTCATCTGCTCGATGAACCAAACACCGATATTTACAAATACCGCAATTGCAAGGATAACTGCGTGGGCTGTAGTATCGATGGTTTTCTTGACCTGTGCGCGGATAATGACCGTAACCATAGCGGCAAAGTAGCCGAGCAGATAAATAAGGTATAACGGATGCAACGGCCCGTACACCTTTACAAGCGTAGATACACCGTTGACTATCGCAAATGAAACCTCTTTATAATAAATTGGAAGTATTCCGGGACTTGCGGCAATTAAAAATACAAGTATAGACAAAACGCCCAAAGCACCGTGCAGCCATTTGGGATGCTTCGTGCCGGTAACGTTCAATATGATCATCAACATCGACAGTGGTAAAAATACCGAGCCGAGATATGCCACACGGTTTGCCCACAATGCCATCTCTAAACAAGTGGACATTGCCAGGAAGGTATATCCAATGTTTACCACAAGCACTGATGAGAATAGCATAACAAGCCATGCTTTATTTTTGCGTACCAATCGGCAACAGCCAATCAGAAGCAGCAAAGATAACACGGAGGCAGCTCCGTAGATGATCGTCAGGCTTGCACTTTTTGCTCCGACGGCGTTGCAACCCGACAAACATAGTATTAAAAACAGCAAGATAGGTGTACTTGCAAATAATTTCTTCATTTCGCTCTCCTCCGACCGTGATTTTTCAAAAAGGCGGTCTAACTCGAAAAATCCTATATTTTTTTTGAAAAAAACACCCTTTCCCATACTTTTAGTATGGGGACAAACGGTATAGAAACAAATATAATTATAATATAATCAGTGTAAGTATATCTCTTATGCTGAAAAAATTACTTTTTATATTATATCACAAAGTGTTGAAATTTTCAATGGCGAACGAATGTGCTTCAGAAGCCAATCAAGACAATTTGTTGGTATATTGAAAGGAGAACGAATTTATGAAAAAATTTTTATCTTTGGTTTTAACAGTAATTATGCTTTTATGCCTAATGCCAACCACCTCGGTTTTTGCGGCATCCGTTACTATGGTTGATGCGGTGAATATAGAGCTTCCCGTAGCCGGAGAGAAGCCTGATTTCTCGGCTGATCTCCCCAACTGGTCAGACGCACACAAGATCACTGGTGTCGAGTGGGTTGAATATGATGAGGGCTGGGAATGGGAAAAGGATATGTCCGCTAATGACACCTTCAAAGAAGGATATTGGTATGTTGTATATGTTCATTTTGAAACAACATCCGGAAACAATTTTTCCGAAACAATTAATCCTCACATAAATAATGAAACGGCTAAAATATCGGGCCCCGCTGTTCAAGCAAACAGAACTAAAGTTTCTATTTATAAGGCGTATCAGGCTACCAAGGCACCAACCGCTATAAGCAAGGTTGACCTTAATGTTGTAAAACCCGTTGTAGGCAAAACGCCCACCTTTGCAAAGGTTGATACAACGCAGTATTTTAGTGAAAAGTATGGCACAGTTTCAAACTGTTCAAACGGCGTTACCTGGACAAATCAGAGTAATAACATAAACATCACTGTAAATAATCCTTT
>JAZNRD010000019.1:0-200272 GCA_045590515.1 Acutalibacteraceae bacterium
GCGAAGGCGAGGACGAATGTGCCCGTCTGCTGTTTAAAATCTCCGCTTTAAAAGCTAAGGTTTACGAGAAGATGCTGCCCGACTATAAAGAGGGTAAGGATTTAAGTGTTTACGAAAAGGAAATCTTGCCCGAGCTTTTGATGGCTTACAAGGATTTATGCGCAGTGCATGGAGAGCGCTGGTTAGAAATAAACAAGGTGTTCGGTTATGAGAGGATAGCTGCACGCTATGCAACGATAACTGCGCGCATAGAATATGCCATTGACAAGATAGCAAAATACAACAGGGGAGAAATAGCAAGAATAGAAGAGCTTGAATACACCCCGGTATACGGTAATGGCCGTTCGACCGACTTTGACAAAACGGCATTCGGCGCATCAATGTCAATGTCATATTAAAAAGCAAAAAGACTTGTTTCAGTGGCTAGTATTTTGTTATATAAATAATTTGTATTTTGCGATATATTATTATAAAAATTTAAAATTGACGCAGCATATTTTGAATAGTAAAATAAGGATATAAAATACTAAAGGATGATTTTGATGCAGGATAAGCTGCGTGGTAGTTTTATATCAATGCGCCGTGAATATAATAAGGTCGATTCCTATATTCCGCAACCGCTGCTAAGACGCGAATTTTGCGTGCACGGAGATATAAAGACAGCAGAAATTTATATTTCTTCGCTTGGATATTATGAGTTGCATGTTAACGGTCGGGATGTGACAAAGGGTGCAATGGCGCCTTACCGCAGTAATCCCCTACACTTTGTATATTTTGACCGTTATGATATTATGAATAATCTGACGGACAGCGAAAACTGTATAGGCGTAATACTTGGCAACGGCTTTCAGAATTCCATAGTTGAAACGTGGAATTTTAATGCTCTGCCTTGGGCAAGTGCACCTGCGGTCAGCTTTGTGCTCCGTTTGGAATATTCCGACGGCTCGTGCGAGGAAATATGCTCTGACAGCAACGTTAAATGCGCTGATTCGCCCATAATTTTTAACGATTTTCACTATGGTGAATATTATGACGCGTGCCTTGAATTACAGGATTGGGACAAGGCGGGATTCTCTGATAGCGACTGGACGAACGCGCTCTGTGTGGACGCACCCGCGGGCGAGCTTGTGCTTTGTGAGTCGGAGCCTATTGTAGTAAAACGTGAGCTTTCACCTATAAGCATTGCTCCCTTTGAAGACGGTTTTGTATATGACTTTGGCGAGAATAATTCAGGTGTCTGTCGTCTTAAAATTAATGGAAAAGCAGGGCAGAAGCTCATTCTGCAATACTTTGAAACCCTTAAAGATGGTAAGCCATATACTGACAATCTGCGTTTTCAGGATAAAACAGTGCGCTTTCAAGAACAGGAATATACCTGCAAAGAGGGTACAAACACGCATATACCACGATTTACTTATTTCGGCTTCAGATATGTGTATATAAGAGGCGTTTCCGCCGCGGCGGCAACGGCCGAACTGCTTACGTACCTTGTAATGTGCTCGGACATAGAGCAAAACGGCACATTTTACTGTGATAACGAGATTGTAAACCGCATACAAGAGGCAACTGTACGCTCTGACTTTTCAAATTTTTACTACTTCCCAACCGACTGCCCCCACCGCGAGAAGAACGGCTGGACGGCTGATGCGGCACTCTCTGCTGAGCAGATGATACTGAATATCACACCGCAGAACAGCTACCGCGAGTGGCTTAGAAATATTTATAAAGCTATGAAACCGAATGGTCAGTTACCCGGCATAATACCTACTGCCGAGTGGGGTTACGAGTGGGGCAACGGACCCGCTTGGGATAATGTTATTGTTTACCTGCCATATTATACATATAAGTATTACGGTGATAAGCAAATGTTAGAGGAGTTATCGGGTCCGCTTATGAAATATCTTAGGTATCTGGAGTCGCGACTTGATAGCAGAGGGCTTATGGAGATAGGTCTTGGCGACTGGTCAGAGGCCGGCGAAGAGCCCTGCGTATTCCATACACCGCTCGTTGTTACAGACTCTATTCTGACGCTTGACATAGCCGAAAAGGCGGCGTTTTTCTATGACATTTTAGGAATGACGGACGAGCGCGAGTATGCAAAAGCGTTCGTTGTTGGTATGAAATCCGCCATAAGAAAGCATCTCATTAACTATGATGATATGACCGTTTTCGGAAACACGCAAACGGCACAGGCAATGGGAATTTATCACGGCATTTTCGAGCACAACGAAAAGCAAGAGGCTGTTTCGCGACTTGTCGAGCTTATACATGAAAACGGCGATTTTTTAAAGGTTGGCGTGTTGGGCGGGAGAATTCTTTTTCGCGTGCTAAGCTCTAACGGCTATGGGGAGCTCGCCTACCGAATGATTACCCGACCTGAATTTCCGTCATATGCCAACTGGATTGCGCGCGGCGCCACAACGCTTTTTGAATGCTTCGACCGCGAGGGTGGCAAGATAGAATCACTTAACCATCATTTTTGGGGTGATGTTTCTGCCTGGTTTTATATCTATATATGCGGTGTACGCTATAATCCAAGCGGTTATGACCATAACGAAGTGTGTATCAGTCCGCTGTTCTTATCTGCGCTGTCGGACGCTAAGTGTTCGTTTAATTGTAAAGCAGGCAAAATATCGTCTGCCTGGAAGCGCGAAGGGAATAAAGTTTTGCTTAATATATCCGTGCCCGATGGTATGCACGGTGAGATAATTCTGCCAAAAGGCTACATTTTTGAAAACGGCGAGCGAAAAACTCCCATAGGAAACGGCGTGTTCGGGGCTTTTGTGGAGCAGTTCGGAAATGATAGCCAAAAAATAGAAAATTTTCGTTGATTTCTTATATTTTTCCTTAAAAATTTAACCCAACAAAAGCGTTGCCTTAAAGCATCTGAAAACAACAAAATGATAGACCCAAAGATAAATCTAAGGGTTTCTAAGGCTACACCCGCAGAGCGCTATACAGAGGCATTGCGCCTCACTCGTGCGGGGCTTGGCTTTCCGCAGTATTCTAATGACGATGTGGTTTTTCCGGCACTTGAAAGATTGGGTTACAGCCACGAGGACGCTGTACACTATACCATAGCGGCGTGCTGGGAATTTATAATTCCAAATGTTGGTGCCGATGTTGCTAATATTGCAGCAATGTCCTATCCTAAGGCGGTAGATACGGCATTACACGACGGCATTGAAAACTGTGAAACCTACGAAGAATTCTTTTCTTTGGTTAAGAAGGAAATCGAAAAAGAATGTGACCGCATACACAGCGTTATAAGAAATCTTTGGTTTGTGCCATCGCCCTTGATGAATGTGCTTATGGACTGCAATATTTACGAGGGTGGAAAATAAAACAATTTCGGCATTCACGGCACGGGATTTGCCACCGCAGCAGATAGCCGCTTTCACAGCCGCAGTTTCTTCTTTCTCTAACACAAGAACTGAGCGACTATCATCTTTGCATAGAAACTAGCGGATTTATAGATTCTAAAACCTTTGAAACCGTAATAGAAAAGCTCGATTTTGTTATTATGGATTTAAAGCTTGCAAATAGCGCTCTTCACAAAAAGTATACAGGCGTTGAAAGTGGACAGATAATAGAGAATTTTATGCTGCTCAAAAATAGTGGCAAGCCGCATATTATCCGAACGCCGCTTGTTCCTAATATCACCGACACAGAGGAAAATTTAGATGCAATAAAGGCGCTTGTAGGCGATAGCGATTGGGAAAAGCTCCCCTTTAACGCTGCCGCAGGCGCTAAATACAAAATGCTCGAAAAGGATGGGAGTTTTTTTGATGAATTATAAGAAACGTGCAAGGAAACTTGTAAAAAAAATGACTCTTAACGAGAAGGTGGGTCAGCTTGCTCAGGATTTTTGGGGCTTTAACGCCTATGAGCGCGACGAAAACAATAACATCGTACTGACCGAGGAGTTTAAGTCCTATGTGCTTAAATTCGGCGGACTTGGAATGATAAATAACTATTTCCGTTCTGACCCGTGGTGCAAAAAAAACTACATCACGGGTGGAATAACCCTAAAAGAGCGCGAAACGGCGTATAACCTGTTGCAGGAATTTATTATTGAAAATACCCGTCTTGGAATTCCCGTGCTTATTGAGGAGGATGCGCCTCACGGTAGACAGGTGCTTGATAGTATTCTTTATCCCGTGAGCTTTAATATCGGTTGTTCTTTTAACCCTGAGCTATATAAGGAACAGACTAAACAGATAGGAACTGAGGCGAAACTTGGCGGCGTTAACGTGCCTTATCTGTCCATACTTGACGTATCGGTTGACCCGCGTTGGGGACGCACGGAGGAGTGCTTCTCAGAAGATCCGTATTTATCCTCTGTTCTAAGTGCTGCCGCAGTAGAGGGTATGAACGAGAGTGGAAATATGGTTTGTGCCAAGCATTTTGCGGCGCAGGGCGCCGCTGTCGGAGGTCATAACGCGGGCGTTGCCGTAATAGGTGAGCGTGAGCTCAGAGAAATTCATTTTCCTTCAACCCGGTCGGCTGTTAAGGCAGGCTGTGACTTTATTATGGCGGCATATAACGAAATAGATGGTCTGCCTTGCCACGCAAACAGATATCTTTTAAACGATATTCTGCGTGACGAGTTTGGCTTTGACGGCGTTGTCCGCTCGGACGGCTGTGCGGTTGACCGAATGGGTGAGGCAATAGGAATTGACCTTGCCGAAACTGCGGCGTTGGCTGTCAAATCGGGCGTTGACTGCGGACTTTGGGATACCGCTATGACTAAGCTTGAAGAGTCGGTTGAAAAGGGTTATATCTCTGAGGAGGAAATAGACATTGCCGTTTGCCGTCTGCTTGAGAAAAAGTTTAAGGTCGGACTTATGGATAACCCGTATATTGAGAATATCGGTCAGTCTGAGGAATATATTAAATCGGGAATAGGTCAGAAGATTGCTTATATGATGGCGACCGAAAGTCTTGTTCTGCTTGAAAATAACGGCATTTTACCGCTGAAAGAGGGAACAAAATCACTGCTTATAGGCGGCAATACCGATAATGTATATTATATGCTTGGTGACTATACCTCCGAGCGCAAGGGAACGGTCTCGATACGCGAGCATTTTGGAAAGAATGGCGTTCACTATTTAGAGGGCTGGAACTTTGAGGATGGCGTAACCGCGCTGCCCGAGGAGCTTGCCGCTGCTGCAGCGGAGGCTGACGTAATTTTCTTTGGCTGCGGTGGAAGCAGCGTGCGTGATTTTGAAAGCGTTTACAATGATGCGGGTGCTATCGAAAAGGCTGCGAAATTCATGGATTGTGGTGAGGGTCAGGATTTAGCCTCACTTGAGCTTGCAGATTGTCAAAAGAAACTACTAAAAGAGCTTAAAAGGCTTGGCAAACCGATAGTTTCGCTTATAATAGCGGGCAGACCCTATGTCTTAAACGATATAAAAAGTATGTCCGACGCGGTGCTCTTCTGCGGGTACGCAGGTGAGTGGGCGGCAAGTGCGATTTACGATACGCTTTTTGGTAAGCAGAATCGTTTTGGTCGCCTTTCGATGTCGTTTCCGAAGCACGCGGGCCAGCTACCGATTTGTTACCACTATAAAACCATAAGACCGTACATAGATTTTGACGAAAAACCGCTTTATCCCTTCGGCTACGGACTTTCGTATTCATCGTTTGAATGGTCTGACTATGAAATAGAGGAAGCCTCGTCAGAGGATATTATCTTGGGAAAGAGTATCAAGGTTTCGCTGAGGGTAAAAAATGTATCCGATATCGAAGGAAGCGAGGTTGTCGAGCTTTATATTCATAAAAACGGCGGCAATATCTCGCACCGAAACAAAGAACTGCGTGGCTTTAAGAAAATTCACCTTGCTGCAGGCGAAGAAAAAAGAGTAGAATTTACACTCTCATTGTCCGACCTTGTGGATTGGTCAACCGAAAAAAAATACGAGCTTATAGCGAGAAATGTAGATATACTTATAGGTAAGTCGTGCGAAAACATATTAAAAAGCTATAACGTGAAACTTAAATAATATAATCACCTTCCAAATCTGAACCATTCGTGTTCGATTAGAAGGTGATTTTTCTTTATAAAACCCTTTATTTAAGCGACTTTACGGTCGCTTTTTTGTTTTTTCTTTTATCAAACACTTTTTATAAAACAGGTCAAATTACGTCGGCAATTATTTTATTTTTCCAAATTCGAACAATCGGTGTTCGATTCACTTCCCTTATAAATGCCTATACTACGGTAATATTTAGATTCAAAGAACTCAGGTGTTTGATAACGGAGGACAGAGTGCGGCCTGTCGTTATTGTAGTAGTTTATATACTTTCTAACCGATTCACGAAGTTCTCTTTCAGAACGATAATCTGTGCAGTGCAGTCTTTCGGTTTTCATCGATTTGAAGAATGACTCCATAACAGAATTGTTGTATGGAGTTGCCGTATTTGAAAAGGATTGTTTTACACCAAGAGCTTTTAGATAATCACGAAAAGTATTTGAGGTGTAGTTAGTACCTCTATCACTATGAAATAATAATTCGGTCGGTTGCCGATACTCATAAGCAAGCTTGAAGGTTGACTTTGTGAGCTGTGTGCTGTTATTTAATGAAATTTTGTGTGCGACAACCCTTCTCGCATATAAGTCAAGAATTACACAAATATAGTATGAAAAATCATTATATCTAAAATATGTAATATCGCTCACCCAAACCTCATTTGGACGGCTAACTGTGAATTGTTGATTTAGAATGTTTTGTTTTCTTTCTTGAGTCATTAAGTAAATCTTTTTGGCACTTGTCCCAACAGCAAACCAACCATTTTCGTGCATTATGTCTGCTACAGTTTTTGCCGCAACATTATATCCACGGTCTTTTAATATGGCATAGATTTTTCCGGCTCCAAAAATTTTATTGTTATCGTGGAAAATCTTTTCGATAATTGGTGTAAGTTCAGCTTTCTTTTGTGCAAAAAAAGTGTTTTCATTTTTGTTTCGTAGAGTATGGTTGTAATAACTACCCTTAGCTACGTTCATTGTTTTGCATAGTAGGGTAATGCTGTATTTGTCAGATATGGATTGAATATATGCATAACACTCTTGTAAAGGTGATGATACTGTACAAGGAGCATTTTGTAATATTTCAATCATTTTTTCTTGTTGTTCGCATTTTTTTTAAGTCAATCACATCACGCATATTGATTTTTCGGTTTAACAGTTTCTTGTTTTTGCTATCGTTCAGCCAAGAATAAATAGTGCTACGTGATATGCCGTATTGATTCGATAATTCGGTTACGGTATTTCCTGCCGCATATAATTTTATAATTTCTGTTTGTTGTTGTTTTGAATAATTTTTTCTCATTTTACATCTCCTATTATACTCTGCGATAATATACTATTTTACGAAAAGTTATTAGTTTTATAAAGAAGTATATTCGTTTTTGCAATTCACAAAAATGCTAACAACAATTATAATCATACGACCAATTGTAAATTTACTATATTTCTGTTATAATTAGTTATATAAATTCGAATTTATAGATGTGTTCATATTATTCCTGAATTTATATTTATACACTCTTTACGGATCACCCAGACTCGAACTAACGATTTAAAATTGAAAATGCATTGTTCGTCTTTTATGGGGGAAAAGACAAAAATCCCGAATGCGGAAGCGTTCGGGATTTTACCTTTTCACTCTTCACTTTTCACTAAATAAAACGTTGAAACGGGATTTTTGGAAGTAAGAAGTAATAGGTAAGAGAGGTAATAAGTATTGCGGTTCCATCACTTTTATGCTATAATACACCCATGGCGATGATGTTATGAAGAACAATAAAAATTTTTCTACCATCAACGGAATTGTTTTTGGAGTTGTTTTTGTTCTGATTTTAATAGAGGCAGTTTTCAATATTTTTGGATTGTGGACTGCTTGGAATCTGTTTGGTTTTCTTATAGGTTTACTCTTGTTACCCATTCTAAATATTCTTGCTCTAATATCAGCTGTTGAATCGGTAATAGCATTTTATAGTTATAAAAAAGCTAATGACAATGTTCCGTTTAGAAAGATTGGGTTATTACCAATAATATTTTTCACTTTAGGATTATTTCTCACAATTATTGCGTATATCTTTGTTTTTACTTGGGGATTTGGAATTTGATAATTTTTTAATGTAAATTTTCGGTTTTTAACCAGTTCTTTTTCGGACACGAGAGACAAACAGTAGAAGTCGTTCGGCTTCTGCTGTTTTTTTGTTTTGATATTTCCCAGGGGCTCTTCCTACGACACCGCGCGGCGTCACAGATTCAACTTACGGCTCGCTTCGCTCTCCATTACCCCTTTGTCTGCTGTGCAGACATTTCCCCTAACAGGGGAATTTCCTGTTTGATGCGCAAAAAAAGCAACCTATAAAAATGAGGTTGATTGTTTTACTTTTTGTATTGCTTTTATTTTTTATCTATGCTATAATTTTGAAAATTGAAGTGGGTGATGGAGCACATGTATTTTAATTATAAAGAAATATCGGCTAACGAAACGGATTTTTTAAAAATTAACGGAAGAACCCTGTATAATGATGGACTTTTCATATCTTGGTGTAACAGCGGTGTGGAACTTAGTTTCATTGGTAGCAGAATTGAATTCAATTTCGATGCATATGTTTCAGAAGAACCTGTATATGTAAAGACATTTACAGATAAAAGTGAACAACGCTTTGGGTTGCTTGGTGCAATGCCTAAGGTTATACTTGAGTTTAAGAGTGAAAGAGTGCATACGGTTAAGCTTTTGAGAATATCCTCGGGAAATGTTCCTCTTGTGCTTAAGAGTGTAAAAATTTTTGGTAAGAACCCTGAATTTTTAAAAGCGCCTCAAGAAAAAAGCCTTAAACTTGAATTTTTAGGCGATTCAATTACTGCAGGTTTTGGAGTATTGTCGTCATCTGACCAAGATACATATCATACATACGAAGAAGACAGCACGATGACATACGCTTATCTGACGGCACAGCTTCTTGATGCAGAAATTAGAACAGAAGCCTGGAGTGGTCAAGGTGTATATAGAGCGTGCAGCGGCGAGGAAGGCTATTCATTCAAAAGAATTTTTGATTTGACTCTGCGAGAAATGGGCGGATATGACCACTCTCAATGGACTCCCGATGTTGTTATACTTAACTGCGGAACAAATGATGTACCCGGTGGCACAGATGATGAGAATATGTATAAAGCGGCCGATTTCTTGATAGATAAAGTAAGAAGCACCTATCCTACTGCCAAAATTGTGTGGACTTTTGGAATGATGAATACTAAATTTCACACTACACTTTCACGACTGATTACAGATAAAAATCAGAGCGGCGACTCTAATTTGTATTATCTTCCGCTTGAGATAATTACCCTTGAAAAAAATGAAATTGGCGCGATTGGACATCCCAATTATAATGCATCGGTGAGGGTTTCAAAAAAACTTGCAAAATTTATTAAAAGCATAATATAACATTATTTGTTTACGCTTAATTCGAAAAAGCACCATCCCTTGCGGAAGGTGCTTTTGTTCTTTTACTTGTAATAAAAAGTGAACCTTATGCAGTTCTTTCGTTAGTCTTATGACTATAAAAAGTGTAATGTTTCTAAAGAGAGATAAAACTTAAGTATAAAAAATCCCATTTAGCAAAAAAGTGTTTTATTTTTTACAAAAATATAAACTTTTAATCACTTGACAAAGTAATATTGCTTGTGTATATTAAGGAAAATAACATACAAGATGGTGATATTATGTCAAAAAACTATGCTCTTCCGGAAATTAAAAATGTGGGCGAGTTAGAGCTTTTGCATTTCCCAACGCGTATGCAGGCATTTGTCTTTCGCAACTGGGAAACTATACCTGCAAAGCAGCTTGCAAAGGTACTTGGTACAACAGAAGACAATGTGCTTTCGCTTGCAAAAAATATGGGACTTCAAGAGCAAGGCGATGTATCTGTTTGGAAAAAGCAGGGATATATTACAATCATAAAACAAAACTGGCATATACTCCCATACGAGCAGCTGCTCTCTTTGCTCGAATGGACCGAGGAGCAGTTGGCATACACTCTGCGTGAAGATGATTTTCTTTTTGCAAAACTCGGCTATTTTAAACCTTTTTGTGAAAAAGTAGAATATAAACCGCTGAATGCAAAACAGTTGGAAGAAACTCGTGAACTTAGAAAAAATGTAGAAGAACTGCTTAAAAAACCGTCCTGTGCGCCTTTTGATTTCTTTCCTAAGGAAAGTATCAACCCCGCAAACGCTAAGCTTGACGGCGCCATTTTAACAAACGAGTGGGGAATAGTAGATAACACCGATTTTTCACGCATCGATACCTTTATAGGTCACTTTATGCGCGATATGAAGGAACGGTTTGGTCTGTCCCTCTGCGGTAACGAAAAGTTTATAACGATAGAGAAATGTGATGGCACGGAAGAAAGCCACACAGTTTCCGTAACAGAAGAGGGTATAAGCATAAAAGCAGCCGACTCGGTCGGTGTTTTGCGTGCACTTTTGTGGCTTCTTGACAAAATGGAGGAGTCGGGTTCGCCCTGTGTGCCTTTTGGCACTACCGAGCGCACCGCTCGCTTTAAAAACCGCATAATTTATTCTTACCACGGCCTTTACGGTAATGTTTTTGACGAGGATATTGAGCTTTCCTTTACCGATAAAATGCTTTATCGTTATGCAAAACTCGGCATTAACGCTGTCTGGACTCAGGGTGTGCTGTATAAGCTGTGTGAATTTCCATTCGATAAAGCTCTGTCAGCGGGATATGAAGAGCGCAGAAATAAACTTTTAGAGCTTGTAAAGCGTGCCGCTGATTACGGAATAAAGGTCTTCCTTTATATAAACGAGCCGCGCGCTATGCCACATTCGTTTTTTGAGAAATATCCTCACTTAAAGGGTGATAGCGAAGGGGATTACAGCGCCCTTTGCACCTCTACGCCCGAGGTTAAAAAATATCTGTATGACGCGGTGCAGTCGCTCTGCAAAGCGGTAGAGGGTCTTGGTGGATTCTTCACCATAACTGCATCGGAAAACCTTACAAATTGCCATTCTCGCTTGTTTGAGAGGGAAACTACCTGTCCACGCTGCAAGGACCGCACTCCTGCGGAGGTTTATACAGAGGTTAATAAAATCATATACGAAGCTGCTACATCGGTTTCACCCTCGATTCGCGTTATTGCGTGGTCGTGGGGTTGGAACAGAATGTATGGTTATAATGGTGTTGATGAAGACTACATATCCGCTCTGCCAAAGGGTATTTCGGTTATGAATGTCAGCGAAGAGGCAATTCCGTTTCATATTGCCGGCGTAGAGGACGAGGTGCTTGACTATTCAATGTCGATTGTAGGCCCCGGTGAGCGTGCTAAGAAGATTTGGTCGCTTGCGTCCAAACACGGCTGTGACACCGCCGCCAAGGTGCAAATAAACAACACCTGGGAATGCTCAACGGTACCGTATATTCCGGTATTCGGCCTTTTGTGTCAGCATATAGAAAATCTTTTGAAACTCTCTGTCAATGATTTATTATTAAGCTGGACGCTTGGTGGTGCGCCGTCGCCTAACATTAAAATGGCGTCACAGTATTTCTTTGCCGAGAATGGCGAAAAAACCGATATGCTTTGTTCGCTCTACGGCGATAATGCTTCGCTTGTTAAAAAGGCGACCGAGCATTTTGACCGTGCATTCAAGGAATTCCCGTTCCATATAGATACTATCTATTTCGGACCTCAGTTTTTAGGACCTGCGGGTTTGCTCTTTAAAGAGAAAAGCGGATTTTTGGCTACAATGACGGGATTTTCATATGACGATGTAGAAAAATGGTGCGGACCATATACCGCTGCGGCACTCGAGGAACAGTTTTTAAAACTGTCTTGTGAATGGGAAAAAGGACTCTCTCTTTTAGAGCCTATGAAAAACAGCGAAATATACGATGTTTCTGCCGCTTGTTACGCAATTTTCCGTTCTTGCTATAATCAGATAAAATATGTCCGTCTGCGTGAGAGCGTAAACAAAAAGGAAATCCTCGCATTGCTAAGGGAAGAAGAAAAATTGTCACAGATTTTATATGAAATTACCCTTCGCAGAGCAACCGTAGGCTATGAGGCATCAAACCACTATGTTTACACACCGCAAATATGCCTTGAGCGCATACTCAACTGCCGCCGACTCATAAAGGAATTTATTTAAGAAAAAGACTGCCCACAGGGCAGTCTTTTTTGCTGCATAACCAAAACTTATAGCGTAATAATATTTACGGGTGATGTTATGGAGTGCAAAAATGAGTCTGTTTGGTGGGAAGATGTGTCGCTGTCGTCTTTTAAAAAACTTCAAAACGATATAAAAACCGATGTGCTTATTATCGGCGGAGGACTTACAGGCATTTTGACGGCATATTTTCTTTCGCAAAAGGGTGTAGATTATGTCTTGGTAGAACAAAACAAAATCTGCCAAAAAACTACCGCAAACACAACCGCTAAGATAACCTATCAGCACGGACTGTGCTATCATAAGATAATGAAAAGCAGCGGCTTTGAGGCGGCAAGGCTCTACTACGAAGCCAACAAAAGCGCGCTTGATACCTATGGCGAGATTTGTCGCCGTATTGACTGCGATTATAAAATAGAGGATAATTTCGTATATTCGGTCGATGTAAAAAAGCTTGAGCAGGAGCTATCGGCTATGAAACAGCTCGAAATAAGCGCACAATATAGGCGTGACCTGCCTTTGCCGCTCAGTACTGCAGGTGCGGTTGGAGTAAAAAATCAAGCCCGGTTTAATCCGCTAAAATTTGTAAGCGGAATTGCAAAGGACCTGAATATATATGAAAACACAAAAGTAACCGAGCTTATAGGCACAACCGCCGTTACGAACAGAGGCTTAATAAACGCAAAGCGCATAGTAGTTGCAACCCATTTTCCGATTATAAACAAGCACGGAGGATTTTTTCTAAAGCTATATCAGCACCGCTCGTATGTAATAGCGCTCGAAAACGCTCAGAAAATTTCGGGTATGTATGTTGACGACGATAAAAAGGGTTTTTCCTTTCGCAGTTACGGCGATTTACTGCTACTTGGCGGCGGCGGACACAAAACGGGGAAGTACGGCGGAAACTATCACGAGATAGAACGCTTTTATAAAACACATTACCCGGACGCAAGAGAGCGATGTCGCTGGGCGGCTCAGGACTGTATGAGCCTTGACTCTATGCCGTATATAGGACGCTATTTCAGCGGTACGGACAAGCTCTTTGTCGCAACCGGCTTTAATAAATGGGGAATGACGGGTGCTATGGTGGCGGCAGAGCTGCTCTCAGATATGCTCACAGACCGCGAAAACAAATTTATACCACTCTTTAATCCCTCGCGCAGTATTCTGAAGCCACAGCTTATTATTAACGGTGCAGAGGCGGTAAAAGGTCTTTTAACCTTCGGCAAGAAACGTTGTCCACACCTTGGTTGTGCATTAAAATGGAATGCCGCTGAGCACAGTTTTGACTGCCCTTGTCACGGCTCGCGCTTTGATGCCGACGGCACGCTTTTGGACGGCCCTGCAACCGACGGCTTAAAATAAAAGCATAGCACTATTTTAGTGCTATGCTTTTTATGTTACTTATTTCATTTAGAAATGTGCTTTGTTCGTCCTCGGTTACAATATAGTCTATATCCTTAAGCGAGCATTGCAAAAATGCCGAACGGCTGTCAAACTTGCTGCTGTCGCACAAAAAAGCAACCTTTTGCGAGTTTGAAAACATCGCGCGGCGCACATCAATCTCTTCCTTGTAGCAGTCGGTTATAACCCCGTCATTTGATAGCGATTTTGCCGAGAAAAAACAAATATCTGCATAAACGCTTTTAAAGGTGTTTTCGGCATCCGCGCCTATAAAGCCCATACATCCTGCGCGTGTAAGTCTTCCGCCGCTGCCAAACACCGTAACATCCGACCGACTTAATACATTCATAACCTCAAGATTATTGGTTATAACCGTCAGATTTTTAAAACCGTTAAGCTCATACGCAAGATACATAGCAGTAGAGGACTGGTCCAGAAAAACAACATCGCCGTCTTTTATAAGTAGAGCCGCCTTTTTGGCAATAACGCGCTTTGCTTCTGCGTTTTGTTGTGCGCGCGCTCCGAACTTTGCAACCGCCGTGTGCGTGTTAAGCAGCTCGGCTCCGCCGTATGAACGCTTGATAATGCCCGACTTTTCAAGTGTAGATAAAGTCCGTCTTACGCTCGATTCGCTTGTATAAAGCATTTCGCTAAGCCTTTTTACAGAGCAAAAGCCCTCTGCTTTCAAAATATTTACAATCTCTTGCGCTCTTTCGTTCTTGAGCATTTTTTGCACACTTCCTCAAAAAATTATTATAACTTATCTAAAAATACTCATATTGTTGCTCTTTTGTTGCGCGTTTGCGCATTTGTAAGTATAATACAATTAAAAGAAAATGTAAAGAAAGAGTGTGATTGTTTTGAAAATAAATGATTTACTCAAAGGCGTTGACTGCGCTTGTGGAAAACACCATAGCTGTGATATAAAAAAGGTGTATATCGAAAGCGATGCTATGAAACACTTAGTAGAGCTTTGCGCGCCTTATAATAATATTCTGCTCGTTGCCGACGGCAATACCTATGCCGCCGCAGGTGAAAAGACCGAAAAATATCTTGACGGTAAAAAATTAACGCGCGTACTGTTCCCGGGCGAAACAATACTTATCCCCAACGAAGAGGCAATAGACCGCGTAACTGCTAAGACGGCAGGAATTGACCTTATAATAGGCATAGGCTCGGGCGTTATCCAGGACCTTTGTAAATATGTATCGCATACCGAAAAAATACCCTATTTTATCGTTGCAACAGCACCCTCAATGGACGGCTACGCTTCAACGGGCGCCGCAATGATAACCGACGGAATGAAGGTTACATATCCCGCAGGCGTGCCTGATGCAATTATAGCCGATACCGCAGTATTAGCGGCGGCACCGCTTGAAATGATAAAGGCAGGCTACGGCGATATTGTCGGGAAATACTCAGCACTTAACGACTGGAAGCTTAGCCGCCTTGTTAATGACGAGTATTTCTGTCAGTATGTATATGATTTGACGGCTGATATGGTTGAAAAAACACTCTCTCTTGCAGACGGACTTATAAACCGCAACGAAGAGAGCGTAAAGGTGCTTATGGAGGCTCTCGTAATTGTCGGCATCGCAATGAGCTTTGCGGGCTCCTCACGCCCCGCCTCGGGAAGTGAGCACCACCTTTCACACTTCTTTGAAATTACGGGAATAGTTGACGGGGAAGAGTACCTTCCGCACGGCATAGATGTAGCTTTCTCTACCGTCGTTACCGCCGTACTGCGCGAAAAAATCATAAACACACCTTTCCCGAATAAAAGCTATAAACAAGGCCGCACCGAATACGAAAAAGCAATGAAGAGCGTGTATAAATCGGTTGCCGACGGCTGCATAGCCTTGCAGGATAAAATAGGAAACTACGACACCGACAGAATGCCGCTATACCGCGAAAAAGAAGCGGAAATAAAGGCGATACTAAAAGAGGTGCCGACCGCTAAGGAGATAGAAGAAATGCTTTCGGCGGTTTCGCTCTCTATGACACAGTTTGATGAGCAGTACACCAAGGAAAAACAGAAAAACGCAATAAAATACGCAAAGGACCTAAAAGACCGTTATACTGTTTTATGGCTTTACTATGCCATTTTCGGCGAGGAGGATTAATTATGAATAATATAAAGGTTATAGCCTTCGACCTTGACGGCACAATTACCCAACATAAAACCCATATGATACCCGAAAACAAGGCAGCTCTTGATGCGCTTTCTAAAAAATATAAGCTTGTTATGGCGGGTGCTGGTCAGGTCAGAAGAATATTTGACCAGATGGAGCATTATCCGATAGATATAATAGGCAACTACGGACTGCAGTACGGCGAATACGACGAGAAAACGGGCGATATTAAAATCATCCGCGACCTCGTTTTACCCTGCGACCGTGAACATGTAGATGGCAAGGTAACCGCCCTCCGCGAGAAATACGGCTTCACCGAATTTGCAGGAGAAAACACAGAGTTTCACCCCTCGGGCTGTGTAACCTTCCCGATTTTGGGCACAAAGGCACAGCAAGCGGACAAGCTTGCATTTGACCCCGACCGCAAAAAGCGCCGCGCAATCTATGATGATGTTGTAAAAACCTTCTCGGATTACTGCGTGTTCGTCGGCGGCTCTTCGTCGTTTGATATGGCACCAAAGCCGTATAATAAATATTACGCACTTGACCTTTACTGCAAGGAAAAGGGCTATTCACACGACGAGGTTGTGTTTGTCGGTGACGATTACGGACTCGGCGGCAACGACGAATCGGTCTATAAATCGGACATAAAATTCATAACCGTAGACGACTACCGCGATTTCGCAAAAGCCGTTTCGGTACTTCTTTAATATTTAATTAAGAATCCCCCAATGCTGTTGAAGAATTAGCAAATTATGCTATAATCAAAGCAAAGGGGGTATTTTTATGAAAAGGATTGCTGTTTTACTTTTAGTAGCATTACTACTGCTTAGCGGTTGCGGCGCAGATAGCGTAATGACTGATACCGCGGCGAAATACGGCATAACAAAGGAAAATTACCCTAAAATCGATGGTTCTACCTCAACACTGCCGATAGTCCAGAATATATACGAGGCTATGCATAGTGAGGAGGCAGAAGATTTTTATGATGCATACCCTGAAACTGCATCTAAAACCGTTCCATCATACCATAAGCTCATAGCGGGCGAGGTTGATTTGATAATTGTCCCAAGCGCATCAAAGGAAGTGCTGACCGCCGCAGAGGATAAGGGCGTAGAGCTCGAATTTCATAAAATTGCCGCCGAGGCGCTTATTTTTATAACGCCAAAGGAAAACACCGCGGATAATATAACACGCGCTCAGGTGCGCGAAATTTACTTGAATTGGGGTATAAAAAACTGGACGGAGCTCGGCGGACCCGATAAAGCGCTAATACCTATTTGCCGCAATGCAGACAGCGGCAGCCAGTCGCAGCTTAATAACTTTATCTTAAACAACGAACCAATGCATAGTGAAATAGAAGAAAATTTTGTCGCGCTTAATATGGAGGGAATTCTTAATCAGGTTGCAGATTATCATACGGGCGGCAACGGCGGAACTCCTTCCGAAAGCTTTGCGTTAGGCTATACGCTTTATGCCTACCTTAAAAATATGGATGAAATTACGGGAATAGGGGACAGACTTAAAATCCTATCGTATGAGGGAATTGCACCCACCGACACTACCGTAGCCGACGGCTCATATCCGCTAACCGACGGCTACTACGCCGTAACGCGAAAAGATATTAAAGAAAACCATCCTGCGCGCTCGGTTATAGAGTGGCTTAAAAGTGAAGACGGCATCACCGCAATAGAAAACTGCGGAATGTTTCCAACAAAATAAAAAAAGACCTCTTGGGAGGTCTTTTTTTAATGCTTTTGCAGCATTTGCTGGCGGTATTTCATCGGCGTAATATTTTTGTACTTTTTAAAAACCTTAGTAAAATGACTGCTTTCCGAAAAACCACAATCCATACCTATAGCTGTAATAGAAAGGTCGGTTGTTTCAATCATATATGCCGCTTGTTCAACGCGATAAAAATTAACATAATTCATTGGTGTATAATGGGTAAGTGAATAGAACACCCTGCAAAAATACTTTGGATTCATTCCTGCAATTTTTGCAAGGTCTTCAAGTGAAATAGTTTCGCTAAAGTGTGTGTCAATATATTCAAGCACAGGCTTGATTTTATATGCCCATTGGCTGTCTGCATCATTCTTTGCGGAGCTAAAACTTCCGTTTTTAATAATATATGAAAAAATATTACCAATATAGCATAGCGCATCAAGTTCGGTACAATTTTCATTAAAACAGTTCATAAGCTTGTTTGTAATTATATTGAACTCGCAACCTTCATTTTTTTGAAAAAACATTTGAGGAATATAGATTTTTCTGTAAAAAGGGCGAAGATGTGACTTAGCAAAATCCAATTTTTTAAAGAGTGCATAGAGGTCAAAGTCAAGACATTCGTAAATGCAGTCGTCGGGCTCTCCACCGTGCAGAGCTTCGCCGGGTATCAGTAAAATATCTCCCTTTGATAGATTAAACTGCTTATCGTCAATGAAAATATTAAATTTACCGTCGATAATACGCATAAGCTCCCACTCTTTGTGCCAATGAAATGACATATGATATCGTGGGTGATTGCCGTCAACATAGTAGTATTCAACCGGGAAATCAAGTGTGCCGTGAGTCTTTTTGTCAAGATGTGAATATAATTGCATAACAACCTCAAAAGTGACTTTTTTACCATTTTATATGATAATATCACAAGAAAAATGCTTTTGTCAATGATATAATTACTAAAAAGCAAGGGGGAGTTTTTTATGGCTTACGGAAAAAAGGTTTGGATTTTTCCCGATGCGGAAATGCCGCCAAAGGGAGAAAACGAGATACCGGGGCACGAATCGGTAATAATAACTAATGTGTCTAAGAAAACTGCACACATAAAAATTACACGCATTTATACCGATAAGGAGCCCTATAGTACAGAAGCAGAGGTTGGCGCTATGAGAGTTCGTTGTCTTCGTACAAATGTCGAGGCTGATTTTGGTGATGCCCTGGCAGCAGAGGGCGAGCAGTATGCCATTATGCTTGAAAGTGACACACCAATCGTTGCACAGTATGGTCGTGCAGAACCGAGAGTGGTTAATTTCTATACCACACCCGGCTATTGTGAATAATAAAATTTTGGAGGATTAATTATGTCAAGAATTTGCATTCCCGATTATGAGTATAAGGAAAGAGTAGAGCGCGCCGCAAAAATTCTTCAGCGCGAGGGGCTTGACGCTCTGATAGTAAATGGTAACGAGGCAGACTATGCAAACCCGCGTTACTTTTCTGGATTCTGGCCGCTTTTTGAGCGTGCAGGTGTTGCAATTTCGGCTTCCGGCCGCGCAGCACTTTTGGTAGGACCCGAGTCTGCAGTATTCGGCGCCGACAGAAATAAGCTTGATAAAACCTTTGTTTTGACGGCGTATCGAGAGGGCGCAGACCCCGCATATCCCGAGCTTAAGCCCGATACCTTTGCAGATGTTTTCAAGTACATAGGTGTAACCGGTAAAAAAATCCGCATAGGTGTTGCATCTTTCCTTGACACATCTGTTACAATATTTAATGCAATTCGTGATGCTTTCCCCGAGGCAGAGATTGTTGATGCGGGCAAGGTTATGGTTGAACTTCGTTCAATAAAAAGCGAAAACGAGCTCGCTTGTCTTCGTGAGGGATATCGTATTGCCAATATCGCAACCGAAGAGGTTATAAAGGCTATCCGTCCCGGAATGACCGAACTTCAGATGGTTGGTGTTGCACAAAAGGCTGTATACGAGAATGGTGCTGAATACGAGGGACTTCCTATGTATGTTTTCTCAGAGGCCTCAACCCGTCACGCAATTTCCCGTTCGTCATACAGAGAGTTCCAGAAGGGCGATATTGTTCAGCTTAACCTTTCCGCTAAAATAGACGGTTATTCTGCCGCAATCGGTTATCCCATCTGCCTCGGTAAGCTTGAAGGCCGCAGAAGAGAGATTGTACAGTTTTGCCGTGAAGCTCATACCTGGAGCGAAAACCAGATTAAAGCAGGTGTTTATGCCGCAGATATTGCAAAGGGATTCTATAAATATTATGTAGATAACGGCTTTGAGAACAACTATGTTTACGGACCCTTGCACGGCACCGGTATAATAGAGGTTGAGGCGCCCTGGTGCGAAACAAGCTCAGATTATTTCCTCAAGAGCAATATGTGCTATCAGGTAGACACCTTTATTTCTGCGGATACCTTTGGCGTTCGTTGGGAAAAGGGTATTGTTGTTAAGGATAACGGCTTTGAGATGCTTAGCCCAGAAATTCCGAAGGAATGTCCTGAAATAATATTCTAAGCAATTTTACCGCGCCCATTTTATTATAGGAGTGTGCTATTATGCAGATGACCGAAATGTTTTATGATGAGATACAGAGTGCAGTCGACAGACGGGTGCCATTTGTAATTCCTATCGGCACGATGGAATATCACGCTCATCACGCTTCTTGCGGAACAGATACTCTTGTTATAACGGGATGTCTTAGAGAGCTTGAAAAGGAAAAAGAAATTGTCGTATGTCCGCCAATATGGTACGGTGTGGCTTCCTATGCCGTTTGCGGTCCAAAGCCAAGCCATTTTCATATCGACGAGGATGCGTATGTCAATTATCTTTACTATGTGCTTAAATCAATGATTGACGCGGGTCACAAAAATATCTATCTTGTAGCGCACCATCAGACCGAGGATAACGCGCTAATGCCCATGACCATTGCTTGTCATAAGGCGGCTAAAAAGGTAATAATGGAATATATGGAGCAAACCCTTGGCAAGGGCTGGTGGGGAAGTGACAGTTATTCCTCTTATTACGAAAATCTTGGCGGCGGAGATGACCCTTTTTCCTATATCAAGGTTATACCGCTCATAGGAGCCGAGGCACAAAAGAAATGTGGCGGATTTGACCACGCAGGCAAGTGGGAAACCTCGCTTCTTATGGGAACATATCCAGAACTTGTTGACCTTTCGCGTTGCAAGGGTAATACCGAATGGTTTGCAAAAAGTGCGAAGGAAAGCAATATAGAGCTTGGTAAATATATGGTTAAATGCACTCTCGAATGGCTTAAAAAGACTATAGTATAAAATAAAGCCCTAAGTGAGTTTATCACTTAGGGTTTTTATTTATCCAAAGAAATGTTTTTCAGCACTTGCGCAGAGGAAGTGGTAAATGGGAAGATGTAATTCCTGCACCTTAAAGGTTTCGGTTTCGGGAACGCAAACGCAAACATCGGCAATTTCCTTTAACTTTCCACCCATCTGCCCTGTAAGACCGATAACCTTAATACCGAGTGCCTTGGCAAGCTGTGCAGCCTTGCAAACATTTTTAGAATTACCGGAGGTTGTGATTCCTATGAGCACATCGCCGTTGTTTCCAAGACCGAAAAGCTGCTGTGCAAATGTGAGCGACGGGTCAACATCGTTTAAGAATGCGGTTGAAAGACCGTCATGTCCTGTCAGCGCAATAGCGGGAAGCGCACCCTGAAGCTTTGAAAGCATATCGTCGTCAAGCTCGGGATTTGCGGCTTTAAGCTCTGCCTTATATTCTTCATCAAGAGGACGAAGGGATAAAAAGCCCTTCATAAGCTCGCCCACAATATGCTCAGAATCGGCACAGCTTCCGCCGTTGCCGCATACCATAAGCTTTCCGCCGTTTTCATAGGTGTCAATAATTACGCTGTCCGCAGCCTTAATCTGTTCTGCACAGGAAGAGAGTGACGGGTAGCGAGAAATAAGTTCATTAAACATTTTATTTACCTCCATTATATGCTGCAACCGCAATAGCTGCATAATCTCCGATTTTTTCTCCGAGTCCTGCGGGGACAACCTCGCAAACCTCGCGTGAGCGTGATAGTGTCTCGCGCTCTATAACGCGCTTTGCCGCAGGCCAGATAAGCTCCTGTGAGCGCGCAAAAATGCTACCGATAACAATTTTTTCGGGGTTAAGCAAATCAATAACTATCGACAGTCCGCGGCCCAAATATTCGCCGCTTTTTTCATATACCGCAATGGCGGTCTTGTCGCCGCTGTCAGCCGCGTCGGCTATCGTCTTAGCGGTACAGATACCTATATCGTCGGGGTTAAAATACAGCGGTTTTTCACCGCGCTGGAACGCCTCCATACCGAGAGTGTAGCCAATCTGTGCAATCCCTCTGCCGCTACAAAAGCCCTCAAAAGAACCACTCTTGCCGTAACCCGACGGACCGTTTTCGGATAGACGGATATGTCCAAGCTCGCCCGCCATTCCGTTTTTGCCGCTATAAAGTCTGCCGCCTAAAATAAGTCCTGCGCCAAGACCTGTACCAAAGGTCATAAATAGCATATTTTCAGTGCCCTTGCCGGCGCCGAACTGCCATTCAGCAAGTGCGCACGCGTCAGCATCGTTCTGCAAATAGCAGGGAATACCGAATTCCTCTTTTAGTATGTCGCAGATGTGTATATTGTCCCAAAGCGGAAGATTGGGAGGGGAGAGCACCGTACCCGTCTCGGAATCAAGCGGACCGCCACACGAAATGCCGATTGCCTCTGCATCAGCGTCAAGTTCACGCACGGCAGTTATTATTTTGTCAATAACCGCCCGTGGCGCCATATCAATTCCCGTAGGGAATTTTATCTTGTTTACAATAGAAATCTCGCCATCGGCGATTTTTCCGTGTATTACGGCGCATTTGGTGCCGCCCATATCAATTCCTATTACGGATTTCATATTAAACCCTCTTCTCAATCTCGTAATTTATGCGTTCGCGAAGTTTTAGCATAAAATCGTCGGTGTGCGGATAATCGCTGAAGGTAATCTTCTGTCCCGCAACCTCTTCAATAATTTCTACAACCTTTTCGTGTCCTATCATACCCTCAAGCAAACGCATAGCGCGTAAATCATAGAGCGCCTGTGTGAACACAACAAGTCTTATTGACTCAATTGGGCCGTTTCTTCCGGGGTAAACCGAGAAGGAGTCGCCCGACGGGAATGCGCCTACCGCATCGGTGATAAGGAACGGATTTATAAGATGCTCACTGCCTTTGCTGAAATAGAAATTAAAGCCCCAGGTTAAAAATCCGCGTAGGTCGTATTTAAATAACTGTGTGGCAATAATTCTGTTTCGTGACTGCGGCATACAGAAGAAGCGGTTGCTTACAGCATAGGTCTGTCCGCAGCAGTAGTAGCCAAACAGCGGCTTTACATTGTTTTCAAGGAACGGCTCAATATGGTTAATAGAAACAATAGGACCGTCAACCGCACCCGTTTTGTAAAAGTCATAGCTCGAAAGCGCGTCTATGATAAGGAAATCCTTAAGCATCGGCTTTACAAAGGAATGAAGCTTTTTGTAGTGCTCAAGGTGGTCGGTGTTCGGCTCGTCAGAAATGTGGAAAACAGTGTTTTCCTTAATGCCGTTTTTCTCAATCTGCTTTATAAGTGCAGGGAGGAACTGCGAAAGAAAATTCTTGTATTCCTCTGAATCGGACGCAACATCCCAACCGAAAATGCGCTTTCTTTTGCCGTCAACCTTTGCAATAATCTTAGGTGTCTTTTCGGCGCCCCACTGGGTAAACAGGTGAGCCATCTCAAAATTTTCAATTCCGCACTTTTTGCAAAGCGCAACCCAGCGGTCAAACTTTTCAAATCCGAATAAATACTTGTCACCCTGCTTTTCAATATCAACAAGCTGAACAGTAGGACGCTCAGCGCCGACAAAGGTGTCAAGCGGGGGAGTGAATATGGGAGTAAGCAGAGTGTTAATGCCATTCTGGGCGGCTGTGGTAATAAACTGCTCAAGCAGCTTCCAATGTTTCTCTGAAAACGCCTTAACGCCGTAGTACTCGGAAATACAATCAGCGTGGAACCACTGCGAGAACATAAAGTCTGTCTTGGGAACGGTGGCGTTAATAACCTTCACCGTCATATGTAATGTAATGCCTTTTTTGCCGTTTTTGAAGCGCACCTTACATTCCTTTTCGTCCCACTGCGGGTCGGCAAGCTGGAAGAAAAGGTCAACGGGGTATTCGCCTGCGGGAATATCCTCTGGCAGACGGATAGTAATGAACAACGAACGCCACTTATTTGTAGAAGCGTATACGCGGTCACCCGGAATCTCATAAAGCGGGTCGGGGAAAAGGCCCGGCTCGGTTTTTAAAACATAGTCATCGTGGTCAAACGCGCACGAGCTGAATTTAGGCATCTCAGACGGCACATTTCCAACGCTGCGAACCTTAACATATTTCTTAAGCGGTGAACGCACCTTAACCTTAAAACCGCAGCGGCAGGACAGTAGATGCGGCACGCCCTCATCGGTTTTGGTGTATGCAACCTGGTATGCGAGCAAATCGCCCTTAAGCGCAGTCATATTGTGAATCTCAGGCGCGGTCATCTCATCCGTGAGAAAAACCTTCTCCTGAGAAGAAATCTGTTTTAATATAATTTTATCCATTTGCTTTCTCCCCTTGGATTTATTAGAAATATTATCGCATAAACTGTATTTAAAATCAATACCTCATAAGTAATATTTGGAAAAAAGGTTGGCCTTAGATATCCTAAGACCAACCTTCTTTTAAACTAAATTACCGCTGTCTTTTTCGTTTTCGGGGTTTCCGCTCGGCATAGAGCCTGTTTCTTCTTGCGCGGAAAGACAAACATTATTAACATAGGAAACGCGGTCTAAAGTGAACTCGGGATTAGTGTATTTTTTCATAATTATCACCTATTCAAAAGCCTTTTCGTTTTCAAGAACAAAGTTCCATACATCGTCAATGTCGCAGTTCCACTTGTCGTAGTTTTCAACCTGCGGAATCTGCTCGTCGGTCGGAATAACGCCTAAATCATTTATAAGCTTTTTGGCCATAAGACGCTTAATCTGCGTAACCGAACGCTTATAAACGCCGTCTTTAATGCTTGCGGTGTCAGCGGCGTCACCGTCACTGGTTGAAAGCGTAATTCCAAGTGCGTTGCCATAACGGTCGGTAATGGTTATTTCACTTCTTACAGAATAATATCTTGTCTGAACAACGCTTTGTGCGCCTACAAATTTGGCATAAAGAGTGCCGTTTGTAAAGGCCTTTTCCTTTTCGGTTATGATTCCAATATCCTCAAATGCGGTGATACCGGCAGAGGAAACATATTCGGGTGTGTCGGTATCGTTAAAGCTTGTGGAATTTTCGTCAGTCAAGCTGTCGGATATTGCCATATAGGTCTTAGCCTTTGAAATAGCAAGGTGAGAGGGCAGGTTAACACCCGTAGCGTAAACAAGCTGGTCATTATTTTCAAAGTTTACGGTTGCACCAAGCATCTGCGGAGCAAGCGCCTTTAGGTTATCAATGCTTACATTATCGATAGCATATTTGCCACCGTTTCTGACACCTACCGTGAGATAATATGTTCCGTTAGGTGTGTTTGTTGCATCAATTTCAATGTAAGCGTCCATATATCCGTCGCCTACAATTCGCTCAAACGCCGCACTGTACCACATTTTGAAGAAACCGCCAAGTGATGTTTCAAGGATTTTGCCCTTGCCGGATGTAAGATATATGTTACCGGTCATTCCGGTCGGCATAGCCCAAGCGGTCGGCTCTGCAGTAACACGAAGGTCAAAGCGAGTGTTGTTTTCCTTGTCGGCTGCATAAGAATCAAGGATTCTGAACTTAAAGTGGGCAAGATATTTTTCGCCGTGCTTAATATCAATCGGAATTGAAATATCGCAGTAGTTATTGCTGCCGGCAGCCTTTTCAACCAGAAGATAGCTGTCACCCATGCTCTCGTCATAGCCGCTTATATTCTTGTCATCGGCAGAATACTTGGCTGAGGTAATATTTGTAACAGAGGTCTTCTTGATTATGTCCTCTTCAAATTCGCCCTCAAATCCGCTATCACCAAGCGAGCTTAAACGGCGCATAGCAGAGAGCATTGTCTGCGCATAAATGCGGCAACCGAAGTCGCCTGCGTGAACACCGTTATCAGCAAACAAATCGCACGCTTCCTTAACGGTGGCCATATCCATATAAATATCGGTAAGGCGTGTTGCGGCAACATTTTCGTTCTCTGCACCCAACTCGTCAAGAGCCGAGGCGAAGAGCTTGATTGTAGCTTGCTCGTAAATGCTGATATTATCATTAACGGCGTTACCGCCATATAGAAGAATAGAGGTATCGTCCTTGGTGTTTTTAATAAAGTCAATTATGCTCTGTGTGCTTGCTTTAAAGGCATCCTTAGTTACATTACCTTTGCCATCATCGTTGATACCAAAGCCTATAAGGAATAAATCGGGTTCCTTATCTAAAAGCGCATATCTCGCTTCAATATTTTTAGCGCCCCAGTCAGCAGTCTGTCCGCCGAGTGAAAGGTTTTCCCAGGTTATTGTGCTTTTGGGGTACATAGTCTTCATACCCTCAACAAACAGCGTCATCCAGTTGGGAGTAAAGGGCGGCAGCCACCAACCGTATTCTATGGTAGAACTGTTGTCGGTGTTATAAACATCAGAAAGACCGCCGCTTGCGCTCATACCGCTTGTCATAGAATCGCCGTAGAATACAATGTGAACATCTTCGCCGTTTTTAAGCTTTTCGAACACCTCGGGTAACTCTTTTTCAACCGAAGGCTGAGTTATAGCGGTATATCCGTCTTCCCAATAGCATGAGTGGGTATAGGTTATTGAAAGTGCATAGTTGCAGGTATCATATTCCCAGTAACGCGCTACCTTGTAGCCGTCAATATCTGATTCTTTTGAGGTACTGTCTGTGTATCCCTTGTCACCTTCGCTCAAAAGCGGCTTATGCGGGAATACTGGAATAGATGTGCCCTCAAGCAGAACGAATTCACCGTCAACAATATCAAAGTCAACACCCTTAACATAATAGGTTTCAAGGTCGTATGAACGAACGGAAACCACCTTGTCAATGGGGTAAAGCAGCTTTGCGCTCGTTCTTCCCGGGTAGAAAATTATATTCTCCTGGTAAACGGTGTCGCCCTCCCAAACGGGCAGGTTATAAAGCGGAACATTCCATTTATTTAAGGGTCTGTTTTTGTAATCCTTGCCAAGTGCAGGGTAATCCGCATCGTTAGAGGCAGAAACAGAAATAGTGTTCTCAGCTGCAAGGGTTACGCTGTAAATTCCGTTTTCTGCAGTAACATCAGCGCCGTTGAAGGTAACCTCATCTAAAACTACCTCGTCGTCGTGAAGCAGACGGAAACTATAAGGAAGACCGCTTGCAACAACGCCAAGACCTACACGCTCAGCGCGAACATTTTCCTTGCCCGTGAAGCCTACGGTCTTCTTCTCATAAAAGCTGAAATTATCATAGTTAATGTCGGTAGAGCTCTTGTTTGTTCCCATCGCCATATAGAATGTGGCAGTATCAGAACTCTCAAACATATTACCGTCGGTTGAGGTAGTGGTATCGTGACCTGTACCAAACTCAATAATAACCTCAAGCCAACCGTTTCCGCACGCCTTTTCAACATCGGCAAACGGAATCTGATAATTCTCTACAGAATTATATTTTTCAAGCTTATAGAACTTGCTGTAATCGTCGACCGAGCGAATGATAATATCGTAATATTCAAGTGTGGGCCACTTGCCCCAATTGTTTTCGCCCGTTGTGCTTCCCGCAACCATCATACCATAAACGGGGGTAGCGGTGCCGGTCGGCGCATAGGAGTTTACCTTCATATTGTAGGACATTACATAAGAGGTGTCCTTTTTAACTGTAACCGGCATTCTTGCCGCCATGAAGGAGTCACTTGCGGTGGTAGCCTTCATACCGCTCTGGTCATTCATACCATTGCTTACCGCAAATGTCATACTGGTGTATGCTCTGGCTGCAATCCAGGCATCGACGCCTTTGCCGCCCTGGAAACTACCGTCGGTAATCTGGTTTATAGTATTAAACTCAGCATAAATCGGAGTGTTAATAACACCTGTATAAGTAGCGTTTGCGGAAACAAGAGTTCCGTTTCCGTCATACCAACCCTTAAATGTGTTGCCGAAGTAGGGGATAGCAGTAACGGTAACAGTGCTTCCTGCCGAAACAGCATCGGTATCAACATAACCACCGTCGCGTGCAGTGATTGCAACCATTTCGCTCATAGTTACATCATCAACTATAATCGGACTTCCAATGCCGTTAACTATTGCAACACGACAGTCGTACTTTCCGTTCTCCTTTACCGTTAGGTTATACTCATTTATAAAATCGTTAGAATTAAAGGTAAACGAATAGTCTTCAAAATCACCGTCCCAATAGTATGTGGAGGTGCCAATTTGCAAATTTTTAGCACACTGAGCGTCAATTTTAGCCTTAACATCGGCGTGGCCGTTGTAAAGATTCCAGGCTTTGCCGCTTATAGTGCTATAAGTGCCGGAAACACCGCTTGTAGTTAACTTATCCTTTAGTGTTACAGGCTCTATACGCATTTCAAAATAACCGTTATATGAACCGGACTCAACGGGTGCCGTAGTCATCTTGGCAGAAACTGTATATGTTTTATCAGCCTCAATTTCTATGTCCTGAAAGGCGCTTTGCCACTTTGTTACACGCATAACATTATTGCCTGAATAATTTGTAAAAGAGGCACCATTAGATATGCCGGAAACGCTAACAGCGGCAGCCTCACCCCAGTCGTTAGTGGCATACCAACCATAGTTATGGAAACTCTTGTTAGCACCCATTATGAGACCAATATTAGCATAGTTGCTGTCCTTAAAAGTGTCAGCAGTCCAGTTACCGCTCTCTGCATCACCGTTAATTATAAGGTTTGCAGGGGTGGTTGTCGCAACAACGGGCAATACCGTCAGTACCGAAAGAGTACACAGAAGAATAACTACCGAAAGAATAAGACTTAGTATTTTTCTCATAAAGCACCTCTCTAAGTAAAATAGCAAATAGCAAAAAGCAACACGCGCAAGGGGTGCGGGTGTTGCAAGTAAATTATAAAGCTTATTTCAGTTTATATAAATGCACAAATCGAAACTTTTGCACAAAACGACACATATGTTTTAAAAAAATTAGCTGATTGACCTTTTATATAATTTGTTATATACTGTTTTAGTAAATTGAAGATAGGGGATAATAAATGACTAAACAACAAAAAGCAGCCGCAGGGGCGGCGCTTACGCACATAATCTACGGGTTTAGTTTTATGTTCTCAAAAATTGCGCTCGGTGTGGCAGATACCTTCGTACTGCTGGCGGTTCGCTTTACCGTTGCATTTTTGTCACTCAGTATCTTGTGGGCAACGGGAATTATAAAATTAAACTTTAAGGGCAAAAAAATCGGCGGTTTGCTGCTTATGGGACTGTTCCAGCCGCTACTTTACTTTATATTTGAACAGTACGGAATAATATATACGAATAGTGCGATTTCGGGAATAATGATAGCTCTTGTTCCAATAGCGGCAATAGGACTTTCATTCATATTCTTGCACGAAAAGCCAAGCAAAAAGCAAATATTATTCTCGCTTGTTTCACTCATAGGCGTAATTTTAATATCGCTTACGGGCAGCAGCGGTCAAAACACACTTTTAGGCTTTATTCTTTTGGTAGGTGCAGTACTTTGCGCAGGCGGATTTAATATTTTAAGTCGCAAGCTTTCAAGTAATTTCACACCCTTTGAACGCACATATGTTATGATGGCTTTAGGCTCGGCGGGCTTCACGCTTACTGCGCTGATAAAGCTCGGCACCGGATTTTTCCCGTCGGTCGTGACAGCATGTACCGATTTTGGATTTATAACCGCAATATTTTACTTGTCAATTCTTTCCTCGGTTGTCGCTTTTGCAAGCTATAACTACGCTACTACATACTTAACAACCGCAAAGGCAACCTCGTTTGCAAATATAACCACGGTGGTTTCGGTTCTGGCGGGCGTTATACTTCTAAGTGAATCCTTTACACTGCTGCAAGCACTTTCCTGTGTGCTGATACTAATCGGTGTATTCGGAGTAAATAAGAATTAAAAAAAGCACTTGTGTTTCCACAAGTGCTTTTAGTTTGTAAACTTAAATTACTTAAGCTCAACCTTTGCGCCAACCTCTTCGAGCTTAGCCTTGATAGCTTCAGCGTCTTCCTTAGAAGCAGCTTCTTTAAGGGTCTTGGGAGCGCCGTCAACCATAGCCTTTGCCTCTGCAAGACCAAGACCGGTGATTTCACGAACAACCTTAATAACCTTAATCTTCTCTGCGCCTGCCTCAGCAAGAACAACGTCAAACTCAGTCTTCTCAGCAGCAGCGGCTGCGCCACCCTCAACAGGTGCTGCAACTGCAACAGCAGCAGCGGCGGATACGCCGAATTCCTCTTCTACAGCTTTAACAAGCTCGGAAAGCTCAAGAACAGTAAGAGTCTTAAGCTCTTCTACCATAGCGGTAACTTTCTCAGATGCCATTTTATTTTCCTCCAAAATATAAATTATTTTTTGTTTTTTGACTATTCAGCAGGATTATTATCCTTATCTACGATAGCCTGAACTGCACGTGCGAATGCAGCGATAGGTGCGTTGAAAGCACCAAGTACAGTGGCAAGAAGTACATCCTTTGTCGGAAGCTTAGCCAGACTCTCAACGGTAGCGGTGTCAACAACAGCGCCATCGAGGAAACCACACTTAATAGTGAAGTTATCGTGATTGTCAGCAAACTTCTTAAGAATTCTTGCAGCTGCGGTGTAATCGTCGGTGCTGATTGCAACAGCGGTGGTGCCTTCAAGAACATCCTTCATCTCACCGAGACCTGCGTTTTCAGCAGCACGGCCGAGGAGGGTATTCTTTACAACAGAATAGTGAACACCGGCTTCGCGGAGTTCCTTACGGAGAGCGGTATCGTCTGCAACAGAGGTGCCCTTGTAGTCAACAACAACACCGGCAACAGCACTCTTGAGCTCTTCGGTAAGGTCAGCAACGATTTGTTTCTTTTGCTCTAAAACCTTCTCACTTGGCAAAATAGATTCACCTCCAAAAATTAAAGTGCCCGTCTAAAGACAGACGGGCACAAACCATTAACGATTCATACTTGCCATCCTCGGTAGGATTTACGCCGAAGCACCTACTGTCTTTAGATTTGCAACATGATTATATTATCACAACTGAATGTGATTGTCAAGCATTAAATTAAACGCTGAATTTGTTGGGGTTTAATTTAATTCCGGGGCCCATAGTTGTAGCTATGGCGCAGGACTTAATATACTGACCCTTTGTAGCAGCCGGCTTAGCCTTTACAATAGCAGTCATAAGGGTATCTAAGTTTTCCTTAAGCTTCTCAGTGCCGAAGGAAACCTTACCGATGGGGCAGTGAATGATGTTGGTCTTGTCAAGACGGTACTCAATCTTACCTGCCTTAGCCTCAGTAACAGCCTTAGCTACGTCAGGTGTAACGGTACCTGCCTTAGGAGTCGGCATAAGACCACGGGGTCCTAAAACCTTACCAAGACGACCAACAAGTCCCATCATATCAGGCGAAGCGATAACAACATCAAAGTCAAGCCAACCCTCGTTCTGAATCTTGGCAACCATCTCTTCTGCGCCAACATAATCAGAACCGGCCTCTTCAGCAGCCTTTGCGTTGTCGCCCTTGGTAATAACAAGGGTACGAACCTTCTTACCTGTGCCGTTGGGGAGAACTACAGCGCCTCTAACCTGCTGGTCAGCGTGACGGGAGTCAACACCCAAGCGAACGTGAATTTCAACTGTTTCATCGAACTTTGCAGTGCCGGTCTTAACGGCAATGTCCAAAGCTTCTTCTACATCGTAGAACTTACCGGTCTCGATAAGCTCTGCGTTATTATTATATTTTTTACCGTGTTTCATTTTGTAAAACCTCCCAATAAGTGGTAAAATCGGAAATTTCCTCCCACGGGGGAGTATTAGTCTTCTACTACGATTCCCATGCTGCGTGCGGTACCTGCTATCATGCTCATAGCAGTCTCGATAGTAGCAGCATTTAAATCGGGCATTTTCTGTTCAGCGATTTTTCTGACCTGTTCGCTGGTGATTTTGGCAACCTTAGTCTTGTTCGGTACGCCTGAACCACTTTCGATTCCGCAAGCCTTCTTAATGAGAACAGCAGCGGGAGGAGTTTTAGTAATGAAGCTGAAAGAACGGTCTGCGTAAACAGTGATGATAACAGGAATGATAAGACCTGCATCGTTCTTTGTGCGTTCGTTAAACTCCTTAGTGAAAGACATAATGTTTACACCATACTGACCGAGGGCAGGACCAACCGGGGGAGCCGGAGTGGCTTTACCTGCGGGTATCTGTAACTTAATGTAACCTGTAATTTTCTGAGCCATTGTTTGCACCTCCAAAATTCGTGGTAGTGGCGAAATTCGCCTTGCGGAGCGGTATTCCTACCGTTCCTCCCACCGTGGCACATCATAGTGTGCCGGCGGCAAAACAGCCGCTTAACTTCTAATAAATTTACTTGTCCAGAGCAACCTGGTCAAGCTCAAACTGGGCAGGGGTCTCTCTACCAAACATAGAAATAAGAACGCGAACATCGTTTGCGGCGATGTCGACCTCTTCGACCACACCCGTAAAGCCCTCAAGCGGACCGCTGATGATTTTAACATTATCACCTGCATGATAGGGAACCTCAACAGAGTGCTTCTCAACACCGAGAGATTCAACCTCCGCGTCAGTGAGGGGAACCGGCCTTGAAGCCGGGCCAACGAAACCGGTTACACCGCGAGTGTTGCGGACAACGAACCAGCTGTCATCAGTAACAATCATTTTAATAAGAACATATCCGGGGAAAATCTTGCGCTCGTACTCCTTCTGGGTACCGTCCTCCTTAACCTCAGTAACGGTCTCGGTAGGAATCTTAATATCCATGATGTAGTCCTGGAGCTTACGGTTTTCAACTATGGTTTCTAGGTCCTTAGCAACCTTGTTTTCATAACCCGAATAGGTATGGATAACATACCATCTTGCGTCGTTGTAATCTGCCATTTAGCAACCTCCCATATCTTTAGGGGATTACACACCTAAAATAAGACCAAGCAGTTCACCAAGACCCCAGTCAAGCAGCCAGATAAATGCGCCGATAATGGCACAGATAACCAGAACAACAAAGGTGTTCTTTACAACAAACTTGAAGTTGGGCCATGCAATTTTCTTGACCTCACTCTTATAATCTCTGAAGAATGTGATAACTCTGCGGAGCAGGGTGGGCTTCTTAGTACCCGCAACCTCAAGCTTATCAGCAATCAGAAGATGTGCAACACCGGCAATAGTAGTTACGAAAAGTAAAACTGTGATAATTATCGCAGGAAGCAGATAATTTATGTCGGTAATTGTTGCATAATCCGGAATAGGTCTGGTATCAACAAACTTAGCCGGAGCGCTCAGAACGATAACAAGCATATAGATTGCTGCAACAACCGAAACGGCCGGAGAAGCGAATCTCATACCCTTGAACTTAAAGGTAAGAGCGCTGAACAGAACGCCTAAGATTGTAAGTATAAGACAGAACCAGATATCAGCCGACTTAGCCATTTTAAAGCTGTTGTCGCCAAGCTCAACGGCTCCGCCGAATGCGAGCTGAGCACCAGAAAGGGTAGTGGTCTCAGAACTTACAATAGCGGCAAATCCTGTGAAGAAGAAAAGAGCAAGAACTGCAACACCGGTAACAATAGCGAGGATTTGACAGACTTTGTTAATTCCTTTCATACTGTCATCCTCCTACTTTGTTTCCTTGTGAAGGGTGTGCTTCTTGCAGAACCTGCAATACTTGTTCATTTCAAGTCTGTCAGGATCGTTCTTCTTGTTTTTCATTGTGTTGTAGTTGCGCTGTTTGCATTCAGTGCAAGCTAATGTGATTTTAACTCTCATGACGGCACCTCCCGTTTTACGGAAATATTTTTTGCTTTCAGAATACTGAAAGTAAATTTGGCCTCCCTCAATCAGCAAGTACCAAACGCCACACCATAATGGGTGAAGAAGCACTGCGCAAGGCGCTTGCAATGAAAATGGGTCCTATGCAAAAAAAAAGACCCTTGCAGAGGTACAGTTATAATAACACATCCCCTGTCAAGAGTCAAGTATTTTTTACAATATTTTCATAGCGTGTTTATTTGTGATAGGTTCCGCCGCTTTCAATCATAAACGCTCTGTAAATCTGTTCAAGCAGCATAACCCTTGCTAATTTATGCGGAAAGGTCATTTTTGACATAGACATACGTGCATCGGCACGTTTTTTAACGGCATCGCTAAGACCGTACGAGCCACCTATAATAAATACGCGGTTTCCGCTTCCGTTTGCGGCGCGCTCGCTTATATCTGCCGACAGCTCTTCGCTTGTCATCTGCTTGCCCTCAATACACATAGCTGTGACATAAGCGTCACTCGGAATTGCTTTTAAAATCCTGTTG
Source organism: Acutalibacteraceae bacterium (assembly GCA_045590515.1). GTDB lineage: Bacteria > Bacillota > Clostridia > Oscillospirales > Acutalibacteraceae > SIG589. The sequence continues at coordinate 34,036 of JAZNRD010000019.1, forward strand.
CCCTCATTTTCAAGGGCAGAAGCAATCTCAGCCGACGACGGATTATCAGAAAGCCTTGCAGGCTCAATCTCAACCGTCTGTAGCTTTATAAAACGGGAAAGCCGCTTTTCGTATTCGGCAGCAGCACCTAAAAAGAATTTTTCCTTAAGTTTTCCAACTGCAATAATTGTAACCTTTATCATAATATAAACATCCTACCATTTTCTACGGGCGCTACATATAATATATAATCAAGCTCTTCCTTAAGTCCTGCCTCAACAAGACCTGCTCTCGCTGTCGAGAGCGCAAGCGCGGGCAGATTGTTGTGCTGACTAAGGTGAGCAAGCACTAAGCGAGTCGTTCCGCTTTTTACAAGTCGGGGTAGAAGTGATGCACACTGAACATTGGATAAATGTCCGTGCTCGCTCATTATCCTTTCTTTAAGTACAAAAGGATAAGGCCCGTTTGTAAGCATTTTTATGTCGTGGTTTGACTCGAGCATAACAAGGTCGCAGCCGCAAAGACTTTTTTCTACCTCGTCGCTTACAAATCCAAGGTCGGTGCAAACGCCAAGTTTGCGCTCGTCGGGGAGAGTTACAACATAACCGCTCGAGCCGTCGCAGTCGTGACTCGTAGCAAAGCGCGACACCGAAATGCCGCATATATTTGCGCCGTCCTCCGCCAAAAGCTTTTCACAGCCCTCCGGCAGTGCACCATAACGCTCAAGCGCGTCAAATGTCTTCTTTGATGCAATTACGGGAACTGAGAACCTTTTTACAAAGGTTTTAAGACCTTTTATGTGGTCGCCGTGCTCATGCGTTACCGCAACCGCCTTAATGCTTTTTGGGTCAATGCACTTGCTTTCAAGCGCACAAACAATGCTCTTGCACGAGCTGCCCGCATCTATGAGTATTCCTGCATCCGCATTACCTATATATGTACAGTTGCCACTGCTCGAACTGAATAACGGACAAAACCGTGCCAAAGCCTTTCAACTCCTTTAAAAAAGAGGAATACAACCGTATTCCTCTTTACTTATAATGCTTTTCTTATAATTTCGGGTTCCTCAATCGGAACACGCTTAATATCTCCGCCAAGACCTGTTATCTTTTCAACAACGTCCTCATATCCGCGGTCGATAAGCTCAATATTTTCAATCTCGGTCACGCCCTCGGCCGCAAGTCCTGCAATTATCATAGCGGCACCTGCGCGAAGGTCGTTTGCGTAGACGGGTGCACCGCTTAGCTTGTCCACACCCGATATAACAGCAACCTTGCCGTCAACCTGGATTTTTGCGTGCATCATAGAAAGCTGCTCAACATATTTAAAACGGTTGTCCCATACACCCTCGGCAACAATGCTTGTGCCGTCAGCAAGCGAGAGAACGGTTGTTATCTGCGGCTGCATATCGGTCGGGAAACCGGGATGCGGCATAGTCGTAACATTGCAGCGGCGAGGTTTGCCGTTCATAGTGATGCGCAGAGCCTCGTCATACTCTTCAATAACAGCGCCCATTTCCTTAAGTTTAGCGGTAATGGATTCAAGATGCTTGGGGGTTATGTTGTCAATTACAACATCGCCACCCGTTGCAGCAACTGCAGCCATATATGTTCCGGCTTCAATCTGGTCGGGAATAATGCTGTATGTCGTGCCGCCAAGGCGTTCAACACCGCGAATTTTGATAACACTCGTTCCGGCGCCCATAATGTCGGCACCCATAGAGTTCAAGAAGTTTGCAAGGTCAACAATGTGCGGCTCGCGTGCGGCATTTTCAATAACCGTAAGACCGCGTGCTTTTGTTGCGGCAAGCATAATGTTTACCGTTGCACCAACCGATACCTTGTCAAGATAAACGGGATGACCAATAAGGCGTGAAGCCTTAGCATCAACCATTCCGTTTTCCATAGTAACCTCGGCACCAAGCGCCTCAAAGCCCTTAATATGAAGGTCGATAGGGCGCACACCAAAATCGCATCCGCCCGGAGGGGCAACGCGAGCACGCTTAAAGCGGCCAAGCATTGCGCCGATAAAATAACTCGAAGCGCGCATACGCTTGGTCATTTCAAAGGGCAGGGTGTAAGAATTGATGTGTGCAGGGGTAATCTCAACGGTATTTTTATTAATCATACGAACATCCGCACCCAACTCGCGCAGGATACGGATGATAGCAAATACATCAGAAATATTAGGCAGGTTTTCAATGCGGCAAACGCCGTCGGACAATAAAACTGCCGGCAGTATTGCTACTGCAGCATTCTTAGCACCGCTTATTGTAACCGAACCTGAAAGGCGGTTTCCGCCCGTAATTATAAATTTATCCAAAAAAGGCACTCCCCAAACTTTTATAAAGGTAGAATAGCCGAATATGCATAGTTACATATACATTATACATATATATAGTGGTTTTGTCAAACTCTATTTAAAAAATATGGGAAACGGTAGGAGCCGTTTCCCACAAAATATACCAACCTAATTAGTCGTCATAACGGTATTCTTGCTGCTGTTTGTTCTGGTTATTCTGCTTATTGTTTTTGTTTTCGTTTTTGTTCTGGTTTTTGTTCTGCTGATTCTTGTTCTGATTTTTATTCTGCTCTGACAAAAAAATCACCCCACTTTCACAAATATTATTTGCAAACAGTGGGGTAATATTCTAAATACCGAATAACTCTTTAGCGTTATTTTTTGTAATTTTTAAAACCTCTTGCGTACCGATACCCTTAATTTCGGAAATTTTTTCGGCAACGCGAATAATAAGTCCCGAATGGTTGGTCTTTCCGCGGTAAGGCTCGGGCGCCATATAGGGAGCGTCGGTTTCAAGCAGAATACGTGAAAGCGGCACGCTTTCAATAACCTTTATAAGATTTTTTGCATTTTTAAAGGTAGCAACGCCACCAATGCCGATATACATACCGAGCTTTATTATCTCGTTTGCGGTTTCCAAACTGCCCGAAAAACAATGCATAACGCCGCGCGGTTTAAACTCCTTTAAAATCGCAAGCGTGTCGGCGTGCGCCTCTCGGTCGTGTACTATTACGGGGAGAGATAATTCATTCGCAAGCTCTGCTTGCGCTATAAACCAACGCTTTTGAAGCTCTACGCGGCTCTTGTCCCAGTAATAATCGAGTCCGATTTCACCAATCGCAACCACTTTTTTATTTTCGCAAAGCTTTCGAATTTCGGAAAGTGACGGCTCACTGTCGGGTATATTTTCGGGGTGAAAACCAACCGCCGCATAGCAAAAATCATAAAGACTTGCAAGCGCTAAAATCTTTTTTGCCGAAACCGTGTCAACAGCGCAGTTTATTACACCGCCAACCCCCATTTTGCTCCTCAAAGCCTCAAAAAGCTCCTCGCGCACACCGTCAAACCTTTCGTCATCAAGGTGTGCGTGGGTGTCAAAAATCATTCCGTCCCTTGCGGGATTTTCGGGAAAAATAATATCCATTATCTTACCTTGCAGCCGGGCTTTATATCGTCGGCAAAAATAACCTTAACATCGTCGCCCTCGTCAGCCGCCAGAATCATTCCGTTAGATTCAACACCGCAAAGCACAGCAGGCTTGAGGTTAGAAACCACAATAACGGTGTGACCTACAAGGTCGTCGGGAGTATACCACTTAGCAATTCCCGAAGCCACAATTCGCGGCTTGCCGCTTCCGTCGTCAAGTGTAAGCTTTAAAAGCTTCTTAGCCTTAGGAATAGGCTCACAAGCGGTAATCTTAGCGGTTGTAAGCTCAACCTTCGCAAAATCGTCAATCGAAATCTGCGGAAGAGTTATAACATTTTCTTTTTCGTTTTGTTTGGCCTTCTGTTCTGCCTCTGCGGCAATCTCGGCTAAAACCTTTTCGGCATCAAGACGGGCGAAAAGGGGAGTAGCAGTGCCTACGGTGTATCCGTCTGCGGTACCGAAAACGAGCGTGTTATCGGTGTTGCCAATCTGCTCACAAATGCTCTCAGAGCTCTGCGGCATAATGGGACAAAGTACAGCCGCTAACATACGAATACCCTCAAGCAGATTATAAAGCACGGTGTTAAGACGGGGTAAATCCTCCTCGTTCTTAGCAAGTGCCCAAGGCATAGTCTCGTCTATATACTTGTTAAGTCTTCTTGCGAAATCCATAACCGCCTCGGTAGCATCGGCGTTCTTATAGGTGTCCATATACTTTTCGTATTTTTCGGTCATTTCCTTTGCGGCTGCGGCAAGACTTTCGTCAAACTCGCCGCAAAGCTCACCGCGTATTACGCTGCCGCCAAAATACTTGTTGGTCATTGCAACAGTGCGGTTTACAAGGTTGCCAAGTGTGTTTGCGAGGTCGGTATTAAAGCGTGCAATAAACGATTCGTAGGTGATGGTGCCGTCCTGTGCAAAGGGCATTTCGGATAACAGATAGTATCTGACAGCATCAGAGCCAAAACGCGCCGCAAGTTCGTCAGCGTAAATAACATTGCCCTTTGATTTGCTCATCTTATCCTCGCCAACAAGCAGCCACGGATGACCGAGCACCTGCCGAGGCAGCGGCTCGCCGAGAGCCATCAAAATAATCGGCCAGTAAATAGTGTGGAAACGAACGATATCCTTGCCTATAACATGCAGGTCGGCAGGCCAGTATTTTGAATAGGTATCACTGCTGCCGTCGGGGTTATAGCCGATACCCGTAATATAGTTTGAAAGCGCGTCAATCCATACATAAATTACGTGCTTGTCGTCAAACTCAACAGGAACGCCCCACTTAAACGAAGAACGCGAAACACAAAGGTCTGCAAGTCCAGGCTTTAAGAAGTTGTTAATCATCTCATTCTTGCGTGATTCGGGCGCAATGAAATCGGGGTGACTCTCAAAATATTCGAGCAAGCGGTCCTGATACTTGGAAAGACGCAGGAAATATGCCTCCTCCTTAGCATCAACAACCTCACGTCCGCAGTCGGGGCACTTGCCGTCTACGAGCTGTGACGGTGTGAAAAAGGACTCGCACGGTACACAGTATTTTCCGCTGTATTCACTCTTGTAAATATCGCCCTGCTCATAAAGCTTTTTAAATATCTTCTGAACGGCTTTCTCGTGGTAATCATCGGTTGTGCGGATAAACTTATCGTACGAAGTGTTAAGCGAATCCCAAACCATCTTGATTTCGCCTGCAACACGGTCAACGTAATTCTGGGGTGTAATACCCTCAGCCTTTGCACATTCTTCAATTTTCTGTCCGTGCTCGTCAGAACCGGTCATGAAGAATACATCAAAGCCCTTCATTCTCTTATAGCGGGCAATCATATCAGCAAGTACAACATCATAAGCGTTGCCGATATGCGGCTTGCGAGAGCTGTATGCTATCGCGGTGGTAATATAAAACTTTTCTTTTTCCATTTTATTCTCCTCCAAAAGCAGTGCGAATGAGCACTACGGTTTGTAAAAAAGCGGTGCAAGACAAACAATGTTTAGGCTTGCAAGCAAATATAAAGCAATGTTAATAGGTGTAAGCAGACTTCCCATTCCGGAGCATATAAGAACTGCCGCACCCGCAATACCTGCAACGGCTAAAATTATGTGCAGTGCCGCCATAGCCGCGGTCAGCTTCTTTATGCGGTTTGATGCAGTAATGGTAGCCGCGAGAGAGCAAGCGTTGCCCGAATAAGCCGCCGCAGCAGAAACGCTTTCGCGGAATTCGGTCTGGTCCTTGTATTGCTTAACGCTGCCGCTCTGCATAATCTTAATGTAATCCTCCTGCAGACCGAAATAGTCGCAAAGCATCTCTTCGGTCACATTTGGGTCGCAGTTGTTTATAAGCAGAACAACACCCGTGTTCTGAAGCCTTTTAAGCTCGGTCTCAATATCTCTGTCAGCCTCGTATCCGACTATAAGCAAGGCGCAGGGGCGTCCGTCCGATGCTACATAAACGGGGAAATATCCGCCGCGAAGAATCTTCTTGTCCACCTCAATAGACGGTACAGAAACGCCGTGTGTTTCCATAAGCGTGCGGTTGCCTATGAGTATAGAATGGTCGCCAACCCAACCCGAAATTCCAAGACGGTTTTCATATTTAACCGAATCAGCAGGGGGCAGAGCGTAATCCTCACTTGTGCGTGCAATTCTTCTGAAAACATGGCCGAGCGGACTGTTTATCTGCGTTGTAACAGCGGCGGCGTTGAAAATCGTGCTGTCAAGGTTGTTGGGGCTTAAAATCTTCATATCATACATTTTAACCCTGCCGCGCGGGAAAATACTGCAGATGTCAAATACCGCCGCATTAGCCTGTTCAATAACCTCTGCCGCATCCTCGCTTACAACCATAGCATCGTAATCAGCAAGTCGCCTTGATGCCATCTTAAGCGGAAGCGTGCCGACAAGTGCGCTTGAAAGCGGCTGAGATAGTGAAAGAATCGCGGTGAAGATATATATGGCATCTACCGCAGTTTCGCTTACAAGGCCGTAACACATAAGCGCGATAGCAATTATAAATCCTATAACCGATATTACGGTTGCGTTCTTGCCGAAACGGTCGGGAGAAAGCGAATTTTTAAGGTATCTTGTTATGTTTATGGTTTTGCGTCCTGCCGCAACGAGTGCCTCGCCCTCAACCGCATCGTGTGCAATGGCGAAAGAGCCGTGGTCCTCGTCTATTAGTGTCAGTGCATATTTTTCTTCGTCATTTGCAATCTGCTCAAAGCCTATGAGCACGCGCTTGGCATTGTTGCGCTTGCCAAAGCAGGAGAAAAGCAGTCCCGCCGCGGCAATAAATCCGGTCTGCAGCGCATCGGTTTCACCCGTAGCAATGCATATTATGCCGTAAATCAGCGAAGCGGTAGTGCAAAGCGCCGCGGGTAAATCCGCGCCCGTGCTCTTTCCTGCAAGTGCCGCAAAGCCCCTAAACACATCAAGGTTTATAAGGGTGGCAACCGCCAAAAGTGCTGTTTCAATTATTAAAATTGCGGGGAAGGGCTTAAGCGAGGAAAGACCTGCATCGTTTCCTGCCGAGAACACCGCCATAACCGTTAACACTACGGTTATAAGCAGAGTAAAAATAAGTCTTAGGTTTATCTTTCTGAGAGCATTGCAAAGGTCCTTATGTATCGGCACCGCATCAGCGGCCGTTTCATAATCGCCAAACATCTCTTGTTCGCTTATCTCTTCGCTTACCTCTTCCTTTTCTTCGGGGAAAAGCTCTCCAATATCCATACCGAGCGACTGCTTTATCTCGTCACCAAAGGACTGTGTCTCGCCGTTGCCTACGGGAATAAAGCTCATAGTGCTGCCGCTGTCCGTCGCAGGCTCTTCATTTATAGGAGTAAAGCTAATAGTAGCCTCCTCTGCGGTAGGCGTTTCCTCTGCAACCTCTTCAATCGGCTCTTCCTGTAAAGGCTCCTGCTTTTTAAACTCGCTCTGGCGGTCCTCGTCAGCATAGCGGTACTGATAGTTGCTGACCTCACTGCGAGTCATAACAATCTCTTCGGTGTTGGTCGGACGAGCGGTATGACTTTCGGTCTTAGGTGCTTCTGCCGTCTCTTCCTCTTCTTCACCGCCGTAAATGCGTTTAACCCTTTCCTGCGCCTTGCGCTCAGCCTCGGCAATTATGCTCTCAACGCTGTCAAGAGTGTATGCAGGCTGGCTCTGCAGTATGGGCTTTTCGCCCGTATCCGAAACAAACGGAGAGCAGCGCGAAAGCAGACTTTCCTGTGCAAGCTTAACCTCTTTAGCCTTTTTATCAGCCTCATCGTCAGTCTTTCTTGCGTCCATCATTCGTTTATAAAGCGATTCTCCCGCAGACTCCATAGGAATATCCTCGGTGGGCGCAATAGGCTCGTTCCCTTTAACCTCGTCGGCAGTCAGCGCGTGGGGTGCGTGGTTTAAATTCTGACGCTGACCAATGGGAATAATACCCTCATCCGAGAGAGTGTAATTTTCTTCTGCCAATTCCTTGGCATATTCACCGTATATGTTCTTGTCTTTTTTAGAAAACAATCCCATAAACCATTTATCCCCCTAAAAAACTAATTACTGCGCTGGTCGGCAACCTCGTACATAAGTACACCCGCTGCGACCGAAGCATTAAGTGAATTTATCTTTCCGTACATAGGCAGACTAACAATACCGTCGCATTTTTTAGCAACAAGTCTGCCAATGCCCTTGCCCTCGTTTCCGATAACTAAGGCAGTGGGGCCGCTGAAATCAAAGCTGTGTCGGTCTTGTCCGTCCATATCGGCGCCAAACACCCAAACGCCCTCTTCCTTCAGCTTGTCAATAGTGTTGGAAATATTGGTAACACGCGCAACGGGCATATATTCAAGCGCACCGCACGCGGCCTTGGCAACCGTTAAATTGAGCGAGGCACTTCTGCGCTCGGGAATTATAATTCCGTGCACGCCGCAGCACTCGGCCGTTCTTATGATTGCACCTAAATTGTGCGGGTCCTCAATTTCGTCGCAAATTATTATAAAGGGGGCTTCATTTTTTTCTTCTGCCTTTTTGAGAATGTCAGAAACCTCACAGTACTCGTGTGATGCAATCATAATAGCAACACCCTGGTGCACTGCGCCACCGCAAAGATAGTCAAGCTTTTGCGGTGAAACCTCTTTAATAAGAACACCCTTTTGCTTGCATTTCGCAATTATAGCAGCAATACTGCCGCCCTCACTTCCGTGGGCGACTATAAGTCTGTCAATTTCGCGTCCGCCGCGAATAGCCTCTAAAACTGCGTTGCGGCCTGCAATAATATTGTTACCGCCGGTATTCTCGTTCATATCAAAATTCCCCTAAAACAAATTTACCAATATATTCAGTTTATTATAACATAACAATATAAAAAATAAAAGCAAAATATTTTAATTTATCTATGCAAATTTTGTCACCCGTGGGGAAGACTATGAGCGGAGGCGATAAAATGAATACAAAAATAAAGAAAATAAGCGGTTATCAACTGCTTGATTCCAGAGCAAACCCGACCGTAGCCGCCTGTGTTGAGCTTGAATGCGGCGCACGCGGATTTTTTATTTCGCCGTCGGGAGCCTCAACGGGTGAGTATGAGGCGTATGAGCTGCGTGACACCGATAAAAAAGCGTTTTTCGGCAAGGGAGTTACGCGCGCGGTTAACGGAATAAACGGGGAGATAAACGAGGCGCTCACAGGCTTTGATGCCGCAAGGCAGGGAAGTCTTGATAAAGCACTCATAGAGCTTGACGGAACGGAGAATAAATCACGCCTTGGCGCCAACGCGGTTTTAGCCGTTTCGTTCGCCGCGGCAAAGGCGGCGGCAGAGGCCTATAAAATGCCGCTATACCGCTATATAGGAGGTTTTTCGGGAAGTTGGATTCCAACCCCGATGATGAATATTTTAAATGGTGGAGCCCACGCCGCAAACAATATAGATATTCAGGAATTTATGATAGTGCCAATAGGTGCATCTAATATGTCAGAGGCTTTAAGAATGGGCTCTGAAACCTACCACACCCTCGGCAAAATGCTAAAGGAAAAAGGACTTTCCTCGGGTGTCGGCGACGAGGGCGGCTTTGCACCCAATCTTTCAAGCGATACAGAGGCTATTGAACTCATAATTTCCGCAATAGAAAAGGCAGGCTACACAACACAGCAGATAAAAATTGCACTCGATGTCGCGTCAAGCGAATGGACAAAGGGCGAGGGACCGTACAAAATGCCAAAGCGAGGCACAACCCTCACAAGCGACGAAATGATAGCCTGGTACAAGGACCTTATGAAGCAGTATCCCATAATTTCTATTGAAGACGGACTTGGCGAAAACGACTGGGTCGGCTGGGAGAGAATGACCGATGTGCTCGGCAACGATTTGGCTCTTGTCGGTGACGATTTGTTTGTAACCAACGAAACGCGCCTTCGTAAAGGCTTCACCAATAAAAGCGGCAACAGTATTTTAATAAAACCCAATCAGATAGGCACCTTAAGTGAAACCATAAATGTTATAAAGCTTGCAAAGCACCACGGTTATCAGATAATAATTTCTCACCGTTCTGGCGAAACCGAGGATACAAGCATAGCCGATTTAGCGGTTGCCGTAAATGCAACCCGCATAAAAACAGGCGCACCCGCCCGAAGTGAGCGAGTGGCAAAATACAACCGTCTTTTGATGATAGAAAACGAAGTAAGAATATAAAAGAAAAAAGGGTTGCGTTTCCGCAACCCTTTTAAATAGGTTTTGATTCTTATGCTAACTCAGCGAAGTACTTAATAGTACGAACCATCTGGCTGGTGTAAGAATTCTCGTTGTCATACCAGGAAACAACCTGTACCTGATAGGTGTCATCGTCAATCTTAGCAACCATGGTCTGGGTAGCATCGAAGAGAGAACCGTAGGTGATACCGATAATATCAGAAGATACGAGCGGCTCCTCGGTGTAACCGAAGGAAGCAGAAGAAGCAGCCTTCATAGCAGCATTGATGCCTTCCTTGGTGATGTCCTTGCCCTTAACAACAGCAACAAGAAGAGTTGTAGAACCGGTCGGAACGGGAACACGCTGTGCAGAACCGATAAGCTTGCCGTTGAGCTCCGGAATTACAAGACCGATAGCCTTAGCAGCACCGGTAGAGTTCGGAACGATGTTAGCAGCAGCAGCACGTGCACGACGGAGGTCACCCTTTCTGTGAGGACCGTCAAGAACCATCTGGTCGCCTGTGTAAGCGTGAACGGTGGTCATGATACCGCTCTGGATGGGAGCGTAATCATTAAGAGCCTTAGCCATAGGAGCAAGGCAGTTGGTGGTGCAGGAAGCAGCAGAAATGATGGTATCATCAGCGGTAAGAGTGTTCTCGTTTACGCTGAAAACAACAGTCTTAAGGTCGCTGCCTGCGGGAGCAGAAATAACAACCTTCTTAGCGCCTGCATCGATGTGAGCCTGGCTCTTTTCCTTAGAGCAGTAGAAACCTGTGCACTCGAGAACAACGTCAACGCCGATTTCTCCCCAGGGAAGGTCAGCAGCATTCTTCTCAGCATAGATTTTGATGGTCTTACCGTCAACAGTGATGCTGTCTTCGCCTGCAACAACTGTGTCAGCCTTTGCGTAACGACCCTGAGCAGAGTCATACTTTAAAAGGTGAGCCAGCATAGCGGGGCTGGTAAGATCGTTGATAGCTACGATTTCATAGCCTTCTGCGCCGAACATCTGACGGAAAGCCAGACGGCCGATGCGTCCAAAACCATTAATAGCAACTTTAACCATTGGAATTACCTCCTAAAATTTTTACATTTAGTATTTTACCCCAAAATAAATAATTTTGCAAGCGGTTTTGTCATTATTTTAACAAAACTGTTGATTTTATCCGTAAAACGCCAAAAAGAACACGCAATACTTATAGAAAATGAGGAAAAAATATGAATTTTACTCCTAAAAAAGAGCAGATTTTTGTTGCCGCTTTGCGTTCACATATTCATAACCGCATAGCAAAAAGGGGAATAAACGAGCGCGATATATATTTTTTAAGAAAAATATATTTGTTCGAAGCAACCCACTTTCCCGAAAATTATATAGGCTCATACGACCTTTTTAGGCTTGCAGATACGCTTTTCGGCGCGGCCGTAATTTACACACTTAAAAGCGAAAAAACCCTTTTTACAAGTCTTAACGGAAAAGGAGATTATTCGGTTAATATAAGGCTGTTTGAAATAGCCGTTGCTACACTTTCGTGTGTGGCGGAAAACGGCGCCACACTTTGTTTTTTCGCGCTCTCAGACGGGGTAGTGCTGAGTGTCAGCAAGGTTAAACAAAAACCGCTTATAATTTACCCTGAATCCTTAAACCTTTACTGTGCACAAAACGGCCGCTTCAGTGTGTTTTTACCCCTTGACAAGACGGTCGCAAAGGAACAAATAAAAAACGAAACGGAATACCTGCGTGACAGGTATTCCGCCTTTAATGTTTTTAACTGTTTATAACTGCCTCGGCGCATTTTATTCCGTCCACCGCGGCAGACATTATACCACCCGCGTAGCCCGCACCCTCGCCGCAAGGATAAAGACCTTTAAGAGAAACGCTTTCAAGCAGGTCATCTCGCAGTATTCTGACGGGTGAGGATGAGCGTGTTTCGGGAAAGGTGAGAACCGCACGACCGTCGTCAAAGCCCTTTATTTTAGTACCGAAAATCCTAATACCCTCTTTAAGTGACTCTGCAATACTTTCAGGCAAAACCTCAAAAATATCGCTTTTTACGGTGTTAGGCTTTACGCTCGGTGTTACATAAGAATCGGTTGAATTCTCGCCGTAAAGTGAACCTACCGTCTGTGTGGGCACAGCGCCGCCGCCAATAGAAAACGCGCGGCTTTCAATCTCACGCTGGAGGTTTATTCCCGCTAAAACATCGTCATCGGGTAGTTCGTCGGGGCGAATATCGGCTAAAACCGCACTGTTGGAGTTTTCTCCGTCACGACACGAATAACTCATACCGTTTACGGCAATTTTACCCTCCTCGCTCGAAGCGTTTACAACCACTCCGCCGGGGCACATACAAAAGGTATAAACACCGCGCCCGTCTTTCAGATGCGCCGCTAACTTATAATCGGCCGCACCGAGCGCGCTGTGACCTGCAAAATCCCCGTATAAAGCACGGTCGATATCCTCGCGCTTATGCTCAATTCTCGCGCCAACCGAAAACGGCTTGCGCTCCATAGAAATGCCCTTATTCTTTAGCATAAAAAATGTGTCGCGCGCCGAATGACCCGTAGCTAAAATAAGGCGGTCACACGCTATTTTTTCGCCGCCATTCAGCAAAACACCGCAAACAGCGCCTTTTTCTGTCAGTACCTCGTCAACACGACAAGAAAAGCGCACCTCTCCACCGAGAGAAATAACCTCTTGCCTTAGATTTTTAACAACCTCTGTCAGCCTGTCTGTGCCAACATGCGGCTTTGCATCTATAAGTATTTTTTCGTCCGCACCAAAGCGCACGAACTCTTTAAGCACCGCGCGGCAACGGATATTTTTAATGCCGGTGTTTAGCTTTCCGTCAGAAAAAGTGCCGGCACCGCCCTCACCGAACTGCACATTCGATTCGGGGTTAAGGCTGCCACCTGAAAAGAAACTTTCAACGCTTTTTTGTCTGCCGTCAACCTCTTCGCCGCGCTCAAGCACCAAGGGACAAAGCCCTGCGCGTGCCAATGTCAGCGCCGCAAACATACCCGCTGGACCGAAACCCACGATAACGGGGCGATAAGCCCTTTTTTGTGCGTTCTCGGGCCATACATAATTGTCTTCGCTGAATATTTTCGCCTTTTTAGAACGCTTTATTATATTGTTTTCATTGCCATAAACCGAAACGAGCAGAGAACAGCAAAAATGCACATCGCTTTTCTTTCGCGCATCAACAGAGCGCCTAAAAAGCCGTACGCTTTTTATTTGCTCGGTGCTAATTTTAAGCTCGCGCGCCGCAACGCTATCAAGGCGCGGCATATCAAGCGGCAAATGTAAATCGTTTATAATTATCATTTTAAAAACTCCAAAGCACCCTTTGCGGCACAAAATCCGCTTGCCCACGCCCATTGCAGATTGTACCCGCCACAGTCACCGTCAATATCAAGTATCTCACCCGCGGCAAAAAGTCCCTTTATGTTTTTTGCCATAAGGTTTTTATCAAACTGCTCGGTACGCAGTCCGCCCTTTGATACCTGCGAATTTAAAAATCCCGTGTTACCCTTATATTCGAGCGAGAAATTCTTAATCAGTCGGCAAATCTTCTCTAAAGAGCCAATTTCACTTGCGCCGCAGTCAAGTTTAAGCCCTGCGCGTTTCATAACAACCTGTCCCAAGCGCTTGTTTAAAAGACCGGATAAAAACTCATCACACTTGCGAAGAGAAAGAATCTTTTGACGGGATTTAAGCAGTTTAAGCAGTGCATCATAATCCATATCGGGAATTAAATCAAGGCTTATTTTGTCACCGTTTTTGCAGTGACCCGAAAGCTGTAAAATAGGCGGTCCCGAAAGACCGTAATCACAAAACAGTACCTCGCCACATTCAGTTCTGACAGCTTTATCGTTACGCATAAGCGTGGCACTTGCGTTAACCTTTATGCCCTTTAACTGACGAACATAATCGGTATCGGTCTTAATCTGAACAATAGCGGGTGAGGGGGCTACACATTTTAGTCCCATTTGTCCTAAAATCTCAAGCAGTCCGCCGTCACAGCCGAGCCGTGCACCGCCCGAGCACAGTCCGCCTGCTGCAATAACCGCCTTAGCGCAGAGCGTCTGCCCGGAGGACTTGAGCTCAAAAAAGTCACCCTTTTTTCTTATAGCGTTTATTTCGCAGTCGAATATAGTCTTAATGTCAAGCTCGTCTACTTTGAAACGCAGTGCATCGGTAACGCTCGCCGCTTGCAGTGAGCGCGGATAAGCCTTGTCACCTTCAAAGGTGAGCGGAACACCAATGCCCTCAAAAAAAGAAAATGTGTCAGCAACCGAAAAACGCTCAAAAAAGCTCTCGGTAAAACTGGGATTTCCACCGTGATAATTTTCGGTTTTTATGTATTTATTTGTAATGTTGCAGCGTCCGTTTCCCGTTAGTGAGAGCTTTTTGCCAAATCGGTCAAGTCTCTCAGCTATGGCTATTTTTAAAGCGGGGTTTTCTTGCTTTGCGGTAATAGCGGCAATAAGTCCTGCCGCGCCGCCACCTATTATGCATATATCAAACATAAAATCACCAATAAAATAATGCCATAAACCATAAAAAAAGTCAATAATACGCCTTTACAAAGCGGAAACGGGGGAGTATAATATAAAGGAACATTTGTTTGAAAGGAGATAGGCTATGGAACGGACAATCCTCCACTGTGACCTTAATAATTTCTTCGCCTCGGTCGCCGTGCTCGATAACCCAACAATTAAAAATTGTCCCATAGCCGTAACGGGAAGTCAGAAAGAGCGTCACGGAATTGTGCTTGCTAAAAACGAGCTTGCAAAGAGCTTCGGCGTCCAGACGGCAGAGCCCATATGGCAGGCAAAACGCAAGTGTCCCGCGCTTGTCTGCGTTGCTCCGAATTATCATAGATACAACGAAGTATCTCTTGCCGTTCGTGAAATATACTCCCGTTTCAGTGATTTGGTAGAGCCTTTCGGCATAGACGAATGTTGGTTAGACGTAACGGGCAGTCACCTGCTTTTCGGAAGCGGAATGGAAATAGCCGAAAAAATAAAAGAAACCGTCAAGCGTGAGCTTGGTGTCACCGTATCGGTGGGTGTCAGCTTTAATAAGGTATTTGCCAAGCTTGGCTCCGACCTTAAAAAGCCCGACGGCATAACCGAAATAAGCCGCGAAAACTTTAAAGAAAAGGTGTGGGGACTCCCTGCAAACTCGCTTTTGGGGGTTGGCAGGTCCACAAAGGCTCAGCTCGACTCGCTCGGAATATTCACCGTGGGCGATATTGTAAGAGCAGGGCGCGATGTGCTTATATCAAGGCTCGGTAAGATGGGCGAAATGCTTTATACCTTTGCCGCAGGGGAGGACAGCGACCCCGTTACAGCCGCTCCTGCAGAACCGAAAAGTGTAGGCAGAACAACCACCACCGCAGAAAATATAGAGTCGGCGGCAGAGGCTTGGCCTATTGTGCTTTCACTCTCTGAAAGCATTTCAGGCAGTCTGCGGCGCCACGGGCTTTTCTGTACCGCCGTCGTTGCACATATCCGTACCGATAACCTTCTTGTAAAGGAGTTTCAGTCACCACTCTCAGCGCCAACGCAGAGCAGCGTTACTATGGCTAAAAAGTGTATGGAGATAATAGAGAGAAACTTTGGTTTTTCAGAGCCACTGCGTTCAATAGGACTGCGTGCCATAAACCTTAAAGAAAGCGGCACCGCCTATCAGACCGACATTTTCAGAGAGCCCCAACGCGAAGAGCGCGAAGAAAAGATAGAGGACAAGGTATTTGAAATTCGTCAAAAATTCGGCAAGGACAGTATACTGCGCGGTACGACAATAAACATAAACACACACGACAGAGAAGAATAAAACTCCGTGGATAACCACGGAGTTTTTTACTTAGAATTTTTTCTGCTTTTTAAATAGTCCTCTAAAATAATGGTTGCCGCAACCGCATCCACAACCTCTTTACGCTTTTTGCCGCGCGTATCGGTGTAATTAAGTGCGGTGTGGGCAGAAACGGTGGTGCAGCGCTCATCCCATAAAACAAGCGGAAGCGCACACATCTCGGCAAGTCGCTTTCCAAGCTCCTCGCACTGCTGCGCCTTAAATCCTGCAGAGCCGTCCATATTCTTGGGATACCCAACAACCAAAAGCTCAGCGCTAAGCTCCTTAGCCTTGTCACAAAGCTTCTGTAGCAGTTTTTCCTTGTTATATTCCGTTATAACGCCCTTGGGAAATGCAAAGGTTTCGCTGCTGTCACAAGCCGCAACACCCGTTCTCGCATCGCCAAGGTCAACCGACATAATTATCATAACAAACCTCGTTTAGTGTTTTTTGCCATTATATAATACAAAAACTTTTCCGTCAAGTGCATACCGCTTTAGCGATTTAAACCAAATTGGTGCGGTCGCCTTGACAACATAAAAAAATAGGAATATAATTTTAAAAACTTGAAAAAAGAGGGATAAATATGAATTTTGTAAAAAAGTATCTTAACAGAATTTTTATTGACGGACTCACGGGTATGGCGCTCGGTCTTTTTTCGACTTTGATTATAGGCACCATAATCGCACAGGTAGGTTCACTTGTGGGCGGAGCGGTTGGTACATACCTTTTGGCAATAAGCAAGGTTTGTAAAACTGCTACGGGCATCGGCATAGGCGCAGGTGTAGCTTGTAAGCTAAAAGCATCTCCGCTCGTAACTGTTGCTGCCGCTGTTGCAGGCTTTGTGGGCGCTTTTTCAAACGTCGCGCTCGAAACCGTCACCCTCGGCGCACCGGGCGAGCCGCTCGGCGCATTCGTTGCCGCCTATGTTGCAATAGAGATAGGAATGCTCGTTTCGGGCAAAACCAAGGTGGATATAATTGTAACTCCGCTTTGCTCAATTATTCCAGGCGCACTCGTCGGTTATTTCCTTGGCGGACCTATTTCACAGTTTATGAAATTCTTAGGCGAGCTTGTAAATGTAAATGTAGAAAAAAGCCCCATAATAGGCGGAATAATCGTGTCCGCACTTATGGGTATTATACTGACTTTACCCATAAGCTCTGCCGCTATCGGCATTTCAATGGGTATTTCGGGACTTGCCGCAGGTGCCGCAACTATCGGCTGCTGCTGTAATATGGTCGGTTTCGCTATTGCAAGCTACCGCGAAAACAAGTTTGGCGGACTTATAGCACAGGGACTTGGTACCTCAATGCTTCAGGTGCCCAATATCGTTAAAAAGCCGATTATCTGGCTGCCCGCAATAATATCCAGTGCGGTCTTAGGCCCAATAAGCTCTGCAGTGCTTAAGATGACAAGCAACCCCACAGGCTCTGGTATGGGAAGTGCGGGTCTTGTTGGTCAGTTTATGGCTTATGATACAATGGTGGCAAACGGCGTATCTCCCGTTATAACACTCATAGAAATCGCAGTAATGCACTTTATTCTGCCTGCCGTAGTAACCCTTGCGGTTTCGGAGGCAATGCGTAAGTTAAACCTCATTAAATTCGGCGATATGAAGCTTGAAATATAGGTGATTAAATGACTAAAAAGGAAAGGGCTCGGTTGGCGGTAGAGCTTTTAAAAAAGGAATACCCCGATGCTATCTGCTCGCTTGACTACACGGATGCGTTTCAGTTGCTTATAGCAACTCGTCTTTCAGCACAGTGTACCGATGCGCGCGTAAATATGGTAACCCCCGCGCTCTTTGCCCGTTTTCCCGATGCTAAAAGCATGGCAAGTGCCGAAATAGGCGAGGTTGAAGAGCTTATAAAAACCTGCGGTCTATATAAAACCAAAGCGCGCGACCTTGTTGGAATCGGGCAGAAAATAATGTCTGATTTCGGCGGAATTGTGCCCGATAATATAGAGGATTTAATAACACTTCCCGGCGTTGGCAGAAAGACCGCAAACCTTGTCTGCGGCGATATTTACGGCAAACCCGCCGTAGTTACGGATACGCATTTTATCCGCCTTTGCAACCGCTTAGGATTCGTAACAACGCGTGAACCTTTGAAGGTCGAAAACGAAATGCGAAAAATTCTGCCACCCGACGAATCAAATAACTTCTGTCACCGTTCAGTCCTCCACGGCAGAGCGGTCTGCACCGCACGAAAAGCTTATTGTGAGCGGTGCTGCCTGAACGGAATATGCAAAAAGGTTTTGGAAAAATAATGAGTATTTTTGAGAGAACAGATGCACTCATAGGCATAGAAAACCGCAAAAAACTGAACGCTGCCCACGTTGCCGTTTTCGGCATAGGCGGTGTCGGCTCTTACGCGGTCGAGGCGCTCGCACGCGCAGGTATAGGAGAGCTTACGCTTGTTGATTCTGACACCGTCAGTGAAAGCAATATAAACCGCCAGCTTATAGCACTTCACAGCACACTCGGCAAAAGCAAAACCGCCGTAGCAGCAGAGCGCGTTCGCGATATTAACCCCGAAATTAAGGTAAATGTAAAAAATGTGTTTTTTGATTCCAAAACGGTAGGGGAGTTCGATTTCTCGGCGTTCGACTATGTTGTAGATGCAATAGACAGTGTTACCTCAAAAATACTGCTTATAGAAACCGCAAAAAGCGCAAATGTGCCGCTTATATCATCAATGGGAACGGGCAATAAATTAGACCCCTCAGCCTTTAAAATTGCAGACATCAGCAAAACAAGCGTCTGTCCGCTTGCGCGCGTTATGCGCTATGAATTAAAGAAGAGGGGAATAACTCACCAAAAGGTGCTTTATTCCACCGAACAACCGCTAAAGCACGAAAACGACCCTCGCACACCCGCAAGCATATCCTTCGTTCCGTCCGTCGCAGGACTCTTGCTCGCAGGCGAGGTAATAAAGGACATAATGAAAAGGGATATTTAATATCCCTTTTTTTGTTGCACTTTTTATTTATTTATGATATTATAATATGAATTAATTTTTTTGTGGAGGCGGAATTATGTCAGACAATCGTCCCATCGGCGTATTTGATTCAGGACTCGGCGGTCTAACCGTCGTGCGCGAGCTTAAGAAGATATTGCCGAACGAGAGTATAGTATATTTCGGCGATACGGGCAGAGTGCCATATGGCAACAAAAGCCGTGACACAATTCGCAAATACGCGCTCGAGGATGAAAAATTTCTGTTAAAAAGCGATGTAAAAATGATAATAGCCGCCTGCGGCACCGTTTCCTCTGTTGCAAAGGATACGGCAGATAATCTGCCCGTCCCGTTTATTGAGGTTGTGTCGCACGCCGCCAAAGCAGCGGTAACGGCAACAAAAATCAGAAAAATCGGCATAATCGGCACAAGCGCCACAATAGCGAGCGGCGCGCACAAACGCTATATTTTAAACGAATTGCCCGATGCTCTTGTGGTAGAAAACAGCTGTCCGCTCTTCGTGCCGCTGGTTGAAGACGGAATAACAGATGAAGATGACATAATCGCGCTTGAAGCGGCACGCCGCTATTTAAGCCCCATAATAGAAAAGGGCGTCGATACGCTGATACTCGGCTGCACACATTATCCCGTTTTAGCGGGCGTAATCCGCAAGGTCTGCGGCGATGGCGTTACGCTTATAAATATGGGCGAGGCAACGGCAGAGTTTGTAAAAAAATATCTGTCGGAAAACGAAATGCTGTCTTCCTCTGTACCTTGCGATAAATATTATGTCAGCGATAAAACCGATGCCTTTGCAGACACTGCAAAAATGCTCTTAGGTCACAGCGTTGAGGCAGAAACGGTGGATATCGAAAAACTATGAAAAATGTAAAAGTCATACTTAAAACCGTAAACATAGCCGACGGACAGAGGGAAGAAAACACCTTTTGCTATAACGGACGGCTGGATATAAAAAACGGCGCTCACTACCTTATGTATGAGGAGCAAACCGAGGACGGCATAGTAAACACCGTCGTAAAGGCTAACGAAAACAGCGCCGTCATAACCCGAAAAGGTACTACGGGCAGTGTTCTTAAAATAGAAGAGGGCGAAACCCACCGTACCGAGTACCAAACCCCTTACGGCACATTTTTGCTTTTAGTCAGGGGTATAAGGGTTGAAAATAAAATGGAAAGCGGCAGCTTGTCGCTCGAATACACACTCTCTACTAAAGGCGGAGAAATCGGAAGAAATATAATTGAGTTAAATGTAAAAGAGGTATAAAAATGTCAGTAGTTGTAAAACAGGTAGAAAACGAAATTAAGGAGCTTATAATAAACGCCGCAAAGAAGGCTATGGAAAGCGGCGCACTTCCTTCGGCAGAGCTTACGCCCTTTTCGGTAGATAAGCCGTCAGACACCTCACACGGCGACTATGCGCTAAACTGTGCAATGGCTTGGTCGCGCGTTTTCCGCAACGCTCCGCGCAAAATTGCTGAAACACTGATGGAAAATATAGATTTCAGCGGCACCTATATCGAACGCTATGAGATAGCAGGCCCTGGCTTTATAAACCTCTTTTTGTCTGACCGTTATTATGCCGATATAGTAAAGGATATAAACGAAAAGGGCAAGGATTACGGCCGCAGCGACATAGGTGAGGGCAAGAGCGTACTTGTCGAGTTCGTATCTGCCAATCCCACAGGCCCTATGCATATAGGCAACGCTCGCGGCGGCGCTTTGGGTGACTGCCTTGCCGCTGTTATGGATTTTGCAGGCTACCGTGTAGAGCGCGAATTTTATATAAACGATGCCGGTAATCAGATAGAAAAGTTCGGTCTTTCGCTTGATTTGCGTTATCTCCAGCTTTATAAAGAGGGCATAGAAATGCCCGAGGACAGCTATCACGGCGCCGATATAATTGCCCACGCAAAAGCATTCGCAGAGCAGTATGGTGATAGCTTTGTAGAAAAAGAGGAGAAAGAGCGTCGCGCGGCTCTTGTTAAGTTTGCTCTTCCTAAAAATATAGAGGCACTGCACGACGATTTGCAGAAATACCGCATTGAATACGACACCTGGTTTAAGGAGAGCAGTCTGCACGAATCGGGCGAAACAATGCGCATAATAGAGCTTTTAAAACAAAGCGGTCACACCTACGAAAAGGAGGGTGCGCTCTGGTTCTCGGGCGCCGATTTCGGTAGTGAGGACTTTGTTCTTGTGCGCTCAAACGGCTTCCCGACCTATGTAGCACCCGATATCGCTTACCACTACAACAAGCTCGTAACACGCGGCTTTGATAAGGCTATAAACATCTGGGGCGCCGACCATCACGGCTATGTTCCGCGCTTAAAGGCGGCTCTTTCCGCCCTTGGCGTAGATGCAAATAAGCTCGATGTTGTGCTTATGCAGATGGTTCGTCTTGTCCGCGGAGGAGAGGTTATAAAGGCTTCTAAGCGTTCGGGCAAGGCTATTACGCTTGTAACACTTCTCGAAGAAGTGCCGATTGACGCGGCTCGCTTCTTCTTTAATTTGCGTGAGCCTAACAGCCACTTTGACTTTGACCTTGACTTAGCGGTTGAGCAGTCAAACCAGAACCCCGTTTATTATGTTCAGTACGCACACGCCCGTATTTGCAGTATTCTGCGCAATATGGCGGAGGAAAATGTTACACCGCGCGACTGTACGGGAGAAGAACTTGTACTGCTCAAAGCACCCGAAGAGCGTGAGCTTATCTCTCATTTAGCCGCACTTACCAAAACGGTTGAGGTTTCGGCTGCCGCATACGACCCCGCAAAGCTTACACACTACGCATACGATGCCGCAGCAGCATTCCATAAATTCTATAACGCTTGCCGTTGCAAGTGCGGGGATGAGTCGCTTATGCAGGCGCGTCTTAACCTCTGCCTTGCTGCAAAAACCGTTATAAGCAATGTGCTGACAATACTTAATATCGGCGCACCCGAGAGTATGTAATATGTTAGAAAAATACCAAGCGGTTGAACGCAGTATTATAACCAAATACCGCAAACGAATATGGAACAACTTTATAGGCGCTATTAAGGAATATGAGCTGATAAAAGCAGGGGATAAAATTGCCGTCTGTATTTCGGGCGGCAAGGATTCTGTCTTGCTCGCAAAATGTATGCAGGAGCTTTCCCGTCACAGTGAGGTACCCTTTTCACTCGAATTTCTCGTTATGGACCCGGGCTACAACAAGGAAAACCGCGAGTTGTTGCTTTCTAACGCAAAGCTTCTTAATATCCCCGTTACAGTCTATGAAAGCGATATTTTTGAAACCGTAACGCGCGTCGGCGGCTCGCCCTGCTATCTTTGTGCCCGTATGCGCCGCGGCTTTTTGTACGCTAAGGCAAAGGAACTCGGTTGCAATAAAATTGCACTCGGGCACCATTTTGACGATGCGGTCGAAACGCTTTTAATGAGTATGCTCTATTCGAGTGAGATAAAGACAATGCTTCCAAAGCTCAAAAGTCAGAATTTTGAGGGTATGGAGCTTATCCGTCCGCTTTATAAGGTAAAGGAACGCGATATTATAGCGTGGAGTAATTATAACGAGCTTAGGTTTTTGCGCTGTGCCTGCCGCTTTACTGAAAAGAGCGAGGAGGTAGAGGGACTTTCAAAACGCCACGAGGTTAAAGAGCTCATAAAGGAACTGCGACTTAAAAATCCCGAGGCAGACGACAACCTCTTCCGCAGTATGCATAATGTAAACTTAGGCGCAATTCTCGGATACAGAAAGCGCGACGGCGAAGAACCGCACAGCTTTTTAGAGGATTATTAAATTTTGCTTGACAATAAAGAATAAATATTATATTATTGTATTTGTTCCTGCCGATGTGGTGGAATAGGCAGACACAAGGGACTTAAAATCCCTCGGTAGCGATACCGTACCGGTTCAAGTCCGGTCATCGGCACCAAAAATCCCGAATGTAAAAGCGTTCGGGATTTTTACTTTTTCACTAAATTAAACTTTGCAACGGGATTTTTGGGAAGTAATTGGTAAAAGGTATTATATTTAAAAAGAAGAGAGATAATGAGCAATATGGAAGCTGTTAACCGAAAAAAAGTAATGAAAATTGCGAAGGATTACTTGTTGATTATTATAGGAAGCATTTTATATGCTGCCAGCACAGTTTTATTTATTTTTCCGGACGAACTCTTGCTTGGCGGAACGAGTGGCATTTCGGTTATCTTAGAATCATTTCTTCCTTTTTCTCCCGGGACGATTTTGGTGGTTATCAATTTTTCGCTTACCATTTTAGCCTTTGCGGTGCTCGGAAAAAATATGGCGATAAAGACCTTGGTTGGTTCTGTCTGTACTACTGCTTTTGTCGGGCTTTTTGAAAAGCTTTTTAATTTTGAACAAGCGATTTTTTCAAACCCGTATATTTCTGCTCTTGTAGGCGCGGCTATTATTGCAATTGCCAGCGGAATTATGTTCTATGTAGATTCCAGCTCGGGCGGCACTGACATTATTGCTCTTATTATTAAAAAATTCTTTAATATTGATATTGGAAAGGCGCTACTAATTACAGATGTTTTAATCGTTATAGTTGGTGGCGTTTTATCCGGCATTACAATTTTAATCAGTTCCTTTTTGGGTTTATTAGTAAAGACTTTGGGGATTGATTTTGTTATATCAAGAATAAAAAGATTTCATCCTAAAGAGGAGAACGAATAACTATATGATTGCTAATTTTCATACACATTCTGTTTTTTGTGACGGAAAAAACACACCCGAAGAGATTATATTATCTGCAATAGAAAAAGGTTTTTCAGCAATCGGTTTTTCGGGACACGGATATACTGATTTTGATTTAAGATATTGCATGAAAGACACAGGCGGTTATATAGTTGAAATTAACCGTCTAAAAGAAAAATACAAAAAGGAAATTCAAGTTTATCTTGGGATAGAGGAGGATGCCTTTAATCTTGTAGACAGAACTAAATTTGATTATATTATCGGTTCCTCACACTATTTTCATGTAAACAATCAGTATTATCCTATTGATTCCAATTACGATTATTTCAAAAAGTGCCTTGAGGCTTTTGATTATGATATTATTCGTTTAGCGGAAACATACTATCGCCGCTTTTGTGATTATATAAATTTCAGAAAACCCGATATTATAGGTCATTTTGATTTGATTACAAAATTCGATGAATTGGATTTCGCGCGTTTTTTGAATAATAATAAGTATAATCAAATAGCCGAAAAGTATATAACAGAGGCAGCGAAAAGCGGAAGCATTTTTGAAATGAATACAGGTGCCATTGCCAGAGGCTTGCGCACCACTGCATATCCAAACGAGAACTTACTTTATATACTTAAAAAACTCAATGCGCGAATTATTCTTTCCTCGGATAGCCACAATATAGATACACTTGATTTTGGCTTTGATGAAGCCAAAAAGAAGCTTCGTGACATTGGTTTTACGCACTTGTTTACGATGTGTAATGGCGAGTTTGTTAAATATGATATATAAATAAACGGTGATTATATGGACAATACCGAATATATCAAAATATGTGAAGCGTAAACGTTCAAAAATTCCGAAATCAAAGCGTAGATAAAAATCCGTCCTTTTTTGGACGGATTTTCTATTTTGTCCTTATTCTTGATTTGTTCACAAAAAAATGGTAAAATATATTTTAAATAACCCCGAAAGGAAACACAAATGAAAAAATCTTATTCTGAAATAACACCGTACATCGAAAGAATGGCAGAGGTTTCTAATAACAGCAACGGCATAACACCTGAAATGTATACTCTTCATAAGGTTAACCGCGGATTGCGCGACCTTAACGGAAACGGCGTAGTAACAGGACTTACCGAGGTTTCAAATGTTATGGCAAAGCGCACCCTGCCCGACGGCACTGTTGAGCCGTGCGACGGCCAGCTTTTTTACCGCGGAATAAATGTGCGCGATTTAGTTTCGGGCTTTAGAAATGACGGCCGCCTCGGCTTTGAGGAAACGGTATA
This sequence comes from Acutalibacteraceae bacterium, assembly GCA_045590515.1. Taxonomy (GTDB): domain Bacteria; phylum Bacillota; class Clostridia; order Oscillospirales; family Acutalibacteraceae; genus SIG589. The sequence continues at coordinate 58,952 of JAZNRD010000019.1, forward strand.
TCTTTTGTTGTTTTCGCATCTGCCTAACGAAAAGGAGCTTGCAGAATTTTGCGCCGTGCTGGACGAATACCGCAGTCTGCCGACATCGTTCGTGCGCGACTTTATATTAAAAGCGCCCGGCAAGGATATGATGAATATCCTCTCTCGTAGTGTTTTGGGACTTTACGCCTATGACGAAAATCCCGACGATATTTCGGTTCCCAATGTGCTTCGTCAGTGCTTACAGCTGATAGCAATGTTCCCGCTGCTTTCGGTTTACGGCTATCACTCTTTCCAGCACTATCATATGGGCAACAGCCTGTTTATTCATTATCCGCAAAAGGGACTTTCCACTGCCGAAACGATTTTAAATATCCTGCGCGAAAACGGCGAATATACCGCTCTTGAAGCGCAGATTCTCGATTTGGCGCTTGTTTTACACGCTGAACACGGCGGCGGCAACAACTCTACCTTCACAACCCATGTTGTAACCTCGTCGGGCACCGATACCTATAGCGCAATTTCTGCCGCACTCGGCTCGCTAAAGGGTCCTCGTCACGGCGGCGCAAACATTAAGGTTGTAAGAATGTTTGAGGATATGAAAAACAGCATAAATACGAAGAATGAGGGCGAAATTAAGGACTACCTTGTAAGGCTTCTTAATAAGCAGGCGTTTGACAATGCGGGACTCATATATGGAATGGGCCACGCAATTTACTCAATTTCTGACCCGAGAAGCGATATACTCAAGCAGTGTGCGATTGAGCTCGCGCACGAAAAGGGCAGAGAAGAGGAGTTTGCGGTTTACGAAACCGTTGCCCGCTTAGCACCCGAAATTATTGCCGAAAAGCGCAAAATGTATAAAGGCGTCAGCGCAAATGTTGACTTCTATTCGGGCCTTATTTACAGTATGCTCGAACTACCGTGTGAGTTGTTTACTCCGCTCTTTGCAACCGCGCGTATCGCGGGCTGGAGCGCTCACAGAATAGAAGAAATTCAAAACGCAGGCAAAATCATCCGTCCTGCATATATCAATGTTAAGGACGAAGGGAAGTATCTAAACCTAAATGACAGATAGGAAAACACGCTTTAAAACCGCGCTACAGCTTTTTTGGACATTCTTCAAAATCGGCGCGTTCACATTTGGCGGCGGATATGCAATGCTTCCGCTTATCCAACACGAAACGGTAGAGAAAAAAGGCTGGATTTCGGATGACGACATTTTGGAAATTGTCGCAATAGCCGAGTCTACGCCGGGACCCTTTGCCATAAATTCTGCAACCTTTGTAGGCTACCGTACGGCAGGGGCTTTTGGTTCGTTTTGTGCAACGCTCGGCGTTGTGCTGCCGTCTTTTATAATCATTTCGATTATTGCAAGATTATTAAATGAGTTCCAGGATATAAAAGCGGTAAAATACGCCTTTTGGGGCATACGCGCAGGTGTACTGTCCTTGATTGTAAAGGCGCTTTACAATATGTATAAAAAGGTTGATAAAAATGCCGTTTCATATATCGCTATGGGCGCGGCACTGTTGCTCACCGCATTCTTGGGCGTTAATGTGCTTATAGTAATTGCCCTTTGCGCCGTGTTTGGTCTTGTGACCTCCATCATAAATGCAAGGAGGGCACAGAAATGATATTTTTAGAGCTTTTGTGGACCTTCTTTAAAATAGGCGCGTTTACCTTTGGCGGCGGCTATGCAATGCTTCCGCTGATACAGGCAGAGGTGCTTAAAAAAGGCTGGGTAACCGAATCGGAAATAGTTGATTTTATTGCTGTAAGCGAATCCACGCCGGGACCGTTCGCTATAAATATGGCAACCTATGTGGGTACAGAACGCGGCGGACTTTTGGGCGCGTTTTGTGCAACACTCGGCGTAGTGCTTCCGTCGTTTATCATTATTTTGATAGTGGCGCGCTGCTATGAAAGGTTTAAAAACAGCAGTACCGTAAAGGGCTGTATGTCGGGCGTAAAGCCCGCAGCAATTGGTCTTATTGCAAATGCGGTGCTGTCTATCGGCAGAACGGTTTTCTTTTCGTCGGGCTTTTCGCTTTTGGTATTTACCGATGTAACCTTTTATATTTCGCTTGCGATATTCGCACTTATGACGGTGCTCAGCTTTAAAAAGGTGCACCCAATAATCATAATTTGCATATCCGCAGTAATAGGCATAGCCGTCGGCTATGCACTTAATATGTAAAAAGGACCGCAATTTTTAAATTGCGGTCCTTTTTGGCGTAATATTGGCATAACAAACAGATAAAAGAGGAAAAAATATATGTAAAATGTGGAAATTGTCTATTTTTTCGGGGGGGGGGTAATGATAGATAATATAAATAGCACAAAGTGTGCATTATAGAAATTGGAGGAGAGATTATGAGGAACCGAATAATATCAATTTGGCTTTGCTTGATGATTGTCGTTATGACAATGCCCTTTGGTATGTTGTCAGCGGTGGCAGAAACCGAAGGGGAAGAATTCGCGCTAAAAAACCTTGACCTACCCCAAACTGTGATTGATAAAACCGTACAGACGTTTACGGGCCTTGACAGTACCGCAATAGGCGATAACGGTAACGGCGGCTATGCAGCATACGTTACCAAGGATAGCGGGTTAACCGTAACACCCACCATAGAAAATGATGAATTAAAGCTAACCTATGACGTCGTTGCAAGCGGAAAATATGCAAACGTTCATATATGGATGGATACAAACAAAAACCAGAATCCTTCTTCTGCTTCTACAATGGTGTCCATACATATTGACGCGACCGGAGTGGAAGGAAAGGCAGAAGGCGGCTATATTCCCGTACGTGCGGTTTTAGGCTACTCTTACGGAAGTACGGGCTTTTATTCAAACTACGCACAGGCTAATAAAACATATTATTTTATGCCCGATGCGACAGAGGAAAATCCAAATCCCGTAATGCAGACCTTAACTACGCCAAACGTTACCGTAATTGACAATGTTTCGGTAAGTGTTTTTGCGGGCAAATCGGGTACATATTATTTCCCCGTCGATATGTTTCGCGGTACGATAGGGGAGAATTGGATAAAATTTGACGTTGATACTATGCTCTCCAATACGGCGACGTGGCGTCATAATAACTGTCTGCGTCTTGAACTGCGTGACTCTTCAATCGCAGCAGGCTCGGTGCTTAAATTTGACGATATATATTGGCATAGAGAATCACCGGTTGCTGTCTATAAAACCGCCTATTCCGCAGAAGATTTTTCCTCATTTGATATATCTACGGAATTAGGAAAATGGTCTACAAAAATGACCGTTTCTCACTCGATTTCCGAAGACGGAAGATTAAAGATTTACACAGAGGATTCAACCGATTACGGAACATATAACGCAATTCAAGTTAAAAATCTTGGAAGATGGAATAAAAACACCAAGGCATTCGCATTTGATTTAGATGCAAGCGAAATAACAGGCCACAATCTTCGTTTTGCTCTCCGTCTTTATGAGGATGGCGAGTCTGCAACCACGACCTTCTCACCCTATAATGGAAAGCTTTATATGCTGTATGATAACGGTACCTTGAACGAGGTTGCATTAGGGACGAAGGACGGAAGATATGGTGTTGAAACCTCAATACCAGAGGGCTTTAAGGGAAAGATTATTATTCCTGCCGAGTATTTTAGAAAAACTGATGATAAAACAGTTTTTTCTGACGAAATATATGAGCAGGAAAATCTTCTTGCAGAAATCGAGATTAAGGGTTACGGTGTATCAACTAATTATGACATAGATGTTGGAAAATCAATTTATTTTGACAACTTTGACTTTTATGTTGAGCCGCTAAGCCCCACAAGCGGAACAACCTTTTCTGCAACTCAAAACTCCAATATGCAGCTCGGCAGCATAATAAGCGAAGATGTTGGCACCGTGGAATTTTGGGTAAAAACAACCGCATCAAGCGCAGGCACTATTCTGTCAAAAAAGTATAATTCCGCTAATGCCGCAAAAAACAACGTAATGTTCTTTGTTGGAATGAACTCTGCGGGAAATATTGAATATAAGCTTGCTGATGGAAATGGCAACTATCAAAACTATGTTTTCAGCGGCACAACCGTTAATAACGGCGAATGGACTCACGTTGCACTTGTAAAAGATAACGGTACTGTAAAATACTACGTAAACGGCGCTTTTATAGAAGAAAAAACAGATGTACCAACCGTCAGTTTAGGCGCACGTCTGCTTATCGGTCATACGCTTGACCGCCGTGTTATAGGTGCAGATAATTACTTTGACGGTGAAATTGCAGAGTTAAGACTTTGGAATGATGCACGTACACAGTCAGAGCTGTATTTCAATGCAACCGGCGCCCCTGTTGATACTACGGGACTAATAGCAGGCTATGCATTGTCAGCAGACCTTAAGGATACCTATGTAGGCAATGGCGATATAGAGAAGTATGATTATATGATAACCGCTGAGGATGAGGAATATTCTGCACTCGATGCAGGAGCATCTGACGAAGACGGCGAATATTCAATAGTTTTCGTTCCCGACATACAGACGGTTAATTGCCTATATCCTGACAATCTTCACGATATAAACGATTGGATTATAGAAAACAAGGATAAATATAATATTGAAGCCGTAATGGGACTCGGCGATATTACAGAGTTTAACGACGATGACGAAACTGCAGCTTATTACGGAGAATGGATGCGTGCTAAGGAAGAAAGCGACCGCCTGACCGCAGCAGGTATTCCTTGGACCGTTATTCCGGGTAATCATGACCTTGCAAATCAGCGTGTTGATATTCGCGATTACACAAAAATGAACGAAACTTATACGTATGAAGAAATATCAAACTTCTCTTATTTTGGCGGAAGCTATGCGGATAACGGTATTGTTAATTCCTATTATTATCTGAATGTCGGCTCTGTAAAATACCTTCTTTTGTGCCTTGATAACGAGCCGCGTTCATACGCTATGAACTGGGCTTCACAGATAATCGCAGCACATCCCGACCACAGAGTTATAGTAACTACCCACGCATATATGAACGATAGCGGCGTACGCTTCACAATGGCTGACGGAAATAATTCTAACTACACGGGTTGGGGAACGGGCGAACAAATCTGGGAACAGGTTTTGGCACCCTATGAAAACGTTGATATGATTGTTTGCGGTCATATTGATGCCCCGAATATTGTTACACGTACAGATAAGGGTGTAAACGGAAACGATATCTTACAGGTTCTTGTTGATACTCAGTACGTTGACGAAACCTTTGACTCACTAGCGGCAGTAGCTGTTGCAACCTTCTCGGCTGACGGAAACAATGTGCGCTTTAGACTCTATTCAACAACCAAGAAATGCTTCCTTGATGAAGACAGCCAGTTTAGCACGGCACTTTCAGCTAAAACAGGTGCAGAAGTTGTAAACGATAACGCAGCCGATGTATTTAACAATCCGCTTGTTGTGCGTGACTTTACAACACTTGACCTTTCCCCCAGCACAAGCTCGGGAGGCACAAGCAGTCAGTTTGCTATCGGTAAGGACGTATCGGGCACATCAGAGGTGCTTACCCTTGAAAATGCGACTCTGGAAAACAGAAAACTCAAGCTTACTCCAAATCTTGAAGATTCTGCAACACGAATGGACTTTAGCTTCCGTTCGCTTCCCAACATAACCGAAAGTGTATATAACGCTATTGCAATTCAGTTTGACGCGTCAAGCTATAATCCTTCAAAGGGTACATATTTCCGATTTGGAATAAACGGAAATGATTTCACGTACAGCGAAACGACCGAAGGCAGTGTAGTTTATCTTCTCTCGGATGACGGAAGCTTTATAAAGACAACGCAGGGTAATTGGGCTACCTCGTTGCCTAAGAGCTTCAAGGGATATATAATTATTCCGCTTGATAATATATTCTCTACGGGAACAAAGACAGCAGATTATTTTGTTCAGTCAGTAGGAAACAGTATGGTGCTTACAATGTTCCTTATGGAGAACGTTGGAAACTATAATTTCTATTTCGACAATCTCTGCTACCTAAAGAACTTCGACCCCGACTTTATAGGAACAGAAGAGAGCACCAAGCCCACCAACAACGTAGTACTGACCGACGAAATCACAGTAAACTACAAGTTGGATGCGGATACGTTTACAGATGCAGGCTACACCAATCCTAAGCCGCGTGCTGAGTTTGAGGTAAACGGTGTTGTAACCAACGTTACCGATTATACTGTAGAAGACGGCAAGTATGTGTTTGCGTTTACGGGCGTTAACCCCAAGAACATAGCAGATAACATTACCGTTACCTATTTTGCAACCGACGACAGCGGCGTTGAATATTCTGCATACAAGCAGAATTACAGCGTAAAGGAATACTGTGACAGCATACTTGCAAATTATACGGGTGACGACGCAGAAGAGGTTATGTCCGTAATCAAGGGCATGCTTAACTTCTCCGCCGCATCGCAGGAGTATTTCAGCTATAACACCGATAGCCTTGCGAACGCAGGACTTGACGAAGCCGATAAGGAGCTTACCTTTACAGACGAAGAAAAGCCCGTTGACAAGATGGCAATAAAGGCCAACGAGAACGGTGAAAGCACTGTTAAGTGGAAGAGCGCAGGACTTAACTTCTCTTCTAACGTTGCTCTTCGCTTCAATATCGAGGCAGCGGACATAAACGGTCTTGTTGTTAAAGCAGTTGTAGGCGAGGATACCTGGTTTATCCCCGCAACAGCCTTCTCTAAGGTTGACGGCACAGACAACCGCTACTACGTATACTTCAATAAGCTCAGCGTTGCTTGTATGCGTGATACCGTAGACTTTACGGTTTACGATGCAAACGGCGCACAGGTGAGTGATACGCTGACCTACAGCATTGAGTCCTATGCGGCTGCAAAGTTTGAAAACACAGGCGCTATTGGACGGCTTGTAAAATCTATGATTAAATACGGTGACGCGGCTAAGGCTTTAAATGCCGCCGCAGCACAGTAGGAGGGTATTTATGAAATTCTATAACACACCCGAAATTGAAACACTTAAGTTCGCTATTGCCGAGGACGTTATTTGCGCTTCCGTAAATATAGACGATGGCGGTGCGGGTAATAGTGATGCAACCCTCGAAGAAGTTCCAATACAATAAAAAATGACGGGCAACAGCCCGTCATTTTTTTACTTTATAAACTCTTCAAGCTCAGCCTTTGTGCGATAGCCCACAACGGTTTTTGCGACCTTGCCGTCACGGAAGAGCATAAGTGTCGGAATGCTCGTAATTCCAAACTGTGTCGCAAGCTGCGGTTCGTCGTCAACGTTCACCTTGCCGACTATTATGTTGTCGTTTTCTTCTGCAATCTCCTCAACGAACGGAGCAATCATCTGGCACGGTCCGCACCAGGTTGCCCAGAAATCAAGCAGAACGGGCTTTTTTGCCTCTAAAACCTCGCTTTGAAAGTTGTTCTTGGTAATAGTAATCTCAGCCATTATAATTCCTCCTGTGTTAAAATATAGTCAACGGTGTGGGTCTCTTTTCCGTCCTTTATATATACGCGCGGAACGCGGTGCGAAACGCCGCAAACCAGCTCATAGCTTATTGTGTCGCAAAGTGAAGCAACATCATCAGCAGAAAGCTCCTTGCCGAAAAGCAAAACCTCGTCCCCGATTTTTATATCGCTTATACCGCTAACATCAACAACGGTCTGGTCCATACAAACCGAGCCTAAAATAGCCGCCTTCTGACCGTTTATAAGCACATAGCCCTTGTTTGACAGCGCGCGCGGATACCCGTCGGCATAACCCACTGATATAGTGGCAACGGTCATATCGCGGTCGGCTATAAAGCGTCTGCCGTAGCTTACCGCGTCACCCTTTTTAATGGTCTTGACGAGCGAAACTGTCGATTTAAGACTCATAACGGGAATCAAATCTAAATCGCTTTCCATTTCCTTGTCGGGCTTTAGTCCGTATAAAATTATACCCGGTCTTGAAAGTGATGCGTGCTTATCCGGGTGCAGCATAAGCCCTGCCGAATTACAGCAGTGCAGCAGGGGAAGTGTGATGCCGTTTGCTTTAAGAGCATCAGTAGCCGCAACAAAGCGCTCATACTGCGCGTTGGTGTTTTCTGTTTCCTCGTCTGCCGTCGCAAAATGTGTGAAAGCACCGGTCACATTAAGCCCCGAAAAAGCAGCGACTTTTATCATTTCAGAAACACCGCAAAGAGCATCACTTCTGCAGTCAAAGCCAATTCGCGACATACCCGTATCGAGTTTTAAATGGCACTCGATAGTGGCGCCGTATTTTTTAGCCTGCTCCGATAATTCCTCAGCATACTCAAGGGAATAAACCGTCTGAATGATATTATACTTTAAAAGTAGTTTTGCCGCACTTATAGGCGTATATCCAAGCAATAATATGGGCGTGCTTATGCCACCCTCGCGCAGCTCAATAGCCTCTTCAATATTAGAAACGGCAAACATATCTACGCCGTCCTTTTCAAGCGTGTTTGCGACAAACAAAGCGCCGTGACCGTAGGCGTTAGCCTTTATAACTGCGGCAATTTTACCGCAAGACAAACCTTTGATTATATGAAAATTATGTAACAGGGCATCTATATCAATCTCAGCCCAGGTTCTTTTAAGGCAGTCCATAGAACACCTCCGAAATCATTTTAAAAGACGGTTGTATAGTCTTTTGGCAAAGGGAATAAGCGGAACACTCATAAGCCCCCAAAGTGCCGAAAACTGAGGACAAATCTGTCCTAAAAAATTGTGGGGAAGAGCGCTGTAATCCCAAACCTTCTTCTTTAATGCAATGTTAAAAATAAGGCCAAAAACAAACTCTACCGCCGTTACTGCAGCACTCCCGACAGCAAGCCGAAAAACCAAACTGCGCGAGTGGTGCAAGTTTCCGATTTTCCCGAAAGACCAAAAACAAATTCCGCCTGCCAGCATCATAGACCAGTGCGTTCTGCCGCGCCAGAGCATCTCAAGCGAGCTATATCCAACCGCGCCCGTCGCCAACATAAGTAAATTTGCTTTTGCCTTTTTCAAATCAATCACCCTAAAAAATAGGGTGCCTTAAAAAGCGTATATTATACGTTGAAAAGGAATTCGACCACGTCGCCGTCCTTCATAACATATTCCTTACCCTCGGTGCGAACAAGTCCCTTAACCTTAGCGTTTGCAAGCGAGCCCTCAGCCGCAAGGTCACTGAATGCCACAACCTGTGCGCGAATAAAGCCGCGCTCAAAATCGGTGTGGATTTTACCCGCTGCCTGCGGAGCCTTAAGACCGTTGCGAATTGTCCAGGCGCGTACCTCTTTTTCACCGGCGGTGAGGAAAGAAATAAGACCGAGCAATGAATAACTCTTCTTAATAAGACGGTCAAGACCCGAGGTTTCAAGTCCCAACTCGGATAAGAACATAAGCTTTTCTTCAAGCTCCATCTCGGCAATGTCAGCCTCCATCTGAGCACAGATGGGCAGTACCTCAGAGCCCTCCTCAGCGGCCAGCTTTTCAACAGCCTTTAACTGTGTGTTTTCGTCAATTCCGCCCGAAAAATCCTCTTCGCTCATATTAGCGGCATAGATTATCGGCTTGGAGGTTAAAAGGTCAATGGTCGAAAGAATAGCCTTTTCCTCGTCGTCACATTCAAGGCTTCTCGCACACTTGCCAGATTCGAGATGGGAAAGCAGCTTGCCTAAAAAATCAACCTCACCCTGTAAAGACTTATTGCCTTTTAATTCCTTTTGGGTTTTGGCAAGACGGCGCTCAACCATCTCCATATCCGAGAATATAAGCTCTGTATTTATGGTTTCAATATCGCGCAGAGGGTCAACAGAGCCCTCAACATGAATGATGTTATCGTTTTCAAAGCAGCGAACAACGTGAACAATAGCGTCAACTTCGCGTATGTTGGCAAGGAATTTGTTTCCAAGTCCTTCGCCTTTAGAAGCGCCCTTTACAAGTCCTGCAATATCAACGAACTCAATAACGGCAGGAACAATAGGGGGGACCTTGCTTCCTACCGTATACATATCGCAAAGCACATTCAGTCGCTCATCGGGCACCGAAACGACACCTACATTGGGGTCGATTGTGCAAAACGGATAGTTAGCCGACTCTGCACCCGCGTTGGTTATAGCATTAAAAAGTGTTGACTTGCCGACATTCGGCAGTCCTACAATACCTAATTTCATTTATCCTTCTTCTCCTTTAAAAAATCCTTTGTTTCTAAGGTTTCGTATGGATTTATTTTGATTCAAGAATCAAAGCATATTATAACAGAATAATTATAGCATAAGGTGCGTTCTTTCACAAGTAAATATTAACAATTTTTTGCGTTGGTTACATTTTAGTTTGATATTTTTTAGGTGTTATACCGGTATGTTTTTTAAAAAATCTGATAAAATAACTGACATCGTCAAATCCGACCTCTGCTGCAACTCCTGATATGTTAAGGTTTTTAGCCTTTAATAGCTCTTTAGCACGGCTTATGCGCCTTCTTGCAATGTAATCAGTAATTCCGCAGGAAAAATACTCACGCGACAGGGAATAAAGTGCACTGCGCGACAGATGAAATTTATTGCAAAGTGCAGAAACCGACAAGGGTTCTTTCATGTTTTCCTCGATATACAAATTTAGCGCCTGTGCCGCTGAATCATTTTTTAGGTTAATAAAGCTGTTTTGCCATATATATGCCGCACACATTTCTGCAATTTTAGACATAGAGGTTATGTATTCGGGAGAACGGTAGGAAAGCGTTTTAACGCCATTCTTCAAAACATCATAGTCAAGACCATACTCCTTTGCCGTCTCTTTAAGACCAAAAAGCAGAGGTGCTCTGTCCTTTTTATCGGTTATCTGACCAAAAAGCAAATATCCTATTATTATATCGTTCTGAATTATGGGAACGGCAACCTCGATAAGTCCCATATGACATTCGTAGGTGTATGCGGCGCGGGTCTCGTCACATTTTCTCAGTGCGTCGCAGTCGCATTCCGTGCAGCGCTCGGTGAGGGCGATACTTTTTCTTACTTCGGCACAAAAAGCGCAACATTTATGCGGATAAGAGCAAATTGGAGCTTTATTCGCATCGTATATTGAAAGCATAGTACGGCTTACATTATAAAAATTCTTTGCAAGCAATAAAAGCTCTTTTTTGTTTGCGTGTACCAGCATAAATCTCATCTCCCGTTACCATAATAACCTTAGGAAAAACACAAGTCAACAAGAATAAATCAAAAATCCTATTTTTATGTGCTGTTGTGTCTTTTATAGCACGCAAAAATAGGTTATTTTATTTATAAAGGAGTTGATAGTATGAAGTGGTACAGGGATAAATATCGTCGTCATCTGCTGGATATGCATATTGACGACTGGAACGACGACTTTTTATCAAGGTTCTCAGCGGAGGAATATTATAAAAACATAAAAACGGCTAATGTGCAGGCGGTTATGATTTATCTGCAATCACATATAGGTCTTTGCTATTTTCCAACCAAAATCGGTCGTATGCATAAGGCGTTTTCAGGACGCGAGAATGAAATAAAAAGACTCGTAGATATGTGTCGCGCCGACGGAATAAGCGTAGTTGGATATTACAGTCTTAGTTTTAACCAGTGGGCGCATGATAACCATAAAGATTGGCGTATGCTGGAAGAAAACGGAAAATCCTGCCGCGAAAACGACAAAGCTAACCGTTGTGGACTATGCTGTCCCAACAACATGGGTTACCGTGAGTTTGTCTTCCGTCAGATAGATGAAATGCTTGACTATTTCGATATGGACGGAATGTTTTTCGATATGCTTTATTGGCAACATATTTGCTATTGTCCGTCATGTCGTGAAAAATATTTAAAAACGCACGGCAAAGAATTGCCTTTTAAAAAATCCTGCACAAATGAAGAATGGCTTGAATTTATGGATGCGCGTGCAGAATGGATAAGCGAATGGGCACAGGCCGTAACCGACTATGTACATAGTGTAAAACCTGAGTTACCTATTGAACATAATTTTTCCGCCGCAACGGGCGGCTTTGAATCTTGCTGCCGCGACGGTGTAGCATATGCGAGCGAATATGTCGGCGGCGATCTATACGGCGGTCCGCTCGAGCAATCATTTGTTTGCAGCACTTATCGTGACTTAACCCGGAATCAACCGTTCGAATATATGACGGGCCGTTGTACGCCAAATCTGCTGGCGCATACCGTCACCAAATCAGAGGACGAGCTTGAACAACAGATTATGATTACTTGCGCACACCATGGTGCATTTCTCGCAATCGACGCTATTGACCCTGTAGGCACCATGGATGAAAGATTCTATGAGTTGCTTGGAAAACTTTATGATAAAGAATCAAAGTATGAGCCATATCTTAGTGGTGAGCTTGTTGAGAACATAGGTGTTTTTTATAATCTTGATTCAGCTATAAATCTGCAGGGCAACCAAAACGGAGTGCAATTTTTACATTTTGGAAAGTCGCTCTATGATTGTGAAAACCGCACCGCATCCTTACAGGCAATAAAGCACCTTATAGCAGAGCATATTCCATTTGGAATTACAACAAAGGGTAAAAAGGATGAGTGGAGTAAATATCGCGTAATTGTCGCACCAGAAATTAATCGTCTTGCAGAGGATGTAGAGGAAGCGCTTATAAAATATGTTAAAAACGGAGGTAATCTTTATTTCAGCGGATGTTATCAAAAGCGTTTGTTTGACACGCTCGTTGGCGGAGACCTTGTAAAGTACAGCAAAACCCAAAAGGTATATATGTTCCCTACAGACAGCAGTGAAGATTTAATGCCAAAGTATAATGAAAAGTATCCGATTCCGCTTGATACATCCGTGCCGTTTGTTGAGGGCATAGCAAATGAGAACATATTGGCGTACATAAAAACTGCATACACCGACCGTGGCGACGCGAAAACCTGCGCCTCTTTCCATTCCGACCCACCGGGAATATCAACAAAATATCCTGCTATTGTTGAAAAAAACTACGGCAAGGGTAAGGTTATCTGGTCGGTAGCCCCCGTTGAATTCCACAAAGCGCCCGATTATAGAGATTTGTTTGTAAAAATTCTTAGTCGACTTGACAGTACGCCGTATACAGTATCATCTACCGCAAATTCAATGGTGGAGATTATCTCTTTTAAGGACGAAAACAAGATTACCCTGAGCGCTGTAAATATGGTAAATTTCGAACAACTTTTCACCCTGCCTCCGTTTATCATAAGCGTCCGCACAGAGGCGCCCGTTAAATCGGTTAAACACCTGCCAAGCGGTGAAAGTATTTTCTTTGAGGCAGGTGAAGATACCGTAACATTCACTGTGGAAAATCTTAAAATAATGGAAATGTATCAAATAGAGTTTTAAAGGGGAATTTAGAATGTCAATAGCAAGAAAACTTTTAGAAGAAGGTAAGGGTGTTTACCGTCTTGCACCCACGTGGGTGCCGCGCGCATTTTGCCGACCCGGTAAGAGAATAAAACTTCACCCCGACGATTATTATGTTTTAGGACTTGAGCGTGGCGGAATTGACGAGCGCTGGTTCTCGTCTACCACTTGGGCAGAAAACGGCCCGGGAACACCTGACGACGAGGGACTTTCTTACATAGTCTCGGCCGACGGAAGTGAGAGAGTATTGCTTCGCGATGCAGTTGACGAGCTTGGCGGCGAGGTAATAGGTGAAGAACTTTGGAATAAGTATCACAAGTGGCCTATGTTTTCAAAATTCTTTGATAATGCAGGTCCTCTTCCGCACCACATCCATCACCGTGACGAGCACGCTAAGCGTGTAGGTGCTGACGGTAAGCCCGAGATGTACTTCTTCCCGTCACAGTGCAATAATCACGGCGGAGAGTTTCCGTTTACCTTCTTTGGCGTAAACCCAGAGGTAACAAAGGATGAGGTTAAAAAGTGTCTTGAAGATTTTCCGAAGGGCGACAACAAACTGCTTGACCTCTCCCGCGCATATAAACTAACTCTTGATACCGGTTGGGACGTACCTCCCGGAGTACTGCATGCACCCGGAAGCCTTTGCACCTATGAGCCGCAGTTTGCAAGTGACGTTTATGCTATGTATCAGTCGGTGCTCTACGGCGGTCAGTGTGTATCGGAAGATTTGCTCTGGAAAAACTGCCCCGAAGAGGAAAAGGGCAACGTTGATTATCTTATGGATGTTATTGATTGGGACGAAAATACCGACCCCGATTTCACCAAAAATCACTTTATGGCACCCAAGGTTATTTTCGAAAATGAAAAAGCAAAAGAAGAGTGGATTTGCTACAAATGTCCGCAAGTTTCTGCTAAGCGCTTGACAGTTTACCCCTCGCAATCTATTATTATTAAGGATATGGCGGCATACGGACTTATACTGCTGCAGGGCAGAGGAAAGCTTGGTGTGTGGGATATTGAAACACCCACGCTTATCCGCTACGGTGAACTGACAAACGACGAGTTCTTTGTAACCGAAAAAGCAGCCAAAGAGGGCGTTGTAATCACAAATACCTCTGCAACCGAGCCTATCGTTATGTTAAAGCACTTTGCCGAAAATCCGGAACTTGTGATTAAGGAGTAAAAAATATGCCTTTACTGTACGGAAAAAACTATACCAAAACCGAAATATTAAAACGCGTTGGCGATATAAGTCAGATAGCGAGTGCGACAAGGTTTGAGTATACCGACGGCAAGGCAAAAGGAACCGCTGCCGTCGAAATTAAGAACGGTAGCGGTCTTCGTTTTGTTGTGCTAACAGACAGAGGAATGGATATAGCCTACGCAGAAATAAAAGGTGTTCCGTTATCCTTTATCTCTAAAACCGGAGTTGTAAGCCCTACGCACTATGACGAGCCTGATTTTCTTAGAAGCTTTACGGGTGGATTACTGACCACCTGTGGACTGACCTATATGGGAGCACCCTGTGTTGACCAAGGTGTAAGCTTAGGTGCACATGGTAGAATTTCTAATATCCCCGCATACGATGTCTGTGTAGAGCAGAAATGGGTAGGGGAAGATTATATAATTTCGGTCAGCGGTAAGGTTAGGGAAAGTACAATGTTCGGCGAGAATATAGTGCTTACACGTACTATCGCCACCAAGCTTGGCGAGAATAAGATTTATATCCACGACGAAATAGAAAACTGCGGCTTTGAAAGCACACCGTTTATGGTGCTTTATCATATGAATTTAGGTTTCCCGCTGGTGTCGGAGGATACAGTGCTTGAAACCAACTGTGAAAACTGCCGTCCGCGTGATGAGGATGCAGAAAAGGGATTTGGCAAAGAGTGTGATTTTTCGTCGCCTGTTCACAGCTACAAAGAGCAGGTTTTCTACCGCGATTCAGTAGCCGATTCCTATGCACGACTAATCAATAAAAAATTGGGATTGTCGTTACAGATTAACTTTAATGGTGCAGAGCTTCCATATCTTGTTGAGTGGAAGCAAATGGGCGAGCAGGACTACGTGTTAGGACTTGAGCCTGCGACCTATCCACCTGACGGTAGAGCAAAAGCGCGTGAGCGTGGTGAGCTTGATTTTATCGCCCCTCAGGAAATAAAAACGCATGATATTATAATCAGCATACCTTAAAAATATGACGAAAAAACACAGTATAGCCTACCGACTATACTGTGTTTTTTGTTTGTGTCCTATCATCTCCACAATAAAATCTGCAAGGAAAGAATATTTTAAAGAATTTTAAAAAAAACTCTTTTATTTTGTAGCATTATATTATATAATAAATTTGAATGTAAATTCTAAGGAGGCAGCGTATGAAAAAGCAGTTTACGGTTTCCCTTGCACGCATAATGAAGGAGTTTTCGCTTGAAACTTTATATATGCCGGGCAATGCGGAGGAAATGCTTATAGCCAATACCGAAATAAACCGTCCGGGTTTACAGCTTAGCGGATATTTTGAGTATTATGATAATCAAAGAATACAGGTGCTCGGCAGAAGTGAGATGAGCTATCTTTACGAATTGCCGCGTGATAGATATGAAACCACAATAGACAACTTTTTTGCAACCAAGCCTGCGGCGGTAATAATCAGCCGCGATATTGAGGCAAAGACGGAAATGCTTGCGGCGGCCGAGAAATACGGTGTTCCAATGCTCAGAACAGGCGACTCAACATCGGGCTTTCTCGCTGCGCTCATATCCTTCTTAAATGTTGAGCTTGCGCCGAGAATTACCCGCCACGGCGTACTCGTAGAGGTTTTCGGTGAAGGTATACTCATTTTGGGCGAAAGCGGTGTTGGTAAGAGTGAAACCGCAATAGAGCTTGTAAACCGCGGTCACCGACTCATAGCGGACGATGCGGTTGAAATCCGCCGTGTTTCAAAGAAATCGCTTGTCGGACGCTCGCCCGAGAATATTCGTCATTTTATTGAGCTTCGCGGCATAGGCATTATAAACGCAAGCCGAATTTTCGGTGTCGGCGCGGTTAAGCCCACCGAAAAAATCGACCTTGTGATAAATATTGAGCCCTGGGATTCCACAAAGGTGTATGACCGAATGGGACTTGAGGATGAAACGACCGAAATTCTCGGAATAAACATTCCGTCTATAACCGTGCCTGTAAAGCCCGGTCGAAATCTTGCGGTAATTATTGAGGTTGCGGCAAGAAACCATCGTCAGAAGAAGCTTGGCTACAACGCGGCACAAGCATTGCTTGAGCGTCTTGGAATGGCAGAGGCAAAGAGCAACGATGCAGCCGATAAAACCGGTTATTCAGATTTTTAAGAGATATAAGGAGAAAAAATAATGTATAACTTAGGAGTAGATTTAGGCGGAACAAATATCGCCGTCGGTGTTGTTAATGATAAGTTTGAGATTGTGGGAAGAGGTAAGAAAAAAACCAACGCGCCCCGTCCCGCAACCGAAATTGCAGATGATATTGCGGCTGCTTGCCACTTAGCACTTGAGGATGCAGGCATTATGCTCGACGATATAAATTCAGTAGGTATCGGTTCACCCGGTAGCATTGACCCTAAAACTGGAATTATCGCTACCTCAAATAACCTTGCTTTTGCCAATGTTCCTATGGTAGAGCTGGTATCTTCACGCCTTGGCGGTAAGAAAACCTATATAGAAAACGATGCAAACGCTGCCGCATACGGCGAATTTATGGCGGGTGCAGGCAAAGGCACCAAGGATTTCGTTACAATTACGCTCGGTACGGGTGTCGGCTGCGGAATCATAATAGACGGCAAGCTTTTCACAGGTGCCAACAACGCAGGAGGCGAGCTTGGTCACACCGTTATAGTATTCAACGGCGAAAGCTGCAACTGCGGACGAAAGGGCTGCTGGGAGACCTATGCTTCGGCAACCGCCCTTATCCGTCAGACCAAGGAGCAAATGGTTAAGGATACCGACAGTCTTATGTGGGAGCTGGTAGGCAACGACCAAAATAAAGTAAGCGGCAGAACTGCATTCGATGCTATGCGTAAGGGCGACCGTACCGCAAAGCAGGTTATTGACCAGTATATACTCTATCTTTCGTGCGGTGTTGCAAATGTCGTTAACACCTTCCAGCCTGAAGTTTTGTGCATAGGCGGAGGCATCTCGAACGAGGGCGAAACACTTATAGCCCCCGTCAGAAAGATTATTGAGTTTGAGCGTTATTCCAAAAACGTTGAGAAGCAGACCGAAATCCGCAGAGCAGAGCTTGGAAACGATGCAGGTATAATCGGCGCTGCATGTCTTTACAATTTAAACTAAGTTGGGTGATTTTATGACGGCAGTCAAAGATTTTCTAAGCAGAAATAAAATTGAATATAAAGAAAATTGCTCTCTGTCGTCATACACAAGCTTTAAGATAGGCGGTGCGGCAGACCTGCTTATAACACCAAAAACGGTGGATGAACTTAAAGCCGCAATTTTGCTTTGTAAAGAGCAAAATATGCCTTATATGCTGCTCGGCAAGGGCTCTAATCTGCTTATATCCGACAAGGGAATAGCGGGCGCGGTTATCCATATTACAACTCCGTTTAAAAAAATGGAAATAAAGGATGAGTGCGACATTGTCTGTGGCGCCGGCGCATCGCTTACGGCACTTTGCGCCTTCGCGCGTGATAATTCGCTTACGGGGCTTGAGTTTGCATATGGTATCCCCGGTAGTGTCGGCGGTGCCGTTTATATGAACGCAGGGGCATACGGCGGTGAAATGAAGGATGTAATAAAAAGCGTTACCTTTATGACCGAAACGGGTGAAATAAAAACACTTGCTAAGGATGAGCTTGATTTTTCCTACCGCCACAGCATATTCAGCGGAACGAAAAATGTTATCCTTTCGGCTGAATTTTCACTGCAGGCGGGCGATAAAGAAAAAATAGACACCTGTATGGTGGAAACTATGAAACGCCGTATAGATAAACAGCCGCTCAATTTCCCAAGCGCAGGCAGTGTGTTCAAACGCCCAGAGGGGTATTTTGCAGGTACGCTAATAGAGGACTGCGGACTAAAGGGATATACCATAGGCGGAGCCCAGGTTAGCGAAAAGCACGCAGGCTTTATTATAAACATAGGCGGTGCTACCTGTGACGATGTTTTAAAGCTTGTTGAGCATATAAGAAACACCGTAAAGGAAAAACACGGTGTATTACTTGAACCCGAAATTATCAAGATAGGAAGGTAAAGAAATGGAGCTGCTTATTGTTACGGGAATGTCGGGCGCGGGCAAGTCAAACGCCGCTAATGTGCTTGAGGACATAGGCTATTACTGTGTCGATAATATTCCTCCAACACTTATAGTCGCATTTTCAGAGCTTATGGCGGCAAATAAGGAAATAAGCAGAGCGGCCGTTGTTACCGATGCCCGTGTGGGCGAAAACTTCGGCGATATTTTATCTGTTCTTGATACCCTCAGCGAAAAGGGAATAGACTATAAAATTTTATTTTTAGACTGTGCGGACAATGTGCTTGTCCGTCGTTATAAGGAAACCCGCCGCAAGCATCCGCTCTGTGCAGGCGGTGCGGAGATTTCGGCTGCTGTTGAAAGGGAAAGGAAAATGCTTTCGCCCTTGCGCCGCCGTGCAGACTATGTTTTTGATACCTCGCAGACCAGCGTAAAACAAATCAGAGAACAAATTACTACCCAGTTTTTAGGCAGCGCGCAGGACGGTCTTTCGGTGCGCGTTATGTCGTTCGGCTTCAAGCACGGAACGGCGGCAGAAGCGGATTTAATGATAGATGTGCGCTGTCTGCCAAACCCCTTTTACATAGACGAGCTTCGCGCCCTTACGGGACTCGATAGCAAAATTAAAGACTATGTACTTAACAACGAAACAACCGAGGAGTTTAAAAAACGCCTCTTGTCATTCATAGATTATGCCTTGCCGCTTTACTGTAGCGAGGGTAAAAGTCAGCTTGTTATTGCAGTTGGCTGTACGGGCGGTAAACACCGCTCGGTCGTCTTTGCCGAGCTTATAGCCGCGCGCCTTAAGGAAAACGGCTATAATGTCGGTGTTTCCCACCGCGACATAAATAAGTAGGAGAAGAGTATGTCTTTTTCAAAAAATGTTAAGGAAGAGCTATGTACCATCAGAGCTGTCGGATGTTGCAGGTATGCCGAATGTTACGGTATGCTGCTTTTCGGCAGGTCTTTTTCAAATGACGGCATAAGCTTTCTGACCGCCGATAAAAACGCGGCAGAGCGTCTGAAAACACTGCTTTACAGCTGCTTTACGGTGGTTGCAACCGTGTCTGAGGGCGGCGTTAAAAAGCCCACCTACCTTGTAAGTGTGGACAGCCCTCTCGATATAAAAAGAATACTAATAAAATATGACCGATTTGGCAGTAACGCAAAAAACGGACTTAATTTTAAGGTGTTTGAAAAGGAATGCTGCACCGAAGGCTTTATACGCGGCGCGTTTTTGGCTTGCGGAAGCGTAAGCGACCCCGAAAAAGACTTCCACGCGGAGTTTGCGCTTAAAAATCCTGCTCTTGCAGAAGATTTTTTGTCGGTGCTCAAGGACCGTGGACTTTCTCCCAAAATATCAAACCGCGGAAACAAAAAGGTAGTATATTTTAAAAACGGTGCAGATATTGAAGATTTGCTGACAGTAATAGGTGCAACAATGCACTCGCTTGAGCTTATGAATGTCCAGATTTATAAGGATATGCGAAACAAGACCAACCGCATAAAAAATTGCGATAACGGCAATATTGCTAAGACCGTAAAGGCATCAATGGAGCAGTGTGATGCTATAAGACGGCTTGAAAAAAGCGGCGCGCTCTTAACCCTGCCGCCCGAGCTTTATGAGGCGGCAATCCTCCGTCGCGACCACCCCGATGACCCACTTTCCGAGCTTTGCCGAATCTGTGGCAACAAGATAACCCGCTCGGGACTGAATCACAGACTAAAAAAAATAGTAGAAATTGCAAACGGATAGGTAAAAGATATGGACTTTGTTCACCTTCATCTTCATACGGAATACAGTCTGCTGGACGGCGCTTGCCGTATCGGCACGCTGCTTGATGCCGTAAAGAAAAAGGGACAGTCTTCAGTTGCAATAACCGACCACGGCGTAATGTACGGCGCAATAAACTTTTATAAGGAAGCCAAAAAGCGCGGAATAAAGCCTATTATAGGGTGCGAGGTTTATGTTGCACCCCGTTCGCGCTTTGATAAGCAAAGCACTCTTGATAGGGAATATAGTCATTTAGTACTGCTTTGCAAAAATGAAACGGGCTATAAAAATTTGATAAAGCTCGTATCTGCAGGCTTTACAGAGGGCTTTTATGGCAAACCGCGTATAGATAAGGAAATTCTCGCCGCTCACACAGAGGGGCTTATTGCACTTTCCGCCTGCCTTGCGGGCGAGATACCGCGCTTACTTTCAAGAAATGAATATGAGTCTGCAAAAAATGCTGCATTATGGTACGAAAAAACCTTTGGCAAGGATAATTTTTATTTAGAGCTTCAGGACCACGGACTTTTAGAACAGAAGCAGATAAACCCCTATATTATTAAAATCTCCGAAGAAACCGGTATTCCACTCGTCGCAACCAATGATGTCCATTATGTAGAGCATGATGACTTTAAAATGCAAAAGGTGCTCACCTGTATACAGACGGGCAGTAAAATAACTGACAACAATATTTTAGAATTCAAGGCAAACGAATTCTATTTAAAAACCGCGGACGAGATGGAAAGGCTTTTCCTATCACACCGCTCTGCGCTTGAAAACACCGTAAAAATCGCCGAACGCTGTAACCTCGAATTTGAGTTCGGAAAAATAAAGCTTCCGGTTTTTGACATTGGTGAGCAGGACCATTTTGAATTTTTCCGTAACAAATGCTATGAGGGACTTTATAAAAATTACGGCGAAAACCCCGCACCCGAGGTAATAGACCGACTTGAGTATGAGCTTAATACCATAAACAAAATGGGCTATGTTGACTATTACCTTATAGTGCAGGATTTCGTAAATTACGCAAAAAGCCGCGGCATTCCCGTAGGCCCTGGAAGAGGCTCGGGCGCGGGAAGTATAGCGGCGTACTGTATAGGAATTACGGGAATAGACCCCATAAAATATAACCTGCTTTTTGAGCGTTTCTTAAACCCCGAACGCGTTTCAATGCCTGATTTGGATATAGATTTTTGCTATATCCGTCGCGAAGAGGTCATAGAATATGTAATAAATAAATACGGCAGTGACCGAGTGGCGCAGATTGTCACATTCGGTACTCTTGCTGCGCGCGCCGCCGTTCGCGACGTCGGTAGAGCAATGGACATGCCCTATGCCGTCTGCGACCGCATTTCAAAGCTCATCCCCACTGCACTCGGTATGACGATAGAAAAGGCGATTGACACAGTACCGGAGCTTCGCTCACTCATAGAAACCGATACGCAGATAGCAGAGCTTATCTCTATCGCCAAGAGTATAGAGGGAATGCCGCGTCACGCCTCAACCCACGCCGCAGGTGTCGTAATTGCCGACCGCGCCGTGTCAGATTATGTTCCGCTGTCGCTTAACGACGATATGGTGGTAACGCAGTATACTATGACCGCGCTCGAAGAGTTAGGTCTTCTCAAAATGGACTTCTTAGGTCTTCGTAACCTAACCGTAATAGACGATGCAGAGCGCGAAATAAAGAAAAGCGACCCGTCATTTGATATTGAAAAGATTGAAGTGAACGATATAGCGACTATGCAAATGCTGGGCGAGGGTCATACCGACGGCGTATTCCAGTACGAGTCGGCAGGCGTAAGAAACGTAATGCGAAGTCTGCACCCCGAAACGCTTGAAGATTTGATAGCCGTAGTTTCGCTTTACCGACCCGGTCCTATGGACTCAATCCCTAAATATATCCATAACAGACACAATCCAAAGGATATACGCTATTCAACACCTCTGCTCAAAGATATTCTTGATGTTACCTATGGCTGTATAGTATATCAGGAGCAGGTAATGCAGGTGTTTCGTAATCTTGCGGGCTATTCGCTCGGCAGGGCGGATATAGTGCGCCGCGCAATGTCTAAGAAAAAGCACGATGTAATGGAAAAGGAGCGCTCTGCCTTTGTTTACGGCGATATAGCGCCAGACGGCACCGTTTTGTGTGAAGGCGCTGTAAAACGCGGTGTGAGCGAGTCGGCAGCACAGAAAATATTTGACGAAATGTCGGCCTTCAGCTCCTACGCCTTCAACAAATCACACGCTGCAGCATATGCTGTGGTAGCCTACCGCACGGCATATTTAAAATGTCACTATCCGGATATTTATATGGCGGCATTGCTTACAAGCGTGCTTGATTCAGCCGATAAAATCTACGGCTACACCTGTGAATGTCAGCGCCTCGGTCTTAAAATTTTCCCGCCGCACGTAAACGAGAGTAAGCGCGATTTCAGCGTGTGTGAGGGCGGAATCCGCTTTGGGCTTTTAGCAATAAAAAATTTAGGCCGCGGACTTATTGACCGCTTAATAGCCGAGAGAGAACAAAACGGACCTTTTACCTCGCTGTATGATTTTTGTCTTCGTACTGACGGAAGAGATATGAATCGTCGCGCGCTTGAGGGGCTTATTAAGAGCGGTGCGCTCGACGGGCTCGAACAGAACCGCAGACAAATGCTTCAAAATATTGATGCCGTACTAAGTGCAGTGGGTGAGTACCGTCGTTATACAGGCGGAGGTCAGCTTGACCTCTTTGGCGGTGCAGAGCAGCAGTCTGCTTCACTTGTGTTACCTTCTTGCGAAGAATTATCTTCGCGTGAGCTTCTTCGTATGGAAAAAGAGGTAACGGGACTTTATATGTCGGGCCACCCAATGAAAAATTATGAAGCCTATGCTTATAGAATAAAATCTAAAAAAATAGGCGATATAAATGAAAATGCCGTAAAGGACGGCGACAGAGTGACTGTGGTATGCCTTTTATCAAACATAAAGGTAAGAACCACCAAGCAGAATACTCAGCTTTGCAATTTAGTGCTCGAGGATATGAGCGGCACTATAAACGCTGTCGCGTTTGGCAAAACCTATATGCAGTATAAACCGCTGTTTTGTGAGGGCGAGATTGTAAAAATTATCGCCACCGTGCAGGAAAGGGAAGACCGCCCGACAGAGCTTTTGCTTCAAAGCATAGAGGCAATACCTGCCGCCGCACTCACGGCCGTGGTCGAAGTGCCTGTGGGTAAAATCTATATCCGCGTCAATAATATAAATGACGAGGCGGTAGAAAAGGTTAAAAACATTCTCTCAAAGCAGGACAAGCGTTTGGGAGATGCGGCAATAGAAACCTACCTCTTTACCGAAGACGACCGCAAGCAGCGCACCGTGCCGAAAGAGCTTTGGATTTGTGAAAAAAACCGTGAGCAAATTCTTTCTTCACTGACCGAGGTTTTGGGCGAAAAAAATGTAAAATTTGTGAAAAAATCCTAAATTATTAGTGTTTTTACAAAAATTACTTTTTTTCCAAAAATTTAGTTGAAAATTGTTAAAAAACAATATATAATAACGTTTAGTGTTTTTTTGGAGTTGAGATAAATGCAAATTAAAACAATTGGTGTTTTAACAAGCGGCGGAGATGCCCCGGGAATGAACGCGGCAATTCGTTCGGTTGTGCGTACCGCAATATACCGCGGTATGAATGTTAAGGGAATTGTAAACGGATATGAAGGTCTTTTTAATAAAGAAGTTATTGATATGACCGACCGTTCGGTTTCTGATATTATTCACCGTGGCGGAACCGTTTTAGGCACCGCAAGAAGTGAAAAATTCAAAACAAAAGAAGGCGTAAAGGAAGCGGCACAGTGCTGTCGTGAGCTTGGAATTGACGGCATCGTCGTAATAGGCGGTGACGGCTCGTTCCGCGGCGCACGCGACCTATCGCTTGAGGGTATCCCGTGCGTTGGAATTCCGGGCACCATTGATAACGATATTGCATCTACTGAATATACAATAGGCTTTGACACAGCAATGAATACCGCGTGTGAAATGACCGACCGTCTTCGTGACACGGCTCAGTCGCACCATCGTTGCTCGGTTGTTGAGGTTATGGGCCGCCACGCAGGCTACCTCGCTTATGAGGTTGGTACTGCAGTTGGCGCTACCGCAATCTTAGTGCCCGAGATTGAGTATGATTTACAAAAAGATGTTATCGACCGTATGAACGCCGCAAAAGAGGACGGTAAAAAGCACTTTATAATTGTTGTTGCCGAAAACCTTTGCGATACCAACGCACTTTCAAAGGAGATAGAGGAGAAGACAGGTGTTGAAACCCGCCCCACTATCTTAGGTCACATTCAGCGCGGCGGTAACCCCACTGTACGCGACCGCGTTATGGCAACAAAAATGGGCTTCTACGCCGTTGAGCTTTTAAAAGACGGCATAGGCAACCGCGTTGTCGCTTACAAAAACGGTGAGATACTTAACTACGATATTTATGAGGCTCTAAATATGAAAAAGACCCTCAACGCAGACGACCTGCATATCGCTCACCGCGTATCAAGATAAGAAAAAAGCACTGGTTTTACCAGTGCTTTTCTTTTATATCTTATCTGAAATCATAAGTCGTCCTGTAACGCCCGTAATCTTATAAACCTTGCCGTATATGGAATCTACAAGCTCGCAGTTAAGCGTTTCGTACGATACCATATGCGGAAACTCAGAATTTATAAGGAAATAGGTCTTTTCGGGGGCATTATGTTTAGGTATTACATAAACGGTTGCATTTTTAAGCCCCTCAACGAGAATTCTGCGCTCAACGCCGTAAGCACAGGAAATATTCTCCTTAGCGTGTACGGTAGAAGAGCCCTCGTTTTGCACGAATACACGACATTCGTGACGCCAGGCGCGCGGCATATGATAGGCAATTTTGCTATCCTTTATCCGTCCCTCGTTAGCCATTAAAAGCGGTGCGCCAAGCGGTGTTGAAAGCTTTATTCCAACCGTCGTGTCGGGACAATATCCGCTAAACCAAAGCTTATCCTCGCTTCTGTGCATCAAAATTACAGGCTCGGGTGCATAGCGGTCAGCCTTTACAAACTCGAAGTCGTAACCGAATTCCTTAATAGCCTTACGCATAAGAATCTCGGCGGGGAAAGAGCTAAAGTGTGCGGTGTCATCCTTTTTGTCGGAATCGTCCTTGTCAACGGGCTTGCGTGAGCAGTCACAGCCTCGGCACCAAACGGCAGTACCCTTAATATCCTTAGTGGTGGCACCTAAAATAACGCGCTCATTTTGTCCGTCGGTCGCAGAGGCGAGAACCTTTGTGTGCTCGCCGCTTTGTGAAACAGTAGCGCAAAGTCCACCGTCAGTATATATACCGCCGTAGGTTATATTTGTTTCAATTCCGCCCTCTTCAACTTCTTCTGCGATTCCTGTCTTATCTAAAACATTAAAATTGCCGTAAATTTCGCTCTCTGCGCGAAGATTGAGTAAATCAAGCACTCTTCCATCCGCACCCTTGAGCGAGCCGTAAAGCAGAACATTTCCGCCGTTTTTAGCGTATTCGCAAAGTGTGTCACAAATAATGCTGTTCTTTTCGGGAACAGGGCTTACAATCACCTTGCCGTCAAACATTTCGGGCTTTTCTTTGTGAAGCTTTTTAAAGTTCTCGGTCGAAATAACCGTGTTAAGCGGCAGACCGTGGTTAATAGCGGCAATTAAATACCAGTCCTCATAAAAGCTCTTCTCAAGCCGTCCGCACGCCATATTGCTGTATTCCTTAAACGGATAAACCCATATAAACGGAGCAGGTGAGTCGGGCGCATTGACATAAGAGCTTAATATGTAAGGAATAACCTCATTCGGACAGCGCTCCGGCATTTCGCCGTATGAATCGTCTATGGACAGGAAATTTATATGGTTTGCAACCTGCACATCGCCGTTTTTATCAATGCGTGAGGTTGCGGTCGGCAGATAAATATCGTGCGGCTGACCTTCGTAACGGTCAATCCACGGGCTGTTTATCCACCAGATATCGTGAACATAAAAACGGAAAAGGAAATCTTCACCCGGAAGCTCTGCCGCGCGCGACATATAACCTGCAAGCTCAAGTCCGAAGTTTCCGTCAAGCGCCGCCCAAGGAGAGTTGGGGGGAGGCAGCATAGTCGGATTGTTTTTATAAATCATTTCGTGGTCAACCGCGTCGCTTGCAAAGTCTGTTCCAACCGTCAGATTTGTTCCGCGCGTCTGAATGGGGAAGTGACATTCCTTTGTAAATAAATGCCAGAATTTTTCAATCTTTTCGCGGCAGTGGTCAATCTTTTCGGGATTAAACTGCTTTCCGTCAAACAAAGCACCCGAAACACCCCAGGTTTCAGTACCAAAGCCAAAACCGTTAGAGAACCAGATATAATCATATCCAAGGTCGGACATAAAAAGCTCTGCCTGCTTACCAAGGAAGGTGCCAATCGGCGTTTTATCGGGAATTCCGTTCGGATATGCGGCGTAAGAAACATCGTCGCCGTCAAGGTCATAATAGCAGCAAACCATACTCTTATCGCCCATAGCAACGCCGTCACATATCTCATTATGACGCTCGTATTTAAACGACGATTTTGCAAACTCGGGACCCGGGTCAAAGGTAGCGCCTATGAAAATCGGCTTGCCCGTTATACGTGCACCAACCGACTTTATTATGGAAATAATATTTTTAAGGTCGCCATAGGTGTATTCGGGACGGTTTTCCATATATTCGTAAGGGCGGGTGTGAAGCGCCTTGCCTTCGGGGTCGTGCTTGCGGTTCCACTCCATCTTGTTTTGGGCACCGCCCACATAATGCGCCCATTCAAGCACATCATCCAAATTTCGACGGTAATCAAGAATTTCGCTTCCGTCACCAACCCAAAGCATAACGCCAACCTCGTCAGCGTGGGAAAGCAGATTTTGCCACTGCAGAAAAGCCTTTTCGCAAACCTTTTCTATAACGGCAGAATCGGTGCTTTTAAAAGGCTTTAAGCTAACCTCAAGTGTAACTCTTTTAATATTTTTCATAGCGCACACCTCGTTTTCTTTTTATTTATTATCCTAAAAATAGAACAAAAATAAAATATCAAACCTAAAAGAAAAACTGCAAAAAACAAAGTTTTTGCAGTTTTTTATATTATTCTTTAGCGGGCAGGCACTCAACAAGCTCAAGTCTGCCGTTGCCGCAAACAGAGAAATTACCCTTAATGCTAAAGGGTGCAAAGAAATAGTCACCCTTATGTATAGAGTAGGTTTCGTCGCCGCAAACAACCTCGCCCTCGCCCTCGGTCACAATATAAATTGCAGGGGCAGTAAGGTCGTCGGTGGATGCATCGCAAACGGTTATGCGGTTAACCGCAAAGCAGGGAGTGTGCTCGTAGGAAATGAGCGATTCACGCTTAACGCCGTCACACTCGTAAACCGTTGTGGGCTCCATTTTAGCGCGTTTTACAGCCTCTTCACCGTAAATATCAAAGTTAAACACATCAAGCGCAATATCCTCTGGCAGACCTAAATACATAGTGTGCTCGGTTATGCGTTTGCCCGCGCACCAAGCCTCAGGCTGAATTGTGAAGTCGGACGGCTCCTGCGTTTCAAGTATAAGACAGCCAGCGCCGATAGCGTGTACCATCTTAGCGGGAACTAAATACATATCACCCTTTTTTACGGGAATACGGTTAAGCAAAGGCTCCATATAATCGGGCTCGTCGTAGCTCTTAGCAACGGCGGCACGGAACTCTTCCTTGGTCATTTTGTCCTTAAAACCAAAGTAAAGGCAAGCGTTCTCGCGCGTGTCAACAACCAACCAAGATTCAGCCTTACCAAAGCTTGAATTCAAGTATTTTTCAGAATACTCGCGGTCGGGGTGTGCCTGAATCGGCAGACGGATAGCGCTGTCAAGCAGCTTTACGAGAACGGGGAAATCCTTGCGGTTTCCTATCATTTCCTTTTTATATTCGGTCAAAAGGTCAGAAAACAGAATATTGGTTCCGCGTACGGTTGAAATGCCCTCGTTTTCAATATCACTACCCTCGTTGAGCGCCTCAACAGCCGAGCAAACCCATTCCTCAGGCAAAAAATTGTCAACAGGCTCGTCACCGAAGAAACCTGCAAAAAGCTTTCCGCCCGTATATATTCTCCCAACGCGGTTGCGGTTTAGGAATATCGGTTTATTAACTATTTCGGATTTAGTCATTTTATTCACCTTATAAATATTTAATAATCTTCTGTGCATCCGCTATGCTTTCATATACACCGCAAGCCGCAAGTGCGAATATAGCCGCACCGTAGGCCGCCTCTTCCTTGTGTGCAGGAATGACAAGCGGCAAAGAGAACAGCTCTTCACACATAGCTCTCCAAACGGGACTCTTTCTAAGTCCGTTGCCCGAGCCGACAAGGCGCGTAGGCTTCTTTTCAAGCGACGGCTCAATCTCGCGGTACATATCGTAAAGCTCGCGCACAGATCCCTTAAGTACACCGCAAATAAGCTGTGCGGGGGTAAGGTTATCAGTGCAGATGTTGGTTATGCTTCCGCGTACATCGGGGTCACTTCGCTTGCCCGAAAAAGCGGTGTCAACGATAAGCTCGTTTTCAAGCGGATAAGCCCTCTCGGCAATCTTGTCCATAAATGCATAAGCAGAGGTAAAGCTTCCGTCATAGAGCTTAAAGGTTTCACTGAAAAACTGTTCAAGACAGGCATAAACTCTGCCGCCGCAAAGTGCGCTACCAACAAGAATATATTTGTCAGCCGAAAGGGGACGAACCTCGCCCGACGGGAAAACTGTGCCAAGATTTCCCATAACCGAAATCTGACTACCCGTGCCAATGTTTACAAGCACTGTGCTCTCGCTGTCGCTGACAGAGCCTAAAAAGCTTGCCTGGTTATCGCCTATAGCAACCGAAACGGGAATTCCCTTGTATTCGCCTGCCTGCCTACAATCCTTAGTAACCTCGGGCAGCATTGCCGTGTCAAAACCAAGCTTTTCAGCCGCAGCAGTGTCAAAGCAACCGCTATCAAGCTTAAACAGACCAAAGCTTGCCGCATCGGAGGTGTGCATAAGCGGAAGCTTTCTTCCGCAAAGTCGCATAACAATATAGTCGTGAATGGTGCAGAAACTGCAAGCGTTTTTGGGTACAAGTCCGTTTTGCAGATTATAGTAGTGTGTTGCAAGACCGTAGCCTGCTGAAATGCTATATCCCGTGAGATTTTTTATCTTTTGGATATAGGTTTCGCCGCTCATGCATTTCTCTGCGGCTCTTCCGTCCTGCCAGGTGTAAAGCGGACTGCAGGCCTTGCCGTCCTTGTCAACATACACAATGCCGTGCATCTGTCCCGTAACGCCTATACAGTCAACCTCTTCACAGTCAGCGGCAACCTCTGAGAGCAGGGAGAAAACCTTGCTCTCAATAGTGTCAACCGACTGTATTTTTTCATATGAGTTTTCAGTTTTTATAAAGCTTTCGCTGTCAACCGTCACAGCCTTTATACCGTCGCCGGTCTGGCTGTCTACCGCCGAAACGCAAATAGTGGTTGTTCCAATATCAATTCCAATTACACACATATTAACACTCCAGAGAAGTCGAATGAAGGTCGAGCCTTGTTATAATATCCTGCTGAATAGCGGGGGATAGGTCAAGGAAGTTTACAAATGTTCCGTGAATACGCATAATGTAAACACCGCTCGGAGCATACTTTTTCGGGTTAGCAAGTACCTTTCTGAGCATTTCGGGTGTGGTAACATTTACATAGAGATAGAACGGAGCTAATTTTTCGTTTGCGGGATTGAAGAACAACTGACGCATAATCTTGTTCTTGAATTCCAGTCCCTTTTCCTCGTAGGTTTCGCCGTGGAAATAGTTGGGGTCAATACCAAAGTGCGAAGCAAAGCCGCCGCACATCTTAACATAGGGAAGCTTGAAAGAAGAAAGCACGCGGAAACCAAGACCCTGATGAGCATCGCCGTAAAGCGGGTCAACACCGTAATTAAGCATATCGCGAGAGCGTCTGCCGTCGGGCAGTGCGCCAACCCAATATCCGTAGGTTAAGTGGGTAGAGGGAGAGCTGAAGTCTGGACGGAACGGATTTCCAAGATAGTTTTTCTGTGCCGCAACCATATCCGCAACCTTGGAGGCGATTTCTGCCGCCTCGTCGTCAACAACGCTTTCGTTGTTTCCGTACTTCTTGCAGGAAAGCAGATAGTTTCTCATTTCCTCGTCGCCCTCAAAGTTGTTCTTTAAAGCGACAAGTAAACGCTCGGCATCCGCGGGGCGCTCAGCAAGGAGGGTGTCAACCGCAATAAAGCTATCCGCAATTACCGAAAGACCGTGGATAAGGCATCCGCTTCCGTTATATTTTGTACCCTGGTTTTCGGTGTCGCGCATATCATAGCCCGATTCAATTCCGCCCATAAGGGTTGAAAGGAACGGAACGGGGAGATTTGATAGCGCGTGTGACGCGCCGTTAGCCGCCTTGCACATCTCGTTTACAACCGTCTGACAGTTGGCATAAAAACGCTCGCGAAGATTTGAAAGAATGGTGGTAGCATCGTCGCCCGTTGCGGGTAAAATGCGCTCGCCCGTAATGGTAGAAACACCGTCGGACAATGTAAGCTCAAGCACCTTGCCGAGATTGAGCCAGCTATTTGTTGTGTTGGCGTTGTCCTTACCCATAATGAGCGGCTCCTGACAGCCTGCAATAGAATAATCGGGCAGGTCATCTACATCAACACCGGCGGTTTTAAGCACCTCAAACATAGAGTCGTCGTTAAAGAGCGACGGAGTAAGACAACCGGGTGTAAAGAAGAAGCGTCCCATCTCCTCATAAAGCTTGTCGGGTGTGTTCTTGTGAAGCTTAACCGACAAAATAGGCTGGGGGAGATTCATATCGTAGTAAGCGTCCATAAGTGCGTAAGAGCAGAGGTTTGTAAGGTCATTACCCTCTACATCACGACCGCCTACTATCAGGTTCTGGCTGATTGCCCAGCTTCTGTCTGCAACATTGTAGAAAACAAGCAGATGCTTGAAAAGTGCAGCGGTATCCTCACGCGAAAGGTTATCTTTAGCGCGATAAGGCTCGAATATGCGGTCAGCATTACCAACCGAGAAAGCAAACGGGTTGGGAGCCTGCTCAATGCACATTACCTGCCAGAGCAGCATAAACGACTGCAAAGCCTCGAAAAGATTGTTAGCGCCGTTTGCAGGAACATTAGATAGAGCGTCATAAATACGCTCAAACTGCTCCTTGTTTTCACCAACAGCCTTCTGCTTAGCAATCTCTCTATATCTCGCGGCGAAAATCAGCACAGCATCAAGAGCGTCAAGCATAGCTTTATAAGAGTCAATTCTCTTCTCGTCGTCGGTCTTTGCTAAATTAGCCTCAACCTCGCGCTTCATTTCGTTAACGCCGACCTTGAGCGCGTGGCGCATATCGGGAATAACGTGTCCCGTTACCTGCTCAATAAAGAAAGCAACCTCTTTAGTGTAGTTTTCGGCACCGCTGTAAACCGCAGAAAGCTCTTTTATGTAGTCGGTTTTCTTGTCGTGCTCGCGAACGGTGTCAAGGCGCTCTTTTGTAATGTCTTCGTTCGGCTCAATATCGCCGAAAACGGCGGTCGGGTCGCAGTAGCCCGAGAAGGTCTCAACGCGGAAGGAGGGGTTTATAAGCGCATAGCTGCGTGCGAACGCATCGCGCTGAGTGCCTGCAAAAATTGCGTTATCGCTTATCGAAATCGGAAGCTCCTCTGCAACCTTTTTAAGAAGATAAGCCGCACGGCGCATCTTGGACATACCCTTGGTTTCGTCCTCATACTTTATTCCGATTTCCTTGGACAAAAACCATCCGTCAAGACGGAAAAGATTTCTCTCCTCGCGGAATAGCTCCTTTGCAAGAGCGGTTGTTCTTTCGTGAGTTAACATATAAAATCCTCCTTATGTTCTTATGACCGTGAAGCCCACAGCCTTGAATTTGTTTACTATGTTTTTATAGATTTCCTTTTCTATGTGTGCGTTCTCCATTTTATATTCAAGTCCGCACTTTTTCCATTTATCCTTACCGTATTCGTGATACGATAAAAATTCAATTTTTACCTTGTCCTTAAAGGGCGAAAGCGCTTGAAGAAGCTTATCTGTGTCCTCGTCGCTGTCGTTAAAGCCGTGTATCAGCGGCACATGAATAAGTGTGTCAACAGAAAGAGAAACTGCCTTTGAAAGATTTTCGGTTATAGGTGCCACTCTGCCGCCTGTAACCGAGAAAAGCTTCTCCTCGTCGGCGCTCTTTACATCCATTATCAAATGGTCAAGATAGGGTAAAAGCTCACAGAAAGAGGGGAGTAGCGCGTTGGTCTCAATCGCGGTATTTATACCCGCGGCTTTAAGCCTTTTAAAAAGCTCACACACCGCCTTAGCCTGCAAGGTTACCTCTCCGCCCGTAAAGGTCACGCCGCCGCCGTCAAAAAACATCGGCACGCAGGACATTATTTCGTAATATAGGTCGTCAACCGAAACCTCAGAAACGGGAAAAGCTGGGTAAACCTTGTTTATATCCATCCCCTCGGGATTCGAGCACCAGGGGCAGTGCATATTACAGCCGTGAAGATGGTAAACAAGTCGGTTTCCCGGTCCGTCTTGTGAGTAGTTAAACCCTTTTTGAAAATATTTTATCGTCATATTTCCTCCGATAGTTCAAGGTCTAAACTAATTGCTATAATAATTATAATGCATCTAAGAATTTATGTCAATAAATACTTTACAAAAGGGGCGGTTTGTTTTACAATAGTTTAAGAGATGAACAAATGATAAGAGGTGTGCAGGAATGAAAACTTACGCGAACAATACCAAAACCATAAAAAACGATAACCGCGCTTTAATACTGAATTTAATCCGCCGCGCACCAATATCCCGTGCAGAAATTGCAAAAACAACGGGACTTTCAAAATCCTCTGTTACAATGATAACCAACGCCCTGATAGCCGAGGGGCAGGTAAGGGAAATAGGCACAGAAAAGTCGTCGGTCGGCAGAAAGCCTATATTGCTCGATATTGTAAAGGACTATCGCTTTGCCGCGGGAATAATGCTTCACCGCCGCGATATTAAGGTCTGCCTTACCGATTTAAAGGGCGAGGTGCTTGTGTGCAACAGTCGCAGTATTTCCGATTTTTCCGATGCTGATTCACTGCTTGATTACACCGCAGAGGCGCTTTTTAGCTTAATAGAGCAAAAGAAACTAAATAAAGAAAACTGCATAGGCATAGGCATAAGCTGTCCCGGTCCTGTTGACAGTGAAAACGGAGTGATTTTATCTCCGCCGCACCTTGATTTGCTTCATAACCTTGCCGTTGTAAAGGAAACCGAAAAACGTACGGGAATGAGCGTTGTGCTTGAAAATAACGCCGTCGTGCTTGCAATGAGGGAAAGTGTACTGCAAAGCGGAAATAACAATAATTTTATATCGGTTATTGTTTCCCACGGAATAGGCTCTGCTATTGTAACGGGCGGTCAGATTTACCGCGGCGCGCTCGGCTTTTCGGGCGAGCTCGGTCATATAAGCGTAGAGCGCGGCGGTCGCAAATGTCCCTGCGGCAACAGCGGCTGTCTTGAACGCTATGTTTCGCTGTCTGCACTTAAAGAACACTTCGGGTTTGATGATTATGAAAAAATTGTCGATGCCGCCTATGAAAATGACCGCAACGCACTCAGCGTGCTCGAATATATAACCGAATATCTCGGAAGCGGACTTGTAACCGCAATAAACCTTTTTGACCTTGATGCAGTTATACTCCACGGTGACTACACATATAGACCTGAACTGCTCGATTCGATGCTCAAAAGCTATATAGACAATAACTCGGTCGTAGCCAAAACTCATAATGTCGTGGTAGCATCTTCAAGAGAAGAAAGCCACAAAGCAGAGGGTAACTCTACCGCCGCAATAATAAAGCAGTATTTTGACCAGCTTTTGGAGGAATAACTATGATACTTGACCGCTTTGTTGAGAGTGTTTTTATGCACCCGTTTTGGCAGGGTGACACCGTATATCACGAGGATGTTTTATTTTATAAAGGCAGAAAAAGTGCCCGCCTTTTGTACCCGATTAGCGAAATAATTTCAGTACGCAGTTACGATTTAAAGACCGAATATAAAGCGGGGCGCGACTTTTTAGTAGAAAACGGAGAGCTTATACTTATAGAGGGCGGTAACATACCTGTTCTGGATGTAGAGCCTTTTACAAGCGCGCCGCAGCGCCACATTTTTCCCGTCCGCGACAGTGAGCTTTTTTTGACCGAAACCTGCGGAATAAAAATGCGAAATACCGCCCTTGCCGTAACCTACCGTCACACTGATTTGTGGGAAGACGGTTATTCGGGCGCAGGTGTCGTGTCACTAAAAAGCAAGCTGCCCTCACTTTTCAAAAAGCTCGAAAACGGGGAAGAGGTAAATATTCTAATCTATGGTGACAGTATGTCAACCGCGTGGGGCAGCAGCGGCGGCTACTCTGTGGACCGTTTTTTCGACGCTACCAATAGCGGCACCTGCTACGAAACGGGTATAAATGTACCGCCATATACGCCCGCGTGGTGCGATATGTTTGTGTCGGCGCTTTCTAAAAAATATCCGCTTGCTACTATAAATCTTGATAATCTATCCTTGGGCGGCAAAGGCTCCCTCTGGGGCGCAGATAACATAAGCGCACGACTAAGTCTTGCAAAGCATAAGCCCGATTTGGTGCTTATAGGCTTTGGAATAAACGATTCGTGCGGCGGCGTGAGCGCAGCGGAATATAAGCGCAATACCGCACAGATAATCAAGAATATAAAGTCCGATGCAAACGGAAACGAAAACGCTTATTTCGTCCCGTTTTCCTGCCATTCGTGTAACGAATTTGCAGAGTGCTATCCGCCTGAGCGCTTCGCTTTATATGAAGATGCACTTTGCGAGCTTGAAAACGAGTTTGAAAACACGGCAGCTATAAGACTCTACAGTCTGTTTGCAGATATGGCGCGCTGTAAAGAGCCGCTCGACCGACTTGAAAACAATATAAATCATACGATGGATATGGGCGGCAGAGTATATGCACAAGCTGTGCTTTCGTCTTTTTGTTGATTTCAAAAAACCTATGTGTTATACTAATGTTTAGGAAAATTTTAGAGGTGTTATTTTGAAGGGTTTTATTGCTGATTTTAAAAAACACAGCTTTTTGCTTAACTATTTAATAACTAAGGATTTCAAGGTTAAATATCGCCGCTCGGTGCTCGGCATCGCGTGGAGCGTGTTAAACCCGCTGTTTATGATGATAATCGTGTCCCTTGTTTTCTCACATGTTTTCCGTGCGGATATAGGGGATTATCCTTATCCCGTTTATCTTATTTTAGGACAAACACTCTTTAACTTTTTAAGCGAAAGCACAAGCAGTGCTATGCAGTCGGTGATTATGTCTGCATCGCTCATAAAAAAGGTCTATATTCCTAAATATATCTTCCCACTGCACAAGGTTACCTTTTCGTTTGTAAACTTCTCGGTGTCGCTGATTGCCGTCGTGCTGGTAATGATATATTTTCGCGTGCATATAACCCCGCTTATATTGCTCGCTTTCCTGCTTATCGCGCTATTTTATTTCTTCTGCTTGGGCCTTGGTCTTTTGCTTTCAAGCCTTGCGGTATTCTTCCGCGATACGCTTCATATCTATTCAATTTTCCTTACCGCGTGGATGTATTTTACACCCGTTTTCTACACTGTTGACCAACTGCCCGACGCGCTCAAAACTGTTATGAACTTTAACCCTATGTATCATTATGTCACCTTTTTCCGTGACTGCGTGCTATTCGCACAAATGCCGTCACTGTCGCAGTTTGCGTATTGCATAGGCTTTTCGCTGGTTGCAATGCTGCTCGGTGCGTTTGCGTTCATAAAGAAACAGGATAAATTTATACTCTATATCTAAGAGGTGCAAAATGGAAGAAAAATATGCCATAGTGGTAGATAACGCGTCAATGCATTTTAATATGGCGTCCGAAAAGCTCGAAAGCTTTAAGGAATATTTTATAAAGCTTATAAAAAGACAGCTTTTCTTTAAGGATTTTGTCGCAGTTCGCGAGGCGAGTGTTAAAATCAAAAAGGGCGAGGTTTTCGGAATAGTCGGCACCAACGGCTCGGGTAAATCCACGCTGCTTAAAATGATTTCGGGCATTTTAAAGCCCACCTACGGCAAGGTTACAATAGACGGCACAATAGCTCCGCTTATTGAGCTTGGCGCAGGCTTTGACGGCGAACTCACCGCAAGAGAAAACATATATCTGAACGGCGCAGTGCTCGGTTATCAGAAAAAGTTTATTGATGAGCATTTTGACAGAATAGTCGACTTTGCCGAAATACACGAATTTCTCGATATGCCCATAAAGAACTATTCCTCGGGAATGGTCGCGAGAATAGCCTTTGCAATAGCAACCGTCATAAAGCCCGACATTTTGATAGTCGACGAAATTTTGTCGGTCGGCGACTTTATGTTCCAGCAAAAGTGTGAGGACAGAATAAACGAGCTGATGGCAGGCGGCACAACCGTCGTAATTGTTTCCCACGCAATAGAACAGATAGAGCGCCTTTGCGACCGCGTAATGTGGATAGAAAAGGGCGATGTCCGAATGATAGGCGAAACCGCCAAGGTCTGCGAGGCGTACAAGAGCATAGATAAGTAAAAAAGGAAGGTGTACCCCTTCCTTTTTACTTTTTGTATAAAATTGATGTTAAATCGTTGGTATTTAATGTTTATTTATAACAAACCCTACTTTATAATTATAATGTATTAAAAAAGTGGGGGCACAAAAAATGAAGAAAAGTTCGAAGGCTTGGCTTATTTCGTTTATTTCTTTTGCGCTTGTAATAATGTTGTTATCCGTTCCGTTTTATACTGCATTTGCAGCACAAAGCAGCGGTACAACCTACTACGTGTCTGCAAGCGGCAGCGATGAAAACAACGGCACAACCGAAAACACCCCTTTTAAAACGATAGAAAAGGTTAATTCCTTGTCACTTAGCACAGGTGATGAGGTTTGTTTTAAACGCGGTGATTTGTGGCGTGGTGAAATGATTGTTACACAAGAGGGTGTTACATACACCGATTATGGAGACACTTCGCTTGAGAAGCCGACTTTTTATGGGTCAAAGCGCAACTATGCCGACGCGGATTTTTGGACAAAGACAGAGTATGAGAATGTATGGAAAACAAAAGCCGCACTTGATAGTGATATAGGTGGAATTGTTTTCGAAAACGGTGCATGGATTGGTGACCGCTATGTATTCAAAATAGCCGATTTGTACCGTGACGGTATGTTTGTTTACAGTACCGATGGGGTTAGCAACAGTCACTCCGCTGATAATGGAACCGTATATATGTTCTGCAGTATGGGAAATCCGGGCGAGGTTTTCAGTTCAATTGAATTTATTGAAGGCGATACATTGGTTTCGGGTTGCGCCTCCAATGTTTCTTTGAGCAATTTAAGGCTTATGTATTCAAACTTCGGATATAAATCCGATACCAGCGATATTCAAAGTAATATTAACATAAGCGGGCTTGATATTTACTATATTGGCGGCAAATATCTAAAAAACAATTCTGCACGCTATGGAAACGGAATACAGTTTTTCTGTCAGTGCGAAAATATTGTTATTGATAATTGCGACATTTCGCAGTGCTACGATACCGGTGTTACATACCAGTTAAAAGGCGCTGGGAAAAATATGGTTTTTAATAATTTTGTGCTTAAAAATTCAACAATTTCCTATTGCCATTGGGGAACTGAGTTTTGGTTTATTAAAGCGCACGATAATGCCAGTGCCGCATTTAACGGACTTAAAATAATTGGCAATACTTTTTCTAACATAGGATTCGGTTTTGGAACAACCCTCCGTATAACCTCGGGTTTAACCGACCCGGGTGTTCCTTGCTATATTTCGGGCCTTCGACATGGCGAATACTTAAACGTTGATATAACTATAGAAAATAATCTGTTTTTGGGTGCTGATAAGGAAAATCCCGAAAAGGGCAGCGCGGCTGCGAAGGCATACGTTTATTTTATGAACTATCCCAAGAACAGCGAAAAAACTGAATTTTTCAATCAAACCCTAAAGAACAACACCTACTATCTCGCCCCCGACACGGCAATAGGATTTTTAAACGGTAAGTTTTACGATGCAACCGTTAATTCGGATTCGTTTGATGCCTCTGTACTGGGCGAGGGCGATTCTGTGGGCAAAGTGTTCCGTGTTTTAGGAGATACGACACATAGAACACCGTATAACTTAGACGCAAAATATTCAAACTATAAGCTTTATAAACATATCAACGGACAGGTTGCAATAAAAAATCTTATGTATAAAGCAGGCGATACCGTTGAATTTGCAGTATTGCCTAACGAAGGATATCGTATTGAGGGAACGCCTATTGCATATGGTCTTGATGGCAAGGCGATAGAAACGGTAAAGAATGATAACGGTTTATATTCTTTTATTGCACCCGAAAGCAACGTTCGATTGTATGTGGATTTCTGCCAAAAAGATACACTTTGCGGAAAAAATCTGCTTACAAACTCTTCGTTTGATAACAATTCAGAGTCAGCAACCTTCCCGGACGGATGGAGAAGTAATTTATATTCGGTAGGAACACTTTCCTCGCAGTCCTTTGATGGCGACAGTTCCCTTGTTTCAGGAAAAAATTGTAACAGCCGAACTGCCGCTCAACCTATTGATTTGGATATAGGTGCAAAATATAGACTTACATTATTTGCTCGCGCTGACTTGCTTGAGGGTGAAACGGCAATCACTGCAAAAGCGGCGGCATGCGTTATAGGCTCTGACCTTATGCTTGGCGGAAGCAATATTTTCCCCCTTGGTGAGACCGATAAGCTCACAACCGAATGGAAACAGTACAGCTTTGAGTTTACCGCTACAAAGGAATTAAAGGCGCTCGGCAACATTGCGGTCGGCAGAGCTTATAATACTATAAACGAGGTATATATTGACCGTGTGTCGCTTTGCGTTGTCGATAGCGGAATAATCTCAAACGGCAGCTTTGCAGAGCCGCTTGCAACAAGCGTGTCAGCAGATAATTTTTCACCTATTGAAATAAACTCTGTCAGTCGTGTTACAAATAGTGCTTTTGACGATAAGGATGGAGGTTATATTTGCCGTATAGCCAGTGGCACTGCGGGAATGTCACAGAAAATAAATATTGAAAGCGGTGAAACCTACAGGCTTTCTTTTGACTGGGCGCGTAACGAGGATAATGGAAAAAATCCCTCTAATATAGATGTCTTTATAGCCTATAAGCAAAATGGCGAATGGCAAAAGCTCTATAGCAAAACCTTTATGTCGGATTTTGGATATAGGTTCACTCGGTTTAGTGATTTTATAAATATTAACACTTCACACGCCGAGGGCAAGGATATCTATATAGTATTTGATATGCAAAACTGTGGAACATCCTGCAATGCATACCTTGATAACATTTGTATGGTCAAATATTTTCCACAGACTGAGGCTTATGAAAAAACGCCGATAGATGAGTCGTTTGAAACGGGCTTTGTTGTTCCCGAACATAATACATATAAAACCAATTCAGGTGTCTTGTGGTATGTAAATAATGTAAATCTGGACTTTTCTATCAAGAATCAATTGGCTGTTGACAGCAGCTATATTGGCGAGAATAAGTGTATATACGCACCGCCGTACTTTACTTGCTTGCGCAGTGTTGCAGAGGTTAAGGAGGGTGTTACTTATACATTGTCTTGGAAATGGGCAGCAAGCACCCCAAGCAACACGCAGAGTACACACTGGCTTACAATACGTGAATGTCTGCCACCGGACGGTGAGAACTGGATTGGCTGGGTTGCTCCCGATGTATATTATGCATCAGGAGAGGCGTTTACTTCGTCAGGCTATAGTTTTAAAGATTTTAGTTATACCTTTACTGCCGAGAGCGATGCAACCCTATGCTTCAGCTTCTTAGGATATAAGGATAACCAAAACAAAACCTCCGCTGCATCATTCTTTGATGATATAAAGCTTACTGCGGTATCAAAGGCGGATACACTTTCGGTCAAAAACGGTGATTTTGAAGACGGAAATTTAAATGATTGGTACGCAAATTCGCGCGTAAGCGTTACTGAGGCAGCAAAGAGAAACGGCGAGTACGGACTGAATATTGACAAATATACAGGCGGTGTGTCGCAGAAAGTAGTAGTAGAAAAGAATAAAAACTATTGCGTAAGCTTTTGGGCAAAGGCAGACGGCAGTTCTCGTTTTATAAATGTGTCTGCAGGTGACAGAGCTTTGAAAATAGAACTATCGGCAGAATATAAAAGCTATGCATTTGAATTTTCTGCAGATGAGTCTTCCGATGCGCTTTTGTCCTTTGACTGCACAGACCAAAGTGGTACCGTAATGCTTGACGATGTCAAAATTTCCGAGTCGGTATCACGCGGCGGATATGACATAAGGCTTGATGGTACAATAAACATGGGCTTTAATGTCGAGTTGCCAAGTGGGCTTTTGGGCGATAGCGGGATTTATATGCTATTCGGCGTTGACGGTACGGAGCGAAAGGTCTTGCTCGCAGACGCAACGCTATGTGACGACGGAAGCTATACCTTCTATGGTCCCGTCACATCAGTACAGATGACGCAAAAGGTAACTGCTCAGTTGTTTTCGGGCGACGGTACAGCACTTACCGAGGCGGTTTCAAGGTCCGTAAAGGATTATACAGATTATATTCTTGCAAATGCAGACGATTACGCAGCAGAGCTACCGCTTGTCAAAGCAATGCTTAATTACGGTGCAGCGGCGCAGAACTATTTTGGAGAGTATACAGAGTCGCTTGCAAACGCATCGCTCTCCGAAGCGGATAAAAATATCGAGTATACGGTTGCCGAGAATAACAACTTCGAACAAACAGGCGAGGCTGACGGTGTTTCCTTCTACGGATATGACCTTATACTGAATTCGGGCACTACACTCCGACTGTATTTCAAAGCAGACGGCGGTTCGACGGTTGTTTTCAAGGATGAAAACGGAACAGTGCTGACTGCAGAACAGTACGGAGATTACCTATATGTAACTCTGCCCGATGTTGATGCAACAAGGCTTGGTTATAAGTACACGGTAACGGCAAATGACAGCTTAACTATAAAGGCGAGTGCGCTTTCATATGCAAATTCCGTTTTGAAATCAACCCATTACACGCATAAAAACTTAATGCAGGCGCTTTACTGTTATAGTGACGCGGCACTTGCATATGCACAATCAAAATAATTTAAATCGGCAGTGTAGTGCACTGCCGATTTTTGTTATATCGTCCAAGCCGCCCCTCATAATTATAAATAGAATAGAGGGGGAAGCCTTATGAAATATATA
Organism: Acutalibacteraceae bacterium; assembly: GCA_045590515.1. Classification (GTDB taxonomy): domain Bacteria; phylum Bacillota; class Clostridia; order Oscillospirales; family Acutalibacteraceae; genus SIG589. Next base: position 100,712 of record JAZNRD010000019.1, read on the forward strand.
ATAATTTCCAAAAAACAAATAATGTTTGTTTCTGCTGTTATACTCTCGCTTGCAATAGTGCTTATCTGCTCGGCGCGCGTTTTTGCAGAGCAAAACCGCCTGCTGCCAATCTACTGCGTGGAGAGTGAAGAAAAGAAAATCGCAATCAGCTTTGACGCCGCGTGGGGAAATGACGATACCGAACAGCTTATAAGCATTCTCGCCGAATATGAGGTCCCCGCAACCTTTTTTGTGGTCGGCACCTGGGTGGATAAATATCCCGAATCGGTTAAACAACTGCACGACGCGGGACATAAGGTGCAAAACCATTCAAATTCGCACCCGCATATGCCACAACTATCGGCCGAGCAAATGGCGGCAGAGCTTAACTCCTGCAACGAAAAAATTGCCACAGTAACGGGCGAGAAGCCCGTCCTTTTCCGCGCCCCGTACGGCGACTACGATAACGCAACCATAAAAACCACAGAATCGCTCGGAATGTATACTATCCAGTGGGATGTAGACAGCCTCGACTGGAAAGATAATGCAACACCCGAAAGCATTTGTAATCGTGTAACAAGCAGGGTTAAAAACGGCAGTATAGTCCTTTTCCACAACGACGCAGAACATACACCCGCCGCACTACCAAATATCCTTAAAACCCTAAAAGAAGACGGCTACGAGTTCGTGTTTATTGAAGATTTAATCCTAAAAGACAACTACGAAATCCTCCACGACGGCACACAATGTAAAAAAGACGGCTAAATATAGCCGTCTTTTTCTTTTTGTATAACGAAAAAATCAGTTAGCGGTAAAGATAAACTTTGTGCCGATAGGAATATCTTCTAACATATCCTTAAAAACCCCCGAAACCGATTTTACGGTTAGGGTGTTTTCGTCTGTTCTTGTAAGAACAACCTGCGCCTGTGCCTCGTCAAGCGATACTAAGGTTACGGTGTTGTTTTCTTCAGAAAAAGGCTTAAAATCAGTTCCGTCTCCTCTTGCACACCAATATTCCTTATCTTTATAAACAAGATACGATTCCTTATAATCGGGCTCGTTCTTATTGTTTCTTATATCGTCCTGTATCTCCTGCTCCATAGCGGACAGCGGGTCACCGAATAAAAGTCCCAAAGACGGTTCACCGGTTAATCTGAATGTTGCCTTACAATAGGTTTCACCAATCAGACATTCCGTAACCCAAGTTCCGTTTTTACTTGTAAGCGATGTGAACGAAGGCTTTGGGTCCTTTGCGCCGCAAAGTGTGCACTTTCCGTCTTTATAGTTGTGCTCTAATGCCTTGCCCTCTGTTGCACCGCAAGAGCAGGTCTTGGGCTTTGCACAGGTTGCTGCAGAAAAGTTGTGCGTATGCGTCTGCACGCTTTCGACGGGCTTGCTGCTCTCGATGGGCGTATTGCTGACAGTAGGCTGACTGCTCTCGGCTTGCTGGCTCGATGACGGTAGCGGAGCGGATTGCTCTGCGATATCCTCCGAAACCGATGCTTCAATCGAAACAGTGACATTGATTTTCTTGAATGCACTGTCGGCTGTGCTTTTTACAGTGTTTAAAAGCTCATCTGTCTTAATATCTTTGCTTTTAAGCTCGGTTATTTCAAAATTAACGGTTGCGTTTTCTTTAACAAATCCGCCGTCGTTTGCTTTGGTTACAATTTTTTCAATTACATCGGAAAGCTTGCCGTCAAAAGCATCTTCTTCTGTAATACTTTTGGCATCGTCATTTACGGGCTCAACTGCCAACACATTGCTTTGAGAATCAAGATACAATCTAAACTGGGGATTGATAGTTACTACTAAAACGGTCGAATAGTTTTCCGGCTTTACAAACGCCTCGTCTAATACGGGCATACTTGTGTCCGAGCCGGAGGATGTGTCTTTTTCGTTGTTGCATGCAGTAAGGGAGAAAAGAAAAAGAATTGCTAATAATAGGGAAATTATTTTTTTCATTTTAAACATCTCCTTAAAAAGTTTTAAACTTGACTTGCTGTGCAAGTTCATTTTATCATATCTTTTTATAAATTACAATTATTTAAAATATGCATAAAAAAAGACGGCTGACAGCCGTCTTTTTTTTACTTAAAATATTCGTCAAGTGTTGCAAAGCGGTAGCCCATTTCGTGCGCCTTGTCAATAATTGCGCTAAGGGCGTTTGCGTTGTCCACAGATACCGCGTGCAACAGAATTACCGCACCCGGATGGAAACGCGAGGTGACAGTATCTATAGCGTACTGCGTGCCCTTTTGGTTGCCCGTATCCCAGTCGCCATATGCAACCGACCAGAATATAGACTTAAATCCGACCGAGGTAACAAGCTCTAAAGCACATTCGGAATGTGCACCGGACGGGAAACGGAAATAGTATGATTTATAGCCGAAATTATCCTGTAAGTACTTGTCCACAAGATAAATTTCATTAGCCATTTCGGTGCGCGAAATAGTGGAGAAATCGGGGTGAGTGGCGCTGTGGTTGCCGACAATGTGTCCCTCGTCAATCATTCGTTTTATAAAATTGCCGTTGTTTTTTATGTAGCTGAGTGTTGGGAAGAATGCCGCCTTTACCTTCTTTTCCTTTAAAACATCAAGAATCTTGCCGGTTAAATTTTTGTATTCGTAGCCGTTATCAAAGGTCAAATACATAACCTTTTCTTCCGTCTTTGTATCAAGTGCGAGTGCGCGAACGCCCTTTAACCCGTCAAATTTCGTCTGGTTATCAAGCGACATCTGCGGAGGCTCTTCATTCTCGGCAATTCCGAAACCGTAGCCGTTTCGTGCGGTAGAAAGACCTCTTTCGTTTTTGGGGTCGGTCACCTCATACATCTTCACCTTGCTGACCGCGGGTGCGCTTGAAGAGCTGACCGCAGGAGCACTGCTCGGCACAGGTTTGGACGACGGGGCAGGGGGAACGGAGCTTACCTCTACCTTGCTTGGAACAGAAGAGCTGCTTTCCTGTGACGAAGAACTAACCGTAGGCTCACTGCTGCTTGGAGCAAGAGAAGAAACCTCGGACGAGGAAGATTCTTCAGTGTGGGATAAAACATCCGAAGAACTCAAAACAGAGCCGTCCTTAGTGCACCCCGAAAGTAAAGTTAAAATCAAAACAACCGAAAGAAATAATGCCGCAATTTTCATTTAATCACCATTTTGGAAAATTTTATAAATCAATTATATTCCCACCGCCCAAGAAAGTCAACGAAACACCCTCTTTACTTAAAAAATTTTTTGTGCTATAATCTCAAAAAAATGAAAAAGGTGATACATATATGTTAAAAGGAATTCCTAAAATAATATCTCCAGAGCTTTTAAAGGTGCTTTGCGAAATGGGTCACGGCGACCGCCTTGTTATCGCTGACGGAAACTTTCCAAGCGAGAGTATGGGTAAAAACGCAAAGGTTATCCGAATGGACGGACACGGAGCTTGCGATGTGCTCAGCGCTATATTAGAGCTTTTCCCGCTTGACACATATGTTGAAAAGCCCGTAAATCTTATGCAGAAGATGCCGGGCGATATCGTAGAAACACCTATCTGGGACGAGTATAAGGCAATTATCGCAAAGGCCGACTCGCGAGGCGATAGTGCCGTAGGCTCGATAGAGCGCTTTGCTTTTTATGAGAGCGCAAAGACCGCATATGCAATAATTGCAACGGGTGAATCTGCCCTTTACGCAAATGTAATGCTTCAAAAAGGTGTAATATAAAATAAAAAATCCCCCGATTATACGGGGGATTTTTTTATACCTTATGCTGCTGCCGCAGATATTCACTCGGCGACATATTATATACCTTTTGGAAAGAGCGGTTGAATGTTCGCAGAGAATTGAAACCCGAGGCAAATGCAACCTCCAAAATATCCTTGTAATTCTGCGAGAACAGATAAACCGCGTGGCGCACGCGCACAGAATTGAGATAATCGTTAAAAGTGGTCTTAAAGCAGGAGTTAAAGACGGTTGAAAGATAACTGCTGTTGTAGCCGAGAGCCCTTGCAACGTCGCTGCTTTTAATATCCTGCAGATAGTTCTGGTCAATATATTCAAGCATTTGCTGAATAACATGACGCTCATGAATAGAGGACTTGTTTTCCGTAATAACGGCATTTTCCATTAAAATGCCTAAAATAACATAAACGTATCCTTTCATACGAAGCTGGTGGGTGGTATCCATCAGCTTTTTCATATTATATTCAATCTCTTGTGAGTAACTGCCCTTTTTCAAAACACGCGAAGTAAAGTCGTTTGTTCCAAGCTGTGACTTAAAGCTTTTAAGCATAACATCGGGAACGATAAGACAGTAAGAATCGCACTTGCAGTTTTGGTAGCCGTGAATTTCATAACCAAGCGTAAACAGCATATCGCCGGCGGTCAGAGCATATTCTTGTCCGTTAACAGTCGCATCAGCGCTACCGTCAACAATATATACAAGCTCAACATTTGAATGGAAATGGAGCGGCTCGTCAAGGTTGTTTTCACTTAAAAACCGAATATCAACAAGCTGCTTGTTTTCGCGTACCTTTTCAAAATACGGCTTCATACTGTTCACCACACAATCTATATATATGTAATTACTATTTTAACACAAATCTTTATTTATATTTTACAAAAACGGCCGCTATTTGCAATAAATAGTTGTGCACAACTAAAAATATGGCTGATACACGCAAAAATTTGTCCATATAGATTAAACACCAACTGATATACTTATTTTGTAGTAAACTCGCGACAAATATTTTTTGTGGAGGGAAAATAATTTATGAAAAAAAGTAGACTCCTTTCGGCACTGTTGGCAATAGTAATGCTTGCCACAGTATTCTCGGTTGCAGGCATCGGCGCAACGGCAGTAGAATTGCCCAATGAGGCGTATGTCTTAGATGAAACACCAATAGTTATTGGAGGGTTAAATGCTACTGCCACAAGCAAGAAAACTTTAGATAACGGTAACGCGAATGGTAACGAACCTTTTGCTGACTATTCAGTTACGGGTGTTAGTCCAACTAATAATTATGCAGCAAGCTGGAAATATGTTATTACAGATTCTGCAGCTATGCGCAAGGGCTCTAGATATGCACATACATTAGGCGCTACGGGTTTTTTGAAGACAATAGACAATTTCTTGATAAAATTAAACGATTATTGTGTATCGTTTGATTTGACTGTTAGCGATGGTTTTGTTAACAGTTCTATGAGAATGGAACTTTCGGGAAGCAAACCCGGTGGTACTAGTGGTTCTAGTAGTTTGGGTTTTGATTATCCGTTGACAGAAGGAACGCATCATATATGTATTCCTTTATCAGAATTAACACATTTCAATAATCCAACTACCTACAATATTCAAAATTGGTTTACTGATAATTGTACGGGTATATATAATGTTTCTTTGATTTTTGGAACAAATCAATATAAAGCCGAGTGTACAGCAAATTCCTGGTTTGAAATTTCTGATTTCAGTATTGTTGATACTTCTTGTGCATTAAATAAACAGGAAGCTGAAAAAGTATTGTCTGATTCGGGCTATTCGTTATCATATGCCAAGAATAGCGCTAATCCTCTTACGCTTGAAAAGGTAAGTGATTTTGAGATTAACGGTTCTACATATAATGGTTTCCGCGGTACAGTATCAGATGCGGCTAAGTTTAACACAAATAACACTGAGGTACTATATACCTTTGATAAGAGCACGGATTTGACCGAAGACCTTGCAGACGCTAAGATTTCTTTCTGGTTGCGTTTGGGCGGCTCCTTAGCTGAAACCGAAACACCAAAGATTCGCGTTGCTGTTGTTACTAAATTGGCTGACGGAACTGAAAAGAACGCATATCAGAATGTTGGCTTAACAAAGACTGGCGATTGGCAAAAGGTTACGTTGAACATGGCAACCGATTTGCCTTACGGCGGCGTAGGAATAAACAACTGTGCTATTGATAATGTTGTTGCGATAAAGTTTAGTAATATTGGAAGTAGTAAATATTTGCAGACCAACGATACAGATGAGTTAACGCCTGATGCACTCGAAATCGCCGGCGTTAATATCAGCAAAACCGTAAACGCTCCCGTTAACGCTTCGGCTATTGACCTTAAGATTTCCAAGGTTTCCTTAACACTGCAGGATAACCTTACAATGAACTTTAAGGTTGCAAAGTCGCTCTTTGACAGCAAATACGCCAACCCCTATGTAATGGTAGGCGAGCGTAAGTTAGAGGGCGTTCTGAGCGGCGACTATTATGTGTTCAGCTATGACGGAATTTCTCCGCAGAATATTCGCAACACCGTTTCCGCCACCGTTTATGCAACCTATGGCGGCGCAGTAATCGAGGGTAAGACGCTTGAATACAGCGTAAAGAAATATTGCGATACCTTGCTCGCAAGCGGCGCAGCCGACGAGCAGACACGCACACTTATAGTTGACCTACTTAACTACGGTGCTGCTGCACAGGAATATACAGGCGTACGTGTTAACAACCCTGCCAACATCAATCTCACTACAGAGCAGGCAGGCTGGGGAACAGCAGAGATGCCGATAGTTATAGACCACTATGAGCAGCGTGGTGAAGAGGGAACGGTTAAATGGGAGAGCGCAGGTCTTACACTTGACGATTCCGTTATCGTAAATCTTCAGTTTAACGCAGCATCTAAGGAAAACCTTAAGGTTGTTGTTTCCGACGGAACTATTCCTCTTGCTACATATGAAGGTGACGATATTAAGTCGGTAGACGGGGACAGCTTCCTTGTAAGCTTTGACGGACTTAACGCAAAGAACATGCGCCGTCTTATCTATGTAACCGTTTATGACGGTGAAACAGCTGTCAGCAACGAGGTTGTTTATAGCGTAGAAAGCTATGTTCGCCAGGTTGCAGACCTTGCTGCAGAGGGCGATGCTTCCGTAGATGCAAAGCTTGTTAACTTAGTAAACGCAATGATAAAATACGGCGATGCAGCACTTGTATACGCTGTAAGATAGGGGGAAACATAAATGAAAATTAAAGAATTATACGAGTCCCCGATGCTTGAGCTTGTTGCACTGCTTTCGGCTGATAATATAGCAACAGCAAGCACGATTGTAGACCCGAATCCCGACGATGCTCCCGAAACACCGGATATCGATGTAGATTAAGGTCATAAAAACATAAATATTTTATAAGGTGGTGCTCCTATTTAACAACGTCTATTTTGATGGTGTTGGGTAGGAGCGCTTATTTTTAGAAAAACCCGCCTTTTTTGTCGCAATATCGACCCCGAATTATAAAAAATTTTGACGGGCGATAAGAAAATATTGACGATAAAAAACTATGTATATTTTATATAATTAGATTATAATCTTTTATTATTTTTGGGAGGAATGTGGAAAATGATGACACGCAAGGCAGTATCCGTTTTGTTGGCACTTACTGTTATATTGTCTACTCTTTGCTCGGTGGTATTCACACTATCGGCAACGGCAGATGATATAGGTGCGCCAACACCTGCAGAGGATTACGAGCAAAAGCAGGTGACAGTGCTTGAGAACTTTCTTGGTAATCCCGGTGACAACGCTTTTGCCGATTGGACAAAGCAGGATGTAACCGATATTCCAAATGTGCCGTTAGCGCCAGGCTATAAGGCAAAGATTTTACAAGCTTCAAGTACGACTACAAATAACGATTTTCAATACATTAGCTCCACAAAAAAGACAGGTCTTCCGGACGATAAGACCGGACTTGTCTTCTCAGTATGGGTTCGTTATACGCCTAAGTCAACTTTAGCAGAAGCGCCGACACAAAAGATTCGTCTTCAGTTTAATGAATCAATAAGCAATGGTTCAGGCGGTTATGCAAAGGGAGATAATATTTACGGTGATATGACCGTAACCGGTGACGGACAGTGGCATAATGTTGAAATTAACGCCTCAGATATGACGGGCTATAATAAATTTGACGGTATAGGAAACTGGACGGTTATATTTACCTCCTTAAAGGGCAATTCCTTTGTGGCAGACGATATTATTGAGTTTGCCGATTTCCAGATAAAGCGTACCGAGTGGGTCAAGAAAAACGGCGGACTTGGCGCTAATCCTGGTGAGGATTATGAAACTATAAGCAGTCCCGCCCATACAGAATTTCTTAACGGTCCCGTTTCAAATTCCTTTTCAAATGCATCACTAAAGGATATATCGGATATCCCTGGTGTAAAGCTGGCAAAGGGCTTTTATGCTAAGGTTTTAAAAGCATCAAGCACAACCGCCGCTACCGAGGATATGTGGAGATATATTTCCTCAACCAAAAAGTACGGCTTCACCGAGGATACAAAATATTGGAGGCTAACTTTTTGGACACGCTATACTCCTAAAGCCGGTTTGTCTGAAAACACAAAACAAAATGTTCGCGTAAGCTTTGTAGAAGCAAAGGCTGATTCCACGCAGGCAAGCGGTTATAACAAAGGTGACGATACCGTTTACGGCGATATGTGGGTTGTTGGTGACGGTGTTTGGCATAAGGTAGAGTTTACTATGTCCGATTTGGTAGGTGGCGCAAACCTTGCTGACAGTACGGGCGTATGGACAATGACCTTCCAGTCCTTGCTTGGTAATACCTTCGTAGCAGATGATGTCGTAGAGTTTGCAAACATTCAGTTTGAAAAGAATGAATGGGTGCTTAAAAACAACGGCAGAGGTGCATACCCCGGCGAAGATTACGAAGAGGGAACAAAGACTGTACATACCAATTTCTTAAATGTCCCCGGCAGCAACACCTTTGCAACTTGGACAAAGTATGATGTAACAGATATTCCGGGGGTAAAGCTGGCTCCCTCCTATAAGGCTGATATATTAGTAAACTCAAGTACGAGCGGAAATAACGATTTCCAGTATATAAGCTCTACTACTAAAGAGGGTCTTCCGGATGAAACAAGATATCTGTCACTAACGCTTTGGGCAAGATATAATCCTAAGGACCAGAATGCAGCTAAAACACAGAACATTCGAATTAAAGTTAAAGAGGCTGTTGTTGACAGCAATTCAAGTACAGGCTATAGCGGTGCTGACGAGGTATACGGTGATTTCACTGTAACAGGTGATGGACAGTGGCAAAAAATAACCATACCCGTAACCGATATGGTTGGCGGCGCTAACCTTGACGGCAGCGGAATATGGACTGTTGTCTATTCTTCGCTCAAGGGTAATTCGTTTGTCGCAGGCGACGTTATAGAATTTGCCAATCTCCAGTTTGAGCAGCCGGTTTGGGTGCTTAAAAACGGCGGATTGGGCGCTTATCCCGGTGAAGATTATGAAGAGGGCTATGTAACCGTTTTACAGGATTTCCTCAATCTTCCCGACGGTAACGATTTTGCTGACATAACCCGTGAGGTTATAGGCAAGCTCCCCGACGGACTGACTGCTTATAACTATGTAATGAAGTTAAAACAGAACTCCAGCACCGATAAAAACGATGGCTTCCGTTACATAAGCACAACTAAAAAATTCGGACTCCCCATCGTAAAGGATTATATGTATTTCTCGTTTTGGGTACGCTACACAACCGAGGCTGATAACACACCGACCCAGACAATCCGTATGGATATTACCGAAGCGGTAGAGAAAATCGGCGTCAGCGATGAATACGAAGCAGGCGATAAAATTTACGGCGACTTTACCGTTACGGGTAACGGCGAATGGACCAAGGTAGAAATTCCGATTTCCGACATGGTCGGAGCCGCAAACTTTGACGGTGTAGGTGTATGGACGGTAGTATTAAACTCGCTAAAGGGTAACACCTTTAAGGTTGGCGACAAGCTCGAGATTGCAGGCTTTGAGGTTAGAAAACCTGCTTGGGTACTCAAGAATGACGGTATGGGCGCAGCTCCGAGCGAAGACCATATGATAGGTCAGGAAATTTACTGGAACAACAACGCAACACTCATTCAGCGCATCGTAAAGGAAAGCCTTTCAATGAAGCACGAAATCGTGAGCATTGACGAGCCGTCCATCGACAGCACCAAGGCATATAAAACAACCTTCGGCGATGCCGCAGATTTTAACGAGCATAAGCTTTATTATATGTTCTATCCCGATGCACCGAATGTAAACGAGGGCATTGATATGTCCGAGGCTATGGACGAAATGCGCGTAGGCTTCTGGTTTAAAACACCCGAAGGCCGCGACAATATGACCTTCCGACTTGTTCTGTTCGACAATAAGTGGGTCGGCTATCTGAATAAGGATTTCGTCATTGAAAAGGGCGGCGAGTGGACATATGTTGAGGTTAAGTTCTCAGATATGACACCCTACCGCGAAATAGTAGCGGACAATATGGGACGAATGGAAATCCGTCTTGTAGATACCGAAAACGGTTTAGCCGACGGCGAATCACTTTATATCACCGATATCCGTATGTTTACACGCAAATGGGTATTAAAGCCTGATTTGTATGAGGATAATTTAAGCAAATATCAGAATCCCTATAAGACCGAATCAAATGTTCTCTTTGCTCATACTATTGACGATTACGAAAGTGTGGAGGGCAACGCAAAAGCGGCAAAAGTTGACGCTAAAAACGGAGAGTATTTTGATTTCGCAACCGAGATTACAACCACCGATGCAGCAGATAAGGGCAACTGGTATGTAACCCTTGAGGGCGATACCGTAAATCTCTTGGATGTTTATGAAACAGCGGCTTTGCGACTGTTCTTAAAATCACCTAAGGAAAATGTCCGCGTTGTCGTAGGTCTTGTGGATAAGTACGGCAATAAACTGACCACAAATGTACTTATAGAAGAAAAGAACGCTTGGCAAGAGGTGCAGATTCGCCCCTCAAAAATAAAGGCGACAGGCTTTGACCGCACCGCAATCACAGGTGTTGTAATAGGCTCTGAATATAAGGCAACCCATAGCGAGAAATATCTCGCAAAGGGACAAAGTCTGCTTGTGGGCGGAATAGAAATTTACGATAATTCTCCCACCCGTAAACTTGCAGAAAAGGTTTACACACAAACGATAGCAGAGGCCATTGACAGTAACTTCCTTTTAGTTCCCGGAAGCTTTGGAACGACTATTGATGTTCGCCCCGACTATCTAAACCTTATGAATAAAAAATCTACCTGGCAGATTTATCTGCGCCGCGAGTCGAAGAAGGGAATATCTATTGGTATTCCGCTTCCGCAAGAGTGGGATTTAAGCAAGTTTAAGGACTTTGGTTTTATATCGTTCAGTATTGCATCTAACAGATATACCTCAATTAACCTTGAAATAACCGACGGTGAAAACACCTATAAACAGGATATTACCGCGGCTGAGGATTGGATGGAATATCGCGTGTACTTCCACGATATTGCAGCAGCAGGCGTAAATACCTCTAAGATTGAGGAAATCACAATGGTGCGTAACCGTACGATAGGTGAGGGCTGCGTAATCAATGTAACCGAGTTTACGGCTTGCGGAGACCTTTACAATATCGAATACCTAAGCGAAAGCATTAAAGAAGATACAACCCCTCCGACCGTTACACCCGAGGAACCGCAGGAGGATACCGAAACCTTGCCCGAATTACCGCAAGAGGATAACACAGTAGAGGATATCACCGACTTTGAGGATACCTCATCTGAGGAACCGCAAGAAGATACGGAAGAGGTTGAAGAGCCCGACGAGGTTAAGCCTCCCAAAAAGGACACCTCTTCGAAGAAAACCGATACCGATAACAGTTGGGTATTCTATGTAATAGGTGCAGCCGTGCTCATAGCGTGTGCTGCGGCGGCAAGTGTTTTAATAATCCGCAAGCGCAAGGCGAAGAATTAGAAAGGATGATTGCAATGAAGAAAAGAATTTCAGCATTGTTGGCAATTTTAATGTGTGCAGGTCTGTTTATGACTGCTTGCAGCAAAAATCCGTCAACAGATTTTTCAAGCGGCTCGCTTGATTCGGTTATAGAAACAAGCAGCGAAGCAGAAAAAGAGGACGATACCTCAAGCACCACTTCCACTGAAAGTACAAATAAAACTTCAAGCACCGGAACTAATAAAACAAGCTCCACTACTTCAACAGCAAGCAAAAATAATACCGGAAATAAAACCTCAAGCACCGCCTCCAAGACCGAAGCAAATAAGGACACCAACGCAGTTCGCGACCTTAAGGGACGCACAATAAACTATGTTGCTTACTGGGCAGAGCTTGAAAAGGGCTCCAGCCAGCGTGCAAATACATACTGGAAGCGTAAAGAGGAAATAGAGAAAAAGTATAACTGTAAAATTAAGCATATTTACAAGAGCCGTGATGCAATCGATACCGAGGTTATCCCCTCAATCCTTTCGGGCTCTCCCGTAGCCGATGTGTTTAATGTTCAGCAGGACCGTATGTATTCTCTCATAAACAAAAAGGTTGTTTATCCGCTCAGCGACCTTAAGGAACTGAACTTTAAGGATAAAAAGTGGAACCCCGCAATGACCGCAATGGCAACCGTAAACGGTAAGGTATATGGTATGCTCGCATCAGATGGCCCGTACTGCAACACAATGCTCCTTTATAATAAGGATTATTTCAAGGCAAACGGCCTGCCCGACCTTTATGATTTACAGGAAAGCGGCAAGCTCACCTGGGCAAAATTCCGCGAGATTGCCAAGAGTGCAACCAAGGGTAGCGTAAAGGGCTTTGCAATGACCTCCGCTGACGAGTTTATGGTACAGTCACTTATCCACGCAAACGGCGGAAAGATGGTATCACGCGGCAAGGGACTTGACTTTACCTGCACACTCAATTCCAAGAACACTATAAACGCTATGCAGTTCTGGCAGGATATGCGACAGAAGGATGGCAGCGTTTTAGAGCCGGGCGCAAACGGATATAACTACTGTATGGAGCAGTTCGCCGCAGGAAATGCCGCAATGCATTTAGGCGAGGTATATCAGTTCCCGGATATCGCAAACAAAGCAAACTTTGAAATCGGCGCTGTTTTGTTCCCCGCAGGTCCCGATTCCAATCTTCCTTATATGCTCGATACCTCTAACGCATCTCCGCTTGTAATGTCTGCTAACACTAAAAATCCCGCAGATGTTGCACTCGTTATGAACGAGTTTGCAGGCGCAGATTTACTGCCTTGGGAAGAGTATTATTACGATATGTTCTATAATGAAGAGGTTGTTGAATCAATGCGTCTTTTCCGCGATTTAGTACGCGGCGGCAAGTATCTCATTGACTACGGCACCTGCGTAGGAAACACCTACGAAATTGGAATTCACGGCGGATTAACCGCAGTATCAAAGGGTGAAAAGACACCTGCTCAGGTTATTGAAGAGGTACAGGGTAAACTTCAGAATGCAATTAACGCATTTAACTAATTACTGCTTATGAAAGGAATGAACGAGTTGCAGAACAACAGTTTATGGCGCAAAGCACTTGCTCTTCTTGTTGCTGCCACACTGTGCTTGTGTATGGTGGCCTGTAACCAAGAAAAGCCGAAAAAGGACAGCGTAAGCAGTAATACAAAGTCTGATATAAGCTCTGATAGTGAAACGACCTCCCCCGAGCAGGAGGAAACCGTATCTGATTTTAATAGTACAGAGTCAACAGAAATTAAGGCAAGTGAGCCTGAGTATACCGAAGAGGACAATACCGACGACTATGTTGCGGAAGACTCCTCGACCGAAAGTACATTCAGTGACCCTGAGCTTGTTATAAGCTCGGAGGGCACGCTGACACAAGAGGGTAACTTGGTCGTTACGCAAAAAGAATTTGTCGTTACGGCACCGCGCTACCATCCCGGCGTTCCGGGCTACGACCTTGATTTTACTCTGGATGTTCGTTTTAACGAGCTTCCGCTTAATGTGGACGACTATACCGTTGAGGCAGATTTAAAGGGAATTACTACCTCACAAAATGTTGTCCATGTTCCCAAAGAGGTCAAAGAAAAGAACGACCGAATGGTGCTGACCGTTACTTATAAAAAGGATACAAGCTATAAGTGTAAACTCACCTTAGCGTTCAAGCATTGGGCACCCACACTTATTGAAGAGTTTGAAGAGCCGCTTGACAGTTCTATCTGGAATACCGATATGGTTATGGGTATGCGTACAAATAACCCCGATGCAGTCGTTATTACAAACACCGAAATTAAGGACGGCAAGCTGCAGATAGAAACCAAGAAGCAGGATGTAGAGTTCCAGGGCAAAACCTATCATTACACGGGCGGACGCTTGGATTCGGCTAACAAATTCTATCAGAAATACGGTTGCTTTACCTCTCTTATTAAAATGCCAGAGGGCGGCGCTTCACTTTGCAGCTTCTGGATGCAGCCGCAGGGACAGTACGGCTACGATAATTTCTTTGTTCCCACTCATACAGACGAAAAGCTTATATGCAGTGAGATAGATATTTTCGAGCACTGGCCCAGCGCAAACGGAAAGATTGGTACTTCCGAGCATTTCTGGAATTTAGACGGAACAGGTGCTAATAAAAACAACAATTATCAGTATCAGATACCGAATTATACCAAAGGTAAATTCTACGAGTTTACTTGTATATGGACTAAATACGCGCTTTATTACTACTTAGACGGCGTTTTGTACGGTGTTACAAACCAGGCAAAATCTGTCAACAGCGTTCCGGGATATATAGTATTTTCATCCTATCTTGCCCCGTTTGGCAAGGGCGCTGACTACGGCGGATACAGTGGTTGGTACGGAATTTCCGACCCCGATGATACCGACTATACTATGGAAGTAGAATGGTTACGCGTATATAAATAAATTTTAAGGCAGGGGAGGCAGGCTGTCAGTCTGCCTCCCGAAACATAAAGAAGGATTGGTGACTATTTTGAAACGAAGCTTGAATTTGAGTCAAAAGCGTGAACTGAAGGGTCTTGTGTTTGTTGCACCCTTTGCGCTTGGTATGCTGTTTTTCTTTCTTATTCCTCTTGTTCAATCATTCATATTCAGCTTCGGCGATGTTCGTATGAACGATGCACTTACGGGCTACCAGTTTGACTGGGGCGGAATAGTAAACTATACCCGCGCCCTTGTGAAAGAGCTTGAATTTACAACCCAGCTTCGTACCTCGGTTGTTAATATGCTTATGAATGTGCCCGTTATCGTTATGGTAAGCTTTCTTATTGCCGTACTTATTAAGGATAAGTTCGTGGGAAGAAGCCTTTACCGTATGCTTTTCTTTCTGCCCGTTATCCTCACGGCAGGAATACTCCCCAATATAGACGCAGAGGATGTTTTACAGGGCTTGATGGGCTCGGGTGTTGTAGTTGGTGCGGATGCCAAAAACACCGTAGCAGGTCTTATAAATACAGACCAACTGTCAGAGCTGCTGCTTAGTATGAATATTATGCCCGGTGCGGTTAACTATCTTATGGAAGCAATCCGCAACATCATAACAATAGTTAACAGCTCGGGTATTCAGATACTTATCTTCCTAACCGCGTTGCAAACAATCTCCCCCTCAATAAACGAGGCGGCAAAGGTTGAGGGTGCAACCGCGTGGGAAATCTTTTGGAAGATTACCGTACCTATGATAAGCCCACAGCTTCTCGTAGTTACGATATACACCGTTATTGACAGCTTTGTAAATGTCAATAACTCGCTTATGCAGTATATTTACCGAATAGGCTTTGTAAAGTTCGAGGTCGGCTATGCCGCATCAATGACCTGGATGTATTTCCTTATCGTTGCGGTAGTAATAGGCATTTTCTATTTTGCGTTGTCGCGCTTTGTATTCTATAACGACAGCGAGCGTTAGGAGGGAGAAAATAATGAATAAACGGCTTCGCAGTGCACATGCAGGACGCATTGCCGTTACTGTGTTCAGATACATAATTTTAACGGGACTTGTATTCGTTATACTTTATCCCTTTTTAATTAAATTAGGGATAGCATTTATGGATGTTTCCGACCTTAACGACTCGACCGTGCGCTTTATACCAAAGAATTTTACCTTTGATAACTTTATAAACGCGGCAAAAACAATGGATTATGTTCCAAACCTCTTTAAAACAATTTTCTTCACCGTAACCATAAGCTTTGTTCAGGTTGTTTTTGCAATGCTTGCCGCTTACGGCTTTGCAAGCTTTAAATTTCCGGGAAGAAATATTTTGTTCGGTTTTGTGTTGCTCACCTTAATAGTACCGCCACAGGCAATAGTGCTGCCTTTATATCTTAACTTTCAGTCGTTTGATATTTTTGGACTGTTTAAGCTCATAACGGGCGAGCCGCTTACACTGCTCGGCTCACCGGTATCGCTTTATCTGTTGGCGGCAACGGGACTCGGTCTTAAAAACGGACTTATCATATTTATCTTCCGTCAGTTTTTTAAAGGCTTCCCGCGCGAATTAGAAGAGTCCGCATCAATCGACGGTGCAGGGGTATACCGCACATTCCTATCTATAATCGTACCCTCTGCTGTCCCGATGATACTAACAGCGTTCCTATTTACGATTGTGTGGCAGTGGACCGACTCTTTCTATACCTCAATTTTCGTTCCCAACAATACCTTCTTGGCGCGTTCACTCGAAATGCTTGTTACCAATCTTTCGGTAGCAGGCGGCGACACCGCAATCACATCTACAACATACTATTATTCACTGCTTAATAATGCGGGAATATTGCTATTTATCGCACCTATTCTTGTACTGTATCTGTTTTGTCAGCGTCATTTTGTTGAAAGCATAGAAAGGACTGGGCTTGTTGGTTAAAAGACTTGGAAAAAAGACTATTGCCATAATATCGGTTGCCGTTCTTATTTTGGTCGGCACGGGAATATATCTTTGCGTACCCAAAAAAGTTGTAGAGCCTGTTGCTCTGCTCACACAGTCGGTACAAAACGATGGCGAGATGGATTACGCCGCATTTTTAGAGCTTAAAGGCGATGTACCGCAAGCCGACAAGGCAATACGCGTAGCACCCGAAGGGGAGAGCGTAAAAATTTCTGCAGGAAGCGAATATTCGCTCTCGGTAAACGCTCCGAAACGCGCTTTATATAGCGTAAGTGCGGTTTATAAAACCGACGGAGAAACACTTATAGATTATGATATGTCGTTGTTCGTCAACGGCTCTCTTCAGTATGCAGAGCTCTCGGATGTTCCGCTTAAAACCGAATGGGTTATAGACAAAAAGACCTACCGCGAGGGATTTTCCCCCGACTTAATACAGAGTAGTGAAGCAGTAACACAGCCCCTTCGTGACCGCAATGCGTACTATGCAGAGCCACTGCAAATTTGTCTTGAGCAGGGCGATAATACGCTCACCGTCAAGGCGGGAACAATGGACCTTACTCTCTGTGCACTACTGTTAGAGCCTCTAAATGAAATACCCACTTATGCGGAATATAAAAAAGGCTTGTCCGGCAATAAGGGAGAGAAAATATATTTTCAGGGTGAATACGCCGATTCGCGTAATAATCCCTCAATACTTGAACTCTCCGACGGAACCTCTGCAAAAACCGTTCCTGCAAGTGCCGATAAAACCACGGTTAACACCATAGGCGGCAGCAGCTTTAGCACCCCTATGGACAGCCTTAGCTGGACCTTTAATGTAGAAAAGGCAGGTACATATACTCTTAATATGCGTATCCGTCAGGACTTTTCAAGCGGAGCGGCAGTATGCCGTACGCTCTTAATAGACGGAAAGGTGCCTTTTTCTGAATGTCAGAATATCGTCGTTCCTTACGACAACGGGTTCCGTCAGTATGTGCCGGGCGAAAACGGCGAAGCTTACTGCTTTGAGCTTGAGGCAGGGGAGCATACCCTCACCTTAGAGGTAACACTCGGTCAGAACGCCGCTGTTGTCAAGGAAATGAATAAGGTACTTGACAGCCTCAATACAATGTATCGCCGTATTATTATGCTTACAAGTCCTAACCCTGACCCGTACCGCGATTACCGTATAGCAGAAAAGCTCCCCGATGTGTTAGAGGAGATGAAGCTGCAGGCAAAGCACCTTAAAAACATATCCGACTATATAGCCTATACGGGCGGCGGCCGCGGTAACGATACCTCTATCATTGATAAAATGTACCGTCAACTGCTCGATTTTATCGACGACCCCGAGGGAATACCCTCTCTGCTTGGCTCCTTTAACAGCAACAAAAGTGCAATAGGCACCTGGATAATAGAAAAAAAGAACCAGCCGCTTGAAATTGACTGGATAGAGTTTGTTCCCGCAAAAGAAAGCGGAACAGACGGTAAGGAAACTCTTTTACAAAGTGTAGGTTTTGCAGTAAAGCAGTTTTTAGCATCGTACAATGACGATTATAAGATTATAGAAAAAGAAAACGAGGTAGAGGTTTGGACCGCCGCAGGTCGCGACCAGGTAGAGGTTTTAACCCGCCTTATAAATGAGCAGTTTACTGCAAAAACCGATATTCCCGTCAAGCTAAAGCTTGTGCAGGGCGGAACAATTCTGCCTGCGGTCGTGTCGGGTCTCGGTCCCGATGTTTCGCTTATGAACAGCAACGGAGAGGCAATAAACTTTGCCGCGCGTAAGGCTGCGGCAGAGCTGTCGCGTTTTGATGGTTATAAGGATATAGCGGCACAGTTCCACGATAGTGCTTTAGTACCGCTACGACTTGAGGGTAAAACCTACGGTCTTCCCGAAACCCAAACCTTCCCCGTGCTCTTCTACCGTACAGATATTTTCGAAGAAATGGGTTATTCCGTTCCAAAAACCTGGGACGAAGCGTATAACCTTATGTTCGATTTACAGAAAAATAATATGGAATTTGGTATTCCTACGGGCATTTTCGGTTATAGTTTATTCCTTTATCAGAACAACGGTCAGCTTTATAACAACGATGGTAGCCGTTGCACAATAGATAACGAAAACGGAATAAAGGCATTCGCTCAGTGGACTAAGTATTTCTCCGATTTCGGAATGCCAATGACCTATAACTTTGTAAACCGATTCCGCTCAGGCGAAATGCCTATTGGTATTTCGGATTATACGGCTTATAACACACTTGTGGTATTTGCACCCGAAATTTACGATAACTGGGATATAGCCTGTGTTCCCGGCACAGTGCAGGAGGACGGAAGTATTAACCGTTCGGTTGCCTCAACGGGTACCTGCTCAATTATGTTTGAGTCCTCAGACAACAAGGAAAATGCCTGGGAATTCTTAAAATGGTGGTGCGGAAACGAGGCACAGCAATCCTACGCAAGAGAGATTGAAATACGCCTTGGCGCCTCAGCGCGTTATGCCGCCGCCAATAAGATTGCGTTTGATAATTTAATGTGGACTCCGAAACAGCTTTCTGTTTTAAAGGAACAAAAGGAAAGCGTAAAGGGGGTACCCGAAACCCCGGGCGGATATTTCACAAGCCGCCACATTGAAAACTCCTTCCGTAAGGTAGTGCTTAACAGCACCGATGTTAAGGAAACCTTGGTGGAGTATTGTGAGCTTATAAACTTAGAAATTGCCGAAAAGCGTGACGAACTTAACATAGGAGAGGAGGAATAAGGTATGCGGCAATCTGCTTTAATTAAAAAAGAAAGCGTTTGGGCTAATATACGCCGTAACAAACTGTGTTACCTTTGCATAGCGCCTTATTTCATTCTGTTCTTTTTGTTCACCGTAGCACCCGTTCTGTCGTCAATAGGACTAAGCTTTACATACTATAACATTCTTCAGCCGCCCGAGTTTATTGGGCTTGATAACTATGCAAAAATGCTCTTCGCAGACAGCATTTTTACGCAGGCAGCCGTTAACACGCTCGTTATGGCGCTGGTCGTAGGTCCTGTCGGCTATCTTGGTGCACTTTTGCTTGCTTGGATGATAAACGAGCTGCCCCACGCGGCGCGTACGGTTTTAGTGCTATTCGTTTATGCACCCTCTATTTCAGGTAACATCTATATGGTTTGGTCTATTATGTTCAGCGGCGATGCCTATGGCTATGTCAACGGTATTCTAATGAACTTAGGTATCATAAAAACACCTATCCAGTGGTTTTTAGATACCGATTATATGATGCCGCTTATCATAATAATAGCCCTTTGGATGAGCATGGGTACGGGCTTCTTGTCGTTTATAGCAGGTCTTCAGGGTATGGATAAAAGTCTTTATGAGGCAGGTACTGTTGACGGAATAAAAAATCGTTGGCAGGAGCTTTGGTATATAACCCTGCCGCAGATGCGTCCGCAGCTTCTCTTCGGCGCAGTTATGAGCATAAGCTCTGCCTTCTCAATAGGCGATATAACAACCGCCCTTTGCGGAAACCCAAGTACAGATTATGCCGTTCATACCGTGCTTAATCATATTTCTGACTATGGTACAACCCGTTTTGATATGGGCTATGCATCAGCAATTTCAACCGTACTTTTCCTTGTTATGATACTTTGTAACAAGGTCGTTCGTCGCGTTCTGCGAAATGTGGGAAATTAGGGAGGTAAATTTATGAGTATGCAAAAAAGATTTACCCGTTCCCGTTTCGGAAGCGCAGTTAATTTAATTATTTTAACGCTTATCGGTCTTTTTATGGTTTTCCCAATGGTGTATATCATAAACAACGCCTTCAAGCCGACCGACGAGCTGTTTATGTTCCCGCCTAACCTGTTTGTACGCAACCCAACCTTTGATAATTTTCTGGATTTCAGCGTACTTATGCGTGACTCTGTCGTACCGATGAGTCGTTATTTCATAAACTCTGTTTTAATAACACTTATAGGTGTTAGCGGACAGGTTATTTTGGCATCCCTCGCGGCATATATGATTTCAAAGCACGACTTTTTCGGTCGTAATGTGCTTATGGAAATGGTAATAATCTCGCTTATGTTTACGGGCTCGGTTACTGCAATTCCTAACTATGTCATAATGACAAAGCTGCACCTTATCAATACGCATCTGTCAATAATTCTGCCTGCTTTCTGCTCTTCAATGGGTCTTTTCCTTATGAAGCAGTTTATCGACCAGATGATACCGTTTACGCTTCTTGAGGCGGCACGACTTGACGGTGCAGGGGAACTTAGAATTTTCTTCCGTATCGTTATGCCTATATGCAAGCCCGCCTGGATGACACTGATTATTTTCAGTTTCCAGTCACTTTGGAACAATTCGGGCAGTACATTTATCTTTGATGAAAACCTTAAAACTCTGCCATATGCGTTTAATAATATTGCCGCAAGCGGTCTTATAGCGCGTGCAGGTGTTACGGCGGCTGTTGGTCTTTTAATGATTTTGCCGCCCATAGTTACATTCATTATCACACAGTCAAATGTTCTCGAAACTATGGCTACATCGGGTATGAAGGATTGAGGTGACAGGGTATGATTAAAAGAATTTGTTTAGTTACAATACTTGCCCTGCTGCTTTTATCTGTTCCCGTAAGTGCGGTTGTAGAAATGAATGAGGAGGGCCAAAGCTATCAGTTCGGCACCTCTCTTCATACTGTCGATGCGCCCACTGCCTATACGGCAGAGGAAATTCTTACCGCTGCTGATTTTGGTGCAGAGAACTTGGCAGGACTCGACGATTTATGTGTGGACGAAAAAGGCAATATCTATATTGCTGACAGCGAAGGCGGAGCGGTATATAAACTTTCCGCCGACCGCAAAAGTCGCACAAAAATTAAGTCATTTAATTTTAACGGAAAAGCCGAAACATTAAAGCAGCCCACAGGTGTTTTTGTAGACCAAAAGGGTGAGCTTTATGTTGCAGACAGAGCATCGGGTTATATTTATGTTTTTTCTAAATCTCTTTCTTTAGAAAGACGGATTGACCCGCCCGCAAAAGAGGAGTTCTTCTCTGAACAGGCGTATGAGCCGCAAAAGGTCTGCGTTGACAGTGGCGGAAGACTGTATGTTATATCCGCCAATCAGACGCAGGGTATTCTGCAGTTCTCGCCCGAGGGGGATTTTATTGGTTTCCTCGGCGCAACACGCGTTCAGCCCACAGCGGCAGAGTTGCTTACCCGTATGTTCGCCACAAAGGAACAGAAAAACAGTCTTTTGCGCCTAATTCCTACAGAATATAACAATATGGATGTTGACGGGGATAATTTTATCTACGCAACAATAAGCGCACTGACAGAAAGTAGTCTTTACGGTGATGCCCGTAATAACACATCGAACGCGACACCCATTCGCCGCTTAAATCCTAAGGGCGAGGATGTTTTGCTTCGTCAGGGCTCATATCCGCCAATGGGTGATGTAAATTTCTTGTTAACCTATCAGGCAGGAAAGCAGAGCAACGAAGAGGAAACTCGCGGTGCATCACGAATGGTGGATACCGCTTGCCGTCAGAACGGCGTATATACATTGCTCGATAACCGTCAAGGCCGACTTTTCACCTATAACAGAACGGGTGAGCTTCTGTTTGTAAGCGGTGGCTCGGGACAAAAAAGAGACGAGCTTTTGGCGCCTACAGCGTTAGATTATTACGGTGATAGTCTGATAGTTGCCGACCAGGGCGGCGCTTGTGTAAAGGTATTTAGTCCTACCGCATACGCAAAACAGGTGCTTGGCGCTATTGACTGTCACGAGCAGGGCGACTATGAGCGTGAAGCGGAAATCTGGGAAGAGGTCAAGCGCGAGTATATAGGCTCAGAGCTTGCATATTTAGGACTCGGCAAAGCCGAATTTACGCTTAAAAACTATACCGCCGCAATGGAAAACTTTAAGCTTGCGAACAACAAGGAATATTATTCAAAGGCTTATAAGGCGTATAGAAAAGATTGGGGCTACAAGAATATAGGTTGGCTTCTCGGTGCGGCTGCCGTGCTTTGTGCCGGCGTTGCGGTTCTTGTGCGTACAACCCATAAAAAAATAGCACTGTGTATGGAAAATCCGTATACACTTCCGCGCCGTGTCTGGTTTGCAAAGGATTTAATAATTCATCCTTTCAAGAACTTCTGGGATTTAAAGGTTCAGCGTATAGGCACAGTCGCTTCTGCAACGGTAATACTGTTGCTCACTGTCTTATTAAAACTTATAGAAACGGCAACCAAGCCCTATTTACTGCAATCCGAGGGTGCAAGTCAGAACATTCTGCTCCAAGGCTTCTTTGGCATTGTTCTGCTTATCGTATTGTTCGTTGTTTCTAACTGGTGCTTGACCTCGCTTATGGACGGCAAGGGAAACTTCCGCGAAATATATATTTACGCGTGTTATTCTCTTTTCCCAATAGTGCTTATTACACCGTTCCAGATTGCGATAAGCCACATTATTAGTCAGGACGAAATGGCACTTTACACATTCTTGTCCACACTTTCTATTGTACTTGTACTGTTTTTACTGTTTATAGGTACACTGGTAATACACGATTATAGCTTTGGTAAAACGGTGGTTATGCTTATACTTACGGCGGTAGGTATGATGATACTCGTGTTTATTGCAATGCTGTGCATTACCCTTATGCAACAAATTTTACTTTATATCCGCAATGTTATAAATGAACTACAGCTTAGATGAAAGGCGGGAAGCAGATGAAAAAAATTAAATCTCTAAAACGCGCTTTTTCGCTCTTCCTGTCTGTCATTTTACTGCTTGCGCTTTTTTCTGCGTGCACCGATAAAACGGCTGGCGTTAAGTCGGGGGCAGTTTGCGATTACATAGCGGTAGGAGAGGACATTACCGAAAATGTTAAAAATCTAAGCGAGGATGCTGTTTTGCTGCAAAACGGCGGAACTACACTCACTATGGATTCGGACGGAATTATAAAGGTACTGCGCGGAGGAAAAACCGTATGGAGTACGGGTATATCTGCAGAGCAAGCCTCCGCATTGGGAGAGGTTGCGTCTGCCTCTGCAGCAGTAGTTTTTCGCTACCACATAAACGGCGAAAGCGAAAAGGAAATGGACAGTTTTAGCGACGCATATAAAAAAGGGCAGTTTCGCGTTTATAAGGACGGGAACAGCGTAGTATATGAGCAAATAGCGGGTGATTTCTCGGCAGATGTTCTGCTGCCGGAGGCGCTTTCTGAGAAGCGCTATGAAGAAATAACCGAAGAGCTTTCAGAATCCGATGCAACCTTTATTTCGCGTCAGTATATGCTTTATACACCGGAAACTGCCACGGACGATGTGTTAAAGGCAGTGCCTAACCTTAAAAAAGATTCGTTTTATGTTCTTATGGATGCCGAAAGCTTTGTTAAGCGTAAGCGTCTGCACGAAACATTTGAAAAGGCAGGCTACACAAGTGATGACCTCAACGCAGACCGCAAGGAAGCGGGAATCGCAACCGAGGACCAGGGAGAGGTTTTCAAACTTGTAATGCGCTTTACACTTGAAAACGGGGAGCTGGTTGTGGATATTCCGTGCGACCAGATATATTACCCGTCGTCAAAACCGCTTGTAAGTCTTGATTTAATGAAGTTTGGTGCCTTCGCAAAGAGCGGCAATAACGGCTCATACATTATGCCGTCGGGCTCGGGCGCGGTCTTTTCTCAGAATGAGGGCAAAACAGTAAACTATACTATGCAGTACGGCGGCAAGGACTATACAACCGAAACCGCCACTACAGGCTTTGATTACAGTGGTCATTCGATTTTCGGCGCTGTAAACGGTGATAATGCCTATGTTGCTATCATAGAAGAGGGCGAGGAAAATGTGCGTCTAAAGATTGAAAGCACACAGAGCGGATATGTTCAGTATCCACAGCTACAACTTCGTAGCTTTGAATCGTCAGGACTCGGCCAAACGCGCAAGTTTTATCAGTACGCCAACAAAGCGTTTGAGGGCAACCTAAAAATCCGTTACACCTTTTTTGAGGGTGAAAAAGCCAATTACAACAGTATGGCAAACCGCTACCGCGAATATTTATTAAGTCGCGGTGCGTTTGAGGATAAGCAGGTATCAAAGGAGGTACCGCTTCAGCTTGAGGTTATAAATAACCTTTATATGATAAAAAAGACTGCGGGAATTTCCTATACAACAAGTCAGGTTGTAACCACCTATTCTCAGACAAAAGATATGCTCAAATTTTTTAAAGAGCAGGGTATAGAAGAGCTCTCTTTAAAATTAAACGGAGCAGATAACAGAGGTCTGTTTGCGCAATCACCGGGCAACTTTAAGTTCGCTTCCAAGGCGGGCGGCAAAAAAGGCTACTCTGACCTTAAAGAATATTGCAAAGAACAAAATATTCCGCTTTTCTTACAGGTAAATATGCCATTTTACTATGCAGATACGGCGTTCGACGGCTATTCTGCGACAGGTGATACCGCACGCAGACTAAGCAAGGAAACGGTGCAGCTTGCCTATAAGGAAAAGTCAACCAACGCCGACCGAAGCGACCTTCCGCTTATAGAGGTTGTATCACCAAGAGTGTATGAGGAGTTTGCAAAAAAATATAACAAACTCTCAGACACCATAGGTGACGGAATAAGCATAGGCGAATTCTCCCGCGTGCTTAATAGTGATTATAATGAAAAAGGTGCTGTAACCCGCGCAGATGCAAAGGCGCAGATGTTAAGCAGTCTTAAACTGCTAAACAAGAAATATTCGGTTTTGGCCGAAACTCCTATGTCTTGCGCGCTTGCGTATGTTGACAGCATAGAAAAAATGCCGCTCGGCGACAGCGGTGACAACCTTTGGAGCTATGACATTCCGCTTATTCCATTAGCACTGCACGGATATATCGACTATACATCAACCTATTGGAATGACCAGCCCGACAGTGATAAGCTTATGCTTAAGGCTATTGAATACGGAAGCGGAATAGCGTACCGTTTTGCAGAAAATGTTACGAAGGATGTAACCCAAACTCATAACAATTTCTTGTTTAATGTAAACTTTGAGTTGTGGAAAGAAACCGTAACAGAGCAGTATGAACAAGTAAGTAAAGCCCTTAAAGGACTAAATGGCGTACCTATGGTATCGCACGAATATATAAGCAAAACGCTTGTAAAAACCGTTTACGAAGACGGAACAGCAATATATGTAAATTACGGGGATTCCTCTGTAAAAATAGGGGATAAAACCGTAAAAGCATTGTCGTATTTGAGGGTTAAATAATCTTCCTCGGAGGGATAGATATGAAGGATTTATGCTTGTGGTATAAAAACGAAGCTACCTGCTTTGAAGAGGCGTTGCCAATCGGAAACGGCCGCTTGGGCGGAATGGTTTACGGCGGCATAAATGAAGAGCGTATAACTCTTAACGAAGACACCCTGTGGTCAGGTAAAAATGAGCAGGGTGTAAGAGAAACCGCTTATGGTGCAATAGACGAAATCCGTGAATTGCTTTCACGCGGCAAACGCCACGAAGCAGGCGAGGTCGTCTGGAAACGCATTATGGGCGAGCCCACCGCTTGCTATCAGCCTGCAGGCACCCTTCATATCACCCTAAACTATGGCGAAGATATAACCGATTATAAGCGTCAGCTTGATTTAGAGACGGGCGTAGTTACAACCTCGTACCGTGTAGGTGATGTTCAGTTTTTGCGTGAAATCTTCTGCTCTTTCCCCGATAATAAAATGTTTGTAAAGCTTTCTGCTTCTAAGCCTGTGCTTGAGGGGGCAATACGCTTTACAACACCACATAAAAGCTGTGTTTGTGTGACCAAAGACGGTATGCTTTTTGCACAGTCTAAGACCCCTTATTACGCTGACATAGGCGGCTATAAAGGTGAAAAGGACGCGTTTTATGATGAAGAAAAGCCGTCGGTGCGTTTTTGTATGGGCGCACATGTTGTTACGGACGGCACTCTGACGGAAAACGAAGATGCCCTTAAGTTTATGGGTGCAAGTGAAATATTACTCTGCATAGATATTGTCAGTGAACACGGACTAAAGGACATATGTAGAACCCAACTCCTCGAAAGATGCTATAACCGCCTGTCCGCAGGAAAGGGCAGCTATGAGGAAATAAAGGAAAGCCATATATCCGACCATAAAGGGCTTTTTAACCGTGTGTCCCTGAAAATAGACGGCACGCGCAGAACAAATCTTCCCACCGACGAGCGAATTAACGCCTATAAAGAAAAACGCGACGATATCGGCCTTTGTGAGCTTTTATATCAGTACGGCAGATATCTGCTTATGGCATCCTCGCGACAGGGAAGTCAGCCTGCAACGCTTCAGGGCATCTGGAATGAGCTTACGGTTGCTCCTTGGAGCTCGGGATATACAATCAACATAAACCTTGAAATGAACTATTGGCACGCAGAGTCAACAAGACTCTCAGAATGTCACGAGCCGCTTTTGCGCTTTGTGCGTGAGCTGTCAGAGGAAGGCAAAAAGTTTGCAGCCTCTTACGGCTGCCGCGGCTGGTGCGCCCACCATAACAGTGACATATGGAGATATGCCGCAATGCCTAACAGATATTGGCGCGCAAGTATGCCGAGCGTAGAATACGCTTGCTGGACTATGGGCGGCGCGTGGCTTACAAGCCACCTTTGGCAGCACTATCTCTATACGGGCGATAAAGAATTTTTAAAAGAAAATTATGAGGTAATAAAGGGCTGTGCTCAGTTCCTGCTCGACTTCCTCATAGAAAATAAAGACGGCTATCTTATAACAAGCTTTGGCAGCTCGCCTGAAAATTCCTATTGGTACGAGGATAAGAAACAGGCTATTAGCCAGGGTTGTACTATGGATATGGCGATTATAAGGGATATATGGGACGCATATCTAAAAGCCGATGAAATTTTGAATATAAACGACCCGTTCTGTGAAGAGGTAAAGGCGGCACTACCGAAACTCTTGCCTTACCGTATAGGTGAGCGCGGTCAGCTTATGGAGTGGGAAGAGGATTTTCCCCCTTGCCAGATTACCCACCGCCATTTATCCCCGCTTTACGGCTTCTATCCGGGAAATTCTATAAGAAAATATCGTGACCCGGAGTTAACACGCGCGGTGCAGACCTTGCTCGAGGAACGCGGTGATGCCAACAGTGGCTGGAGTATGGGCTGGAAGGTAAATATGTATGCGCGTCTGGGACTTGGAAATAGGGCGCTTGATTTAATAAGATTGTTGCTTCGCCCCGTACCGCCTAAGGATAATACAAAGGGTGGCGGCGTGTATCCGAATTTGCTTGATGTGCATCCGCCGTTCCAGATTGACGGAAATTTTGGCGTTACGGCGGGAATTACCGAAATGCTTTTGCAAAGTCACGAGGATTTCATAAAGCTGTTACCCGCTTTACCGACGGATTGGAAAAGCGGAAGCGTAAGCGGTCTATTGGCGCGCGGCGGTTTTGTTACCAATATCGAGTGGAAAGATGGCCGTCTTTCAAAGGCGTCCATATCTGCTACAAGAGATGGTGTTTTAACACTTTTTGTAGAGCCCGATTGGAATATATCTCATAACGGAAAAGCCGTGTCCTTGACAGACGGAAACATACTTAAGATTGCTATGAGCAAAAACGATGGGGTTGAGATTCTATGACTGATAAAAAAATATGGTTCAAAAAATCCGCCGACTGTTTTGAAGAGGCTTTGCCGATAGGTAACGGCTCTACGGGCGGTATGGTTTACGGCGGTGTGCGCGGTGAGCGCATAACCCTTAACCACGATACACTTTGGTCGGGTGCACCAAAAAGCTGTTTGCCCGAAAATGCAGAGGGTGCGGCTGATGAAGTTAGAAAGCTTATGTCAGAGGGTGACCGCGACGGTGCAGCACATATTGTTTGGCAACGCCTTATGGGTGATTTTACCGCTTGCTATGCAACGGCAGGCGAGCTGAATATTGCCTTAGACTGCGCTGATGACGGAACAAACTATACCCGTGAGCTTGATTTAAATACAGGTGTTGTAAAGGTGGAATATGAGCAAAACGGTGTGCATTTTATGCGCGAAATATTCTGCTCATACCCCGATAATATCTTATCCGCCCGCTTTACTGCAGACAGCCCCGTTTTATCGGGTAACATTAAATTTAATACCCCGCATCCCTTTACCACAAACACAAACGAAAACTGCCTTTTCGCTCTTTGTAAAATGCCGTATGAAATAAATCTTGCAGGACATAGAGGTGAAAAGGGCGCATACTATGATGAAAACAAACCGTCCGTAAGTTACTGTATGGCGGCAAAGTTGCAATATAACGACGGACAAACAGAAATAAAAGACGATGCTCTCTGCTTTAAAAATGCAAGCGAAGTCCTATTTTTTGTAAATATCTCAACCGATTTTATAGATTATAAGCATACCCCTTGCGGTACAAAGGAAGAGCTTATAGCGCTTTGCGAGGGTGCGTTTAATAACGCGTCAAAAAAGACCTACGCTGAAATTAAGCGGGCGCATATAAACGACCATAACGCGCTCTTTTCTAAAGCAGAGCTTAGACTTGACGGCACACGCCGCGATACTCTTCCAACCGACGAGCGTCTGCTTTTAAACAATCAAACAGGCGATGATATAGGTCTTGAGGAGTTGCTTTTCCAGTATGGAAGATATCTGCTCATTGCCTGCTCGAGAGAGGGAAGTCAGCCCGCAAATCTGCAGGGAATATGGAATGAGCTTGTGTTGGCACCCTGGTGCTCGGGATACACCTTAAATATAAATCTTCCTATGAACTATTGGCCTGCCGAAAGCACAGGACTTTCAGAATGTCATAAACCGCTTTTGTCCTTTATCCGTGAGCTTTCAGAGCGCGGATATGAGTCTGCGGCGGTTTACGGCTGTCGCGGTTGGCTTGCGCATCATAATACGGATTTGTGGCGTTACAGCGGACTTGTAGGCCGAGACTGGCGCACCTGTATGCCGGGCGTTGCCTATGCTTGCTGGTTTATGGGCGGTGCGTGGCTCACAAGTCACCTTTGGGAGCACTATCTTCACACAGGAGATAAAGAATTTTTAAAGCAAAATATTGATATCTTAGGCGGAAATGTCCGTTTCTTACTTGACTTTATGGTAGAAAATGAGGACGGATTTTTGGTGCCAGGCTTCGGCACAACACCCGAAAATTCGTATATGTATAAGGGTACGAAACAGGCTATATGTCAGGGTGCTACCGAGGATATGGCAATCATACGCAATTCGTTTGACGCTTATTTAAGCGCTTGTAAAGTGCTTGATATAAACGACCCACTTTGCGACGAAATAAAAGAAGCACAAGAAAAACTGCTTCCTTATCAAATCGGTTGTCGCGGTCAACTGCAGGAATGGGAACGCGATTTTGAAAGCTGTGATATTACACATGTTAATATGGCGCCGCTTTGGGGCGTATATCCGGGTAACACAATAACACCCGAAAGTACACCCGAAATAGCGAATGCGGCAAGGGTGCTTTTAGAAGAACGCGGTCCAAACGGAACAGGACACAGTCTGTGCTGGAAAATCTGCTTGCGCGCACGCCTTGGTGATAGGGACACTGCATATTCGCTTGTTAAGCGTATGCTAAAGCTCATTCCGCCGGGAGAAATGAACAAGGGCGGCGGAGTATATCCCAATCTGCTCGATGTTCATCCGCCGTTCCAGATTGACGGAAACTTCGGTGTAACCGCAGGCATTACCGAAATGCTCTTGCAGAGCCATAAAGGATATATTCAGCTTTTGCCTGCATTGCCTTGTGAATGGGCAAGCGGAAAGGCGGACGGATTTGTGGCACGCGGCGGCTTTGTTTGCTCGTTCGAATGGAAAGAGCATAAGCTAAAGCACGCAACCGTTACTGCAACGGTCGATGGCGAGCTTCGCCTTTATACCGAAAAAAATTATACTGTCCGCAAAAACGGCACAGAAATAACATATGAAAACAATATTTTATCCACCTGCGTAAAAGCGGGGGATGTTTGCGAAATATTTGTGGGGTGACTATTTTGAGTAATCCATATTTAGAAATGCATATAGTGTCATCACTCGAAAAGGTTTTTCCGGATGAAACGCCAACCCTTTGGAATCCGACAGAACCTGTTTATGTGCTTTCGGGTGAACGCTTTTGCTTTCAGGTTGCGCTTTTCTGGGACAACATACGCCATACAGAGTGCAAGGTAAATATCGAGTCTGAAATAGACGGCATAAAATGGCGTACGGTAGAGCTTGTACCCTGCGGCCTTGCGGCATACCCCGAACACGATATGCATTACATTCGTACACAGCCGGGTCTGTTTCCGGATTTACTGCAAACCTCTAAAACGGGTAACTTCTGGTTATACCCTCAGCAGTGGCGTGCTCTTTGGATAGATATCCCGTCAGATGCACCTTCGGGTGAGCATACCGTAACCGTTCGTATACTCGGTCTTACTGGCAACGAAATGGCATCAAAGACCATAAAAATCAAAAGGCTTAAAGCAGAACTTCCGCCCCAGACCCTTTACTATACTCAGTGGTTGCACGCAGATTGCCTTGCAAACTACTATAAAGTACCCGCATTTAGCGAGGAGCACTGGCAAATCCTTGAAAACTTTGTAAAAAAAGCGGTAGAGCTTGGTGTTGATGTCCTTTTTACACCGCTTGTAACCCCTCCGCTTGATACACAGGTGGGAGGCGAGCGCACAACCGTTCAGCTTCTTGATATAAGCCTTGATAACGGAAAATATAAATTTGGCTTTGATAAATTAGAGCGTTGGATTAAGATGGGTAAGCGCTGTGGTGTGCGACTGTTTGAAATGAATCATCTGTTCACACAGTGGGGTGCACTGCACTGTCCTAAAATTATTGTTAATGTGGACGGTGTAGAAAAGCGCTTTTTCGGATGGGAAGAGGATGCAGCAGGGGACAATTACCGCGAATTTTTGGATGCAATGCTTCCTGCCGTTGCTGAAAAACTGCGCGAATGGGGAATAGATAAACAAACAATATTCCACATTTCTGATGAGCCGGGCAAGGCACATCTCGAGCAGTACAAGCGCCTTAAAGCAATTGTAGAGCCGCACCTTAAAGGCTTTTATATTATGGATGCACTCAGCGTACTTGATTACTATGAGCAGGGCGTAGTCGAACACCCTGTTTGTGCTACTAATAAAATAGAGCCGTTCTTAGAAGCAAAGGTTCCTGACCTTTGGACCTATTATTGCTGTTCACAGAGCGTAGATGTAAGTAACCGATTCTTTGCTATGTCCTCTGCACGAAACCGAATAATCGGTTTGCAGATGTATAAGTATGATATCGCCGGCTTCTTGCACTGGGGATATAACTTTTATAGCACGGGCCTTTCGGTTTATCCCATTGACCCGTATCGTATGACCGACTGTGACGGTGCATTCCCGTCGGGCGATGCGTTCTCGGTATATCCGGGCGAAGACGGCAACCCCGAGGAATCACTGAGAGCGGTTGTGTTTCTTGAAGCATTACAGGATATGCGTGCACTCAAACTTCTTGAACAGCTTACAAGCAAGGAAGAGGTAATGGCACTTGTTGAGAGTGGATTATCCACTCCGCTCACCTTTAAAGCATATCCGCATAATCCGTCGTACATTTTAAATGTGCGCGAGCGTGTTAATAAAAAAATTGCAGAACTAACCGACGAAAAATAGCGTCGGCGAGGGGTGTTTTTTATGGCAAATTCTTTACTTATAGTAACCTTTAATCTCCGTACCACCGTGCCGGATGATAAAATAAATAATTTTATTCACCGCGTCGGTGGTATACTTGAAAAAATTGCGGCAGAAAAGCCCGATGTAATCGCTTTTCAGGAAATGACCGATAAAAGCGAGCGCTTTTTGAGCGCGCATCTTAAAGACTATACAGTATTTTTTAATAAGCGCTGCGCTGATTTAAGCGGCGAGGGACTCGGAATAGCAGTAAAGCGTGAGCGTCTGTCTTTAATCGGACTCGACGGCTTTTGGTTATCCCCGACACCTCGTATTCCCGGCAGTCGATTTGAGGTGCAAAGTCCGTATCCGCGTGTGTGCCAGTGTGCACTTCTGCAG
This sequence comes from Acutalibacteraceae bacterium, assembly GCA_045590515.1. GTDB lineage: Bacteria > Bacillota > Clostridia > Oscillospirales > Acutalibacteraceae > SIG589. The sequence continues at coordinate 133,390 of JAZNRD010000019.1, forward strand.
TGTAGGGAAAGCGGCAAGGTGTTCCGCATTTATAATGTTCATCTTGACCATATAAGCCACGCTGCGAGAATAGAGGGAATTCGCTGCCTTTTAAACTACGCAAGGCAACGCCATAACGAGTTTAAAACGCCCTTCTTTATGCTGGGTGACTTTAACGCAGAGCCGGAGAGTGAAACTATCCAGTTTTGCGACAACCAGACCGAAATTCTTGTGCGCGACCTTGCGCGAGAGGGTGGGTTTGATAAGACCTATCACGGCTTCGGCTTGGACAACCCGCTTTACATTGATTACATATATGCGGATGAGAAAACTGCAGCGGCTCCGCATACCGTTGGCAGATGGGACGACGAAAAGGACGGAGTTTATCTTTCAGACCACTATCCGCTCTTTGTGCGCATTGAAGATAGCTTTCTTTTGTCGGAGGATAAATAATGACACCAATAAAGGCAACTGAACAAATATTAAACGAAATAAAAAGGGTAATAAGCGAAAATAATCCGCAGAACAGACTGCCACAAAATACATATTATCTGTCGAATGACGGAATAGTTTGCGCGGACAGAGCGTTTGGAAAATCGCGCTATCCTTACGATGCAGACGGCCTCGTTGTATGGGCAAACTCAAACGGAATTATTGAGGCTTGTGAATCAACCTTTCATATTTTTAAGCCGCTATTTTATGCTGAAGATGCTTCGGTCTCTTTTCTTGCGGGTATTCCGGGTGCGGATGGAAACTGCTCTGTTATTTCGGTGCTCGGCGGCGGCCGCCAGCTAAACGATTCAGATAATATAGAGCGCTTTGTTGTATACCGCCCGGACTGTGCATATTATATTGCTGACTGTGAAAGCCTTTTGCTGTCGGTGCGCTTGCATGTGGACGAAAACAAGCATATACATTTTGCATTTTCGGCTAAAAACAAAACAAATAAATCGCAGAAATTTTATATGTCCTCAGTAATAGAGGCAATCCTTCGTTTCCGTCAAAGTGAAGGTTTTTGGGAGAAAATGAGCAAGTTTGGATACGAAAAAAATGGCTCGTTTTTACTGCGCTCTGATGTTAACTGCCTTGTAATAAACCGCGCTGACGGTGATAAGACACCCTTAAGTCACACTCTCACAACCGGAAAACAGGATGTAATCGGCGGCGGCCGTATTTTGTCTGAGGCAGAGGCTTTCCGCAAGGGCGAATTTTTGCGAATTAAAAAAGCAACCAACACCACCGATACACCCGTTGCGGCAGAAATAGAGTGGTATGACCTGCCCGCAGGCGAGTCGGTGCGACTTGAATATGACCTTTCGTATTATCACACCATAGAAGATGCCGAAAATGCGTTAGGCGAAAAGGTTGACACAGCTAAAATAGATAACGCTTTAAAAGAGAAAGCAGAAAAAGAAAAGCAATGCTTTGACAGAATGAAAATAGAGTTTTCAGACTGGAAAAATGGTGTTTTCGGTAATGTTGCAAGCCGCTTTATGCGCAATGTTCAAAAGCAGGTTAACTTCTGCGCTGTCGGCAAGAACTATGCAGGAAATCTCATAGGTATGCGCGATGTTATGCAGCAGCTTGAGCAAAGCCTTGTATGGAACCCCGAGCAAAGCCGCGCAAAGCTTGTCACCGCGTTACAGTATATACTGGAAGACGGCAGACCGCCGCGCCAGTTTTCTTTGCCCGTCGGCAATGCGCTTCCCGATATGGATTTGCGTATGTATATCGACCAGGGCGTGTGGATTTTATCAACCGTGTATACATATCTTGCCTATACGGGTGATTACAGTATCTTAAAAGAGCCGTGCAGTTACTATGTCGTAAACGAGCAAAACAACCGCATAATACGCAAAAGCGACCGCGCGGATAATGTGCTCGAGCATATTCTTCATATAATGCAGTATCTTATTTCTAACATAGATACCGAAACGGGATGTCTTCGCATACTGTTCGGTGACTGGAATGATTCGATAGATAAGCTAGGAAAAACCACAAAAGAGGGACAGAGATACGGCAACGGCGTATCGGTAATGGCATCCTTACAGCTTTACCGCAACTGTGCCGAAATGTGTGAAATTCTATCCCACCTCGGCGTATATAGCGAAGAAATAAAGCAGTATACAGAGGTTCGCAAAAATCTTGAAAGAGGACTGATTAAATACGCCATTCAAGAGGCTGACGGCAAGCGCCGAATTCTTCACGGCTGGGGCGATGACCGCAAATATTATGTCGGCTCTTTTTGTGACCCCGACGGCGTTGACCGCGTAAGCTCAACCGCAAATTCATTCTGGGTTATTTCGGGTATGTTTGAAAAAGACCCGTCCATAAAGAAAGACCTGCTTGAAGCATTCCGGCGTCTTGAAGGGCGCTACGGTCTGCTTACCTTCGATAAGCCGTTTGCAAGAACTGTGGCTGATATCGTGGGCAGAATCGCCTGCATCGTCCCCGGTACTTACGAAAACTGCGGAACATATGTCCACGCTACAATGTTTGCTTGTATGGCTTTGTTTATGGTCGGCGAGAGTGATTTGGCGTGGCAGGAGCTTAGTCGTGCAATGGTTATCACGCACGAAAACTGCTCTATGACACCATTTGTTATGCCGAATTCATATTGCTATAACCTTGATTACGGAATAGACGGCGAATCAATGGGTGACTGGTATACAGGAAGCGGAACGGTGCTTTTAAAAGCAGTCATAAAATACGGCTTCGGTATAAATCCTGACCTTGACGGTTTGCGTATTCAGACCGCAAAAACAATGCCGTGCGAAAATGCGAAAATAAATATAGTCGTAAAGGGTCACCCGATTGAGCTGCAGTATTCAGCAAAGTCGGCTGACGGTAAGCGTTCGTATTTTATAGACGGCGAAAAGCAAGCGTCAGAAAAGGATAATATTTTATGCACCGATACGCTTTATATAAAGGACAAAGACCTGCACGATAATATGGTTATCCGTGTAGAAGGCTAAAGGAGAATATTTTATGAAAACAATTCTTTTTCAGGGTGATTCAATAACCGATTGCGGCAGAAGCAGGGATAATTTTGAACTTGTCGGTACGGGCTATCCATTGCTTGTTAAAGCCTTACTCGGATACGAAAACCCGTCTGAATACACCTTCCATAACCGCGGCGTAAGCGGAAACAGAATTGTTGATGTCTATGCTCGCATAAAGTGTGACATTATCAATTTAAAGCCCGATTATATGAGCCTCCTTATCGGCGTAAACGATGTCTGGCACGAGCTTGCAAACCGCAACGGAGTAGCGGCAGATAAGTTTGAAAAGATATACGGAATGCTTATAGAAGAAATTAAAGAGGCATTGCCCGACACTAAAATTATGCTCTTAGAGCCGTTTTGCCTTAAGGGACCCGCAACAGACGATTGCGAAGCCGTGCCAGACAAATGGCAACAGTTCCGCGGCGGAGTAGAGCAGCGCGCAGAAAAGGTAAAGAATATCGCCGAACGCTTCGGACTAACCTTTGTTCCGTTGCAGGAGGTATTTGACAAAGCTGCCGAAAACACACCACCTACCTACTGGCTTGCGGACGGTGTGCATCCTACTGCGATGGGACACGAGCTTATAAAGCGCGAATGGCTTAAAGGCTTTGAAAAATTGGGTGAAAAATAATGGAATATAAAGAAACTCAGTGGTATGGATTCCCTTGTAAAGAGTTTGCGTTTTGCGGACGACAGGCGCGTCTGGTTTCTCCAAACGGCGCAGCGTGCGACGGAAATAAGTGGCTCTTAAAAACAGAGTATTTCAGCGCATTTCCAACCCTTGAACGCGCAATGTTAGAGCGTGGCTACCATGTAGCCTATGTGCAGAACAAAACCCGTTGGCACCACCCGTCAGACGACACCGTTAAAAACGACTTTTGTCAGTTTTTACACGACGAATTCGGACTAAGTGAGAAATGTATGCCGGTCGGAATGAGCTGCGGCGGATTGCAAGCGGTATATTTTGCAGCAAAATATCCGAATCGCGTAACTGCGCTTTATCTTGATGCGCCCGTGCTGAATTTTCTTAGCTGCCCTGCAGGAATAGGGGAAGCCGGGGATGATATGTTCGAGGAGTTTGTAAATGCTACGGGAATTACACTCCCTGAGCTTATAAACTATCGTAACCACCCAATTGACAACGCAAAAACGCTGCTTGAAAACAATATTCCTATTTTCCTTGTGGCAGGCGACAGCGATAATGTCGTACCTTTTTCCGAAAACGGAAAAATACTATACGATTTTTATAAAAGTGGCGGCGGCTCTATCGAGCTTATATTAAAAAAAGGCTGCGGACACCATCCGCACAGCCTTGAAGATATCTCTCCGCTAATAAAATTTACAGAAGAAAACTATATTTAAAATAAGCTGTCCATTCGGACAGCTTATTTTGCTTGAAAACAGAGTAATAGAATGATATATTAAAATCAAGGAGTGAGAGAAATGCCGATTGTTGAGAAACCGATATACATTCACGAGCCGACCTATCTCCAGTGCGGACAGGCGGTGCTCGCAATGCTCTGCGGTGTGAGTGTAGAGGAAATAATATCAGTAGTCGGCACAGAACGGGAAACAACGCTAAAGCAGATGTTTTACTGCCTCGACCATTACGGAATTAACTATTCTCGCACAAGGCTTGCGATAGGGGACAAGACAAAACTGCCCGAAATCTGTATTCTAAGCCTCGAAACACCAAAATGCTGGCATTGGTCGCTATATTTCAAAGGCACATTCTACGACCCCGAATACGGCATTTTAGACGATTTCCCACCCTCCAACCGAAGATATTGCTTTGAAATATTAACCTAAATAAAATAGTAGGGGGCGACGTCCTCGACGCCCCGAAAAAAACACCCGCAGTTTAACTGCGGGTGTTTTTTATCTGTTAAATAAATAATCTAAGGAAACATCAAGTATTTTCGAAATCGCGTCTATTTCAATATCAGTAACCGCGCGTCTGCCGTTTTCAATGCGCGAAATAGAACCGCGGCAGGTATAAACTGCCAAAAGTTCTAACTTTTCAGAAAGTTGTTTTTGACTGTATCCCTTTGCCTCGCGTGCTTTTTTAATATTTTCTCCAATAATGTTTAGTTGTTCACCGTCAAGAATTCTTTTCATATTTTCATCTCTTTTGTCTTGAATTAGGACAAAAATAGTTTATACTATAATCATAAAAAATATGTCCTACCAATAGGACAAGAGGTGAGAAAATGAAAACAGCAGTATTTATTGGTCATAGTGAATGTTATGATTTGCCAAAAGAAGAGTTATGTAAAGTTATAGTTGGTTATATTGAACATGGTGTAACAAATTTTGTTAGCGGAGGTCAGGGAAGATTTGATTTAGTAAGTGCAAGAACAGTTTTTAACTTGAAAACACGGTATCCTAATATTAAAAATATTTTAGTTATTCCATATTTGTCTTTTAATATTTTTGAACGTGATATTTTTGATGAAATTATTTTTCCTGCCGGATTTGAAAAGTATAGTTATCGTGCGGCAATTCCGCAGCGTAATAGATATATGGTTAATATTTCTGATATAGCAATTTGTTATATTAAGCACGGATGGGGTAATGCGGTAAAAACATATGAATACGCTAAAAAAAGAAATCTAGAAATAAAAAATCTTTCAACATACGATGGATAACATGTAATAGTTTTAAGCTTGTGTTTATCACAGGCTTTTACTTTTTTGTTTAAAATTAGGAAAATATGTCCAAATTTATATTAACAATTATCTTGACATCGAGGCGCTAAAACATTAGAATTATTCTGGATATATATGTTTACGAATGAAGAATTAAAATATATGCTTTTGATACATATTAAAATAAGGAGGACTATATTTAATGCCCAATAACAGCGCACAGGGCGGAAAGAAAAAGAAGACCGCTCCGCAAAATGCTGAAAAGAAAACAAAAGAAAAGAAAATTAAAAATACTTCAAAAAAACCAAACAACACAAAGAATACTAAGCAGACTCAGAATAAAAAGACTGCTGCCAAGAATCAGAAAAAGGGTCAGCAAAACAGAAACGGCGCGCAAAACAAAAAGGCGCCTAAAATGCGTATAATTCCGCTTGGCGGTTTAGGTGAAATAGGAAAGAACCTTACCGTTTACGAATATGCGGGCAGTATGATTATTGTCGACTGCGGAATGACCTTTCCGGACGAGGATACTCCGGGCATAGATGTAATTATTCCCGACTTTGACTACCTTGAGAAAAACAAGGATAAGATAAAAGGACTTATAATCACCCATGGTCACGAGGACCACATTGGCGCTATCCCTTATCTTCTTAAGAAAATAAATGTTCCTATTTGGGGAACCCGACTTACCAACGGTCTAATCGAAGGCAAACTGCGTGAGCATAAAATTCTCGCCTCGGCAGAGCTTCATACCGCCTCTGCGGGCGACACTATAAAGCTTGGCGCCTTCTCGGTCGAGTTTATACATGTTAACCATTCAATACCCGGCGCGGTTGCACTCGCTATACGCTGTCCTGCGGGACTTGTGGTGCAGACGGGCGACTTTAAGATTGATACAACCCCGATAGACGACAAGGTTATAGACCTTGCGCGCTTTGCGGAGCTCGGTAAAGAGGGTGTGCTTGCACTGCTTTCTGATTCCACAAACGCAGAGCGCCCCGGCTTTACCTCGTCAGAGCGCTTGGTTGGCGAGTCATTTTCAAATCTGTTCAAAAAGGCGAACGGCCACCGCATAATCGTTGCAACCTTCTCTTCAAACATTCACCGCATACAGCAGATTATTGACGAGGCTGTAAACTGCGGCAGAAAGGTTGCCGTTTCGGGCAGAAGCATGACCAATGTCGTAGCCGTAGCGTCGGAGCTTGGCTATCTGAATGTGCCCGATAATGTTCTTATAGATATTGAATCAATAAAGAACTATCCGCCCGAAAAGCTTGTAATTATCACAACGGGCAGCCAGGGCGAGCCTATGTCGGCGCTTCACCGAATGGCGTTTGATGACCACAGAAATGTTGATATTATCCCGGGCGATATGATAATAATCTCCGCAACCCCGATTCCCGGCAACGAAAAATTTGTCAGCCGCGTGGTTAACGAGCTTATGAAGCACGGCGCAAATGTCGTTTATGAAAAAATGTACGATGTTCATGTATCAGGTCACGCCTGTCAGGAGGAGCTTAAAATAATCTTAAGCCTTGTAAAGCCTCGGTTTTACATTCCTCTCCACGGCGAACAGAAGCACCTTGTTAAAAACGCGCATATAGGCGAGTCTATGGGAATTCCAAAGACCAATATAATAATAGCGTCCATCGGCAATGTCATTGAATTGTCAAGCAAGGCGGCTAAAATAACCGACACCGTTCAGGCAGGCAGAGTTTTGGTTGACGGCTTGGGTGTTGGCGATGTTGGAAGTACGGTACTTCGCGACCGCAAGCACTTAGCAGAGGACGGCGTTATAGTTGTCACTGTTACAATGGATAGCATAACGGGCGAGGTCTTGGCAGGACCCGAGCTTATCTCTCGCGGCTTTAGCTTTATAAGCGAAAACGAAACGCTTATGGACAACGCGAAAGAGGCGGCTTGCGACGCGCTTGAGCAGTGCTATATAAGAAATATAAGAGATATGAATACGGTAAAAACCCGCGTTCGCGACTCGGTTTCGCGTTATCTTTACAGCAAAACGCGCCGCAGTCCTATGATTTTACCGATTATAATGTATGTCTAATGTATTATATCTAAGGAGAACTAAAAATGAAGGTTATATTACTTGCAGATGTTAAGGGTCACGGCAAAAAAGGAGAGCTGTGCAATGTGTCCGACGGATACGCACGCAACTTCCTTTTTCCGAAAAAGCTTGCAATAGAGGCTGATTCTGCCGCAATGAACGAGCTTCGCGGAAAGCAAAGTGCCGCAGACCACCACAAAGCAGAGGAAAAAGCAGCAGCACAGGCTGTTTGCGATAAGATAAACGGCAAGACAGTTGAGATAAAAGCCAAAGCAGGAGCCAGCGGAAAACTTTTCGGCGCAGTAACCTCGAAAGAGGTTGCTGCCGAAATAGGCCGTATGTTCAGCGTTACCGTTGACAAGAAAAAGGTTTCTATGAACGATATAAAGGCTTTTGGCGAGTATCACGCAGAGGTTAAGCTTTATCAGGGAATTGTCGCAACCGTAAATATTAAGGTTTCCGAATAGGAGAATATAAATGGCAAACGAAAACATTGTTCTGGATTTAGAGGGACGAAAGCTGCCGTATTCTGTCGAAGCAGAGCAGGCGGTATTAGGCTCAATCCTTATCGACCCCCCGAGCATAAATTTAGTTGCTTCCCAATTAAAACCCGAGTTTTTCTACATACCTCAGCACCGCGAGATTTACAGCGTGCTGTCCCATATGCTTGAGCTTGGCGGTTCGGCTATCGACTTTGTAACCGTGCTTGAAAAGCTGAAAAGCGACGGTGTCTACGATGAGGCAGGAGGAAAGGCGTATCTTTCCCAGCTTGTTCAGGCTGTTCCGTCCTCGGCAAATATTCTGACCTATGTGTCGATTATACGCGACCGTTACTATTCTCGGTCGCTTATGCTTGCTGCGCAGAATATTATTAAGGATATAGAAGAAAACGCCAAGGATTCGGGCAATCTGCTCGACTCGGCAGAACAGCGCATATTCGAAATCCGCGAGGGTATTGATGTTACGGGACTTACCCACATAAAAGATGTAATAGCGGGTGAAACCTTTGACCGACTAAGCAAGATAAATGACCCCGCAACCCGTGACGATTTTATTGGTATACCTACGGGAATTTCCGCGCTCGACCGCGTTATTACGGGACTTAATAAATCGGATATGATTATACTTGGTGCCCGTCCCGGTATGGGTAAAACCTCGTTCGCGCTCAACATTGCGCGAAATGTAGCTATGAACGCAGGTAAAACGGTTTGCTTCTTCTCGCTTGAGATGAGCCGTGACCAGTTAGCACAGCGTATGCTGTCGAGCGAGGCGGCTATTGAAAGTCAGAAGCTTCGCACGGGTGAGCTTACGGAGGACGAGTGGACAAGACTTTTGCAGGCAGGCGCAAACCTCGGAAAAGCTAATCTGTTCTTTGATGAAAGTGCGGGTATAACCGTGCCCGAGATGAAGGCAAAACTCCGCCGAATGAAAAAGGTTGACCTTGTAATAATAGACTACTTAGGTCTTATGCATTCTCCGCGTCAGAAGGAAAACCGCGCGCAAGAAATCTCGGAAATCACACGAAGCCTTAAAATTATGGCTAAGGAGCTTAAAATACCCGTTATCGTGTGCGCTCAGCTTTCGCGTGCTACGGAGAGTAAAACTCTTAAATCCCACAGACCTGCTCTTTCGGATTTGCGTGATTCGGGTTCTATCGAGCAGGATGCAGACATAGTTCTCTTCCTCTACCGCGAGGCATACTATGACAGTGAAAAGGCGGACGATGCGGAGCGAAGCGACCCGAACAAAGCAGTATGTATGGTTGCTAAAAACCGTCACGGTGCTATCGAGGATGTACCGCTTTATTGGGATGGCGCTCATACAAGGTTTACATCACAGGATGTGTATCATTGATGACCGATAAATTTTTATCCTGCATTAAAAGGTATAATATGTTGCAAAAGGGTGATACGGTAACGGTTGCGCTTTCGGGCGGAGCAGATTCCGTAGCGCTTTTGCATCTTATGCTCGCAAATAGTGAAACTTTCGGCATAACGCTGAAAGCGGCCCACTTAAACCATAATCTGCGCGGTGCGGAATCGGACAGGGATGAGCAGTTTGTGCGAAATCTTTGCGAAGAGTGGGGAATACCGCTAATTTTGAAAAGCGTCGATGTTTCTTCGCTTGCGAAAAACTTCGGCGAGAGTGTAGAGCTTGCCGCAAGGAAGGCAAGATATGACTTTTTCTCTGAAATAGGCGGAAAAATTGCCACGGCGCATACCGCGTCTGATAATGCCGAAACCGTGCTCTTTAATATAACGCGCGGAACGGGAATAAAGGGTGTAGCGGGCATACCTTATGTGCGAGAGCAGTATATTCGTCCGTTAAGATTTTGCAGCAGAGCAGAGGTCGAAGAACACTGCAAAAAAAATAATCTGCCCTTCGTGACCGATAGCACAAATCTTTCTGACGATTATACACGAAATAAGATAAGGCACAATGTTTTGCCTGTGCTCAAGCAAATTAACCCATCGCTTGAAACTGCGTTTTTGCGCCTTTCTCAGTCGGCGGCAGAGGATAATGATTATATTGAGCAAGCTGCTAAGGAGTATTTTGCTTCGCACTATGGTAATTCTAAAATCGTTTTAGAAAACGGTATTCACCCTGCGCTTGTGTCAAGGGTTATAGCACTGCTTATTTCGTCCGTTACGGGACAGTCTGCCGACAGTGACCACATAACTGAAATAAGACAGTCGCTCGGAACGCGCACACGCGTTAGTGTGAGGGGCGGATACGAGGCAGTAATTTCCAATCGAGAGATAAAAATTGTGCCGCTTAACAGTCAAAACAACGTGCAGTTTTCGGTTACAAAGCGAACACTTAGCAGGGAAAATTTTGAAAAAGAATTAAAAATTAACAAATTGTTATTAAAAAACGCAATAGACTGTGATAAAATAACCGACAATGTAACCCTGAGAACACGAGAAGAGGGTGACACCATAAAGCTTTGCGGCAGAGGAACAAAAACTCTGAAAAAGCTTTATAATGAAGCGCGCATTCCGCAAGAAGAGCGTTCTGCATTGCCTGTTGCGGCGGATTCGCTCGGCGTTTTGTGGGTTTGCGGTGTCGGCGTGTCACAGCGCGTTCGCGTTGATAAAAGTACGAGAAACATTATGATTTTTGATGTCATAAAGCAATAGTATTTGGGGGAAATTAAATATGTTAAACGATATAGAAAGCGTATTGCTGAGCGAGGAACAGATTAAGGACATCGTAACAAAGCTTGGCGTACAGATTTCAAAAGACTATAAAGACAAAAACTTATTGCTTGTCAGCGTGCTCAAGGGCTCGGTTGCCTTTATGGCCGACCTTATGCGCGCAATAAATATCAGCTGTAAAATTGATTTTATGGCAGTTTCGTCTTATGGAAGCGGAACAGAGAGCACGGGTAGCGTTAAGATTATAAAGGACCTTGATATCGACCTTAACGGTTACGACCTGCTTATAGTAGAGGATATTCTGGATTCGGGAAATACTCTTTATAATCTCAAAAAGATGTTAAGCAACCGAAATCCGAAGAGTATAAAAATCTGCACCTTCCTTGATAAACCGTCAAGAAGAACCGCAGATTTAAAGGCTGACTATGTCGGCGCAGAAATACCCGATGAATTTGCAGTGGGATATGGACTTGACTATGATGAAAAGTACAGAAACCTGCCCTTTGTCGGCGTACTCAAGCGCAGTGTCTATGAGGGTTAGCCTCAAAAATCAGAAAGGAAGTGCCTTTTTTGGGTAAGAACTTAAAAAGCATTATTTTGTATATTGCAGTGCCGATAGTGTTACTCTTGTCTATCGCCGCCGTAACATACAGCCTTGACCGTCAGGTTGACAGCGAATACTACGAAATTGTCGATATGGTCAAGAACAACGAAATCTCGGAATTTGAACTGAATCTCTATTCGGGACAGTTTAAATATATCCGTCGTGACGATGCGGACAAGGTGTATTCGTATACCGTTGCCGATGCTTCTATCTTCTATAACGATGTTAACGATGCGGTTATGAAGATAAACGAGGAAAACCGAGGTACCGACAAGGTAATAAAATACGACTATAAGCGCGGCAACGAAATGTCGTGGCTTGTAAATATTGTTCCCACGCTTCTCATAATCGGCGTTATGATATTCTTCTGGATGTTCATAATGAAGAGAATGAATCAAACAATGGGTGCCGACAGAACAATGGGTGTCGGCAAGGCGAGAATCCGCAAGCAGTCCGACCGCCGCAAGACAACCTTTATAGATGTCGCTGGTGCGGACGAGGAAAAGGAAGAGCTTGCAGAAATAGTAGAATTTCTTAAAAACCCCAAGCGCTATAATGAGCTTGGCGCAAGAATCCCTAAGGGCGTGTTGCTTGTTGGTCCTCCGGGAACAGGTAAAACCCTGCTTGCCCGCGCAGTTGCAGGTGAAGCAGGTGTTCCGTTCCTTTCAATTTCGGGCTCTGACTTTGTTGAGATGTTCGTAGGCGTCGGCGCATCGCGCGTCCGTGACCTTTTTGAAGAGGCAAAGAAGAGCTCTCCGTCAATCGTGTTTATCGATGAAATTGATGCAGTGGGCCGTCAGCGCGGCGCAGGTCTCGGTGGCGGAAACGACGAACGCGAGCAGACCTTAAACCAGCTGCTTGTTGAGATGGACGGCTTCGGTACTAACGAGGGTGTAATTGTTATGGCGGCAACTAACCGCCCTGATATACTTGACCGCGCTCTTCTCCGTCCAGGCCGTTTCGACCGTCAGATAACCGTAAACTATCCCGATGTAAAGGGAAGAGAAGAAATCTTAAAGGTACACGCACGCGGCAAGCCGTTAGGCCCCGATGTAAACCTTAAGACAATTGCAAAATCTACCGCAGGCTTCACGGGTGCAGACCTTGAAAACCTGCTTAATGAGGCTGCTCTTCTTGCTGCCCGTCACGGACTTAAGGCGATAACCGAGGCACAGATTGAAGAAGCAACCATAAAGGTTGTTATGGGTACTGAAAAGAAATCCCACGTAATAACCGACAAGGATAAAATGATAACCTCATATCACGAGGCAGGTCACGCTGTTGTATCCTATTTCTTGCCGACCCAAGACCCCGTTCATCAGATTTCTATCATTCCGCGCGGAATGGCGGCGGGATATACAATGTATCTGCCGACAGAGGAAAAGGGCCATGTTTCACGCAACCAGATGGTAGAGCAGATTTGCTCTCTGCTTGCAGGTCGTGCGGCTGAACAGCTTACGCAGAACGACATCTGCTCTGGCGCCTCTAACGATATTGAGCGCGCAACCGAAATTGCACGCAAAATGATAACCCGTTACGGTATGAGCGAAAAGCTTGGCCTTGTTACCTACGGCAACAACAATGACGAGGTATTCCTCGGTCGTGATTTCTCCTCAACCCCCAACTATTCTGATGCAACCGCAGGAAGAATAGACCAGGAGATTTACGATGTCGTTACCGAGCAGTACAAGAAGGCTATCGGCATCTTAGAAAAGAATATGGAAAAACTGCACGAGGTTGCAAAGGTTCTCTTCTCGGAAGAGAAAATCTCGGGCGACGATTTCCGTAACATTATGGAAAACAAACCGTCAGAGGCTTAAGTCCTCTGGCGGAATAATAGGTACATATTATGCTAAGTCTTAAAATAAATTTAAGAGAAAGTGAAACAGAGCACGGATTTATGCCCTCTGTTAAGACCTATATACTCGACAAGGATTCTGAGGTCGGCGCAAGACCTATAGTAATAGTCTGCCCAGGCGGCGGATATAGTAATGTTTGTGAGATATGGGAGGGTGAGCGTGTTGCGCTCGCTTACAACGCTCTGGGCTTTTGCGCGTTAACGCTTGATTACTGCGTAGCTCCACACCGCTACCCCGAGGCGCTAAGGGATATTGCGGCGGCTATTAAGCTTTGCAGAGATAACGCTGACGAGTGGCAGATTGATGCTAAAAAAATAATTGTTCTCGGCTTTTCTGCTGCGGGTCACCTCGTTTCCAACATTTCAACCGAATGGAACAGGGAAGACCTGTTTGGAAAAGAGGCGGTGGAAAATAAAACCTACCGTCCCGATTACGCGGTGCTCTGCTATCCTGTTATAACGGCAGATAAGGAATGTTGCCATCAAGGCTCGTTTATAAATCTGACCGGCAGCGAAAATAGCGAGGATTGGCAAAAGCATAGTACAGAAAAGCTGGTGGGTGCCCATACTCCGCCAACATTTATATGGCACACATTCTATGATAACGCTGTTCCCGTTGAAAGCAGTCTGCGTTATGCAGAGGCGCTTCGCAAACACGGCGTCCCGTTTGAGATGCATATTTATCAAAACGGCAATCACGGACTTTCGCTTTCTACCGAGCGACTTTACCGCAATAAGCCTGCGCTATCGCGCAAGTATAATTGGGTAGAGGATAGTGTAGAGTGGCTTTGCGAGCATTTTGAGTCTTAAAAAACACCCCTGATTTCAGGGGTGTTTTCTTTATCACGAAATCAATATGACAAAAAATTAACAAACATAATTTAAATTATAAAAATTCTTTGACAAATATTTAACAATGCTATTGACTTTATAAAAGCACAGCAATATAATGTAGCATAGTTTCATTTTTGGAGGTAATTTTATGTCAAGAGTTTATAATTTCAGTGCAGGTCCTTCTATGCTTCCGGAGCAGGTGCTTAAGACCGCTGCAAGTGAAATGTTAGAGTTTGGAACAACAGGTCAGTCTGTTATGGAAATGTCCCATCGTTCCAAGGAATATCAGGCAATATTTGATGAAACCGAGGCAACACTTCGTCAGCTTATGAATATCCCTGACGATTATGCCGTTCTTTTCTTACAGGGTGGTGCATCGTCACAGTTTGCAATGCTTCCGCTCAACCTTATGAATAAAAATAAGAAGGCTGACTTTGTTGTTACAGGTCAGTGGGCTAAAAAGGCATATCAGGAGGCTGCCCGCTACGGTGAGGCGAAGGTTATTGCTTCTTCTGCAGATAAGACCTTCTCTTATATTCCTAAGCTCGATAAGTCTACCTTTACTAAGGATGCAGACTATTTCCATATTTGTATGAACAATACAATCTACGGCACAAAGTGGAACACCCTTCCCGATACAGGTGATGTTCCGCTCGTAGCCGATATTTCAAGCTGTATGCTGTCAGAGCCGATTGATGTTAAGAAGTTCGGCGTGCTCTACGGCGGTGCTCAGAAGAACGTTGCTCCCGCAGGTCTTACCATTGTTATTATCCGTAAAGACCTCATAGGCAACGCTATGGACATTACACCTACAATGTTTAACTATGCAACCCACGCGGACAACGGCTCTATGTTCAATACTCCGCCTTGCTACACTATCTATGTTGCAGGTCTTGTTATGAAGTGGATTCGCGACACTATGGGCGGTCTTGAAAATATGAAGAAATATAACGAGGAAAAGGCAAAGCTTCTTTACGATTTCCTCGACAACAGCAAGCTCTTTAAGGGTACAGTAGTTCCCGAGGACCGTTCACTTATGAATGTTCCGTTTGTTACGGGCAGTGACGAGCTTGATGCTGAATTTGTTGCAGCATCCAAGGCAGCAGGCTTTGTAAACCTTAAGGGTCACCGTTCGGTTGGCGGTATGCGCGCTTCTATCTATAACGCAATGCCTATTGAGGGTGTTAAGAAGCTTGTTGACTTTATGGCTAAATTTGAAAAGGAGAAAATGTAATGTTTGAGATTAAAACTTACAATAAAATTTCGCAAAACGGTCTCTCGCTTTTGGGAGATAACTATACAGTAGGGGATGAGGTAGCAAATCCCGACGGTGCCATCGTTCGTTCTGCTTCTCTACACGATACTGAGTTCAGCCCCAATTTAAAGGCAATAGCTCGTGCTGGTGCAGGTACTAACAATATCCCGATTGACCGTTGCTCAGAAAACGGTATTGTTGTATTCAACACCCCCGGTGCTAATGCACACGCCGTTAAGGAACTGGTTATCGCAGGACTTCTGCTTTCTTCCCGTAAGGTTGTTGCAGGTATTGAATGGGCAAAAACCTTAAAGGGCAACGGCGCAGAGGTTGGCAAAATGGTAGAAAAGGGCAAGAGCGCTTTCACAGGTCCCGAAATCCTCGGCAAGAGCATTGGTATTGTCGGCCTTGGCGCAATCGGTGTTTTGGTTGCTAATGCTGCAAATAAGCTCGGTATGAAGGTTTACGGCTATGACCCGTACCTCTCGCTCAATTCTGCTTGGCACTTAACCCATAATGCCATTCACGCAATGGACTTAAAGGAAATCTACGAAAAGTGTGATTACATTTCGGTACATGTTCCGCTTACAAAGGAAACCAAGGGCTTTATAAACAAGGATACCATCGCCACAATGAAGGACGGCGTCCGTATTCTTAACTTCGCCCGTGGCGACCTCGTTAATAACGATGATATTAAAGCAGCGCTCGAGTCGGGCAAGGTTGCTTCCTATGTAACCGATTTCCCCGCAGACGACCTGCTTGATGTAAACGGCGTTATTGCAATTCCGCACCTTGGCGCATCAACTCCCGAGGCAGAGGAAAACTGTGCAATTATGGCAGTTCGTGAGCTTTCCGACTTCCTTGAGAACGGAAATATCACAAACTCCGTAAACCTGCCCGAAGCATTTATGCCCAGAAGCAGCGAAATGCGTATCTGCGTAATTCATAAGAACGTTCCTAACATTCTTTCTCGTATTACCGGTGCAGTTGCAGAGGGTAACGTAAACATAGAAAACCTTATAAACAAATCAAAGGGCGACTACGCCTATACAATGCTTGATGTGGGTGCCGTTGATAAGGATAAGGTTACCGATATAATTTCCTCAATAGGTGAGGACGTTATTCGCATAAGAATAATCTAAGTAGGATAGAGGACAGAGTATGAGTACACATGTGCGTAAAAAGCATAAGCGTTTTTCACCTGCCCAAAAAGCCTTAATTTTGATGCTCGTAGTTGCGGTGGTTTTGTCTGCCGCAACTATTGCGCTACTTAGCGAAAATTTCCGTCTTCGTGCAAAAATTGCAGAGCTTGAGGACGGCGGTGGGTCGTCAAAAAATTCGTCAGAAACACAAAGCACAGTACCGTCTTCGTCGGTCCCTTCGTTTACGGAAGAAGACAAATGGATGCTTCGTGTTGCAAACTTCGAAAATGTTCTTCCCGCTGATTTTACGGTAGAAACGGGACTTATCACACCAGCCTTTGCAAGGGACCAGGGAATGAGTTTTGACGCGCGTGCCGTAGGTGACCTTAACGCAATGCTTGCAGCAGCAAATGCAGACGGAGTTAATTTGCTTGTAATTTCGTGCTTCCGTACAATTACAAGACAGACTACCCTATATAATGCAGAGGTGCAAAAGTGGCTTAATCAAGGCTATTCCGATGCCGATGCAAAGACTAAAGCGGGAACTATAGTTGCCGTACCGGGTACGAGCGACCATAACTTAGGTCTTGCGGTTGACTTAAATTCGGTAGAGGAGAGCTTTGAAAACACCCGTCAGTTTGTGTGGCTGCAGGAACACGCAGCGGAATACGGCTTCGTTATGCGCTATCCTAAGGACAAGCAGGATATAACTAAAATTATTTACGAGCCGTGGCATTACCGCTATGTCGGCAAAGTCCACGCTGAAAAAATGAATTCACTTAATATGTGTTTAGAGGAATATGTGAAGCATATCGGAATAACCTTTTAATTTTCCTCTTGACAAATGAAAAAAATGTGTTAAAATAAGATTTACAATAAAGCAGTACGGTCTTCCGTCCTCACCCCACGGCAAAGCCAAAAGGGTTAATAAGCTTAGTTTAACTAATGGACTTATTATGCGTGGACGGATTATGCCTGTCCACGCTTTTAACTTATTTGGAGGTGTTTACCTATTAGCAGCAAAGAAATTGCCATCAACGAAGAAATCCGCTTTAAAGAGGTACGCGTAATCGATTCCGACGGTTCACAGCTTGGAATTTTACCCATTGCGGATGCTTTAAAGGCAGCATTTGAAAAGGACCTTGATTTAGTCAATATTGCCCCGACGGCTAATCCGCCCGTATGCAAGATTATGGACTACGGAAAATACCGTTTTGAGCAGGCTAAACGCGAAAAGGAAGCCAAAAAGAATCAAAAGGTCGTTGAAATCAAGGAGATACGCTTAGGTCTCAGTATTGATACACACGACTTTGAAACTAAGGGCAACCAGGCGAAAAAGTTTTTAAGCTCAGGCAACAAGGTTAAGGTTTCAATACGCTTCCGCGGTCGTGAAATGGGCCACCCCGAAATCGGTTTAGATAATATGAACCGTTTCGCAGCGTATTGTGAGGATGTTGCAGTTGTTGAAAAACCTGCTAAGATGGAAGGCAGAAACATGCTTATGTTCCTTGCCCCTAAGCCCACTAAATAGTTGGATATTTAAAGGAGGATATTATAATGCCTAAGATTAAAACACACAGCGGTGCAAAAAAGCGTTTTAAGCTTACCAAGACCGGCAAGGTTAAGCGCGCACATGCTTACAAGTCACACATCCTGAACAAGAAAACTACCAAGCGCAAGAGAAATCTGCGTAAGACTGTGGTTGCGCACACAACAAATGTAGCAGCAGTCAAGAAAATGATTCCCTATAAGTAAAGGGAAAGAAAAGAATTAACGGAGGTTGCTGTAAATGGCACGTGTAAAAGGTGCGTTAGCCACACCCAAAAGAAGAAAAAAGACTTTAAAACTCGCTAAGGGTTATTTTGGCGCTAAATCCAAGCTTTTTAGAACCGCTAAAGAGGCTGTAATGAAGTCGGGCAATTATGCCTACATCGGACGCAGACTCAAGAAGCGTGATTTCCGTCGTCTTTGGATTACAAGAATTTCTGCCGCTGCAAAGATTAACGGTATGAACTATTCTACCTTTATGAACGGTCTTAAGAAGGCAGGCGTTCAGTTAAACCGCAAGATGTTAGCTGACCTGGCTGTAAATGATGCTGCCGGTTTTGCTACACTTGCAGAAACTGCTAAAAAAGCCTTAAGCAAATAAAAATGTTTTACGCCCGAGGCTATCCTTTGCTCTCGGGCGCATTTTTTATTGATTGCGGGTGATAGGATGCAGTTTACAAAAATCACAAGCAGGGATAATTCCCTTATAAAGCTTATAACCAAGCTTAATTCTTCAGGCCGTTCCCGTAAGGAGCACGGTCTTTTCGTCATTGAAGGATTACGCCTTTGTCGCGATGCGGCAGAAAACGGCTTTTCCTTTTCTTCGCTGCTTGTATCCGAAACTGCAAAAATGAAATATCCAGAGGAGATAGAAAATCTCGCAAGCAAGGCGGAGAGTGCCTATATACTCTCTGACTCTGTATTTTCTAAAATTTCGGACACAAAATCTCCGCAAGGAATTGTTTGTGTTTGTAATCGTAATAATATAGGAACTTATAATATAAAGCAAAACGGCAAATATATAGCGCTTGAAAATCTTCAAGACCCGTCAAACCTCGGCGCCGTTGCAAGAACGGCAGAGGCGTTGGGAATTGATGGTATAATTGCCTCGGGCGAAGGCTGCGACCCTTATTCTCCAAAGGCGCTTCGTGCGTCAATGGGTGCATTGCTTAGATTGCCCGTTATTATCGCTGACGATTTTAAAGGGCTGTTAGTCAAAAGCGGTCTTGACCTCTACGCATGTGTTGTCACACCCGATGCTAAAAGCGTAACCGATGTATTTTTCCGTGACGGCTCGATTGCCATTATCGGAAATGAGGCAAACGGACTTACCGAAGCTGTTATTTCGGTCGCAACTCCCATAACCATAAAAATGACGGGCAGAGCTGAATCGCTTAATGCTGCCGTTGCCGCGTCGGTCGTTATGTGGGAGATGCAGAGGTAGATTATGGAATACTGTATCTGGCTCTCTAATGTTCTTCGTTACGGTAACGGTAAAGCCGCCGCAATACTTGAACGCTTCGGCACTGCTAAGGCGGTTTATGATGCAAGCAAAACCGAGCTTGAATCTTGCGGACTTTTATCTGCTGATGCACTATCACGCGCAAAGAATAAATCTTTAAATAAGTCACGCGATGTTATTTCTTATTGCAAAAAAGAGGGGATTACAATCGTGACCTACGAGGACGAGCGTTATCCGCTTTTCCTTAGGAACATACCCGACTTGCCGCTTGTAATTTACTATAAAGGCACCTTGCCCGATTTTTACAGTGTGCCGTCGGTATGTATTGTCGGTCCGCGTAAATGCTCGCAGTACGGTATAAAAGCATCGTATTCACTGTCGGCAAGACTTTCAAAGGGCGGAATGATTATCGTCAGCGGTGGCGCAGTAGGCGTAGATGCTGCAGCACACGAGGGTGCAATGGCATCAGACGGCGTAACTGCCTTGTTGCTTCCTTGCGGCTTTGGTTATGATTATCTAAAAGCCAATGAAGATTTGCGCCAGAGAATACTTAAAAACGGCGGATGCATTTTGACCGAATTTCCGCCTAAGTACCCCGTAAAACAGGGTGCGTTTCAAATTCGCAACCGTCTTATGTCGGCGCTGTCGCTCGGCACGGTTGTTATAGAGGCGGGCGAGCCCAGCGGTGCTCTAATAACCGCACGGCACGCGCTTGAACAGGGTAAGGATATTTTCGTAATACCCGGAAACCCGGGCGTGCCACAGTATATAGGCTCTAACAAGCTCCTTCGCGACGGAGCAAAGCCTCTTTTAAGTGCAATGGATATTTTCGATGAATATATCGGCACCTACTATGATAAACTTGATATAGAAAAGGCGTTTGGGGAGCCGCTTAAGTCCCCGAAAACTAACACCGAATACAATAAGCCCGACACAAAAGAAAATAAAAAGCCAAAAGACACATCGGCTTTGTCGGAGGTAGCTAGCGCAATCTATACCGCCGCACCCGACACACCCTTTTGTGTGGATGAGCTGTCTGTATATAACGACTATAACGCCGTAGAGCTTATGACTGCAATAGCAGAGCTTGAGCTTTGCGGATATATCTCTGCCGTTCCAGGCGGACGCTATGTAAAGGAGTAATTATGTCAAAACTTGTTATCGTTGAGTCTCCTACAAAGGTAAAGAGCATTAAAAAAATCTTAGGCCCCGACTATGAGGTTATGGCCTCTATGGGTCATATAAGAGATTTACCAAAATCCCGCTTAGGTATAGATACCGAGCACGGATTTGCTCCCCAGTACATGAATATGAGCGATAAAAAAGAGCTTATAAAATCTCTTAAAAACGCCGCAGCCGAGAGTGAAATGGTTTACCTCGCAACCGACCCGGACCGCGAGGGTGAGGCAATTTCCTGGCATTTGCCGCATATTTTAGCGCTCAATATGAACGAGGCAAATCGCGTTGCGTTCTATGAAATTACCGAGAGTGGTGTAAAAAGCGGTATGAGTCAGCCGCGCTCAATAAACCTGAGCCTTGTAGACGCACAGCAGGCACGCCGTGTGCTTGACCGTCTTGTTGGTTATAAAATCAGCCCGTTTTTGTGGAAGAAGATTAAAAGCGGTCTGTCGGCTGGTCGTGTTCAGTCGGTTGCACTCCGCTTAATTGTTGACCGCGAAAAAGAGATTGAAAGCTTTAATCCCCAGGAGTACTGGACAATCGATGCTAAGCTGCAAAGCGGAAGAAAGTCTTTCGATTCTAAGTTTTACGGCACTTCCGCGGGCAAGAAAATTGATATCGATAACGGCGAGGATGCCGCAAAAATCGTTGCAGAGCTTGAAGGCAAGGAGTTTGTTGTTAGCAATGTTAAGACAGGCGTTCGCAATAAGCAGCCTGCACCTCCGTTTACGACCTCTACAATGCAGCAGGAGGCTTCGCGTAAGCATAGCTTCAACGGTCAGCGCACAATGAAAATTGCGCAACAGCTTTATGAAGGAATTGAAATTCCCGGCATAGGCGTTACTGGTCTTATCACCTATATGCGTACCGACTCGCTCCGCATCTCTGAGGAAGCACGCGCTGCAGCAGGAAAATATATTGTTACTCGCTTTGGCGAAAAGTATCTGCCTAAAAAGCCGCGTTACTTCAAATCCAAGGCTGGTGCACAGGATGCGCACGAGGCTATTCGTCCCACCAACATAAGCCTTGACCCCGAAAGCATAAAGGGCGCCCTTACTGCAGAGCAGTATAAGCTTTATAAGCTCATTTGGGAGCGCTTTATTGCAAGCTTAATGTCTGCTTGTGTACAGGATACCGTTTCGGTTGATATAATCGCAGGGGACTATATGTTCAAGTCAAGCGGTTACAGCGTAAAATTCCCTGGCTTCACCGTACTTTACGAAGAGGGTAAGGACGAAAAGGACGAGGAGGGCGGAATACTGCCTCCTATGAGCAAGGACGATGTGCTAAAGCTCAAATCGCTCGAGCCTAATCAGCACTTCACTCAGCCGCCTATGCGCTATAACGAGCCTACGCTTATTAAGGCGCTTGAAGAAAACGGAATAGGTCGTCCTTCAACCTATGCGCCTATTATTGCCAATATTCTACAGCGTGAATATATAGAACGCGACAAAAAATCCTTAAAGCCGACAACGCTTGGCACCGTCGTGACCGAGCTTATGAAGGAGCACTTTAAGAAGATAGTAGACGTAAAGTTTACTGCAAATATGGAGTCTAACCTCGATAAAATTGAGGCTGGCGACCTTGAATGGACCGCCGTTTTGGAAGATTTCTACGGTGATTTCGAAACCTCGCTTAAGAAAGCAGAGCAGAGTATGGACGGCGTTCGCGTAAAGGTTCCCGCCGTTGAAACCGATGTTGTCTGCGATAAGTGCGGCAGAAAAATGGTGGTAAAGAGCAGTCGCTTCGGCAAATTCTTAGCTTGCCCCGGTTATCCCGAGTGCAAGAACACCAAGCCTATGCCCGAGGACGACATTAAACAGCCCTGTCCCAAGTGCGGCGCAAAGCTTGTAAAGCGTGTAAAGCGCGGAACAAGCAAAACCTTCTACGGTTGCAGTAACTATCCTACTTGTGACTTTGCCGCTCCCGGAATTCCTACGGGTGATGTATGTTCTGAGTGCGGAGCATATATCCTCAAAGGTTTCAAGGGCAGAAAATACTGTATGAACGGCGAATGTCCGACAAGAAAGAAAAAGTAATGGAAAAAATCAAGGTTATCGGCGCAGGCCTTGCAGGGTGTGAGGCTGCGCTGCAAATAGCATCTCGCGGAATAGAGGTTGAGCTTTATGAAATGAAGCCGCAAAAACGCTCTCCTGCGCACCATATGGATACCTTTGCAGAGCTTGTTTGTTCAAACTCGTTAAAGGCCGCAAGGGTTGATTCGGCGGCAGGACTTCTGAAAGAAGAAATGCGCCGTTTCGGCTCGGTTTGTATGCAAGCGGCAGAAACCTGCCGTGTAGCAGCGGGCGGTGCTTTGGCAGTAGACCGCGATATTTTTTCAGAATATATAACCGAAAAAATTAAAGCTAACCCATACATAACGGTTATAGAGGGTGTAGTAACGGAGATTCCCGATGGAATAGTCGTAATCGCAACCGGACCCTTAACCGACGACGCTTTGGCAGAGGCAATAAAAGAAAAATGCGGCAAAAAGCAGCTAAGCTTTTACGATGCCGCGGCACCTATTGTAACGGCTGAAAGCGTTGATATGAGCATAGCGTTCGGCGCTTCAAGATACGATAAGGGCGATGCTGATTATATCAACTGCCCTATGAACAAGGAAGAATACGAGCGCTTTCATAGTGAGCTTGTTGCAGCCGAAACCGCACCACTTCACGAATTTGATAAGGAACTAACGGTTTATGAGGGCTGTATGCCTGTTGAGGTGCTTGCCAAAAGAGGCGAGGACTCTATCCGTTTTGGTCCCCTAAAACCCGTAGGCCTTCGTGACCCAAGAACAGGTCACAGACCGTGGGCTGTTGTTCAGCTAAGGAGAGAAAACAAAGAGGGAAGTCTTTATAACCTCGTGGGTTTCCAGACAAACCTAAAATTCCCCGAGCAAAAGCGTGTGTTCTCACTGATACCGGGACTTGCGAATGCCGAATTTGTAAGATACGGTGTTATGCACAGAAACACATTTATTGACTCACCGCGTCTGCTCTCGCGTAATCTGTCCCTTAAAAGCGATAACCGCATCTTCTTTGCGGGTCAACTTTCGGGTGTTGAGGGCTATATGGAATCCGCATCAAGCGGAATAATAGCGGGAATTAACGCGGCAAACCACCTTTTAGGCAAAGAGCCGCTTGTTCTACCGGACTTTACAATGACGGGCGCACTTCTAAACTATATCTGCGACGAAACGGTGGATAATTTTCAGCCTATGGGCGCAAATTTTGGAATTTTACCGCCACTGCCCGAAAAAATCCGCGATAAGCGCGAACGCTATTCAGCACTCGCTAACCGTTCACTTGACTGGTTTAAAAACAATATAGGAGAGTAAAAATGAAAATTGCAATAGACGCATTCGGCGGAGATAACGCACCGCTTGAAATAATAAAGGGCGCTATTATGGCTGCCGATGAATACGGTATAACACCTGTCCTGGTCGGCGATGAAGAAACCATAAAAAAGTGTGCAGAGGATAACGGAATCTCGCTTGAAAAGGCTGAAATCAAACACGCTGACGATGTAATTTCAATGCACGATGAGCCAACATCAATCCTTCGTGCCAAGAAAGACTGTTCGATGGCTGTTGCATTCCGTATGCTCGCAGAGGACGAGGCGGATGCATTCGTTTCTGCAGGAAGCACAGGCGCGGTTGTTGTCGGCGGAACGCTTATCGTTAAGCGCATTAAGGGAGTTAAGCGCGTTGCGCTTGCAAGTATGATTCCGGGTCTCAAAGCACCGTTTTTGATGCTTGACATCGGCGCAAATGCCGACACCCGTCCCGAAATGCTGGCACAGTACGGTCTTATGGCGTCCGTTTATCTCGAAAAGGTTGAGGGAAGAAACAATCCCACAATCGGTCTTCTTAATATCGGTACCGAGGATACAAAGGGCGACGAGCTTCGCCTTGCAGCCTACGACCTGCTTAAAAACGCTCCTATAAATTTTGTTGGAAATATAGAATCGCGCGAGATTATGAAGGGCGAATGTGATGCTGTAATAACCGACGGTTTCACGGGCAACATAGCATTAAAGCTTATTGAGGGAGTTACATCGTCTTTCTTTAAGCTTATAAAGGGTGCATTTTATAAAAACCTTAAGACCAAGCTTGCGGCTTTGTGCCTTAAGGGCGGACTTATGGAAATAAAGAAAAAAGCAGACTATGAAGAGGTTGGCGGAGCACCTCTGCTTGGCTGTCAAAAGCCTGTTATCAAGGCTCACGGCAGCTCACACGCTCTCGCTATTAAGAATGCAATTCACCAGGCGGTGCTCTATACCGAAAACCGTGTAATAGAGCAGATAAGCGCCGGACTAGAGAAAATGTAAGAAGGTTTAAAAATGGAAGAACTCGAAAAGAAAATCGGTTACTCCTTTAAGGACAAGTCGCTTCTGCGCCTTGCCCTCACACACTCCTCCTACGCTAACGAGTGCGGAAACCCCGCTCGCTGTAACGAACGGTTGGAGTTTTTGGGTGACTCTGTATTGTCTATTATAGTGTCCGATTATATTTTCAAAAACTTCAGAGAAAGACCTGAGGGCGAGCTTACAAAACTGCGCGCGTCACTCGTGTGCGAAAAATCACTTTGTGAATTTTCAAAGCAGATGGGCGTTGGCAAGCATATGCTTCTTGGCAAGGGAGAGGAGCAGAACGGCGGACGCGAGCGCTCGTCTATCCTTGCAGACGCGTTTGAGGCTATTTTGGCCGCGCTTTATCTTGATGCAGGTTTGGAAAGGGCAAGAGAGCATGTGTTAAAGTTCGTAACCGATGAGCTTAAACACATTGACGACGAGGTTTTCAAGGACTATAAAACTACACTTCAAGAGATTATCCAGCGTAATCGTGAAGAACAGCTTTCCTATGTTCTTGTATCCGAAAGCGGACCAGACCATAATAAAAGCTTCACAGTTGAGGTGCGCCTTAACTCAAATGTTATCGGCAAGGGCACAGGAAAGAGCAAGAAACGCGCAGAGCAGATGGCTGCAAAGCAGGCGCTTCAGCTTATGGGTATAGAGGAATGAGCGTAAAACACGCAAACATCTCTATATTCGTTCCGCATTTGGGCTGTCCGAATATGTGCAGCTTTTGTAATCAGCATCATATAGCCCGTACCGAAAAAATCCCTTCGGGTGCCGATGTTGACAGTGCGGTAAAAATTGCGGTTTCGGGAAAGAATTATAGTCCTAAAAATACCGAAATAGCCTTTTTTGGCGGAAGCTTTACCGCTATTGACCGCGCTCTTATGTCAGAGCTTTTAGGTGCGGCATATGTTTATGTGAAAAACGGCACCGTTTCGGGTATCAGAATATCGACCCGTCCAGATGCGATTGATGAAGAGGTGCTCTCTCTTTTAAAAACCTATGGTGTAACTACGATAGAGCTCGGTGCACAGAGTATGGACGATACCGTGCTATCACTCAATAACAGAGGACACAGTGCTTGTGATGTTAAAAAAGCATCAGCGCTTATAAGGCAGTACGGCTTTAACTTAGGACTGCAGATGATGACGGGACTTTACGGCAGCAGTGATGAGTTGGACATATTTACTGCTAATGAACTTATAAAGCTAAATCCCGACTGTGTTCGCATTTACCCCACAATTACGCTGAAAGACACATATCTCTCAACGCTTTTCGAGAGCGGAAAATACACACCGTCGGATGTTTTCTCATCCGCAAAACTTTGTGTTAAAATAAACTCCCTTTTCGAAAGGGCGAACATCCCCGTAATACGCTTAGGACTGCATACTATTGACGAGTTGGCCTATGTAGCGGGACCTTGGCACCCTGCCTTTAAGGAAATATGTGATTCTTTAGTTTTCAAGGAAAAAATAGAGGCACTTCTCGGAAAAAGCGGAAAATACATAGTTTTAGTTAATCCAAAGGATTTATCAAAGGCCAAGGGGCAGAAAAAAAGCAATATAGAATATTTTAAAGCCAAAGGCTACGATTTAGAAATAACAGAAGATAGCAGTATAGAAATAAATGATGTTTTAATTAAAGGATGTGAATAAAAAGTGCTGTTGCGTTCAATAGAAATCCAAGGATTTAAATCCTTCGCAGACAAGACAACACTTAAATTCGGAAAGGGTATAACTGCCGTTGTTGGTCCTAACGGAAGCGGTAAGAGTAACATTTCCGACGCTGTTCGCTGGGTTTTGGGTGAACAGTCAACTAAAAATCTCCGCGGTCAGTCGATGGAGGATGTTATTTTCGGCGGCACAGCCGACCGCCGTCCTCACGGATACTGTGAGGTTACGCTTGTAATCGACAACAGTGACCGCAGTCTTAATTTTGATAATGACACCGTTGCTATCACACGCCGTTATTATCGTTCGCACGAGAGCGAGTATTTAATAAACAATGTATCGGTCCGTCTTCGTGATGTAAACGAGCTGTTTATGGATACAGGTCTTGGACGTGACGGCTATTCTATGATAGGACAAGGTAAAATAGATACCATAATAAGCTCAAAATCACACGAACGCCGCGATATATTCGAGGAAGCCTCAGGTATTTCAAAGTATCGTTACCGCAAGATAGAGGCAGAGCGTAAGCTTGCAGCCGCGGATGATAATATGGTTCGTTTGCGTGATATTTTGGGTGAGCTTGAAGGTCGTGTCGGTCCTCTTGAGGAGCAGTCTAAAAAGGCAGAAAAGTTTTTGGAATACGCCGCTTCAAAAAAGGAGCTCGAAATCGGACTTTGGCTTCATACTCTAAATAATTCTAAGGACGCAGTTCGCACTCAGGACAGCAAAATTGCCACCTGTGAAGCGCAGTATTCCGAGGCAGAGCGCGAGCTTTCGGCTATGGAAAGCAAAATTGAAAGCAATTCAGAGGGCTTTGCTAAACTGACCTCTGATATTGAAAATATGCGTGCGCGCGCCGCTTTCTTTGAAGAGCAGGCGGTTACTCTCGGCGGTGATATTGCCGTTTTAGAGAACACAATTCTACATAACAAGGAAACGGCAGAGCGCATTGAAAACGAAATAGCGGGACTTGCCGATTTCGATGCAGCCGCTACTGAGGAGATAAAGGCAAAAACCGAAGAAATTACCGAAAAGCAGGGAAAAATTTCCGAGCTTGAAATAAAGGTTGCAGAAACAAGCGAAAAGCTTTCTGCTTTAATTTCCGATAGTGAAAATATTTCTAAAAATATTGAAGAGCTGTCAAGAACACTCAATGAGCTTACTGCTCGCGGCTCGGACGAGCGTGTGCGTATGGTTACCGCACAGTCGTCCATAGACGAAATTAAAAACCGTGCAGCAGTAATTGACGAGGTTATAGCAGAGCGTCAGCAGGAGCTTGATTCCTTAAAGACCGAGCTTGACGAAACCAATCATTTACTTGACGAGGTCGAAGAAAATATTTCTTCCTGCACAAATTCTCTAAAGGGTTATGAGCTTCGCCGTAATACTCGCAAGGAAAGTGTTGACGGACTTAAGTCTTCTATTGACGAGCTTACTCTTGAAATCGAAAGTAAAGCCCATAAAATTCAGGTGCTTTTGGACCTTGAAAAGAATATGGAAGGCTTTAATCATTCGGTTAAAAAGGTAATGTCGGACAGCAAAAGCGGACTTCTCCGCGGAATATACGGTCCCGTTTCACGCATCATAAATGTAAAGACGGAATACGCCGTAGCGGTTGAGGTTGCGCTTGGCAATGCAATGCAGAACATTGTTACCGAAACCGAGGCAGATGCAAAGCGCGCCATTGAAATGCTTAAAAGCGGTAAACACGGCAGAGCAACATTTTTGCCGGTTGCCACTATAAAGGCTAAAAAATACGAAACTGAAAATGCCGAAAATGTATTCGGTTTCGTTGGTATTGCATCCGACCTTGTTGACTGCGATAAAAAGTATCGCGAGATTATAAAATATCTCTTAGGCGGAACAGTAATTGCTGATGATATTGACTGCGCTACTACAATAGCCAAGAAAACGGGCTATAAGCTTAAGGTTGTATCGCTTGACGGACAGGTTGTAAATCCGGGCGGAAGCCTCACGGGCGGTAGCCTTTCAAAGCAGGCAGGAATTCTAAGCCGCAGCGGAGAAATTGAAAAGCTTAAAGCCGAGAGCGATAAGCTGAAAGAAAAGCTTGCAAAGCTGGAAGAGGAGCATACTGCGGCAGTCGAGGAATTGGCGGCTGTTGAGGCTGACATTGTCGCAGCCAGCGGTGTATTAAAGACCGCGAATGAGGACAAAATCCGCGCTTTAGCTGAGCTTAGAAGAATAACCGAGCTTTCAAATTCTGCACAGTCGTCATATGATGCGTTAGAAGAAGAAAAACGCTCGTCTTCTGAGAAAATTGCAGAGCATAATAATACCGTTAAGGCGGCAGAAATCGCTATTGCGGATATTGATGCGCAAAAGGACGAGGTACAGCATAAGATTGACGGTATGACGGGCGGACGCGACAGTCTGTCTGTAAGTCGTGAGCAGATTGCCAATATGCTCACCGAATACCGTCTTAATATCGTTGAAATCGAAAAGGATATTGAAAACCTCAAATCTGCGAGGGAGTCGCTTGAAAGCTCAATAGGCAACCGTGTTGAGCGCACCGCCGCACTCGAAGAGGAAAAGCATTCTCTTGCTGCTAAAAACGATGAAATAGTTGTCCAGATAGAAAAAATCAAGGGCGATATTGAAAATCTTCGTCTTAACAAGGTAGATGCCGAAAAGCAGGTTGAGCAGTTTATTTCCGACCGTAGCGAGATGGAAAAAAGCTCGCACGATATGCGTGCGCGTGAGCGTGAGGTTTCCGCTAAGAAGGAGACCTTAAGCGGAGAGCTTGCCCGTCTGCACGAGCGAAGAGAAAATATGCTGCGTGAGCTTGATGAGGTTGTTAAACGCCTTTACGACGAATATCAGCTTACTCGTAGCGAGGCAGAGGAAACGGGTATCGTAATTGAAAATGTACCCGAAGCTAAGAAAAATCTTGCCGAGGTTAAGCAGAAGATTCGCTCACTCGGTCACGTAAATGTTGCCGCTATCGAAGAGTTTAAAGAGGTTAGCGAACGCTATAACTTCCTCTCTGCACAGATAGATGATGTAGAGAAGTCGCGTCAGGAGCTTAATAAGCTTATAAATCAGCTCACAGGTCAAATGCAGGAGTTGTTCACAGAGGGCTTTACGAAAATCAGTGCAAACTTCAGCAAAACCTTTACAGAGCTTTTTGGCGGCGGCAGTGCAGAGCTTACACTTTCTGACCCGACCAACATTTTGGAAAGCGGAATTGATATAAATGTTAAGCTTCCCGGTAAAAATGTTCCGAGTCTTGACGGACTTTCGGGCGGTGAAAAGGCGCTTATCGCACTTTCAATCTATTTCTCAATTATGCGTGTAAACGCGCCTCCGTTCTGTTTTCTTGACGAGGTTGACACTGCGCTTGACGATATAAATGTTGACCGCGTTGCCGACTATATGGGACGTAGCGACTTCAATACCCAGTTTATTTGCATTACTCACCGTCGCGGAACAATGGAAGCGGCTGATATGCTTTACGGTGTTACAATGCAGGAAAAGGGTATTACAAAGCTCTTAGAGCTCAATGTAGCAGAGCTTGAGAAGAAATTACTTTTAGGTAAAGAGGACTAATTATAATGGGATTTTTCAGCAAAATAGGCGAGGGGCTTCGCAAAACGCGCCAGAATTTTTCGGGCGCGGTAAGCAGTGTTTTAAAAAGCTTCAAAAAGATTGACGAAGAGCTTTTTGAGGAGTTAGAAGAAATTCTCATAACCTGCGATATAGGCGTAGCCACATCGACCTATATATGCGACATACTGCGCGAGCGTGTAAAAAGCGAGGGTATATCCGACCCCGATGAAATAAAGACGCTTCTGAAGAGCATTATTTCGGATATGCTTGCGGGTGATGCATCACTTCACCTTGATACCACACCGTCGGTCATTATGATGATAGGCGTAAACGGAGTCGGCAAGACCACAACAATAGGAAAACTGTCACTCGGTCTTAAAAACAAGGGCAAGAATGTTGTGCTCGGTGCCGCCGATACCTTCCGTGCCGCCGCTATTGACCAGCTTGCAGTCTGGGCAGAGCGCAGCGGTGTCACTATGGTTAAGAGTGTTGAGGGCTCCGACCCCGCATCTGTAATATTTGATACTATCGCTTCTGCTAAGGCAAAGAAAGCAGATGTTATAGTATGCGATACCGCAGGTAGACTTCACAACAAGAAAAATCTTATGGACGAGCTTGCAAAAATGAACCGCGTAATCGGCAGAGAACTGCCCGATGCATCGGTAGAAACGCTGTTAGTTCTTGACGCCACAACGGGACAGAACGCAGTAAATCAGGCGCGTGAATTTAAAAATGTTGCAAACATAACGGGTATAGTGCTTACAAAGCTTGACGGCACCGCACGCGGCGGAGTTGTGCTTGCTATTAAGCACGAACTTGGAATACCCGTAAAGTTTGTCGGCGTGGGCGAGGGAATAGACGATTTACAGCCCTTTGACCCCGAAAAATTTGCAGATGGCTTGTTTGAAAGCGAGGAATAAAAATGAAATTCTTTATTGCTACTAAAAACGCTCATAAGGTTATAGAATTTAAAAGAATTTTAGAGCCGATGGGCATTGAGGTGCTGTGCGAGAGCGATTTAGGCTTTGACCTTATCGATGTCGAAGAGGACGGCACAACCTTTGAGGAAAATGCTCTTATTAAAGCCTCTGCCGCTTGTGAACAGACGGGATATGTTTCTCTCGCTGATGATTCGGGACTTTGCGTTGATGCTCTCGGTGGCGCACCGGGTATATTCTCTGCACGCTACTGCGGTGAGCACGGAAATGATAAGGAAAACAACCGTAAGCTCCTGCGTGAGCTTGACGGTGTTCCGTTTGATGAGCGTACAGCACGCTTCGTTTCAGCCGTTGCCTGCGTTTTTCCCGACGGTAGAAAATTCACCGTAACGGGAAAGTGCGAGGGTAAAATTGACTTTGAGGAAAAGGGCGAAAACGGCTTTGGCTACGACCCGCTTTTCGTTGGTGAAATCGGCTGCTTTGGTTTAGCAACGGCAGAGCAAAAGGATTCGGTAAGTCACCGTGGCCGCGCTTTAAAACAGCTTCGCGAGGAACTTAAAAACTATATTTAAGAGGGATATAATGTTAAACAGTAAACAGCGTGCTCAACTTAGAGCACTTGCAAACAGCATAGAAACAATTTTTCAGATTGGAAAAAGCGGAATAAACGAACAGCTTATTCGCCAGGTTGACGAAACACTTGAGGTGCGCGAGCTTATAAAGCTTCGCGTGCTCGAAACCTCGCCGCAGAGCGTTCGCGAGGTTGCCGATACGGTTGCTGCCGAAACGGGTGCCGATGTTGTTCAGGTAATAGGCTCACGCTTTGTGCTCTACCGCGAAAGCAAAGAGCATAAAAAAATAGTTTTGGTAAAGAAAAATGGATAAGCGTGTTGCGGTTTTCGGCGGCACCTTTAATCCAATTCACAAAGGACATATAGAGATTGTCCGTTCGGTGTTAAATCTTTCGGAAATTGACCGTGTTATCGTCATTCCCACCGCGCTTCCGCCTCACAAAAACGCAAAGGCTCTCGCATCGGGAGAGCAAAGAATGGAAATGTGCCGTTTGGCACTGTCAGAGCTTCCGTCTGTAGAGATTTCAGATATTGAGCTTTCGCGCAGCGGAAAAAGCTATACCTTTGATACGCTTTGTGAGCTTAAAAAAAGTGTTAGTAATAAAATCGCGCTTGTCTGCGGCGGTGATATGATAACGACCTTTTTTGGCTGGTACCGTTACCGTGATATTTTAAAAATGGCGGATATAATCGCTTTGCGCCGCGTAGGAACCGATAATACGGAGTTTGATGAAAGCGTACGAAAACTTCGCTTAGAGGGCGCTAATATAACGGTGCTTGAAACCGAAATAGAGGATGTTTCTTCAAGTATGGTAAGGGCAGGGGACAAAAATCTTGTGCCGCCGTCTGTGCTTGAATATATAAATAAAAACGGCTTGTACGAGGAAGAATAATGACTATTGAGGATTATAAAAAATTGCTTAAAAGCCGACTGACCCCCGCACGCTACGAACACTCGCTTTGCGTTGCGGACGAGGCGTTGCGTTTAGCTCTAAAATACGGCGGCGACAAGGACAAATGCTACCTTGCGGGACTTTTACACGATATTACGAAAAACGCCCCCAAAGAAGAGCACTTGAAATTGTTCTCCGACTTTGGTATAATTCTGTCTGTTGTTGAACAGAATGCGTTAAAGCTTTGGCACGCCATGTCGGGGGCACTTTATGTTGAACACATTTTAAATATAAAGGATGCCGAGCTTTTGACGGCTATCCGTTACCATACAACCGCACGCGCGAATATGACGCTTACGGATAAAATTCTTTACCTTGCCGATTTTACATCTGCCGACCGTGACTATAATGATGTAGATGTTATGAGACGGCTTGTTGACGAAGATTTGGGCAGTGCGCTTAAATATGCGCTATCCTATTCTATTGTTGATTTGGTAAATCAAGGCAGGGCTATCCACGAGGATACCGTTGCCGCATATAATGAGTTGTTTATTTAGAAAAGAGGAAGTTTTTTGGAAGCATACGATATTTTAAAAATTGCGGCAAACGCTGCGAACGACAGAAAAGCAAAAGACCTTTTTGCTGTTGAGGTTGGGGATATAACAATCCTTGCAGATTATCTGCTTATGGCAACCGCAAACTCTTCAACCCATGTCCGCGCTCTTGCGGAGGAGGTAGAGGATAAGCTCTCCAAAGCGGGTATCGAGCCGCATCACATAGAGGGAAAAGCAACAGGCTGGATTTTGCTTGATTATGACGAGGTTATAATTCATATTTTCAGCCGCGAATCGCGTGAATTTTACGGTCTTGACCGAATCTGGAGCGACGGAAATATAATAGACCTTTCGGAAATTCTTGAAAACGAGCAGGAGGATTAGCAAATGTATTACAATTTTAAGGAAATCGAAAAAAAGTGGCAAAAGTACTGGTATGAGAACAATACATTTGCGGCAAAGGACGACTATACTCTTCCTAAATTCTACGCACTTGTAGAGTTTCCTTATCCGTCGGGACAGGGACTCCATGTTGGTCATCCGCGTTCATATACCGCGCTTGATATAGTAAGCAGAAAGCGCAGACTCGAGGGCTACAATGTTCTTTATCCTATGGGCTGGGACGCATTCGGTCTTCCCACCGAAAACTTTGCTATAAAGAACCATATCCACCCCGAAATCGTTACCGAAAATAATATAAAGCACTTTAAAGAACAGCTTCAGTCGCTCGGCTTCTCGTTTGACTGGAGTCGTGAAATCAATACCACCGACCCCGAATATTATAAGTGGACTCAGTGGATTTTCTTACAGCTTTTCAAAAAAGGCCTTGCCTATAAAAAGGAAATGGCTGTAAACTGGTGTACCTCTTGTAAGTGCGTTCTTGCAAACGAAGAGGTTGTAAACGGCGTTTGCGAGCGTTGCGGAAACGAGGTTGTCCATAAGGTTAAGAGCCAGTGGATGCTAAAAATTACCGAGTATGCTGAAAAGCTTATAAACGGACTCGATGATGTTAACTTTATTGAGCGCGTTAAAACCCAGCAGAAGAACTGGATAGGTCGTTCTGAGGGAACTCAGATTAAGTTTAAAACCACCCTCGGTGACGAGTTTGAGGTTTTCTCAACCCGCGCAGATACCCTGTTCGGCGTTACATATATGGTAATCTCGCCCGAGCATCCCATACTTGAAAAGTGGGCTGACAAGATAGAGAATCTCGACGAGGTAAGAGCATATCAGGAAGAGGCTGCAAAGAAGTCTGACTTTGAGCGTACAGAGCTTGCAAAGGACAAGACTGGCGTTCGCCTTTCGGGTGTTGCCGCAATCAATCCCGCTACAGAGGAAGAAATTCCGATTTTTATTTCCGACTATGTTCTTATTTCCTACGGCACAGGTTGCGTAATGGGTGTTCCCGGACACGACAGTCGTGACTGGGCGTTTGCCCGCGCATTTGGCGTACCGATTATAGAGGTTGTTGCTGGCGGCGATGTTGAAAAAGAAGCCTATACCGACTGCGACAGCGGCATTATGGTTAATTCCGGGTTCCTTAACGGAATGAGCGTTGACGAGGCTAAAAAGGCAATAGCCGATTGGCTGATTGAAAGAGGCCTCGGCAGCAAAACCGTAAACTATAAGCTTCGTGACTGGGTGTTCTCCCGTCAGAGATACTGGGGCGAGCCTATCCCGATTGTCCACTGCGACAAGTGCGGCTATGTTCCCGTACCCGAAGAGCAGTTACCGCTTCTGCTTCCTATGGTTGACTCCTATGAGCCTACCGACAACGGCGAATCTCCGATTGCGAAGATTACCGATTGGGTAGAAACCACCTGTCCGCATTGCGGCGGTCCCGCACACCACGAAACCGATACAATGCCTCAGTGGGCTGGCTCCTCTTGGTACTTCCTGCGCTACTGCGACCCGCACAATAAGGATGCTCTCGCATCAAAAGAAGCACTCGAGTACTGGGGACCTGTTGACTGGTACAACGGCGGTATGGAGCACACAACACTCCATCTGCTTTATAGCCGTTTCTGGCATCATTTCCTTTATGATATCGGTGTTGTTCCCACCGCCGAGCCGTATGCAAAGCGTACAAGCCACGGAATGATTTTGGGTGAGAACGGCGAGAAGATGTCCAAGTCGCGCGGAAATGTTGTTAACCCCGACGATATCGTTAACCAGTACGGCGCCGATACAATGCGCCTTTATGAAATGTTTATAGGTGACTTTGAAAAGGCTGCTCCTTGGAGCTCAACCTCTATCAAGGGTTGCCGCCGTTTCTTAGACAGAGTCTGGGGCCTTAATGATATGGTTTCGGATGCTACAGGCTACAGTTCTGAGCTTGAAGCTGCATTCCACCGCACAATTCAGAAGGTAACCGATGACATTGAAGAGCTTAAGATGAACACTGCTATTGCCGCGCTTATGTCACTCCTTAACGATATATACGCTAAGAAGACAATTACACGCGACGAGCTTCGTACATTTATAATGCTGCTCAACCCGTTCGCACCGCATATTACCGAAGAAATGTGGGAAATGAATGGCTTCCAGGGCATGTTAAATGAGGCTAAGTGGCCCGAGTATGATGAGTCTAAGTGCGTTGTTGCAACGGTTGAGATAGTCGCTCAGGTAAACGGAAAGATTAAGACAAAGCTCAATGTTCCGGCTGAGATTACCGCTGCTGACGCTATTGCACTCGCAAAGGCTGACGAGAAGGTTAAAGCCTCTATTGACGGTATGACTGTAATCAAGGAGCTTTATGTTCCTGGCAAGCTTGTAAATATTGTTGTTAAATAATATCTTGACATATTGATTTTGGTCTTGTATAATGTTATTTGTTAAACCCCTGCTTATTACGCGGAGGGAGGGAATTGTAAATGAGTCAGGTTAGAGTAAAAGAAAATGAGTCGCTTGATAACGCACTCAGACGCTTTAAGAGACAGACCGCTAAAGACGGTGTTATTCAGGAAGTTCGTAAAAGAGAACACTATGAAAAGCCTTCTGTAAAGCGTAAAAAGAAATCGGAAGCCGCCCGTAAGCGCAAGTTCCGATAAATTACTTATTGCAAAAAAGAGGTTGCACTTTCTGCAACCGCTTTTTATCTTAGGGTGATATTATGATTTTTAAACCGCATATTAAAAGAGAGCGCATAGCAGACATTACCGTAGAGGATGTTAAAAGCCTTGGTGTAAATGCTTTGTTACTTGATGTTGATAATACAATGTCCACACACGGCGGTCAGGTTTTGACCGACGGACTAACAGAGTGGCTTAATATGATGAAGGAAAACGGAATAAAGCTTATCGTGCTTTCTAACGCAAGAAAGACGAGAGTAGAGCCGTTTGCAGAAAAGATTGGCCTGCCGTTTATCCACTTAGGACTAAAGCCGTTGCCGTTCGGATATTTCCGTGCCGCAAAGGCGGTAGGGGAAAAGCGCAAAAATGTCGCCATAGTAGGTGACCAGCTTTTTACCGATATGCTGGGCGGATTCCTCTCGGGCACAAAGAAAATTCTTTTAACCCCCATTTTGCTTGAGGATAAGCCAAGCTTTATTATAAGAAGAAAGCTTGAAAGAATTCTTCTCAAACACTATAAGTTTTAGAGGTGATTGAATGTCGGCAAAATTCGGTCCTGCGGGAAATTCGGAAAGCTTCTTTAAAATGGGCTATAAGGGTAGCCTTGATGTCCCCGAATATGTAGAGAAAATTGGGCTTGATGCGTTCGAGTATCAATGTGGCCGAGGCGTTAATATAGGTGAAGAAAAGGCAATAGAGCTCGGAAAAAGGGCAAAAGAAAAGGGAATAACGCTCTCTCTTCACGCGCCTTACTATATTTCTATGTCCTCGGTGGAAGAACAAAAACGCCTTAATTCTATAAACTATATCCTCGCAAGTGCGCGTGCCGTTAAGGCTATGGGCGGAAACAGAATTATTGTTCATACCGGCTCCTGCGGAAAAATCAGCCGTGAGGAAGCGCTTTCTCTCGCTTGCGATACAATGCGCCTGTCGCTTGGTGCGCTCGATAGCGAGGGCCTTGGCGATATTCATATCTGTCCCGAAACCATGGGTAAAATCAACCAGTTGGGCGATTTGAACGAGGTGCTGACTTTATGTGAGCTTGACGAGCGCCTGATTCCTTGTATCGACTTTGGACATTTAAACGCAAGAACGCTCGGCGGAATGAATAGTGAAGAGGCGTTTTTAACCGTATTTGACGGAATGGAAAAACGTCTGGGCTCTGACCGTATGCGTATGTTCCATTCGCATTTTTCTAAAATAGAATATACGACGGGCGGCGAGAAAAAGCACCTAACCTTTGAGGATGCTGTGTACGGTCCCGATTTCGAGCCTGTTATGGAAATTATAGCAAGAAAAAATTGTTCACCGACAATTATCTGCGAATCTGATGGAACACAGGCAGAGGACGCAAAAAAAATGAAGGATTATTATAATTCTATTAGGTGATAACATGAAAGATTTTGACAGAAATCTTAATATTTGGTTAAGGGTGTTACTGATTATATGTTTTGTTGCTAATTTTGTTGGTTGTGATAAAAATATGTCTTTTGAATCTGATAACAGTAGTGTTCTTAGTGTTCCGTTTTTATCTAACGAATCTTATGTTGAGCAACCTTCATCACTGAATTCTCATATACAGGTTTCATCATATACAAAACGTAGCGTAAGATTATCAACTAAAAACAGTACCACAATAAAAGTGGGCGATGTGGTGTCAATAAATGCTACACATTCTCCTACAAATATGACAGGAGTAAAGGTTGATTATTTTATATCGAATGATAGCGTTGCACATTTCGTATATGATGAGCACAATAAAGATTACAAGAAATATCCGTCGGGATGTTTAATAGAAGCAACCGCTATAGGAGAATTTTGTGTAACCGTATCGGTAAACGCAAAAGACGGTAACTGTTCCGACAGTATTAACATTACCGTAGTTGAATAGGAAAAAGTCACTCAAAATAGTAAATTTTGGGTGACTTTTATTGTTCTAACGCTTGACAAAACACGCAAAAGACCTTATAATTTTTAGGGTTAATATTTAACTTTTATACTTTATTTGATTTTTGGAGGAATTTTAAAATGGTAAGTGCTGGTGATTTCAGAAACGGTGTAACTTTCGAAATGGACGGTAACGTTTATCAGATTATTGAGTTTCAGCATGTAAAACCCGGTAAAGGTGCTGCATTCGTTCGCGCAAAGATAAGAAATGTTATTGCCGGTTCGGTTGTTGAACGTACTTTCAACCCTAACGATAAATATCCCACCGCATTCGTAGAGAGAAAGGAAATGGAGTTCTCCTATGCAGACGGTGACCTTTACTACTTTATGGACCCCGAAAGCTATGAGCTTATCCCTGTTAACAAGTCAGAGCTTGGCGATGCTTTCAAGTTCGTAAAGGAAAATATGGTTTGCAAAATTCTTTCCTACAAGGGCAATGTTTTCGGTGTAGAGCCTCCCACATTTGTTGAGCTTCAGATTGCTCAGACAGACCCCGGCTTTGCAGGCAACACTGCAACCAATGCAACCAAGCCCGCAACACTTGAAACCGGTGCAGAGATTCGCGTACCGCTCTTCATCAACGAAGGCGATATGATTCGTATCGATACCCGTACCGGCGAATATATGGAGCGCGCATAAATTTAAACTTTTTGTTTAACATAACCTTTGAAGGAGTGTAGGTATATGACAATTTCTGAAAAAGTTTCTTATATCAAAGGTCTTGCTGACGGTCTTGCTCTTGACGATAACAATAAGCAGGATAAGGTTTTAAAGGCAATAATCGATGTTCTTGACGATATCGCGTTAACGGTTGAGGACCTTGAGGATACCGCTGCTGAGCTTTGTGAGCAGATTGATGCTGTTGACGAGGACCTCGCTGCATTAGAAGATGTTATCTATGAAGATGACTGCTGCGATTGTGACGATTGCTGCGATTGCGAGGATGAGCTTTACGAGGTTGAATGTCCTAACTGCAACGACATAATCTGCGTTGACGAGGATATGCTTTGTGAGGGCAGCATTGATTGCCCCAACTGCGGCACAAACCTTGAGTTTGAGCTTGACTGTGATTGCGATTGCTGCGACGGCGATTGCGACTGCGAAGAAAACTAAAATTTTAATGCCGCGCTTTGCTTTTTGTAAAGGGCGGCATTTTTTGTGAGGAAATTATGGAAATTACAGAGGTTCTGTTACAGTACGATACATACGGAGAAGCATCGGGCGATGTCGCAGCGGTTGTCGTTGCGGCAGGCTCGTCAAGCCGGATGGGCGGAACATCAAAGCAACTTATGAATATAGGCGGAATACCCGTTCTTGCCCGTACGCTGCTTGCCTTTGAACGCGCTAAGTGCATTAAAAATATTGTAATCGTCGCGCGCGAATGTGATATATTATCTTTCCAGATGCTCGTTGACAAATATATGATAACCAAGGTTTCGGATATTGTCCCGGGCGGAAGCTGCCGTGAGGAATCGGTAAAGAACGGAATTGAAAGATTAAAGAGCGATACGGAGTATGTTCTGATACACGACGGT
This sequence comes from Acutalibacteraceae bacterium, assembly GCA_045590515.1. Lineage (GTDB taxonomy): Bacteria > Bacillota > Clostridia > Oscillospirales > Acutalibacteraceae > SIG589. The sequence continues at coordinate 173,236 of JAZNRD010000019.1, forward strand.
GCGCGCCCGTTTATAACCGAAGAAATAATAGAATCTGTTGCAGGTGCAGTTAAAAAACACGGCGCCGCCGCATGCGCAGTTCCCGTTAAGGATACGCTGAAGGTTGTAAGTGACGGCGTAATAACCGAAACGCTTGACCGTTCGAAAATTTATTCCGTTCAGACACCGCAGGGCTTTAATCTCGCCACATTTAGAGAAGCCATAACCGCCGCTGAGGATTTAAGCGTATTTACGGACGACTGCTCTATTATGGAGAGCGTTGGTAAAAAGGTTTATATTGTTGAGGGAAGCTACAATAATATAAAAATAACAACCAGAGAAGATATTGTTATCGCAGAAGGAATTATCTCGGGAGGAGAACTATGCTGAGAATTGGTCATGGCTACGATGTTCACAAATTAGCAGAAAACCGCCGTCTTGTGCTTGGCGGTGTAGAAATACCGTATGAGCTCGGTCTTCTCGGTCATTCCGATGCCGATGTGCTGCTTCACGCAATATGTGATGCACTCTTGGGTGCCGCCGCAATGGGCGATATAGGAAAGCATTTTCCCGACAACGATAGTGAGTATAAGGATATCGACAGTCGAATTCTTCTCCGTCATGTTTTGTCGCTTTTGGTTGAACGCGGATATAGAATTGTAAATATTGATGCTACCGTGATTGCACAACGACCAAAGCTTGCTTCCTATATTCCCACAATGGTGGAAAATATTGCGGCCGACTGTGCGCTTACCGAAGATTTCATAAATGTTAAGGCAACCACCGAGGAGGGACTCGGTTTCACAGGTGAGGGCAAGGGAATAGCTGCCCACGCTGTATGCCTTATCGAAAAAATATAACATATCGGGACAACCTCAGTCATAGTATTTATTAGTAAATGTTATGTGGGGTGTTGTTATGTATGCGGTGCTCAGTAAAAGAGGTATAAGACTTTTACTTTTTTCCTTTTTGCTCCTGGCCGCATTTCTTTGTGAGGCTTTTCTTATCTCGGATATAAGTGTAAAAACTGATTTAAGAAATCCGGAGGCGCGCGAAAATTTCCTATCGGATTTGGGCGTTTCGGTAATAGAGGATACTTTTCTTGAAACAACAGTTACTATACCGTCGGTCTTTTCGGATGTATATTTAAACTATAATCAGCTTCAAAAAATAGCGGGCTACGACCTTAGCGAGTATAAGGGAAAACGCGTTACGCGGTATACATACGAACTTGCGAATAAACAGAATACAGTAATAAATATACTTTGCTATAAAGGCAGGGTGATAGGTGGGGACATCAGTGAAACGGCACTTTCGGGTGAGATGCTTCCGCTTATAAAACAGGAGAGTTAATATGGCACAAATGCGACTGGATAAATTTATATCCAATCAGACGGGGATGTCACGCAGCGAGGCGAGGGAAGTGCTCAAATCCTTACGCGTGACCGTGAACGGCAAAACCGAAAAAATGTATGACTGTAAGGTAAATCCCGAAACCGATACGGTTACGGTAAACGGAGAGATTATTTCATATAGCGAGCATCTTTATCTGCTTATGAATAAGCCAAAAGGAGTTCTAACCGCAACAGAGGATAAAAGACAGAAGACAGTTGTTGACCTTTTGCCCGAAAACCTCAGGAGAAAGGATATATCACCGGTCGGCAGACTTGATAAGGATACCACAGGGCTTCTGCTTTTGACCGACGACGGAGTGCTTGCACATAAGATAATTTCTCCGAAATCCAAAATAGAAAAAGAATACTATGCTGTTCTGGACGGCGATATAAAACCCGAATATATAGAACAGTTTGCAAACGGTGTAGTCCTTGCTGACGGAACAAAATGTATGCCGGCTAAGCTTACAAGAATTTCAGAGTGCTGTGCAAGCATTATAATCTGCGAAGGAAAATATCACCAGATTAAGCGTATGTTCGGAACGGTGGGGCTCGGCGTTAATGAGTTAAAGCGCGTCAGAATAGGGGCTCTCTCTCTTCCGGAAGAGCTAAAAGAGGGCGAAATTACCGCGCTCGACGATTTCTCCGCTTGTTTCCTTTAAATGTAAAAAGCTCCTATTTTTGCCTATATTTGTGATTATGTTATACATTTCTTACAAACTAAATCGTTATTTTTTGGACAATTAACGGCTTGAACTTATCACTTTAGTTTGGTATAATAACACACGATAAATTTTATGTTTGTTTATAAGCACGACTGTGCTTAATTTTAGGAGGTCAAAAAAATGGCTAGTTTGTCACTTCGCAACATTTACAAAAAGTATCCCGGCGGAGTTGTCGCAGTTTCGGATTTCAATCTTGAAATCAAGGACAAGGAATTCATCATTCTCGTTGGTCCTTCCGGCTGCGGTAAGTCTACAACTCTTCGTATGGTTGCCGGCCTTGAAGAAATCAGCAGCGGTGAGCTTTATATAGGCGACCGTCTTGTAAACGATGTTGCACCTAAGGATAGAGATATCGCAATGGTTTTCCAGAACTATGCTCTTTATCCTCACATGACAGTTTTTGATAACATGGCTTTCGGTCTTAAGCTCCGCAAGACTTCTAAGGACGAGATTAAGAGACGTGTTGAAGAGGCTGCCCGCATCCTTGATATTGAACATCTTCTTGAGCGTAAGCCTAAGGCATTGTCCGGTGGTCAGCGTCAGCGTGTTGCTCTCGGTCGTGCTATCGTTCGTGAGCCTAAGGTATTCTTACTTGACGAGCCGCTCTCCAACCTTGATGCTAAGCTTCGTGCACAGATGCGTACCGAGATTACAAAGCTCCATCAGCGTCTTGGAACAACATTTATTTATGTTACCCACGACCAGACAGAGGCTATGACAATGGGTACCCGTATCGTTGTTATGAAGGACGGCTTCATCCAGCAGGTTGATGCTCCTCAGAAGCTTTATGAGTTCCCGTGCAACCTCTTCGTTGCAGGCTTCATCGGCTCTCCGCAGATGAACTTCATCGAAGCAAAGGTTCTTAAGGAGAATGACGACTTCTTCGTAGAGTTTGGTTCTGAAGACACCAAGACTCGCGCAGGCGTTAAGTATAAGATTAAGCTTCCCGCAACCAAGAACAAGGACAACTGCCTTGATGCTTATGTTGATAAGGAAGTTATCTTCGGTATCAGACCTGAGCATGTTCACAACGAGCCCGACCTTATGGCAAACCTGCCTGACGGTATTGTTGAGGCTAATGTTGAAGTTACAGAGCTTATGGGTGCTGAAACCTACCTTTACATGAACTGCGAAGGTCAGTCCATCAACGCTCGTGTTAACCCGGCTTCTACTGCTCGCGCAGGAGATACCATTAAGATTGCTATCGACCCCGCAAAGATTCACATCTTTGACAAGGATACAGAGAAGACAATCTGCAACTAATTACAGTAAAAAAAGAGCTGCTTTTCTATAAGCGGCTCTTTATTTTTTTATATATTTTAACTTTTTGTAACTTTTTTTAATTTTTTGAAAGATTATTCTTGCAAAATTCGTATATATAGTGTACTATATAGTGTGTATAATTATGTTATTATAACAAAATAATGTATCCACCATATATAAGAAAGAAGGATGTTAAATGTCAAATCGCCTGTTTCAGAGTGTTGTTCATCAAATGAAGGATGCTATCGACAGAACGATAGGTGTAATCGATGAAACCTATACCGTCGTTGCTTGCAGCGACCTTGGTAAAATCGGTGAAAATCTTGAAGTTAGTCTTATGAGAAGCACAGTAGATACTGAGGCTTTTACAACCGATAGATATACTTACAAGCCTTTTGGTTCTCCGCAGCACCCTGAGTATATGATTTTTGTTGAGGGAACTGACTTGGAGGCAACCCGTTATTGCTCTATTTTGGCAGTTGCACTCTCAAGCATTAAGTTCTATTATGATGAAAACTATGACCGCGGAAACTTTATTAAGAACATAATTCTTGATAACATTCTGCCCGGTGACATATATCTTAAGGCGCGTGAGCTTCGCTTCAACAGCGATGTTACAAGAACTGTACTTCTTATTCGTGTTACAAGCAAGAATGATATTTCTGTTTATGACATCGTACAGAATCTTTTCCCGGACAAGACAAAGGATTTCGTTATCAACATCAGCGAAACCGACATTGCACTTGTTAAGGAAACCAAGCCCAATGTAAACAGCGAAACTATCGCAAAGCTTGCAGGCTCTATTGTTGATACCCTTTCGAGTGAGTTTTATACTCAGGCTGTTGTTGGTATCGGCACAACCGTATCGAGCCTTAAGGACCTCGCCCGTTCCTTCAAGGAAGCGCAGGTATCCTTAGAGGTTGGTAAGGTATTTGATACCGAAAAGGCTATTGTATCTTATGATAATCTCGGCATTGCACGCCTTATCTATCAGCTGCCTACAACCCTTTGCGAAACCTTCCTTCGCGAAGTATTCAAGAAAGGCTCAATCGACAGTCTTGACCAGGAAACTCTGTTCACCATTCAGCGTTTCTTTGAAAACAATCTTAATGTTTCTGAAACCTCAAGAAAGCTTTTCGTTCACAGAAATACCCTCGTTTATCGTCTTGAGAAAATCAGAAAGATTACAGGTCTTGACCTGCGCGAGTTTGACCACGCAATCGTATTCAAGATTGCTTTAATGGTTAAGAAATACCTTAAATCAAATCCCGTAAAGTATTAATGAAAGAGTGAGAGTTATTAACACTTTAGAGAATAACGTTCCGGGTTACGAGCAACCGCTTATAGAGTTTCGGGGTGTTTCCAAAACCTATATCAGCGGAACTCATGCTCTCTCGGATATAAACTTAAAGATAAACAAAGGCGAGTTTGTGTTTGTCGTTGGCTCTTCGGGTGCAGGTAAGAGTACATTTATGAAACTTATAATGCGCGAAGAAAAGGCAAACACAGGCGATGTTCTGGTAAACGGTTACAACCTCACAACAATGAAGCGCAAGGATGTTCCGATGCTTCGCAGAACTATGGGTATAGTTTTCCAGGATTTCCGTCTAATACCTAATATGAACGTTTTCGAAAATGTTGCATTTGCGATGCACGTTGTAGGTGCAGGCAGTCGCAAAATTCGAAAAGAGGTTGCCCGTGCGCTTAGTAAGGTTGGCCTTGGCCATAAGGCACGCTCAATGCCGGACGAGCTTTCGGGTGGTGAGCAGCAGCGCGTTGGCCTTGCCCGTGCGCTTGTTAACAATCCCGACCTTATAATCGCGGACGAGCCCACCGGAAATGTTGACCCGAATATGTCATACGAAATCGTTGGACTTCTTGACGAAATCAATAAACGCGGCACCACTATACTAATGGTTACCCACGACCACAACCTTGTAAGAGATTTCAACCACAGAGTAATTATGCTCGACGGTGGACGCGTTGTGGCTGACAATGCGGAGGGTACAATATGAAGGCAAGAAGTATAAAGTATCTGACCGGTGAAGGTCTTAAGAATGTTTGGGTTAACCGACTTATGTCGATAGCTTCAATAGGCGTTTTGGTCGCTTGTATGGTGCTTATAGGTATGGCAATGCTCATATCCCTTAATGCTAATAAGGCTATGGAGGGACTTGAGCAGCAAAATGTTGTTATGGTCTACTTTGATGACTATAACGCTGCACTTTACGGCACTGGCGACGCATCATCTACCGAAGCCACCTCAAGCACCTCGGCTGAGGCAGACGCAAACGGTATAACCCCCGACTCCTATGTCGTTCATAACGATGAAGAAGCAATGGCTGTATGTGCCGAAATTGAAAAGCTTGATAATATAGCATCGGTTACCTATGTTACAAGTGAAGAGGGTCTTGCCGACCTTAAGGAATCTTTCCTTGAGGGACAGGAGCAGTATTTTACCTTCCTTGATGATGAGTACGGTAACCCACTTTCCTGCGGCGCTCGCGTTATCTTGAAGGACCTTTCAAGATTTGACGAGACTTTAGAACAGATAAAGGGAATAAGCGGCGTAGATACTATTCAGTCACAAAGCGACCTGGCAGAAACCATTACAAACCTAAAAGACGGCATTTCGGTTGCAGGCTTCTGGATTATTTCTATATTGCTTGTAATATCTCTTGTAATTGTTTCCAATACTATTCGTGTAACAATGTATAACCGTAAGCTTGAAATCAGTATAATGAAAGCGGTCGGCGCAACCGATGCGTTTATCCGTCTGCCTTTCGTTGTTGAGGGTGTTGTACTTGGTATCATCTCAGCGGTTCTTTCTGAGGTTGTGGTTTATTTCTGTTATCGCGTCGTTTTAGAAACACTCGGCTCGGTGCTTGGCTCTACCACAGCAATTCAGTTTTCATCCGTTGCACTCGAGCTGTTCGGTATCTTTGCGGCTATTGGTGTTGCTGCCGGCGTAATAGGCAGTGTTATTATGATAGGAAAATATTTGAGGCGTGAGGGAAGCGAATTCAGAGCTTATAACTAACGGAGGTATTTTCTTGAATTTTAATAGGATAAGCAAGGTACTTTTTGCTTTGATTTTATGTGCTTTAATGACTCTTACGGTCGGTATTACAGAGGCTCCGTCTGTGTACGCAAAAACACAGGCCGAGATAAATGCTCAGATTTCAGAGCTTGAACAGCAGTCTAAGGCAATAGAACGCGAGATTGCCGCACTAAAAAGCAAAAAAGCTACACAAAATGCAATCAAACAAAAAATCGAAGCGCAGATTGCAAATACACAGCAGCAGATTAACCTTTGCAACAGCCGAATAAATCAGTACAATGCTGAAATTGCTGAAAATGAGGCTAAGATAGCTCAAAAGGAGCAGGAAAAGCAGGATACGATTTTCCTCTTCAAACAGCGCCTTCGCACCATTCATATGAGCAACGGCAGCAGTACGCTTCAGGTGCTTTTGGGTGCTGAAAGCTTTTCTGATTATTTAGCACTTGCACAGCTTACTAAGGTTATCACTGCACACGACCAGAAAATTGTAGAACAGATTATAGAGCTTGTTGAGGAAATCAATGCGGCTCAGGCTGTTATAAGTGAAAAAATTGCAGCTCAGAACGATGCTAAAGCAACTCTTGCCGTTAAAAAGGCAGAGCTTGACAAGCAGGTGGCTGAGGTTAATGCAGTAATTTCAACCATAAACGCCGAAACAAACAGCGCACAGTCGGACAATAAGGCCATTGAGAACGAAATCAGAGCCTTGGAGGCTGAGCTTGCACCGTATGTTAATATGACAACCTCTGCGGTGTACGACGGCAGTGCGTTTACCTGGCCCGTACCGGGACATTATAGCATTTCCTCCGGATTTGGACGCCGTTGGGGTACCTGGCATAAGGGTATTGACATTAACGATAGAAGCATTTTTAATGCTGCTATCGTTGCCATAGCCGATGGTGTTGTTGTTAAATCCTATAACTCCTGCGGTCATAACTACGGCAAAAAGCGTAGCTGCGGTTGCGGAAGCGGTTGGGGAAATCATGTTATGATTGACCACGGTAGCAGTGGCGGAACAAACTATAAGTCACTTTGTGGTCATATGACCAGAACTGCCGTTTCGGTTGGACAAACCGTTAAAAAGGGACAGGTTATAGGTTATGTAGGTTCTACCGGTTATTCTACTGGTTACCATTGTCATTTTGAAATTTATGTCAACGGTACTCGTGTAAATCCAATGAACTATTATAACAAAGTAAGATAAATAATAAAAAAGGGCGTGCTTTGCGCCCTTTTTTGTTCTAAGAGGTAATGATTTTGAGAAAAGTATCCCTTAAAAAAACTATAACATCGTGTATCGTATGTTTTATATCTGCAATGCTTATTACCTGTGTGTTGCTTTATATTTTTATGGGTGAGCTTGCACACGGCTTTGTGAAACTCTCAGAAATTGATTTTCTCGCTCGCCGGTATTTTTATGGTGAAATATCGGATGAAGAGCTTGAAAATGCAATTTGTAAAGGATATGTTTCTGCGCTTGACGATAAATACGCTACCTATCTTCCAACCACCGACGCCAAGGAAAAATTCGATGCGTTCGAGGGAAAGTCGAGCGGTATAGGAATTACCCTTTTTGAGCACCCCGATACACATGCTATGTATATTATATCGGTTAGCGAGGGTTCTCCTGCCCATAAGGCAGGAATGCTTTCGGGGGATAGTATAGTTTTTGTTGGAGATGTCTCTGTAACAAAGGAAAGCTTTAATGAGTGCTTTTCAAACCTTAAAGGTGAAATCGGTGATAAAATAGGTGTTACGGTTTTGCGTGACGGGGAAGAGAAAAAACTCGAAATAACCATTGATAGCTTTGAACTTCAGTCTATTTTTTACCATAAAACAGGGGATTACGGATATATAAGAATAACTCAGTTCAGCGAAAATACAGTAAAACAATTTGAAAGCGCGGTTGATGCGCTTGTAAAAGACGGTGCAAAGGGACTTATCTTCGATGTTATGCAAAACGGCGGTGGAACGGTAGATTCTGTGTCCGAAATGCTCGATTATCTTTTGCCGGAGGGAGATATAATCTCTGCCGAGTATGCGGGCGGCAAGAGTGAGGTTTTATATACTTCGGATAAGGCAGAAATAGATTTGCCAATGGTTGTACTGACCGACGGTCATACTGCCAGTGCATCAGAGCTTTTTGCGGCCTCTATCCGTGATTACGAAAAGGGTGTGCTTATTGGCCACACGACCTACGGAAAAGGCGTTATGCAGACAACCTATAAATTGGACGACGGCTCTTCGGTGAAATTCACGGTTGCAAAGTTCTTTTCAAAAAGCAAAACAGACTTCGACGGCGAGGGACTTAAACCCGACTACGAAATTAAACTCACAGAGCACGAGGCTAAATATTTGCCTCTGCTGAGTGATAAGGAAAATCCATATATTAAAAAGGCGGTAGAGTGGCTTGAAAAGCAAAAATAAAAAGATAATTCGCTATCTCGCTTTCGCATTTTCGCTTTTTATTATGATTTTTATATTTTTTATGTCAGCACAGAATGCAAGTGAATCATCTAAAATGAGCGGTGGATTTATTCGCTTAATCGCACCGATTTTTAAACCCGGTTTTAATATGCTGTCCGAAATAGAACAGAGTGAATTTGTGTATTCTCTTCAAAAGCTTGTTCGCAAGCTTGCTCATTTCAGCATTTATACCGCTCTCGGCGCATCGCTTGCGACGGGAATGTTTACTCTTAACATCAAAAAAATAGCCCTGCGCCCGATTTTTAGCTTTATAATCGGCGCTTTTTACGCAGTAAGCGACGAATTCCATCAAAGCTTTATCCCTGGACGCAGCGGAGAACTTCGAGATGTTTTAATAGATAGCAGCGGCGTGTTGCTTGGAGTGGTTTTCATAACCTTAATTTATATTGTTTTTAAAAGAAAAAAGACTTGCAGTTAACTGCAAGTCTTTTAATTTTATTCACATTCAATAACTGTTAAATCGGGGTGCAGCTGAAGAATTGAAGCGGGAACGGCAGGAGTGATAGGACCGTAAAGCGATTTCTTGAGAATTTCCTGCTTGTTTTTGCCGGAGGCGAGAAGTAAAACCTTCTTAGCACTCATAATGGACTTCATACCCATTGTAACAGCGCGTGTAGGAACATCGTCCTTGCTTTCAAAAAATCTTGAGTTAGCCTCAATAGTGCTCTCGTCAAGCTCAACAACATGTGTTGCAGCCTCAAAAAACTCATCAGGCTCGTTAAATCCAATGTGACCATCAAGTCCAATACCAAGGAGCTGTAAATCGGTGCCGCCAAGCTCGGCTACGAGCTTATCGTACTCAGCGCATTCCTTGTCCATATCAGCAGCAACGCCGCTGGGAACATGGGTCTTATCCATTGAAATATTTACATGCTCAAAAAGATTCTTGTTCATAAAATAGCGATAACTCTGGTCGTTATCGGGTGTAAGACCGCAATACTCGTCAAGGTTGACGGTTGTGACGGCTGAAAAATCAAGGTCGCCCTTTTTGTACCATTCAATAAGCTGCTTGTATGTACCAATCGGGGTAGAGCCCGTTGCAAGTCCTAAAACACAATTGGGCTTGCTGATAATCTGGGCAGATATAATATTTGCTGCCTGACGGCTAAGCTGGTCGTAATTTTCAGTGTGAATAACGCGCATAATGCATCCTCCAAGAGTTATTTTTTACTATTTACAATTATAACTCTTCATTTTCGGTTTGTAAAGTATCAATAGTTATTTAGTTGAAATTTGTTTATTATTACGTATTTTGCTTAAATCTGTTGTATAACTTTTGAAGTGCCTTTTTTTCAATTCTTGATACATATGAGCGCGAAATGCCAAGCCGTTTTGCAACCGCGTACTGCGTAAGCTCTTCGTGACCGTATAGGCCGTAACGCATTATAATAATCTTCTGCTCTCGGTTGTCCAGACATTCTCCTATGTATCTTTTTAAATTCTCAAGCTGAATTTTTAAATCAATATTATCAATAATATCCTCGTTGTCCGAAATAACATCAATCAGCGTAAGTGCGTTGCCTTCGCCGTCGGTGTCAATAGGGTCGCTTATAAAGACATCGTTTGCGCTCTTTTTCATGTTGCGAAAGCACATTAAAATCTCGTTTTCAATGCACCTTGCCGCATAGGTTGCAAGGCGTATTCCTTTAGAAGAATTAAAGGTTGAAACGGCCTTTATAAGCCCAATCGTTCCAATGGAAATTAAATCGTCCTGCTCAACCTGACCGCTATAATATTTTTTTACAATATGTGCAACAAGGCGCAAATTGTGCTCAATCAGCTTATTTTTAGCCTCAGTATCTCCGTTTTCCATTCTCTCAATAAGCTCTTTTTCCTGCTTTGCGGTAAGCGCCTTGGGAAAAGCACCAGCACCTGCAACGTGCAGCGCAAGATATACGATTCCTTTAATAACCTCCGCCATAAGCGATAAAAACATATAATTCACCTCAGCTAAATATATGTTTTTGCGGAATGTCCATATTCGTTTTGTCGAATGCAAGTAAAGTAAGGCGAACGAAAAAATTTTTTATATGTTTTTTATAAGGGCTCTTCGGCAATACTTTTAATGAAAAAAGTATTGGGGGAATTTGTGATGCAGTATAGAAAGGTCGAAATTTGCGGGGTAGATACATCACAGCTTCCCGTTTTAAAAGAGCAAGAAAAAGAACAATTGCTAAAACTTACGAAAGAGGGGAATACTGCCGCACGAGATGAGCTTATAAACGGAAATTTGCGACTCGTGCTAAGCGTTATTCAGCGTTTTTCAAACCGCGGCGAAAATCCCGACGACTTGTTTCAGGTCGGTTGTATAGGTCTTATCAAATCTATTGATAATTTCGATATAACTCAAAATGTCCGCTTTTCTACCTACGCCGTTCCAATGATTATAGGCGAAATACGCCGTTATCTGCGCGACAACAATGCCGTCCGCGTGAGCCGCTCTATAAAGGATACCGCATATAAGGCAATGCAAGTAAAGGAACGCATTATGAATCGCGAACAGCGAGAGCCCACAATCAGCGAAATAGCAAAAGAGCTTGATTTGCCCGAAACGGATATAGTCGAAGCACTCGAAAGTATAGTAGAACCCGTATCGCTTTATGAGCCGGTTTTTTCCGAGGGCGGAGATACAATATATATGATGGACCAGATAGGCGACAATAACGATGATAAAAATTGGCTTGACGAAATAGCTCTAAAGGAAGCAATAAAGGGACTGTCTTCGCGTGAAAAAAAGATACTGAGTCTTCGCTTTATGCAGGGCAAAACACAAATGGAGGTTTCCTCCGAAATTGGCATAAGTCAGGCACAGGTATCGCGCCTTGAAAAAGGAGCGCTTGATAAAATAAAACAGTAAAGCGCGGCATATAATTTCACGAGGTGATTATATGTGCTGTAAAATTATCGAAATGCGCGATAAGCAGGTAATATGCATAAAGGACGGAACGATTTTAGGGTGCGTTTGTGATGTGGAAATTGATACCGCAAACGGAAAACTTGTGTCAATAGTAATTTACGGAAGACCCAAATGCTTTGGACTATTTGGCAGATGCGAGGATATTATAATTCCCTGGAACTGTATAGAAATAATAGGCGAGGATACAATTTTAGTTAATTTTAATCCTCCGTACACAAAGGTTCATAAACGAAAAATTTTTCCATTCTAATCGGCACCGAGTGCCGATTTTTTCTTCCAAAAAACAATATAATTTCCATAAGTATTTTCGCTTCTTTGGTGCAAATTAATCTTGCAGGCGAAGGAGGGTAAAGTGAAAATCTTAAGAATCTCAATAAGAGTTTTAGCCTCGCTTTTAACCGTGTTGACGGCAATAGTATTTTTTTTAATAATTTTTGCAGACCGTCAACTCTCCGAAAGCTATTATATTGTTGAGGGAAAGCAATTAAATGTTAATTGCCAAGTCCCTATAACATATGAAGCCTACGGTGCCGAAGAGTCACAAAGCTCTTTAGTTAAAAGCGATGAAAAAACCTCGTATGAAGTAAATTTTAAGGTTTTAGGCTTGTTTCCGGTAAAGGAATCAAGCGTGAGCGTTATCGACAATATGTCAGTAAATCTGCTCGGGATTCCGTTTGGTATAAAAATATATACAGACGGTGTTCTCGTGGTGGATATGGCGGATGTTGACACCGAAAAGGGAAATGTAAACCCCGCAAAATCGGCAGGCATAAAAATCGGTGACACGATAAAATCAATTAACGGTAAAAAGGTTTATTCTAACGAGGATGTAAGCAAAATCATCGAAAAATCAGACGGCAGTGATATGACCTTCTCTATCGTGCGTGACGGGAAAAATAAAAATGTTACACTGAAACCCGCATATTCCCTTAGCGCAGGTGCATACCGCATAGGAATTTGGGTCAGAGACAGCACGGCTGGGATTGGCACTCTTACCTTTTATTCGCCTGCAACTGATATATTGTGCGGTCTTGGGCATGGAGTGTGCGACGAAGACACAGGTGAGATAATGAACATAAGTAGCGGAGAGATAGTCTCAGCCGACATTGTGTCACTTAAAAAGGGCGAAAAAGGTCAGCCCGGAGAGCTTAAAGGTCGATTGGGTGATACCTTGCTTGGCAACCTGCTTATGAACTGTGAAAGCGGTGTGTACGCCGAGAATGTCAGAAGCTTTGACCGGTCGAATCTTGTGAGCGTAGCGCTTAAGCAAGAAATAAAAGAGGGACAAGCGTATATCTATACGACGGTTGACGGAAACGAGCCTGAGTATTATAGCTGTGAAATTAAAATTCATTCAGAACACGAGCAAGAGCCAACAGAGAACCTTATAGTCAAGGTGACCGACCCGCGGCTCATAGAAAAGACGGGCGGAATAGTGCAAGGAATGTCGGGAAGTCCGATAGTGCAGGATGGAAAACTGATAGGCGCCGTCACCCATGTGTTTATAAACAACCCTCAAAAAGGCTATGGCATTTTCGCAGAAAACATGCTCAAAACTGCACGGTCCGTAGGGGAGGGGTCACCCCTCCCGTCAGATAGCGAACAATTAAAAAACGCATCATAAAAACCGAGGTTGTAAAAGACAACCTCGGTTTGTTTTATTAAAAGTTTGCAAGCAAATATTTTTCTGCATCTGCTGACCAAAGTCCGTTATTTACTTTTACAAGTCTGTCAAGCTCTCCAAAACGGTTATCTTCTTTTGAAAGCTTTTCAAAATCGGAAATAGCAGTAAGCGGTAAATTTATATGCGTATATATCAGCTTTTTGCCGCCCTCAATTTGCGGTAAACGCTTGGTGGTGTCTATTGCTGCATCAATTCCGCCAATATGAGTAATCATTACAGCGGGGTCAATACGCTTCTCACCAATAAGACGTACAATATCGTGCATATCTTCGGTTGTGCTGCCGCTTGTGCCGGCAACGTGATGCTGAGCGTAATGGACATTATAGAAATTAAAGTTTGCACTGAAATTCTTATCCAATGGCCCTGCAAAGAAGTTAAGACAACCGTCAAAGCCCAAAATAGCATCGGCAAGCTCAACAACTGCGGGGACGGGCGCATATACGAAAACATCGTCAAATCCACCGTCCGAGATTTTAAGCAGTTCGTCTTTGTCGCTTGTGTTTGTGAAAACAAGCTCTATACCGTCTTCTTTTGCCTTTTCGGGCGAGAAGATTTCCTTTGCTCTTTTTAGTCTTTCTTCGTCGAGGTCAGTTACAACTAACAACGATGGCTTAATATCACCGTGAAGAGCAATGTCTATTGCAACAAGTCCCATAGGTCCGCAGCCTGCAAGAATCGCTACCTTACCGTTTGGCTTAATGTTTGTATACGGATTTGAGTTGCCGTCCAAATGAATGTTTGCCTTATATCCTCTGATTACGCAGGATGCAGGCTCAATAAGCGAGCCCTTGAAGAAGCAATCGCTATCAAGCTTGATGAGATAGTCGTTTTCAATAATGTGGTCGTAAACGATGGAATATGTAGAAACTCCGCCAATTTCGCCAAACGAGTATCCGACCGTCTGCATTCCACCGAGATAAGAGAGAACGGGCGGCATAACAACCTTGTCACCAACTTGGAATTTATTCTTCCATTTATCCGTAACCTCAACTACCTCTGCACAGAATTCGTGTCCGATAATTACGGGATTATCTGCAACATTGTCGGGAACACGAATATGCTTCGCACCTTGCTTTACAGTTTTATATGTAGACATACAAACGCTGTCCGATACAATTTTTATTAGTATTTCGCCGTCTTTGAGCTTCGGCAAATCAAACTCTTCAAGTCTTATGTCGTTTTCGCCGTAAAGACGAACTGCTCTTGTTTTCATAACTTTTCCTCCGATAAATTAAACGCGTCCCGCGCTGCCAAACTTTCTGATTTTATCCTTTACAACTTCCTTCATCATAACCATTGCATCCTCATAAACAATGAACGGCCAGGTGGAGGGGTTTTCTACCGAATTAAGCTTATCTTTAAGCCCCTTGTTTAAAGCGCCTACTACATCAGAGTAAATATTTATCTTGGTTATGCCGTGGTGGATTGCGTTCTGCATTTGGTCGTCGGGTGTTCCGCTTCCTCCGTGGAGAACAAGAGGTCTGTCACAAACCGCAGTAATCTCGTCAAGACGGTCAATTCTAAGCTCGGGAGTCTTCTTGTAAACACCGTGTGAGGTTCCGATTGCAACCGCAAGAGCATCAACATCGGTTATCTCAATAAATCTCTTAACCTCTTCGGGAACGGTCAGACTTTCGCCTGGGTCGGTGTCAGCGCCGGTTTCGCTTATGCTTCCAACGCTTGCGTTTCCAACATGTCCAAGCTCCGCTTCAACCGTTACGCCGTGCTCGTGTGCATACTTTGTAACCGCAGCCGTGTTGTTAGCATTGTTGTCAAAATCAAGCACAGAGCCGTCATACATAACCGAGCTAAAGCCGGCATCAATTGCGCTCTTGATAAGCTCAAAATCTGTTGCGTGGTCTAAATGAAAGCATACGGGAACATTAAAAAAGTTAGAGGCTTCTTTTACCATAGAGGTTAAAAGGGGCATTCCTTTTCCAACTAAATCGACACCAAGTCCCATAAGCAGAGCGGGGGAGCCTTCCTCCTCGCAAGCCTCTAAAACGGCCTTCATCATTTCATAGTTACTAACATCGAACGCGGGTATAGCGTAGTGATTTTTCTTTGCATCTGCAAGCATTTCCTTCATTGAAACTAACATAACAGCAACTCCTTATTTGTTTTAAACAATTATATCAGTTGTGTTAACATATGTCAAATACAAATGTTAATAAAGTTGACTTTAAGAAAAAATAGTGATAGAATTGTAACGCAAGAAGGTGAGTATAATGAAATTAAACGACGAAAAGATTTTAATGCTGGAAGCAGCAACGCTTTATTATGAAAAAAAGCATACCCAGCAAGAAATTGCAGAGATGCTTAATCTATCAAGACAAACCGTATCAAAGCTTTTGGGCGATGCTATAAAAGAGAATATAGTTGAAATTAAAATTCATAATCCCGTAAAGGTATGCGAGGAATTGGAAAAAAGCATATGCAAACGGTTCGGTATAAGTAAATGTGTTGTTTGCGGTGTCAGCGGTAAAAGCGAATCTATACGCACCTTAATGACCGTAAAAGCGGCACAGGATTATATACTTCCGATATTAGAAAAGGGTAACCTTAATATAGCGGTTTCTTGGGGCAGAACAGTTCAGGCACTAATTGAGCAGATGCCCGAAAGAAAAACAAAGGGCAATACCGTTTTCCCGCTTTTTGGCGCTACGGATAATGAAAACTCGTATTTTTCATCAAATGAATTGGCACGCGGTATGGCAGATAAAATCAGCGCTACTGTAAAATATGCTTGGTTTCCTTATCTGTCAGACGGCGAGGATTGCGACTTGCTTAAAAAGTTATCCTATTATAAAAAGATGCAAAATTTATGGAACACGGCGGATATTGCTATTGTAGGAATAGGGAACACAGAAATTCTTGATGTGTTCGGAAAAACATTTGGATATAGCAAAAAGCATTTAAAGGTTATCGGCGATGTTGCAACGCACTTTTTTGACGAGAACGGAGATTTCGTAGATTTATACGACAACACTCTTTGCGCTTCTGCCGACAACATAAAGAATATAAAACAAACCGTTGCCATCGCGTGCGGAAACAGCAAGGTTAACGCAATCAGAGGTGCACTGCAAACTAAGCTTATTGACACGCTTATAACCGACGAATATACCGCAAGACAGATATTGGAATAATGTTTGAATACAGGTGATAAAATGAAGATATTGTCTTTTGGAGAAATCCTATGGGATGTATATTCTGATGAAAAATATATAGGAGGCGCACCGTTTAATTTTGCCGCCCATAGCGCAAAGCACGGGGAAGAGGCTTATATGCTTTCGGCACTTGGAAACGATGCGCTTGGTAAAGAAGCGCTGGGCGCTCTCGATAGACTTTGCGTATCCCACAAATATGTTAAAGTTCTTGATAATAAGCAAACAGGTAAATGCCTTGTAACGCTTGATGAAAAATCGGTTCCAGCCTATAATCTTTTGAGCGATGTAGCTTATGATTACATTTCGTGCGAGAATGTAAAAGAAAAATTTGATGTTCTGTATTTTGGTACCTTAGCGCTCAGAAGTGAATACAATTTGTCAGAACTTAGGAAACTGATAAACACAAGTCAATTTAAAGAAATATTTGTTGATGTAAATATTCGTGCACCGTTTTATAATTCGGATACAGTTCGTTTCGCGGTAGAGAATGCAACAATTCTTAAAATCAGCCTTGAAGAGCTTAGCACAGTTGCAAAAATGCTTGAGTTGACAGACTACATAGATTATAAGGATTTTGCAAAATCGCTTAACACTACATACGATAATATAAGGTGCATTATTATTACACTCGGCAGAGACGGCTCGTATGCATACGACTGCAAAAAAGGGGAAGAATATTATTGCGGATGCAGCGATGTAAAGGTTGTTTCAACCGTTGGGGCAGGGGATAGCTTTTCGGCTGCTTTTTTACATAAATATTTATGTAATGATAAAATACAAAACTGCTTAAACCACGCTACAAAGGTTGCAGAGCTTGTTGTGTCAAGTGCAGAAGCAATACCAGATTATAATTCCGATGAACTGTAAAAAAAGGAACCTATTTCGGAGTACTCCGAAATAGGCTCTGTTTTTTAATTTTTGTATTTTTCGCAAAGTTCACGAATCTGTGAGGTTAATCTCGCGTTTTCTTTATTTGTCATGCCGCGGCGCCCCTTAACAATCGATAATAGCTTTTCGGCTGTAGACACAAGCTCGTTATAAATAACATCAGCACGACTGTTGCCTCTAAAGTTGAGCGCTCGGTCGATTGGTTTGCCTTCAGTGTAAATTGTCATTCTACCTGTGGCTAAATCGTACTCGGTGCCACTGAACGGTGCCTCGGCACGATAGCCCTTTTGAATGAGCAAATCTTTAAAATCCTCACAAGAATCTTCATTTCCGTGATTAACAAAGATAAGTTCGGGCTTTGCATTGTATCCCTCTATCCAAGAAATTAGACCGGCTTGATCTGCGTGACCGCTTGTTCCGTGGAGTGAGCAGATTTCTGCATTCACCGTAATTTCTTCACCGAAAAGAGTTATATTTTTTTCTCCGTTTAACAGTGCACGTCCAAGAGAGCCTTCTGCCTGATAGCCAACAAAAAGAATAATGTTATTTTCTTTCCACAGATTGTGCTTCAAATGATGACGGATACGACCGGCTTCACACATTCCGCTGGCAGAGATGATTACCTTAGGCTCATTATTAAAATTGATTTGCTTTGATTCTTCTGATGTCATGGACATACGAATATCATCAAACCAAATAGGGTTAATACCTTGCTTTATCAGTGCTAAAGTTTCCTCGTCAAAGCATACGGGATTACACTGCATAAAGATTGCAGTTGCTTCTGCGGCAAGCGGACTGTCAACATATACGGGGAAATGTTCGTGCCCCTTTACAAGTCCATTTTGCTTAATTTCACGAATTGCAAACAACATTTCCTGTGTACGACCAACGGCAAATGAAGGGATAACGACGTTGCCGCCACGGTCTAATGCTTTTTGAATATATCCTGCAAGCTCGTAAATTACATTGCTTCGGTCGGCAGAATGCAGACGATTACCATAGGTAGATTCAACCACAAGATAATCTGTTTCTGCGACTTGTTGGGGGTCCCTAATAATACGTTGATTTGTATTGCCCACATCACCGCTGAAAACAATTTTTTTGCGGGTATTACCTTCGCTAAGCCACAATTCAATACAGGCTGAGCCGAGAAGATGACCAATATCGGTAAAACGCAGTTCAATTCCCTCAGCGGGATATACTATCTCATCATAGTTGCATCTGCGAAACAATGAAATAGCACCTATGGCATCCTGCGTATCATATACCGGCTCATAGGTATCCCGTCCTGCTCGCTCTGCTTTTCGAGAACGCCATTTTGCTTCCGTTTCCTGAATATGTGCAGAATCGCGCAGCATAATATTACACAAATCACATGTTACATCGGTAGCATAGATACTGCCTTTAAAACCGTCCTTATAGAGCTTTGGCAACATACCGGAATGGTCAATATGTGCGTGTGTCAAAAAGACTGCCTCAATTTGATTTGCAGCAACCGGTAAGCTGATGTTTTGGAAAACATCCTTGCCTTGCTCCATTCCGCAATCAATTAAGTAATATTTATTATTAACTTCTAAAAGGGTGCAACTTCCCGTTACTTCGTGAGTCGCTCCAATAAATTGTATTCTCAATTGCTACACCTCCAGTGTTTTTAATTATATTATACAACATTATTAAAGAATTACAACTCAAAGAAAAACACTTTACGCTGTCCTAAAATATTGTCATTAAAACTATTGACGAAAAACGATAAGTATGTTAAAATAATGCAAGGTTTAATAGTTATTTTGATGTTAATGGATCCAGCTGTCTGCAGAGAAAGATGGGTCCATTTTGTTTTTAGAAGTAAATTTAACTAAATACAAAAAGGAGATAGAATTATGGAAGTTCAACTTCAAGAGCTTATTGAGCAAATAAAAAGGGACGGCGCTGAGGCCGCTGAGGCCGAGGCAAAGGCCATAGTTGACGCGGCAAAGTCAGATGCCGAGAAAATTATTGCTGATGCAAAGGCACAGGCGGATAAAATCTTGAGCCTTGCAAGAACTGAAACTGAGCGAATGACAAAATCTAGCGAGGATGCCATTCGTCAGGCAGGTCGCAATCTGCTGATTTCTTTCAGAGAAAGCGTAACAAGAGAGCTTAAAGCTATCGTTGGCGAAAATGTTACTGCAGTATATTCATCGGATGCATTTGCAGGGTTGATTACCAGCATTGTTGAAAGCTGGGCAAATAAGCCTGATGCAGAAGATGTTACGGTGATTTTGAATACTCAAGACCTTAACAAATTACAAGAAACCTTACTTGCAGCTCTTAAGGAAAAACTGTTAAAGGGTGTTACTTTGAAGGCGAATGATAATTTTGACGGCGGTTTCCGCATTGCTGTAAATGAAGGCGACGCATATTACGATTATTCGGCAGAGGCGGTTGTGGATATGCTTTCAAATTATCTTAGCCCCAAGGTTACCGAGCTTTTGAAAGAGGCGAAGTAATAACTATGGCTGAATATTATTTAATATCTCAGTTGCCGTCTTTGGATGGAATAAGTGAAAACACTCCGATTCCTATTACCGAAGAACGATTTACAGAGCTTTGCAATCGTTTTTTAGGAAAGAGGTCGCAGGAGATTTTAAAAAAGCTCACTTTATCACCATCCAAAAATATTGAGTGCTCGGGTTCTGTTCTGGTAGATGGCTGGAATGAAAGTGAAAGAAATCTCAGATTTGCGCTTGGTAAGATTCGGGCTGAGAAAATGAAGAAAACCTTTGACACGGAAAATAGAATTTTTCCCGTGGAATATATTAAGGCGGCAAGTACGGCAATAGAAATCGAAAATCCGATGGAAGCAGAAAAATATCTAAACAGTTACCGATTGGAGAAATTGGAAACGCTGAGACCTATGGATAGCTTCTCTGAGGATTACATCTTCTATTACGGACTTAAACTAAAATTGCTTCTTCGCATAAGGCGGTTTGATACTAATAGCGGAGAAAAAGCATACAAAAATATATACGACTCCATTTTAAGTGGAGATAGGTTGGAGGCAAAACAATGACCGAAAATAAAGGAAAGGTAGTAAGCATAAACGGAAACCTGGTGTCGGTAGAATTTGACGGCGACGTTTCTATGAACGAAATATGCTATGTTTTTGTGGGTAATACAGCCCTTAAAAGTGAGGTTATCCGTATAAAAGGCAACATAGCGCAGGTGCAGGTTTATGAAATGACCGATGGTATTCAATGTGGGGATACGGTTGAATTTACGGGAGATATGCTCTCGGCGGAACTCGGCCCCGGATTGCTTGGCCAGATATATGACGGACTGCAAAATCCGCTCCCTATATTAGCAGAACAGGCAGGCTGGTTTTTGGAAAGAGGAATTTACGCAGACGGACTTAATACGGAGAAGAAATGGGAGTTCACGCCGACTGCCAAAGTCCAAGACGTTGTTCGTGCAGGCGAACATATCGGCACTGTTCCCGAAGGTCCGTTTACACATAAAATTTTTGTTCCCTTTTATCTTCTTGGAAACTATAGGGTAAAATCTATTGCCGACAAGGGAGAATATACCGTTAAAGAAACCATTGCAGTGTTAACTGATGAGCGTGGCCGTGAAATACCCATATCTATGTCGTTTAAGTGGCCTGTTAAACGCGCGGTAAAATGTTATAGCGAGAGGTTAGCGCCGATTGAAACAATGGAAACTAAGGTGCGACTTATCGATTCCTTTTTCCCTGTGGCTAAAGGTGGAACCTATTGCACTCCCGGACCGTTTGGTGCAGGCAAAACCGTGCTACAGCATACCACGTCAAAATATGCGGATGTGGATATTGTTATTATCGCTGCCTGTGGTGAGCGTGCAGGTGAGGTTGTTGAAACATTGACCGAGTTCCCCGAACTAACCGACCCGAAAACAGGTCGCTCGCTTATGGAACGTACAATTATTATATGTAATACCTCCTCTATGCCGGTTGCTTCCCGAGAAGCTTCGGTTTATACCTCGGTAACACTTGCTGAGTATTATCGTCAAATGGGACTTCATGTTCTTTTGCTTGCAGACTCCACATCCCGTTGGGCGCAGGCACTTCGTGAAATGTCAGGCAGACTTGAAGAAATTCCGGGCGAAGAGGCTTTTCCTGCGTATCTTGAATCATATATTGCGGCATTTTACGAAAGAGCCGGATATGTTCGCTTGCCGGACGGCAGTACCGGTTCCGTTACCATTGGCGGCACCGTATCCCCCGCGGGCGGCAACTTTGAGGAGCCTGTAACACAGGCAACCTTGAAGGTTGTTGGTGCTTTCCACGGTCTTTCCCGTGAGCGTTCGGATGCAAGAAAGTATCCTGCTATTGACCCGCTTATATCCTGGTCAAAATATAACAGTGTAATTGATGAAGAAAAGTTGGATTTTTGCAAAAGCATTCTTCTTCACGGTGATGAGATTGGCTCTATGATGAAGGTTGTTGGCGAAGATGGCACTACTCTTTTAGATTATATTACCTATTTAAAATCTGAAATGCTTGATGCCGTATATTTACAGCAGAACTCCTTCGACTTGGTTGAGGCTAACTGCACGCGAATGCGCCAGCGCTATGTTACCGATAAACTCGTATATATTTTAGGCAGTAATTATGCTCTTCAAAATAAAGACGATGCACGTAGCTTCTTTAACCGTATGCGCCAGAAATTTATAGACTGGAATTATACCGAGTTTGAGAGCGAAGAGTTTAAAAAAGCAGAAGCTGAGATTGACGAATTATATCGTCAAGGTGGCGGCGAAATAGCCGCACTGGCTGAAAAAATACTAAAGGACGGTGAGTGATAGTGAACAAAGTATATAATCGAATAGAATCAATTACAGGTAATGTCATCACTGTCCGTGCGAATGATGTTAAGTATAAGGAATTAGCACAGATAAATACACGTTTCGGCAAGTCCTTGGCTCAGGTTAATAAGATTGACGGTGATGTTGTTTCTCTGCAGGTCTTTGCAGGAGGTCAGGGCGTTTCCACGGGAGACGAGGTGCGTTTTCTCGGCCACGAAATGCGAGTATCGTTTAGCGAAGACTTATTAGGTCGTATATTTAACGGCTCGGGCGAGCCGAGAGATAAGGGCCCTTCACTTACAGAAAACATGAAATCTATCGGCGGTCCTTCTGTTAATCCCACTAAGCGTATTCTTGCCAACCGTATGATGAGAACCAACATTCCTATGATTGATATGTTTAATACCTTGGTTGTTTCTCAAAAGTTGCCCATTTTCTCCATTTCCGGCGAGCCGTATAATCAACTTCTTGCCCGAATTGCAATGCAAGCAGAGGCCGATGTAATTGTTCTTGGCGGTATGGGACTGAAATATGACGATTTCTTATATTTCAAGGATGCATTATCAAAAGGCGGAGCGCTCAGCAAAACCGTTATGTTTATTCATACTGCCTCCGACCCAACTGTTGAGTGTATGATGATTCCCGATATGGTTTTGGCAGTAGCAGAGCAATTCGCATTACAAAATAAGGACGTATTGGTGCTCCTTACCGATATGACCAACTTTGCCGATGCTATGAAGGAAATTGCTATTACGCAAGAACAGGTTCCTTCTAACCGTGGCTATCCCGGCGACCTATATTCTCAGCTTGCCGCCCGCTACGAAAAGGCGGTTGACTTTGCTGATTCGGGTTCGGTTACCGTTTTGGCTGTTACTACAATGCCCGGCGATGATGTAACCCATCCTGTACCCGATAATACGGGATACATTACCGAAGGTCAGTATTACCTTAAAGGCGGTCGTATAGAGCCGTTCGGTTCTCTTTCCCGACTAAAGCAAAACGTAAACGGTAAAACACGAAAAGACCATCGCGCACTTATGGATGCGATGATTCGACTTTATTCTTCCTACAAAGAAACGCTTGAAAAGAAAAATATGGGCTTTTCTATGAGCCGTTGGGACGAAAAATTGCTGAAATACGGTGAGCTTTTTGAAAGCAAGCTAATGTCGCTGTCGGTTAATCTTATGCTTGAAGATGCACTTGATTTGGGATGGGAGATTTTAGCTGATTGCTTTGAAAAGGATGAAACCGGAATCAAATCAGACCTTACTGATGAATTTTGGCCTAAAGGTTAAGGAGGTCTGTGGATTTGGCAAAAATCAAACTAACTAAAAACGAGTTGAAGGTACAAAAGGACGCACTTAAAATGTACCGCAGATATTTGCCTACTCTGACACTGAAAAAGCAACAACTCCAATCGGAAATCCGTACAATTGAAGCTAAGGCGAAGGCTGTAAGAAAAGAAAAAGAAAATCTTGAAATGGGCTTTCGTGAGTGGATTGCTGTTTTTAGCGAAATGGATGTATTCCCACAAGGAATCATAACCGTAAGCAATATTAAAAAAGGGAAAGGTAATATTGCAGGTGTTGATATTCCTACGTTTGACGGTGCGGATTTCACGCGAGGAGATTATGATTTTTATGAAACACCGCTTTGGGTGGATATTGCCGCAAACCATATGGAAAAGGCAATGTCCCTCGATTTAGAGGCAGAAGTGTTAGATGAACAGGTTAGATTGTTAGAAGAAGAACTGCTTGCAACTTCTCAAAGAGTCAATCTGTTTGAAAAGGTTAAAATCCCCGAAACCGAGGAGAATATTAAGAAAATATCGATATATATGGCGGACCAGCAGGTTAGTGCCGTAGTGCGTTCAAAAATATCAAAACGCAAGATAGCCCTTCGTAATGCTGTGGCTTCCGAAAAGGAGGTTTATTCATTATGATAGTGCCTATGAAAAAAGTATCTCTTATTATCAGAGAGAACAAAAAGAGCGAAACGCTTAAAAAGCTTCGCGAATTAGGAATTGTCCACATTGAGATAACCGAAGGCTCGGGTGAAGGACTCGCCTCGCTTCAAGAACAAATTGCTTTGCTTGAAAGCGCGATTTTTACTGTTGGTAAAACGAAAAGCGCAGAGCAAAAAGATGTAACTGCTGCAGAGGCTTTATCCGTTGCAACGAAAATTCAAGCCCTCGATGCCGAGAAAAAGCAGTGTGTGGCAGAGCGAATTGCGCTCAGCTCTGAGCTTGACCGCTTAAAAGGCTGGGGTGACATTGTTCCGAGTAGCATAAAAGACTTGGAATCAAGGGGTTACGAGGTATCTTTTTATGAGATGCCAAAGGCCGAATATGAGATGCTTTCCGAAAGCATTAAAACAGTTCGAATTGATGCAACGAAATCGACCGTTAGATTTATGTTGATTAAATCCGACAAGGAGGAACTTGACGAGGCTGTTTCATCACTGAATATTTATCGGTTGGTATTACCACAGCTTTCTACAAGCGAGATGAAGCAACAGCTTTCAGAGCTTAGTGCTCGTATAGACCAAATAGATGAAACGATTTTCTCCAATGCTTGTTATGTTGAGAGCTTTAAGAGAACTGTTGAGGCTACCGAAAGGGAAATTGAATTTGAAACCTACGCTACGGGTATGGCAGACGAAAATTTATCGCCCGAAAGCGAGGCGCCTATTTCCGTTTCCTATTTCACAGGCTATATTGAGGCTGAAAACCTTGACAGGCTCAAACAAACAGCAGAAAGCAATTCGTGGGGACTTTTAATAGAAGAACCAAAAGAAGAGGATAATGTTCCCACCAAACTTAAAAATAACAAGTTTGTTAGTCTTATTTATCCGCTTACCGACTTTTTGGGCACCGTCCCCGGATATTTTGAGCACGACATTTCAGGTTGGTTTTTAGCCTTTATACTCATATTCTTCGGAATTATTTTCGGCGACGGCGGATACGGACTCTTCATTTGTGCTGTTGCGGCAATCCCAATTATAAAATCGCTTATTGCAAAAAAGCAGATTTCGCCAATGTTTTTGCTTGTGGGATTGTTCGGTCTTTCAACTGTCCTATGGGGAACGCTTACTTGCACTTGGTTTGGACTCTCTCCGGAGCAGTTGCCCGTATGGCTTAAAGGTTTATCCATACCTGTAATTTCAAATGTGTATGCCGATAAGATATGGTATCCATTCTGGACCAATGGCACCGCAGGACTCACGACAGCGCAGAATTTGCAGGTGTTCTGTTTCTCACTGGCGCTCATACAGCTTACAGTTGCGCATATAAAAGGCGTTTTGAGAAATAAAGGTTCTATTAAAATGCTTGGTGACATCGGTTCGATATTACAACTTTTAGGTATCTATTATTTGGTGCTAAGCCTGGTTGTAAACGCCGAGGTGTTTAGCTTTGGACTGGTTATAGGCGGAATTCCCGTAGGAACGGTTGCTATCGCACTGATAGGAATAGGCTTTGTCCTCGGCTTCGTATTTTCAAACTATGAGGGAAGCATTATAAAATCCATACTTTCAAGTCTTACAAATATTGTATCGGTTTTGCTTGGGGTGGTAAATGTGTTTTCGGATATTGTTTCGTATATACGACTTTGGGCCGTCGGACTGGCAGGTGCCGCAATCTCTGCTACGGTTAATGAGCTGGCAGGGCCCTTACTTGGCAATTTTATGTTTATGATACTTGCCATTGTTTTATTGGTGTTTGGCCACGGACTGAACATGATTTTAAATATTCTGTCGGTCATCGTTCACGGAATCAGACTTAACACATTAGAGTTCTCTTCGCATTTAGATATGTCGTGGAGTGGGCATAAATTTAAACCATTTAAAGAACAAATTGATTAAAGGAGAATCATTATGAATTTAGGATTATTAGGAACAGCATTGGCAATGGGAATTGCGGCAATCGGTTCGGCAATAGGTATCGGTATTGCAGGTCAGGCTTCAATTGGTGCTTGGAAAAAGTGTTATATGAGCAACAAGGCGGCGCCGTTTATTCTTACTGTTTTCGCAGGTGCGCCTCTTACACAGACCATTTACGGCTTTCTCTTAATGCAGCAGATGAAAGCATCCTCTGCTGACCCTGCCTTTTTGTTAGGTCTCGGAATTGCATCCGGTGTCGCTATGGCTTTTTCGGCTGTATTTCAGGGCAAGGCCGGCGCTGCGGGTGCAGATGCCTTAGCTGAAACCGGAAAAGGCTTTTCGCAGTATATCACCGTCGTCGGTCTTTGCGAAACCGTTGCGTTGTTCGCGCTCGTTTTCAGCATGGTAGCGTTAGGATAATTTCACATATCTTTAAAGGGCGTCGCAGAAATGCGGCGCCCTTTCGTTATACAAAAATAAAGGACGGCTTTTGCCGTCCTTTATTTTTGGTCGGAGTAGCAATATAGTAATCAAGCGTAAACCCGCGTAAATACTAGGTTTTAATATCAAGGCGAAGCCTTGTATATCATCAAAACGAAGTTTTGCATATGATGAGTGGCGAAGCCGCTGCATCTGATTAAGCCGATAGAGGTATACACACCTATGGTGTGATGATATACGCCGCATAAATGCGGCAATGATATACACGCTATCGCGTGATGATATACCAAGCCTATCGGCTTGAATAAAAAATCCGTCGACAAAGTCGACG
>JAZNRD010000020.1:0-266405 GCA_045590515.1 Acutalibacteraceae bacterium
TGGTCCCGGACGCCGCGAAATCGGTCACGGCGCACTCGCAGAGCGCGCACTTCTGCCCGTTATTCCGTCGGTTGAGGAGTTCCCGTATGCTATCCGCGTAGTAAGTGAGGTTTTATCCTCCAACGGTTCTACCTCGCAGGCTTCTATCTGCGGCTCCACACTTGCACTTATGGCTGCAGGTGTTCCGATTAAGGCTCCCATTGCAGGTATCTCTTGTGGTCTTATCACAGGCGATGAGGGCGTATACGGCGACTTTATGACAATGGTAGACATTCAGGGTCTTGAAGACTTCTATGGCGATATGGACTTTAAGGTAGCAGGTACCCATAAGGGTATTACCGCTATCCAGATGGACTTAAAGGTTCACGGTCTCACTCCCGAAATCATTAAGGAAGCATTTGCTAAGACTCATAAGGCACGTCTTCACATTCTCGACAATGTAATGCTGCCCGTAATCGGCGAGCCGAGAGCAGAGCTTTCTCCCTTTGCACCCAAGATGCTTACAACTAAGATTGACCCGTCTAAGATTGGCGATGTTATTGGTAAGCAGGGTAAGGTTATTCAGTCTATTCAAGAGCAGTGTGACTGCACAATCAATATCGAAGAGGACGGACAGGTATTTGTTTCCGGTCTTGATGTTGAGAAGGCAAAGCAGGCTGTAATGATAATCGAAACCATCGCAAACGACCCCGAAATCGGTGCCTTCTACAAGGGTAAGGTTACAAGACTTATGTCGTTCGGTGCATTCGTTGAAATTGCACCCGGCAAGGAAGGACTTGTTCACGTATCCAAGCTCGACGTTAAGCGCGTAGAAAAGGTTGAGGACGTTGTAAACGTTGGCGACGAGGTAATTGTAAAGGTTACTGAGATTGACGACCAGGGCAGACTTAACCTCTCCCGTCGTGATGCTCTTATCGAAAAGATGGGCATGGTACCCGAGGATGACGGCGAGCAGGAGGGCGAGCGCAAGCCGCGCGGCAACCGTCAGGGCTTCAGAAACCGCAATAAGAATAAGTAATTAAAAAACCTACCTCGTTTGAGGTAGGTTTTTTTACTTAATTTCTTGGTCTAAATTTCTAAAAATATCAGTATCAAAGAAATCTGTAATTGTGATTTCAAGTCCGTCACATAATTTCTTTATCGTTGATATTCCGGGATTTTTGCTTTGATTATAAAATATGGATTTAACGGTGGTATACGGAACACCGGATATACTTGCTAATTGGCAGAAGTTTATATCCTTTTTATAACAAAGCTCTTCGAATCTTTTCTTAACTGCTTCTGTGATGTTCATATAATCACTCCTAACAAAAACATTTTAATGTCTTTATTAGAAATGATTAGACTATATATTATACGATTATACTATATATAGTCTGTTATTTATTGATTGAGCGGCTTTCTCAATAAATTCCTTTGCTGAACACTCTATACCTGCTAAAGCTAAGGCGTTTTCCATTTCTCTTTCTATTTCATTTATAGAAACATTTTCTTTTTTTGAAATTGCTTTTAATATTTCTCTATATTTCATTGTTTTCACCTCCTTTTTTAAGATTATACGATATATAGTCTATCAAAAATTGTTTAAATATGTCGAACATAAAAATAATGTTGCATATTTGTTTCGTATTGACAATCTGTAAAAATCCTCTAAGGTGGAATTAGGCACACTGCTCTCGGTGTGTCTTTTTTGTCGCTCATAAATTAAGGAGGAAAAAATGAAAAACAGAATAATAAAATTCGCTGTCTGCAATCAGCACATAAGCACCGACGATATTTGCGTGGTTGCGGATAGCAGAAACTATCTTTTGGCCCTTTTCGAATTTGACTCTACCTGGGAGGGCGTAATAAAAACTGCCGTTTTCTCGAACGGCGAGAATGTTTATAATATGCTGCTTGATGACGATATGTGCCGTATTCCTGCAGAGGTTGTTTGCGGCGATGGATTTTTTGTATCGGTGTTCGGTGGTGACCTTATAACCGCCGACCGAGTAAAAATTTCCGTCACGCCGTCGGGAATGGTTGAGGGTGTAGCACCGCCCGAGCCTACTCCGTCTGTGTATGACCAGATGCTAACCCTCGTAGCAACCGAGGCGGCAGCCGCAGAGGGTAGTGCTGATGCGGCAGAGCAGTCGGCAGTTTCGGCGGCACAGTCAGCCAAGGCCGCAAGCGCCGATAAACAGGCGCTTATATCGGGCGGCACCTTGTGGGTGTTTGACGGCGGAAACGCAGACGGACAGGTGTTTATATCGCAGGTTGCCGATGGCGAATTGTCTGACACGAGTGTAAACGCTGTTCAAAACAGCGTTATAAAGGCGGCGGTTGACAGCACGCGCGAAGAGGCTCTTGCCGCGGCACAAACGGCAAAGGAAGAGGCTTTAGCCGAAGCGGATGCCGCGTTCGAGGGAAATTTTAAAGAAATTGCGGCGGATTATATCGTTGAGCAGGGCTATGATGCAACAACAGAAATGTATTACCGGAAGTGGAACAACGGCACTGCGGAGTGTTGGGGTACGCTGAAATGGAGTGGAACTATAACAACAGCGACTACATCGGGACGATACATGAGTGCTCGTTTTAGTAAGGATTTCCCCGCACAGTTATTTGCAACTACACCGTCTATACAGGCGTCACCGCAATACGGTAATGTGAGCTTCGAGATTATGCGTTGGCAGTATAGCTGGGCAGGTATAGGCAAGACGGGCGACTACTTTATAGTAACCGAAAGCCAGCTTTCCTCGGCTCCGTCAGACTCTTTCCGCATTAGTATTTATGCTATCGGTACTTGGAAATAAGGAGGAAATATGATTACACAAATTTATGCAGAAACAAAATTTATTCTCCGCAACGATACTGCGGAGAATTGGGAGAAAAGAAACCCCGTTTTAGCACTCGGCGAGCCGGGTGTTGTGAACGGCGCAAAGTCGGGTGAGGGAGTGCTTAAAATCGGCGACGGCGTAACCCCTTGGAATCAACTTAAATTTATAGGAGAATAGTATGGCAGTAAAAACTTATTCGTATAAAAAGGACAAAAATAAATATATTTCTCCGCATACGCAGGTAAAGGAAATGGCAAGCAAAAAGGGAACAAAGCTTTATTCCGATGTCGTGCTTGTGGACGATAAGCTTATGACTATGATAGAAAAGTTGTTTTCCTATCTTCGTTGCAAGAAGTATATTATCTCAAGCGGCTACCGCACCTCAGCTCACGACAAAGCGGTGGGCGGAAACGGCATTGGTCAGCACACTAAAGGACGTGCGGTTGATGCCTGCTTTTATGATAAAAACGGCAAGATAATACCTGCTAAAATTGTCTGCTGCGCGGCGCAGGACATTGGCTTTACGGGAATTGCGAATATCTCATCAGCCTATAAATATGTTCATCTTGATGTGCGCGGAGGCGCAGGCTATAAGGGTGACGAAATAAAGGGCACAAACACCGTAACTAAGGATTTTTATGCCTATTTCGGTGTAAGCAAGGCGGATGTTGTAAAATACACGGGCGAGGCTGTGGCTTGCTATCCGAAATACGAGGGTAAAAGCGGAAGCATAGTAACAGCGCTTAATTCGCTCGGCATAACCTCATCCTTTTCGTACCGCGCGAAAATTGCAAAGGCTAACGGAATTGGCGGCTACATAGGTACGGCGGCACAGAACACCAAAATGCTTTCAATGCTTAGGCAGGGTGCACTTGTGAGGGTGTAGTATGACCACGGAAGAAAGAATCGCTATACTTGAAGCCAACGACCGCAATATTTTTCACCAGTTAGACGAAACCAAACACGACATCAGAGTTTTGTGTGAACTGACACAGGCGGTACAGAAAATTGCCGACAAGACCGATAACACGGCGAGCTTGCTCGAAAAGGTCGATAAGCGGCTTGCAAAAATCGAGCGTGCGCCCTCCGCCGATTTTGCACACTATAAGCGAACGGCCGTCGGTGCGGTTATTTCGGGAATTATCGGCATAGTCTTAGGTGCGTTTTTCGCGCTGATTTTAAAATAGGAGATATTATGGAATTTTTAAAAAGATTTAAATCCTGGGCGCTTTGGCTTTCGCTTGCGGCGCTTATTGTGTTCTGCGTTAAGGAATTTGCAGGCATAGATATATCGGGTACGGTGGACGGTCTTATGAATGTGATGCTGCCCGTACTTGTGGCTTTTGGCGTTGTAAATAACCCCACAGACAGCGCTCATATATAGAAAAACGGACACCATTAAGGGTGTCCGTTTTTTATTATAAGATTTTAATCAGCTCGCCTATAAGCGTATCGGCAAAGCGCCACATTCCAAGGTCGTTGGGGTGGCAGCCGTCAACCGTGCAGCAGTCGCGGTCGGCTCCTGCAAACACGCGCTTTCCGTCGATATAATAGACGTCGAAGTCGCCGTTTGCTCTTGCCTTTTTATAGCTGTCGTAGATTATTTCTCTTGTGCGCTCGCCCGATGAATTGTTGTCAATATCGGGCTTGGAAATCATAATATACGGCACATTCGGGTGCTTTTTGCGGATAAGCTCATACATCGCATAGTGCGTGTTTTCAAGATGCTCGTAAGACGGTGCGTTATGGTCATAGTCTGACACGAAAACGCTGAAATCAAGTCCGCTCATATATTCAACAACCTCGCGTTCTGCCTTGCCGTTGCCCGAAAAACCTAAGTTTATATAGTCAACATTAAATCGGCGAGAGATATAGTTTTCGTATATAAGACCGGGGCGCGATGCACATCCGCCCTGTGTAATCGAAGAACCGTAAAACAGTATGGGCGCTATATCGCGGTAACCGTCGGTCTTTTCAAGGCGACAGCCCTTTTTGAGCCCTATTTGTACGGTGAGGGGAGAGCCGTAGCTCGGGAAATTAAGGGTAAGGTCCTTCATACCGTTTCCTGCCCACATAACATTCGCGTATGAGGCGGGCGAGCCCGACATATTCGTGGGCGGCATACAGGTCGAGCGGTAAAAGCTGCCCGTCTCGGTGTTTACATAGAGGTCAAAGCCTGCCGTATTTATAAATGCCATATGCGACATAAGGCTATATGAAAGAAAAGAGGCTTTAATGGCAACATAGGGCGAGTCGGTCTTAAAACGCAGTCTTCCGCCGGCGGTATTGCACGAGCAGTGGTAAAGCGCTTCGCTTATGCCCTTTGTAAGCTCGTCGGGCATACGGCGGTATCCGTCATCGCCACAGTCGAGCAGTCCGAAGAGTGTGAAGGCATCCTCTTTTCTTATATCGTGCCATTCGACATCTTCCGGAAGCTCACAGCAGACCCTTAAATTCTTATCTATTTCGGCTATATTCATAATAATCACCTCGACGAGATTATTATAAAGTCAAGCCGCTCATACTGTCAAGCATTTGTTTAAGCTCGTGGCATCCTGCCTTTATGTGTCGGTTTTGTAAATATTTTGGAACACAAAGCTTGGCTTGGTTGCTGTCAAGGCAGGAATAAAACGCTGCCATAAGCGCAAGGTCGTATTCCTTACCCCTGCACATCACTGTGTCACCAACAGGCACAAAACCGCCCTCGCCAAAAATTATACCGCTTACATTTTCGCTTTTTTCGGCGCAAAGCGTTGCGGGAAAGCCGTAGACATCCTTTCGGCTTATTAAAAGCGGACTGTTGCCGACGGCCGACAGATAGGCCTTTGATACGCGCTCGTACATATCGGGGCGTTCGGTCAGCACACAAAGGGTGCCAACGCGGGTAAGCGGCGAGGCGAGAAGTTGTGAAAATCTGCCGTACCTGTCAGAAACGAGCACCCGCCTTTGACCCGAAACCGCAGTGCTAAAGGCGTTAATTTGCAGAATGTCCAAAAACCCCTTGGTCGATAAAGCGCGGCATTCAAGGCTTTTTTCAAGGCGAATGCCCATTTTTGCTATCGGAAGCGGCTGACGGCTGCAGCGCTTTACTGCCTTATAAACCGTGTGCGGATGGGGACATTTTTTAAAAAGAATTTCAAAATAATGACCGTTTTCACATTCCTTCTGGCTTATAATATATTTGCAGTCCTTTATACCCGAATTTTGCTTCAAATAAACAAACAAAAAATCATCCCTCACCCTGCTAATGAGTTTATGCCACACTTGACAAATGTCTTAAAATAGAATATGATTTATCTTAGATATTTATTATAATAATACAAGTAAGGTGCTCTTATGGATTTAATAATTAAATTTAGAAAATCGGTAATGTTTTTCGTTAAAGCACTTATTATGGCAACCATTACCTTTTCTTTTATATTCGTATGGCAAAAAGGCTATGAGGAAGCACTTTTCAGCCGCAACGGAAACTTCCTCGTTGTGTTTTCTTATATGCTCATTCTTATGACCTTTATAAGACTTTACGGCGGCTTTCGTATAGGCGTTCTCCGTATGCACGAATTGTGGTACAGCCTTGGAATCGCTGTTGTTTTTACCGATTTCATTATGTATCTTATACTCTGCCTTATTGCGCGTGGAATATTGTCGCCGCTTCCTATGATAGCGGGAATTATATTCCAGATAGTGCTTGCGGGTGTGGCGGTTTACTCCGCAAACGCAATTTATTTTGCAATGTATAGCTCGCGCCATATACTCGCTGTATACAGCGGTGATGAGCAGGGAAGGGATATAATCCGCAAAATGTCCCGTATTCCCGAGCGTTACAGTATCGATAAGGCAATTTCCATAAAGACACACACTATGGAGGAGATAAAAGCCGAAATAGATGCGTATAAGGCAGTACTGATATGTGAGTTTGACAAGACCGCAAAGGACGAGGTTTTGCGTTACTGCTACGCCAAGCGCAAACGTATTTATCTTTTGCCGTCAAGTAACGATATTATCATAAGTAATGCGCGTCAGAGCCAGGTTTTTGATACACCCGTGCTTATGTGCCGCAACTATGATTTAACTATGGAGCAGATGGTTATAAAGCGTCTTATGGACATTGTAATTTCCAGCCTTATGCTCATCGTTGCAAGCCCCATAATGCTTGTAACCGCTCTTGCAATTAAGCTTTGTGACGGCGGCCCTGTGTTTTACAGTCAAAACCGCGTAACCCGTAACGGCAAGATTTTTAACGTGCTTAAATTCCGTTCTATGATAGTCAATGCTGACGCGGGCGGAATCCGCGGCGCCTCTAAAAACGACGACAGAATTACCCCCGTCGGCAAGGTTATACGCGCCTGCCGAATTGATGAGCTGCCTCAACTCATAAATGTTCTGCGCGGCGATATGTCGCTCGTAGGCCCTCGACCCGAGCGCACAGAAAATGTGTATATGTATACCGAAAAATTCCCCGAGTTTGACCTTCGTCACCGCGTTAAAGGCGGACTTACGGGCTATGCACAGATATACGGAAAGTATAACACAAGCCCAGAGGACAAGCTCAATATGGACCTAATTTACATCGAACAGTATTCAATACTGCTTGATATAAAGCTGCTCTTTATGACCTTCAAAATTTTGTTTATGAAGGAAAGCACAGAGGGCTTCGACGAGAAAAAAGAGGAAGGAACTGAGGAAAAATGAGTTTTGATGCAACACTTGTAGTAATGGCGGCAGGTATGGGTAGCCGTTTCGGCGGTCTTAAGCAGATTGAGCCCATCGGAAGAAACGGAGAGGCACTGCTTGACTTCTCGGTTTACGACGCAAAAAAAGCCGGCTTTACCAAGGTAGTGTTCGTAATAAAGCACGAGATTGAAAAGGATTTCAAGGAAATCGTAGGCAAGCGCGTTGAAAAGGTTCTGCCTGTTGAGTATGTTTATCAAGAGGTTGACAAACTGCCCGAGGGTTATACTTATAAAAACAACCGTAAAAAGCCGTGGGGCACAGGTCAGGCAATTCTTTTATGCCGTGATGTTGTTAAGGAACCGTTCGTTGTTATCAACGCAGACGATTTCTACGGCGCATCGGCATACCGCCAGATTTATGAGCAGTTAAAGGCTGACAGCAGTTGCTACTGTATGGTAGGCTTCCGCCTTGCAAATACGCTTACAGAAAACGGTCACGTTTCGCGCGGCGTCTGCAAGATAGAGGACGGAATGCTTGCTGATATTGATGAAATCACAAAGATTCAGGACTGCAAGTACACAAAGGACGATATAAACTGGGTAGAGCTTCCTGCAGATACCGTTGTTTCTATGAATATGTGGGGCCTTACTCCCGACATTTTCGATTATCTCGACCGCGAGTTCCGTCTTTTCCTTGACGAGAATATTGATGCTGAGAAGACCGAGTTCTATATTCCGCTTGTTATCGGAACACTGGTTAAAAACGGCGAGAAGAAGGTGCGTGTTTTAGCATCTGAGGACCGTTGGTACGGTGTTACTTACAAAGAGGATAAGGCTGATGTTGTAAAGGCTATCGGAAAAATGATAGACAACGGTCAGTACGAGGGTATGTAATAGTGAAAAGCAGTAGGAAAACCTACTGCTTTTTTGTATAAAATGAAAAAAATTTATGAATTATGCAAAGATTTAGTTGACCTTAAATATTTTTATTGTATAATGTAAAAGGAGAGAATTGTGATATATTTAACAGTCTTCAAAAGGAGGATTATTTTATGACAAACAATAAAACAGTTCTTAAATGGTTAGACGAAGTAAAGACCCTACTCACACCGGACGAGGTTGTCTGGATTGACGGTAGCGAGGAGCAGCTTGAGGCTCTTCGTGCCCAGGCAGTAAAGACAGGTGAAATG
Source organism: Acutalibacteraceae bacterium (assembly GCA_045590515.1). Lineage (GTDB taxonomy): Bacteria > Bacillota > Clostridia > Oscillospirales > Acutalibacteraceae > SIG589. The sequence goes on from JAZNRD010000020.1 coordinate 8,683, forward strand.
CACAAGCTTAACGAGGAAAAACTTCCCGGTTGCTACCTGCATCGCACAAACCCCAATGACGTTGCTCGTGTTGAGGACCGCACCTTTATCTGCACAAAGACACGCGAAGAGGCTGGTCCCACTAACAACTGGTGTGACCCTGATGAGATGTACAAAAAGCTTTATGACATTGCTCGTGGAAGCTATAAGGGCAGAACAATGTATATCATCCCGTTCTCAATGGGACCCATCGGCTCACCTCTTGCAAAGATTGGTATTGAGGTTACCGACTCTATCTATGTTGTTCTCAATATGGTTATTATGACGCGCGTAGGCACTAAGGTGCTTGACGTTTTAGGCGACAGTAACGATTGGGTTCGCGGACTTCATTCCCGTTGCGATATAGACCCTGAGAAGCGCTACATCTGCCAGTTCCCGCAGGACAACACCATTATTTCGGTTAACTCTGGCTACGGCGGAAACGTTCTCCTCGGCAAAAAGTGCTTTGCTCTTCGTATAGCATCCTACCAGGGCTGGAAAGAGGGTTGGATGGCTGAGCATATGCTTATCCTCGGAATCGAAAATCCTAAGGGTGAGGTTAAGTACGTTGCTGCTGCTTTCCCGTCTGCTTGCGGAAAGACCAACCTCGCTATGATGATTCCGCCCAAGTATCTGCGTGACAAGGGCTACAAGGTTTGGACCGTAGGTGACGATATTGCTTGGATGAGAATAGGTGCTGATGGCAGACTTTACGCCATCAACCCCGAAAACGGCTTCTTCGGCGTTGCCCCCGGCACAAACGAAAAGTCCAACTTCAACGCACTTGAATCTACAAAGAAAAACACCATCTTCACCAATGTTGCGCTCGACCTCGACGACAACACTGTTTGGTGGGAGGGACTCAATAAGAATCTTCCCGAGAACGCACTCGAGTGGAAGGGCAACAAGTGGGATGCTTCCAAGTTTGATAAGGCTGATAAGTCAACCTACGCTGCACATCCCAACTCACGCTTTACCGCACCTGCTGTAAACTGCCCCTGCATCTCGGATGAGTTTGACAAGGGAAGCGGTGTTCCGATTTCTGCTATCATCTTCGGCGGACGCCGTGCAAAGTGCGCTCCGCTCGTATATCAGTCAAAGAACTGGGAGAACGGTGTATTTGTAGGCTCTGCAATGGCTTCTGAAACCACCGCTGCTGCTGCCGGCGCTGTCGGCGTTGTTCGTCGCGACCCCATGGCTATGCTTCCGTTCTGCGGTTACAATATGTCAGACTACTTCCAGCACTGGCTTGATATGGGTAAAAAGCTTGGTGACAAGGCTCCCAAAATCTTCAACGTTAACTGGTTCCGTACCGATGACGAAGGAAACTTCATTTGGCCCGGCTTTGGCGACAATATGCGTGTCCTCAACTGGATTATCGACCGTTGCGAGGGCAAGGCAGACGCTGACGAGACCGCAATCGGCTTCGTTCCCAAGGCAGACGATATCGACCTTACCGACCTTGACTTTGACCGTGAAACTCTTAAGAGCATCTTAGCGGTTGACAAGGATGTTTGGGAGAAGGAAGCTGCTGAAATTGAGGAGCACTACAAGAAGTTCGGTGACAAGTTACCCACAGAACTTCGTGCACAGCTCGATACTTTAAAGGCTAACTTAAAGTAATTAAATCTAAAAGGCGGACGGCTTTGCCGTCCGTCTTTTGTGCGTATTTAGTGCGATTTTTACATATTCCCGTAAAAATATGCAGTAAATTTAGAAATATTCATAAAAATGCAAAAAATGCGTGATTTTTCTCAAATAATGGTGTATAATTATGAATATTTATGAATAATTATTCTGTTTGTTTAAATTGAGGGTGTGACCTATGTTTAAGGTGTTTATCGACGGACGCGAGGGGACAACGGGACTTCGCATAATAGAGCGGCTTGAAAGCCGCACTGATATTGAGCTTATGCTAATAGACGAAGCGCTTAGAAAAGACCCCGCAGAGCGTAAAAAATATTTAAACAGTTGTGATATTGCTTTTCTTTGCCTGCCCGACGCGGCTGCGAGAGAGGCGGTAGCAATGATAGAAAACGACTCTGTCCGTGTTATTGATACCTCAACTGCACACCGTACAAATCCTGACTGGGTTTACGGCTTCCCCGAACTGAAGGAAGAAATCAAAGCCGCACTGCCGACCGCAAAGCGTGTTGCTGTTCCAGGTTGTCACGCAAGTGGATTTATTGCTATCGTAAGTCCTCTCCGTCAGGCAGGTATAATAAAAAAAGATGCCCACCTTTCTTGCTTTTCGCTGACAGGTTATAGCGGTGGCGGCAAGAAAATGATAGCAGAATATAATAACGAAAAAACTGATGAGCTTTACAGTCCGCGTATATATGCGCTCTCGCAAGAGCATAAGCATCTGCGCGAAATGGCGGCGATTTGTGACCTTGCGAGCCCACCCGTATTCTCGCCCATAGTTGACGACTATTATAGCGGAATGCTCGTAACGGTACCCTTCTTTTCCGGCGATGTCAAGGGCGGAATAGAGGCTGTTAAAAAGACTTATCTTGATAAATATAAAGACTCCGACTTTGTTCGCGTTTGTGAGGCAGACAGTGCAATGCTTGGCTCAAATAATCTCAGCGGTAATGACACAATGCAGATTTTCGTCTGCGGAAATGAAGAGCGCTTTACCGTAAGCGCGCGCTTTGACAATCTCGGAAAAGGTGCTTCGGGCGCGGCGGTACAGTGTATGAATATAATGCTTGGTATAAATCAAAAAGAAGGCTTAGACATGTAAAATTGCCCACAGCACGCGTCTTGCGCTCGGGGCAGTATACAAAATACGGCACCGCTCGCGCAGACGGCACTGTGAACAATTTATGTTAAAAATGTTGCCCACAGCACGCGTCTTGCACGTAGGGCAGTATACGAAGGTGAAAATTATGGAAAAAATAAACGGCGGTATCTGCGCTGCAAAAGGCTTTAAGGCGGCAGGAATACACTGCGGAATTCGTAAAAATAAGCAAAAAAGGGATTTATCTCTGATAATAAGTGACTGTCGCGCGGCTGCTGCTGCGGTTTACACCACAAATCTTGTAAAGGGTGCGCCGATAGCCGTTACCAAGAAAAATATTTCTGACGGCTACGCACAGGCGGTGATTTGTAACAGCGGAAACGCCAACACCTGCAACGCAAACGGTGTGGAAATTGCAACCGAAATGTGCGCCCTTACCCAAGCGCATACCGGCATAAAGGCGGACGATGTTATACTTCCATCAACCGGTGTTATCGGTCAACCGCTTGATATTACCCCCATCAAAAACGGAATGGAGCCGCTTTGTAAGGCACTGTCCGCAGACGGCAGTCTTGCCGCGGCAGAGGGTATAATGACCACCGACACCCGCGTAAAAGAAATCGCCTTTAAATTTTTAGCGGGCGGCAAGGAATGTGTAATAGGCGGAATCGCAAAGGGCTCGGGAATGATACATCCCAATATGGCTACAATGCTTGTGTTTATTACGACCGATGCTAAAATTTCTCCTGCCCTTTTACAGTCGGCGCTGTCAGACGATGTTAAGGATTCCTTTAATATGGTAAGCGTTGACGGCGACACTTCAACTAACGATATGTGTTGTATTCTTGCTAACGGAATGGCAGAAAACGCCGAGATAACCGACGAAAAGAGCGAGGATTTTAAAGCATTTAAAGAGGCACTCTTTGCAGTAACCTCATATCTTTGCCGTAGCATTGCGCGTGACGGCGAGGGCGCAACCCGTCTTATTGAAGCCATTGTCACCGGCGCTGACACAAAGCAGACCGCTCGCACCGTCTCAAAGTCGGTTGCTTGCTCAAGTCTTTTAAAGGCGGCAATCTTCGGCGCCGACGCAAACTGGGGCAGAGTGCTCTGTGCAATAGGCTATAGCGGTGCAGATTTAGATGTAAACAAAATTGATGTTGACTTTGCATCAAGCGCAGGAAAAATTGCGGTTTGCAAGGACGGCTCGGGCGTAGATTTCAGCGAAGAGAAGGCAAAGGAAATTCTTCTTTGCGAGGAAATCCAAATTCTCATTAACCTTAACAGCGGAAACGAGAGCGCAACCGCTTGGGGTTGTGATTTAACCTATGATTATGTCAAGATAAACGGCGACTATAGAACTTAGTTAGAATAAATTTGTCCACAGCACTCACATTTGATTTATAAAGAGGGATAAAAATGGAGCTTAACAATGCACAAAGGGCAGAGGTATTAACCCAAGCACTGCCTTACATACAAAATTACAGCGGCAAGATTGTCGTGGTAAAATACGGCGGCAACGCTATGATAAACGAAGAGCTTAAGTTAGCCGTTATGCGCGACATAACGCTTTTATCGCTTATCGGTGTAAGGGTTGTGCTGGTGCACGGCGGAGGACCCGAAATTTCCTCAATGCTACAGAGAATCGGCAAAAAGTCAGAATTTATAGACGGACTTCGCGTGACCGATGCTGAAACGGCAGAAATCGTACAAATGGTGCTTGCGGGTAAAACCAATAAGGACCTTGTAAATCTTCTGCAGAATAATGGCGGCAAGGCAATAGGTCTTTGCGGCATTGACGGACATATGATAACCGCCGAGAAATTGGACGAGGTTCACGGCTTTGTTGGCGAGATAACAAATATCGACACCACACCGATACTCGACCTGCTCGAGCGCGGCTATATTCCCGTTATTTCAACCGTTGGCTGTGACGACGACGGTAATGTCTATAACATAAACGCGGATACTGCCGCGGCGTTCATAGCTGGTAAGCTTAAGGCAGAAAGCTTTATTTCAATGACCGATATTGCAGGACTTATGCGTGACAAGGACGACCCCGATTCGCTTATACGCAAAATAAATGTAAGCGAGGCGGCACTGCTTATCCGCAACGGCATTATTGCCGGTGGAATGATACCTAAGGTAGAGTGCTGTATAGAGGCAATCCGACAGGGCGTGGAGAAGGTATTTATTATCGACGGACGAATTCCGCACGCAATACTAATAGAAACCCTTACCGACGAAGGTATAGGAACAATGTTTGTGGGTTAGATTTATGAATAATATAAAAAGCAACGATAAAGAATATATCGCAGGCACCTACGGCCGCTTTGACGCACTGCTCACATCGGGCAAGGGCGCACTCATTTATGATGAGGACGGCAGAGTGTATATTGATATGGGAAGCGGCATAGGCGTAAACGCTTTCGGCATTGCGGATGACGAGTGGGTAGCAGCAGTTACCGCGCAGGCTTCTAAGCTTCAGCACGCCTCCAACCTTTACTATACCGAGCCGTGCGTTCGTCTTGCCAAGGCGCTTTGCGAAAAAAGCTCGATGAGCAAGGTCTTTTTCAGCAATTCGGGTGCAGAGGCTAACGAGTGCGCAATTAAAGCGGCACGTAAATATTATAGCGATGCACACGGCGCCGAGGGCGAAATAATTGCCCTTAAAAACAGTTTTCACGGCAGAACGGTTACAACCCTTTCCGCAACGGGACAGGACGTTTTCCATAAAAATTTCGGACCGTTTACAAGCGGATTTAAGTTTGTAGAGGCCAACAACTGTGAAGAGCTTCGTAACGCTGTGAACGAGAAAACTGCCGCGATACTTTTCGAGTGTGTGCAGGGTGAGGGCGGTGTAAACCCCTTAACCCCCGAGTTTGCAGAAACACTTAAGGAAATGCGCGAAAAATACGGCTGTCTGTTAATTTGTGACGAGGTGCAGACAGGCAACGGCAGAACGGGTAAATACTTCGCGTGTGAGCATTTCTCACTGAAACCCGATATTATCTCAACCGCCAAGGGACTCGGCGGTGGACTGCCGATAGGTGCAACGCTGTTCAATGAGCGCACGGCAGGCGTTTTGGGCGCAAGTGACCACGGCTCTACCTTTGGCGGAAATCCCGTAGCGGCGGCAGGCGCACTTTCTATTGTAGAGCGAATCGACGATAAGCTTCTGAGTGAGGTTGCGGCTAAGGGCGATTATATAAGAGAAAAGCTTAAAGGCGCAAAGAATGTAAAGAGCATAGCGGGAATGGGGCTTATGCTCGGAATAGAGATAGAGGGCGATGCAAAGGCTGTCGTGAACGAGTGCTTAAAGCGCGGCGTTCTCGCACTTACTGCAAAGCAAAAGGTAAGACTTTTGCCGCCGCTTAATATAACCTATCCGCAGCTTGATGCTGCACTCACAGTACTTTTGGAGGTAATAGGCAAATGAAGCATTTATTAAAGTTATCCGATTTATCGGCAAGCGAAATCGAGGAGATTTTAAACCTTGCCGACCAATTAAAATATGACCTAAAGCACGGAAACGACCACCGCTATCTTTTGGGCAAGACTCTCGGAATGATTTTTCAGAAATCGTCAACCCGTACCCGCGTTTCGTTCGAAACGGGTATGTATCACTTGGGCGGTCAGGCGCTGTTTTTAAGCTCGCGTGATTTGCAGATAGGCAGAGGCGAGCCGGTTGAGGACACCGCCCGCGTGCTTTCGCGCTACTTAGACGGAATTATGATTCGCACCTTTGCACAGAGCGAGGTAGAGGATTTGGCGAAGTACGGCTCAATCCCGATTATAAACGGTCTTACAGACTATTGTCATCCCTGCCAGGTGCTTGCTGACCTTATGACCATTCGTGAGCATAAGGGCGCGCTTTCGGGTCTTAAGATGACCTTTGTCGGCGACGGCAACAATATGGCAAATTCGCTCATAGTTGGCGGAATCAAGACCGGTATGGAGGTATCGGTTGCTTGTCCCAAGGGTTATGAGCCCGACAGCGATATTATGAGCTGGGCGGCAGAAAACGGAAAGTTCACCTGCACAGAGGATATTGCCGCGGCAGTAAAGGACAGCGATGTTGTGTTTACTGATGTCTGGGCATCTATGGGACAGGAAGAGGAAAAGGCAGAGAGAGAAAAGGTATTCAAGGACTACCAGGTCAACGAAGAATTTATGTCGCTCGCCCGTAAGGATGCAATGGTGCAGCACTGTCTTCCCGCACACAGAGGCGAGGAGATTACCGCCGAAACCTTCGAAAAGCACGCTGACGAAATTTTTGACGAGGCTGAAAACCGTCTGCACGCGCAGAAGGCTGTTCTTGTGCTTACAATGGGCAGTAAGTAATTGCTTGTTGACTAACGGACAGAAAACGGATAAAATAATTATAGAATAATAAAGCCGATAGGAGAGAATATTATGACAGAGGAATACAATCCGGATATAGTAACTCTAAGCGACGACGACGGAAACGAATACACCTTTGAGGTGCTCGATGCCGTTGAAACCGATGAACACAGATATTTAGCACTTCTTCCCGTACACGAAGACCCGAAGGATTTACTCGACGACAGCGGTGAGCTGGTAATCGTCCGCGTAACCGAGGAAGACGGGGAAGAATTCTTTGAAGAAATCGAAGATGATGACGAGTATGAAACCATCGCCGATGCGTTTATCGACCGTCTGCAGGATGTTTTCGAAATAGACGAGCAGTAGCATTTTTCCTGCCCTGTTCGCGAATTGCGCTTTTATAACCCTACAAGTTTATTTTAGGGGCCAAGTACTTTGGCGGCAGGTTTGCAGACCTCCCGTCAGCGGCATGACCGTGTTGATGGAAGAAGGGAGCGCGAAACCGCCTCGTCGGCACCCACCTGCTGTTTGCAGGTTATCATTAGCGCATTACGGCAGGGTGGGGTTTAGTGGCACTTCGTGCCACAGTTATATTCGCGTTTTACGCGAGTTATATTGCTTCGCAGTTATATGATGCTTCGCACGTTTTATTGTCCTTCGGACAGCTTTGGAGCGAATATAATATAACGAAAGCCGTATGGCTTTCATATAACTTGACCATAGGTCAAATATAACTGCAAACACAGGTTTGCAATATAACTTTACTTATCTTAAAAAGTGTGTATTTTGCAAAAATGCACACTTTTTACTTTTTATAAAATTCTCAATAAATTAGCAAGGAGATGATAAATACAAAATACCTAACATGCCAAAAAAGACAGTTGTTCTAGGAAAGGAGAACAGATATATGGACAGGAAAATTGAAGCTTTCGATGAACTGAAATTTGAATCGCTTGGAGATTTGAAGTGGCATATTGTTCGCGGTTGTGAAATTGAATTTATTTGGGAGAATAAATATTATTCTATAACCCATCCCGATGGAATGATTTGCATTGGCGAGGGATATTATCTAAAAGGCGGCAAGGCATATAATTTGTTAAGCCATACAGAATATGATACTGAAAAATCGTTAACAAGCAATAATATTGATGACATAATAGAATTTTCACTAGGTGAAAACAAGCTTCGCGAGATCGCCACCAAAATAGGAATCGTTTATAGAAGTCTATAGAATTAAACAGTGAGATGAGGATAAATAACGACAAGCCTCTTTATATAATTGTAAGACATAATAAAAAGTATGTGTTTCGACAGAAAGCACACACTTTTTTATTTATATTGTCAGTTGCAAATAAAAGAGCGGTTTTTGAAAGGGAGAAAAAATAGTTTTATTTTTTTAATTTTTCTCTTTACAAATTTTGTAAAATATTATATAATATGGTAGAAATCAGGAGGGATGTTTATGAAAGCAACAGGAGTAGTGCGTCAGGTAGATAAGTTAGGCCGTGTCGTAATACCGATGGAAATCAGAAAAAAGTTTGACATAATAGACGATAAGGACAGCTTTGAAATCTTTGTTGAGGACGATAAAATAATACTTAAAAAATATCAGCCTGGATGTCTTTTCTGCGGCGAGTCTGAAAATACCGTTTCGCTCAAAGGTCATATTGTTTGCAAGGAATGTTCAAAAAAACTTGCAGAGCTTTCCCGTGACGATTATTAAAATAAAACTAAAACCCCGTAGGTATCTACGGGGTTTATTTTTTATTCCTTATTTTCAATTATCGAAATTGCAAGCTCCTTAAGCTGCTCAGTATCAACGGGGGAGGGAGCACCGCTCATAAGCTCTGCACTTGTTGCAACCTTCGGGAATGCGGTAACATCGCGGATAGAATCAAGACGGAGCATTGTCATACAAAGTCTGTCAAGACCAATTCCCATTCCGCCGTGCGGAGGAGCACCGTACTTAAACGCGTCTGTAAGGAAGCCGAACTTTTCGTGTGCCTGCTCGTCGGTAAGACCTAAAGCGCGGAACATCTTGCCCTGAAGCTCGGGGTCGGTAATACGGATAGAGCCGCTTGCAAGCTCAATGCCGTTGAGAACAAGGTCGTAAGCCTTGGCAAAAACTTTTTCGGGGTTTCCGTCAAGGTAGGGTATGCACTCATCAAGCGGAGAGGTGAAGGGGTGGTGCATAGCGTCCCAGTTGCCTGTTTCCTCGTTATACTCAAAGAACGGGAACTCTGTAATCCATAAAAGATTATAGGTGTCAGGAATAATGTCAAGACGGCGTGCAACCTGAAGACGAAGTGCGCCGAGCACCGATAAAACAGTTTTCTTGCGGTCGGCAACAATAAGCACAACGTCGCCTTTTTCGGCACCTGTGCGCTCGTATATAGCCGCCATTTCCTCACTCTTCATAAACTTAGAGAATGAGCAGGCAGGCTCGTCCTCTACCCAGCGGATAAACGCAAGTCCCTTAGCGCCGATTCCTCTTGCGCTTTCGGTTAATTTATCTATTTCTTTACGGGTAAGTGTGTCAGCCGCGCCCTTAGCGGTGATAGCACGAACTGTGCCGCCGTTCGCTATAGCGCCCGAGAATACGCCGAAATCGCAGTTTGCAACAATGTCCGAAATATCCTTAATCTTCATATCAAAGCGCGTATCGGGCTTGTCAGAGCCGTAGGATTCCATAGCCTCTGTAAAGGTAAGACGCGGAATCTCGGTTATTTCTACATCAAGCACCTCGCGGAACAGACGCTTCATAAAGCCCTCGCCCATAGAGAGCACATCTTCCATATCAACGAAAGACATTTCAAGGTCTATCTGTGTAAATTCGGGCTGACGGTCGGCACGAAGGTCCTCGTCACGATAGCAACGGGCAATCTGCATATAGCGGTCAAAGCCCGAGCACATAAGAAGCTGTTTATACATCTGGGGCGACTGCGGAAGCGCAAAGAAGCTACCCGGATGAACGCGCGAGGGAACAAGATAGTCGCGTGCGCCCTCGGGTGTGGACTTAATTAGTGTGGGAGTTTCAATCTCAATAAATCCGTTCTCGTCAAAATAGTCACGCGTTACCTTTGCAATCTTGTGGCGCATAAGAATATTATTTTGCAAGGTCGGACGGCGCAGGTCAAGATAGCGGTATTTAAGGCGCAAATCCTCTTTAGCGTTTGTGTCGTCCAAAATCTCAAACGGCGGAGTTTCCGCGTGGCCTAAGATTTTAAGTGTCTTAACCTCAATCTCGATTTTACCCGTGGGGATTTCGGTGTTTACCGACGAACGCTCGCGTACGACACCCTCTGCCATAAGGACGAACTCCGAACGAACGGTAAATGCCTTTTCGAAAACCTCTCTGTCGGTCTTCTCGTCGAACGCAAGCTGAACAATGCCTGTACGGTCGCGCAGGTCAATAAATATAAGCTGACCAAGGTCGCGCTGGCGCTGTGTAAAGCCTGCAACCACAACAGTTTTGCCAATATCACTCTCGCGCAGTGTTCCGCAATAGTCGGTGCGCTTCATATTATCCATTCTGTCAAGTGTCATACTTTTATATTCCTTTCAAGTCAATATTTTCGGTTATAATATCGCATTTAAGCTCATACAGCGTGTCGCAGATACTATTAAGTGAAAACTCGGTCTGCTCACCGCTTTGCATATTCTTAAGCTTTGCCTTGCCGTTTGCAAGCTCGTCATCGCCGAGCACGGCGGTAAATGCGGCACCAATCTTATCGGCGTATTTCATCTGTGCCTTAAGACCTCTGCCGGTTATATCAGTAAGGGCTACGAAGCCCTCGTCACGCAGTTTTTTGCAAAGTGCGGTGCATTTGAGTGCTGCAGCCTCGCCCATAGGAGCCAGATAAACATCGGGCTTCTTCTCGGGCGGCAGCATTGCATTTTCCGCCTCCATAATCATAAGCAGTCTTTCCATACCCATACCAAATCCGAGCGCGGGGGTATCGGGGCCCTGCATCTGAGCCACAAGTCCGTCATAACGACCGCCGCCGCAAACGGTTGACTGTGCGCCGAGAGAAGAGGAAACAAACTCAAACACCGTCTTGGTGTAGTAGTCAAGTCCGCGCACGATACCGCCATCAACCGTAAAGTCAATTCCCGCGGCAGTAAGATGCTGTTTTACGCCTTCAAAATGCTCGCGACATTCATCGCAAAGATAGTCAAGCACGATGGGCGCATCTTTAGCAACAGCCGAGCACTCGGGCGATTTACAGTCGAGAATTCGCATAGGATTACGTTCAAGGCGGTCAAGGCAGGTGCCGCAAAGCTTATCTTTCTGTGACTCGAAATATTCCTTAAGTGCCTTATGATAGTTTTTTCTGCACTCGGGACAACCGATTGAGTTAATGTGTAGCTCATATGACTTGAGCCCAAGTGTCGAAAGCAGCGTGTCGGCAAGCAAAATTACCTCTGCATCAGCAGCAGGGGACTTGGCGCCGAAGCATTCAATTCCAAACTGGTGAAACCCACGCAGTCTGCCTGCCTGTGGCTTTTCATAGCGGTAACAGCCGCCGATATAGCAAACCTTGAGAGGCATCGGACCCGAAAGCAAGCCGTGCTCAATTACCGAGCGCACAACTCCTGCCGTAAGCTCGGGACGGAGTGTGATAGAGCGTCCGCCCTTATCCTCAAAGGTATACATCTCCTTTTGAACAACATCCGTTGTGTCACCAACGCTTTTTGTAAAAACCTCAGTATGCTCAAAAACGGGGAGTCTGATTTCCGAAAATCCGAAGATGCCTGCGGTTTCAAGCATCTTTTCCTCAATATACTGCCATTTAGCAGAGTCCTGCGGTAAAACATCGCAGGTGCCTCTGGGTGCTCTGTTTATTTCTGCCATTGTAAAACCTACCTTCAAAAAAATATAAAGACCCCGTCCGCAAGGGACGGGGTCTTCCCGTGGTGCCACCCTAATTGAAGCAAATGCTTCCTCTTAAAGTACCCTTTAACGCAGAGTGTACGGCTTCTCTCAAAGCGTGCTCAGCAAATGTCTTCGCCCATATCCTTATAACAGCACTTCCAGCCAAGGTGCCGCTCTCTTTATATAGGTGTTATGGACTACTCCTTTTGCATCATAGCAAATATATATATTAGTTACCCTTTAAAACATCGCGCCAGTCAAGGTCTCCGCGCTCAAGTCCGTGAATGAGCACTTCGGCGGTTGCAATATTTGTTGCAACGGGGATATTGTGCGCGTCGCAAAGGCGTAAAAGCTCGTTCTCATCGGGCTCGTGCGGTTTGCGGTTAAGCGGGTCGCGGAAAAGCAGTAAAAGGTCAATCTCGTCATAGCTTATGCGAGAGAGTATCTGTTGTGCACCGCCCGAACCGCTCAAAAATTTCTGAATATTAAGTCCGGTTGCCTGCTCAACCGTTTTGCCGGTTGTGCCGGTAGCCATTAAAGAATGGTGGCTCAAAATTCCGCAATAAGCGATGCAGAACTGTACCATCAGTTCTTTTTTAGTGTCGTGTGCAATAAGGGCAATATTCATAATACTACTTTCCTTTCTCTATTTTACTATGCTTTGGTAAACGGACATCTTGTCCGAATATTCTAAGAGCAATTCTCTTAAACGCTCTTTGTTTAAAATGTTTTCGTCTGAAGACCGCAAACGGCTTTCTTATACTATCCTCATCATACGGGACAATACCGATAAGTCGGAGTTTTGAGCGGTCAATAATATCGTCAATTCCCGAAAACACTCCGCGTTTTACAAGGGGAACAGCGTACTTGTTTATTATAAGACGGCAATCGGCGCCGAAAGCGCGCAGTATATCGGACATCTCACCACTGTCGCGTATGCTGACGGCATCAGCGTTGGTAACAACCAAAAAGTCGGTTATGTCGGATATATCTTTAATAAACGGAAAATCGGTTCCTGCGGGGAAGTCGAGAATTATATAGTCGTATTCGTTAGCAAGCAGCAGCGTTTGTGAAAGCCGCGCACCGTCAATGCTTTGCGCGGTTTTGGGTGCCGCTAAGAGCGAAAGACCGTCACAGTCGGGAACGGGGAGTACCGCTTCAGAGAGGGGCTTTCCGCCGAGCACATCGGACAAATCAAAAACAAGACGGTCGTCAACGCGGGTCATAATGTCAAGGCAACGAAGCCCGGCGTCAAGGTCTATAAGCAGAACGCGCTTGCCAAGACGGCACAGCGCAACGCCAAGTCCCAAAGCGCAGGTCGATTTGCCGACACCGCCCTTGCCCGACACAATGCCGAGAATTCTTTTCAAAAAATCCGCCTCCTGTCGATTTTAACACATAAAAACGCTAAAGTCAATTTTAACTTGAAAAAATTTATTTAAGCGGAGTATTTGTTCCGCTCTGGGCGCTGTCTTCTTCGCCGCCGAAGAAATAAGCATCCATAATAGCCCTCATAACCGAGCCACTCGTATAGCTTGAAGCGCCGTGCTCAATAACAACCGAAACGGCAATTTCGGGGTCATCAAACGGTGCGAACGCAACGAAAACGTTGTGGTCGGCGCCGTTGTCGGTCTGAGAGGTACCGGTCTTACCACCGATTTTTACTGTGTAGTCCTTAAACACCGTACTACCTGTACCGTCTTCGGTAACCGAGAGCATTCCGTCCTTTATGATTTTAAGCACCTGCGGCTGAATTTTCACCTTACTCAGCACCTCGGGCTTTAATTCGTAATAGGTTTCGTTAAGGTCATAGGACAAAATCTTGTTTACAAGCGTAGTCTTATAGCGCGTTCCGCCGTTTGCAAGCGTGCTCGTCGCAGAGCAAATCTGAATTGGAGTGAAAGCATTGTGCTGTCCAATGGCAACCTGAAGTGTGTTACCGCCAAACCAACTGCCCGAAGCATCGTCCATAATACCTGCCGACTCGTAAACCTCAACACCGGTCTTTTCACCAAAGCCGAATTCATAAAGATATTCGTTAAGGGTTTTGATTCCCATTCTTCTGCCAAGTTCAAAGAAGAAATAGTTGCAGGATTTTGAAAGCGCCGTTACAATACCAATACTGCCGTGTCTTCCCATGCACTTAGGCGAGTAACCAACATCCTTATAAAATGTGTACTCGTGGGTACAGCGTATATGCTCGTCCGAGATAAGATTTCCCGTCTGCATAGCCGCAATACCGACGATGGGCTTTATAGAAGAGCCGGGGGGATAAACGCCTGTAAATGCGCGGTTTGTAAGCGGGCTGTTCTTCTGATTAGCAAGCTCAGTATAGTTTGTGAAATACTGATTTATATCAAAATTCGGGTAGGTTGCTGCAAGCAAAATCTCACCCGTCTTTATATTCATAGCAACTGCCGCACCGCCCGTAGCCGTACCACCCTCTGAATTTAGCTTGGTTATAAGCTCGTGAAGTGCGTCTTGTGTCTTGACCTGCAGATTTTTATCAAGCGAGAGAATAAGTGTCTTGCCGGGTACAGGGGGAATGGTTACCTCACTGTCAATAAGGTTTCCGTCGCCGTCGTAGGTGTAGGTCATTTGCCCGTCGGTTCCGTGCAGATATTCCTCATACGCCGCCTCAATTCCCGTAACGCCTATTTTGTCGCTATAGGAATAGCCAAGCTCTTTATATTTCTCCCACTGGTCAGCGTTCATAGAGCCAACCGTACCGAGTATGTTTGAAGCCAAGTTTCCCTGCACATATTCGCGCACGGGAACAATGGTAACGCTAACGCCGTCCAGCATAAACGCCGACTCCGAAATATGAAGCATAAGCTTTTCGGATATGTCCGATGCGAAGGAATAGGGATTTGCTACCGAAAAGTTTGCAACCTCCATAGTGTAGCGCACACCTGCAAGCAGGCGCTGGCGAGCGGGCTCCATTCCCTCAAGCGAGTAGCGCTTTATAAGCAGTGTAAAACAGTCGTCCGCCGTTGCGTAGTGGGCAACATCCAAAAGCCTTAAAAGTGTTTTCTTAGCTGTGCCCTCGTCGGTAAAGGCATAAGGGGCGGCGGCGGTTATCGGGAGGTCGTCGTTCCACTTTTCGCCGTATTGGTTCATTACCGCCATAAGCTTTTCTATCGTGTTGTTAAGCTGACTGCGGTCAATATAGGCACTGTTAAAAACAATATCGTAGCCGTTACGGTTTACGGCAAACTGTCTGCCGTAGCGGTCAAGAATCTCACCGCGTGAGGCTTTTATTATAGAGGTGCGCGAGTATGCGCCCTTTGCTTGATTGCTGTATTTTTCAGCATTTATGACCTGATAGTTAAGAAGGCTTATGATATAGACGAGCATTACCGCCGCCATAATTAAAGATAGCGCGGCAGAGCGGCTCACAAAACGCTTTTTTTCGCGGTTTCTCTGCTTGTTCGTCATATCATCACATCCTTTAAACTACATAATAGGTTTTCTTAGAAACAAATTTTACAAGATAATAAAACGGCAAAATAAACAGTGCAGTATATGCCGCAGAGGGCAGAGCGTAGGTTATAAGATAGTTAAGTGCCTCGCCGCGACCCGAGAAAATATAGAACCAAAGCCACTTAGCGAGGAAATAGAAGAGTCCTGCCGAAAGCGACAGCACTATCGCCGAAAAAATATTATCGTTTACAACATAGCTGCAAAGCAGACCGCAAATGCAGCCTATGAGCAGTAAAATAACAAGGTTAAAGCAGAAGCTGCTTGCTGCTGTAATGTCAAGCATAATTCCGAAAATTGCACCAAACAGCAGTCCCACCCATTCGCGAGCCGCCATCGCCGTTGCAACCAAAAACGGAATTAAGAGAACAGGATGAGCCGTTCCGATTTTTAGCGTCATAACACCTGTGCTGTCAAGCAGATAGAGCATAAAGCCAAACACCGAAACAAAGGTGAAAAATGAAGAGCTGTGTTTTATTGTTTTCATTTTTCGTCACCGCCGAGATTACTCTGACCTGAGAAATGGGTTATAATCATCATATCTCGAAGCTCAGCCATATTAACCGCGGGTGTAACATCGGCGTATAAAAGACTGTTATAATCGTTGCCGATTGCGCTTACGGTGCCGATTAACATACCGCTGGGAAAGACACCGCCGCCCGAGGTCACAATGTAGTCACCGATAGCAATACTGCAGTTGCGGGATAGGTTGGAAAGCCTTGTGCAGCCGTCCTCAGCCGCCGCAAGTGTGCCCTGAAGCACACCAAGGTCACCCGTTCTGCGGTCAAACGCAGCAACCGAAACATCGGGACTTAGCACTGTGGTGATTTTAGAGTAGGAGGCGCCAACCTCGGACACATAGCCGATGAGGCCGCTTGCCTCAATAACGGGGTCGTAAACGGACACACCGTGCAGACTGCCGCGGTTTACCGTGAAGGTTCCAAACGGGTCGTCCTCGTCACGCGCTATCAGCATAGCCTCTAAAAACTGATAATCTGTATGGTTATTCTTTATTTCAAGATAATCACGCAAAAAATCATTTTCCGCTTTGGCCTCTTCATATTCAATTAAAGAACTTGTAAGCTCGTTTACCTTATCTTTAAGCTCAGCATTTTCGCGCGCCAGCTCTTCGTTTCCGTTAATCTTTTTGTCTATGTCCTCAAAAAAGTTTGAAACCGAGGTTATTGCAGTCTGAAACGGAGCGACAAGCGAGCCCAATATGCTTTGCTGAGGGGTGGTAACGCCGCCTGCAATCCGCACTATAACGGAAAAAACAATCAGCACACAAAGCACCGCTGCCGCAATTTTAAAGCGGCGGCTTTTAAAGAAATATCGCATACGTTTACCTACTTTAAATTAGTATTTTCTTCCGCGCTTATATACATAATCGTCAAATGCCTCTGGGTCCTCTATACGCTTAGCAAGACCGAGAGCAACACATTCAAGCGGATTGTCCGCAACGGTTACGGGCATATCGGTTTCAGCGGCAATAAGCGTATCAAGTCCGCGCAGCAGAGCGCCGCCGCCCATAAGAGTAATTCCGCGGTCAATAATGTCAGCCGCAAGCTCAGGCGGAGTCTTTTCAAGCGTAAGTCTTACCGCGTCAATAATGCTGTTTACGGTGTCGCTCATAGCTTCGCGCACCTCAGCGGCGGTAATTGTGACATTCTTAGGCAGACCATCAACAAGGTTTCTGCCCTTAATTTCAACGCTGCCCTCGTTTTCGTAGGGTATAGCAGAGCCAATGTCAATCTTCAGCTGCTCTGCCGTGCGCTCACCTATAAGCAGATTATATTTTTTACGAACATAGTTGATAATAGCTTCGTCAAGGTCGTCACCCGCAATGCGTACCGACTGTGCAGTAACAATATCACCGAGCGATAAAACGGCAACCTCACTTGTTCCGCCGCCAATATCTACAACCATACTTCCGCTTGCATCGTAAACAGGGAGTCCTGCGCCAAGCGCTGCCGCCATAGGCTCCTCTATAAGAGCAACCTTTGTGGCGCCTGCCTGCTTTGCCGCATCCTCGACCGCGCGTGACTCAACCTCGGTTACGCCTGCGGGAATACAAATCATAACCCTTGCACGCGAGAAAAGAGAACCTCTCTGTGCTTCCTTTATAAATCTTTTAAGCATTGCAGCCGTAACATCAAAGTCGGCAATAACGCCGTCCTGAAGAGGACGAACCGCAACTATCGAGCCGGGTGTGCGGCCAATCATTTCCTTAGCCTCGCGGCCAACGGCGCGCACCTCATCGTTGCGTACATCGTAAGCAACAACCGAAGGCTCACGCATAATAATTTCCTTACCCTTTATGCAAACGAGTGTGTTGGCGGTACCAAGGTCAATACCCATATCTCTTGTAAACATATAAACACCTCAATTTTATTTATTTGGAACAAAGAACGAAATTGCCGACGGTATGTTTTCAATAACATATTCGTTGCCCGACGGGGTGCCCTGTTCGCCGTCAAGCGTCCAGGAAAATGTGCTTTCGGTCTTAACGGTCAGCTTGTCGGTTTTAAAGAACTCAAAACACGGATTGCTGAAATCCTTTTTCATAATGCTTGTAATTATCTGGTTTAATTGTACTACGGTTTCGGGCTTGCGGATAAGCAAAACCTCAAATATGCCGTCGTTAAGACTTACCTGTGTTTCGTTAAGCTTAATTATTCCGCCGACCGAGAGAGAGTTTGTAACCGCACCAAAAAGAAAATCGCCCGAAATGACCATGTTGTCGTGTGTAAATGTCATTTTATACGGTTTTATGTTGGCAAGGCTTTTAACGCCCTCTAACACATAAGCCGCCTGACCTAAAACATTTTTAATCTCCTGTGGCGCTGAATATGAGGCATCGGTAAACGCGCCGAAGGAAGCAGTGTAGGTGAAATATTTTCCGTCAAACATACCAATGTCAAGCTTAATTATTCTTCCGTCAACAATGTCCTTAGCCGCGGTCAGAATATTGCGTGAAATGTGAAGTCCGCTTGACCATTCGTTGAGCGTTCCCGCGGGAATATATCCAAGGCGGTATTTATTTTTGTTCTGCATCATACCGCTTATAACCTCGTTAAGTGTTCCGTCACCGCCACAGCATATAACGGTCGAATATTCGTCCGACAACTCTGCCACTGTTTTAGTGGCATCACCGCGGTATTTTGTGGGATAAACCGTAACAAGATAACCTGCGTACGAAAAAATTCTTACTATTTCAAGAAGGTTGTTTTTAAGCTTCATTGTGCCCGAGCACGGATTGCCTATAAGAAAAACCTTTTCCATATTTTCGCCTCCAAGAGTGCATATATATTTTATTATATATAATATTATAATATATTGCAAGGGCAAAGCGTAAAGTTTAAAAAAATTTCACACTGACAGAGCATTTATTTTTCGCATAGTATGTGTTAGGCATGCAAAAATTTTGTGTGCGGTGATTAAACCGAAAATAAAAAGGTAACACTATTAACACAACATAGTCGGAGTGTGAAACATAAATGACAGTAAAACGAGGAGATATTTACTACGCGGATTTGAGTCCCGTCGTCGGCTCAGAGCAGGGAGGCGTGCGCCCCGTGCTGATAATTCAGAATGATGTGGGAAACCGTTACAGTCCTACCGTAATTGCCGCGGCAATCACCAGTCAGCACGACAAAGCCAAGCTGCCAACGCATATCTGGGTGAACGGAAACGACTGCGGACTTTCTAAGGATTCGGTAGTGCTGCTTGAACAGGTCAGAACAATAGACAAGCAGCGGCTTAAAGAGAAAATGGGCAGTCTTGATATGGGCTCGATGGATAGGGTAGACAGAGCGCTGTCGGTTAGCTTCGGTCTGTCGTCACAGGGTTGACAATATTCACAAAAAAGGCGGAGAAAGTTGTTTTCTCTGCCTTTTATTATTGCAAAAATTCATATGTATGATATAATCAAAATATATAAAAAGCGAAGGGGACAAGCACTATGGATTGCAGTCTTTTTGAGAGTGGAAATTTCTTTATAGGGGTTAATTACTGGGCGTCAAACGCAGGTATAGATATGTGGAACAAATGGGATGAGGATGCCGTTAAGCACGACCTTGATTTGCTTGTAGCCGCAAATGTTAAGGTTATACGCTGTTTCCCGCTCTGGTCGGATTTTCAGCCCATAGTTCAGCTTTACTGCGGCAACCACCAAAGACGTGCTATCGGTTTTTCCGATATGCCAATGCCCCATACAGAAGAGGCAGAAGCAGGTATAGATATAGTAATGATAGAACGCTTCGAGCGTTTTTTGCAGCTTTGCAGTGAGCGCGGCATTTCTTGTATGATTGGTCTTATTACGGGCTGGATGAGCGGCAAGCTTTATGCACCGCGCGCGCTTGAGGGACTTAATTTACATACCGACCCGACAGCAATTAAGTGGGAGCTTAAATTTGTAAAATATTTTGTACACCGTTTCAAAGACAACGGCGCTATCGTCGCTTGGGATATAGGAAACGAGTGTAACTGTCTTGAAATGACCAATGATGCAGATACTGCATACACCTGGTCACTTACCATAGCAAACGCAATTCGTGCCGAGGACAGCACCCGTCCCGTAATTTCTGGAATGCACGGTCTTAACCCAAATGGCGCATGGCGTCCGCAGGACCAGGGAGAGATAATGGACGTGCTTTGTACCCATCCTTATCCTGCGTTTACTCCGCACTGCCATACCGACGAAATCAACCGTATGAAATCGGGCAACCACGCGGTAGCAGAGTCGCTGTTTTACAGCGGAATAGGCGGCAAGCCCTGCTTTGCTGAAGAGATAAACACCTTAGGACCAATGTTCGGAAACGAGGAGTT
Organism: Acutalibacteraceae bacterium; assembly: GCA_045590515.1. GTDB lineage: Bacteria > Bacillota > Clostridia > Oscillospirales > Acutalibacteraceae > SIG589. Next base: position 28,974 of record JAZNRD010000020.1, read on the forward strand.
TACCTCCGCAAATGCGGATATGGCGCTTTTCGGACTTTGGGCGCATAATTGCTACGGATATATGTGGTGGTGTGCCTGCAACCAGAGCGCACTTGATAACGCCCCTTATGACTGGAACGCGCTTGAGCGTGAGCTCGGACTTATCCGCGCCGACGGCACCCACATTAAGCCGCTTGACCGTATGACAGCGTTCAGTAAATTCACAGAGCGATTTGGTAAAAATCTGCCAAAGAGAATTACGGATGCAGTTTGTATTTTAGTTCGCAATCAGGATAACTGGGCGGTAGCCTACGGCACATTTTTGCTTGCAAAGCAGGCGGGAATCGAAATGTCGTTTGCATATCTCGACCAGCAAATTCCAAAAGCAGATGCATATTTCTTACCGTCACTTTCGCTTTATGGAGAGCCGACAAAACACCTCCAAAAAGAGCTGCTTCGCCGTGTTCACGACGATGGTGCAACCCTTTACATTTCAATGGATGGCGGTATGATGTCAGAGTTTAGCGAGGTTACGGGGTTTGAGCTTGTTTCGCGAAGTACCCGTATAGCACCGCATATAACTGAGCTTGCAGGCAAACGCATTGATATGTGGCCCGAGTACGAAATGAAGCTGCGTCCAGTTACCGCCCGTGTTTTAGCAGAGGACGGACAGGGAAATGCCGTGTTCGGTGTGAACGATTGGGGTAAGGGCAAGATATATTTCCTAAACTGCCCTATAGAGCATATCGCCGCAACTGCCCCCTCTATAATCGATGGCGACAGACATCAGCCGTACTATGAATTCTATAAGGCAATGAACATCAGCAATAAAGCGCGTGTCGCAAGAAAGCAGAGCGCCTTCTTAGGCCTTACCGAGCATATTGAGGATGAAACCACTCGTTACCTTGCGGTAATTAACTATCTGCCGCAACAGGTGTGCGAGGAAATAACACTCGATGGCTATTCGGCGCTGTTCGTTGACAGTGTCGATGGTGATGCCTCAGTAACGGCAACCGACGGCGGCTTTAAGGTCTGCCTCTCGGCTAACAGCGGCGCAATTATTACAATAAAAAAGACGGAGGAATAGTATGAAAACAAAAGCGATATTGGCTTTTCTTTTCTCCCTTTTAATTTTCACTTTGTTGCTTGTGGGCTGTAAAAAGGAAAAAGATAATCCCTCCTCTTACAGTGCACCGCAGGCGAGCAGCGAGGAAGAATTTTCTTCGTCCGATAATACCGCAGGCGACGAAAGCAAGGTCACCGCAACCGACAGTTCGGTTTATACCTCTTCGTCAGCAGATATTGCAGAAGACGGTGAAGATAGCGAAAAATCATCTTCGTCCGCACAAAGCAAACCACAGGGCGCGGTAATTCCGGGAGTGTCGAGCGAAAACTCGGCACCGTCACAATCGTCCAACACACCATCTGCGACCGCAAGCGAAGACAAGTCTTCTTCACAAGCACCGTCGGTCAGCAGTGATACACCGTCAGTGTCGTCAGAGGATAATATGACAACGCAAAAGCCTGACCACGTATACGACAATGCAATAGTGTAAAAAGAAAAAGCAGTAGGAAAAATCCTACTGCTTTTTTATTAGTTTTTAAGACTCTGCATAGGTGCGGGAATCTGTCCTCCGCGTGAGATAAACTTAGCAGGGGAGGAGGTGTTAACGCGCATAACGGGACCCTCTCCCAAAAGTCCGCCAAACGAAAGACGGTCGCCCACCTGTTTGCCAATAGCGGGTATAACGCGCACTGCGGTGGTTTTGGAGTTAACCATACCAATAGCGGCCTCGTCGGCGATTATAGCCGAAATAACCTCGCACGGTGTGTCGCCCGGAATATTTATCATATCAAGACCAACCGAGCAAACTGCCGTCATAGCCTCTAACTTTTCTATTATAAGATTGCCGCTTTCTGCCGCCGCAATCATTCCTGCATCCTCGGTTACGGGAATAAATGCGCCCGAAAGTCCACCAATCTTGGAGGATGCCATAACTCCGCCCTTTTTAACCGAGTCATTAAGCATCGCAAGCGTTGCAGTCGTGCCGCAAGCACCACACTGTTCAAGTCCTATTTCTTCAAGTATGTGTGCAACCGAATCGCCAACTGCGGGTGTGGGCGCTAAGGATAAATCAACAATTCCAAACGGAACGCCCAGTCGCTCTGAAGCGAGCGTGCCCACAAGCTGACCCATTCGGGTAATCTTAAAGGCGGTGCGCTTTATAAGGTCGGCAACCTCGGTTATGTTAAGACCTTTGCTCTTCTGGAGTGCAGCCCTTACAACACCGGGACCCGAAACGCCTACATTTATTACACAGTCGGGCTCGCCTACGCCGTGGAAGGCACCCGCCATAAACGGATTGTCGTCGGGCGCATTACAAAGCACAACAAGCTTTGCAGGGCCTATACAGCCCTTGTCCTTTGTAAGCACAGCGGCTTCCTTTACAACGCGTCCCATAAGCTCAACCGCGTCTAAGTTTATGCCTGCCTTGGTAGAGCCAACATTAACCGAAGCACAGATATGCTCGGTTTCGGCAAGGGCGCGCGGAATGCTTTCAATAAGCTCACGGTCGCCTGCAGAGAAGCCCTTTTGTACGAGTGCGGAATATCCGCCTATAAAGTTTACTCCCGTCGCATTTGCGGCCTTTTCAAGTGCGTGTGCAAATTTGTAGGTTTCCTTATTCTCGCACGAGGCGGCTACAATAGCAATAGGTGTTACCGAGATACGCTTGTTTATAATCGGAATGCCGTATTCGCGCTCTATCTCGTTGCAGACCGAAACCAAGTTCTTAGCGCAGCGAGTAATTTTTTTATATACCTTTTCACAAGCAGCATCAATATCGCTGTCGGTACAGTCAAGCAGGGAAATGCCCATAGTAACCGTGCGTATGTCAAGATGCTCCTCTGAAATCATATTTATGGTTTCAAGAATTTCGCTGGTATTTATCATTCGCGTCACCTATATTCTGTGCATAGAGTTAAAAATGTCCTCATGCATTACGCGGATTTCCATTCCGATTTCCTTGCCGTATTCCTGCATAGTCGCGGCAAAATCACCGAAACGCACCGAAACGCCGTCAATGTCAAGCAGCATAATCATGGTGAACATATCCTCCATAACGGTCTGCGAAACATCAACTATATTAACATTATATTCGGCACACTTAGCCGAAACAGAGGCTAATATACCAACCTTATCCTTACCTAAAACGCTGATTACAGCCTTCATTTAATCATCTCCAAAATGCTAAAAGAATTATTTTGTACCGAAAATACGGTCACCCGCGTCGCCAAGACCGGGCAGAATATAGCAGTGGTCGTTAAGCTTTTCGTCAAGACCTGCACAGTAAACGGGTACATCGGGGTGTGCCTCTGTGAATGCCTTAACACCCTCGGGTGCGGCAATAATGCACATAAATTTAATGTGACGGGGGTTGTACTGTTTTACCTTAGCAACGGCATCAATAGCGCTTCCGCCCGTTGCAAGCATCGGGTCAAGAACGAAAACATCACGCTCGTCAAGGTCACTCGGCAGCTTGCAGTAGTAGTCAACAGGCTCGTGTGTTTCGGGGTCGCGGTACATACCAATGTGACCAACCTTTGCGGCGGGAACAAGGCTTAAAACGCCATCGGTCATTCCAAGACCAGCACGCAAAATCGGAACAAAAGCGAGCTTTCTGCCGTAAAGCACCTTAGCAGTGGTCTTCTGCATAGGGGTTTCAATTTCAACATCGGTGAGCGGTAAATCTCTTGTTGATTCGTAACACATAAGCATTGCAATTTCACTTACAAGCTCACGGAACTGCTTAGAGCCGGTATTCTTATCACGCAGTATGGATAATTTGTGCTGAATTAGCGGGTGGTCCATAACAAAAACCTGGTTTTCCATAATTAACATCCTCCGTTTTCTATGTTTGCAATTTTATCTATACGCGTCTGATGGCGTCCGCCCTCAAACGGTGTATCTAAAAATAAATCAGTGAGCTCTAAAGCAAGTCCTGTGCCTAACACTCTTCCGCCAAGACAAAGCACATTTGTGTTGTTGTGCAGTCTTGTAAAGCGTGTGCTGAAATGGTCGGTGCAGACAGCCGCGCGGATGCCCTTTACCTTGTTTGCGGCAATGCTCATACCAATTCCCGTTCCGCAGACAAGAATAGCCTTTTCCGCCTCGCCGCTCTGCACACATTTGCATACAGGAAGAGCAATATCGGGATAGTCAACAGAGTGGTTTTCGTAAATTCCGAAATCCTTATACTCTATACCTCTTGCTTTAAGGTGCTCAATTATCGCATTTTTAAGTTCAAGTCCTCCGTGGTCACAGCCTAAAGCTATCATTTCTTACTCCTCGCTTTCAGTTCTCTTTCAGCCTGCGGTAGTCGCAAATATATAGGCATAAGCGCCGCACCGTCAACCGCATCGTCCGTTTTTGCAGCCAGAGCAACGCCAACCGCGTTTTGAATTTTAAGGTGTGCGGGCGCGCAAACCACATTATCGGGCACGCCGAGCGCCATAAACATATCGGCGCCGTCACCCGTAACGATTACGGTGCCGTCTATATTTTTCAGTTCCTCTATAAGCTCGCTTGCAAGCAGTGCTCTGTCCTCGCACAAACGGGTGATTTTTCCGTCCTTTGCACGAAACAGTGCGTTATAAACCTGAGAGCAGCGTGCGTCCATAACGGGACAAATAACGGCATCCTTGTCGCAGTGCATATAAGCCATAGCGGATAGTGTAGAAACAGGAATACACGGCTTATTTTTTGCAATGCACATTCCCTTAACCGCGCTGATACCGATTCTGATACCCGTAAACGAGCCGGGGCCTGCGGCTATTGCAAAGCAGTCAATATCGCCCATATCCATACGCGTGGCGTTTAGAACATTTTCAACCATAGGCATAAGTGTCTGCGAATGGGTGAGCGGAACATTAGAAAATGCCGAGCCTAAAATTACGCCCTCCTCTGCAATGCAACACGAAGCGGCCTTTGCAGAGCATTCAAGACAAAGAATTCTCATCAAAAGCCACCGCCTTCCACAGTAATTTTTCTGTCCGTATCGGACAGCTTTTCAATGGTAATATAAACCGCATCGTCTGGCAAAGCGGCAGCAATATTTTCGCTCCACTCAACCAAAATTATTCCGTCAGCGCGGTCAAGATAATCAAAATAACCCGTTGTTTCAAGGTCTTCCCACCCTGAAATGCGGTACATATCAAAATGGTAAACAGGCAAGCTGCCGCCTTCATAAACATTCACGATAGCGAAGGTAGGGGAGGAAACCTCACCCGAAAAGCCCAGTGCCTCACAAACCCCATGCGAAAAGCAGGTTTTGCCTGCGCCCAAATCACCTAAAAAGGCAATAACCGTACCCGCAGACAGACGGCGGACAACAGCAGCGGCAATACTTTGTGTTTGGAGAGCGCTTTTGCTTATAAACTCCATTTTTACCGCCCACCTTTCTAAATATAAAGTATACCATAAATACTCGAAAGATAAAAGCCTATTTTAAGATATTTTTAAAATATTTTGGTTTTGCTTGAACTTCTTGACGTTTTATCATATAATCAATAAGAAAGCGAGGTGAGAATATGGGAAAGCTTTTTGCGGGTATAGCAGACTTTTTGCGCGAATGTGACAAGGTGCTGCTTATTCTTTGTTTAGCCGCAAGCAGCTACGGCTGTATAGCAGTGCTCTCGGCAACGCGCAACACGGGAAGCCAGGGCGACTTTTTTATGCAGGGCTTTGCAATGCTTTTAGGTCTTGGAATTGCGGTATTCATTTCAAGATTTGATTATAGAAGACTTACAAAATTCTGGCCGATAATAGCGGGCGGAACGCTTATTCCCGTTATTCTCACATTCTTCATAGGCTACGCACCCGGCAACACCGATGATAAGGCGTGGCTTCGAATAGGCAGTTTTTCTTTCCAGCCGTCAGAAATACTGAAAATCGGCTTTGCAATTACCTTTGCGCTACACATTTCCTATGTGGGCAGCAATATAAACAAGTTAAAGCATGTGCTGCTGCTTTGTATTCACGGACTTTTCCCTGTTGGTCTTATCTTTGTGCAGGGCGATGTCGGAACGGCAATAATCTTCGCTTTTATGTTTATTGGAATGATGTTTGCCGCGGGACTAAAGGTTTGGTACTGGCTCATAGCAGGCGGCGCGGCGGCGGTAGCGGCACCCTTTGTTTACTTCTTTTTACTCAACGATGACCACCGCGAACGACTTATAAATATGTTCAATGTAGAGTCGGACCTTTTGGGTGCAGGCTGGCAGCAGTGGCGCGGAAGAATTGCGCTTGCAAACGGCGGTTTCTTCGGTCAGGGACTTTTCCGAGGCTCACTTACGCAGATAAAAGACGGCGTGCCCGAGGGCGAAAACGACTTTATTTTCGTCTGCATAGGGGAGGAGCTTGGAATGCTCGGCTGTCTGTGCGTAGTAATTCTGCTTTTCGCAATCTGCCTTAGAATTTTGAAAATCGGTAAATCCACCAACGATAATTTCGGAAGATTTATTTGCGTTGGAATATTCGCTATGTTTGCGGGACAGATAATAATAAACCTTGGAATGTGCTTATCAATTCTTCCCGTTATCGGCGTAACGCTCCCGTTCTTCTCGGCGGGTGGGACAAGCCTTCTGTGTCTTTATATGGGAATAGGCGTAGTGCTGAGCGTCCATATGCATAGAAGCTCGCTGAAGCTTCATCTACACGATTAAAAAAACACCGTCTTTTGACGGTGTTTTTTTAATATGACTGGGTCTATAAGCCGAGTTCTGTCGTGGACGACTATCTATCTCGACAGCAAATCGCTTTGCTGCTCAAGCCGCTTTTCAAGGCACATCAGGCGAATGTATAGCCTTACTTAGCGTTGCATCGGATAGGGTTTACAGGACCGTTATGTCTCCATTCGGTCGGTGAGCTCTTACCTCGCCTTTCCACCCTTACCTTTGTAAAAACAAAGGCGGTATATCTCTGTTGCACTTTCCCTTAAGGTCACCCTCGGCAGCCGTTAGCTGCTACCCTGCCTTATGATGCTCGGACTTTCCTCAGGCACTTGCGTGCCCGCAGCCGTCTAACCCACTCAAACGCATTTTAACACATTTTTGCCCCAAAATCAACACAAAACCGCCGTCTTTTGAATAGTATGAAGAGAACGGAGGAGTTTTATGTTTGATATATCCACACTTTTTAAAAGCTTTTTAGGGGCAAATACGGCACGTGGCTTTGTTTCACGCTTTGCAGATTGCTACTCGGCCGACGACGGTTGGCGCGCGTACATAATAAAGGGAGGTCCCGGTACGGGTAAATCCTCTATGATGAAGCAGTTAGCCGCGATTTTTGCGGAAAAGGGAAGTGAGGTCGAGCTATGCCCTTGCAGCAGCGATCCCGACTCGCTCGATGCGGTGATAATCCACGATAAAAAGACGGTAATTATGGACGGCACCTCGCCGCACACTGTTGACCCTGCGTACCCGGGTGTATGCGAAACGATAGTAAATTTATCGGACTGCTGGAACAGCGAGGCGTTTAGGGGGAAAGAAAGCAAAATTATTGCGCTTACACGGCAAAACAAGCGTCTGCACGCAGAGGCATCACGCTATATCGGTGCCGCCGGTGAGCTTATGTGCGAAAACCGCAAAATCGCACTCTCGGCACTAAACGCGCAAAAGGCGGACGATTTTGCTAAAAAACTTGCTAAGCGCACGGTAGAAAAGGGCGAGCGCGCACACGAAGAAATACGCTTTTTATCGGGCATAACGCCAAAGGGATTAATTTTCTTAAAGAGCAGTATAAACCTATATCGCACCGTTATAGTGGTAGAGGACGAGTACGGCGCGGTGTCGAACCATATTCTTCATAAAATAAGGGAATATGCACTATCCGTAGGGCAAAAGGTTATCTCCTGTTATAACACGGTAGAGCCCACCTGCATTGACCATATTTTAATTCCCTCGCAGTCGCTTTGTTTCTGCAGTGAAAACCGTCACACCCACCCGGACGGCGTAACGCGCCGCATTCACGCGCGCAGATTTTACGATATGTCTGCACTTTCTGCCCGCCGCGAAAGTATGCGCTTTAACCGCCGCGCCGCAGATGAACTGCTTTCTGAGGCGGTTTCGGTCATAGCAAACGCGAAACGGGTGCACGACGAGCTTGAAGCGTACTATATAGAGGCTATGGATTTTAAAAGAGTGGGCGCGCTCACCGCAAAAATTGCTGAAAGCATTTAAAAAAAGAGCTCCGTTTGGAGCTCTTTTTTAAAGCAGATATATTCCCGAATCGAGCAGTACAAGCTCGTGCGAGCGAACCTTTATATACTGGTGTACCGGCTCGTCAAATTCGCGGTATACGCTCATAGCGTAGGAATTAAGGTCAATTTCAAAAATCTTGTTTTGGTTGCAGTCGCAAACGCGCATAAGTCCATCGCTTATATAAAGTCCCTTGGGGCCGCTAATAACGGCAGTTCTGCCACCGCCAAGGCGCAACTCATCACGCATTGTGCGCGTATTGTAGCGGATAAGAATTCCGCTATCCTTATAAGAGCACCAAAGTGAGCTACCGTCCACCGCAACGCCCGAAACTGCGTTGCCCTTGTGGGCGAGATTACCCGTCCAAAGCGTGCTTATATCGCGGTCAATAATCTTAGCCTCGCCCTTGTCATCCACAATAAAGACATTCCCGTTTTCAAGGTCAGCAACCTTGCAGGTTATGGGGTTGCCAATCTGGAAAAGGTAGGACTTGTACTTAGCGCCAAACTTTGCAATAGAAAAGAAATCAGAGGTCACATTGGTCATAACGCCCGTCTCAAACGAAACCATCTTAAACGCAACTGTCATCTGGTCGCCTTCGCGTTCCTGACAGTATGCAAAAATCATTCCGTCAGAAAGCGGAAAAATAGAAAGCGCAGAGCTGTCATAAATCTTGTCCATAATGTGCCTCCTTTCTTCATTCTTATATAATAATATAACAAAATTCTTCTAAAATCAACATAAGAAATTATTAAAATTTAATTTCTGCGTTTTCGCCACATTCATAAAAACCGAATTTCTTATAAAACGGTACAAGAGAGTCCTCGCAAATTACCAAGGTCGGTCGGTTTACGCGGCTTACGGCGGCATTCACGCACATTCCCGCAAAACCGCTCCCGCGCGCACTTTTTTCGGTTGCAACACCGCAAATAAGTGCACCGCTGTCGGTTATATAGGGTATTACGCAAACAGCAGATTTGTATACAACGCTGAGTGCTGTGCCGTGGCGTGTGCGGTGCGAAAGGTCGGCAATAAATGCCTCGCGGTCTGGGAGGGTGATTTCCCCATCTTCGCCCTCACATAAAAGCTTGTAAACAAGGTCAAGCGACGGCTCAAACTCTGCCGCTACGCGCGCACCCTTGTCGGCGCGCATAACCTTGTATTTTTTGTAGTCGTATCCTAATTTCTCTGCGGCAGACGCGCTGCAACAAAGGGTTTTAGCACCAACGGCAGAGATAAAGCTTTTTATCTCCTCGGGGTCAAAATCCTCACCATATAGCGTCATATTCCCGTCAATGCGGCAAAGAAGAGTATCGCCCTGCCGCCAGGATGTGCAAAACGGGCGCGAGGTGCCGTAGGCTTTAATGCTTGCGGCAATTTTAATATAGTTAGGGTCTATTATGTTTTCGGTCTCAAAACGGCTTATAAGCTTAATCACAAAGCTCTCCTCCGATTATTTCAATCATACGGCTTGCAAGCGCATATGCGCCCTCAATATCCGAAAGCTTTGCAGAGCAGGACGAGGAATGAATATAACGGCAGGGAACAGATATTGTTATGGTACGAATACCTCCGCGCGCCTTGTGAATGGAGCCCGAGTTGTTTCCGCCCGCAACAGCGCTCTTAACCTGGCACTTAACACCCGAAGACAGCGCCCTCTCGAAAAGCTCACGGTCATAAAGTGTTGTGTTGTCCATAAACGAGATAGTCGGACCCTCGCCCAAAAGGCAAACGCGCGCGCCGCCTTCTACCCCTGCTATGTCAGAAGCGGTGGTAGCCTCAACACAAATGCAGAAGTCGGGGTCTACTGTGTATGCAGCAGTAGCCGCGCCACGAAGTCCAACCTCTTCCTGTACGGTAAAGGTGGCGGTAATATCATATTCGGGCTCACCCTGTAAAAGCTTTATAATGACGGCACAGCCTGCGCGGTCGTCAATAGCCTTTGCGGTTATAAAGCCGTCGTTATCGGTAAACGGTGCATCAAAGGTGGCAACATCACCCGGCATTACGAATTTTTCTGCCTCTTCCTTGCTGTCACAACCAATATCAATATAAAGACTGTCGCGAGAGGGGAGCTTTTTGCTCTCCTCTTTAGATAACAGGTGAATAGGCTTTTGACCAATAATGCCTATCGTGCCGTTTAGAAAACGCACACGCTTGGATAATAGACTTTCAACCCGTATGCTGTCAGGGCCTACAGCCGAAAAAGAGATAAATCCGTCGTCGTTTATATAGGTTGCAATAACGCCAACCTCGTCGGTGTGGGCATCAAGCATTATTTTTTTAAGTGGGCGCTTTTTGCCCTTTTTTTCGGCAATAATGTTTCCAAGAGGGTCAACTCTCCATTCACAGTGACCGTCGATTTCGGAAATAATTACATCGCGAACGGCCTTTTCGTTGCCCGAAACGCCGTCTGCGTTACAAAGCCTTTTAAGCAGTTCAGTCACAGAGAGCACCTCCACTCATAGCGTAGTTATAAAGCAGCTCTGCCACAGCCTCGACATCCGCCTTATCAATTACCTCACAGTCGGAGTGCATATAGCGCAGAGGAATAGACACAAGCGCCGACGGAATACCCGATTTTGAAAGGGTAATAGCGTCCGCGTTGGTAGAGGTTGTGCTACCCATAATTTCTCTCTGGAACGGGATGTTTTCCCTCTCAGCAATAGCTACAAGCTTTAAAAATATCTCTCTCGACAGAACGGGGGAATAGCCGAGCATCGGACCCTTTGAGAGCTTGCCGCACTCGTTAGCCGCAATGCCGGGGAAGGATGCAAAGCTGACATCAACACAGACCGACTCATCCGCATCGAGCGTAAAGGAAGCGGTCTTAGCGCCACGGCATCCGATTTCCTCTTGATTGCTTAAGAGAATGGTTACATTTTGCGGCAGTTCTTTTCCCTTTAGCTTATCTGCAAGCAGTAAAAGTGCCGCAACTCCTGCGCGGTTGTCAAGCGATTTTCCCGTAATTTTTCCGCCTTTTAGTTCCTTTGCTTCCTGGCGGAAGGTAACGAAATCGCCCACAGAGCAGTATTCCTTAGCCTTTTTGCCGAGTCCCGTATCGACCGATAGTTTTGCTATGTCGTCAAAAACCCCATCATCCTTTGCAAGATGGGGCGGAACACTTGTAAATACGGCAGGTATCGGCTTTTTTCCGTGTACCGTTACGGCGTGTGACGGTAAAGCGCGCAAATCAAATCCGCCTGCACAGCTTACCTTTAAAAATCCGCCGTCGGTTATCTCGTTTACAATGAAACCAATTTCGTCTATGTGTGCGTCAAAAAGCAGAGTGCGGTCGCCCTTGCCTTTTAATTTAAGTGCAAGGTTTCCGCCAGTCAGCATTTCTATTTCGCAGGCGCCGTCAAGATATTCGCGCGCAATATCGAGCGCATCGTGAATGTTGCCAATGCACACGCTGTCTGACAGCCTTTTTATAAGTGTAACAGTATCCATTAAAGTGAGTTCACCAGCTCTTTAAAATAATTTCCTCTTGCCGCAAAATTCGGGAAAGCATCAAAGCTTGCGCAAGCGGGGGAAAGGGTTACAATGTCGCCCTTCTTCGCGCGCTTGTGTGCAATTTTAACCGACTCGGCAAGATTTTCGGTCTTTATAATTTCACAGCTTCCGTCATAGGACGGGTCACTCTTTACCGCCGCCTCAATAGCATCGGCAGTCGGTCCAGTGAGCAGTAAAAGCTTTACCTTGTCGTTGATATAAGGTGCCATAGGCTCAAACGGAATATGCTTGTCATATCCGCCGGCAAGCAAAATAACCTCATTTTCAAATACCTTGAGTCCTGCAATGGTGCGTGTCGGACTTGAGGCTATAGAGTCGTTGTAGTATTTTACTCCGCCAAGCTCTCTTACAAACTCAATTCTGTGTTCAACACCGCCGAAGTTGCGTGCAACCTCACACACGCTGTCAGCGCCGACATAGCCCCAGACAGCCGAAATAGCGGCAAGATAGTTTTCAACATTGTGGTCGCCTAAAATGGCAATCTCTCTGCGGTCAATAAGCGGAACATCAATTCCACGGTAGCTCATATGAAGCCAGCCGTCGCTGTCAAGCCAGGCACCGTTTTTAACCCTGCGCTCACGGCTAAAGCCTAACGACTGTCCGCGTGCATCTGAGCGGAAGCTGTTGGTGATTTCGTTGTCGTAATTAAGCACCGTGCGCGAAAATGCGTTCTGGTGCAAAAGGATATTGCGCTTGGCTTGCACGTATTCGTCCATATCCTTGTGCACATCAAGGTGGTTGGGTGCAACATTGGTAACAACCGCAACATCGGGACTCTTGCGCATAGAAATAAGCTGGAACGAGGAAAGCTCAACAACTACGAAATCCTCAGGCTTAATCTCGTCAATTATGGGAAGTAAGGGGTTTCCGATATTTCCGCCCACATGAACGGTCTTGCCCTCTGCCTCAAGCATTTTGGCAATAAGCGTTGTGGTGGTGGTCTTTCCGTCAGAGCCGGTTACTGCAAAAATAGTAGCAGGGCAGAGGTCGAAGAAAACCTCCATCTCGCTTGTTACGGCAATGCCCTTTTTGCGTGCAGCCGAAAGCTCGGGCAGGTTAAAGCTCATACCGGGCGTACGGAATATTATGTCAACCTCCAAATTATCGAGATATCCGTCACCAAGGCGCAGCACGGCACCTGCCTGCTCCATCTCTGTCGCAAGCTCACCAATCTGCTCACGCGTACGCTTGTCGCAAGCGTAAACGCGTGCACCCTTCTTAAGAAAATCGAGAATAAGCGGCGTATTGCTCACACCTATTCCGCACATAGCAATTTTTTTGCCTTTTAAATTACCCCAGAACTGTCTGAAATCCAAAACGCAGTCCCCCTAAAATTTAGATATATTATTATTATACTTATATACGCGAAAAATATCAACAACAAGATTTAAAAAAACAACCCCCACTCAGAGAGAGCAGGGGTTAAAATTTTTATTTCTTAGGCTTTTTTATCTTGTTAAGCTTTTTGTTAAGGTCGAGAAGCTCTTCTTTTGTGAACTTAATATCCATCATACCGCCCATAAGGGTGAACAGACGAAGCACAGTAAAGCCGCCCATCATAGCCATCATATCGGGTCCGATTTCAAAGCCCATAGCCTCCATCTTGCCCTCTTTACCGTCTTTGCCCTTTTTGCCGCCCATAAGTTTGCCGACAAGTCCCATAAAGATAAGCTTGCCCTGAACGGTGGAAATAACATCGCTCATCTTATCGTTAAGCGAGAGGTATCCCTCGGGAGCGTCGATGTCAAACCAGTTGAGAATTGCGCCCTTTTCCTTAAGACGATAACTCTCGTTAAAGGTGTCAACCTTGCGAATTATGGACTCGTCACGGCAATCGCCTGCAACGGCCAAAAGCGTGGTTTCGCCAATGTTTTTAACATCAAAGTAGAAGAAATGCTCTGCGCTTTGCTTGCAACCAAGGCTTTCACCGTTAGCGAAAAGCTCAACCTCAGGCTGATTGGAGTAGACCGTAACCTTCGTTACGTCTTCAACGCGGTCAACATAGCGCTTTCCGCAGATGTGAACGAACGGGTCGTCCGAGAGCCAGGCCTTATAAGCATAGAAGGAATCCTTCTTATACTTGCGGTCAAAGGTAACAAGTCCCTTGTGGTTCTGACCGTTTTCGCCACCCTCGTTTCGAGCATCTGCACCGAAGTCAAACATATTCCAAACATGTGTAGCCCACATATATTTGCGTGTAAAGAGCTGCTTTATAAGCTCTTCGTGGTAGTATGCCTGATATTCCTCGGTATAGTCGCCCTGCATCGGATTGGAGGTGTGCCAGTCAAGCGCCTCGCAGCCGTATTCAGAGCAGCCAATCGGAATGGTCGGGTGAGTCTTGTGGAAGTTATCAAACCACGGACCGTTCATAGAGGTTTCGCCACCGTACCAGCCGAAATAGTGGTTGTAAGAAACAACATCGGGAATCTGTAAATACGGGTCGTCAATCTTGCACATTGAAACCGCCGCAATGGTGGTAAGACGGGTTTTATCCATCTCGTGACACATATCGTTGAGTATGCGGTGGTTTTCGAGCAGGTCCTCGTCACTGCCGCCAATGCCGATTTCGTTTGAAAGTCCCCAAACGACAATGGACGGGTGGTTATAGTTTTGAACTATAAGCTCTTTCATCTGGCTTATTGTGTTCTCACGTCCGGTCGGCATATGCTTTGAAATATAGGGAATTTCTGCCCAGATAACAAGACCGTACTCGTCACAAAGGTCGTAGAAATACTGGTCGTGCTGATAGTGAGCAAGGCGGATGGTGGTAGCACCAACCTCATAAATCAGCTCAATATCCTCTTTGTGATGCTCGGGAAGGAGTGCGTTGCCCACGCCCCAGCGGTCCTGGTGGCGCGAAACACCGTGAAGCGGATATTCCTCACCGTTCAGAATAAATCCGTTATCGGGGTCAATCTTAAACTCGCGGCAGCCAAAGCGTGCAGAAACATTATCAAGCACCTCATCGCCGTTCATAAGGTCAACATATGCAGTGTAAAGATAAGGGTCCTTGCGGCCGTGCCAGCGGTGAACATTCTTAATATCTAAGGTAACCTCGGTTTCGGGGGTGTTAGCGGTTGCTATAATGTTGCCCTCGCGGTCCTTTATGGTGTAACGAAGGCTCTGTCCCATTTTGGCACCGTCAACATACGCTTCGAGCTTAACGCTTGCATCGTCGCCGCAAATAGCGGGTGTAACGGCAAGACCGGGACCGCCGTAGTAATCAAGAGAGAAATGAGATTCACTCACGCAAACAATGTTAACATCGCGATAAATACCGCCATAGAAGGTGAAGTCTGCCATCTGCGGATAAACCGTTTCGTTTTGGGAGTTGTCTACTGCTATGCAAAGAAGACCTTCGCCGCCTAAATGCTCTGTAATGTCAACACGGAAGGTGGAATAACCACCGTCGTGATGTATAAGCTCTTTGCCGTCAACATAAACGGTAGCAGAGGAGTTTGCACCCTTGATTTCAAGATAATAGCGGTCTGCTTCGGGCAGCTCACTCTTTGTCAGTTTCTTTAAATAATAGGCGGTGCCGCGGTAATAATCGTTATCGCCGTCCTGTCCGTCTATTGCGTTAAAAGAATGAGGAAGATTTACAAAACAGAAGCGGTTGTCGATAGCGGCGGGAACAGCGTCTGCCATTTTTGTAAACGCCCATTTTCTATTGATGTTTACAACAGTTCTCATTTTCTGACTCCTTTTTTGGTTTGTGTTTATTTAATGTATGCCCGACAGATAATTTTATCCGTCGGGCATTTTTAGATAAAATATATTAGTTCTCCGCTATAACGGGTTCGTTCTCTGTGCGGCCGAGCTCCTCGTTCATCTTTGCAAGGGTCTTCTTGTCAAGATTGTAAACAAGACCAAGTCCTACAAACTGTAAGAGTGCAGAGAAGAGATAGGTGCCTGCTACGAGGTAGCGCATATTAACCGCAACCTGCCAAGCCTGGTTACCCTCGTCAGCGCCAACATAGCCGAGTGCTACCATTACAATGAGCACGAGAGAAGGTCCAATGCCCTGTGCAAGCTTACGGAAGAAGGAGTGAAGCGAATATACAGTGCCTTCCTCGCGTGCGCCTGTTTTCCACTCGTTATAGTCAATGGCGTCGCCCATCATAGCCCAGGAAACGGTTGAATAAATGCCAAGACCGAGTGAATAAATAAGCTGGAATATAATGTAAATTAAAAGGTCAAGACCGGTGTTGTTCGGCATAACGATAAACAGTCCAAGACCTGCAACTAAGGAGCAGATAGAACCGAAGGTAGCAAGCTCCTTCTTACCGAACTTAGCAACGCATTTGCGTGCAAGCGGGGTGAATACAACAATCGGAATCATAGCGAAAAGCTGAACGATACCCGAGATTTTAACATTGTTATAATAAGACTGAAAGATAACGGTAACAGCGGTTGCGGCACCCTGCATACCGATGAACATACCCATAGCGGCAATGGTAGCGCCAACTGCGGGACGGTTCTTAAGGAAGTTTCCGAAAGCCTTGAAAACATTGAACTTCGGTTTTTCCTCGCTGAGTTCTACATTTGTTTCAACGCGGATTTCGGTGTTTCTAATCATAAACTGGAAGCAAATGAAACCAAGAACGCCCATTATGAGAGCGGCGATAAACACGCGCTCACCGATGAGGTTGTCGTTCTTATCATAAATAATGAACGGAAGAATAACCATCGGAAGCATATTTCCGAAGATAGAACCAACAGAACGCCAGGCCGAAAGCGAAGCTCTGTCCTTAACATCGTTAGAAATAAGAGAGAGCAGCGAGCCGTAGGGAACATTTGCAACTGTGTAGAAAGCATCCCATACAACATAGCCGGCAATAAAAATTATAAACTTAGCCCATGTGGGAGCGTTCGGGAAAGGAAGGAAGCAGCAAGCGCCGCCAATAATCAGTCCGATTGAACCAGCCCATATGTAAGCTAAAAACTTGTTTCGCTTGTAGGTGTGACGGTCAGCATCAATGATAGAGCCGATGAGCGGGTCATTGATAGCGTCCCAAACCTGAACAACTATCAGCAAAAGCGCATACCAGAGGTCCATGCCCATAAACTGTGTCCAGAAGATAGACATTGTGCCTTTGAGCGCAAAGCTCATGTTACAGCCAAGGTCGCCTGCCGCGTAGGCAACGCTGTCACGGATACCAAACTTGCGGTAACCGTTGGCATCTAATTTAACGTTCTTTTTCATTTTTATAAAGCCTCCTGCAAGTATTTTTTGCTTGAAAATAGAGCGCTGTTTTTATTATAAGAAATTTTGTTGCATTTAGTGAGTAAATTTTTCGATATTTTTTGTACTATTTTAATCAATTAGGCATTTTTGTTGTTGAAATTACTTTAATAATGCATTAGAATAAATAATGTAGTTTATAAAAATTGTTTATATTTTACAAAAACCCGAGGCGCAAAAAAATTGCTTAGGAGAATTATTATGCTTTATGAGAGCGAGCTTCGTTTTTTGTGCGACACCTTTAAAAAGTGCAGAATAAAGGTGTCCTTCCTCAGTCCGACCGATAAAATGAATAGCGTAGCGGACGAAAACTTTACACTCATATTCGGCGAAACCCCTTATGGAGAAAAAACTGTGCGCGACTTTGTTTCGGGCGCAAGAGCTTATACCATATATAAGCTTTACGATTCATACGGTCTGTGCTTTATAGCGCTTTCGCTTCCGCAGGTTGAAAAGGAAACAGTGCTTTTAATAGGTCCGTATCTGCACGACCATATTGATATGGGAACAATATTTGAAATAGGCGAGCGCTACGGCGTCCCACCGCAGAAGAAAAACTTGCTTGAAGTATATTATGCGGGCCTTCCCGTGCTTAAAGAGAGCAGTCATATGTTCTCAATGCTTGAAACCTTTTGCGAGCGCATATGGGGCGGCTCCTTCACTGTTGAGGATGTCAACAGACAGATGGAGGCAAGCGTACCGCCGCTCAGCAAGCACGGAGAAGAGATTGAAGATGTGCTTGTAAATATGAAGGTGATGGAGGAGCGCTACGCGGCAGAAAATGAGCTTATGCGTGCCGTTTCTCTCGGTCAGGAGCATAAAATAAGCAAAATTTTTGAAACCTTAACCCAAAATATGCCGTTCGAAAAGCGACTTGCAGACCCCTTAAGAAATTTAAAGAATTATAGCATCATTACAAATACACTGCTCAGAAAGGCTGCAGAAAACGGCGGTGTTCATCCGCTGTATCTCGATGAGATTTCTTCTTCCTTTGCAGCAAGGATAGAGCAGATGTCTACGCCGAGTGCGGTGCAGGAGCTTATGGGCGAAATGTTCCGCTCGTATTGCCGACTTGTCCGCAAGCACTCAATGAAAAAATATTCGCTTGTCGTGCAGAAAACCATAACGCTTATAGACTCCGATTTATCCGCAAATCTTTCGCTTTCCTCTCTTGCCGCCGCGCAGAACATAAGCCCCGGATATCTCTCAACCGTCTTTAAGCGTGAGACCGGCAAGACCGTAACCGATTATATAATAAGCGAGCGTATGAAGCTTGCAATGCATATGCTGGGCACAACGCGACTGCAGGTTCAGACCGTTGCACTCCACTGCGGAATAATGGATGTTCAGTATTTTTCAAAGGTGTTTAAACGCTATACGGGTAAAACACCAAAGGAGTACCGCGAAAGCATTATAGGATAGATAAATTGCAATAAACAAAACACAAAATGCAATTGCTATTAAATAGAAATGTGTTAAAATGTATCCTAAGGGAGAGGATAGTATGAAAAAATTTTTGGGAGATGACTTTCTTCTCGAAAATAAAACGGCAAAAAAGCTATACACTTGCTACGCTAAGAAAATGCCGATAATGGACTATCACTGTCATATCGACCCAAAGGAAATATACGAAAACAGACGCTTTTCGAATATTACAGAGCTTTGGCTTGGCGGCGACCACTATAAATGGCGCATAATGCGTTCAAACGGCGTAAGTGAGGAATATATAACCGGTAACGCGCCCGACCGTGAGAAGTTCCAGAAATTCGCAGAGGCGTTACCTCGTGCTATCGGAAACCCGATGTATCATTGGTGCCATTTAGAGCTTAAGAATTATTTTGGCTTTGACGGCACGCTGAACGGTGATACAGCTGAAGAGGTATGGCAGCTCACAAGCAAAAAACTGTGCGAGGATGAAACACTTTCGGCACGCGGACTGATTGAAAAAAGCAATGTTTTAATGATAGGCACGACCGACGACCCACTCAGTGACCTTTGCTGGCACAAAAAGCTGCGTGAAGAGGGCTATCCCGTTGCGGTCTGCCCAAGCTTTCGTCCCGACCCAGCACTTAATATTCACAAAAAAGGCTTTAAGGAATATATAGAAAAGCTTTCACAGGTGGTTGGTTTCCAAATAAAAACCGTAGCCGACGTTAAGCGTGCGCTTACTGCGCGTATAGAATTTTTCGTAGAAAACGGCTGTAAGGCATCCGACCACGGACTTGATTATATAATGTTCCGCGAGGCACCGAGCGAAGAACTTGACAAGATACTTGCCTCAGCGCTTGAAGGAAACAGCGTAACGCAAGAGCAGGCTGAGTGCTATCAGACCGAGCTTTTAAGGCACTGTGCGAGTGAATATGCCCGACTTGGCATAGTAATGCAGCTTCATTTTAGTTGTATGCGAAACCCCAACTCTCGCCGATTTGAAACTCTGGGCGCAGATACGGGCTTTGACTGTATCGCGGTTACCGATAGCTGTGCCGCGCTTTATCGCCTTATGGATTCACTTGAGGCAGAGCAAAGCTTACCCCGCACGATTCTTTATAGCTTAAACCCCACAGATGACCAATGGATTGATACGCTTTTAGGCGCTTTTCAGTCGGACGAAATAGCGGGCAAACTTCAGCACGGAAGTGCGTGGTGGTTTAACGATAATAAAACGGGTATGGTAAATCAGCTCATAAGCCTTGCAAACCTCGGAATTTTAGGAAATTTCGTAGGAATGCTTACCGACAGCCGCAGCTTTTTAAGCTATGCTCGTCACGAATATTTTCGCCGAATTTTATGCAACCTATTAGGTAAATGGATAGAAAACGGCGAATATCCCGCCGATATAGAATATGTTGGCAGTCTTGTGGAAGATATCTGCACTAACAATGCAAAAAAATATTTCGGTTTATAAGGAGTACTTTTATGAAAAGTTCATTTCGTTGGTATGGTGACAGCGACCCCGTAACCCTTGAGTATATAAGACAGATTCCGGGTATGCGCTCTATCGTTTCGGCGGTTTACGATGTAAAACCGGGCGAGGTTTGGCCCGAAGAGAGCATAAAGCACATAGCCGACCGCTGTAGAGAAAACGGACTTGTATTCGATGTTGTTGAGTCTATCCCCGTTACAGAGGATATAAAGCTCGGTACAGCAGAGCGCGACCGTCATATTGAAAACTACTGTGAAAATATCCGCCGCTGCGCAAAATACGGCGTTAAGTGCATAACCTATAATTTTATGCCCGTATTTGACTGGACCCGTACCCAGCTTGATAAAGAGGCAGATGACGGCTCAACAAGCCTTGTTATGTATTGGGACCAGATGCGCGGACTTGACCCGCTTAAAGATGATATTCATTTGCCCGGCTGGGATTCAAGCTACACACAAGAAGAGGTGCGTGAGCTTATAACCGCCTACGGTGAGCTTGGAGAAGAGGGACTTTGGGAAAATATAGAATATTTCCTAAAACGCGTTATCCCCGTTGCAGAGGAGTGCGGCGTTGTAATGTCTATCCACCCCGATGACCCGCCGTATCCCATCTTTGGCTTGCCGCGAATTATAACGAACGAGGCAAACCTTGATAGATTCTTAAAGCTTTACGACAGCCCTGCGAACACGCTTTGCCTTTGCACAGGCTCGCTCGGCTGCTCGCCCGAAAACGATATTCCTAAAATGGTAGAAAAATATTCTGCCGCAAACCGTATAGGCTTTATGCACCTTAGAAATGTAAAGATTTTAGAGGATACAAGCTTTGAAGAATCGGGACACCTCACGCGCGAGGGCAGTCTTGATATGAACGCTATTATAAAGGCTCTTGTAAAAACGGGCTTTAAAGGCTATTTCCGTCCCGACCACGGAAGAATGATTTGGGGCGAAACGGGAAAACCCGGTTACGGTCTTTTTGACCGTGCACTCGGCTCCGCTTATATAAACGGACTTGTCGAAGCGAACGGCGAAACAATAGAAAATTAAGGAGAAAAAGTATGCTTAATCTACCGCTCAATATTGATTATAAGGACAAGGTTGTTGTCGTAACGGGTGCAGGCGGACTTATCTGCGGCACTATGGCACGCGCATTTGCGCAGTGCGGCGCGCGTGTTGCGGCACTCGACCTTAACGAAGACGCAGTAAAGACACTCGCTGACGAGCTTAAAGCAGAAGGCTTTATCTGCGAAGGCTATAAGGCAAATGTGCTCGATACCGCGGCACTGAAGGAAGTACACGAAAGGGTTGTAAACGACCTCGGTAAATGCGATATTTTAGTAAACGGCGCGGGTGGAAACAATCCGCGTGCCACAACCGATAACGAATATCACCATGAGGCAGTAGAGGGCAAGAAGAGCTTTTTCGACCTTGATTCTGACGGTGTTGACTTTGTTTTCAAGCTTAACTTTCAGGGAACACTTCTTCCCACGCAGGTATTCGCTTTAGATATGGTTGAAAAGGGAAGCGGATGCATTTTAAATATTTCTTCTATGAACGCATATACACCGCTTACCAAAATTCCCGCGTATTCCGCCGCAAAGGCAGGAATTTCCAACTTTACTCAGTGGCTTGCAACCCACTTTGCAGGCACGGGAATCCGCTGTAACGCAATAGCACCGGGATTCTTGGTATCGGCTCAGAATAAAGCACTTCTGTTCAACGAGGACGGAACACCCACAGCGCGTAGTCGCAAGATTTTAAACGGCACACCGACGGGACGCTTTGTTGACAGTGAAGAGCTCTTAGGCGCAACACTTTTCCTGTGTGATGACCGCTCTGCCAGCGCAATTACGGGCGTTGTATTGCCCGTTGATGCAGGCTTTGCCGCATACTCAGGTGTATAAGGAGATAGAATAATGAATGTTAATCAGAAAATCAGCGAAATCGGTGTTGTACCGGTAATAAAGCTCAATAACCCAACGCGCGATGCTGAAAACCTTGCACACGCACTGTGCCGTGGCGGCGTTCCCGTTGCAGAGGTTACATTCCGTGCCGCAGGTGCGGACGAGGCTATCCGTCTTATGAGCAAGGCAGAGCCTACAATGCTTGTAGGTGCAGGCACCGTCCTCACAACAGAGCAGGTTGATAAGGCTGCCGCCGCGGGTGCAAAGTTTGTTGTAACCCCCGGACTCGACCCCGAGCTTGTAAAGTACTGCCAGAAGATAGATATGCCTATATTCCCGGGATGCACCACACCGACAGATTATCATACCGCATTCAAGCTTGGTCTCGAGGTTTTAAAGTTCTTCCCTGCAGAGCAGTCGGGCGGACTTTCAAAAATCAAGGCAATGAGCGCACCGTTCCCGATGTTCAAGGTAATGCCCACGGGTGGCATTTCGCTTAAAAACCTAAAGGAATATTTAAGCTGTCCCGTTATCTGCGCCTGCGGTGGCTCTTATATGGTTACCGCCGACCTTATCGACGGACAGAAATGGGACGAGATAGAGGCACTTTGCCGTCAGTCGGCAGATATTGTTAAGGAGGCAAGAGCATAATGGCAAAAATAGTTTGTTTCGGAGAAATAATGCTCCGCTTGGCACCTAACGGGTATTACCGTTTTTTCCAGAATGACCAGATGCAGGCAACCTTCGGCGGCGGTGAGGCCAACGTTGCGGTTTCGCTTGCAAATTACGGAATGGACAGCGTTTATGTTACAAAGCTTCCAAAGCACGCTATCGGTCAGTCGGCAGTAAACTCACTGCGTTATTTCGGCGTTAATACCGATAAAATTGTGCGCGGCGGCGACAGAGTAGGTATTTATTTCTTGGAAAAGGGCGCGTCACAGCGCGGCTCGGTCTGCATTTATGACCGTGCTCATTCTGCCATAGCAGAGGCTAAACGCGAGGATTTTGATTGGGACAGCATTTTAGAGGGGGCAGACTGGTTCCACTTCACAGGCATTACCCCCGCGCTCGGACCTAATGTTGTAGAAATTTGCAGAGATGCTTGTATTGCGGCTAAGAAAAAGGGCGTTACGGTTTCGTGCGACTTAAATTACCGCGGCAAGCTCTGGACAAGGGAAGAGGCACGCGCCGCTATGACCGACCTTTGTCAGTATGTTGATGTTTGCATATCCAACGAAGAGGATGCAAAGGATGTATTCGGCATTGAGGCAGAGGATACCGATATTTACGGCGGAAAACTCAATCACGAGGGCTATAAGTCGGTTGCAAAGCAGCTTGCTGATAAATTTGGATTTAAATATGTTGCAATCACACTACGCACCTCAATTTCCGCAAGTGATAACGACTGGGCAGGTATGCTCTACGACGGCGAAAATTATTGCTTCTCAAAGAGCTATCACCTTAGAATAGTTGACCGCGTAGGCGGCGGCGACAGCTTCGGTGGCGGACTTATTTATTCACTGCTTTCGGGCAAGTCCACACAGGAGGCTATCGAGTTTGCAGTTGCGGCATCCGCACTTAAACACACCGTTGAGGGTGACTATAACCGCGTCGGCGTAGCCGAGGTGGAAAAGCTCGCAGGCGGCGACGGCTCGGGCAGAGTACAGAGATAACAAGAAGGCTGACTTAAAAGAGTCAGCCTTTTTTGTTGCAAAGATAAATAAAAAATGTTAATATAGCCTTTGGTGATAAAATGCGTATAGAAATAAAAAACGGCAGGGTGGACCTTTCGGGAAACACCGTTTTAGAGGACATAAATATCTCCATAACCGACCGTAGCCACATTGCCGTCGTAGGCAGAAACGGATGCGGAAAAACCACACTGCTAAGAGTGCTTAGCGGTGAGCTGCCGCTTAGCAATACCGAGAGTGACGGCGGCTTTATGGCTATAAGCGGACAGTCAGTAATCGGCACGCTTAATCAGATGACCTTTTCCGATAACAGCAAAACTCTGCGCGAAGAAATCCGCTCGGCATACACACGCATTTTAGAGCTTAAAGAAAAGCTTGACTCGGCACAGACCGCAATGGAGACTGAGCAGAGCGAGGAAAACATAAAATCCTATACCTCACTGCTTGATATGTTTACGGCAGAGGGCGGATTTTATTTTGAAAAAGAGTACGAGGCTGCAATAAAGCGTTTCGGCTTTACCGATGAGGAAAAGGAACGCCCGCTTTCAAGCTTTTCGGGCGGACAGCGCACCAAAATTGCGTTTTTAAAGCTTCTGCTTTCAAAGCCCGATTTATTACTGCTTGACGAGCCGACAAACCATCTTGATATTGACGCGGTTTCGTGGCTCGAGGATTATATAAAGAACTATAAAAAGGCTGTCGTTATCGTATCGCACGACCGCATGTTTCTTGATAATACGGTGGACGAGGTATATGAAATTGAGCACGGCAAAACCGAACGTTATATAGGCAATTATACCGCATTTACAAAGAGCAAGAAAGAGCGCCGCGCACTGCAAAGCAAGGCGTACGAGGCACAAAAAAAGGAAATAGAGCGCATAACCGCCACTGCAGAGCGTTTTCGTTATAAGGCTACAAAGGCCGCAATGGCGCAAAGCAAGCTGAAATCGGTAGAGCGTATGGAAAAAATAGATGCGCCCGACCTTTACGATAACCGCACCTTCCATATAAACACAGAGCCGCGCGTAAAAAGCGCTAAGGAGGTGCTAAGTGCCACAGAGCTTACGGTTGGCTTTAATACTCCGCTTGCAACACTTTCCTTTAATGTTTATCGCGGCGACCGCATAGGAATCATAGGCGGCAACGGACTTGGAAAATCTACTCTGCTTAAAACGCTTGTGGGTGTTATTCCCGCACTTTCGGGCGCGTTTCGAACGGGCGCTATGGTCGAAATAGGCTATTTCGACCAGCAGTTAGCACAGATAAAGGGAACAGAAAGTGTGCTCGATAATATGCTGTCGGCGTTCCCGTCAATGAGCGACTTTGAAGCGAGAAGCGCGCTCGGCGCATTTCTTTTCAGCGGTGAAGAGGTTTATAAAACAATAGATGTGCTTTCGGGCGGCGAACGCGTAAGACTCGCGCTTTGTAAGCTTTTTTATAAGCGACCAAATCTTTTGGTGCTTGACGAGCCGACAAACCATATGGATATAATCGGCAAGGAAACGCTTGAGGATATTTTAGAGCGGTACGAGGGCACAATTATTTTCGTATCACACGACCGCTATTTCACGCGCAAAATTGCAAAACGGCTTATAGTTTTTTCGTCAAACGGCGCCGCGGTACACGAGCGAAATTTTGATGAGTATATGGAATATCTCTCAAAACAGACCGTAGAGGAGCCGCAAGCACAAAAGGAAAGAACCGCACCTGTACAGAAAAAAGGCTACACAACCCCCTTAAAAGAGCAGCGTGGGCGCGAAAGGGCGCTAAAACGAGCCGAAAACAAAATAGCCACGCTTGAAGAAGAAATTGCCGCCGTTACGGCAGAGCAGGAGAGCGAAGAAAACCTATCGGATTACAATAAACTTTCAGAGCTTTCCATAAGGCTCTCAGAGCTCGAAGAAGAGCTTATTTCGGCTATGGAAGAATGGGAGAATTTAATTGATTAAGAAAAAATTATCACTGTCGCTGATACCGACTATACTCGCACTTGCAGGGCCTACAATGCTCGAACAGCTTATGCAGACCGCGGTGCAATACATAGATACGGCAATGGTCGGAAGCCTCGGTACCCACGCAACCGCGGCGGTCGGCTCTACCACAACGGTCAACTGGCTCTTGAACAGCACCGTTTCGGCAATGGGCGTCGGATTTTTGGCATTTATATCGCAGTCACTCGGCGCGGGGGACGAGAAAGGCGCAAAAAAAGCAACCGCGCAGGCGGTGCTCGCAGTTTTGGTGGTTGGCTTGTTTTTCACCGCAATAACGCTACTACTCAGCTCCGTAATCCCCGTGTGGATGCAGGTTGACGAGGTTATAAGACCGCTCGCTTCTAAATATTTCTTTATACTCTATACGCCAATGCTTGCGCGCACCGCGACCATTGTGTTCGGCACAGTGCTTCGCGCAGCAGGCGATACCAAAACCCCAATGCGCGTAGGCGTGTGGGTAAATCTTATAAATGTGGTGCTTAATTTTTTGCTCATATACCCGACGCGTACGGTCAGCATTTTCAGTTTAGAATTTAAAATGCTTGGTGCTGGCTTAGGTGTCATCGGTGCGGCAATCGCAAGTGCTATCGCATTTTTTGTGGGTGGCATCATTATAACGCTTAAGCTCTATTCACATTCGCTTGTAAGTCCGCGCTACGATAGCATAAAGCCCGACAAGGCGGTGCTGCTGCCCTGCCTTAAGGTTGCACTTCCCAACGCAGCACAGCGTTTCGGCACCTCGCTCGGCTATGTGGCGTTTGCGGCAATGATAAACTCTCTCGGCGAGATTTCGACCGCCGCGCACACAATAGCGAATACAGTAGAATCGGCATTTTATATCCCCGGCTACGGAATGCAGACTGCCGCCGCAACGCTTGCAGGCAACGCGCTTGGCGCAAGGGATGAACGGAAACTGCGCGAGCTTTCAAAAACCATAATCGCAATAGAGGTTGCGCTAATGCTTTTCTCGGGCGGACTGCTTTTCGCTTTTGCACCCCAGATGATGCGCTTGTTTTCGCAGGACCAAAGCGTAATAGCCCTTGGCACAACGGTGCTTCGTATGGTTGCACTGAGCGAGCCGTTTTACGGCGTTTCAATAATAATAGAGGGCATTATGCAGGGAATGGGACAAACCTTTTTACCCTTTGTGTGCAATATTATCGGAATGTGGGGCGTGCGTATAGTCGGCACATTCGTCTGCACAGTTTTGCTGTCAAAGGGTCTTGTTTCAGCCTGGGGCTGTATGATAGCGCACAACCTTTTACTGTTTACTTTATTTACAATTTATTACCTTAGCGGTAAATGGACAAAAAAAGCAGGTATCGTCTGATACCTGCTTATATTATCTTAAAAATGAGCCACAAAACTGCATAAATAACGGGCTGGTGCAGCATATAAATAATAAGAGAATGTCTGCCGAGAAATTCGAGCGGCTTTATTCTTATGGCGCATAATGCCTCTAATAATCCGTGCCTTTTTATAATCCTGTATAAAAAATAACCGCAGAAGAAAATAAATATCCAAGGAAACAACGGAACATAATCGGTCGAGTGAAAAGAAGGTTTAGGCAAACCTATAAAGGCTGTGAATAAATTGCGGCAAACCTCGCGCGGCAGACGGTATATATCAAGGGAGAAAAAGCTTATCCATCTGTGCTCAAGGTCGTAAAGCAGAATAAAAAATAAAAGAGAAACAATGAGCGCTACATAAGGATTTATTTTTTTAAATACCTTGTCGAGCGGAATCATAATAAGCATTGCACTGCCAAGCAGAGTCAGCACGCCGAAAAGAATTATGTTTTCTTTCATAAACAGGGCCGTAACCAAAGTGACAATGCAAGAGGCGCCAAGCACAGTAAGCGCGCGGCGTAGTTTATGCCGACCGAGCGACCAGCAAAAGCCCGAAAGAATAATAAATCCGTAGCGAATGCTTTTTTGCCAGAGGGTAAACACTTCTGCACTCGAAAAGCCGAACTTTAGACCGAAAATCTCCGAAAGGTCCCAAAGCGTGTGGTAGAGCAGCATGCTTATGATTATAATGCCTCTTATAGAATCTAAAAGCCAGTACCGTTTTTTTGTTTCCATAAGCCGCCCTCCTTTTTTGTTATTATACTGTAAAAAACTGTAAATAGTCAACTAACTTATTCTTGAAGAGATTTTTTCTATGTGGTATACTAAACATATCCAAATGTTAAGGAGATATTAAAATTGCAAAAGAACTTAAAAAAGCCGCTTATTTTAATCGCATTTGGTGTAGCTCTTTACGCCGCGCTTATGAATCTTGGTACAGTTATGACCTGGTTTACAAAGCTTTATGGGCTTATTTCTCCCGTTGCTTTTGGTTTTGTTTTTGCCTTTGTGCTCAATGTGCCTATGCGTGCGCTTGAGAGGCTGTTATCAAAGCTTTATAAAAAGAAAGAGCCTAATAAAAAGCTTGTTCGACTTACAAGTCTTGTTTTGACTCTGCTTGCAGTTTTGCTTGTAATCGCGCTTGTGTTTACAATGCTGATACCTGAGCTTATTTCTTCGGTTGTCAGCCTATATGAGCTTGTAACAGAAAAGCTGCCCGAGTGGACTAAACTGCTTGCAAGCTATGATATAGATACAAAGGGACTGACTGCGTGGTTTAACTCGCTCGACCTTAAAAATCTCGTATCCCGTGTTACGAGCAGTGCGGGTACTGTGCTTACTTCTGCGTTCAATATCGCTTCAAGCGCAGTTTCGGGTGTTGCATCCTTCTTCATTTCTGTGGTAATTGCTATATACGCTCTGCTCAGCAAGGATGAGCTTTGCGCCCACGCTACCAAGCTTCTGTCTGCATATGCGCGTCCCACCGTTACAAGACGCATTACGAGAGCCTGCAAAATGATAAACGAAACCTACCAGAAATTCTTGTCGGGTCAATGTGTAGAAGCGGTAATTTTAGGTGTGCTTATATTCATAGCATTCAGCATTTTCCGCATCCCTTACGCATCACTCACCGCGGTGCTTTCTGCCGTACTTGCGTTCGTGCCCTATATCGGCTCGTTTGCCGCCTGCGTAATAGGTGCGTTTCTCGTTTTGCTTGTCAATCCGTCACAGGTAATACTCTGCGTAATAGTATACTTCGTGGTGCAGTTTATAGAAAACCAGTTCATATATCCTTATGTGGTTGGTAACTCGGTCGGACTCAGCGCGCTATGGACCATTATTGCGGTGTTTGTCGGCGGAAAGCTTATGGGCGTTATCGGAATGATATTCTTTATTCCCTTAACCGCCGTGTTTGTAAATCTTCTTCGTGAACGCACAAACCGCGTTTTGAACGATAAAACTAAGGAGAAACCGAGTGAACAATAAGAAAATAAAACTAAGCTGGAAAAATTTTTTAGCACTCACGATTGCGGGTATAATAAACGCTTTCGGTGTTACGGTTTTTCTCTATCCCGTAAATCTGTACGATAGCGGAATTTCGGGCACAAGTATGCTGCTGTCGCAGCTCACACCCGAGCGCTTTACGCTGTCAATTTTCCTTGTAATTTTGAATGTACCGCTGTTTCTGTTCGGACTGAAAAAGCAGGGAATTACCTTTACGGTTTATTCGCTATATGCCGTGGTTATTTATTCGCTAAGCGCCTGGCTTATAACCGATGTGCTGCCGATAGATGTTAGCATAGTATCGCCGCTTGCGGGAGACGATTTGCTGCTTTGTGCACTGTTCGGCGGTCTTATATCGGGTGTGGGAAGCGGTCTTACAATACGCTTTGGCGGCGCCATAGACGGAATAGAGGTTATGGCTGTCGTGTTCGCAAAACGACTTTCAATAACCGTCGGCACATTCTGTATGATTTATAATGTTATCCTTTATGTTATAGCGGGTATGATGCTTGAAAGCTGGATATTACCCCTTTATTCAATCGTAACCTATGCGGCGGCACTGAAAACCGTCGACTTTATAGTAGAGGGTATTGACCGTTCAAAAGCGGTTATGATAATCACAGAAAAGCCCGACGAGGTAGGCCGCGCACTGATGGAGGAGTTTGAAACGGGCGCAACAATAATGCCGGCGCGCGGAGGCTATACGGGCAAGGAAAAAACGGCAATATATTTCGTTGTAAACCGCTTTCAGATATCCCGTATGAAAACCATTGTGCACGAGCTTGACGAGAGCGCTTATCTTACAATAACCGAGGTCGCAGATGTTTTCAGCGGCGTTCAAAAATAAAAACAAGGCTCATTTTAATGAGCCTTGTTTTTTGTTTGCGTGCGTAGTTTTCTCCTTACTCGGTTTATGTGACGCTCAAAATCGCCGCTGTCTAAAAGAATGCTGAGCAGCAACTGTTCAAAGGTGGGCACCGTACACGAATAAAATCCGAGCCGCTGTCTAAATTCATCCATAAGAGCTTCGGGCAGTACCATATAACCAACGCGCAGGGCAGGGGATATAGTTCTTGAAAATGTGTTCATGTATATAACATTGTCAGAGTCCGATGCGGCAAAAAGCGTTTCTTCGGGCTTTCGCTTGACCGAAAATTCCGACTCGAAATCATCTTCTATAATATATCTGCCCTTCTGTGATGCCCATTTAATATATTCGTGCCGCTTTGATGCGGTGGCGGTAACACCGCTCGGGAAACTGCGGTATGGGGTTATGTGAAGCACATCTGCTCTTGTGTTCCAGAGCGCCGCACTCTCAATTCCGTCAGAGCCGAGGGGCAGTGGGTCGGTCTTAACCGCGAAGCTTTCATAAACCTGCCCAATTTTCTTATAAGACGGCGACTCAATAGCAAAGCATTTTTCTTTGCCCAAAAGCTGAGAAATCAGCCCGTAAAGATACTCAGAGCCCGAGCCCACAATAATTCTGTCGGGCGTTGCCTTTACACCCTTACTGCGTTCAAGATAGCGGCATATAGCCTCTCTAAGCTCAATACAGCCCGACTCGTCTGATTTTTCAAGTATCGCGTCACCGTAGTCGTTTATAACGCGGCGCATAGCCTTGGCAAGCAGGGGGAACGAAAAATACTGCTTTGTGTTAATATGGTGCGGACGAACGGAGGGAAAGCTCTGCTCGGCAGGGCGATACATTCCGTCTACTTTGCGGAAGATAACAAAGTATCCGCTTCGCTCGCGCGCCTCAATATACCCCTCGTCACACAAAAGGGAATAGGCGTGCTCTACCGTTACGGTGCTAACTCCTAATTCCTCCGCAACCAACCGTTTTGACGGAAGCTTAGAGCCCACCGCAAAAACCTCGTTTACTATATCGTCGCGGAGCTGACTGTAAAGCTGTAAATAAGCAGGGCGCTTTTGCCCTTTTTCAATTTTGTATTTCATCTGGTAATATCAAAACCTTTATAATTAGTAATTTTATAATACCAAAATATATAAAAAAATCAAGGGGGAATCCCCTTGATTTTTATTCAACAACAGCCTTTGTGACCATATATATTTCGATGTCGCCGTTTTCGGATTTTGCGTTAAGCTGTTTATTTCCGCCAAGAAGACTCTGCGGAAGATTACATTCGCCGTTGCGGGCAGAGCAGTTATAGGTGAAATCCGCAACTGCACCGTTTATGTTACCTCTTATATTGCCGTTTTCGGAAATAAGCGTAATGCTTCTGCCAACGCTTACATTTGAAAGTTGAATGTTTCCGTTTTCGCTCTCGCTAAACAGGCTGCCAGAATAATTTATATCGGCAAGCGTTACATTACCGTTTTCGGATTCCGCATAAAAATCGGCCGCCTTAACTATCTGTGCAAACAGTGTTCCGTCCTCGGCTGAAAGCTTTGCGGTTCTGTCAACCTGAACATTATATATTTCGGTGTCTCCAAGCTCACTGTCAACCGTGAGATGTCCGCTGAAAATTGCACCGTTTAGCTTAACATCGCCGTTTTCAGACTCGGCCGAGAAGGAGGCGGCACAGATATTTTCTGCAACAATGTCGCCAAGCGTGCAGTCAACCTTAATATCGCCGCTAAAATCCTTGGGCAGCATAACCGTAAGAGTAGGTGTGCTAACCGAAATGCCAAAGCTATTGGTCCAATCGTTGTTTATGACGGAGGAAATATACAGCTTTCCGTCCGACTTTACACTGAAATTGTAACCGCGTCGGCTGTTTTCATAGTATTTAATATGCACCTTGCCGTCTTCGGAGCGTACAAACTTAACGTCTGCGCCCTGCTCATCAATAGTGATACCGTCTATGCTTTCTTTAACATCGTATATAGCAGAGGTGTATGGCGGCTCAGTATCAAAATTCATAATGTTAAAGCCCATCATCGCAAAGCCGATAAGGAAGAGTATAAGTCCTGCAAAAAGGCAGATAGCACTAAGCACGTAAATTTTTTGTGTCTTCATACTGCTAACGCCTCCTTAGCTAAGAGTCCGCGTATCTTGTTGTTAATAAAGGTGCTGAAGCTGATAGCAACCCTTGTAAGCGCACGAACAGGTGTAAAGAGCAGCAGCCCTACCGCCGTGAGCACCATACCTGCACCCGTAACGCAAAGCCCTACGGGAACGGTGCCTAAGAAGCACATAACAATTCCGCCTATTATAGAGCCTAATCCGCCAAGCAAAATTACGGCAGCTACAGCATAAACCGAGGCAATAACAACCCAGGTAGCCGCAACAATAAGGAAGCATATAATTATAAGTATGCTCGAAAAGAACAGACGCGATACGGTGGGAAGTGATTTAATCTTGTTTGAAATATGGTGCCTTTGCTCACCGTAGCCGGAGCGTATAAACTCGAGTGCGGCGTGCTCGGCGCTTACTGACGCGGCAACTGCCTCCTCCTCGGTCATACCGTTTTCCATTCGTCCGTCTATTATTCCGCTATGATATATTAGAGCCTTCTCAATGCGTGAGGGGGAGAGATGGCAAAGCTGCCCTTCAAGCTCGTCTAAAAATTCTTGCTTTAACAAAACGAATACTCCTTTCTGTAGGATACATCTATAAAATTATTGCATTTTAAGCCTTATTTGTCAAGAGCGACTTGACGGCAAACAAAAAGATATGTAAAATAAAAAAGAGGTGATAATATGCTTTACATTGCGGTAAAAAGCTCTGCTGATACCAGAGAAGAAATGCACCTGGCGGCTTTATCGCTTTGCAAAGAACTCCTCACTTCCCTTGGTATAAACGAGGAAATCCTATATGCAAAGAGCGGAAAACCGTATATTAAGGACGATAAAGCATATATATCAATCTCACATTCACACGGCGCGGTTTGCTGTGCCGTAAATACCGAAAACGAAAAAGTAGCAGAATTACCAAATAGTGTTTTTTGCTTTCCTGCGCCCTTTAAAAGTGTTGGTGTGGATATTGAGGATTTGTGTGACAATAAAAATTTCATAAAAATTGCTAAAGGTATTTTTTCAAAAGCGGAGCAGGAAAGCTTTTTTAAAAATCCGACGGCAGAGCAGTTTTTTACTATCTACACCAAAAAAGAAGCCATTGTAAAGCAAAGCGGCAAAGGGCTTTCGGGTATCCGTACCGCCGACAGCGAAAGTTTCAAGGGCTTTATCCATAGCAGAAAGATTATAGTGGATAAAAAAGAATATTTATTAAGCGTTTGTTCATAGTTTTTACTTGATTATGAAACGAAAATAAGGTAAAATATAAAGGAAAGGTAGGTGTGCGTATGGACGAACAGGCAATCAAAAGCGTTTTTGCAAAAAAGCTTGTGTTCTACCGTAAAAGTGCGGGAATGACACAGTCTGAGCTTGCGGAAAAGTTAAACTATTCGGATAAATCGGTCTCCAAGTGGGAGCGCGCTGAGAGTCTGCCCGATGTTGTCGTGCTTGCACACTTAGCCGAAATTCTTGGCGTAACGGTGAACGACCTTATAAGCAGCGTGGCACCCGCCCGTCCCGTAAATGTGCGCCTTAACCGTATGCTTATAACGCTCATAGCACTGTTTATTCCGTGCCTTGTGGCTGCTATCGTTTTTGCAATACTTATGGTGGCAGGCGTTGAGGGGTCGTGGCTCTGGCTCTCCTTTATATACGCAATTCCCGTTTCGGCAATAGTCGGAATAGTCTTTACTTCAATGTGGTGGGGCAAGGTTGCGCTTGCTTGCTCGGTTTCGGCACTGCTGTGGTCTATAATGCTCTGCTTTGTGCTCACCTTCAGCATTGTAAAAACCTCCGCGTTTTTATTGGCGGCGGGCGTTTTCCAGATAATGATAATTCTCTTCTTTATGATAAAATTTAAGAAGCCTAAAGTATAAAACCTTAAAGTTCTTTTAAGGTTTTATTTTTTTGTTGACAAAACTATACATAAATTGTATTATTGTGATAGTACAATAATACAACGAAAGGAGTAAAATATGGCTTGGAGCTTTGACGAGTATACACCGGTATATCTGCAAATCGCCGACCGAATTCGCAACGATATTATAAGCGGAGCCTACGAAAAAGGCGCGCAGATTCCGCCCGTAAGACAATTAGCCCTTACGGCAGCGGTTAACCCGAACACCGTCCAGCACGCACTGACAGAACTTGAGAGCGAAGGAATAATCTATTCCCGCGGCACATCGGGGCGCTTTGTGACCGACGACTTAGAGATAATAGCATCGGCAAGACAAGAGGCGGCGCGAAAGCTTATAAAGGATTTTATAAAACAGGCAGAGAGTATGTCTATTGATAAAAAAGAACTTATAGAAATGTTAGAGGAGGAAGAGAATGAGCATTCTTGAGTGTAAAAACCTTTGCAAGACCTATAAGGGCGGCAAAACGGTACTTCATAATTTAAATCTCACGGTGCCCGAGGGCAGAATAGTGGGACTTTTGGGACCTAACGGTTGCGGCAAAAGCACACTTATTAAAACAATAGCGGGCGTGTTGCAAGCAAATTCGGGACAGGTATTAGTTGACGGCATCCCCGTAGGAGAGCAGACAAAGGCACTTGTGTCTTATCTGCCCGAGCGTACATATTTTAATGCGTGGATGAAGGTGCACGAGCTTGTAGAGTATTTTTCCGAATTTTATAAGGATTTTGACTCAGACAAGGCGTATAGGCTGCTCGCCGATTTGCAAATAGACCCAGCCGCAAAGCTTAAAACGCTTTCAAAGGGAACAAAAGAAAAGGTGCAGCTAATTCTTGTTATGTCGCGCAATGCAAAGCTATATCTGCTTGACGAGCCGATAGCAGGCGTTGACCCTGCCGCGCGCGAGTATATTTTGGGCACTATCGTGGGCAACTATAACACCGACTCTACAATTATAATAACAACCCACCTTATAACCGATGTAGAGCAGGTGCTTGATGACTATATGTTTATAACCTACGGCGGCAAAATTTTAAGCTCGGGCTCGGTTGACGAGGCAAGGGCGAAAAACGGCTGCTCGCTTGACGAATATTTTAAGGAGGTGTTCAGATGTTCGCAAAACTATTAAAGTATGACTGCCGCGCAGTGTTTAAATACTGGTGGATAGGGGCTATAAGCTCGCTGATTTTATCCCTCTTAGGCGGACTTTGTATTCAGATAATAGATGTAGACTACACCTCGTACCAATCAATACAGACACTCGCTGTTTTGGGGCTTGTGCTCTGTTGTGTGGGACTTGTTATTTTCCTATTTTTAAGCGAAATTCTTGTAATTATCCGTTTTTATAAACACTTCTTCACCGACGAGGGCTACCTCACCTTTACACTTCCCGTAAAGAAAACAACACTGCTTAACTCAAAAATCGTAATGTCACTTATATTTACGGTCGTAAGCGTAGTTATATTTGCGTTCGATGTTTTGATAATGCTCTCGGTCGGAATACCCGAGGACTTTTACAGAAAAGAAGTCTGGTCAGATATTTTCCTTATGCTGCAGGATATATTCAAAACCCTCGGCGGATACAGCGCAGCATATATTATTTTAGGTATAGCAATAATTATTTCACTTTTAATAGCGCAAATGCTTTTTATCTTCCTGTGCATTACTCTGGCGGCATCAATAACCTCAAAGCACAAGGTGCTTGCGGCAATAGGAATCTACTACGGCGCAACTGCGCTAACCTCAACCGTAGTACAGCTTATGTCAATAGGCGGAATATATACAGTATTCGAGCTTATTGATGCAATGGGTGAGAACGCAACTTTTATGTCTATAGCCTTTGTTATGTTCGGACTTTTAGGCATCGTGGTGGCGGCAGCAGCTGCTATCTACGCACTCGAAACCTATCTGCTTGATAGGCGACTTAATCTTGAATAGGGGGGTGGCGAAATGAAAAAATTATCAGCTTTATTGTTAGTGATGCTTCTGCTTTTATTACCCGTTTTGCCCGCCTCTGCATCGGATGTAAACAAAACGGAAATCCCGGATAAAAAGATATGGACAATGGGTGACGACTGTTCGTATGTAACCGACGGAAAGTATACCTATTATCCTATTGACTTCGAGTGGGATATTGTCTTTAACTGGAACGATAACTTTAGTATAAATACCACTATGACCGATGTTACAGGTGGTACCGTATCTACTGACGGAAAAAATATCCTTGTACGCGTAGAATATGACAGGGACCATTCCTGGTATCAAAAATATTTTGTTGAACAGAGCCATTTAGACGAGTTTAATAGACTAAAAGACGGCGAAGCCGATACCTATTCTGCCGTAAACGATTATAAAATGACCGCAACCATTACACAGACCGAATACATTTTGGCACTGGGCGGCGAACAACACCATATGACCGCAAGACGACTTGAAAGCTTTCAGTCCTTTCCCTTCTGTGCGGTGGATTCATCGGGCAACTATCGTTATGAGGTTGGTAGGATATATAGGGATAGAATAAATAACTCCGATATGTTCTTGCTTTTATATAAAGAATATGACCGCAGTTATTTCTACCGCGGCGGCGAGTTTGCAACCGACCACGACGGAGAGGTAACGCTCTATAAAATAGAGGATAAGGCGCTTGTCGGCAGACTCAATACAAATTTTGATACCCTGCCCGAAGATGACCTCGACTGGATAGTAAACACCGAAGAGGACAATACCTTTGTGGGCGTATTTGCAACGGTGTTCTTTGCTATAATCCCTTTGGGTGTTGCACTCGTTGCTTTGATACTTTTGTTAAAAGTAAAGGACAAAAAATACCGCCTGCCGTTTATCCTAATACTCGCAGGTGCGGTCGCAGTAATAATCGCATACGCGGTAATATTCGCCCTAATCTCTGCAAACTAAAAAAAAAACACCCTGCCAAACGGCAGGGTGTTTTTTTATGCTGTAAGATAATATTTAACAAGCGACTGCAGCAGAGTATCGCGGTCTATTCTGCGAATAAGACTGCGTGCATTGTTGTGTGTGGTGATATAGGTCGGGTCCTCTGACAGAATATAACCTACAAGCTGGTTAATCGGATTATAGCCTTTTTCCTTTAAAGCCTCATAAACCGTAAGCAGAATTCGTCTGATTTCCTGCTCCTGCTCGTTTCCTATTGAAAATGTCATAGTCTTATCATTCATAATAAACACCTCACGACTTAATATTATACTAAAGCTAAATATATTTCAAGTACTAAAATTTTTAATTATTTTTTAACTTCTGAGCTCTGCGCCGATTTCTTCTAACTTTTTCATAATCTTAGAAACTGCGCGTTCAATCTGCTCGTCGGTCAGAGTGCCGTCCTTGGAACGGAGAGTTGCACTGTAAGCAACGCTCTTCTTGCCGTCGGGAATCTGCTTACCGACATAAACATCAAAGAGCTCTACCTTTTCGCAAAGCTTGCCTGCACCCTGGCGTATTGCCTCGTCAATCTTGCCTGCGGGCAGGTCAATATCACAAAGCAGAGCAAAGTCACGGGTAACAGCAGGGAACTTCGGAAGCGGCTTATAAAGCACCTTTTCCTTTTCGCAGGGAAGAAGCTTATCAAGCTTGATTTCGGCAACATAGGTGCGCGGTGCAAGCGAGAAACGCTCAGCCGTATCGGGATGAACCTCACCGAATACTGCAACAGCCTCCTCACCAACCAAAGCGCAAGCCTGTCTGCCGGGGTGAAGATAAGGCTCAGAGCTGCGCTCGTAGCTTACCTTAACCGAGAACTCCTCAAGCACCTGCTCAACCATACCCTTAAGGGTGAAGAAATCCTCATTGTCGCCGTAAAGGCCGATAGACATTGTGGGCAGCTCAAGCGGCTGCTCGGTAACGGGGAGTGACTTCGGAATGAAACGCTTTGAAACCTCGAAAAGACGGGCGCTTGCTATCTTGCGGTTGTAGTTGGTGGAAAGTACCGTCATCATAGAGGTTAAAAGCTGTGTACGCATTGTCGAATACTCGTCACCAAGCGGATTTATAATCTTAACCTCGTTTAATCTCTCGTCGCCCTCAGCAAGACCTAATTGTGCACAAGCCTTACTGCTTATAAACGAATAGGTCATAATTTCGCGAGCACCTGCCGCCGCCATAGCGGTCTTAATGCGGCGCTCAGCCAGGCGTTGCGGCAAAAGTCTTCCGCGCATAACGGCACCGTTCATAGGTGTGCCTATGATGTGGTCGTAGCCGTAAATTCGCATAACCTCTTCAGCAAGGTCGGCTCTGCCCTCAATATCACTGCGGATAGAGGGAACAAGGCAGTTAATGTTCTTGCCGTCAAAGCTTGCCGAAAGACCGAGAGAATCTAAAATTTCTACCATACGGTCGGTAGGGATAGTAAGACCTAAAAGCTCGTTAATGCTTTCGGGTGTAACAGACAGAGCCTTGTCCTCGGGCAGACCTTCGTTGCGGTCAATAACGCCGTCAATAACATCACCGGCATCAAGCTCACAAATAAGAGCGAGCGCGCGGTCCATAGCGTAAGAAACATTATTGACATCAACACCGCGC
Organism: Acutalibacteraceae bacterium; assembly: GCA_045590515.1. GTDB lineage: Bacteria > Bacillota > Clostridia > Oscillospirales > Acutalibacteraceae > SIG589. The sequence continues at coordinate 67,271 of JAZNRD010000020.1, forward strand.
TCAAAGCGACCGCTTGCCTCGGTACGAATGCCGAGAGTGCGACCTGTGCGGCGAATGTTATCGCGCTTGAACTTAGCCGACTCTAAGAAAAGGTCCTTAGTGTCGTTTTCAATTTCACTTTCAAGACCGCCCATAATACCTGCAAGGCAGGAGGGCTTTTCGCCGTCTGCAATAACGAGCATATCGGCGTTCAGGTCATAGTTTTTGCCGTCAAGAGTCTGAATAGCTTCGTTTTCGCGTGCGTTGCGAACGATAATGTGCTTACCGTCAAGCTGATTATAGTTAAACGCATGCATCGGCTGTCCTGTTTCAAGCATAACAAAGTTGGTAATATCAACAATGTTGTTAATGGGGCGCATACCCGAAGCGGTAAGGCAGTGCTTAAGCCAACGGGGAGATTCCTTTATGCGAAGATTCTTTACAATTCTGCCGACATAGCGGGGGCAGAGGTCGTAATTCTCAACATCAATCTTAATATAGTCGTTTACATCGCCGCCTACGGTTTTATACTCGGTCGACGGAGCGCGGTAGGGAACACCCAATACAACGCTTATTTCCTTAGCAACGCCCAAAATACACTGGCAGTCGGGACGGTTAGCGGTAATCTTAAAGTCAATTACATAGTCGAAAAGGTCAAGCACCTCGCGCATATCGGTACCTGCGGCGTATGCGTCGTCCATAATCATAATGCCGTTAACCTCTGCGCCCATATAGTCACAGTCCTTAAGGCATAATTCCTCGCCCGAGCAGAGCATTCCGTTGGATTCTACACCGCGAAGCTTGCCCTTTTTGATGTGAACGCCGTTAGGAAGATGCGAATCATGCAGTGCGGCAGGAACAAAGTCGCCAACCGATACATTCTGTGCACCGGTTACAATCTGCAGAGTTTCGTTTCCGACATTAACCTGGCAAATCCAGAGATGGTCAGAGTCGGGGTGACGCTCCATAGCCTCTACCTTGCCGACTACAACATTGCTCATTGTCGAAGAGAGGTCGGTGATTTCCTCAACCTCAAAGCCTGCCATGACCATGCGGTCGCAAAGCTCCGCTACGCCTACATTTATATCAACATAATTTTTAAGCTGATTTAAAGAAATTTTCATACCTTACCCCTCCTTAAAACTGCTCAAGAAAACGGGTGTCGTTTTCAAATAACAGTCGAATGTCGCTTATCTTGTATCTGGTGGTGGTAAGACGGTCAAGTCCGATACCGAAAGCAAAGCCCGAATATTCCTCGGGGTCTATGTTACAAGCGCGCAGAACATTGGGATGTACCATACCTGCGCCCAAAATCTCAATCCAGCCCGAGCCCTTGCAGACACGGCAGCCCTTACCGCCGCACTCAGAGCAGGTAACGTCAACCTCAACGCTCGGCTCTGTGAAGGGGAAGAAGGAGGGACGGAACTTAACCTTGGTGTCGGGTCCGTAAATTTCGTGAGCAAACTGCTCAAGTACGCCCTTAAGGTCGCACATAGTAATGCCCTTGTCAACAACAAGACCTTCCATCTGATGGAAAACGGGGGAGTGTGTAGCGTCAACCTCGTCAGCGCGGAAAACGCGTCCGGGGCAGACAATGCGGATAGGCGGTTTGCGGTTCTGCATTGTGCGTATCTGCGCGGCACTTGTCTGTGTGCGCAGAAGAATATTCTCGCCTAAATAGAAGGTGTCCTGCATATCTCTTGCAGGGTGGTCGGCAGGAATGTTAAGTGCCTCAAAGTTATAGTAGTCGGTTTCAACCTCGGGACCGTCAACAACATCAAAGCCCATAGACTGAAAAATATCAATCATATCGTCGGTCACAATGTTGATGGGGTGAAGACCGCCAACCTGTGTCTTTTTGCCGGGCATGGTGATGTCAAGACGTTCGCTCTCAAGTCTTGCTGTAACAGCAGCAGAGGTCAAAATTTCCTTTTTCTCGCCTAAGGCCTTTTCAATCTCAGCGCGCACCTCGTTTGCAAGCGCACCCATCTTGGGACGCTCCTCGGGGGAGAGAGAGCCAAGACTTTTGAGTATAGCCGAAACCTCGCCCTTTTTGCCCAAGAACTGCACGCGCAGCTCTTCAAGCGCTCCTATACTGTCGGCATTTTCTGCGGCGGCAAGAGCCGCCTGCTTTATGCTTTCAAGTTTTTCTTTCATATCTTACCTCCGAAAAAACACTTATATATAGCTTATAGCACTTTGAGTATACTGGGTAAACTCAATCTGCGGTAATTCTCTTTTAAGCAGGTTGCAAAGCGGGGGAACGATTATGTTCTCGCTTTCAAAATGTCCGCACTCAACCAAGGTAAAGCCTGCATTCTTGGCGGCAATAAAGTCGCTGTGCTTAACCTCGCCCGTTACAAAAGCGTCAGCACCCGAAGCCATAACCTCGGATAAAAGGCTTCCGCCACCGCCTGAGCATACGGCAATCTTCTTTATCGATTTGCCGCCGTCGGTAAATCGAATACGGGTTGCAAGCAGACTGTCGCGGCAACGAAGCGCCAATTCCTGTGCACTGACACTCTTTGCCATTTCGCCTGCGCGGATAAGCAGACCGTCAATTAAAAGGCTTTTTGTAACCTTAAGACCGATTTTGCCGCAAAGGCAGTCGTTTACGCCATTTGCTCCGGTGTCAAGATTGGTGTGGGCGGAAATAACCGCAATGCCGTTCTTTATAAGCTTATAAACTACGCTGTCACCACTCACGTTCTTTAAAGGGTTAAAAATAACGGGGTGGTGGGTTACTATAACATTGGCGCCCTTTTCTATCGCAAAGTCGACAACATCGCTTGTGCAGTCAAGCGCAACAACGGCGCCTGTAACCTCTGCGTTTTTGTCGCCTACAAGCAGACCTACATTATCAAAATCGCAGGCGGTAAGGAAAGGATAGTACCAATCAATTTTTTCGTAAATATCAAAAACCTTCATAATAGCACCTACTTTTTAAAGGAATCTTTAAGTGCAACCGTGCGGTTGATTATAATCTTTTCGGGTGTCGAATCACTGTCAACACAGAAATAACCCTGGCGCATAAACTGGAAGCGGTCAAGCGGCTTCGCGTCGCGCATGCACTCTTCAAGCATACAACCCTCAAGCACCGTAAGTGATTCGGGGTTAAGGTTGTCCGCAAAGCTTTCAACGCCCTCCTCGTCAGACGGGTTGGAAACATTGAAAAGACGGTCATAAAGGCGTACCTCAGCCTCTACTGCGTGAGCACAGGAAACCCAGTGAAGCGTTCCCTTAACCTTGCGGCCGTCGGGTGTTTCACCGCCAAAGCTCTCGGGGTCATAGGTGCAGTGAACAACCGTAATGTTGCCGTTTTCGTCGGTTTCGTGCGAAGCGTATTTAACATAGTAAGCACCCTTAAGTCTTACCTCACGCTGCGGGCACAGACGGAAATATTTTCCCGGCGGGTCTAACATAAAGTCGTCCTGCTCAATATAAACCTCGCGGCTAAAGGAAATAGTTCTCTTTCCAAGCTCGGGCTTGTTCGGGTTAATATCAACCTCAATCTGCTCGGTTTTATCTTCGGGATAGTTGTCAATAACAATTTTAAGCGGACGGAGCACCGCCATAGCGCGGTCAGCCTCAACATTAAGATAGTCACGAACGCAGGACTCAAGCAGAGCGTAGTCAATAACGCTGTTAGCCTTTGAAACACCAATCTTATCAACGAACGCGCGGATAGCCTTGGCAGGATAACCGCGGCGGCGCATACCGCAAATGGTAGCCATTCTGGGGTCGTCCCAGCCAGATACAAGTCCGTCCTTGACAAGCTTCAAGCACTTGCGCTTGCTGGTTAGGGTGTAGTTTAGGTTCATTCGTGCAAACTCAATCTGGCGGGGAGGCATCTCGATGTCAAGCGCCTCTAAAAACCAGTTGTAGAGCGGACGGTGATTCTCAAACTCAAGCGAGCAGAGCGAGTGTGTTACACCCTCGCGTGCATCGGAAAGCGGATGTGCAAAATCGTACATCGGATATACGCACCACTTGTCGCCTGTGCGGTGGTGGTGTGCCTTCATAACGCGGTATATAACAGGGTCGCGCATATTCATATTAGGTGATGCCATATCAATCTTTGCACGCAGTACAAGTGTGCCGTTTTCAAACTCACCCTCGGTCATTCTGCGGAAAAGGTCGCGCGTTTCCTCTATAGGACGGTTGCGGTACGGGCTTTCCTTGCCGGCTTCTGTCAGTGTTCCGCGGTACTCGCGAATTTCGTCAGCCGAAAGCTCGTCAACATAGGCAAGTCCCTTGTCAATGAGCTTAAGTGCACATTCATAGATATAATCAAAATAGTCGGATGCATAGAAAACATTGTCCCACTTAAATCCAAGCCACTCTATGTCCTCCATTATGGCATCAACATATTCGGTGTCCTCTTTGGTGGGGTTGGTGTCGTCAAGGCGCAGATTACAGCTGCCGCTATACTTTTCTGCGGTGCCGAAGTCAATGCATATAGCCTTGGCGTGACCAATGTGAAGATAACCGTTCGGCTCGGGCGGGAAACGGGTCTGCACCTTGTTATATACGCCCTCTGCTAAATCGGTATCAATAGCGTCAAGAATGAAATTCGACTGTATATTTTCGTTTAAGTTAAGTTCTTCCATTATAGGCTCCTTATTTCTATAAATGTGCAATAGCGGCTTTAAGTCTTGCTATGCAGCGGTCATATCCGAGAACATTCATAATACTGCAAAGGTCGGGGGTGTTGCGTCTTCCTGTTATGGCAATACGGATAACGGTGCTCGCATCGCCCGAGTGACCCTTATATGCTTCGGGGTTTGCCTTGTATTCCTTAGTGTCAGCGGCAAAGTTAAGCGGAGGACAAATCTCCTTAATAGCAGAGAACCATTCGTTTCGGTCGTCGGTCGGCTGATACTTTTCTATATATGCCGAAAGAATTTTTGCGGCATCCTCATTTTCAATATGCTCAGGCATTTCATAACAAGGTGTAAAACACTCGTCATAGAAGTAAGAGCAGTAGTCGTAAGCATCGCTCCACTTAGCAATGTCCTTTCTGGGCTTCGGAACATCGCGGTCTATTGCGAACACAGCTCTTGCATAGTCCTCGTCGGCAGATAAAAGCTTATAAAGACGGGTGTCATATTCGCTCGACCATTTAAGCAGTCGCTCAACCACTGTAGCGGATGACATTCCGCTTACAACGCGCTTGCTGACATCAAGCAGCTTGTTATCGTCAAACAGCGCACCCGAAACGCTCATCTTTTTAAGGTTGAACTTAAACTTGCTGTAATGCTCGTTCGGGTTGGCGCGGCGCCAATCCTCAAAATCGGAGGCGGCAATGGTCATGAGATATTCAATAACGCTCTCGCCCGGGAAGCCCTGCTCGGTGAAATACTTAACGGCAGCCACGGGGTCCTTGCGCTTGGAAATCTTGCGCTTAGCACCGTTTTCACTCTTCATAATGGGCGAAACATGTGCGTATTTCGGCACCTTAAAGCCTAAAAGACGGAACAACTCGATGTGCTTTGGTGTCGAAGAAATCCACTCATCACCACGAATTACATGTGTGGTGTGCATAAGGTGGTCGTCTATCGCGTGGGCGAAATGGTAGGTGGGAATTCCGTCGGATTTAAGCAGTACGAAATCCTCGTCGTTCTCGGGCATTTCAATCTTGCCCTTAATTCCGTCGTCAAAAACAATACGGCGGCTTTCGTCGCCTTGTGAACGAAGTCTTACAACAAAGGGCTTGCCCTCGGCTATAAGTTTTTCTGCCTCATCCACAGTTATGTTTCTGTGCGCTGCCCATTCGCCGTGGTAGCCTGTGCGCACCTTTAGGCTTTCTTGTTTTTCGCGTGTTGCTGAAAGCTCGTCCTCAGTACAGAAGCAGGGGTAAGCATATCCGCGTGTAATAAGGTCCTTTACATAGGTCTGGTAAATCTCGGCGCGGTTGCTCTGCTTATAGGGGCCATAGTCACCCTTTTCCTCGGTTCCGCTTATAAAGCCCTCGTCAATGTTTATTCCAAAGGTCTGAAGACCCTCAATTATATCGGCAATACCGCCCTCAACCTCACGCTTTTTGTCGGTATCCTCAATTCTTGTGAAGAAGATGCCGCCCGTAGAGGTTGCGGTAATACGGTTGGTAAGCGCAGTAAAGAGAGTGCCTATGTGAAGATAACCCGTCGGGCTCGGCGCAATTCTTACAACGCGCGCACCCTCTGCAAGCTGCCTTTCGGGATACATAGCCTCAAAATACTCGGGAGTTTTATCAATGTGAGGCAGTAAAAGCTCTGCCATTCTTTTGTTTTCGCTCAATTTTTTCACCTCAAAAAGAGTAATATCTCAATTTTATATTATTACAGATTTTTCCTCAAATTACAACTACTAATTTTAAATATTTTAATATTTATATATAATAACGCGCGCGAGAGGGAATATAGAAGACGAATTTAGTAAAAAATTAAAAATTCCCGTCGAAAGACGGGAATTTTTTTACTGTTTCATAAGCTTGCTGAGTTCTGACATAAAGGTGTCAATATCCTTAAACTGACGGTAAACCGAGGCAAAGCGAACATAAGCTACCTCGTCAACGCCCTTAAGCTTGTCCATAACAAGCTCACCAATCTTCTCAGAAGTAACCTCGCGGTCGAGAGAATTCTGGAGTGTGCTCTCAATATCGTCAATAATATGCTCTAACATATCAATCGAAACGGGGCGTTTTTCGCAGGCGCGCATAAGACCGTTAAGCAGCTTGTCGCGGTTAAATACCTCACGTGATTTGTCCTTCTTTATGACAATGACGGGAAGGCTTTCTATAATCTCATAGGTGGTAAAACGCTTCAAGCATTTCAGACATTCTCTGCGGCGGCGTATTCTTTCGCCCTCGTCTGTCGGGCGCGAGTCAATAACACGGCTTTCCTCAAAACCGCAAAATGGGCACTTCATAAGGAAATCCCTCCCAATAAATTTTATAAAATTATACCACACTTTTTTCATAAATGCAAGAAAAGAAAAATATGGTTGATAAATAATGAAAATACTGATAAAATATAGTTGTATAATTCTGCAATAAGGGAGTTTTTTAAATGAGCTATCAGACAAGCGCCGCAAAAAGCGGCGACAAAATTGCAACAATGCACACAACGATGGGCGATATTAAATTTCGTTTATTTCCCGCTGAGGCACCCAAGGCGGTAGAAAATTTTGTAACCCACGCAAAAAACGGTTATTATAACGGACTTAAGTTCCACCGTGTTATAAACGATTTTATGATTCAGGGCGGTGACCCGCAGGGAACGGGCATCGGCGGAGAGAGCATCTGGGGCAGACCCTTTGAGGACGAGTTTTCCGAAAACCTTCATAACCTCCGCGGTGCGCTTTCAATGGCAAACGCAGGCCCCGGCACCAACGGAAGCCAGTTCTTTATCGTACAGGCTAAAACCGTACCCGCTCAGATGGTACCGCAGATGGAGCAGCTTATAGGCCGCGGCTTCACGGAGGATTCGGTTGCCGACTATAAAGAGCTCGGCGGCACACCCTGGCTCGATTTCCGCCATACCGTTTTCGGTCAGGTGCTTGAGGGAATGGATGTTGTAGACGCCATTGCCGAAACACCGGTAGGCGCTAATGATATGCCAAAAACCGACGTACTTATAAACACTATTGACATAGAAGAAAAGGAGTAAATTATGAAAGGTATAATTCTTGCAGGCGGCTCGGGCACACGCCTTTATCCGCTCACAACAGTAACCTCCAAGCAGCTTCTTCCCGTATACGACAAGCCGATGATTTATTATCCGCTTTCCACACTTATGCTTGCCGGAATACGCGATATACTTATAATTTCAACCCCCACCGACCTTCCTAATTTTGAGCGCCTGCTCGGTGACGGAAGCGACTACGGAATTAAACTTTCTTACGCTGTTCAGCCCTCACCCGACGGACTTGCACAGGCTTTTATTATTGGTGAAGAGTTTGTTGGAAACGACCGCTGCGCAATGATTTTGGGCGACAATATTTTCTACGGAAATGATTTAACCCGTCACCTTCGCGATGCGGCAGAGCGTGAAGAGGGCGCAACCGTATTCGGCTATTATGTTGATGACCCCGAGCGCTTCGGCATCGTTGAGTTTGACGAAAACGGCAAGGCTATTTCTATCGAGGAAAAGCCCGAAAAGCCCAAGTCAAACTACTGCGTAACGGGACTTTACTTTTATGATAACCGCGTGTGTGAGCTTGTTAAGAAAATAAAGCCATCAAAACGCGGAGAGCTTGAAATTACTGATTTAAACCGCCTCTATTTAGAGGAGGGAACGCTGAATGTTGTAAACCTCGGTCGCGGCTTTGCGTGGCTTGATACAGGCACAATGGACGCACTTTCTGAGGCAAGCGAGTTTATAAAGGTAATAGAAAAGCGACAGGGACTTATGATTGCCGCTATCGAAGAAGTAGCCTATAAGAACGGCTGGATTTCTAAGGAAAAGCTACTCTCGGATGCTGAAAAATACGGCAAATCTCCCTACGGCCAGCACCTAAAGGCTGTTGCCGACGGAAAAGTAAAATATTAAAGGTGTTAATATGTCCACTGTTTCGGTAGTGCTTGCCACCTACGGCGGTGAGCGTTATTTAGAAGAACAGCTTTTATCACTGCTAAATCAAACGCGCCCTGCGGATGAGGTTATAATATGTGATGACTGTTCTACCGACAATACGGCGCAGATAGCAGAGAATTTTATAGAAAAGCATCAGTGTAAAGGCTGGTGCTTTTTGTGCTGTCGCGAGAATGTGGGCTTTATAAAAAATTTCCGTCGCGCTATGGAAAAAGCGACGGGGGACATAGTCTTTCTCTGCGACCAGGACGATGTTTGGTGCGAGGATAAGATAGAAAAAATGTGCCAATTTTTTGAAGAGCATCCCGATGCGCTCTCGCTCTGTACTGCGCTTTGTGCTATCGATGAAAACGGCAAAAAAATAGATGTTGCCACACCGACGGGCACCTCAAACTACGGCCTTGTAAGGCGCGTAGTGGAAGAGAGGGAGAGCGTAAAAATTACGCTGCCCGAATGTATGAAAAGCAATGTGTCTGCCGGCTGCACAATGGCGCTTCGCGGCAGTCTTGTAAAGGAATATGCAGAGAAAAGCGACTGCGGTATTCCGCACGACCAGGAGCTTAATTTAATAGCGGCAGAAAGGTGTGCGCTTTACTTTTTAAATTTACCGCTTACCCTTTACCGTCTGCACGAAAATAACACTTTGGGCTTTAAGGAAAAAACGCAAAGTCGTGCCGACATAGCGCGCGAAAAATATGAATTTTCTCTCGCACTTTCACGCTACGGCACCGATTATTCACTTATGTTTTCTCTGCGCGCCGATGCGCTTGCGGGCAAAAAGCTGTTTAAAACCGCAAGGCTCATTTTAAATAGAAACTATAGAAAATTTTTCAGCCTACGCGAATTTTTAGGAGATATACTTTACTGTTTGAGGTGATTGTATGACGGCGGCAGTCGGAATTGTGCTGTATAACCCCGATATACCGAGATTAAAGCTTAATATTGAGTCGGTCTGCCGCGATACAGAGTGCATCTACCTTTGTGATAACGGCTCCGAAAACATAGAGGAAATCCGTACACTTTTAAAGGATTACCGCGCAGTTTTGCTTGAAAATGGCGAAAACTTAGGCATTGCGGCGGCGCTTAATATTCTCTGCCGTTACGCAAGGGCTGACGGTTTTTCGCACATTTTAACACTCGACCAGGACTCTGTCTGCGGTACGGGTATGCTTAAAATTTTAAGCCTTTACGCAGAGGACGAAACTATAGGAATTGCCGCTCCGAACGAGTGTAACGAGGGCGAGCAACCCGTAGACCTGAAAAGCGGAGAGCAGTACCGCGTTATAACAAGCGGCTCGCTTACCTCACTTGCCGCGTGGGAGGCGGTCGGCGGCTTTGACGAGGCTATGTTTATAGACCTTGTCGACCACGATTTTTGTGCCGCCCTGCGCCTTTTTGGCTATAAAATTGTAATGGATAAAAACGCGCTGCTTTATCACCGCCTTGGCGAGTCTTTAGAAATTCGTTTCTTTATGCGCCTTTTCGGTTTTTTACCCGTCCGCGCGTTTAAAACTCCGCTTTATACGCACAACCACTCTCCGCTTCGCACCTATTACTATGCGCGAAATACGGTTTATTTTATGAAAAAATATAAAAATACCGACGCTGTGGACATAAAGACCGAGCGCAAGGTTTTCCTCAGATGGATAGTGCTAAAGCTCGGCTTTGAAAAACAAAAGTTTTCAAAACTACGCGCGATTTTGCGCGGCGTGCGTGACGGAAGAAAAATGATAGCGGGAGGAAAAAACAATGCCAAAGCTTAGCATAATAATTCCCGTTTATAATGTCGAAAAATATGTAGAACGTGCGGTAAAATCAGCACTTCTTCAGGGCGACTGCGAGGTTGTGGTGATAGACGACGGCTCTACCGATAACAGCGGTTCAATTTGTGATAGTTTATCTTCCGACCGCGTGCGCGTTATACATACGCAAAACGGCGGTCTTTCGGCCGCACGAAACCGCGGACTTTCGGAGGCAACGGGTGAGTATGTCTGCTTTATTGACTCAGACGACTATCTCGATAACGGCGCAGGGAAATATATGCTTTCCTTAGCAAAGGAAAACAACGCCGATATCGTAATATGCGGCTTCTATACCGAATATGAGGGCAAAGAGCCGATAGCGCACGCACCGCATAGCTTTGTGGGTAACGCGTTTGAGATAGGTGAGCATTTTATAAATTTAAAACGCACACACCTTTTTGATTCTGCCTGTAATAAGCTATATAAACGCAGCTTTTTAAACGAAAATTCGCTAACATTTTCAGAAGGCGAAATTTTTGAGGATACGGAATTTAATCTGCGTGCTTTCTCGCAAAATCCCGTCCTTGCAATAAGTGACAAATGCTTTTATCACTATGTCCAGCGAATGACGGGCAGCATTACAAAAACTTATAACAGCCAAAAGAAAAAAACAATTCTAAGCCGTGCAGAAGCGCTCAGAGCCTTTTGCGAGGCACACTGCAAAGAGGCGGTAGGCTACTGTGGAATATTTTATCTAAAGTCGCTTTTTTCCTCGGTTGCAGACACCTTTTTACCCTCTGCACAGGTAGATAGCAGACGGGCAATAATAAAGCAAAGCATAAAAGAAGACGGATATATAAGAGCGCTCAAAAACGCAAAGTCGAGCGGGGCTGAAAGGCTTATCTGGCTTGTAGCAAAGCTTAAAAATGTTACCGTTATTTATCTTTTTTGCTTGCTCGTTTATTTGTTTAAATATCGCATTAAACCTATTATTTAGGAGTGATTTTGTTGGTTTCGGTTGTCATTGCTGCTTACAACGGCGAGCGCTTTATTCTGCGTCAGCTTGAATCTATAAAAAAACAGACCCGTCAGGTAGACGAGGTCATAATTTGTGATGACCGTTCAACCGATAATACGGTTTCGCTGGTGTGCGATTTTATAAGTAAGAATTCACTTGAGAATTGGAATATATATATAAATGAAAAAAATGTCGGCTATTGCTTTAATTTTTACGGCGCAATAGAGCGTGCAAAAGGGGATATAATCTTCCTTTCTGACCAGGACGATATGTGGGCGGAAAACAAGGTAGAGCGTATGTGTGAGGTTTTTGAAAGTGAGCCCGATATTTACTCACTCGCTTGCCGCTATGATGTTATAGATGCAGAAGATAATAAAATTAAAAACGCAGATATTCCGTACCTTGGAGAGCGTTTTGATGGTAGTATAGAGCCGCAGTCGGTCGATTCTTTTATAGGCTGTTCACATATTCGCGGTTTTTCAATGGCTTTTAGAAGTGCGGTAAAGGAATACTTAAAACCGCTTGATTTAACCTCACTGCTTGCGCACGACTGGTATATAAATCTTATAAGTGCGGCGCTCGGAAAGGCTTGCGTGCTGAACGAAAAACTCGGCTTTTACCGCTGGCACGACAGTAATGTATCGCTCTCGGGTATGAGCCGTCAAACGCTGATAGGAGACCGCGAAAAGCGCAAACGCGGACTGCGCGAATCCATAATAGCGCACCGTACCGTAGCAGAAGATTTTGCTCAAAAATATAACGAAAACGATATAAAAAATCTGCTTCGTCAGGCGCGTCTTGAAGAGCTTCGCCTAAGGCTTCTGGAAAGCAAAAATCCGTTTCTGATTTTTTCGCTGCTCAGGTTTAAGGATTCTTACGCAAGATACTATAAATTCTCGCCGTGGTACCGCGTTTTTATAGGCGATATTTGCTATACCTATAATATTAACCTTAAAAAACCGAAAGCCAGGTAAGTTTTTCGGTTTCAAGCATATGGGATAGGAGCATTGAAAGTAGCTCGCTTTCCGATAAAAACATACTGTCGTCATTGTTTTTAGCAAAGGTGTGAACGCGCGAAAGTGAGGCTTCAATATCCTCTAACATATCGCGGTTTATGAAAGCCGCAAGGTAAAAGCGCACATCGTCCCATTTTTCCTCTAACTCTGCCGCCTTTAAGACGGCAGTTTTTTTGTTCCCGTTTTTATATTCTTCGGTGCTCTCCTTTAGAATAACGCTAAGCTCATTATAAAAATGTTCGGTTACAAAACGGGCTGCCAGCGCAAAGCCAATAACGGTTACAAGCAAAATTACTGCCGCAATAAGTCTTTTCACCTTTTTCTCTCCTTTTTTACAAGCTCTGTTTTGCCTTTGCCGTCAAGCATAAGAATAAACACATCGTCGAGCATAACCTTGTGCTCCGAAAGGGTTTTGAAAAGCGTGTCCTTGTCTACATCAATCGTCTTAAGCGATTCCTCAATTATCCGTCCGTCGCAAACAACGGGCAGAGCAAGCCCGTCTTTTGAGGGCTTTATTTTCATATCCTTTCTTGTAACCGTCTCAAACTGACTCTTTTTAAGCACACTTAAATTTCCGTTCACCTCAAGCACGGCATACGCTACCTGATTTAATTCAAAAATGTCGTTCTGTCTTAACAGCTCAATTAAATCAAGCACCGTCATTCGTACGCGCTTCATAGCCTCCTCGTCCACCTTGCCATCGCGGATTATAACGGTGGATTTTCCGCTCATAAGCTTGCGTATATGAAGACTTTTCATTGCCGCAACCGACATCAGTATCTCGAAAATTACAAGCGTGAAAATGGCTGCAACACCCGTAAGCACAGGGCGCGTCGGGTCTTGAAGAGGTATGGCGGCAATCTCGGATATGAGCAGCGTTATAACAAGCTCCCCGGGTTGCATATCACCAATCTGGCGCTTGCCCATAAGTCTTATTGCAAGCGTAACGAATATATACATTATGAGGCATCGTATAATTGTAGAAGTCAAAAAAATCACCGCACATAGTATGTGCGGTGAAATGCTGTTTTACCCATTTATTTTGTATCTAAGTGTCATAAGACTGTCGCCGAAGTGCACATTTTCAACCCAAACCTCAGGATGCTTTACGGCAATGTCAGCGTGGCTGAAATTCCAAAATCCGCGAACGCCTAATTTAATAAGCTGTTCTGCAATCGGCATTGCGTTTTCCTTCGGTATGCAGAGAATTGCAACGGCAGGCAGATTTTCTCGGCAGAATTCGTCCATAACCGAGGTGTTGCGAACGGGAAGATTTCTTATAATCTCACCGTTAAGCGCTTCGTTACGGTCAAAAATTCCAATAAGCTGAAAACCTAATTGCTCAAATTTAATATGGTTTGCAATAGCACGTCCAAGGTTTCCAACGCCGATAAGTATTGCCTTTTGCTTTTTATCAAGTCCCAAAATATGTCCGATTTCCTCATGAAGCTGGTCAACATTGTATCCGTAACCCTGCTGACCAAATCCGCCGAAGCAGTTAAGGTCCTGTCTTATCTGACTTGCTGTAAGACCCATTCTCTCCGATAACTCGCGCGAAGAAATACGCTTCATTCCGCTATTTTTAAGCTCACCTAAAAAACGGTAATAGCGCGGCAGGCGCTTAATAACAAGATGGGAAATGTGTCGGGAATTATCCAAAAAAATCACACCCAATATATTATAATATGTAAAACATCACTTCTTATTATCACCTAAATAAAGAATTTTGTCAATTAAAAAAATTTTTTAAAAAAAGTGTTGACAAAACGGTAGGTGTTTGTTATATTATAAATAGTAATCATTCCTATTTAATTTCAAGGAGGTGCTCTTGTGGCTCGATATTCCAAACAACGCGAGGTTATAAGGGAAATTCTTTTATCCACAACGGCACATCCCTCAGCTGCCGAGGTGTATGAAAAGGCGAGAAAGGTTATTCCCAACATAAGCCTTGGCACTGTCTACCGCAATCTCGAGTCTTTAAATAAGGATGGCTCGGCTGAATCCTTTTCGGTTGACGATATTGCCCGTTTCGACGGAAATGTCGCACCGCACCCTCACTTTTACTGCACAAGCTGTGGCAAAGTGAGCGACCTTTCGTGTGATATGGATGAGCTGCTGCGCCTTATGTGCGGACTTGAGGGCTGTAAAGTGGACAGAGAAACTGTCTTGCTTGGCGGCATTTGCCGCGAATGTGCAGGCGAATAGGGATTACTCTAGCCAGAGCATTTAAACCCGAACCAGCCTAAAAGGGCAGATTTTCGGCGTCTTTTGGCTCTTTGGCACACATAGGCGTGAGCCTTATGTGCTTCGCATCACCAAAATCCACTCATAAAACTGCGCCTTTTAGGTCGAAGAATTTTGTGATTAAAGGATTTTTAGGTGGGGCAAGGCACAAAACGCAGTTAATCCTAACGGATTAACGAGTATTTTAACAAAGCCACAGCATAAAATCCTTATCCCAAAATCTGATTTGGGTTTAAATGCTCTGGCTAAAATTATATATTATTTTTGGAGGAAGAAAAAATGAAAAAGTATGTATGTTTAGTATGTGGTTATGTTCACGAGGGAGACGCAGCACCGTCCGAGTGCCCCATTTGTCACGCACCTGCTTCTAAGTTTGAAGAGCAGAAGGAAAACGCAGGCTGGGCAGCAGAGCATGTTGTAGGCATTGCAAAGGGCGTTGACGAGCGCATTATTGAGGGTCTTCGCGAGAACTTCAACGGTGAGTGCAGCGAGGTTGGTATGTATCTCGCAATGTCCCGCGTAGCACATAGAGAGGGTTATCCCGAAATCGGTCTTTACTGGGAGAAGGCAGCTCTCGAAGAGGCAGAGCACGCAGCAAAGTTTGCAGAGCTTTTGGGTGAAGTACTTACCGATTCTACAAAGAAGAATCTTGCTATGCGCGTAGATGCAGAGCGCGGCGCAACCTCCGGTAAGTTTGAGCTTGCAAAGCTTGCAAAGGAATTAGGTCTTGATGCTATCCACGACACCGTTCACGAGATGGCTCGTGATGAAGCTCGTCACGGCAAGGCGTTTGAGGGACTTCTCGCTCGTTACTTTGGCTAAAATATAAACTTTAAGCCCAACCTCGTTTGAGGTTGGGCTTTTTTATTATAAAAAATCGGCAGAGGGGAACCTCTGCCGAAAATATAAATTATATTTAACTTAAAACTCAGCCGAGCCTGTGGTTCTCGGGAAGGGGAGAACATCGCGAATGTTGCCGATGCCGGTAACATACATAACAAGTCTTTCAAATCCAAGACCAAAGCCTGCGTGGCGGCAGCTTCCGAAGCGGCGCAAATCGAGGTACCAGCTATACTGCTCCTCTTCAAGTCCCAGCTCGCGAATACGCTCTGTGAGTAAATCGAGCCGCTCTTCACGCTGACTTCCGCCAATAATTTCGCCAATTCCGGGAACAAGCAAGTCCATTGCGGCAACAGTCTTGCCGTCCTCGTTCATTCTCATATAGAATGCCTTGATTTCCTTCGGATAATCGGTTACGAAAAGCGGCTTGCCAAATACCTGCTCGGTCAAATAACGCTCATGCTCGGTCTGCAAATCGCAGCCCCAGTAAACAGGGTAGGAGAATTCGTCTTTTGCCTTTTCAAGTAACTCAATAGCCTCAGTATATGTTACCCTTGCAAAGTCACTTTCAACGATAGCGCGAAGACGCTCTGTAAGTCCCTTGTCGAAGTGAGCCTCGAAAAATTCAAGCTCGCTCTTGCAGTTTTCAAGCACATAAGAGAAAACGGATTTCAGCATCTTTTCGGCAAGTTCCATATCGTCATTAAGGTCGGCAAACGCAAACTCAGGCTCAATCATCCAGAACTCAGCCGCGTGGCGAGTGGTGTAAGAACGCTCTGCACGGAAGGTCGGTCCAAAGGTGTAAACCTTGCCGAAGGCGGTAGCCATACACTCAGCCTCTAACTGACCCGAAACGGTAAGAGATGTCTGCTTGCCGAAGAAGTCTTCAGCATAATCAACGGCGCCATCCTCGGTGCGCGGCGGGTCTGCGGGGTCAAGCGTGGTAACGCGGAACATCTCTCCCGCACCCTCTGCATCACTACCTGTGATAAGCGGTGTGTGAGCGTAAACAAAGCCCTCTTCGTTAAAGAACTTATGAATAGCAAAGGCGCAGGCAGAACGAACGCGGAAAGCCGCTAAAAATGTGTTCGTTCTCGGGCGTAGATGCTGAATGGTACGCAAAAATTCAAGCGAGTGGCGCTTTTTCTGAAGCGGATACTCGGGCGAGGACTCACCCTCGACAAAAGCCTCTTCAGCGTGCATCTCAAACGGCTGACGCATTTCGGGGGTTTCTACGATAACACCCTTAATAATTACAGCGGCGCCAACATTCTGGCTTGTTATTTCTTTATAATTGCTAAGCTTTTCTTCCTCTAAAATAACCTGAAGTCCCTTAAAAGAGCTTCCGTCATTAAGCTCCAAAAAAGCAATGCTTTTGGATACTCGTATAGTTCTTACCCAGCCGCAAACGGTAATACTCTTGCCAGCGTATTCCTTAATATCGGCGTGAAGTCTTACAATTTCAGTCTTTTCCATTTATTAACACCTCAAAAGTTATTGTAACCATTATATGTTAAAATTCTTCTATAATCAAGCACAAATTATAATTGATATAAAAATTATTATATAGTATAATAAAATTACTTTGCAAATGGGAGAATGAATATGACAGACATACGGGAATTTTTAACACTTCGGGATAGCATAATAAAGAAAGACTTTTCCCGTTTAAATGATATGCAGTTTCGTGCGGTCACCACAACGGGTGGACCGCTTTTGGTACTTGCGGGCGCGGGCAGCGGAAAGACAACCGTGCTTGTAAACCGCATAGCCTGTATAATGAAATACGGCAGTGCTTACGGCTCTGATTTGGTTCCAAACGGACTAAGCGAAGAAATTATAGAGCAGGGCAGAGCGTATCTTCGCGGCGAAAGCGATACACTGCCCGAATACTATTATAGCGTAAACGCGCCTCGCCCTTGGGAAATCCTTGCTATAACCTTTACCAACAAGGCGGCAGGAGAGCTTAAAGAGCGTATTATAAAAATGCTTGGCGAGGACGGAAACGATGTTTGGGCAGGCACTTTTCACTCGGTTTGCGGCAAGATGCTTCGCCGCGATGCAGAGCGACTTGGCTACACCTCGCACTATTCAATCTACGATGCGGACGATGCAAAGCGCCTTATGAAAGAAACACTTAAGGAGCTTAATATTGACGAGAAGATGATACCCGTAAAGAGCGTTCTGTCGGCTATAAGCAGCGCCAAGGACGAGCTGCTGTCACCTGAGGATTTCTATAAAACCGTCGGCAACGATTTCCGAATGCAGAAAATCGCCAAAGCGTATGAAGTTTATCAGAAAAAACTTTTTGAACAGAACGCAATGGACTTTGACGATATGATTTTCAATACCGTCCGCCTTTTAGAAGAAAACGCCGATATTTGTGAGCATTATAATGCACGCTTTAAATATGTAATGGTTGACGAGTATCAGGACACCAACCACGCTCAGTATGTGCTTTGCAAGCTGCTGGCACAGGGCTATAAAAATATCTGTGTTGTTGGTGACGACGACCAGAGTATTTACCGTTTCCGCGGCGCTACCATCGAAAATATTCTAAGCTTTGAGCATCAGTACGAGGATGCACAGGTTATCCGTCTTGAACAGAATTACCGTTCAACCGGCACAATACTTGATGCCGCAAACGCCGTAATAGCCAACAATAAAGGCAGAAAGGGTAAAAACCTTTGGACCGATGCGGGCGACGGCAAAAAAATAGAGGTTTACACCGCCGCAGACGACCGCGGCGAAGCACGCTATGTTACCGACACTATTTTGGAAAATGTAGCAAAGGGCGGCAGATTTTCTGATTGCGCCGTGCTATACCGTATGAACGCACAGTCGCGCTCGCTTGAAAACGCAATGGTGCGAAGCGGTGTGCCCTACCGCGTTATAGGCGGCACACGCTTCTATGAACGCAAGGAAATTAAGGACATAACCTCATATCTTAATGTTATAAATAACCCTGACGACACTCTGCGACTGACGAGAATAATAAATGAGCCGACAAGAGGAATAGGCAACACGACACTCTCAAATGCCGCCGCTCTTGCAGAAATAGAGGGTGTTTCGCTTTACTCGGTTGTAAGCCGAGCGGACGAATATCCTGCACTGTCACGCGCTGCCTCCAAAATGAAGGAATTCTGCGCGATGATAGAGGAGCTTCGCGGTAAAGCAGAGGAACTGCCCCTTCACGAGCTTTTATCAGAGCTTATCGAAAAAACGGGCTATATGAACGCTCTAAAAGCGCAAGGTGAAGAGGGCAAGGACAGAATAGAAAACGTAAAGGAACTTCTCAACAGTATCTATCAGTACGAGCAGGAGAATGATGTCGTAACCCTTTCGGGATATTTAGAGGACGTTTCTCTCTTCAGCGATATTGATAATTACGATACCGATGCCGATACCGTCGTGCTTATGACGCTTCACTCGGCAAAGGGACTTGAATTTGATACCGTATTTTTAATCGGACTCGAAGAGGGAATTTTCCCCGGTGCTCAGTCGGCGTTTGGCACCGACGAGGATATAGAGGAGGAAAGGCGCCTCGCCTATGTTGGAATTACGCGTGCAAAGCGCCTGCTCTATATCACCAACGCCGCCTGCCGTATGCTTTACGGTAGTACTACACGCAACCTTGAATCCCGCTTTTTGTCCGAAATTCCGCGCGAGTACTGCAACATAAAGAAAGCACCCACACTCTCGCAGTATGGCAGTGGCTATACGCACGGCTTCTTTGACGACGGTTATTCCCGCGGCGGATACGATTCTTACGAAAAGAGAGATTCGTATTCTTCTTCGTATGGCGGTGGATTTTCATCCTACTCTGCGCCTAAAAAGGCGGCTCCGACCTATAAGCCGGCGGCTCCTAAAAACACCACAGTCTACGAGGTTGGCTCAAAGGTTAAGCACAAAACCTTTGGCGAGGGTATGGTACTCAGCACAACGCCAATGGGCAACGATACGCTCATAGAGGTTGCGTTTGATACCGTCGGAACCAAGAAACTTATGTCAAATTTTGCAAATCTTACAAAGCTTTAATAATATATTCATTGATTTTCTTTTGGATTTTGATATAATATAGGAGAAGAACGAAAGGGGAGTGGGCATATGCCGGGAAACGCTGCGGTAAAGAGCACTGCGCGCGCCGCACTTAAAGGACTGTGGCTCAGTGCAATAGCCTGCACGCTATTATTGCTAAGTGCGGTGTTTGTTGCGGTTTACGCCGCATCGGTATTTGCTACGGCATTCGCCGCCGTGGGCGAGATTATAGCCTCTGTTTTCGTGGCTCTTTTCTTGTGCTTCATAATATCTCCGCTTTTCCTCGGTATAGTTCGCTTTTTCTGGCGCGCTACCGCAGACGGAGATAAAAATATCCTCTCGGTGTTTTATTATTTTGAAAGTGCACCGCGCTATATTGGGTCGCTTAAATTTATTTTTGCGCTTCTTATTCGTCTTGCGCTTATCGCCCTCGCCGTACTTTCACCCTATATCGCGGTAGAGGCGCTCTGTGCAATTCCGAGTGATATTCTGTCGGAGCAAATAAGAATGCACCTTTCTTTTACCTCCTCCGTTTTTGCATCGCTCGGTGTGCTGTTTTTTGTTCTGTTTTCGGTCAGGTTTTATTTGTCACCCGTGCTTTATGTCGCTTGTGGTGAGCTTGACCGTCACGAAATATTATATCTCTCCAAAACCGTCAGCCGTCGGAGCTCGGGCGCATATTTGGTGCTGCTCGTCGGAATGGTAGGTTGGATTTTGCTGTCAGCGCTGGGCGTTACGCTTATCTACACCGTACCGTATATGCTCGCATCCTATGTAATTCATTGCCGCTTTGCAATAAACTATCACAACCGAAAGGCAAGACAAGCAGAGCAAACCGATTTTCCCGAATTCACAAGTGATTTTTAAGGGAGTATTTTTATGAAAACAAAACGCATTTTAATAGTCTTAGGAATAATTGCAGGAATCGTCATAAGCTTTAACACCGTTTGTGATGTTATAGATACCTTCTTTTATAATATGGAGGACCTGCCAAACGGCAAGCTTTTAGAGAGTGTAGAGTCGCCCGACGGCGATAAAGCCGCGTCGGTTTATCTTATCGAAAACGCCCTTGGCACCGCTGTGCGCTGTAGCGTGGACGACGGGGAAGAGCAGAAGAATATCTACTGGCAGACCGACGAAAGAAAAGCAGAAATACGCTGGCTGGATGACGAGAGCATCCTTATAAACGGCGTTACGCTCAATGTAACCGACGGCAGCTACGATTCAAGAAAAATCAACGAAGAGCTCGACCTTTTCCTTAACGAAAAAATATTTTAGCAGAAATAAAAGACCTTTGTGCCGTGGCGCAAAGGTCTTTTTGAGAGGATAGTATGGTTAAAAACGAGGATATAAAAATCAAAATAACCGGAATGACGAGCGACGGAAACGGCGTCGGCAGACACGAAGGTATGGCGGTTTTCGTTCCGCTCACCGCAATCGGTGATGAGGTGCTTGTAAAAATTGTAAAGCTTCAAAAAAATTACGCATATGGCAAGCTGCTGCGGGTGCTCTCGCCCTCAAGTGAGCGCATAGAGCCCGACTGCGACTGCTATCATCAGTGCGGCGGCTGTGTTTATAGGCATATAAACTACGCATCGGAGCTTAAAATCAAAAGCGATACTGTGCGCGATGCACTCTCGCGTATAGGCGGCATAAATGTTCCGCTTTGCAAAATTCTAAGCCAAAGCCCCGACGGTTATCGCAACAAAGCGCAGTATCCCATAAACGCCGACGGTAAAACGGGCTTTTTTGCCTCGCGCAGTCACCGCATAATCCCTGTCGATAACTGCCGACTGCAGCCGACAGAGTTTACAAAAATCGCAAAAATGACTGAGCTATGGGTAAAGCAATATGGCATAAGCATTTACAACGAGGAAACGGGCAAGGGACTTCTGCGCCACCTATATATCCGCACCGCCGCAAGCGGTGATATTATGGTCGTGCTCGTTATAAACGGCGAAAATCTGCCGCATAGCGCCCCGTACATAGAAAGCCTTAAAATGTTGCTTCACGACCGTTTTAAAAGCCTTGTTATAAATATAAACCGCAAAATTACAAATGTTATTCTGGGTGAACAATGCCGTACTCTTTACGGTGACGGATATATCGTGGACGAGCTGCTCGGCGTAAAGCTTCGTGTTTCGCCGCTTTCGTTCAGTCAGGTTAATCACAATATGGCGGAGCTTTTATATGAAAAGGCGGCAGAATACGCAGAGCCCGAGGATAAAACCGTTATAGACCTTTACTGCGGAACGGGAGCTATTGGTCTGACAATGGCACGCCGCGCTAAAAGTATAATCGGTGTAGAGATTGTGCCGCAGGCGGTAGAGGACGCCAATTTTAACGCTAAGCTTAACGGAATAGAAAACACTCGTTTTATATGTGACGATGCCGCAGGTGCCGCCAAAAAACTGCGTGCCGAGGGCGTACGCGCCGATGTTGTAATAGTCGACCCGCCGCGAAAGGGCTGCACATCCGAGCTTATAGAAACGGTGGCAAACGGTTTCTGTCCCGAACGCGTGGTGTATGTTTCGTGCGACCCCGCAACGCTTGCACGCGACCTTAAAATATTCGAAAGCTACGGTTACAGCGTAAAATCCGTCACTCCGGCTGACCTTTTCCCAAGAACCGCCCACGTAGAAACCGTTGTAAAGCTTGATAGGGTGTAGGTCTTAGAAATTTTATGATAGCATGCTCCGATTTGTCTGCGTGCTAAAAAACCACCGAGTAGCCTCGGTGGTTTTTTCTATTTAACCGTTATTTTTATGTCGCCGGTATCGGTTTTGATTTCGCATTTGCCGCCACTTGCGCTATTTGGAACACTGATTCTTCCGGTGTCGGTTTGTGTTAGGAAAATCTTACTGTTGAGCAAACTGCCCAAAACATCTCCCGTATCGGTTTCAATAAAAATCTCAGATGCATCCGCACTGTCAAAGCTGACATCTCCCGTGCTTCGCTTAATAGAGAACTTTTCTGTCGCTATGACGCTATCTAAGGATATGCTTCCCGTGCTTCCGTTTGATATGAGATTTCTGCATTTTATATTGCTTAAAGTAGTTTTACCGGTGGAAACCTTTAGCCTTATATCCTCCTTGCATTCTACATTTGAAACCGTAATTCTGCCGGTCGAAGCAGAGAGGTCAAGCGCTCCCGCGGTTATATTTTGGGCAAAAATATCTCCTGTGCTTGTTTTAATCTTAATTAACTCGGAAACCGACGAGGAAAAATCAATATTTCCTGTGCTCAGAGTGATATCGGCACTCTCAAATTCAAAATCGCTCGGTATTTTAATATCTCCCGTGCTTTCCTTAATGTTGAGTGCTGAATATTGTGCCTTAGGAAGATAAACAGATATCTTCGGCGAACCAAAGCTAATACCTATATGGTCATACCAGGCTTTTTTATTGACCGTCTTGATAATAAGCGTATCGTTTTCTACTGTTACAGAATGCTTTGCCTTTGATTCTTCATAACATTCCACTCTGCATTTTTCGTCATCTGATAATAAGAATACTATCTCCGCTGTATCAGTGTCGACGGATATGTTGCTGAAATTTTCACTTATTTCGTGCTCGTTTAATTCAAACCTAACCGTTGACAATTTTGTAAAATCCCAATTAAACATTGTCATAACCCCCACAAAGAGTAAACACCCAATTAAAACAAGGCAAGCCGCTATAATAAGCCATACTTTTGTTCTCGTTCTCATTATTCTGCCTCCTTTTTTATAAAGCAGCGTTTAGTCCATATTGCAAGCTTTTTAGTAAGTATCAAAATGCCATTTGTTGCCGCCTTGCAGCCGTAGAATGCGAAAACCCCGAGTCCCGCACAAACAAATCCGACAGCAAGCATAGCAATCCCGTTAGGAGCGGCGTTATTGAAAATGAAAACAAAGCAAGCCGCTAAACCGCCAAGCGCACAGCCTAAAAGTGAACAAAAAACTGCCCAAAGCGAAATTATCACAGCCCACAAAGCAGCATAAACAGATACGATAACGGCGAGTACAGCAACACAGAGGCAAAGCCATAGGGGAGAGCCAAGCACGATAAGTACGATTTCCCATGCTTTAGGGGCTCTTTTTTCTTTAATTCTCTCTTTTGCAATCTTTGCAAATGGAGTATCTGCTACCGCTTGCGCGACAATATCCGAAACATCCCCAACCGATGCAACGGCATCCTCTTCCGATAGTCCTTCCTCAATCTTGTCATCAATAATTTCGCTATAGAATGTTATTAGCTCATTGGTGTCTTCCAAAGGCAGCCCCGACAATCCTTTGCGGAGCATTATAATAAATTCTTGCCTATTCATTCCCTAAATCCTCCTTAACTACAAAACGATATATAGATAAAATTTCGTTCCATTCGTCTTTAAAATTTTCAATGCGCCTGAGACCTTCTTCAGTAATATGATAATATTTTCTAAGTCTGCCGTCGTGTTCGGCGGTGCGAACGGTCAGCATTTTCGCCGTTTCCAAGCGCTTCAGAATGGTATATAAGGTGGATTCAGAAAGCTCAATATACGGTTTCATATCCTTAATAATTTTATAGCCGTATGAATCTTCGCTTTTAATCGCTGCTAACACACACACATCCAAAAGCCCTCTCTTCAACTGAATATCCATACAATACCTCCTCTTACATAATACATCGTATCACGAAGTATTGTTGCTGTCAACTACTTTTATGCAAAAAAACAACCCTCACAAAAGTGAAGGTTGTTTTTGGCCCCCCTGCGAGAATCGCCCACTGCGTTGTCGCTTGTGGCACGCACGCGGGCACCAAAACAGTCCACAGGACTGTTTTTATTGCTTTGCAATTGCCCTTTTCGATTCTCTTGGGAATAAAAAAACTCCGCCTTTGCGGAGTTTTTTGGCACCCCCTGCGAGAATCGAACTCACAACGGCCCCTTAGGAGGGGGCTGTTATATCCATTTAACTAAGGAGGCATATATGGGGCGCGGTTGCGCCCCGTTTATATTTTTTTAGAACTTAATACGTTCGCGGATGTAATCCTTAACATCCTCAATCTTTATGCGTACCTGCTCCATTGTGTCGCGGTCGCGTACCGTTACGCAGCCGTCGTTTTCAGACTCAAAGTCGTAGGTGATGCAGAATACAGTACCGATTTCATCCTCGCGGCTGTAACGCTTGCCGATTGAGCCGGTTTCGTCAAAGTCAACCATAAACTCGGTTGCGAGGTCGTCGCGCAGAGCCATAGCCTTGTCGGACAGCTTTTTAGAAAGCGGAAGAACGGCAGCCTTAAAGGGTGCAAGCGCAGGGTGTAATTTCAGCACGGTGCGTTTTTCACCGTTGCTCTTAATCTCCTCGTCGTAAGCATCGCAAAGGAAAGCGAGTGTTACGCGGTCGGCGCCGAGTGACGGCTCAATAACATAGGGAACATACTTTTCATTGGTTTCGGAATCAAAGAACTCCATACTCTCGCCCGAGTGATTTGCGTGCTGGGTAAGGTCGTAGTCGGTGCGGTCGGCAACGCCCCAAAGCTCACCCCAGCCGAACGGGAAGAGGTATTCGAAGTCGGTCGTAGCCTTTGAATAGAAGCAAAGCTCATCCTTGTCGTGGTCGCGCAGACGGAGGTTTTCCTCGGTCATGCCAAGGTCAAGCAGCCACTTGCGGCAGAACGAACGCCAGTAGTCAAACCATTCAAGGTCGGTGCCCGGCTTGCAGAAGAATTCAAGCTCCATCTGCTCAAACTCGCGAATACGGAAAATGAAGTTTCCGGGGGTAATCTCGTTACGGAACGACTTACCAATCTGACCAACACCGAAAGGCATTTTCTTTCTTGTGGTGCGGCAGATATTTTTAAAGTTTACAAATATGCCTTGTGCCGTTTCGGGACGCATATAAAGGGTAGAGGTTGAATCCTCTGTTACGCCCTGGAAGGTTTTAAACATAAGGTTGAACTTACGAATATCGGTAAAATCACCCGAGCCGCAGGACGGACAGCAGATTTTGTGCTCCTTGATATAAGCCATCATCTCTGCATCGGTCCAAGCTGCAGGATTGTCCGAAAGACCGTTTTCTGCAACATAGTCTTCTATGAGCTTGTCGGCGCGGTGACGGGTCTTACAAACCTTACAGTCCATAAGCGGGTCAGAGAAGCCGCCAAGGTGGCCCGAAGCTACCCATGTTTCAGGGTTCATAAGTATTGCGCTGTCAAGTCCGACATTATAAGGATTTTCCTGAACGAATTTCTTCCACCAGGCCTTTTTAATATTGTTTTTAAGCTCAACACCAAGGGGACCGTAATCCCAGGAGTTTGCAAGTCCGCCGTAAATTTCGCTTCCCGGATACACAAATCCGCGTCCCTTGCATAAAGTAACAATGGTGTCCATAGTTTTTTCGTTTGCTTTCATCATCAAGCCTCCATAATGATATACAAGTAATATAATAAACTTATAAGTGTTTAAAGTCAAGTTTTTTGTTAATCTTAACAGTTGATAAAAATGATAATATTTTATATAATTTAAGCGTAAACTAAAAAAGCAAGGAGTGTTTTTATATGGACAAAAATATTCAGTTACACGATTTTGATTTCGGCAGCTTTATGGAGGCCGTTGATATGTGCAAGGGCGATGTTTTCCTTGAAACCAACGAGGGAGATGTGCTTAACTTAAAATCCAAGCTTTGCCAGATTATAGGCATAGCGAATATTTTAAAGGGCACCTCTATTGACGAGATAACCATTCGCTGTGCAAACCCTGAGGACGAAAGCCTTATGTTCCGCTTCAACCTCTATCGCGAATTGCCCGAAAGCAAATAATAAAAAAGCACCGTCAGCCGACGGTGCTTTTAATTTTACTTACTTTCAATAACTTCCTTGCCGCCCATATAAGGTCTGAGTGCCTCGGGGATGCGAACGGAATATTTCTTTCCGTCAAACTCAAGGTTGTTTTCAAGGAATGCTATGAGCATACGCGGGGGAGCAACAACGGTGTTGTTAAGAGTGTGGGCAAAATACTTTTTGCCATCCTCGCCTCTTACGCGGATACCAAGTCTGCGTGACTGAGCATCGCCAAGGTTAGAGCAGGAGCAAACCTCAAAATATTTCTGCTGCTTGGGACTCCAAGCCTCAACATCATACGACTTAACCTTAAGGTCTGCCAGGTCGCCCGAGCAGCATTCAAGCGTGCGAACGGGAATGTCGAGCGAGCGGAACAGCTCAACCGAGTAGCTCCACATCTTGTTGAACCAGTCCATGCTCTCTTCGGGCTTGCAGACAACAATCATTTCCTGCTTTTCAAACTGGTGAATACGGTAAATTCCGCGCTCCTCAATGCCGTGCGCACCCTTTTCCTTGCGGAAGCAGGGGGAATAGCTTGTGAGTGTGAGGGGGAGTGTCTCCTCGGGTGTGATAGTGTCAAGGAACTTACCAATCATGGAATGCTCAGAGGTGCCGATAAGATAGAGGTCTTCGCCCTCTATCTTGTACATCATAGCATCCATTTCCTCAAAGCTCATAACACCGGTTACAACATTGGAACGAATCATAAAGGGCGGAATGCAGTAGGTAAAGCCCTTGTCAATCATAAAGTCGCGCGCATATGCGGTAACGGCGGAGTGCAGTCTTGCAATGTCGCCCATAAGATAGTAAAAACCTTCACCTGCAACGCGGCCTGCAGCCTCCTTATCAATACCGCAGAAAGCAGCCATAATGTCAGTGTGATAGGGGATTTCAAAGTCAACCTGTGTCTGCTCACCGTACTGCTTAACCTCAACATTTTCGCTGTCATCCTTACCAATCGGTACCGACTCGTCAATAATGTTGGGGATTTTCATCATAACCTCTTTAAGCTCTGTTTCGTACTTGTCTTCAAGCACCTCAAGCTCCTTGAGTCGCTCTGCTTGCTGGGTTACGAGTTTTTTAACCTCTTCGGCCTCTTCGCGCTTGCCCTGTGCCATAAGTGCACCAATCTGCTTTGATACAGTGTTGCGGTTTGCACGCAGGGTGTTAGCCTCACTGTTTGCCTCTCTTTTCAGAGTATCAAGCTCAATAGCGCGGTCAACAAGCGGAAGTTTAGCATCCTTAAACTTCTTTTTTATATTTTCCTTTACAATTTCAGGGTTCTCCCTGACAAACTTAATGTCTAACATTTAACTTCCTCCAATACGGAAAATGCTGTAATAAAGCAATTTTAACACATATTCAATATTTATACAAGTATAAAATTTACAAAAAAAGGATCCCTCTGACGAGGGAGCTGATTATAGACAGTTTTTATTCATCCCCAAACAGTTCGTCTGTTGATACGCCTAAAATCTTAGAAATAACAAACAGCTCTTTGTCGGTTGCAAGGCGTATTTGTCCCTCAAGCTTTGAATAGCTTGTCGGGTTTATGTCAAGCCCCATAGTCTGCATTTTTGCAATAAAATTCTTTTGTTTTATGCCTTTAGAGATTCTTAGCCTCTCAATATTTTTGCCAACAATATTACAGTTGCCATATTCTTTTTTACGAGTTTTCATATGTTGACTTATTTATCTTCTTTAAGGTTATCAATAGCAACCCTAACAGCCTCAATTACAAATGCTGTAAAGGTGCAATTTGTTCCTCTTATTTCATTTTCTACCTGCTCAATAACATCGTTTGGAAAGCGTATACATTTGTTTGTAGTTGGGGGAGTCGAAGGAATTTTAAACTTCTTCATATAATCACCTATAATGCATATTTAACTCTTATTTGTTAATTTCTTTTTTGTCGGTACGGCACATAATATAGTCCATACTTACATTAAAATAATCAGCAAGCAGCATAAGCGTTTCGGTTGGGGGAATACGCTCGCCGCTTTCATATTTTGAAATAAGGGATTGCTCAATGCCCGTCTCCATCTGAAGACCTATTTGCGTTAAATGCTTGCCTTTTCTGAGAGCACGAAGATTGTTTTTCATATCATCACCCATATGACATTATGTCATTTTTAAACTTGACTATTATGACAAAATGTCATATAATAGTGTATAATAGGGCGGTGTTGCACAAAAAATGTGAAAGTTTTTGGAATTTTTTCTTGACAAACCCAGTTTTTGGTAATATAATTTGACCCACAGCAACAAAAATTTTTTGAGGAATGGGTTTGTGTTATGTTAATTAAGGAACTAAAAACTACCATAAACGGAATAGATGTCTTCGGTTTCAAGGCCGAAACTTCCGAGGGTGAATTTGTCTGTGACGGACTTAGCACAGACCGCGCGAAAGTAAAGAACTTCTGCGTTTTGTTATCAGATGGGGAGCCGTCACTTAAGCAAATACCCGAGCTTGTTGAAGATTTTTTCTTTGTTTAAATACTTAAATTAGGGAAGAGGAGAGTCTTCCCTAATTTTTTTCTGTTCAAAACAGAAAGTTTGTGGTAAAATAAATATATATTGCTTTGGAGGGGTTATCTTGATAAGACTTGCCCGTTATGATGAATTAGATACAATTATGTCGGTTTACGATACTGCGCGACAGTTTATGCGTAAAACAGGAAACCCGACCCAGTGGGCTGACGGCTATCCTCAGCGAGAGGTTTTGTTGGAAGACATAAATAAAAAACAGCTTTATGTTTTGTATGAAGACGGGGAGATTAAGGGCGTTTTCGCATTTATAAGCGGCCCCGACCCTACATACTTAAAAATCTATGACGGACAGTGGAAGAGCGATGCGCCTTACTTTGCAATCCACCGCGTTGCATCGGACGGCACGACCAAAGGTTTTTTCGGAAAATGTACCGAATTCTGCAAAAAGACAACAGAACATCTGCGTATAGATACCCACGCCGACAATGTTGTTATGCAGCATGTGGTTGAAAAGCAGGGCTTTGTGCGCTGCGGAACAATTTATCTTGCAAACGGCGACCCAAGAATCGCGTATGAACGTGTGTGATTTGTCAACAATATAAGCGGAGGAATTAAATATGAAGCTTAATTATAAAAGAACGGTGCTTATCGGCTTTGCTTTTATGGCAATTCTTGCATTCTGGCAGTTTTATGACCAGGTTGTGCCTTATTTGCTCGAAAATGTATTTGGGCTTAAGACCTTTGCGGCAAACGCAATAATGTCAATAGACAATATTCTTGCAATCTTTATGCTGCCGCTTTTCGGCGCAATCTCCGACCGCACAAGAAGCCGCCTCGGCAAGCGAACCCCATATATCCTTTTCGGCACGCTCGCGTCGGTTATACTGCTTGTCGTTCTTGGTCTTTTTGAGCAGTCGCGCAACTTCTGGGGTTTTATTATCACCCTTATGGTGCTGCTCGTTACAATGGCAATATACCGCACACCCGCCGTTGCATATATGCCCGATGTTACACCTAAGCCGCTGCGCAGTAAGGGTAACGCAATCATAAACCTCGTGGGCTACTTAGGCGGAATTTTCTCTACCGTAGTTATGATGTTTATGCTCAAAAGCGACAAGGCGGCAGACGGAAGCTCGGTTTATTCGGCTGACCAGTCCTTTTTACCCGTATTCTTGGTTGTTGCAGGCTTTATGCTCGTTTCGGTGCTCATTATGACACTGAGCCTTAACGAGAATAAGCTGATAGCCGAGTGCGGAGTAAAGGACGAGGATGACAGCGAAGAATATAAAAATGAAAGCGGAAAAATGCCGCGCCCCGTATTTTTAAGCCTTGTGTTGATACTGGCTTCGGTTTTCCTTTGGTTTATGGCGTATAACGCGGTTACAACCGCATTTTCAAGATACTGTGTAAATGTTTGGGGCACCGACCTCGGCACCTCGTCAAGCTATCTTTTAACCGCAACCGTTTCGGCAATTATCGCATTTGTTCCGCTCGGATTCTTGTCGGGCAAGGTGGGCAGAAAGGCAACCGTGCTTATCGGAATTGCTCTTATGACGGTGTGCTATCTGATAGCGGTATTTATAAGACATCAGACCCCTGTTATGTACGCGATTTTCGGTCTTGTCGGCATCGGCTGGGCGGCTATAAATGTAAACTCGTTCCCGATGGTTGTGGAGATGAGCACGGGCAGCGACGTCGGCAAATACACAGGCTTTTATTACACCTTCTCTATGGCGGCACAGATTACAACGCCTCTGCTTTCGGGCTGGCTTATTGATAATTTAGGGCTCGGCTACTCGGTGCTCTTCCCGTACGCCGTACTCTTCTCGGCGCTTTCCTTTGTCACAATGCTCTTTGTAAAGCACGGTGACAGCAAGCCGCAAAGCCGAAAAACCTTGCTTGAAAATTTTGATGTGGAGGATTAAGCGTGATAATCTTTGTGATAATTTTGGTTGTTTTGGCGGCACTTCTTTTGTGGCTTATCTTCCCAACAACCCGCCGCCACCCCGACAGAAGACTGCTTTCGGGGCTTTACATAGCCCACCGCGGTCTGCACGACCTTGTTGAAAATACACCAGAAAACTCGCTTGCGGCGTTTCGTATGGCTTGTGATAACGGCTTTGCCATTGAAAACGACATTCACCTGACCGCCGACTGCGAGGTTGTCGTTTTTCACGACGATACTACTCTTCGTATGTGCGGCATAGACCGCAAGGTAGAGGAAATGACACTCGCAGAGCTCAAGGAACTCCGCCTCGGCGGCACAAAGGAGCAAATTCCAACACTAAGGGAATGTCTTGATTTAGTAAACGGCAGGGTGCCGCTGCTTATTGAATTCAAGTCGGTTGGCGGCAACGCGAACGCGCTTTGCACCGCCGCTAACGAAATTTTAAAGGACTATACGGGTAAGTATATAATTCAGTCCTTTTATCCTCCTGTTGTCGCGTGGTATCGCAAAAACCGAAAGGATATCTGCCGCGGTCAGCTTTCAGAGGTGTTCAGTAAAAAATACCCGGCGTTTTATAAGCTGCTTTCTTGTCTGCTTTCCAATGTGATAGCGCGTCCCGATTTTGTTTCTTATAATTTTGAACACGAGGGCTTTATATTCCGCCGCCTTTGCGTAGCGCTCGGTGCTATGTCGGTCGGCTGGACATTCAGAAGCAAGAAGCAGGTAGAGAGCGTAAAGCACCGATTTGAAACCTATATATTTGAAAATTTTCTGCCCGACAAGGTGAGAGAAGATGCTTAAAAGTAAAACACTTAATGTGAGGGAGAAGGACGGTCTTGTATACCTTACTTTTCCGCTCTTTGACGAGTGCGGTGTGCGCCACGCCTTTACAACCCGTATGGGCGGTGTGAGCGAGGGGGAATATGCCTCCTTTAACACCGGCTTTGACAGGGGAGAGGCATATGAAAAGGTGTACGAAAACTACCGTCGCCTTTGCGCCGCTATCGGCATAGACGAAAAGAGGCTCATTTTGAGCAAACAGACCCATACAAACAATGTCCACACCGTATGTGAAGACGATATCGGCAACGGCATAGTGAAGCCGCAGGCGTTTTCCGATGTTGACGGACTTATAAGCGGTCTTTCGGGTGTCGGTCTTGTGACCCAGTACGCCGATTGCGTACCGCTTGCTTTTTATGATAAAAAGAAAAAAATAATAGCCACCTCGCACTCGGGCTGGCGCGGAACGGTGGCAGAGATAGGTCGCGTAACGGTAGAGCAGATGACGCGTGATTTTGCCTCAAACCCCCGCGATATAATAGCGGGCATCGGACCGTGCATCGGCAACTGCTGTTATGAGGTGGACGACCCCGTATATAATGCATTTGCGAAGATAGACTATATGCCTATGGGCGAAATATTTACCCCCAAAGCAAACGGCAAATATATGCTGGATTTAAAGCTGGCAAACAAATATATTCTAATGCGCGCAGGTATAAGCGAAGAGAATATAGATGTTGCCGACCTATGCACTAATTGTGAGCACGAATATCTGCACTCCCACCGCTATACAGGCGGGAAGCGCGGAAATCTCGGGCTTATAATATCTCTTTAAAATTCTAAAATAAAAACGAAAGGGTGAGAAACGTGGTAGAAGAAATCTTAGAGCTTTTTGAAAACAAACAGTTTACAAAACTCAAAAAGCTAACGGGAGAGCTAAACCCCGCAGACCTTGCGGCAATACTTGAACAAATAGAGGAGCATGAACGACCGCGTTTCTTCCGCTTGCTTGGAAAGGACATAGCGAGTGAGGTTTTTGCGCTCTTAGACCCCGATTTGCAGGAGCAGCTAATCGGCGCCTTCAGCGACCGCGAGCTGTCACAGATTATTGACGAGCTTTTTATGGACGACACTGTCGACCTTATTGAAGAGATGCCTGCCAATGTGGCAAAGCGAATTTTGCGCCAGTCAAGCCCCGAGCGCAGAAGTCTGATAAACAGTTTGTTATCATATCCAGAGGACAGCGCAGGCAGTATAATGACCACCGAGTATATTGATTTAAAAAAGGATATGACGGTGGCAGATGCCTTTTCGCGTATCCGCAGAATAGGACTTGATTCCGAAACAATTTATACCTGTTATGTAACCGACCCGCGCCGCAAGCTTTTGGGTCTTGTGACGGTACGCGAGCTGCTGCTTGCGCCGACAGACGCGCTCTTAGAGGACATAATGGAAACCTATATTATCTCGGCTACAACGCTTGACGACCGAGAGGAAGTTGCTGCACTTTTCGATAAATACGACCTTTTGGCTATCCCGATAGTAGACAAAGAGGAGCGCCTTGTCGGTATCGTAACGGTTGACGACGCTATCGATGTTTTGCAGGAAGAAACCACCGAGGATATGGAAATTATGGCGGCTATCACGCCGAGTGAAAAGCCGTATCTAAAAACCGGCGTTTTCAGTACCTTTTTTGTCAGAATCCCGTGGCTTTTGCTGCTTATGCTTTCGGCAACCTTTACGGGACTTATTATCGGCGGATTTGAGGAAACGCTTGCAAACAATGTCGTCTACGGAATAGCGCTTACCTGCTTTATGCCTATGATAATGGGAACGGCAGGTAACTCGGGCAGTCAGGCATCGGTTACAATCATCCGTTCGCTGTCGCTCGGCGATGTAGAAATGCGCGATATATTTAAAATCGTGTGGAAAGAGCTGCGCGTTGCTCTGCTTTGCGGAATAGCACTCGGCGCCGTAAACTTCGGCAAGGTGCTGCTTGTGGACAACCTTCTGCTCGGCTCCGACTACGCGCTTCCCGTCATAGCGGTTATAAGCCTCACGCTCGTTGTGACGGTGCTTATTTCAAAGCTTATAGGCTGTGTTCTGCCGCTTTTTGCAAAACGCATAGGCTTTGACCCTGCGGTAATGGCAAGCCCATTCATAACAACCATCGTCGATGCACTTTCGCTGCTTGTATACTTCAAAATCGCAACAATGATTTTAAATATCTAAAATTACATCAAGTATATCATCAATAAATATTTGCGTTTTTACAAGCTGCAGGGTGCGCCTTTGCGTATCAAGCCGCGAGACCGCGCCCGTTAGCTGAATATACTCTTCGTCGCAGTAGTAGACGACGGTTATTACCTGTCCGCGCTCGATTTTTTGCAGTGCGGCATTGATTTCATACGCTTTATCTTCGGGTACCACCTTGCGTGGTACCCGAATTTTTTCTTTTTTGTGTAGCGCTTCCGTGAACCCTTTAAGCGCCGCAAACGGCATAAACTGTTTTGCGCGGTTTTCGCGCGGCATAGCCGCTCTTATTTTAGGTGCCACTTTTGTGACCTCCAATCTGGTGGTTGCGCTCGCGCGTTGTGGCGGCGCTTTCAAAATTCATTCCGCGCAAAATAGCATCCCTGCCAAAACGCTCTTTAAGGTCTACCACTGTCTGCTGCAGACGGTGATTGCGTGTAAGCGTGCCGTCGTCGGCCAAGAGGCTTAACTGTCTTATGCCGTTATCGTGGCGCACGCGGTTAAAGCAGATATTCATTCTTCGTACAGGATATTCAGGGTTAACAATGCGCCTATAAAGTGCCGCAACTGCGGGGATGAGCAGCAAATCCGAATTGCTTTCGGGTGTAATTTTAGCCGTTCCGTGTGCAAAGGGTAGGGAGAGCGCGTTGGAATATCCAACCGTCAGCGTGACCGAATCGGTCAGAAGATTGCCTTTTACTAAATCAAGACACATAAGCTCGGTCATTTCCTTTACAATTATCTCGCCCTCGGCAAAGGTGTAGTCGCGCATAAGCACCTGTCCGCTCGTAAGGCAGTTAGTTTGTGGATTGTAGGACTTTATGTCCTCAAGCAGAGTGCTTTCGCGCCCATAGGCGTGGTCAATGAGCAGCTCGGCATCGACGCCGAACCGCTTGTATAAAAGCTCCTCATTACAGCTCGCAATATCGCGCATCGTGAAAATCCCCCTCCGCTCAAGCGCCCTTGCGGTGCCGTTGCCTATCCGCCAGAAATCCGTAAGAGGAGTGTGGTCCCACATAAGTTTTTTAAAGCTTTGCTCGTCAAGCTCGCCTATAAAATCGGGCGAATGCTTGGCGGTGATGTCAAGCGCAACCTTGCATAAATAAAGGTTCGTGCCTATTCCGCAGGTCGCGCGCACACCCACCTTTTTGTAGATGTCGTCCATAATGCGAAGTGCCAGCTCGCGCGCAGAAAGCCCGTAAAGCCATAGATAGTGCGTAACGTCTAAAAACGCCTCGTCAATAGAGTAAACGTGAATATCGTCCTTTGAAACATACGAAAGATAAACCGCATAAATCTCGGCGGCGTAGTCAATGTATTTTTGCATCTGAGGAACGGCGGTTATATAGTCAATTCCGCGCGGAATTTCGAAAATGCGGCAGCGGTTTTTAACGCCCAGAGCCTTCATAGAAGGGGAAACTGCAAGACAAATCGTCTTGTCACTGCGCTCAGGGTCGGCAACCACCAAATTGGTGCAAAGCGGGTCAAGACCGCGCTCCACGCACTCAACAGAGGCATAAAAGGATTTAAGGTCTATGCATAAATATTGCCTGTTTGCCACATTTTCACCTCCCCCAAAAAGAACATTTGTTCTATAATTATAGTCCCAAAAGCGCTAATCGTCAAGCGGAAAATTTTTCTTCTAAAGTTTATAAAATAATGTTGACAAAAGAAACTTTTGTGGTATAATAGTGCTGTTGCTAATCGGGCCATTAGCTCAGTTGGTTAGAGCAACCGGCTCATAACCGGTCGGTCCGGGGTTCGAGTCCCTGATGGCCCACCATTAAAGCGGCATACTTGTATGTCGCTTTTTTATAGGGGTATAGCTCAGTTGGTAGAGCAGCGGTCTCCAAAACCGCGTGCCGAGGGTTCAAGTCCTTCTGCCCCTGCCAAAAATCCTCGTACGAAAGTACGGGGATTTTTACTTTTTCACTATTACCTCTTCACTCTTCACTTTTTTCTAAATACCCGAATTTTTGGAAAGTAATAAGTAATAGTGAAAATGTAAGAAGTTTCGGTGTGCCTTGCGGCACGAATTATAAAACATTTTGGGGTTGCGAAGCGCCCTAAAGTCTTTTTAACCACCCAGACGGGTGGTTTTTGCTATATATATTAATATATAATTTAAAAAAAATCTTGTATTTCCTTTGCTTGCGTGGTATAATACCCTAAATTAGATAGTGGTGCAATATGCTCTTTTGCTATGAGGATTGCAAAAAGCGTTATGTGGCAAGTCACTGCGGATTATTCGCTCTACCCTAAAGTGCAATATAATGGAATTATGTTGCTCACCCAATAAAGACAAAAAACAACGGAAGACAGTGCGTATTATGTTTTTTGCCTTGCGTTTTCCTACCTCGCAAACACGGTGTGTTTGCATTATTTTAGCGTAAATTGTAGTAAATATTTACGCATACTGAAAGGAGAAAATTTAAAATGAAACAGGATGAAATCCGTCGCAGATTGATAGACGGTACTATCCATGTCATCGCAAGGGACGGACTCGACAAAGCCACAACAAAGCTAATAGGCAAGGAAACAGAAACCAATGAAGCGTATATTTACCGTTGCTTCGCCGATAAGGAGGATATGTTCGCAAAGACTTTTGAAAAGCTTGACCGCGAGCTTATAGATGTTCTCGAGAGCAATGTGTATATTACGCAGAACGGCGAAATACCCTTAGTAGAGCGTTGCAAAATGTTATATATGGTGATTTGGAAATTCCTGCTCGGCAACGAGGATAAATGCAAGTGCTACATACGCTACTTCTATTCGCCGTATTTTAAAAAGTATTCCGAAGAGGCACACAAAGAGAATTATAAACACTTTACCGAAAAGATATCGATTGCCTTCAAGGACGGGGCAAATGTCTGGATGATTCTCAATCATATACTTAATGTAATGCTTGACTTTGCAATAAAGGTGTATGACGGAGCGGTGCCCGATAACGATGACACAGCAGAGCATGTATTTCGTTTAATTTTCGCATCAGTAAACCAGTATTTTAACTTAAAGGGGAATAAAAAATAGTATGAAGAAGGCGTTTAACATTATTAAAACAACGCTTATATGGTTGCTTGTGGCGTTGGCGGTATTTATGATGATATTTACCGTCATTTCAGTAACCACCTTTAACCGAAACGACCGCGATTTGTTTGGTTACAAGGCTTACATAGTAAACACCGATTCTATGGCGGCTACCGACTTTAACGCAGGCGACCTTATCTTCGTTAAGGAGGTTGCGCCGAGCACACTTAAAGAGGGCGATATAATCACCTTTATTTCGCAGGATAGTGATAACTTCGGTGAGGTTATAACCCATAAAATCAGACGCCCCGCCACCGATGCACAGGGTAACGCAGGCTTTATAACCTACGGTACTACAACCGGCGTTGATGACGCAACCGTCGTAACTCATCCTTACATAATGGGTAAATATACAAGCCACCTGAAAGGCGTCGGAACCTTCTTCAATTTCCTTAAAACACCGCAGGGATATATAATATGTATATTCATTCCCTTTATGCTGCTCATTCTCTACCAGGGAATCAACTGCATCCGTCTTTTCCGTCGCTACAAGCAGGAGCAGACCGAGGAGATGGAGGCAGAGAAGGCAAGAATCGAGGCGGAACGCGCCGAGAATGCAAAAATGCTGGCAGAGCTGCAGGCTTTAAAGGCTCAGCTTGAAAATTCTGCTGCACCGCAGACCGAAACCGAGTCTGAGGCTGTAAGTGAGCAAGAGGTATAGTGTTATGAAAGACACTTTAAAGAAAGTTTGGAATATAGTATCCTCGGTGCTTGTTGTGCTGATAGTTCTTTGCGCTGTGTTCCTTATGGGCTCAAGAATCTTAGGCTTCCGCGTTTTCACCGTTATTTCGGGCAGTATGGAGCCTGAGTACAGCGTGGGCGACCTTATATATGTAAAAGAGGTTGATGTTAACACGATTGAGGTTAAAGACCCAATAACCTTTATCCTCAACGAAGACCTCGTTGTAGCAACCCACCGCGTTATCAGTATTGATAAGGAAAATAAATACTTCTATACCCAGGGTGACGCGAACGATACACCCGACGCTTCTCCCGTTCATTTTAATAATGTAATAGGCGTGCCGCAGTTCAGCATACCGCTGCTCGGCTACGTGTCCGACTTTATTCAGCATCCCCCGGGAATGTATATCACAATAGGCGCAGGTGTTGTGCTTATCGTGCTTGTGTTCCTGCCCGATATGCTGACAAAAAAGAAAAAGGAAGAGGAAGAAGAAACCTCTGACGCGGACGAAGAAAATAAGCGACTCAAAGCGGAGGTTGAAAAACTCCGCGCCGAGATGCAGGCTGCATCCTCTAAGGATTCGGAGGAAAAGTCCGAAGAGTAATAATTTTGGTTTTAAGCTTGTGCCTATAAAAGGAATTCCAGTAGGCATAAGGTTGAAATAGATTTTTTGGAAAGGAGGAAAATAAAATGAAACTTACTAAGAAAAAGGTTTTCGTTGCGGCACTCGCAGTTTGTCTTGTTGCAATTCTTTCTTTAGGCACATTGGCTTGGTTCACCGACACTAAGTCTGTTGAAAACAAGTTCTATTTTGCAACTTCTGAGGATGACACACCGGACGAGGTGTTCTCAATTGAGCTTACTGAGACCGAGCATGGTCCTTATGAGGATGTTCTTCCGGGCGACGAGCTTGATAAGAACCCGACTGTTAAGAACACAGGTTATTATGACCAGTATGTTCGCGTAACTATCACTGTTACAAAGGCTGCTCAGTTCAGAGATTATATTGCAGCTGACAATACAACTCTGCGCGCTGATGTATTCAAGGGCTATGATGCAACGAAGTGGGAATCTGATAACTTTGCAGGTGAACTTGATACTGCTACCAACACTCTTACATATACCTTATATTACAACGGTATTTTAGAGACTGATGATACTATCGTAGTATTTACTGACCTTATCATTCCCGAGGGTCTTACAAGAGACCAGGCTGCTGCATTCAACAGTGGCGCTGCAAACGAGTCCAGCTTTGACATCACCATTAAGGCTGACGCTGTTCAGACCGAAAATGTTGGTGCTGTAGACACAAATACAGACGCAGCAAACGCAAAGATTGCATTCACAACGGTTGGTATGTAATCGAACTTTTTAACGCTTAACAAAGCGTTATGTCATGGAGGAAAACAATGACAAACACAAAAAACACAAAGCGCGCCCTTTTGGGCAGCGTTCTTGCGCTTTTGCTGTGCGTTTCAATGCTTGTTGGTACCACATTTGCTTGGTTCACAGACAGTGTTACCTCTGCAGGAAACAAGATTCAGGCAGGTACGCTCGATGTTGACCTCTTTATGTGGAACGGCACTGCCGAAACCGACAGAGTCGAAATAACCAATGAAAGCGATCCGATTTTCGACATCGCTGCTAAGGCACAGAACAGCGCAAAAACACTTTGGGAGCCGGGTAAAACTCAGGTAGTTTACCTTTCTATCAAGAATAACGGCACCCTCGACCTTAAGTATAAGGTTGCCCTTAATGTTAAGGACGCTGATGCAGAACAGAATCTCTATGAGGTTATGAAGTATGCTATCAAGAACGATGCCAAGCACGGCACTGTTGACACCTGGGACGGCACAAACGCTAACAGCGTAGTTCCCGGCATTAACACAACCCAGGCAAACGATGTTGCACTGGGAGCAGGCCAGGAGCATTTCTTCGCACTCTCCGTACATATGGAAGAGTCCGCAGGAAACAAGTATCAGGGCGGCCAGGTAGACTTTGATATCAAGGTTCTCGCAGCACAGCTCAACTCTGAGAACGATTCTTTTGATAATTCTTATGATATTTTAGCAGAGTATGAAGAGCCCCAGGCAGTACCTTCTGTAAATGTTTACAGCGCAGCAGACCTTCAGGCAGCTTTAAGTCCTGAAATCTCCAACAATAACGCTGTAGTTAATATTGAGGCTGACATCCAGCTTGCAGACGGTGAAACCTGGACTTCGCTCAACCTTGAGCCGTATTCTAATACCGTTAAGAATATCGTAATCAACGGAAACGGTCACACTATAAGTGGCTTAAATGCTCCGCTCATTGGTGATGTTCACTTTGGAAACACTTCTGTTGAAATTAACGATTTAACTCTTGCAGATGTTGAAGTTGCAGATTTTGCAAATACAAACGGACTTGGAAGTGCTGCTTTCATAGCATGGGCTGACAATAGCAAGAGTATTGTATTTAATAATTGTCACTTACAGGATTCAACCATTACCGCAACCGGCGATTTTATAGGTATTGGCGGTTTAATCGGTTATAGTTCTTCTACATTGGCAATTAACAACTGCTCTGTTACAGGCACAACAATCACAGGCGCACAGAATTCAGCAGGTGCCATTGCAGGACATGTTTCTGCAGGTCATAACACCGAAATCACAAACGCTAAGGTTGTTGATTGCGTAATTAAGGGCGAAAGAGTTGACAAAACAGGTTATGTGGTAGGTACTGCTAATAACGGTGCAACCACTATTACTACCAGTGCAGATTGCGCCAGAAACACCGTATTTGACGTTGCTAACAGCACGACAATTTATGGTCGTCTTGTAGGCGGTACACTTACCGTTAACGGCGTTGCACAGTAATTTTAATTAAAACCCACCTATCCCTCGGTAACGGGGGATAGGCGGTAACCAAAGAGCACAACAAAAATTAAATAGACAAACAGCGGCAGTTCTTGTGCTCTTTGCTTGCCGCGATTGTCATTACAATTCATAGAGGAGGAAAAATAATGACAAACACGAAAAACACTAAGCGTGCATTGCTTAGCAGTGTTATTGCGCTTCTTGTGTGTGTTTCAATGCTCATAGGTACCACGTTTGCTTGGTTTACCGACAGCGTTGTTTCCAGCGGAAACATCATAAAGTCTGGTAAGCTTGATGTTGAGATGTATTGGGCAGAGGGAAAGGAAGACCCTGCTGCTACCGCAACTACGTGGAAGGATGCCTCAAAAGATGCAATCTTTGATTACGAACTTTGGGAGCCGGGCTACACGCAGGCAAGACACTTAAGAATCAAAAATGTAGGTAATCTTGCGTTCCAGTATAAGCTTCGTTTTGTTGCTAACGGTATTGTAACAGAACTTGCTGACGTAATCGATGTTTACTATTTCGCAGATGCAAAGCAGCTCACACGTGCCGATGTTACAGACGGCGAATATCTCGGAACTATTACCGAGGTGCTTGGAACTGCAAAAAACATCTCTACCAAGGTAAACGGCACACTTCTTAAGGATAAGTCTAAGGATATTACCCTTGTACTAAAAATGAGAGAGTCCGCAGATAACAAGTATCAGAACATGACACTCGGTGCAGACTTCTCAGTAGAGCTTGTTGCAACTCAGCTTGCATACGAAGAGGACAGCTTCGGCAAGGATTACGATGAAGAGGTTACTATGCCCGAAACACCTTATGCTCTCGTAAGACCTATGACTGAGCTCACCTTTGATACTGCTGGCAGCAGGTTAGGCATAGACTTAGCAGCTCTCGGTGTAACGGAACTTGATGTTGGCTATCAGTTTGAGCCTACTGATTCCTATGATACAGCTATTAACTCTGATTACAGATACTGGCACGCAGATTTTGTTGTTTCTGCTGACAATGACGTAGCTGCAGAAAGTCTTGCACTTGCGGGCTATTACACGGCTTGGTGCAGTCTTAACAATGATAAGTGGGTTGCTTTAGCATCGCCCGATAAGATTACTAAGGGCACTGAAATTAGACTTGTAGAGTCACTTCCTTTGGACGTTACCGTAAACTATGAAGACCTTTGCTTCTACGGCAACGACGGTATAGGCTTCCGTTGCGGCGCTGTTGATATTGACGGCTCCAACGCAGGCACGACCCTTACCGTTGAGCTTCGCCTTTACGAAACCTACTCGGCAGAAGAAGCAATTAAGCTTGGCTATGGCAACACAGTAAACCAGGAAACAGGCAAGTACATCTCTCTTGGCACCTTTACTCACGTTTTCGGTGGCGAGTATGAAACTCTCGCGGATGGTACCGTTCTCTTTAACGAGGAAGACGGAGACGTAGTGCTTTACGATACTCAGGAAGTAAATACTGCTGAGTACACTGTTCCCGAGGGAGTAACTACTCTTGGAAACTTCTCACTTTCCTATAACAGAAATATCGAAACAGTAAAGGTTGCTTCTACCGTTACCGACCTTGGTCGTGCGTTTGACTCTTCCACCTCAATTAAAAAAGTAGAGTTAAATGAGGGACTTACTTCTATAAGCAGCCGTGCATTTAGGTCGACAACTGCTCTTGAAGAGGTAGTAATTCCTTCAACTGTTACAGTTATTGAGGATAACGCTTTCCAGAAGTCTGGAATTAAAACAGTTGTTATTCCTGCTACAGTAGAAACAATTGGTGAAACCGCTTATGGTGCTTCTTTGGTAGAAACCGTGATATTTGAAGGTAATACCTCTGTTCAGGGTTATGCTTTCCGCGGTTGTACAAAGCTTAGAGAGGTTTACTTTAACGGCGATGACAACACCTTTATTCCTTCCACACTTAACGGTAGAAATTCAACATGGTTCTGCAATAATGAGTCGAACAATAAGAAGGTAAACAATATTACTTTCTATGTAAAGAATGATACTGTTGCTTCCAGAATTAAGACGGCTATGGGTGTGGGCTCACTTTATATCATCAAGATTGAGGGCGGAGAGACATACGCTTATGCGGCTGGAAAAGTAAACTACACAATGCCTGAAAATGTTGACCTTCGTGGCAAGACTATTACCATTGCAGGAGATAAGGACACCGTAATCGATGTTAGCAATATTAACGCAAACAACCAGTTTGTAACCGGTGCTACCCTCACCTTCGAAGGTGTAACCCTTAACTTTGGCGTTGACAATTATATGGGATTTGCTAATACTGCAAGTCTTACCTATAAAAATTGTAACATAAATGGTTTACAGTTCTTATACGGACAGAATGTTACTTTTGAAAATTGTACGCTTGATGCTACCGCAAACACCAAAGAGCCTCACGCTGCTTGGACCTATGGTGCTGAAAATGTAAGCTTTAAGAATTGTACAATTAAGTATAAGGGACGCGCAATAAACTGCTATACCGAATCGGGAGCTATCGATGTAAATGTTAAGTTTGATAATTGCAAATTTATAGATAGCGCTTCGGGCGTTGCTCCTGTTGAAATTAACAGCAGTGCTATGAATTCTCTTAATGTTACATTTGAGAATGGCTGCTCTGCTACAGGCAATGTAAGAAACGGTGAGCTCGCTTACATTTCTAAGTGGGCGACTAGAAGCGATAATGTAACTGTTACAATTGATGGAGCACCTTTTGTTCCTTATGTTGAGCCTAACAACTAACTAATCTAATCCACCTATCCCTCGGTAACGGGGGATAGGCGGTAACCAAAGAGC
Source organism: Acutalibacteraceae bacterium (assembly GCA_045590515.1). Taxonomy (GTDB): domain Bacteria; phylum Bacillota; class Clostridia; order Oscillospirales; family Acutalibacteraceae; genus SIG589. The sequence continues at coordinate 110,426 of JAZNRD010000020.1, forward strand.
ATAAATTTAAATGTTGTTGTGCTTTTTGGTTACCGAAAAATAAAAAAGGAGGAAGCATATGTTTGGAAAAATAAAGCTTAAAGTGGCTACAATTTCGCTTGTTGCCATTGCACTCACATTTTTAATGCAGAGCACTCTTGCTTTTTATACTACCGTTGGCAAAGCGACAAACGTTGTTACCTCCGGGGATATTCAGCTGCTCATTCACGAGAAAACCAACGCAGGCACCGATTTCCCCGAGGAAGGCGTATATGTCCTTCCCGGCGATGTCGTAAGTAAAATGGTGTATATCGAAAACGGTTGTGACCACCCGTTCTATCTGCGCGTTAAGCTTGTATACGGTATAAATTCTGACGAGCTTCCTGCAGAGGAATGTCTTAGCCTTGACATTGATGAAAATAACTGGAAATATAAGGACGGCTGGTATTATTACACGGGCGTTGTAAATCCGCATGAAACCACGCCTAATGTGTTCTCCTGCGTTGAAATGATTGGCTCAAAGATAGGAAACGAATATAGAGCAAAAACGCTTTCGCTTTCTGTTCAAGCGCAGGCGGTGCAGAGTGAAAACAATCCCATAACCGACGGCGATACAACAACCGCTAACGGTTGGCCGGAGCAGGAGGGGTAAGATATGAAGAAATTACTTACTCTCCTTGTGGTAATGGTGATGCTGAGTCTTAGCGCCTTTACTGCATTTGCCGAAAACGGAAAGGTTACCTACGACGGTGATGCTAAAGAATTTGTTTTTGCCCCGGGAAGCGACTATTCGCTGACCGACCTTTTCCCCGATTTTAAGAGCGTTATGCCCGGTGATACCCTTACACAGAAAATCACCGTAAAGAACGACGCCTCCAAAAAGGTTAAGGTTGATATTTATATCCGCTCGCTCGGCGCACACGAGGATTCGGTTGATTTCCTCTCAAAGCTCGGCCTTCGCGTTAAACTGAGTGACGATAACTCTATGGGCTATATGTTCGATGCCACGGCAGACAGCAAGGGACAGCTTAAAGATTGGCTCTGCCTTGGCACGCTCTATTCGGGCGGCGAGGTAAATCTTGATGTTATGCTTGATGTCCCGACCGAGCTCGATAACACCTATAAACAGCAGATAGGCTATCTCGACTGGGAATTTAAGGTTGAAGAATTTCCTATAGCAGATACCGACCCCAAACCGCCGCAGACGGGTGACAGCTCGGCACTGTTTATCTGGATTGCCGTATTTGTTCTGTCTATGTCTGCAATTATAGTGCTGCTTATATGCAGTAAAAACCGCAAGAAAACCAACTAAGCGCATATATTTTTATAGGAGGGAAAAAGCGTGTTAGTAAAATTAAAAAAGTCATATAAAAAAATCGCTTTGGCCCTCAGCCTTTTGGCGATAATCGTTTGGGCAATTTTGGGTACAGGCGCTTCGCTTGCCTGGTTTACCGATTCTTCGCCCGATATTAAGAATGTCTTCAACTTTGCCGAGTTTGATTTAGATGTTGAATACCGACTGGACGACGGCGTTACATATGCGCCGGTCGAAAGCGACAGTAATGTCTTTGGTGTAGGGGACCTTTTTGAGCCGGGCTTCACCAAGGTTGTATATATGCGTGTTAGAAATAACGGCACCGTTCCGTTCAACTTTCAGACCGCAGTAATTTTAGACAACTACACCCCGGGAATAAATGTCTTTGGTCAGAGCTTTAATCTGCAAAACTATCTGCGTTTCGGTCTGCTTACGGCCGAAAATGACGGTGACCCTGCAACAAGTATACTAAGCGAGGCACAGCTTACAGCACTTGTTTCAAAAAGAGAGAACGCAAGGGCTATTGCAACCGAAGAAATTGACAGGTATTCCTCCGCAACCGAAAGACTTGAAGCGGGCGAGGAAACCTATATGGCGCTTGTTGTATATATGCCCGAAGAGGTTGGAAATATCGCTAATTACGGCATAAAACAACCCGAGGTTGTGCTGGGCATCAGCGTCAACGCAACACAGGTAAAGGAATAGTCAGAATAGAATATTGTGAAAGGAGGCGCCGCCGTGAAAAAGCTTTATGACGAATTTTTATGTGTACCCGAAAACGGTACGGGGAAAATCCGTGAAAAAGTGTTTGTTACGAGAATGGCAATTTCTGTGATACTTATTCTCGCGTGTATGGTTTCAATGAGTCTGACGGCGTATGCCTACTTTTCACACAGTATTGTAGCAAGCTCGAATATCGTTAAAGCGGCCGACCTTAAGGTCGATGTTTCGGTCAAGGCATCAGACGGAACAATGCTTGATGTTCCCGAAAGCAACGATAAAACGCTCTATGCCGCACTTGGCGCGGACGAATATGAGGTTAGATTGTCGCTGGGTGCTGAAAATAGCGCAGGCACGGGCTTTTGTATGCTGTCGTTTGATGGTGGTGTAACCAAATACCACACGCAGCAGTTTATAGCAATCGGTGATAACGCTGTAACGCAGGTTGCCTTTAAAATTAAAACAGATGCCGCGACACAGCTTAGCATCACGCTTTGCTGGGGCACATCGTCATATTATAGCGATTATGTGACAAATAATATAAAATCAGACCTATACATTTTGGATGGTGAAACCGTACTAATTGCTACAGCTAACCCAATAAACCCCATAACAGACGAGCAAGAGGGTGAGCAAACACCCGAACAGCCCGAAGCAGATAACGAAGAGGCATCTTCGTCAGAGATTTCTGAGGGTGATGAAGAGATAGAGGAAACGCCTAACGAAACTTCTTCGGCGGTTGAGTCCTCCTCTCAGACAGTGAATTCGTCCTCTATAGCGGTCGAAACATCCTCCGAAATTGTAAGTGAAGACGAAAAAGAAGAAACCAAGCAACCAACAGAACAAACGAGTGAGGTCGAATCCTCATCGGAAACTACAGAAACAACAAAGGAACAATAAAAAGGACCATCGTATGATGGTCCTTTTAATTTGCTCTAAAACCGCCTTTAAATTATCTCTAATGCGTTTGCATCGGGGAAGTCGGGGTAGACGTCATCTAGGTTGTCGGAGTACCAGTAAGCCACAGAAGAAATATCGTCCTGAAGCGGCATATATCTTCCGCCTGAACGCCAACCAAGTGCCTGAATGGTGACCTTCAAATCCTCTTTAAAGTAAATCGGGTCGGTTATATGCCAACGGTACATATTAAAGTAACGCTGTGAGCTGTAAATCGCGTTGGTGTGGCGCACCTTATACATTCCTGCATAGGGTGTTGTATATTCCTTGTACTCGCCGTTTACATCAAAGTTGTAGGCGCCGCAGAAATAGTCCTCGGTTCCCGTTCCGCAAATGCTCGGGAACTGCTTGTCACCGTCAATAAAGAATTTAATTTCGCCTTCGCCCCACCAGCCGTTATTCTTAACGCCCCAGTGCATATAGGTGCCGACATAATGTCCGTTACCTTTTATGTTGTCTAAAATAGTGTAGACCTCTTTATACGGCAGGGGATTAACACGACGGAACTGCGCGTGGAAATAAAGCGAATCTTTAGAAATTTCCTTCTCCTCGCAGTCTATCTGATAATAAACGCAGCAGGTTTCTCCGCGGTTCTCAACTTCAATACGGAAGGATTCAAAGTAAGGCATCTCAAAATAGCAATTAAGTCCTCTTGCGGGGTTAACGCACATTGCGATACTGCTAAGCTGACGGAATTCGCTGTATTCGGCGTTAGCAAAGAAATCCGAAAGTGGAGCCTCAACAGCAGGATTTTTATGTCCGTCAAAGTATATTCTGATAATAAGCGTGCGGGGCTTAGCACTGTCGGTGAGCCAGATATGCTTTATAGCGCCCTGTCCCTTAACATCGGCAAGCACGGTAACACCGGGCTCAACAACTAAATAAGGATTAACCTTCCAGCCCCTTCCGAGCTCACGCGCGGCGTGCGATGCACTGCCTTCTGCAGCCATACCGCCCTTGCCCTTTTCGCCGGTCAGATTTTCGGGTGAAACTGAGAATGTGCGAATGTTTTTCTTTGTCGTAAGATTACTTAACATATGCTTTCGCTCCTGTCTGTTTTATACCGCAATTTTATCATAGCAGGATTGCTTTTTCAAGCCTGTAATGTCAATTTAATGTGGTCAAAATAAACTAAAAATCAGTGCTCATTTCGGTACTGTCGCGGTGTTTTGTGCTTTATCTGACGAAAGATTTTTGAAAAATAGCTTAAATCGCTGAATCCGCAGGAAAGTGCAATCTCGGTTACGGGCCTTTTTGTGTATATGAGCATTTCTGCCGCGCAGTCAACCCTGTAATGATTTATGTAATCAAACGGTGATAAACCGCTATATTTTTTAAAGTATCGGCTTAAATAGCTTGTGCAGATTCCGCAGTGCTTTGAAATCGCCTCAAGCGTTATATGCTTGTCATAATTCTGCTCTATAAACGATATTGCCTTGTTAAAGGGAATAAGCTGGTTAGCCTTTCCTACACTCTCGTTTGGCTTTATGCAGTCACATTCAATAAGCGCGTAAAAGACCGAAAAAACCGCGGCAGTTGCCTCAATCTCAAAGCCGTCTTTCTGCTTTCTTATAATCTTTAAAAGCGATAACATCTTTTGTTCAGGCTTGCCGCTCGGCAGAGTATAAATTTCGCCTGCACGCAGCTTATGTGACAGCAGTCCGCCAATATACTTGTCCTCCGATTTCCAAGCGCCTGTCAGATTTTCAAGGTTAAAAACTATACATTCATATACACAGTCGCGCGGCACTGCGCTATGTGTAACACCGGGGGATATAAGGGCAAAAGAGCCCTCGCTAAGCTCGTAATTTCGGTCGTCAAGGCAAAGCTTGAGCTTGCCGCTTTTAATGTAAACAAGCTCGTATTCGTAGTGCCAGTGGTGCATCATAAAATAGCGCGGATGCTCATGTGATACTAAGTAGTAAGCAAGAGGAAAATTTTTGGTTTTGTGAACAATATCCTCTTTTTGAGTGTAGAATTTCATAATAAACCTCAACACAAAAAATTTTTGATTTATAATGGTAATTTTTAAAAAATACGGCTTTTAGGACAAAATAATTATACTTTTTTACAATTATAACACAAGTAATTTTTCTTATCAAGTGGTACAATAAAACTATAAAAAAAGGAGGTACTGTTATGTCAGAAAACAGATACATAGGAAAATATCCCGTAATCGGAATCCGCCCCGTTGTTGACGGCCGTCGCGGACCGATGAAGCTTCGCGAAAGTCTTGAGCCTCAGGTATGGGCACTTGCCAACGCTGCTAAGAAGCTGTTTGAAGAAAATCTCTTCTACTCAAACGGTGAGCCTGTAAAGGTTGTAATGGCAGATACCACAATAGGCCGTGTTCCCGAAACTGCCGCTTGTGCAGATAAATTTAAGCGTGAGGGTGTAGATATTACCCTGTCGGTAACACCCTGCTGGTGCTACGGCTCCGAAACAATGGATATGGACCCTCATACCATCAAGGGTGTATGGGGCTTTAACGGAACAGAGCGTCCCGGTGCGGTTTACCTTGCTGCTGTTTTGGCAGGTCACGCACAGAAGGGTCTGCCTGCATTTGGTATTTACGGACACGAGGTTCAGGATACCGATATGGTTGACACCATCCCCGAAGATGTAAAAGAAAAGCTTCTCCGCTTCGGTCGTGCCGCTGTTGCGGTTGCTACCATGCGCGGTAAGTCCTATTTACAGATTGGCTCACAGTGTATGGGTATTGCGGGCTCAATTATGGACCAGGACTTTATGGAAGAATACTTTGGTATGCGCGTAGAGTCGGTTGACGAGGTTGAGATTCTTCGCCGTATGGAAGAGGGCATTTATAACGAGGAAGAGTATCAAAAGGCTCTTGCTTGGACTAAGGAGCACTGCAAAGAGGGCAGAGATGACAACCCCGATTTTGTTAAGTTCTCGGACGAAGAAAAGGAAAAGCAGTGGGAATTCACTGTTAAAATGTACTGTATAATCAAAGACCTTATGGCAGGAAATAAGAATCTGCCCGATAAGTTTGAAGAGGAAAAGGCAGGTCACAACGCAATAGCAGGTGGTTTCCAGGGTCAGCGTCAGTGGACAGACCACTGGCCGAACTGCGACTATCCCGAGGCACTGCTTAGCTCCACCTTTGACTATCAGGGCGCACGCGAGCCGTACACACTCGCTACCGAGAACGATGTTCTTAATGGAATGGGTATGCTCTTTATGAGATTACTCACTCACCGCGCACAGATATTTGCCGATGTTCGTACCTACTGGTCGCCCGAGGCTACCAAGAGAGTAACAGGATACGAGTTTGAGGGCAAAGCAAAGGAAGCAGGCGGTGTTATCCACCTTCTGAATTCCGGCGCTGCCTGTCTTGATGCAAGCGGTGTTTGCACCGACGAAAATGGCAATGCCATTATGAAAAAATGGTGGGAAGTAACCGACGAGGATATTAAGAAGATGACCGACGCTACCGTTTGGTGCGAGGCAGGCTTTGATAACTTCCGTGGCGGCGGTTTCTCGAGCCACTTCACTACAAAGGCTGAAATGCCCTGCACAATGATTAGACTTAATCTTGTAAAGGGACTCGGACCCGTACTGCAGATTGCAGAGGGCTGGACGGTAAATCTTCCCGATGAGGTATCAGCTACCCTTATGGAAAGAACAAACCCGACCTGGCCGTGCACCTGGTTTGCTCCTCGCTGTGACGGCAAAGAGGGCAGCCCCTTTAAGACCGCTTATTATGTAATGAATAACTGGGGCGCAAACCACGGCGCCATCAGCTACGGTCACATCGGTGCCGACCTTATTACTCTGTGCTCAATGCTCAGAATCCCCGTTTGTATGCACAATGTACCCGAGGATGACATTTTCCGTCCTGCTTGCTGGAACGCATTCGGAATGGATAAAGAAGGTCAGGACTATCGTGCCTGCCATACCTACGGTCCTCAGTTCAAAAAGTAAAAATAAAAACCTCAGACGTTCACTCGTCTGAGGTTTTTTTATATCCTTATGTTCTTTTTATACTGGGTGGGGGAGATGCCGTAGCACGCGGTAAACACGCGGGAAAAATAAAACTGGTCGCAAAAGCCTAACTGCTCGCTTATTTCTTTTATAGAAAATTCGTGAGAGTGCAGCATTCTCTCCGCCCGAAACATAATGCGGCTGTTTATATATTTTCCGAGGGGTATTCCTACCTCGCGTCGAAAGCGCTTTTGAAGCGAGCCTGAGGAAACATATAAACTGCTTGCAATGTCGTCAGCGGTCAGCGAAGCGTGAAGATTATTTTCAATATAATCAATAGAACGCTTTGTAAGAGTGCTGTAGTTTTTAGTTTTTCCAAAGCTTATTTTTTCTCTTTTTATTACGCTGAAGCAAAGCGAATATAGCAAATTTTTTATGGCAATAGCACCCTCAGCGTCACCCCTTTGCCAGTGCCTTATTGCATAATCTACGTTTGCTTTGCGGTTTCTTAAAACAATGCACTTTTCGTACCCTTGAAATAGGTCCTGTATGCTCATTCTTTGCAGATTAAAGTGGAAAAAAAGCTTTTCCATTTTGCTCTCACACCTAAGGCTGATTTCAAGCCCTGCAGGAATGATATATATGTTGTCGGGCAACAGAGAAATGCTTGTTTCACCATAGCTTAAAACGCCCTCGCCCGAGCGCACAAAGTAGATTCTTGTAAACGGAGAGCGTATGTTTTTATAGTTCCATTCCTTGTCAAGAACGGCATAGCCAGAGGTTAAAATATTCATATTTATCTGATTTATTTCCTCTAATAATAAGGGGTTTTCAGTAACCGTCATTCCAAAATCTCCATATTTTGTGTTTATTTTTTCATTCCTTTTTTTATGATTATATGGTAATATTTCCGTAAAGTCAATAAGGAGTGATTTTTATGTCAAGCTATAAACCCCGTAAAACCCCAGGCGACCTTAGCTGGTTTACACACGACCGCTTTGGTATGTTTATCCATTTTGGACTTTATTCTTTACCTGCACGTCACGAATGGATAAAAAATTATGAGCTCATAAGTGAAGAAAAGTATCAAAAGTATTTTGACCACTTCGACCCCGATATGCTCGATGCAAAGGATTGGGCAAAGCGCGCTAAAGAGGCGGGAATGAAATACGCTATTATCACTACCAAGCACCACGAAGGCTTCTGTCTCTTTGACTCTAAGTACACAGAGTATAAGTCTACCAATACACCTTACGGTAAGGACATCGTGCGCGAGTTTGTTGATGCTTTCCGAGCAGAAGGAATCCGTATAGGCTTTTACTATTCCTTGCTCGACTGGCACCATCCGGAGTTCCCGATTGACCGTCTGCATCCGCGCCACACAGATGCTAATGCAGAAGAGCTTGATAAGGGACGCGATGTAAAAAAATACGCACAGTATATGCGTGACCAGGTGACCGAGCTGCTTACCAACTACGGCGATATTGATATTATCTGGTTTGACTATTCGTATAATGACGAGCTTACCCGTCGTCTGCTGCCCAATGAAATCAGAGATTGGATGCAGAATGACGGAGTAAAGGGCAAGGAAAGCTGGGAATCTGAAAAGCTTATAGAAACCTGCCGCAAGCTTCGTCCGGGAATTATTATAAACAACCGTACAGAAATTCCGCAAGATATCTGGACACCCGAACAGGTTCAGCCTACCGAATGGTATAAGGACAAAGAAACGGGTGAGCTGCTTCCTTGGGAGGTTTGCCAGACCTTCTCGGGCTCTTGGGGCTATCACCGCGACGAAATGACCTGGAAAACACCTAAAATGCTCATTGATATGCTGGTAAACACCGTTGCATACGGCGGAAACCTCATAATGAATGTTGGCCCCACCTCGCGCGGATACCTTGATGACCGCGCCTGCGATGCCCTTTCAGAGTACGCAAAATGGATGCGAGTTTGCAGCCGTTCTATCTATGGTTGCACAATGGCAGAACCCGAATTTACTGCACCCTACGGCACCCGTCTTACACAGAGCGAGGACGGCAAACGCCTCTACATACACCTACAGGAATATCCGTTTGGTGCCTTTAGATTTGAGGGGCTTGCAGGAAAGATTGACTATGCTCAGTTCCTCTCGGACGGTAGCGAGGTGCTCTATGACGAAGAAAAGGAAGGCTCGGTTAAGTTTAAGCTTCCTGCCGTTGCACCGCGTTGCATCTCTCCTGTGATAGAGGTTTTCCTTAAAGATAAAAACCAAAAATAGTCATATTTTATCAAGATATAATGCGAGAAAAGACTGCGATTATATGGTATATTGTTATAAAATACTAAAGGTTTAAGGAGTGATTGCCTTGTCGGCTTCCTGGCTTAAAAACGCTGTGTTTTATGAGATATACCCGCAGTCTTTTTTTGATACCAATAAAGACGGAATAGGTGACTTGCGCGGAATAATCGAAAAGCTCGATTACATAAAAAGCCTTGGCTGTAATGCGCTTTGGATAAATCCTTGCTTCGACTCGCCCTTTAAGGATGCGGGCTACGATGTGCGTGATTTCAAAAAAATCGCAGCGCGCTACGGCACTAACGAGGATATGGAAGAGCTTTTCTCTGTAGCACACCAAAAGGGAATACGCGTACTGCTTGACCTTGTTGCAGGACACACAAGCGAGGAGCACGAGTGGTTTATAAAAAGCGGTGAACAGCAAAGAAACGAAATGTCTGACCGCTTTATCTGGACTGACGAGGCCTTTGCCTCAGCCGACGGATTATCCTTTATCAGCGGTGAGCACGCGCGAAACGGCTCCTACATTACAAACTTTTTCAAATGTCAGCCTGCGCTGAATTTCGGTTTTTTAAATCCAAGACGCCCGTGGCAGCAGCCTATTGATGCCGAGGGACCGATGAAGACTCGCGAGGCACTGAAGGATATTATGCGCTTTTGGCTGAGCCGTGGCTGTGACGGTTTCCGTATAGATATGGCGCCAAGCCTTGTAAAGCACGATAACGAGCAAAAGGACGGCACAAAAACCGTCTGGCGTGATATACTTGGCACAATGCATAAAGAGTTTCCCGAATCGGCGTTTGTATCTGAATGGGGTTGGGCAACAGAGGCGCTTGACTGCGGTTTTGATATGGATTTTTATATGCAACTGCGCCGAGGATATATGAGCCTTACGCGTGACTTCAGCCGTGACGAATTTGGCCGTCTTATAACCGAAAACAATAGCTTTTTCCACATAGAGTCTACTGCCGATGTGTCGGAATTTTTGGATGATTATGTGCCTACATACGAAAAGACAAAGAATAAGGGACTTTGGTGCTTTATAACCTGCAATCACGATGTTGAGCGCCCTGCGCCAATGCTGAGTGACCGCGAGCGCCGCCTGTTCTTTGCATTTATGTTTACAATGCCGGGCGCACCGTTTTTGTATTACGGTGACGAAATCGGAATGAATTTCCGCTGGTTGCCTACCAAAGAGGGTGGCTATAGGCGCACGGGTGCGCGCACACCTATGCAGTGGAGTGAGGGTAAAAACCTCGGTTTTTCTGCGGCAGAAGCGGAAAAATTATATCTTCCCGTTGACCCGTCAGATAATGCACCTACGGTTGAAGCGCAGGAAAAGGATGAGCAGTCCTTCCTTAACTTTACCCGTAGCATAATTGCACTAAGACACCGCTATGAAGAGCTGCAGTCTTTTTCTCCGTTTTCGGTATTTTCTGCCAAAAAAGGCTCTAAAATGTTTGCCTATAAACGCGGCGAAATGCTAATAGCCTTAAATGCGGGAAAGGATAACGAAACCCTAGAATTAGACGGGGATTACAAGATAGCGTTTTCGTACGGAAACGCATATTTGGACGGTAAAAATGCTACTCTGCCGTCACAGTCATTTATAGTTTTTAATAGAATATAATTAAAACGCTTAGAGCGGTTGCTCTAAGCGTTTTTTTGTTCGTTTTCGTGGTTATATTCGGTGCGGTACTGTCGCGGTGTTTTGCCCTTGTGAATACGGAAGGTTTTGGAAAAATAGCTAAGGTCGTTAAATCCGCACGACATAGCGATGTCGGTTATGGATTTTTTAGTGTAAAGCAGCATTTCCGCTGCAATGTTTACGCGGTATTTGTTTATGTAATCAAAGGGAGTCATAGTGGTTATGTTTTTAAAATATTCGCTGAAATAGGTAGAGCTTATTCCGCAGTGGGATGCCAATTCTTCAAGCGTTATGTGCTGGTTAAAATTCTGCTCAATAAAGGTTATCGCCTTGTTGAACGGTTTTAGCTTGGAGGGGGAATAGTCGTTTGTCGATTCGGTAAAACAGTCGCATTTAATAAGGGCGTTTAAAATATTCAGCACAGCACTTACGGTCTGAAGCTCGAAGCCTTTTTCCTGTTCCCTTAAAACCTTGATAAGTGAGAGCATCGCCCTCTCGGGCAGACCTTCTTTGAGCCTATATATTTCGGGTACGGATAAGCGGTGCGAGAGCAGTCCGCCTATATACTTGTCGTCGGCCTTCCATGAACCAAACAGTTCTTCAAGGTTAAAAAGCACACATTCATATATACAGTCGTACGGTGTTGCGCTGTGGGTAATACCGGGAAGAATAAAAGCAAATTCTCCCTTTTCAAGATTATGATAGACGCCGTCAAGACAAAGGCGGAGCTTGCCTTGGCTTACATAAATTATCTCGTGTTCGGGGTGCCAGTGGTGCATCATATAATAGCCGGGATTTTCGTCGTCAACAGGGTAGTAAACGAGCGGAAAATTTTCGATTTTGTGGACTGCGCTTTCTTTTGTAGTGTAGTATTTCATAGTCTTTTTTCCTATTCCGTAAAAAATTGTGTTTTAAGTGGTTTGTTTTGGTAAATTTTTCTCATAAACCAAAAATATTTATAATTTTTACTTATTATACCACAAGTAATTATCGTGTGCAAGTGTTATAATTAAGGTGAAGAATTGAGTTATTATATAAAATACATATTATTAGTCGCTTTTTTGCTTAATTTTTCGAGGGGATTTTTGAGGCGTTTTGTGAATGTTTACTGTAAAGTGGCTCAATTATGGAAAAACCAAATTTTGTTATAAATACGGCGGTGTTATATGAACAACAGATTTAACGGAATCACAATGAACAACAAGTTCGGACTTTTTATCCACTGGGGGTTATATGCTATTAACGGCGTGCACGAGCAGCAGATTGCTCGTGATGACCTTGACAACGGTGAATATGAAAAGCTGATGTATAAATTTAATCCCGAAAATCTCGACCCGGAGCAGTGGGTGCTTATGGCTAAGAAAGCCGGAATGGACTATATATGCTTCACCACCAAGCATCACGACGGATTTTGTATGTGGGACACAAAGTTTACCGACTACAATGTTATGAACACGCCTTACGGTAAGGATGTTGTAAAAATGCTTGCGGATGCTTGCCAAAAGCACGGAATGAAGCTTTCATTTTACTATTCAAATCCTGACTGGCATCACGAGTTTGGTTTTAACCCTGAATCTACTCACCAGTGGAAATCCGTTCAGCGTGAAAACATAAATACCGAAAAGTACCGCGAGTATCAGCGCAACCAGATAAAAGAGTTGCTTACCAACTACGGTCCCATTTACACATTCTTCTGGGATATACCTCCGCGCTATGAGGATAGAAGTATGAACGAGTTTGTCCGTTCACTCCAGCCCGGAATTTTGATAAACGACCGCGGTTACGACCGTGGTGACTTCTCAACACCCGAGCGTGAGGTACCCGAAGGCAATCGCTTTAAGACAATGACCGAAGCGTGTCAGTCGGTCGGTGTTCAGGCCTGGGGCTATCGCTCGAACGAGGACTACTATTCTTCACGCTTCCTTATGTCATCGGTTGACAAGATTATGGCAATGGGGGGAAGCTACCTTCTGAATGTAGGTCCTATGGCAGACGGCAGCATATGCGAGCAGGCAAGCAAAATTATAAACCGTGTCGGCGACTGGTATTCACGAATGGAAGGACTCTTAAAAGAGACCGACCAGGATAAATTTGAATACAAGCTTGATTCAATGGCGCCTGCCGACCCGTACATAGCTGTTAAGAAAAACGGAAAAAGTTACTTACATTTTTATAATGGCTTAAACGCTACCTGCGTAACCTTTGAAGAAGCACCCGGAAAGCTTAAGCGTGCCCGTTGTGTAAACGATGATACTGAGCTTGAAATCAGATACCAGCGTTTACCTGCACACTTCGGTGATGACGGTCTTGCAGAGGGTCCGTTCTGGCAGGCGGCAGGGATAAATGCCGATGCGCTTTCAGACGAACCCGTAATAATTGAACTTGAATGGGAATAAGGAGGAACCGTAATGAAAATCGATAATCGCGATTTAATGCCTATATGGCGTCCCGACATAGAAGTAAAACTTGTTGACGATATGCCCGAATGGATTAAGGACCTCATTATGGCCGAAGTGCATCTTTGGACATTTACAAAGGAGCGTACACTCGCGGCAGCAATAGAAAAACTTGACCATTTTGTGGAGATGGGCGTTAACTGTCTTTGGATTACGCCTATAAACGACCGCGGTATAGAAGGTAACGGTTACGGCAACCTAGGCCCCGGCACTATCGACCCGCGCCTTACAGGACTTTTAAGCTATGACGAGCCTTGGCGCAAGACCGATTATGATGAGGGCTGGAAAATCTTCCGCGATTTCGTGCGTGAGGCACATAGCCGAAATATCCGCATCTATTTGGATTTCGTTACCTGGGGTGTTGAGTACGACTGCCCACTTATTGAAGAGAAGCCGCAGTGGTTTGTTCCCGGTATACGCGGTCTGTGCTCACAGAAAAGCCGACTCTTCAACTGGACCGATGTTGAACTTCGCGAATGGTATGTTGGTCAGGTTGTTGATGTTGCACTCAAGAGCGAAATAGACGGTATCCGTTTTGATATGGAGCCTATGTATGCTTCGTATCCCATTATAAAAGAAATCCGCCGCCGTCTTTATAGTGCAGGCAAAAAGATTTCGCTTATAAGCGAGGCACCGAACGAGCGTCTTGAAACCTTTGACTTTGAGCAGTTTGGCATTTCTGACCGCCGTACAAAGTGTAATGTAAATCAGCGCCTTTTCGTCGCTTATGACATAGTTGACAGCTACAATAACGGCTGCGTTCCCAATAACATTGTTGATTGCATAAAGGCAGGTCACGGAATTGGTTATCCGCATCTGCAGTGGTCACACAAGGGCGGTATGTTCCGTTATTACACCTCACAGCTCAGCTGTCACGATTATCCCGCGTACAATGTATGCGGCAGTCGTATGTTTGCAGGCTATCAGGGTATCTTCGCTCCCTTTATTCCGCTTTGGATGACGGGCGAGGAGTGGGATAATCCCAAGACCCATCCCAGTCTTATATATCACAATCCGCTTGATTGGGACGCACTCGAGAAAGAGCCTCACCGCACTTTTTACGAGGACTTCAAAAAGATGCTCAGAATCCGCAGAACCTATGCGGACATATTTACCGATTTTGCACCGCAGAACCGTCACAGCAATATCTGTGCTGTAGAGGTAGAGGGCCCCGAGAATCTTCAGTCCTATGCACGCTTTAGTGAAACCCGTGCAGTTCTGGTTATACCTAACCGTACAAAAGAGGAAAAGACAGAAGATTTTAAGGTACATATCCCGTTTGACGAAATCGGACTTAAAAAAGAAACCTACACCGTTACTGATTTGTGGAGTGACGAGGTAGTGCTTAGCGGCACAAGGGAAGAGGTTGAAAGCTTTACCGCTACCGTGCCGTTTGATAGCTTAGGAATTTATCTTGTTGATTAGCATAAAACTACTATGCAACCGTTTTGGAGGTAATTATCTGATGAAAGGTAATTCGGTTAAAAGAGGTATTGCGGCACTTGTTTCGGCAGCATTACTTATGTCTGCCCTTGGTACAGCGGGTGTGGCGGCGAGCAAAAACGAAGCGCCCACCACACAATCGGCCGTAAGCACATCCGAATACGAAGCGTATATTGCAAAATACGAATCTTTATCTTCTGCAAAGCAGGAAATAAAGGTCAGTGTAGAAAGCTTTTTACCCGAAAGCAAAACCGCGGGCAAGGTTTCTGCGGACTTTAAGGGGAATAAGGGTAAATCGCTCGAAAGCAAAGCAGGGGATTCGGTTTCCTATAAGATTTCGGTACCCGCGTCAGCACTTTATACGCTTAATATACGCTATTATCCGCTCGACGGTGACGGCAGTACAATCCGCCGCGATGTAAAAATAGACGGTAAGCTGCCCTTTGCCGAGGCAGAGGGACTCACCCTTGAGCGCATATGGGGCAATGAAAGTGAAGAGCCTGTATATGACCTGCTCGGAAATCAGATAATGCCGTTCCAGACCGAAACACCGCAGTGGACAAATAAGATTCTCTGTGACGACAGCGGTTTGCTTGGAAACGAACTGTATTTCTACCTGTCCGCAGGTGACCATGTTCTGACACTCAGTGGCGGCAGAGGCGATATGCAGATAGGCGGCATAACCCTTTCTCCCAAAAAGGATGCCGTGCTTTATGAGGATTATAAGGCAGAATCGGAAAAGAAAGGCTACACCGCACTTGAAAGCGAAGATGTTTTACTGCTTGAGGGTGAGGATGCAAGCCGTAAATCCGACCAGACTATGTATCCGCAGGCCGACCGTTCATCTCCGACCACACAGCCGTATGACCACGCTGCTATCGTATATAACACCATAGGCTCTAACCAGTGGAAGTCCTTCGGTCAGTGGATAGAATGGGATTTTGAAACAGAAAAGGGCGGACTCGCCAACATAGCACTTCACTATAAGCAGTCGCTTAAATCGGGCGATGTCAGCGTGCGTGAGTTGCAGATTGACGGTGTATTACCCTTTGCGGAGGCTGCTGACCTTGCCTTTGCTTATGACAGTGCGTGGCAGCTTAACTACCTTTCCGACAAAGACGGCAACCCTTACGAGTTTTATCTTTCCCCCGGCAAGCATACTATACGCCTTCGCGTAGTTTTCGGCAGCAATACGGAAATCTTAGCACTTGCGCGTGAATGTCTTGCAGAGCTTAACTCAATATACAGAAAAATCGTTGTTGTAACGGGCGCAAGTCCCGATATGTACCGCGACTATAAGCTTGATGCTCTTATTCCCGATGCAATAGAGCAGATGGCTGAGGTCAGCAAAAAGCTCAAAGAGCTTGAAAAAATGATACATAAGCGCAACAGTGAGGGTAGTCAGAATACCTCTGACATAAAGCGTCTTTATGACCAGTTAGACCAGATGCTTGACGATACCGACACAATCTCAAAGCGCCTTAAAAACTATAAGGACAATGTATCCTCTTTCGGTACCTGGATAAATAACGCAATGCAGCAGCCGCTTGAGGTTGACTATATCCGCATAGATAAGCCGGGAACAAAGCTCGGCAAGGGTGAGGCAGGCGCATTTTCAATGCTCGCTCACTATTTCAAGCAGTTCTTAGCATCCTTCAGCACCGACTATGCCTCAATAGGCCAGGTCGACGCAGAGGATAACGAGGCTATAACCGTTTGGATGACCTCCGGACGCGACCAGGCACAGATACTTAAACAGCTTGTAAACAGTAAATTTACTCCAGAACAGAAAATAACTGTAGATTTACAGCTTATAACCGAGGGCGCATTGCTTCCGTCTCTCTTAGCGGGCATCGGTCCCGATGTGTCCTTAGGTCTTGTCCAGACAGAGCCTGTAAATATGGCTCTGCGCGGTGCGCTTTATGACCTTAATAAGTTTGACGATATAGAAGAATTTAAAAAGAATTTCTATCACGCTTCACTCGAGCCGTTTATGTTCAACGGCGGACTTTGGGCGCTGCCCGAAACCCTTACATATCCGATGCTCTTCTACCGTACCGATGTACTTGATGAGCTTGGCATTTCGGTTGACGACCTTTCTACCTGGGAAGGTGTTCTGAGCAATGTACTGCCCGAGCTTCAGAACAGCTCGCTTTCCTTCGGAATAATGCCTGCGCTTAATAACTATCTTCTGTTCTTAAATCAGCGCGGCGGCACACTCTATGACGAAAAGGGAATGTTTGCAGAGCTTAACACCAACGAAGCAATATCGGCAATGAAGGATTACAGTATGCTTTATACGCAGTACGGACTCAGTCTTGCTTACGATTTTGCTAACCGTTTCCGTTCGGGTGAGGTTCCGGTTGCGATAGCTGATTTCACATCATATAACCAGTTATCAATATTCGCACCCGAAATTAAGAATCTTTGGGGAATGCTGCCTGTTCCGGGTACTAAGCAGGCAGACGGTACTATTGACCATACCGCAGTAGGCATAGTAACGGGTGCAATCATTCTCTCTTCAGCCGAAAACCCAGACGCTTGCTGGCGCTTTCTTAAATGGTGGCTCTCTTCAGATGTTCAGACGGCATACGGCAGCCTGCTTGAAAGCGTAGTAGGCTCTGCCGCGCGTTACAACACCGCAAACCGCGTTTCAATGAACAGCGTAGCCTGGGATGCAGATATTAAAGATAACCTTATGCTTCAGGCAAACTTCTTGAAGGCAAGACCTGAGGTTCCGGGCGGATATTACACAACCCGTCTTTATGACTTTGCTTTCAGAAGCATAGTATACGACGGCGAGGATGTCCGCGAGATAATGAACGATACCACAATAGATATAAACCGCGAAATAGAAAACAAGCGTGTGGAATATCAGCTGCCGCTTGAATAAAAGGGGAGGTAACTATGAAACAAAATAAAAAAGTAAAGCAGATAGCTTTGCTTAAGTATAGCGAAGACTATCTGTTTATGTTGCCTTACCTGCTTATCTTCTGTGCGTTCACGGTATTGCCCGTTCTTATCTCAATGATTTTAAGCTTTACCCGTTTTGACGTTGTTCAGTTTCCGCACTTTGTCGGAATACGCAACTATATGCGTCTTATAATGGACGACAGTCTTTTCCCGCTCGCACTTAAAAACACCCTTATCTTAGCAGTAATCACAGGTCCCGTCGGATTTCTTTTAAGTCTTATGATGGCTTGGCTTGTAAACGAATTCGGCAACCGTCTTCGCGCGTTTTTAACGCTTCTGCTTTACGCTCCCGTGCTCAGCGGCGGCGCGTATATGATTTGGCAGATTATCTACAGCGGCGACAGCTACGGATTTTTAAACGGCGTATTGCTCAGTATGGGCATAATTTATGAGCCTATTCAGTGGCTTACCGACTCTACCTATATGATGGGCTCGGCAATAGTAGTCATTCTTTGGCTCAGCTTTGGTACAGGCTTCTTATCCTTTATAGCGGGCTTCAAAAATGTTGATAAAACACTTTACGAGGCCGCCGCAGTTGACGGAATTAAGAACCGTTGGCAAGAGCTTTGGTACATAACACTTCCGAGTATGAAGTCACAGCTTATGTTCGGTGCCGTTATGGCAATCACTAATTCCTTCGGTATTGGTGATGTCATTAACGCGATATACGGCTTCCCGAGCACGAACTACGCACTTTACACCCTCGTTCATATGTTGCAGGACTATGGTAACACCCGTTTTGAAATGGGTTATGCCTCTGCAATAGCAACAATTCTGTTCCTTATTATGATGATATCCAACGAGCTTGTTCAAAAGCTCTTGTCCAAGATGGGAGAATGAAAATGAGAACACTACGCAGCGTCAATCGGAGCTCGCGCGTTAATCGCTCACGGTTGGGAACGGCAGGCTTGTTCATATTTATGATAATCTTCGGCATCATAATGGCGTTGCCGCTTGCACTTATCATCTCGAACGCCTTCAAGCCGCAGGATGAGCTTTGGGTTTTCCCGCCTCGTCTTATTCCAAACAACCCCACGCTCGAGAACTTCCGTAATATGTTTAATGTTATGTCATCCTCGTGGGTGCCGTTCTTCCGTTATCTGTTCAATACGGTGTTTATAACCGTAACAGGCTCGGTTGGTCACGTAATTATATCTTCAATGTGCGCTTTTCCGCTCGCAAAGAAGAAATTCCCCGGAAGACGCGTAATTTTCAAGGTAATCGTACTGTCACTTATGTTTAACGCAACCGTAACGGCAATACCAAACTACCTTGTTATGTCGGGACTGAAATGGATAGATACATACTTAGCGCTTATAGTCCCCGCGTTTGGCGCTTCAATCGGTCTTTACCTTATGAAGCAGTTTATGGAGCAACTACCCGACCCGTTGCTCGAGGCCGCACGAATAGACGGCGCAAATCAGTGGTACACCTTCTGGAATATAGTAATGCCCAATGTTAAGTCTGCTTGGCTTACACTCTTCCTTTTATCGTTCCAGAGCCTTTGGGGAATAGGAACCACAAAGTTTATATATAAGGAAGAGCTCAAAACCCTGCCCTATGCCCTTAGTCAGATTCTGGCCGGCGGTATAGCGCGTGCAGGTGTCGGTGCCGCGGTTTCAGTTCTTATGATGTCGGTGCCGATAACAATATTCGTGCTCTGTCAGAGCCGAATTATCGAATCAATGGCAACCTCGGGTATGAAGGATTAGAAAGGGTGAATAGCATGAAAAAACCTATAAGACTGCTTTGTGCCGTGCTGATATTTGCTTTATGCTTCACCGTTTCGGCACACGCAGCAACCGACACCCCTGTCGATATGCCTTATGAATCATACATATATAACTACGATAACGAGCCGCTTAATATCCCGTCACCCTATGTAATCGAAAAGACCGTAACGGGTGCTGATATGGGCGTTGGCACATTTTCGGATTTGTCCGATGTTTTCTACGACGGCAAAGACCGCCTCTATTTTACCGATACGGGAAGTAACCGCGTTGTTATAACCGACCTTTCGTATAAAACAAAGGGCGTTATAAGCGTCTTCGATAACAACGGAAAAGAAGATAGCCTTTATATGCCGCAGAGCGTTTTCGTAGATGGCGGAAAAATATATGTAGCCGATACAGAAAACAGCAGAATTGCAGTATTTGACAGTAAAAGCTTTAAGTTTTTATATGCGCTCGGCAGGCCCGATATCGCAATATTAGAAGAGAATTTCGTTTATAAACCCACTGCGCTGACGGTTGATAACGCAGGCAGAGTTTATGTAATTGCCGACGGTATAAACCAAGGTCTTATCTGCCTTGATGAAGACGGCAAATTCCAGAACTTCCTCGGCGCCCCGTCGGTTGAATATGACTTCTTTGATTTAATGTGGCGAAATTTTCAGACCAAAGAGCAGCAAAAACAAACCCAACAGTTTGTTCCTACAGAATATACCAAGATGCTCATTGACGAGCGTGGCTTTATATATGCCGTTGCGGCATCCTCAACCACATCGCCCGTTGCCAAGCTTAACAGCCAGGGCAACAATGTATTGTCCGACCTTAATAACGAGTCGGAATATGGTGATATAACCTATACAACCCTGCTCGGCAGTCAGGTTTATCCTGATTTTTGCGACTTAGCTCTTGATGATACCGAAACCTACTATCTGCTCGATGCTCAAAAGGGAAGAATATACGCATATAGCAGTGACGGTTATCTTCTATTTGTCTTCGGTGCTTCGGGCTCACAGTCGGGCACATTTTTGAGCGCCAGCGCGATAGAAATCGTGGGCGACCGCTTGCTCGTTACCGACCGCGTAAAGAATGCTGTTTTCAGCTTCCGTCTGACCGAGTTCGGCAGTGATGTGCTTACAGCGCTTACCCTATATGACGAGGGTGATTACGAGGCAGCTACACAAATGTGGCAAAAGGTATACAGTACCTCCTCTAACTACACGCTTTCGGTTATAGGTCTTGCAAAAATAGATATTCAGAACGGCAACTATAAAGCCGCAATGCAGCGTGTAGAGCCCATCCGTGAATATAAGGTTTACTCTAAGGCATTTGCAGAGTGGCGCGATAGCTGGATAAGAGATAATTTCTTACTGCTTATCGTGGCGCTTATAGCAGCCGTTGCTATAGCAGTATTTGCCATAGGCTTTGTTCGCCGCAAGAAACTATTCGGTGCCGTTACGGACAGTGTGCTTTATAAGCAGTTCCGTTACGGAAACCACGTAATGTTCCACCCGTTTGACGGATTCTGGGATATTAAGCGTGAAAAGCGCGGAAGCGCACGCGCCGCAACCCTTATACTTATTATATTTACCCTCCTTTACGCAGTCCGTGCACAGTTTACGGGTTATATGGTAACCCAGACTGCATCAGAGGATAAGAATGCAATATACGATGTAGTTATGATGCTTCTGCCCCTACTGCTTTGGATAATTTCCAACTGGTGCTTTACCGCCCTTATGGACGGAGAGGGCAATATGAAGGACATCTATATAGCAACCTGCTATTCCTTAAAGCCGTATATCTTCTTTAGTATTGCGCTTTTGGTACTTTCACAGGTTGTTACCGCTGACGAGGTAATTATATACACCGTGCTTGACACTGTCTGCTGGATATGGATGTTAGGACTTGTCTTCTTCGGAATGATGGTCACACACGATTATTCGCTTTCGAAGTCAGTGCTTACCGTAATACTCACCATTGTCGGTATATTGCTTATAATCTTTATTTTACTTTTGTTTGTCAGCATTGTGCAGGAGGTTTACACCTTCTTCTACAACGCATATCAGGAACTGGTGTTCCGCACCTATTAAAAAAGGAGTTCTATCTATGAAATTCGTTCGCGCGCTTGCCCTTTTGACAGCGATTTCGCTGTGTATATGCCTATTTTCTGGCTGTGGGCAAAAGACCGCCGACCACAGTATATATCCGTCAGCGCAGACCGAAAGCGATGACGACTGGTCGACACCGACAGATGAATCCGTAGTATTAGAAAAGGGAAATATTCGCCTTACCTTAAATACCGCAACAACCCACTTTACCGTAACCGATAAAGCTAAAAACATAACCTATACATCGGTTCCTACGGGTGGCGCGGCAGGCTTTTCTGAGGATATTGCAAACCGTATGAGCTCAGAGCTAACCGTTACCTATTATGAAGAGCAGAGCAACGCAATGTATATGTTCTCGGGCGCCAACAGCGTGGAGTTCGGCAACTTTGAGGTTAAGCAGAAGGGTGACTCTATAAGGGTTTACTACCATTTATCCCTTTCGGCAGAGGTAATCTTTGTGCCGCAAGTTTTGGATGTCGAAACCTATGAGGAAACAATCCTCGGAACAATAGATAACCCCAACATTGCGCGCCGTCTTTCAAGATACTATACTCTCTACGATAAGAAGGACCCCACAGACGACTTTGCCGACCAAGCAGCGCTTTATCCCGTTCTTAACAGTCAGCCGCTTTATATCTTAAGCTCCAGCGTCAACGATGTTGAGAAGGAAGAAATAAGCGAGTATATGGAAGAAGCAGGCTACACCGACGGTCAATATGGGGAACTGCTAAATAAACTTAAAATCGAGGGAATAGAAGCCGAAGCACAGGCAGGCTTCACTGTACCGATTGAATATACCGTCACAAACGACGGCTTTAGAGCAGAGATTCTGTCCGACAAGATTAAGGAAAGCTCCAATAAATTCAAGCTTCAGACCGTAACAATGCTCGAATACTTTGCCGCAAGTGACGAAAAACAGGATGGCTATTACGCCATTCCCGATGGCTCAGGTGCGATAGTGGACCTTAAAACCAAGGGAACGAGCGATTTCTCTCAAAAATTTTACGGCGCAGACGAATCGGTTAATTTAGCCGAAAAAACACAGCTTACCAAAAACCTTACGCTCCCGATTTTTGCAATATCTCATAAAGATAAGGGCGTTCTTGCAATAGTCGAAAGTGCGGCAGAGGTTGGAACGCTGAATATCGGCACGATTCATAATTCAAGCCCGCGCAATCATATATATGTAGATTTCTGCTATCGCCATATGGATGCAACCGATGTGGGCGAGCTGATGCAGATTCCCGTATATAACCTTTTCTCAAAGCATATTTTGAGAATTTCACCAGCTATTCGTTATGTTTTGCTTGATAGCAAAAACTGTGATTATGCTTCGGCGGCGGGATATTACCGCGATTATTTAATAGAAAACGAAAAAATTAAACAAAATGATGCAGAACAGGCGCCCATATATCTTAACTTCCTTTGCAGTATAAAGAAGGATGCAACCTTTATAGGAATTCCTTATAAAAAGGAAATCGTGCTCTCAACACTCAGTGAAATCATAAGCACCGTTCGTGAGCTTAAAGAGCAGGGAATAGATAATATATATGTAAGGCTTTTGGGCTACACCGATAACGGCCTTGCACACGGGGCTTATAACAAATTTGACCTAAATAGAAAAGTAGGCTCTAAAAAAGAGCTTGCAGAGCTTAAAAAGCTCTTAGACGATAAGCTCTATCTTGACGCAGATTTCCAGTATGTATATGTAGACAGCAAATCGAGTGATTTCTCGGTCGCTGATGACAGCGCGCATTACCTGAATCGCGCACTTGTACGAAACGGTCTTCACGATACCGTAACCCGTAAAGTCGATATTGGCGTACTGAAAAAATTCCTTGTTTCACCCTCAAGATATGAGGATTATTCAAAGAACTTTATAAAATCTGTAAATAAGAAATTAGGCTACATTCCGTCGCTGTCATATGCCTCGGCAGGACAGTATTTGGGCGGTGACTATACCTCTAAAAAGGATATTGACCGCGCAATGAGCCTTTACCACCTTGATAACGCGCTAAAGAGTGCAAACAAAAAGGCGTCACTTATGTTTGAAAACGGCAACGCCTATGTACTCCCTTATGCGAGCGCTGTTCTCAACGCACCGCTCTTCTCCTCGCGTTTCGACCTTGAAAAGCAGGATGTTCCGCTTTATCAGATGGTAGTTCACGGACTTGTATCCTACGCGGGAACTCCGCAAAACCTTTCGGTTAACCCGACTGAAAACTATCTGCGCTCGGTAGAATACGGTGCGGCACTAAACTACACGCTCATAACAGGTAAGAACGATTTGCTTGTAAACACTGATTATGAGTCAAAGCTTTATTCGGTTTCAACCGACAGTGCATTAGAAAAAATAATTTCACAGTACGGCGCTACGAGCGAGTATTTAAGCTCGGTCGCAGATGCAAAAATGATAAAAAATACTACCGTAGCAGACGGCGTGCAGAAAACCGAGTATGATAACGGTCACGGCGTGTATGTCAACTACGGCAGCAGCGATAAAAAGATAAACGGCGTAACAGTAAAGGCCGGAGCATTTATTGCTTATTAAGCGGAAGAGAGGTGTGCCATGCGAAAAAAATTCAGAATCCCACTTGAGACTCGTCGGTCTTATATGGGTTACTTCTTCATAATTCCGCTTATTTTAGGCGCAGTGCTCGTGCTTGTGCCTAACATAGTCCAAACGCTACGTTTCTCCCTAAACGAAATGGTTATAACGGGTAAGGGCTACGAACTAAACTGGCAGGGTATAAAAGCGTACAAGGATGCGCTTTTAGATGACCCGAACTTCACAAGATACGCAGTATCTTCAATAAAATCTCTTGCATTCAATGTCCCCGTAATTCTGATTTTCAGTTTGTTTATTTCCTCACTGCTTAATCAGAAATTCCACGGACGCGTGCTTGCAAGAATAATCTTCTTCATTCCCGTAATTCTTTCAACGGGTGTTGTAGCCTCAATGGACTACTCGGTTACAAATATGGTTGCCAATTCGGCAGTGGAGGGAACAGCCTCTTCGGATATGTCAACCTTTACCGAATTCAGTTCACTGCTATATTCTCTGAATCTCGGCGAGGGACTTGTGGATATAGTTGTAAACTCCGTTTCAAGTATCCATAACATTATAAAATCAAGCGGAATGCAGATTTTCGTCTTCCTTGCGGGACTTCAGGAAATACCGTCCTCGCTTTACGAAGCGGCAAGTGTTGAGGGCTGCAGCAAGTGGGAGCTTTTCTGGAAGATAACCTTCCCGATGATTACTCCGCAAATACTTATAAATATGGTATATACGATAGCTGATACCTGCTCAAAGGACAGCGACCTTTTCAGGTATATAAACGAGATTGCCTTCTCCCACAACGACTACGCGCTCGCAACTGCAATGAGTATGCTTTACTTGGTTGCCCTCAGTGTAATAATAGCCGTTACCTTCTGGGTGCTTTTAAGGCTACTTCGCAATCAGACTTAGAGGAGGGGGATAAATGGACAAAAAGATTTTAGCGGCACGAATAAAACGAAAAACGGCATCTGGTGCATATAGCCTTTTGCGTTTTGTTCTGATTTTCGGCCTTGCCTTTATTATCCTCCGCCCCATAATTTACAGATTCTTGCTTGCATTTATGAGTCCTCAGGATTTGCTCGACAGCTCGGTAAGTATGATTCCGAAAAACTGGAGTACATATTATTGGGATGTCGCGCTTGAGGGACTTGAGCTTGCAAAATCCGTACCCAATACGCTTTTCTTAAGCGGAGGCGTTGCGATTCTGCAGGTTATATCCTGCTTGCTTGTAGGCTACGGCCTCGGCAGATTCAAATTCCCGGGCAGTAACCTTGCATTCGTACTCGTAATAGTAATTATGCTAATACCGAATCAGGTTATCGGCACGGCACAGTATTTAGGCTTTGTTTACTTTGATATAGGCCCTTGGACGCTCAATCTGGCGGATAGCTTCTGGCCAATGTTTATCTTAGCGTTTACGGGACTCGGCATTAAAGAGGGACTGTATATTTACTTGTTTAAAGAGCAGTTTGCCGCAATGCCTAAAAACTTAGAGGAAGCGGCGTACATAGACGGCGCAGGAGTTTTCAGAACCTTCTTAACCGTTATGCTTCCGAATGTTAGAACAACCATTGCTACCGTCTTTCTGTTCTCTTTTTGCTGGCAATGGACCGACCAGACCTATTCTGGTCTTTACCTCGCAGGCACGGAGGTGCTCGCAACGCAGATATCACATGTTACGGTCAAGGTAGGACTTACGGTTGACCAGTACGGAATGATAATATCGCGCGGCGCAGCAACGCTTATAATAATGCTTCCGTTGCTTCTGCTGTTTGTGTTCTGTCAGAAGTTCCTCGTTCAGAGTATTGCTCGAACGGGTCTTTCAGATAGTTAATAAGTGGAAAGGGGAATAATATGAAAAACAACACGACCTTCTTCAAAAGGCTAATGTCGGTTCTGCTTGCAGCAGTTCTCGTTTGCACAATGCTGCAATGCACACTCTTTACCGCATTTGCCGAAGACGCAACCATTGATAAGCTTATATCTGATGTCAATGCGGACGGTAAGATAACACTTAACGAAGCCCCCTCAGTTAATAAAATAAGTGTTTTATACGATGCACTTGACTCAACCACGCAGTCAGGTTATACCACTGCGGTCAGCGCAATCAAAACCTCGTTTTATGATTTAATAAGCGCAGGCTTGGCGGTTAAAACAACCGATAAAACCCAGTTTAGCTATGACCACTGGAATTATATTTCGACAGTGGATAGCAGCGTTCGCGTTAAATATACTGGCGGAACAAATCCAACCATCGCGGCAGGACCGCATGCACAGGGAAAAACCACCGTCGCAGCGGCTGATACTGCATTAGACGGCCTTGAGGTTATGATAAATAACTACTATCAGTATGATAGCAGTGCACCGCGAGCAGGCTTTGCAATCTCGTTTACACCGTGGCTATATTTAAATAGTTTAGCAGGTGAAAACGATGTCAGAATGGTAAACGGCTCAAAAACAAGGGCTGGTATGATTTTATATTTTGACCTTAAAAACAGTCAGATAAAAATCAACAGCCGCCTGACCGCAACAGGAGATATAGTTGTTGGAACCCTTACACTTGATGAGGATGAAATAGCAAAGCTGACGCTTGCTAATTTCTCGCATAAGGTAATTTCCATCGGAATGACTGCAACCGGTAATGCCGCAACGCCTTATCAGGTTACAATAAAGCTTTCGGGTGATTCTACACCTATAACTGCTTTAATTCCTTCACAGTATTTTGCAGAGGGAACAATGACTAACAGCGGAAAGGTTAACATAGGCTTCCCTGCAGGATATTGGGAAACACCAACAACCTATCCTACCGGAAACGCGTGCACATCCTTTGATGTAATCGGTTACAGAAACAACAAATCTGTACAGGCAATCATCGACAGTATAAATAATAATGTAGCTGCTCTTGATGCCCAGAATGTCAAAGAAACCGATGCACCTGCAATTAACGCAGCGGTTATCGGCTATGAAAAGCTTACCGCGTTCGATAAGGGACAGATAGCCGACACTGTAAAACTTGAAGCATTAAATACAGCTTTGCTTGCGCTCATTAAGGATGGATACACAACCTTTAACGCGCTCAACGAGTTTACAACAGATAGTTGGTCTGTTCTTAACTATGCTGACGGAAACGGAAGATTTACATTTAGCGGAACAGGCTCGCCCGAGCTTAGAGTTGGATTTAAGGCACCTGTTGCACTGGACGGAATCGAATTGCTCTTCAATCGTCTGCACCAGACACAAGCCTCTGCAAACGCAGGCTTCAGTATTCTGTTTACGCCTTCTAAGACATTAACATATTCAGCTAAATTCAACGATAGCACTCAGATAGGACTTCTTCTTTATTTCGACCTTGCAAACGGTCAGATTATTGCTAACGCTCGTAAGACCTCGGGCGGCACCGTAGTGGTAGGAGATTTGGTAACCGATGCGGCGGTAAAGGAAAAGTTAAAGCTCTCAAACCTTGAAAATAAGGTTATAAGAGTTTCAATGACGGCTACCGACAGCACATCAGCACCTTATAATCTTACAATCCGCGTTGCAGGAGAAAGCAATGCAATCACCGTTCCGATTCCTGCAGATTATTATGATTCGGCTATCACGAATAACGGAAAGGTTAATGTTTCGTTCACACGCGGATACTATAAAACCGCAAGCACCTATCCCAGCGGAAATGTTTACACCCGCTTTGACCTTGTAGGTTATAGAGATGCTAAAAGCTCTATTGATAACATTACATATATAAATAACAACCTCGCAACCCTAAATGTCGATACACTGACAGAAGCAAACGCACAGGTTGTTAACAAGATGGCGGCTATCTATGAAACCCTTATCCCGATGGAAAAGGCACAGATAACCGACACAGCAAAGCTTGAAGCAATAATCACTAAGATGTCAACCCTTGTAAAGCAGGGAATAACCCATTTCACTGCTTTTACTCAAAACTATTGGGCAGCATCAGCACCTAATTTGATTGTAAACACTGCAGATTATGCACGCTTTACTTTTGCATCATCTGGTGACAGAGGACTAACACCGGGCGTTCGCATCGGTGCTACTACCGCGGTAGATTTTGCAGGACTTGAACTTAAGTTCAACAATCTACAGCAGACCGATGCATCAGCTACTGTTGCAGGTTTTGGTATAATCTTCTCCACCGCTTCAGGTGTAGATATAACAACCAACCCCAAGGGCTTGTTGCTTTATATCGATGCTAAAAACGGAGACCTTTTACTTAACCTTAACAAAACGGCAAAATATAAAACACTCATAGATAACAGTGATGTACTAAAGCTTTCAAGCCTTGAATACAACGCTTTCACTGTTAAAATTTCCGAAACAAACGATGCGGCTAACCCCTATAGCGTAACCGTTCTGACCGCAGACGGAGAGACCGTTACTGCAAATATCCCCGCAGATTGTTTCGATGCAGCGACAGTTCTTTCGGGCGGTAAAACATATGTTACCGTTACACCGGGCAGATATGACGAAAACGGTTTGATTTCGGGCTCGGTTTACAACCGCTTTGACCTTGTAGGCTATAAGAATGTTGCCGCAATAGATAAGGTAAACGGACTTATAGCAAGCATACCCGAGAGCGTAACTCTTGCAGACAGCGGACTCGTTAACCGCACGAAGCAGTATTACGAAAATCTTACAGACGCACAGAAGACGCAGATATCGGGCGTCGATAAGCTAAACGCGGCAGTTGCAACTGTTGACAGTTTATATGCTGCTTCTCTCGCTGATTCCGATTACACCATAGTTAAAGGAAATGACGACCTCATTTCTAAAATGGAAGATATGAACACTTGGTGGGGCGAAGGCTTTGCAAGTGTGGTAGATGGCGGCGGAATCCGTCTTGACTGGAATAATGGAACGCTTGATGTCCGTGCAAGTCTTAAGAACGCCGTTAATATGAACGGACTTCGCCTTAAGTTTAATCGTCTTCTCAAGAAGGGCGGAAACGCAGAGTTTGCTCTTTATTTTGCAGACGGAGGCGCGAACTCATACAACCGCGAAGGCGAGGGCGATTTCGCACTTGTACTCAACGCAAACGACGGTACACTTAAGGTATCAACCAACTGGGTTCACGATGTCGGATATGTTAACGCGCCTACCTATGTTAATGTTATCGAAGATGAATTATTAAAGTATGATAGCATCGGCGGTGGCGAGTTTGTAATCGGACTCGACAAGCAGTCTGACGGAAGCTTTAAGGTAACTGTTACGGTTGGTAATGACAGCGTAAGCGGAACAATTCCTGCAAGCGTATTTGAAACCGTAAAGGGCAAACTTGCAAACACAGGTGAATGCTTCCTTTGCGTATCAACCTGGTACCCCGCAACTCAGTCGCTTGACTTTATAGGTTACAAGACTTCACCCGATGTTTACACACCCGATGTAAATGCTTGGATAGCAGCTCTGCCCGAAACCGTTACAGAGGCAGATTGCGAACTGCTTGATAAGATTTATACCAAGCTTCTTATAGCCAATGAAGAGCAGTTAGCTGCTATTCAGAATAAGGATAAGTTCTATGAAGCTATGAAGGCATACCGCAAACTGTTTGAGTTTGAAACCAATATATTCGCATATGAAAGCATTGGTTTAGCGGATGCTACAAAATGGTGGCCCACAAGCTTTAGCTGTGACGCCATAGAAAATGACGGCGGACTTAGAATAACCTGGAAAAACGGCGGCAGAGATGTTCGTCAGGGTTATGGAAAGAAGCTACGCCTTGACGGCTTAAAGCTTCAGTTTAACGCCCTGCACAAGACAAAGGAAACTGCAAAAGCTCCTAGCCTTGCCATTATGCTTGGCGACGCAGTCGGCTCGGCGTGGACTTATAACAACACGACCACCACTCGTCCGCTTGCAATAGTGCTCGATACCGAAAACGGTACACTTACTGCACAGCCGTCAGGTAGCGTGCTCGTAACCGACGAAAGATTAAAGCTTGATAACCTTGAATACAGCGTATTCTATATTGAGATTAACCAAAACGACGAAAAGCTCTGGCAGGTAGATGTAATAACCCCGACAGGTACTGTCAGCGGTGTTATGTCGGTAGCCGACTTCACAGCAGGTGAGCGTTTCACAAACCTTGACAGCGGATGCTTTGTAACACTAACTGCTTGGGAATCCTCGACCTATGCTACTATCGAGTGGACGGGTATAGGACAGAGCACAAAGCATCATGATGTTTCAAAGATGATTGATGACCTCCGTGTTATTGATGCCGATAGTGAGGCTGCTATAAAGGCGGCACGCAGAGCTTACGACGCATTGCCCGAGTATGTTCAGAACCGTGTAGCCAACTATCAGGTGCTTACCGATGCAGAGGCAATGTTCTTAGGTCTTGATAAGAACTATAATCCTATTCCGTATGTAGAGCAGAGAATAGAAGAGCTTGGCGAAATTGATATCACCTCAAAGCAGGCTATTGATGATGTGCTCGAGCTTTACTACACACTCTCGCTTGCACAGCAGGCAAAGCTTAGAAACAAGAAGACCTTAGAAGACGCAATAGCCAAATACCATAAGCTTTATGCAGAGCATATGGATTGGGATTCCTGCGTATACGCACCCTTGTCAGGCGATGCCTACTATTCACAGGAACAGATTGATAGCTGGTGGAACGGAACAACTAAGTTCCAGGATATCGAAAGCGGCGGAATTCATGTTGATTTGATAAACGCACGACGCGACCACCGTATCGGTCTTGGCTCATTCGAGCTTGACGGTCTTAACATCCAGCTTTCAGACTTCAAGGTAAACGGTGAAGGCGGCGGATGCGGAGAGCTTGCCATTTCGGTTGGTCCGTTTGCACCGTACAATTACGAAAAGGGACTTTCTCTCACGGCAAAGCGTACCTTTGTGTTCGTGCTTGACACTAACGAGGGAACAATCACCCTTAATACCGCAGGAAACAAGTATTTCACCAAGAACATGGTGCTGTTTGAAAGCGAAAAGCTTCTCTATAGCAATATCGAAGGCAAAAACTTCAGCCTTATGTTCGAAGAAATAGACAACTTTAATTACATCGTTCGCTTTATGATAAGTGACGGAACCCTATTCTCAGCAGTCCTTCCTTCAAGCGTAATCATTCCGATTATGGAAGAAGGAGTTTTAACAAAGAGCTATATTTCAATAGGCGCATGGGACAGCGAAACTTATCAGTCTGTTAATGTTGTAAGCGTATTTGATAACGATTCGGAAAACGCCGTTTCTCAGGTAATGCCGGTTATAGATGCAATAGATGAATTGCCGGCAAATGTTACCCTTGAAAATGAGGCGCAGATTAGAACAGTTCGTGAGCATTACCGCACTTTGATGAAGAAGGGACTTAAGGAGCAGGTAAGCAACTATCAGAAGCTTGACACTGCACTGAACTCACTTTCAGAGCTTTGGGATGCAAACGGTATAGACCCGTACGAGTTTGAAATGCCTGAGACCGAAGAGGTAGAAGCAGAAGCTTATATGGCGGCTGCCCCTTACGTTTCGGCAACACCGCTTACCGCAGAAGACAATGGCTCTGCACACAAGGGCGCGGTTATCGCGTTTGGCGGA
Organism: Acutalibacteraceae bacterium; assembly: GCA_045590515.1. Classification (GTDB taxonomy): domain Bacteria; phylum Bacillota; class Clostridia; order Oscillospirales; family Acutalibacteraceae; genus SIG589. Next base: position 142,104 of record JAZNRD010000020.1, read on the forward strand.
ATTCTAGCCTTGGGTGTGCTCGCACTAACTGTTAGAAAAAATAAATTTGAGGAGGTAGAAAGTAATGACTAAAACAATTCGTAAAGTTTTTTCTCTGTTGCTTGTGACACTTTTACTGCTTACGGGCACCTTCGTTCAGTCATCGGCAGCAGAAACAACTATTGATAACTCCTCTTTACTTCCTGAATGGAAACCCTATTCGGAGGTAACCGTTGACGAAAACGGTTCTCCCGATTGGTTAGAATCCCTTGTAATGATGGGTTGCCGTATTTCCACGGCAACCCCCGAGGGCACCTTCCAGGCGGCGGTTAAGGTTTTAGACCACTGTGCCGAAATGGGTGTTAACGGTCTTTGGATAACCCCCGTTCACGACTATCACAAAAATGCCCACGGCTATTACTGCTTAGGTCCACAAACGATAGACCCGCGTGTTACGGGAATTATCGGCTACGATGAAGCGTGGCGTGAGACCGACTACGATGAAGGCTTTAAGGTTTTTAAAAACTTCGTTGACGAGGCGCACAAGCGCAACATCCGCATAATAATGGACGTTGTTTCTTGGGGTATTATGGAATGTGACCTCGTAGATTGGGACCTCACAAAGGTTCATCCCGAGTGGTTCCAAAACGGAAACGGTATCGGCGGCGAAGGCTCAAAGAACTGGATTTACGATAACGAGGAAGCAAGAGAATGGTTTGCGACCGAGGTTGCAAAGGTTGTAGAAAAGACGGGCGTTGACGGTATCCGTTGGGATATGGAGCCCACTAAGTTCGGCTATGGCGTTGCAAACATGGTCCGCACAAAGCTTTTAGAAAAGGGCATAAAGATTGCAAGCATATCAGAGGCCCCCAACGAGCGCGGCGAGCTTGCTTATGACCTCGAGGAATGGGGTATAGCAGGTATTGTAGAAAGCCCGTCCACATACCCGAACAACGCGTTTTTAGACGGCTATAATATAGTTGAGTGTGTTAAAACGGGCAAGCTTATTGGAAGCACCTATTCGCAGGCTATGAATGCAGGCGGTGAGTATAAATACTACACCAATATGCTCAGCTGTCACGACTTTTGGGACTATTACATTAGGCGTGATAAAATAAAATTCGGATATCAGGCAATATACGCTCCCTTCATTCCGCTTTGGTATATAGGAGAGCAGTGGAACAATCCACAGGTGCCGTTCCACGTAGCAACGGGTGAAACAAGCCGTGGAGGCAGTTCACTTCTGTTCGGTAACACGATAGATTGGGATGCACTGAAAGAGCCTGAAAATAAAGCCTTCTATGAAGAGGTAAAGGCGATGATTAGAATTCGCCGTTCTTACCCCGAAATATTTAACTATTTCCCCGAAAACCATCGCGATTCCAACATCTGTAATGTAGAGGTAATAGGACAGGATAACCTCTATTCCTATGCACGCTACGCAGGCAATAAGGGACTGCTTATAGTTCCCAACGACAACGCCCATAAAACAGATGCTGAATATAAGATTTATGTTCCGCTTTCCGATATGGACCTTGACTATTACGAAAGCTACACTGTTAAGAATCTTGCAACAGGCAAGGTTGTAGCAGAGGGAACAGCAAAACAGATTCGCTTGTTCACAGCAAATGTTGAATTCGGCGATGTTGATGTGTTCGAGGTTACGGCAAACGGTGAGCGTAATGTTCCCGAAACCGAAACTCCCAACGAAGATTCAAAGGAAGAACCCTCCGATGATGATTCCGATTCTAACATAGCCGATAACGATAGTGATGATTATTATGATTATAATGATGACGAAGCTATCGAGGACGGCAACGACGAGGATGACGACGAGGATACTCAAAAGGTCGTTATAACAAAGCGTCGCAAGAAGAAAAAGAAGAACAACGATTTCCCGTGGGGATGGGTGATAGGCGGAGGCGCAGCAGCCCTCGTAATCATCGCCGGCGTGGTTATCTGGTTGATTCTTTATAAAAAGCGCAAGCAAACAAAAGAACCCAAGGCATAGTAATATACAGAGAAAAGGAGAATTGCAATGACAAAACAGAATTTAAAACGCATTATATCTCTTTTGATGGTGGCTGTTTTATGTCTTTCTCTTACTGCTTGTTCTAATTCATCAGATGATGATTCAGAATGGTCAGTATGGGAAGAGGTATCATATGTAAACGGTACCGATGAGGATGATAGCGACAAAACAGGCAGTAAGGATACTACCGCAGAAAACGATAATGATACTGCTTCAAAGACCGATGGGGACAAAACCTCATCAAAGACTGACGGCGGCAAAACCTCATCAAAGACTGACGGTGGCAAAACCTCCTCAGAGACCGATACTGATAAGCCCTCCACCGAAACAGTGGATAAAAAGGACCTAAAGGGATATACCTTTACTCTTATGTCGCCCTATCTCCCTGCAAAGCTTACAAGCAGCTGCACAGGCTTTGAAAAGGTTCTCTTCCAGAGAATTGCAGAGGTAGAGAAGGAATACGGTTGTAAAATTAAATTACTTGTTGGTACTGAAACCGGCGTTGAAAATCTTCAGCCGCTCATTTCGGCAGGTAAGAAGGTTGCTGACGTTGTTGAGGTTATTGCCGATAACGTTCTTCCGCTTGCAAGCGCTAATTACATAATCCCCTGGGATAATGTTAAAGGAATAGATGTTAAATCTGATAAGTGGGTAGAGGGTTACACAAAGCTCGCAACTATTGATAACAAGCATTACGGACTTCAGTTTATGAAGCCGCCCGAGGCTCGAATGGTTGTTGTATTCAACAAGGACCTCTTAAAAGAAAAGGGCATAGATGCTGATTCACTTTATAAACTTGCAAAAGACAAGAAATGGACCTTCGCAAAGATGCAGGAGTATGCAAAGAAGGCAACAACCGTAGTAAACGGAACAACCACAACCTACGGTGTAGGCGGCGTTCCGCTCCGTATTGCAATGGCACTTACCCTTGGTAACAACGGCCGTCTTGTAACCTATAGCGGCGGTAAAGCAAAGGCTACCTTCTCGGATACTGCTACAGTTAATGCAATAAACTACTTTAACACACTTGTAAACGTTGATAAGGTGTTTGAGATTCCGGCAGAGCTTAAGACACAGTCCCTTTACGGTAAGCTGTCATTCACATTCTGGGACGATGCATTCTTAAAGGGTAAGACTGCATTCTTAATTCAGGAATCCTATGTTGTAAACCAGGATATTAAGCCTGCTGCAGATTTTGATTACGGTATCCTTCCCGTTCCAATGGGACCGGACAACAAAACCGGCAACTACATTTCTTCCGCAGGTAACGCCCGCGTATTTGCAATGACCTCTACCAACGCAAACAACAAGGATTACGAAAAGAGCATAGCAATATTTAACGCTCTTTCAACTCCTTCAAAGGGTTACGAAGGTAACGATTGGTGGGAGTTCGATGTTAAGTCCGAGTACTTCCAGAAGGATAGCGCAGACACAGACTTCGAGATGTATATGACTTCTATCAACACATCTGAAGTTGACCCGGGTTGGCGTCTGCTTACCTTAAAGGAATCCTTCTTAAGCAAAGGCGTTTTAGGACCGATATTCTGGAAGAACGGTCAGACCGTTCAGGCAGGTATCAACAGTATTGCAGGTACCTTCGATAAGACTATCGATTCTGTTTTCAATAAGAAATAAGCTTTTCCCGTTGCGGCAGGGAAACCTGCCGCAAATATAGAGGTGTTTTAAATGATAAAAAACAAACCTAAACTTTACTTATTTGGCATAGATGGCGGTGTTCGTGATTATATTCGCGAGCACGCAGAAAATGGAGATTACCCAAATTTTAAGCGCGTTATGGATAACGGTTGCTTCTTTACCGACTGTATGACCGCTTATCCGAGCATTACACCTACCTGCTGGGCATCAATCGCAACCGGAACAACCCCCAACCGTCACGGTGCGGTTGACCAGGACATGCGCCGCCCGGGTGGCGACCCATGCGACTTCTGGACGGCATACGATTCTACAAAGTGCACCGCAGAGCGTTTCTGGGAAACCATAGTAAAACTTGGTGGCAACGCACTTACTTTGGACTATGTAACCTCAGGTCCTGCCAAAATGGATAATGTATGGCAGGTTGCCTCCTTCCCTGAAGCCAAGGGACCTGTTATGCGTGCCATGGATAGAATGGTAGGCGGACATTTAAGCGAATACGGCGGTTGTTATGTAATCGGCGCACAGAACTACGAAATTTCGTTTGACAAGATAGAGGACGAGGATGTAAGCAAGGATATTCGTTTCCAGACTCCGTCTGGACCGTGGCAGCCGCTCACTCGTGAGGATGCTCTTATAAACCAAAAGGTAAGCGAAACGAATGACTATGTTCTTCCTGTTGTAAACCGCGGCAGACTTGGCGAATGGTCGAAAATGCAGCCGATTGAATGGAAGGCAACAATCTTCGAGGACGGCGTAAAGTTTTATTATGACGGCTGTGAAGACCCGCAGGTTATCCGCGAGGGTGAGTGGACGGATTATATTGAGCGTACACTTCCCACCACCGACGGACAGACCTTCCGCTACACCTTCCGCGCAAAGCTTACACATTTCGATTTCGAAAAGGGCGAGTTTGGTATATTTATGCCGCTTGCCATTCCGAAAAGACTTTACGTTTCACCTCAGGAATTCGGTGAGGAGTTTGAAAAGCTTTCGGTAATACCCGACCATAGCTCAGGCTCTCGCGTTGTACGTGAAGTTCCCGATATTGATACATATATAGAACTTCAGTATATGAGCGCCGAAGCTCATAAAAAGGCAATTAACCTTGCGCTTAGTATGCGCGATATTGATGTTATTGCCGATACATTGGGCTTTACAGATACAATGAATCACGCGTTCAAAAGCTTCTATGAGGGTGTTCAGGAAACAACCGACTTTATGAAGGAAAAGACCAAAGAGCTTTTCTTTAGAGGCTATAAGGTGCTGGATGATTATCTTGGTTGGATACTTGATAACATAATAGATGAGAACACAACCTTCGCTATTGTGGGTGACCACGGTGCTATCGGTTTTGATACCGTAATTCACCCGCACGACATTCTTGAAAAAGCAGGTCTGCTTACTTGGTTGCCGGGCGGCGAGCGCGAGCAAAACCGCACCCTCGTTGACTGGACAAAAACTAAGGCATATCCTGTTATGAGCGGTCATATTTTCTTAAATCTTAAGGGACGCGACCCTCACGGAATTGTCGAGCCTGAGGATTATGATAAGACGATAAACGAGGTCATTATTGCTCTGCAAGAAGGTTTTCGTGATAAGGGTGAGGTAGCACTTGCCTTTGCCGTAGAAAACTCACAGGCAGGCTTTATAGGTCAGGGCGGTGAGCGCGCAGGCGATGTCGTTTACGGACTTGTAGGTAGCCGTATAGGCGGCTCAATTGGCGGCGTTCACGCTTGTCAGATTCCGTCGGCTCGCTCCAAAACTGGCGATATCCGTTCGGTATGTATGATGATGGGCCCAATGTTCAAAAAGGGTGAAATCATTGACCGACCGATGAGCCTTATGGACGTTGCTCCGACGCTTATGTACGCCGCAGGCTATCCAATGCCTAAGGATGCAACCGGTTCCGTAGTGTTCCAGTCGTTTAACGAAAAAGATAACGTTTTTAATAAAAGGTAAATGATATTATGGCAGCGTTGCTGATAGTTTTAAGTACCTTAACAGGTCTTGCAGAAGGCTTGTTCATAAAACGGTATAACTCTAAACATACAAAGGGCGGTTTTCTTTTCACCGCAATGATATCGCTTTTTGCCTTGCTTTTCTTTATTGTCACAGATAAGGGCGGAATCACCATTCCTCCTTCACTGTGGGGCTATGGCATAATCGGCGGAATATTTTACAGCACGGCATCGTTTATGACCTATATAGCACTTGGCTGCGGCTCGTTCGCAATGTCAATGCTAATCTTGTCGTATAGCCTTGTGTTCCCAATCGGATACGGACTTATTTTCTTGCACGAAAAGGTTTCAGTTTTCACTGTTATTGGAATCTTAATTATGCTTGTTTCCATTTATTTTGTCCGTGCAAAACGCGAATCGACTGGTGTCAGGGTAACGGTAAAATGGCTCGTAAGTATTTTCGCATCGGTTGCGCTTGCGGGATTATATAGCGTGGTCCAGCGTGCACAGCAGGAAAGCCTTGGAACAGGATACACTAACGAGTTTATGATAATCTCGCTTTCGGTTTCGGTTACCATCCTCACGATAGGCGGAATTATAACCGACGGAAAGGATATGAAATATGTATTGAAATACGGCACACTTTGGACACTTTTGGCGGGTGTTTCAAACGCCTGCACAAACCTTATGGGTATGATTTTGTATAAATATATGCCGATTTCAGTATTAAGTCCCGTAAGAGCGGGAGCAAAAATAATAGTGTCTTTCTTGTTCTCGCTGATTATCTTTAAAGAAAAGTTTGAAAAAAGACAGATTTTAGGTGTGTGCCTCGGCACTGCCGCCTTAGTACTTCTTAATCTGTGAGGGATTAAAATGAATGAAAAAATTGTAAGACTCGGCGTTGTCGGCCTCGGCAGAGGACTCGACGTTGTGAAAGAGGTTGTGGGAGCTGACGGCGTTGTTGTCACCGCAATCTGTGACCGAAACGAAGAAAAACTCGAAAACGCAAAAAAGGTGTTTTCGGATTTGGGTGTTAAAGACCTTTTAAGCTTTGACAATTTTGACGATTTCATAGCCGCCGACTTTGACGCAGTATTTATAGCGACCGACGCTATTTATCATGTGCCCTATGTTATAAAGGCTATGGACGCAGGCAAGCACGTAATAAGCGAAATTCCTGCCGTAAACTCTATTGAAGAGGCTAAACAGCTTAAAGCCGCAGTAAAGGCTCACCCCGAGCTTAAATATATGTCGGCTGAAAACTGTTGCTACTGGAGCTTTATAGAGGCCTGGAAGAAAATGTACGACGAGGGTAAGCTCGGTCAGGCAGTCTATGCAGAGAGTGAATATATCCACTGTGCCGATTACCGTGACTTTAAAGCAGAGGATTTTCCTGCTGACCATTGGCGCACTTTCAATCCGGCAATAAAGTACCTGACCCATAACTTAGGACCGCTTTTATACATTATGGACGATAAGTGCGTAAGCGTTACCTGCTTTGAGCCCGATATAATGTATAACCCCTATAAAAAGAACCCCGCCGCACAGAACGGCGTGGCACTCTTTAAAACCGCAAAGGGCGCAGTTATCAGAATATTTATCTGCTTCGGCGCATACGCAGGCTTCACCCATAACTTCCAGATTTACGGAACGCGCGGCAATATCGCCACCGACCGCTGCAAGCCTATGGACGATGCACATTCGTTTGGCACCTTCTCAGATATCCCGATAGACCGTGACCAAAAGGTCGAAATCCCCGTAACCCTCACCTCAAAAGGAACGCAAGAGGGAGGACACGGCGGAGCCGACCGCAAAATGCTCTTAGCATTTATCAAATGTATATTAGAGGACACCGCTCCTCCGATAGATGTCGACCTCGGAATCCGAATGGCACTCCCCGGAATTCTTGCTCATGAATCGGCAGAGCAGGGCGGGGCACCGGTAGCCATTCCCGATATAGACTAACCCCCGCAAGTAATAAACATAGAAAGGATTGACTTTATGAAAAGCTTAGCATCCCCTAAAAAACTACTTGCAACACTTTTAAGTCTTGTGATGGTATGCACAATGCTGCAGTGCGTACTGTTCACGGCTTCCGCAAGCGAAGAGACTATTGACACGCTTATTGCTGCGGTAAACGCAGACAGCACCGTCACTCTCGACGAAGCGGACGAAATCAACAAAATAAGTGTTCTGTATGACGCCCTCGCCGATAAGACGACATACACAACCCAGGTTTCCGCCCTCAAAACCTCGCTTTATGACCTGCTTACTGAGGGTGTAACAAGCAAAACTACCAGCTTATCAGATTTTAATAAAGACCATTGGCCTAGTTATGCCTATGCAACAAACGCGGAAAATAGCGTACGCATTAAGTATAACAGCGGTAACGACCCTCAGATTGTTTGTGGTCCTAATACCGGTACAACAACTAATGTTAATTATGCTCCTGATAATGCTTTAGACGGACTTGAGGTAATGATAAATAACTATTATCAGTTTGATAGCAGTGCAGCTCGTGCAGGCTTTGCTGTCCAGTTTACCCCTTGGACATATCAACCTGCATCGCAAAACTATATTCAGATGACGACTTCAGATAATAGGGCAGGTATGATTCTGCATTTTGACCTTAAGGAAAGCCAGATTATTATAAACAGTCGCTTGACTGCCGGCGGAGAAATTAAGGTAGGAACTCTTGCACTTGACGATTCAGAGAAAGCAAGACTAACCTATGCTAACTTCGCGCATAAGGCAATATCCGTTGGTATGCGTGCAACGGGTAACGCTGAAAATCCCTATCAGGTAACTCTAATGGTTTCGGGTGATGCAACCCCCATAACCGCTTTAATTCCTGCAGACTATTATGCAGATACAATGACCAACAGCGGAAAGGTGCTTATTGGTTTCCCTGCGGGTTATTGGACGACACCAGATAAAGGCAGACCGTCGGGCAATGCTTGCACACAGTTTGACGTGCTTGGCTATCGCAATTCCAAAACCGCACAGGCTGCTATTGATAGCGTAAATAGCGGTATAGCAGCACTTGACGTTAACAACGTTAAGGAAAGTGACGCAAAAGTAATATATGAATTGCTTGATAGTTATGATGTTCTTCCTACAACTTGGGACAAGGAACATACAGAGTATGAAAAACTTTTAGCACTTAAAAGCAGTTTGATTGATGCTGCAAAGGTAGGCTTAACAACCTTTAACGGCACCTCTGATTTTACAACCGACCATTGGAGCACCTCCACACCTCCATTCCTTACCTATGTTGACGGTGTAGCTCGCTTTACACTGAACGGTGACGGACTCAGCGTTTCTAAGCGTATTGGAATAAAGAGCGCACAAAAATTTGACGGCTTTGAGGTTAAGTTTAGCCGACTAAGAACAACAAGTAGCAGTGCGACCGCAGCAGGCGTTGGACTTCAGTTCGGAACAAGCGCAGGTGCTGATTTAGGCGGTGCCACTGCAAGCGGATTCTTTATCTATCTTGATGCAAAGAATGGTAAGCTTTATGTTACCAGTAAGAACAGCGGTGCCGTATCTTCAAAGGTAATCGCAACCGACAACGCACTTCTTTTGGAAAATATTAAAGACCGCGTATTTACTATTGGAATTAACGCAACAGGAAATGCAGATAATCCTTATAAGCTTACCGTTAAGGTTGCAGGCGGTGGAACTGTTGTAGCTAACATACCTTCTGCATATGTAACCCCGTCGTTGTTTATGAATAGCGTTGCTAACGGAACAACCTATGTTACCTACACTCGCGGAGGTTATGGCGAAAATGGTGCAGCACTTTCAGGCAACTTGTATCAAACGGTTGATATGATTGGATATACCAATACAGCAAATATAAAAGCTGCCGAGGCACTTATTGCAAAAATTCCCGCAACCGTTACCACTAACGACGGTAATGTAATTTTCGAGGCAGAAGAAGCCTATGCCGCCCTTACAGATTATGAGAAGACCTGTGTTGACGGCGCAAAGATTACCGCTGCACGTACCGAGTATGACGCTCTATTCACAGCCGAAACGGCTGCTCTGGAGTATACCGTTGTTGCAGATGCTTGCTTAACCTCTGGAATGAAGATTACGAACATAAACTCTTGGTGGGGCGCAGGCTTTGCAACCGAACTTGAAGGCAACGGTATTCGTGTTAACTGGAAAAACGGAGGAAAGGGAAACCGCCTTGCTATTGGAACTGCCGTAAATATGGACGGTCTTAGCATACGTTTTAATAACTTTAAGCGCACAAGCGGCGAAAAGGCAGAGCTTGCTATACTGCTTTCAAGAAATTCAAGCAACTACCATGAAGGCAAGGACGTTCCCTTCTTTGCGGTTATTCTTGATGCTGCCACAGGAACCCTAAAGGTTTCAACAAAGTGGGTTAATAATGACACACAAAAGCAGATAGTCTATGATATAATTGCAAGCGACCTGCTTAAATATGAAAATCTTGCAGGTGCTAAGTTTACGGTTGATTTCAAGGCAATAGGCGAGTTTGAGTATAAAGCAACCGTTACCGTTGCAGATAAATCTGTAAGCGGTATTATTCCTGCAAAGGCACTTGCAGAGGTTTCCGACGGTGACGCAACGACCTCGCTCTATAACCCGAATAATTGTAATTTTGCAATTGCCGCTTGGTCTGGCAATTATCAGTCTGTAGACGTTGTTGGCTTTAAAACAGATGCCACTGTTCAGGTAACCAAGATAGAAGGTGTATCGCTTACCATAGCTGACGATATAAGTGCAAACTATAAGGTAAGTCAGGGTATACTTTCAGCTAACCAGTACGTTAATCCTGAAATTGATTTCACTCTTGCAGGCGAGACTATTACGGTTGAAGGTGAGAAAGAGGGAACAGGTTATTATAACTTTACCTTCCCAAGCATCGCACCTGACCTTATGGGCGAAACTATTACAGCAACTCTCTATGCTAAGAGAGCAGGAAGTGAAGAGCGCGTTCCAATGGGCGACGTTGTCGAGTATAGCATAAAGCAATACTGCTACAGCATGCTCGAGAAATATCCTAACGATGAAGAGCTTTGCGACCTTATAGTTGACCTTCTCCGCTACGGTGCAGCCAGCCAGGGCTACACAAACAAGACCGAAAACGGACTTGTTACAGATGCCCTTACCGATGCACAGAAAGCATTTGGTACAGCATACACTGCTGCAACCGCAGGTAAGGTAGCTCTTACAGCAGATGCAACCTATGATGCTGCTAACAAGCAGGTAACCTGGAAGAGCGCATCTCTCTTCTTAGCAGACGTTGTAAACATCCGCTTTAAGTTCACACTTGCAGACGGTGCAAATGTAAACGACCTTACCGTTAAGGCAACCGTTGGCGGAAACGAGGTAGAGGTTTCTGCAGACCGTATCGAGCAGATAAATGACAGCAGCAGTTATTATCTCTATTTCGACGGTGCAACAGCCGCAAGAATGCGCGACGCAGTAGCTATCACATTCTATAACGGCGATACCGCAGTAAGTAAGACAGTAAATTATAGCATAGAAAACTATATCGGAACTCAGGTAGATAAGAATGAGGACGAGAGCTTAGTTTCAATGCTCAAAGCACTGCTTTGCTATGGCGACTCTGCCGCAGCTTATGCAAGTAAGTAAGAAGGAGGAAACAGGAATTATGAAAAAATTATATAATACACCCGAAATGCTTGTTTCGGCGTTTTCTCCCAAAGCAGATATTGCAGTAGTCGGAATTTCAACTCCTGAAGAGGAAATCGAAGATAGTGACGATACTACTTCTGAAGGCGGAGAATAATAAATAAAAAAACAGGCTCGGCTCTGCCGAGTCTGTTTTTCTATTAGTATATCCACAAAAAAGGCCCCCTTGTGTAAAGGGGGCTCGCCTAAAGCGGATGGGGATTGTAAAATCACACCGTTTTATAATCTATATCTACTCAATATCGCAGAAAATATGTTCCTCTGACGACTTTTGTGCGGCAAGACACATTGAGGCACTCAAAATGCCTTCTGCAAGCGGAGAATGTGATTTTTCAGTACCCTTCATAACATTAATGAAGTTTTCTGCAAGATAAGCATCGCCGCCGCTGTGGGTGCCGGTCTGTGCAACAGAATATTCCTCTGTTATGTTTTCAAGATGACGGAAAACCTTTATATTGTCTTTATACCAGTCAAACTCAACCGTTCCCTTATAACCGATTAGTCGAGCACCGCGCTTTTCAGCACCGAAACGGGTAATAAAGTTCTGAGAATAAACCGCATGCACACCGTTTTCGTACTCAACAATAACGCTGCCGCTGTCCTGGTTTCCGGTGTCCGTAGCGAAACAGCAGTATTCGCCGTATACCGTGCCGCCGTTCTTCTTTATGTTCTTCGGACTCTCAGAGCAGGTGTCTGCCTTTTCACAGTCAGCACACTTAAGTCCCGCGGGCTCGTCACCCTTAAACACTTGCTTTGAGCTGGTAGCACAAAGTCTTACAGGCTTTAGTCCGCCAAGCAGATAGGTTATGTAGTCAAGGTCGTGCGTAGCCTTCTGCAAAAACAGTCCGCCTGTTTCACTTACATCACGGTACCAGTCGTGATAATAAATTCTTGCATAGGGTACATTGTTGTACGCCTGCACCTGAGCAACCTCGCCGATTTTGCCCGAGTCAATAATTTCCTTAACGGTTCTGCAGAGGTTAGTGAGTCGTAAGGGGAACGATACAACCGTGCGGTCGTTCATATCCATTATGCCTTTGAGTCGCTCTAAATCCTCATAATTTGTGCAAACCGGTTTCTCAAGAAACATAGGAATATTTTTCTTAGCACAAAGCAGAGCATAGTGCGTGTGTGACGAACAACGCGTACCTATCATAACACCGTCTAATCCGGCATTATCCAGCATTTCTTCGGCACTCTGATAAAGCGAAACGCCCTTGCGATTTTCGTTCTTTAGGTCATTCTTAACCTTATCTAAATTATTATCGGCTATCGCAGAGAGTACGGCCTCGCCACTCTCTTCAAGCAGCTTTAAAACGACTTTAATACGGTCTCCGTAGCCTATAATTCCAATCTTCAGCATAATTTCTCCTCCATTTCTCTTTGTAATATGATAATATCAATAATCGAGGAATATTACAATGAATTTTTCGGCAAAAACTATAACTATATTTGGGTATCTACTTGTACTTAGGCAAATAATCTCCGTGCGCCGAAACAAGCTCGTCAACCATTGCCTTTATGTCGTCGATGCTGAGCTCACTTGCGGTGTGCGGGTCAAGCATTGCCGCCTGATAAATGTGTTCAAGCTTCTTAGTGCGCGCCGCCTCAATAGTGAGAAGCTGAACGTTTATGTTGGTCATATTCATCGCTGCGCACTGCAGGGGAAGTGCACCAACAAAGCAGGGGTGAATTCCGCTTCCGTTTACAAGACAGGGTACCTCAACGCACGCATCGTTAGGCAGGTTGGTAATAAGTCCGTTGTTTATAACATTTCCGCCAATCTGATAGGGCGTGTCGGTAGCAATAGACTCCATAATATAGGATGCGTACTCGTGTGAGCGCGTGTGTTTCTGCGCCTTGTTCTCGAGTAGCGTCGAATATTCCTTTTTCCAAGCCTCAATCTGCTCCTCACATCGACGGGGATATTCGTCAAGCGGAATATTGTAGCGCTTTATAAGCTCGGGGTACTTACTCTTTATATAGAACATATTATATTCAGCGTTATGCTCGCTTGATTCGGTGCAGTAGTATCCGAAATTCTTAATATAATCAAAGCGCACCTTGTCAGCGAATTTTTCATCGGCTAATTTACCCTCAACACGCTTTTTAATTTCGGGATAAAGGTCGTTGCCGTTTTTATCCCGAATATCAAGCAACCACGCCATATGGTTAATACCCGCAATAAGCTCCTTGCGGCCGTCAAGGTATTCCTGCATATCAAGCTCTTCGAGCAAGGTCTTGCTACAAACCTGAACGCTGTGACATAGACCTATTGTTTTTACGCCGGTATAGCGCTGCATATATCCCGTTAGAATCGCCATAGGATTAGTGTAGTTTATAAAGAGAGCATCAGGGCAAACCTCGCATATATCACGAGCAAAATCCTCCATAACGGGAATTGTGCGAAGCGCACGCATTATTCCGCCAATACCGAGCGTGTCGCCTATGGTCTGTCTGAGTCCGTATTTCTTTGGTATTTCAAAATCAATAACGGTTGACGGCTTATAAAAGCCTACCTGTATTGCGTTTATTACAAAGTCTGCGCCGCGCAGAGCAGCTTTTCTCTGCTTTTCGCCACAGTAACATTCGATTTTTCCAAATCCGCCGTTTGCAATGCGCATATTTTCAATAATTGTCTGGCTTTCCTTTAGTCGTTCGGCGTCGATATCATAAAGCGCAAAAACGCTGTCACGCAGTGCCTCGCTACACATACAATCGCCTAAAACATTGCGCAGAAAAACCGTGCTGCCTGCACCCAAAAAGGTTATTTTCATAAAAAAGCTCCTTTGTCATTTTGTGACTATATAATAACGCATTTTCCTTGAAAAATATATTGATTTTTGTGTGTATAACTTGTTATAATGTTGTATATTAAGTGCGAGGTTTAAATATGCAAAACTTTGAAATTATTATAAATGAAGAATATAAAGGCTTTAATCCTGTGCAGTTTGGCTGGCAAGTGTGTCCGCCGTGCTGGTCATTTGGTCCCGCGGTACGCTCTTATTGGCTTTTGCATTTTGTTGTGTCGGGTAAAGGGCGTTTTGAACGGGAGGGGGAAACTCACTACTTAAAAGCGGGAGAGGTTTTCGTAATTCCCCCGTTTATTGAAACCTATTATGAAGCCGATGAAAAGGACCCTTGGCATTATATCTGGATAGGGTTTGAAGCTGACAAAGATGCAGAAAAAATATTTAGTGCTCCCGTGCTTCGTCGTTCTCATATGGGAGGAATATTTAAAAGCATGCTCGACTGTCATAGTATGGAAAACGGCAAAAGTGCGTACCTTTCCGCGAAAATATGGGAGCTCGCCGCGTTATTGTTAGAAGAAAACAGAGCGCAGGTAAGCCATTCTGAAAAAGCGCTTAGTATAATCCATTCCGAGTATTCCGAATGTTTGTCGGTGGGACAGATAGCCAAAAGACTAAATTTAGACCGCACTTATTTTTCTGCGCTTTTTAAAAAGGAAACAGGCAAGAGTCCAATAGAATATTTAAGCGAGTATAGACTAAAAAAAGCGGCAGATTTAATATATAACTACGGAGAATCACCCACAACCGCCGCGCTTTCGGTAGGGTATAAGGATTATTGCCATTTTTCAAAGGCATTTAAAAATTATTTCGGACACTCACCTAAAAAAAGACCACTTCGGTGAAGTGGTCTTTTTCTTATAAATTCTTGTATATTTCTTTTACTATGTTGAGATGCTCTCCCATAAAGCATTTAGGCCATACCTGCACATGCATTCCCATAACAATGCTAAGCTTCTTTTGTGGGTCTATAAGCAGATATGAGCCTGCCGCGCCGTCCCATCCAAACTCTTCACGGGGCAGACCCCAGTCGGTCTCTTTTTTTCTTGTGCGTACGCCCAGCCCGTAGCTGTACGCACTGCCCTGAATACAGGTAAAATTATTGTTGACCGATACGCTTGCTATTTGCTCGCTTCGCATTAGCGCAACGGTTTTTGCATTTAAAATCCTCACACCCTCTGCCGAAACACCGTCCATAGCCAGCATATCGGCAAATTTTATGTAATCGTTTACAGAGCTTATAAGTCCGCTTCCGCCGCTCTCATAAAACGGGGTAGGGGGAACAAAACCGCCGCTTGCAACAATTCCCTCATCGGTGCACTTATACGAGTCGGCAACTGCTCTTTTGGGAATATTGTCAAAGCTCGAATCGTTCATACCAAGAGGAATAAAAATATTTTCATTTATAAAATCTGAAAATTTAACGCCCGAAACCTTTTCAACTATCACCGCCAAAACATCGTGGCAAAGGCTGTAACTAAAGCGTTCACCCGGCTCGAAAAGCAGCGGTTCCTCGACAAATCCGTTTACAATCTCTTCGGTGTCGGCATTTGGGTTGTTTTTAATAATCTCGCCTACATTTCCGCGAAAATAATTATAATCAAGTCCACCCGTCATGGTAAGCAAATGTCGAATAGTCATTTTTCTCTCACAAGGAATAACAACATCGTTTTCTTTTACGGTAATATTTTTATAAGCAGGCAGATACTTTTCTACCAAATCGTCTAGAGAAAGCAGTCCACGCTCATAAAGCATTAAAACAGCCGTTACGGTTATGGGCTTACTGCAGGAAAACATATATAAAAGCTCACGCCCGTCAGCGCTTCCTGCTGTATGTCTGAATACCTCCTCGTGCTCGCAGTGACATACGACATCTAAAAAGGGAATACCCTTTTCCTTTACTATTCCTTCTATATACTTTTTTGCGCCAGAAAACATAATATTTCCCCTTTAGGAATTTTTATAATTCTAAAATACTCTATGTTGCTGTTTAAGTCAATAATAAAAAAATTAATTTTTTTGTTGATATTGGAAAAGAAATCGTATATAATAACTCTGTTATAGATGTTGTTTAAAGGATAACACCTAATTTTTAAAAAAGTGGGGAATCAATATGGAAAACAACGAAAGAAGAGTAGGCACCGTTTCAAGAGGTATACGCTGTCCGATTATTCGTGAGGGCGACGACCTTGCGGCTATCGTCGCAGACAGTGTGCTTGAGGCTGCCGAGTGCGAAGGCTTCTCGCTTCGTGACCGCGATGTTATCGCTATGACAGAGTCTATTGTTGCTCGTTCACAGGGCAACTACGTTCATGTTGATAATATTGCCGAGGATGTAAAGGCAAAGCTTGGCGGAGAGACAATAGGAGTTATATTCCCGATACTCTCTCGCAACCGTTTTGCTATTTGTCTTCGTGGTATAGCAAAGGGTGCTAAGAAGGTTGTTTTAATGCTCAGTTACCCATCTGATGAGGTCGGAAATGAGCTCGTAAGTCTTGACAAGCTTGATGCTGCAGGAATAAATCCGTACAGCGATGTATTAACACTTGCAAAATATCGTGAGCTTTTTGGTGAAAACAAGCACGAGTTTACGGGTGTTGACTATGCAGAATACTACGGCAATATCATTCGTGAAATGGGAGCCGAGCCGGAGATTATCTTTGCAAATCAAGCAAAAGCGATTCTTGACTATACCGACTGTGTCCTCACCTGTGACATTCATACAAGAGCACGCACAAAGCGTATCTTAAAGGCTGCTGGAGCAAAGGTTGTATGCGGACTTGACGATATAATGAATGCATCTATAGACGGCAGCGGATATAATGAAAACTACGGTCTTCTCGGCTCAAACAAAGCAACCGAGGAAACTGTAAAGCTCTTCCCGCGTGAGTGCAAGGATTTAGTTCTCGATGTACAGGAGCGCATTTTAAAGGCAACCGGCAAGCATGTAGAGGTTATGGTTTACGGCGACGGTGCGTTTAAGGACCCGCAGGGTAAGATTTGGGAGCTTGCTGACCCGGTTGTATCTCCCGCACATACCGACGGACTTATCGGCACACCGAACGAGCTTAAGCTTAAGTACCTTGCCGATAACGACTTTAAGGACCTTTCGGGAGAGGCGCTTAAAAAGGCAATTTCTGAAAGCATTAAAGCAAAGGACGGAAATCTTGTGGGCAACATGGCATCGCAGGGAACAACTCCCCGTAAGCTTACCGACCTTATCGGCTCGCTTTGCGACTTAACAAGCGGCTCGGGCGACAAGGGTACACCCGTCGTTCTCGTTCAGGGCTACTTCGATAATTACACAGACTAAAAAAACGGCTCACAATGTGAGCCGTTTTTCTTATAGATAATGTTTTTTATAGAGCTTAGATAAATTTCTTGCCGAAGGATAAATAGATTGCGGACTTAAAAAATGCGAATATTCAAAGCATATCAGCTTATCTGCAAATTCTTTATGAAGCTTAATTTTCTCTGATAACTGGTTGAACGGAATGGGATAATACATAGCGCGAACATCGCGCTCAAAAAGCTCAACATTAATCCAGTGCTCAATATTGTGTTTGTCAGCAAGCAACTTCATACTGCTAAAGTAATCGCTCATTTGCGAAAGCGGTGCAGTGCCGTCTTGAAATGCACAAATATCAATATCTTTTCCGCCGTAAGTGAAAAGCCTATCCCATTCTTCAAGATTCTCTTCTAAGCTGTAATCACCATCGGGGTCTGTTATTTTTGTTCTAAAAAACGGACTAATAAGTACCTTTTTGTCAGGTGTCTTATCCTTGCAAAGTGCAGACATTCCGCGCATAACATCCTTAAAATTCAGTATATCGTGACTGCACTCCTGCGGTATGTACCAACCTTTAAATGACGGATAGTGCCCGTAGCGTGTCCACACCTCATCCATAAATGTTTTGTTTTTTGTAATTTCGCCCGCATAGTCTCCGCCGTTCCAATCTATGTTGGAGATATACATTCCAAAATATACGTCCATTTTGCGTTTTGTCGCTTCGCAGAATATGAAGTCTGCAAAATCGAAGGCATTAAGGTTACCAAGCATTTTAGAGGGAAAAACCGATTTGTTTTCAAAACCGCCCCTTATAAATATAAGTGTGTCAATTCCAACACGCTGCATATTGTCAAGGTCGCGCTTCCACTCTTTTATACCCCAGTTGGATGAGGGAATATCATAGGTTATTTCATCAATAAAAGTACCTGTTATAGGGCCCGTCTTTCGCATATTTTTTCTCCTTTATCCTTTTTAGATAATTATATTATAACACACAATCATTGCTTAAAATATTATAATATTCTGCAAAAAATATAAAAATAAAACACTTTATCTAATATACGCATTGTGATATAATTTTTAAAAAGGGAGTGGAAGATGTGTCAGAATATTTTGTAGATAACAATAAAAATATAACCTTGTTTAGAACACCGCAAGTAGAAGTGGGAGAGCCTGCGCGTGACGGTTTTTTTATAGATTATCGCAAGATAGGATACGGTTCGCACTATGATGAGGCAGTGCATTATCACGACTTTTTTGAGATAGAGCTTATATGTGACGGTGCCGCAGTACACCGCCTTAACCGAGACCTTATAAACGTTTCTCGCGGTTATGCCGCGCTGCTTAAAAAGCACGACTATCACGCATATCATTTTAAAGGGGCGGAGTCACTTACGCTTTATAGTATTTGTTTTGAGGAGCAGCATATATCCTCTTCGCTGTTCGAACGAATTATAGATCAAAAGGGTACCAGCGACTGCTTTTTAAACGAAAATGAATATGATAAAATAATATCCCTGGCACAAATCCTTTATGATATATTCCACAACCCTGATATGGACTATGGCGTATCGGTTAAGTCTTGTCTTAATCTGATTGTTTCAATGCTTCTTAAAAATCTTCCCAAGGATAATCAAAGGTGTGATATAAGCCGCCACCTAAGAGAGGCAATGCTATATATAGAACAGAATTTTTCTTCACAGGGTTTGTCACAGCAGGAGGTAGCTTCGGCACTTGGTATAAGCCCTAACTACCTTGGCAGACTTTTTTCAAGCGAGCTTAATACAAGCTATACCTACTATATACGCGACCGCAGACTTACGCATTCGTTGCGATATTTGGAGCAGGGCAAATTGTCTGTTGATGAAATTGCCCACCTTTGCGGCTTCGGCTCGGGAGCATATTATATTTCAGTATTTAAAAACAGATATGGAACAACCCCAAAAAAGTATATAAAGAACATAAAATAAAAGATGCGGATATCCGCATCTTTTATCATTTTATTACCGTACCGCCCCATTCAATGGCTGTAAAGCCTTGTCGTGCGGGTGAGGATAACTCTTGCGGCGGAATTTCTATATATTTATCTGACGGCTTATATGCCATATACACCCGTATCAGCGTGTCGGGCGCGGGGGAAATTTCGAGTTTTGCCGCATCGGTATACGCACTCGTTTGGAACGAAATTATATTGTAATTATTATTCTGCATGTGAGGCAACCAAAAAACTATAAACTCATTTGCCTCGCGTCTGTTTAGTCCTAACTCTTCGAGTGCAGTTTCTAAAAAGGATGCCGTATCCTTGCCCTTTACGCAAAAACCGCTTGAAAAATCAAGCTCCTTTTCGGTTTCGCCCTCCCAGTAAAGATAGTTATATGTTTTTCCGTCCTTGTCTTTAAGTGTGCCGTCGGGGAGGGCGGTAACCTCCCAACCGTTTTTATATTCGGGATAGGTGCAGGTGAGGTGACCGTTTAAATCGAGCTTTACAGAAACCTTTGTTTCCTCTTCCGGATAAAGATATATAACCGGCTTGTAACATGCGCCAGGAACAATCTCGAAATCGCTTTCATCAATGCTCAGTAAATCCGCCTCAAAACGCTGTGTTTCGCTATCGTAATATGCGTTTTCGTATGTGACGGCAACCTGGTCACCTACACACCATTCGGTACTTATTTTCCCGTTTAGTTTGATTATGTAGGGCATAGGTATTACCGTATTTGCAAAAAAACAGTTATCATATATCTCGGTTATGCGAATATCCGTAAAAACACTGTGGTCGTACTTTTTCGCTTTTGACTTGTCAAGCCACACATCACTATAGTCTTGACCGCGAAAATCGTGTATATAATCGTCACTTGTAAGCAGTTCGGCTTCATACTCCCAAAGTGTTTCTATACTTTTCAGCCTGTCCTCGCCCCAGTATATTCGCGTTTTGTCAAAAATACCTCTATCTGTTATTCGGTGCCAGTCAACAATTTTGTAAGTAAGCGCTGTCCATTCGCGCGTTCCGCCGTCGTCAAAGCTTTCTTGCGGTATTGGAATAAATATAAGCCCCAATATAGCAACAATGCATATAATTATTATAATTCTTCTCGCCTTCATAAAAACGCCCTCCTTTATAAATTATACGAACGGAGATTGTTTTTTCCTTATATTTGTTGATTTCTTATATTGAAAAAACATATCGTTTATGCCAAAATAGGTGTATAGAAAAGAGGCGCTTGCTATGACCTATTATGTAGATAATATTTTGGGTGACGACAAAAATGACGGACTTTCCCCGTCACACCCAAAACTAAATTATAAAAATATAGAGCTAAACGGCGGAGATACCCTGCTTTTCAAGTGCGGCAGTTTTTACCGCGAACAGCTTGAAATAGTAGGCGGAACCGACGCATCTCCCATAACCTATTCCAACTACGGCGAGGGTGAGAAACCCGTTTTCTGTGGCTCGACCGATGTAAGCGGAGAAGAAAACTGGGAGAGAGTGGGCGAAAATATCTGGCGCCTTTTAAAAGAAATCCCGGGTGATGTCGGTAATTTTGTGCTCGACGGTGAGTGCACTGCTACGCTTCGTTGGGATAAAACCGAACTTGAAAGTGAAGCAGACTTTTGGGATAGCCGTCAGTCCGAGGGCGAAAAAAGAAAACCGTTTTCACCGCAGGAAGTGCTCTTTTATTCAAAAGAAAACCCTGCAAAAAAATATAAGAGCATAGAGTGTGTGTCTTTTGGAACGCGTGTGCTCGGTGTGCTTAAAAGTAATATTATTATTGAAAATCTGTGCTTTATGAACAGCGGCGTTCACGCCCTTGCAGGAAGCGGCAAAAATATAACCGTCCGCGGTTGCGATTTTAAAAACATAGGTGGCTGTGCTTGGGATAGGGAGCTAAAAATTCGTTTTGGCAACGGCGTAGAGCTTTGGCACTACGGCGAAAGTGTAACGGTGAAAAACTGCGATTTTAAAAATGTATACGATTCTTGTGTAACCCACCAAGGCCCCGGGGATGATACCGTACCTACAAAGAATTTTATATGCCGTAACAACCGTTTTGACACCTACGGAATGGCGGCTTTCGAATACCGCGATAAATTGCCGATAGATTCGTGTTTTACAGGCAACGAATGTGTAAATGCAGGCTGTGGCTTTGCAATGTTAGGGGAGACGCTACCGCGCCGTTCGGAAATATGGCCTCAGCCTATGGGACATCATATCTTCCTTTGGCGAATTGAAAAGGGGAGTGAAGGCGGAAACCTTTCTATAACCAATAACCGTTTCGGTCCCGCACCTGTAGGCGCCGCAGTATATTCTATAATCTCGCCCGAGGCAGAGGCGCAAATTACGCTTGAGGATAATGTATACGAAGGCGAGCAGTTAATAAAAATCTATTCAGAGACGTTAAAATAAAAGAAATGTGCTAAGCACCTTTCTTTTTTGTATCCAAAACGGTTTTTAGTGTTGCTATTTAATGCTTTTTAATGAAAATCTATATGTTTTTGCCATTTAAATATGTTATAATTAAATTAAATAAAAAAGTTGTGGGTGATTATATGAATAAAGAGCAGCTAATAAAAATTCGTGACTGGGCTCGGGAAGAGCTGCGCATTTGTGCAGACTTTTGGCTTAAAAACGGAATAGACCGCGAAAACGGCGGCGTATATACCTGCCTTGACCGTGAGGGAAAGGTTTACTCTACAGATAAAAGCGTGTGGATGCAGGGCCGCTGCGGCTGGACCTTTGCCCGTATGTGTAACCAGTACGGCAACCGCGAGGAATGGCTTTCGGCATCAAAAAGCTGTATAGATTTTCTTGAAAATCACTGCATAAACCACGATGCAGGGGACCGACTCTATTTCACCGTAACGGCTGACGGTAAACCGCTTCGCCAGAGAAGATATTATTTCTCAGAATCCTTCTACATAATTGCAAATATTGAATACTACGGCGCAACGGGCGAGCGTGAGCATCTGCTTCGTGCACGCAAATATTACGATATGCTTTATGCACTCAACGGTGGTCTTATGGAAGACCCGACGGGACTCGGCTCAAAGACCATAACCGAAACGCGCACGGGACGCGCCCTTGCCGACCCAATGATATTCTTAAACACCACCGCTATAATGCGTAAATACGACCCGGAACAAAAGGAAAAGTATGACCGCTATTCGCGCGAGTGTGCTGATACGATAATCAAATATCACCTAAAAGACGACCTACGCTGTACGCTTGAAACGGTCGCGCCCGACGGCACGCCTATGCTCGATTTTTCGGCTGGCAGAGTTGTAAACCCCGGACACGATATTGAGTGCAGCTGGTTCCTAATAGAAGAGGCCGAATACACGGGCGATGCTGAAATGTTAGAAAAAGCAAAGACTGTGTATGAGTATGCGCTTAAAGGCGGCTGGGATAATGAGTTTGGCGGACTTTTAATGTTTATCGACTGCCTTGGCAATCCGCCCGAAGCGTATGAGCACGATATGAAGCTTTGGTGGCCGCATAACGAGCTTATGATTGCCTCGCTTATGCTCTATCGCAATACGGGAGAGCAGCGTTATCTCGATTGGTTTGAGAAAACAAGAGAATACTGTATTAAAGTGTTCAGCGACCGAGAGTATGGCGAATGGTACGGATATCTTCGCCGCGACGGCCGCCCGACTGAGCCTGCCGCAAAGGGCAGCACCTTCAAGGGACCGTTCCACGTTCCGCGCTGCTTAATGGCAATAGACGAAATTATAACCGATATTTTGGGGGACTAAATGTTAAGTAGAAAGTTTATATGTGCAGGCGAAGGGGTTTGTGATTACGAAACTCCCGTTGCCGCACCGCTTTTCCGCAAGACCTTTATACTTGAAAATATTCCAAAGACCGCATCCTTTACGCTCTGCGGTCTTGGCCTTTACGAGCTTTATATAAACGGCAAGCGCATAACAAAGGGTGCGCTTGCGCCGTATATTTACAACCCCGACGATTTGCTCTATTTTGACGAGTACGATATAAAGCCTCATTTGCGTGAGGGAGAAAATGTCATAGGCATTATGCTCGGCAACGGCTTTTTTAACTGCTTCGGCGGCGTTGAATGGGATTTCCATACTGCCGCTTGGCGCGGTCCGCTTCGCTTAGCCTTTGCGCTCGAGCTCGACGGACAGTGTATAGAAGCAGATGAAAGCGTTAAGGTTTCGCGCTCGGCACTGCTGCTTGACGATTTGCGTATAGGCGCATTTTACGACGCAAGACTCGAGCAGGACGGCTGGTGCGATATAGGTTTTTGTGACGACGAATGGCAAAATGCCGTTGGGGTAGACGCGCCAAAAGGCAAGCCTACGCTCTGCTTTGCAGATGCCGTTGTCGCATACCGCGAGATAGAGCCCGTCAGCATAACCCACTGTGACGAGGTTTATTACGCTTGTGAGAGCGCCGCAACCTATGAGCGCCCCATTGAACGCACAAGGGTAGAAAACGCTTATGTGTACGATTTTGCGGAGAATAACTCGGGTGTATGCCGTCTTAAAATAAAGGGCGAGCGCGGACAAGAGGTAACCTTGCGTTTCGGCGAATGTCTTATAGACGGACATTTTTCGCTCAGAAGCACCGTAAATATGGGAACGGGTAAGGATAAAAACCTTTACCTTGACTATCCGCAGATGGATAAATACATTCTGCGCGGCGGGGAAGAGGAGATTTTCTTGCCACCCTTTACCTACCACGGTTTCCGCTATGTTCTTGTTGAAGGCATAAAAGAAGAGCAGGCAACCAAGGACCTGCTCACATATGTGGTTATGGGCTCGGATATTGAAAAGCGTGCAAATTTTTCTTGCTCCGACGAAATTTTAAACAAACTTTACGATATGACCTGCCGTTCCGACCGCAGCAATCTTTTATATGTTCCTACCGACTGTCCCCACCGCGAGAAAAACGGATGGACTGCCGATATTTCGCTTTCAAGCGAACATATTCTTTTATCATTCGCTGCGGAAAAGACCTTCTCAGAATGGCTTAAGAATGTCCGCGCGGCTCAGCGCGACGGCGCTTTCCCCGGCATAATTCCGACTGCCGGTTGGGGCTTTGAGTGGGGCAACGGTCCCGCTTGGGATTCTGTCTGCGTTTATATGCCGTATTATCTTTATAAATATAGCGGTGATAAGACCGTAATAGCCGACAATTTGCCCTCAATTATGGACTATCTGCGCTACATAGCCACGCGCCGTGACGAGCGCGGACTTATAGCTGTCGGCCTTATAGACTGGGCACAGCCGTTTTATAATGTAACCACAACTCTGTCGCCGCTTGTATTTACCGATAGCGCCATTATATTCGATATGGCGCAAAAAACCGCGTTCTTAGCGCGCGAGATAGATGAAAACGACCTAGCTTGCGAGGCAGAGACGTTCGCAGGAGAAATGAAAGCGGCTATAAGAACGCACCTTATAGATTTGGGCACAATGACCGCAGAGGGCGCTTGCCAGACATCACAGTCGTTAGCACTCGAATTTGGACTTTTTGAAGAAAACGAGCAGAAAGCAGCAGCCGACCGTCTTGTTGAATTTGTTCACGCGGCAGAGGACCATTTGCTATGTGGTGTTATAGGCGCTCGCTTCGTTTTCCATTCGCTTGTCCGTTTCGGCCACGCAGAGCTTGCGCTTAAAATGATAGAAAACCCGACCTATCCGTCATACGCGCAGTGGGTTGCGCGCGGCGATACGACGCTGAGTGAAGGTTTTGTACGCGACGGCGTGGGAGAACGCGGTGGCCGCGATTCACGAAACCATCATTTCTGGGGCGATATAAGCAGTCTGTTTATTAGAAAAATAGCGGGACTTTCTCCTAACCCAAAAGTTACCGATATAAACGAATATCTTATAGCACCGCAGTTTGTGAGCACGCTTTCCTTCGCACAGGCGGAATATCGGGATGTTTCGGTGCGCTGGGAAAGAGAAAAGGACGGAATTATTCTCAAGGTTTCGGTACCGCCGACTGCACACGGCAGTATAAAACTGCCGCAGGGCTATGCATTTTCTGACGGCAAAAACGAGCGCACACTCGCAAGCGGTGAATATAAAATAATGTAATATATATCCTTGGTTTTTGTTATTGAATATTATACTTTTGTATGGTAGAATACATATAACAAATTGTTGGAGGAAATTATGAAAACTAAAATTGCTCTTTTATTTTTAGCGCTTTTAATAATTTTGTGTTTTACCGCTTGTAAGGATAAAGAGGTTTTTGATTCTAATGTTTCGGATAGCTCCGTTTTGCAGTCTTCCGACACTGAAAGCACCGACAGCACCTCTTCGCAGACAGAAAGCGAAGTAGTGAACAATGCTGTTCAAAACGGCAGTGTTCCCCAAGGTGATAACAGTGTTTCGGGTGATGAGGTTGTAATAAATTCATCAAAAACCGAAAACGCTCTGCCCATTGTCGAAATAGAGGACGAGGACAGCAGTACTACCACTGCAACCTCTTCGGATAAAAAGCCCTCTTCGAGCAGTACGGTGGCAAAACCGTCTTCCACCCCGTCACAGAGCGGAAACGGTAACGACAACAGCGGCGAGGGCGGAAACGGCAACGAAACCGAAGAGCCTGCCGATTCTTCAACCGTAGTAACCTCTTCCGACGGCGTTATTACTCTGCCTATGCTGCCCCTCAAATAATGCAGTACATATTTCCGAATTACTATAAAGACTTTCGCTGTAAGGCAGGCGACTGCCTTCACAACTGCTGTATCGGCTGGGAAATAGAAATTGATGAAAACACCCTCAAGGTTTATAATTCCCTCGGCGGCAGTATGGGAAAACGGCTAAAGTCAAACATAGATTTTAAAGAAAATCCGCACTTTATATTGGGCACGCGTGAGCGCTGCCCTTTTTTGAACAATGAAAATCTGTGCGATATAATAATAACTCTCGGCGAAGAAAATCTTTGCAACATCTGTAAAGACCATCCGCGCTTCAGAAATGAACTGCCGGGCAGAACAGAATGCGGTGTGGGACTTTGCTGTGAGGCAGCGGCAGAGCTTATTTTGTCACAAAAATCACCTATGACGCTCGTCTCAGACGGCTCTTTGCAAAGTGATGACGAAATAATAACCTTGCGCGATAAAGTTATATCCGTTTTACAAAACAGAAATAAAAGCATAAATGACAGGATAGGGGATATGCTGCAGCTCTGTGATGCTAAAATGCCATACACGGTAAAACAGCTTTCACGCCTTTTTCTTTCGCTTGAGCGACTTGATAACGCTTGGACAGATATTCTGAGCAGAGTGCTATCAAAATGTGACAGCGCGGATTTTAACGGGTTTGAGCGGTATATTAAGGCGCGCGAGTGTGAGCTTGAACAGTTCGCGGTATATTTAGTATACCGCCACCTTGCCAACGCACCCGACAAAGAATCGCTTTGTGCAAGAGCCGCCGCCATTGCCGCCTGCTTTAATTTGCTTTTTGCTATTGGCGCGGTAGAATGGACGGAAAAAGGGGAGTTTTCTTTTTCTGCCCTTGCTGACATAGCGCGAATGTTCTCAGCAGAAATAGAATACTCGGACGAAAATTTATATATACTCATAGATTCGTTCATATAAAAAAGCTACGGTGAAAATACCGTAGCTTTTTATTATTATTTAGATAAAATTTCTTTATCGCTCGAAAATTCGGTTCCGCTCTTCTGCTCGAAAAGGTTAAGCAGCTCGCGTTTGGTAAGTCGGCTCTTTTCCTCGCCTCTGACATCAACCACAACGCGACCCTCATCCATCATTATAAGACGGTTGCCGTAGTTGATAGCGTCGTGCATATTGTGGGTAACCATAAGGGTGGTTAGTCCGTTCTCTCTTACGAGCTTATCTGTAATTGTAAGCACCTTTTCAGCTGTCTTGGGGTCAAGTGCCGCAGTGTGCTCGTCAAGCAGTAAAAGCTTGGGACTTTTAAGCGTAGCCATAAGCAGAGTAACTGCCTGGCGCTGTCCGCCGGAAAGCAGTCCTACCTTGCTTGTAAGGCGGTCTTCAAGTCCTAAATCAAGCTGTGATAGTAATTCTCTATACTGCTCACGCTCGGCCTTTGTGCAGCCCCAACGAAGTCTGCGCTTTTGCCCTCTTCTTGCCGCGATAGCAAGGTTTTCGGCAATCTCCATATCGGGCGCTGTGCCTTTCATCGGGTCCTGGAATACGCGGCAAAGTAAACTTGCTCGCTTATAAGCGGGCATATTCGTAACATCAACGCCGTCAATCTCGATGCTGCCGTAGTCGGGCTTCCACACGCCCGAAATGGCGTTAAGCATAGTGCTTTTTCCGGCGCCGTTTCCGCCTATTACGGTTACAAAATCACCCTTATCTAAGGTAAGCTCAAGTCCCGAAAGCGCGCGCTTTTCGTTGACCGTGCCAGCGTTAAAGGTTTTATATAAATTTTTTATCTTAAGCATTCGGCTCGCCCTCACTTTCAAGAAGCACCAAATCCTCGGGCGGCTTTGGCTTTGTAAAGTATTCGCGCTTTAGGTAGGGGAATGCCAAGAAAATAGCAACCACCACAGCCGATAAAAGCTTAAGCAAGTCGGTATCAAGTCCTAACCAGATAACGAAGGTGTAGACAAGATAATAAGCGATTCCACCGCCCACAACGCCAATAAGGCTTACAACGAAATTCGGCTTGATTTTTAAGGATACCGACTGTCCGATAATGATAGCAGCAAGTCCGATAACAATAGCACCGCGTCCCATATTTATGTCGGCAAAGCCTTGATACTGCGCAAGCAGTGCGCCCGAAAGCGCAACAATTCCGTTTGAAATAGCAAGACCTATTACCTTGTTGCGCTTAACATTTATGCCCTGTGCCTCGCTCATGTCGGGATTATCACCCGTGGACTTAACCGAAAGACCGATTTCTGTATAGAAAAACAGAAACAGACAAACGATTATGAGTGTGCAGAACAAAACGAGTACCGCAATAGCTAACGGATTGTTAAGCGAGGTAAGCAGCACAAAATAATTGCGCGAGCTTATGGAAAGGTTTGACTTACCCAAAATCTTAAGGTTTAATGACCAAAGCATAAGCTGGGTCAGAATTCCCGCAAGAATTGCGGGAATACCCATAAGCGTGTGGAAAAGTCCCGTTATAAGTCCCGCTATAGCGCCAGCAATAAAGGCGACTATAAGGCATAAGTAAATATTTACTCCGTTTGCAAGCATAACAGCGCAAACGCAAGCGCCCGTGCATATCGAGCCGTCAACCGTAAGGTCGGCAATGTCTAAAATTTTGTATGAGATATAAAGGCCGATTGCCATAATACCCCATATCAGTCCCTGTGCAACCGCACCGGGCAATGCATTTATAAAACCCATTTTACTGTTCCTATCTTGCTACATAGCCGTTTGCGTCAAGAGTGGTTGTGTCAATGCCTAACTCTTCGCAGATAGCCTTGTTATACTTCTTTACAGGCTTCTGGTCGTAACGGATAGCCATTTCTCTGATATCTTCTTTTCCAAGCAGAACACTAGCTGCCATTTTACCGGTCTCTTCGCCGATGTTATAGTAGCTGATAGCAAGCGTTGCAAAGCAGATATTGCTGTCATAGCCTGTGAAAACAGGAGTCTTTGCGGGACCACATACATTTCGTACGGTCTCGTCGTTAGATGCAACGGTGTTGTCGGTGGGAACATAAATAGCGTCACACTCGGCCGATGCCTTGGTTACAATACCCTGAAGCTCATTAGACTCAGAGAACTTGTACTCTATAACGGTGATGCCCTTGCCCTCAAGATATTCCTTTACAATGTTGTACTGATATTCAGAGTTAGCCTCTGCAGAGCAGTAAAGAATACCAACCTTAGCGCCTTCCTTTAAAGAAAGTACATCAATCATCATCTGTGCTTGCTCGTCGAGGGGAGCGAGGTCAGAAGTTCCCGATACATTGTTGCCAACTGTGCCGCTGAAATCTTCGATTTCAAGTGCTACACCGTATTCGGTTATAGAAGTACCAAGCACGGGAATAGTCTCGGTTGCGTTATAAGCGGCCTGCAGCGCAGCAGTAGCATTACCTAATATAAGGTCAACGCCATCGGAAACAAAGCTGTTTACAATGGTAACGCAGGTGTTGGATTCGCCCTGACCGTTCTGCTCTTTGAATTCAACAGTTCTGCCCTCAGCCTCTAAAGCCTTGGTAAGACCGTCCTTAAAGCCCTTTGTTGCCTGGTCGAGTGAGTCGTGTGTTACAAGCTGACAAATTCCGACAACATACTTTTCTTTGTCGGGGTCAATCTTGATAGTGGTGCCGCCACAGGCGCAAAGACCTATAACGAGAACCAAACTTAAAACAAGTGCCAAAATCTTTTTCATAAAAATACCTCTCTTCATATATTTATCATAGCACGCTATGAAAAATTACATTAAAAAAGCCCTGTATCCTAAGATACAGGGACAGTTAAAAACCGTGTTACCACTCTGCTTTATTGCGCCCTCACAGACGCAACCTCATCGGGTGCCTAACAGCACCGCGCGATATAACGGTCGCACCCGGAAAAGCCTACACAGCAAAGCCTTCAGCCCTCAGCTCACGAAATGAATTCGCCGAAAAAAGTGTTACTGTTTCGCACCAAACAACAGCTCTCTTAAACCCTCTTAAACGGTTACTGGTTTTCGCTCAAACGCTTTAATATATGTATATATTTTATAGAAAAACAAATCATTTGTCAAGTACTAAATATCATATTCCTTAAATCCGTCGCGTGTAAGGGTCACAGCCGTTTTATAGCCTGCCTCCAAAAGCATAGCCTTTGCCTTTTCAAAGCAGCAATCAAGCGTATCCTTGCTGTGCGAATCGGACGATAAAATAATCTTAGCACCGTTCTTCCTAAGGGTATGCAAAAGCTCTATACTCGGGTAAGGAGTGCTGCGTACCCCGCGTGATATAGCGCCCGTGTTAATCTCAAACACACATCCGCTTTTAGCCGCCTTTGCTGCATACTTTTCTGCAATATGGCAGTATTTTTTATCGGACAGTAACTCATAATTTCTTTGTTCATCGTATTTAGTAATGAGGTCAAAATGCCCAACGATGTCGGGCTTGCGCCTTAGTATATACTCGCAAAACGCGCTGTAATACGACTCGGCCATAGCGTAAATATCGCCACCGAATTCACAAAGGGCGCGCTCAAATCGTTCAAGTCCCGAATCAATAGCCATATACTTATTATTTATATTAAAATAGTGCGATGAGCCAATGATATAATCAAAACGCGAGCGCTGGACGGGGGAGTAGGCGTCTTCTTCAACTCCTAAAAAAATCTCAATCTTGTCTGCGTACTTTTCTTTTAGGCGAAGCACCTCTGCTACGTAAGCTTCGGTATCCTTCATACAGTAGCTTAAATCAAAATATGTATATGCGTGACCCGAAAAGCCAAGCGCAGAAAAACCGCCCTCAATCGCACTTTTTACAATATCCTCAAGCGAGTCCTTACCGTCACACAAATTAGAGTGTGTATGAAAATTACTAAGCATTAAGGCGCCTCCATTAAAGATTAAAAGCACCTAGCAAAACGCTAAGTGCTTTTTGGCTGAGGAATAGGGATTCGAACCCCAACAAACAGAGTCAGAGTCTGTCGTGCTACCGTTACACTATTCCTCAATCTGTGGTCAACATTACTTATTATATATCTTTTTTTTGAAAAGTCAAGTACAAATTCTTAAAAATAAAAAAATTTTATTATAAATAAAAAAGACTTGATTTTTCTGTTTCTATATGGTAATATAGCATTTGCAGTTTATGGGGTTATAGCGCAGTTGGTAGCGCACCACACTGGCAGTGTGGGGGTCAGGGGTTCGAATCCCCTTAGCTCCACCAAACTAAAAAGCACCTGCTTTTAAGTGGGTGCTTTTTCATTTAGATAGAAAAGCAGGGACGAGAACCCCTGGGTTCGTCGAAGCAGTCGCTATGCCGCGATAGGCAGAGCGGTCTGCCCGAGTCTCGAGCAACGCGGTTTTTTCGCAACCGCTCGGAGCGGTCGAAAAAACAAGAGGCGCAGAGTATCCCTAATTTCCCACCAAACTGTGAAGCATCTGCTTTTAAGCGGGTGCTTTTTTGTTTTTCTAAATATATAATAAGTAAAGCCCTCAAGCATTTCGCTTGAGGGCTTTCTTGTTAATTGAAAGAATCAATATAACCGATAGTATAGTAGATAATCTGTAATGCGTCGTCTCCGTTTATAGTTCCGTCCTTATTTACATCAGCGGCGAGCTCCTGTTCCTCAGTGAAGGCTGCAGAAAGCTTATCTTCAAATTTCTGAAGAACGAGAACGGCATCGTCCGAGTCGATAAGGGTGTCGTTGTTAACATCGCCGAGCGTGTAGATTATTGCAAGAGTCTTAATAGTCGCAGCCGGACTCTTTTCACTCTCAAATACGGTATCGGTGCGCTTAACACGCTGATAGAAGGTGTACTGGGTATCAGGCTCAAGTCCTGTGAATATGTTGCTATCCTGCCAGTTTACACCGTCCATACTGTATTCGTTTCCTGCGATAGCGGGAAGTGTAACAGAACGCTTTGCAACAATAGCTGCATTTACATCGGGTGCAGCAGGTGTAGCAGCGGTAGAGGTGTACTTCTTAGACATAGCACCGAGCATTGTGTGTGCATAAATGCGGCAACCAAAGTCGTTAGCGTGGTTAAGGTTGTTCTCAAACAGGTCGGACGACTCCTTGCTCTTTGCAACGTCAAAGTAGATGGAGGTAAAGCTTGTGGCTGCGGTATTTTCGGTTGCGGCTGCAATCTCAAAAAGAGCCTCTTCGTATGAAAGGAGAGTGTCCTTGTCATAGATTTTAGCATCGGTGTTGGTGCTGTTTCCGCCGTAGAGCAGAACAGCCGCATCAGAGCACTTAGCGCGAAGCTTGGAAATAATGCTCTCGGTGTTTGCCTTGAATGCATCCTTTGTAACGCCACCGCCACAGTCGTTGATACCAAAGCCTATAAGGAAGAGATCGATATCTTTGTTGCTGAGTAGCTCATAGCGTGCGTCAAAGTTGGCAGCGCCCCAATCCGAGTTTTTACCGCCGAGGGAGAGGTTCTCCCAAGTGATATTAGCATCGGGATATATCTTCTTAAGACCGTCCATGAACAATGTCATCCAGTTTGGCATATACGGAGCCATATAAATGCCCGATTCATCGGTTGTGCCGTTGTTAGCCGTAGTATAAACGTCGGTCTTACCACCGCTGGCGCTCCAGCCAGAGGTCATAGAATCGCCGTAGAATACAACATGAACATCCTCGCCGTTTCTGAGCTTCTGGAAGAGGTCAAACAACTGGTCTTCAACCGAGGTCTGCTTTGCACCCTGATAGCCGTCAGCCCACTTTTCTGCGTGCTTATAAGTTATGGAGAGTGTGCAGGGGTATACGCTTCCGCCGGAATACTGTGTTATATATGTACCTTCTGTGTCAGAATCGTTCCAAACGATTTCCGTGTTCGTCGGAGTGTGTGCGTAAACCGGAATCTTAGAGCCGGGAAGTATTTTAAGAGCACCTTCAGCGGTTACCTCAAAGTCAACACCCTCAACATAATAGGTCTGTAAATCGAATGAACGAACAGAAATTATGTCGCTGATGGGGTAGAGAAGCTTAACTTCGTTTCTTTCCTTATAGAATACAGCATTCTCGTGGTAAACTGTGTCACCCTCCCAAATTTTAGGTGTGGTGTAAAGCTCGTGATTATATTCCTTAAGGCTGTTGCCGTTAAGGTCTTTGCCCATTTCGGGATATTCACTGTCGTTGTCTGCTGTGATTACAATGTTGTTTGTGTCAGCAAGTGTAACAGTGTAAACGCCGTCGGTCGCATTAACGGGTGTGCCGTTATGCTTAACGGTAACGGAAGCTGCACCTGTATCAACGCCGAACTTGTATTCATTACCGGCAGCAACAGGGCCAATACCAACACGATAAGGTCTTACATTCTCCTTGTGAGAGAAGCTAACAAGGTCAATATCTTCATAGAAGCTTATATTGTCGTATGTAACGCTTGCTACTGTCTTGTTATATCCAAGAGCAAGATAAACGGTTGCCATATCAGAGTTGGCGAAAATGTTGGCAACATTGCCTTGTGTTGTATCCTCTCCAAAATCAAGCTCAAGCGTTACCTCAAGCCAGCCGGTTCCGCAAGCATCTTCAAGCTCCTTAAAGCCTATCTGCTTAGCGTTTGTGTTGGAACGAGTATTATACTCAGTTACATTAAGCTGTTTAGAAGGGTCGGTTGTAGACTTGAAGGTTATGCTGTAGCGAGCAAGAGTTGGGTCGCTTCCCCAAGGAGCATCGCCATTTGTTGCAACATAAAGCAACCAAACCGGAACGCTTGTTGCGGGGCTTGCAGCATAACTGTTGATATGCATATTGAATTGCATCTTATAAGAACCGTTTTTCTTAACGGTTATCGGCATTCTTGCAGCAGATAAGCTGTCACCGGTTGAAGCACCAATAATTCCGTTACCTGTAATACCCGGTGCGGCTTCAAATGAGAAAGCACCACCTTTTTCGTTTGTTTGCCACTCAGAAACGCCGGTGCCGGCTTCAAAATCACCGTCAGGAATTTGGTTAGTGTTAATGAACTTTGCAACATAATCCTTTGTGCCGTTATCCTTTATTGTAGCGGCATCGGAAATCTTTGTGTTGCCCTCATACCAACCAAGGAAGGTATTTCCGTAATAAGCCTTAGCAGTAACATTCTGCGCCTCACTTGCCATAACGGGATAGTAGCTTGTATTCTTGTCAGTAGCGCCAAAAGCAGAACCGCCTGCAGTTGATTTAAAATACATTGGAGTAGGCTTAGAGGTGTTTTGTGAGCCTACAATTGTGCCGCCCATATCGGCAGAACAACCCATTATGCTTGTTGCAACCTCTCCAAAGAAAATGTTATCAAGGCGGATATCATAGGTCGCACTGTTTGCATAACCTATGTTCATATAAATAGTTGCGGTATCGTTTTCGCCAAACAGAGCAGAATTGCTGCCCGAGTCAAACATATATCTTACTGTTGACCATTCGTTAGTTTTGTATATGCCTACATTTGAAGCATTATTAACGGTAAAGCTGCTACTATATGCGCTTGCAGAACCAAACCAACCCCAATTGTTTGAGGTGATTCCGTCTTTTTCAGAGTTAAAGTTGAATGTAAAATTCGTTCCAAGTGCAGGATATTTTCCACATGTTGCCCAATCAGCATGTGATGCAGAAGGAGATAGATAGGTCTGGAACGAGGGAGTGGCAGATGCTGAATCAAGATAGAATATAGAATAGGTAAATATATAGTTCTTGTTCTTCTCTACGGTGACGGGATAGCTAATCATATATCGTACACTACCGTCTGAACTCGCAGGATTTAGCTCAAGACAATAATTGCCATGGTTAGCTGCTGTGCTTCCTGTTGGCGTTTCAAGCGTGGGGTTAATAACAATGCTTGACCATCTTGGAGCAGAGGTAACTTGCTTTATACCTGCATCTGTTCCTGACTCAAAGTTACCGTCAACTATCTGGTTATAAATTGCAAATTTAGCAGTGAGATTTTTTGTGAAATAGCCTGTAACAGTCTGCTCTTCAGAGAAAAGTGCATCGTTGTCGTCGTACCAGCCGAGGAAGGCATTTCCATAATAAGGGGTAGCGGTTATAGTTGCTTCTTCACCAACCTTAACGGAATCTTTGTTTATGTAACCGCCGTCGGTCTTAGAAATCTTAACGGTTTCATACATAGAAACATCGTCGATTAAGATTGTGTAGTTGCTATAACTATTAAGCATAACACGGCAATTATATTTTCCATTTGCATTTTTGGAGAGAGAGTATGCAGATATAAAATCATTGGATTTGAAGGTGAGTGAGCTTGTTCTGAAATCACCGCTCCAATAATATGTCGTATTATTGTTTGTGTATGTCTTATTCTGTGCAAAGTATGCGTCATTAGCGGCTACTTCGTCAGTATGTCCGTTGTAAAGATTCCAATCAGTACCTTCAATTTTTTGGGAATACTGATATGTATTGTTAAGCGAAGAATCACCAAAATGAACTGGCTCTAAACGCATCTCAAAATGAGCGCCGGAAATCTGTGAGGATGAAGGAGTGGAAGTATAGCTTGCAGTAAGGGTATAGGTTTTGTTCTCTTCAATCTCAATATCCTGATATGCCTGTTGCCATTTAGTAACGGGCATTACTTTGCTCGTAGAATAGTTGATGAAAGCTGCGCCCTGACTTACATCGGTGAGTGTATTGACAGAGGAACCGATAAAGTATGTATACCAACCGTAAGCATCAAATTTGTTATCTCTGACTAATCCGGCATCTGCTAACTGGCTATCAGCAAAATTTTGAGCAGTCCAGTTGCCTTGTTCAAAATCACCGTTAACAATCAAATTAACAGGTGTTGTAGGGTCTGCAACGGCAGGGATGATTGCAAGCACAGAAATTGTGGTAACAATCATAATTACCGTAAGCAGAATGCTAAGTGTCTTTTTCATAAAAAATCTCCTTTGCTTGTAATTATATATAATAATGACAATAATCTATGGTAATTTTATCATTAAAACATTATAATTTCAATACCTATTTTATTATAAATGTGTTTATTTTTACCAAAACGGAGTCAAAAACTGAAAAACCTAAAATTTTTGTTGAAAACGGCAAAAGTGAAATACACAAAAAATAAAAACGGAACGGTTTTTACCGTTCCGTTTTAAGTATTAAAGCTCTTTTATAAACTCACCGATTTTCTCAATCGCGGTGGTTATATGCTTGGGAGAATATGCGTAGGAAATTCGTGCAAAGCCCTCGCCCGATGCGCCGAATGCGGTACCGGGTACAATAGCAACATGCTTTTCAGATAAAAGTCTTCCGCAGAATTCGTCACTGCTCATACCAAACTTGCCAATGTTCGGGAACGCATAAAACGCGCCTTCAGGGTGGAAACAATCAAGTCCAATAGAGCGGAATCCGTCGAGAATCAAACGCCTTCTCTGGTCGTATTCCTCTTTCATATACTCAATATCCTCGTCGCCGTTCTGAAGCGCCTCAACTGCCGCAAACTGACTCGTTGTCGGTGCGCACATAATGGCAAACTGATGAATTTTAAACATCTGCTCTGTAATTGGAGCAGGGGCTAAGGTGTAACCCATTCTCCAACCCGTCATAGCATATGCCTTTGAAAAACCGCTTGCGATTATGGTGCGCTCACGCATATCAGGTAGCGATGCGATAGAGCAGTGCTTTACCCCATAAGTAAGCTCAGCATAAATCTCGTCCGACAGCACAAGAATATCGGTTCCGCACAGTATATCTGCTATGGGAATCAAATCCTCACGCGTCATAATTGCACCCGTCGGATTGTTCGGAAAAGCCAAAACGAGCAGCTTTGTGCGCTCGGTTATAGCACCCCTTAAAAGTTCGGGTGTGAGCTTAAATTTGTCCTCGTTTCGAAGCGGAAGACTTACAGGTGTTCCGCCTGCCATAGTGACAATCGGGGCATAGCAAACAAAACAAGGCTCGGGTATAATAACCTCGTCGCCCTCCTCAACAACGGCGCGTATTGCAAGGTCAATAGCCTCACTTCCGCCAACCGTTACGAGCGTTTCTTCGCGCGGGTCGTATTTAAGCGAAAATCTGCGCTCCATATATTCGCAAATCTGCTCGCGAAGGGGAGTGAGTCCCGCATTAGAGGTGTAATAGGTCTTGCCCGATTTTAAGCTGTCAATAGCCGCCTCACGTATGTGCCAAGGGGTGACAAAGTCGGGCTGACCAACGGTAAGCGCAATAACATCGGGCATACTCTCAGCAAGGCTGAAAAACTTGCGTATTCCCGACGGAGCGAGCGAAACCGCCTTTTTCGAAAGAATCTTATCGTAATTCATCATACCGAGCAGCTACCTCTTTGGTCGGTTTCCTTAATGTCGTAAACAACACCCTTGTCCTTGTATTTCTTTAAAACAAAGTGTGTGGATGTGGTCTGAATAGATTCCATAGGAGCAAGCTTTTCGGCTACGAACGAGGCAACCTCGCGCATAGTCCTGCCCTCAATTACAACATGTAAATCATAAGCGCCCGACATAAGATAAAGGCTCTTAACCTCGGGATAGCTGTAAATGCGCTCTGCAACCTTATCAAAACCGCGGTCGCGCTGGGGAGTTATGCGAAGCTCAATAATCGCGCTGACATATTCGCGGTCGGTTTTGTCCCAGTCTATGAGTGTCTGGTAACCAAGAATGGTGCCGTTCTTCTCATATTCCGCAACGGCGCGCTTAATATCACCCTCGTCACGCTGCGTCATAACGGCAATCTGTGCGGGTGTGAGTCGTGCTTCTTTTTCGAGCAAATTTAGCAATTTGTCCATTTTTTACACTCCTTTTATACAAATGAAAATAATATAAGCAATATAAAATGTCAACATAATAAAGCCCTGCGCTTTAAAAAATCTGCGGGCGATGAGCGGAGGAATAACGGCAATCGCGGTTAGGGCGAAACAAAAGGGAATATCGAGCATTAGGCTCTGTGTTCCTATAGGCAAAGCTTTCCCCGAAAGCGCTGCGCAGGATGGCAAAATTATCGCCGTATCTATTATGTTTGCGCCAATTATGTTGCCGAGCGACAGGGAAGACTGCCGTTTAGCTATCGCGGTGATGGTAGTAACAAGCTCTGGCAGTGATGTGCCGACGGCAATTACGGTCACCGAAATTACCGCTTCAGATACGCCTATAATGCGTGCGAGAGCCGTGGCGTTATCAACCAAAAGCCTTGCACCGACAATAATTCCCGCCGCGCCTATAATAAACTGCACTATATCAAAAATAACCTTGCCGTCGTTTTGTGCACCATCGCGAATAATTTCGGCCTTGGCTTGCTTTATGTTATCAAAAATAAAAACGCCGAGCAGTAAAATAAGAAATACACTACCGACAGCACCTAAGCTGCCTCTTCGTGAAAAGAGCACAAGAACGGCGGTGCAAAGCAGCATTATAAGACATTTTATTCTGTCACTTTTATTTTTACAGACTGAGGGCAAAAAGATGATAGATAACGCCATAATAAGCCCTGTGTTAGCCGTAACCGAGCCAACGGCGTTGCCCACCGCAAGCTCAGTCTTTCCGTCGTAGGCGGAAAGAAGCGAAACGAGAATTTCGGGCAGGGTAGTGGCAATAGATACCACCGTGGCGCCTATTATGAACTGCGGTATGCCGAAGCGCACGGAAATGCGTGTTGCGGCGGTCACAAAAAGGTCGCCGCCCTTTACTGTAAAAAACAGTCCGACAGAAAAAAGCAGAATTATAATAAAGGTCTGCATAGGTTTCCTCCGTATAAAGAAGTCCCCAAATGCTAAAAAGCCTTTGGGACATTATATTATATTATAATGAAAAATGCAATATATTATTTCTTTTGCAAAAATAATGCTTGATTTTTCTTTTCTTTTGTGATAGAATACTTTAGCATTTGAATTCGTCCGGTCCTTACGGGCGGCTTGAATGCCGAAATTCGACATTGAAGCGGGCGGTCCTCTGTCACTTTTTTGAGTATGAACGCCTCATTATTTAAGGAGGAAAAATAAATGGACGCAATTAAGAATCTTACTGCAGGTCAGCTTCGTGAGGATGCTCCTGTTGTAAACATCGGTTCCACCGTTCGTGTTCACGTAAAGATTCGTGAAGGCGAGCGCGAGAGAATTCAGGTTTTCGAGGGCACTGTTATCGCTAAGAACAATAGCGGCATTGCTGAGACCTTTACCGTACGCCGTGTTTCCTACGGTGTAGGCGTAGAGCGCGTATTCCCTGTTCATTCTCCCAATGTTGCAAAGGTTGAACTGGTAAGAAACGGTCGTATCCGCAGAGCAAAGCTTTATTATCTGCGTGACCGCGTAGGCAAGGCTGCCAAGGTTAAAGAGCAGATAGGTTAAGTCTACAAGTAGAAAAGGGGACATCTGTCCCCTTTTTTTATTAAAACTCAGGGGAACGGAAATGGAACACTATCATACTAAGAAAGCAACCGAAAAGAATATAAAGAATGAAATCTTCGACTGGCTGGATGTTTTGGTAATCTCGGTCATTGCCGTTGTACTTATTTTCACCTTTTTCTTCCGCGTTGTAACCATAGACGGTGAGTCTATGGAAAACACGCTATTAGACGGTGAAAAGGTTATAATATCGGATTTAATGTATGTTCCGAAGCAGGGAGATATCGTCGTTATATCGCGCAATACTGATAATTCCTTAAA
Organism: Acutalibacteraceae bacterium; assembly: GCA_045590515.1. Classification (GTDB taxonomy): domain Bacteria; phylum Bacillota; class Clostridia; order Oscillospirales; family Acutalibacteraceae; genus SIG589. Next base: position 181,725 of record JAZNRD010000020.1, read on the forward strand.
CCCTAACGAATATGCCGAACCGATAATCAAGCGCGTAATTGCGGTTGAAGGACAGACGGTGGATATTGACTATGAGCAGGGAATAGTTTATGTTGATGGCGTTGCACTAAAGGAAAGCTACACCAAAACACTTACAACCCTCAAGCACGATTTAGAGATTGATTTTCCCGCCTATGTTCCTGAAAACTGCATTTTCGTAATGGGCGACAACCGAAACGAGTCACTTGACAGCCGCTCTACCTTAATAGGTGAAAACGGAATGATAGATACGCGCTATGTTCTCGGAAAGGCTGTTTACAGAATATATCCATTCTTAAAATTCGGAGGACTATACTAATGGCTGAAGCACAAAATATCCAATGGTTTCCGGGTCATATGGCGAAAACCCGCCGTAAAATATCGGAAAGCTTGGCGCTTGTGGATGCTGTTGCCGAAATAGTAGATTCAAGAATACCCGCCAGCAGCCGAAATTCGGAACTGGCGGGTATTATACTTAATAAGCCACGCATCGTATTGCTTAATAAATGTGATATGGCAGACCCTGCCGCGACTGAGCAGTGGGTTAAGCGCTTTCGTGAAGAGGGCGCTATCGCCATACCCGTTGACTGCAAAAGCGGAAAAGGACTGAATGTCTTTAAAAACTCGGTTAAGGAGCTATTAGCTGACCGCCTTGAAGCTAACAGACAAAAGGGAATGGTCGGCAAACCGCTTCGCATTATGGTGGTTGGAATACCAAATGTAGGTAAATCCTCGTTTATTAACCGAATGGCAGGAGGCGCACGCGCAAAGGTAGAGGACCGACCGGGCGTAACACGCGGTAACCAGTGGTTCCGTATTGATAACGAGCTTGAGCTGCTTGACACACCGGGCGTGCTCTGGCCTAAGCTTGACGATAAGGAAGCAGGCGAGCGACTTGCCTTTACGGGCGCAGTTAAGGATGAGGTTTTGGATACCGAGTGGCTTGCGGTAAGACTGCTTGAAATACTGTCAGACCGCTATATGCCGCAGCTTGCGGAGCGTTATAAAATCGAAAAGGACGAGCCGTATGAAATGCTGTGCGCCATAGCGAAAAAACGCGGAATGATGGCGCGCGGAGGCGAGGGTGATACTCTCCGTGCGGCTAATATGCTGCTGTCGGAGTTCAGAACTCAGAAGCTTGGAAGAATTACGCTGGAGGTGTAGTCTGTGCCCGATTATTCTTACGAAAAAGAGGCAAGAGGAGCAAGAGATATTCTTGTCTGCGGCGTTGACGAGGCAGGCAGAGGTCCGCTTTCGGGGCCCGTGTGTGCAGCGGCGGTAATTCTACCGGAGGATTGCGAAATCGAGGGACTCAACGACTCTAAAAAACTTAGCGAAAAGGCGCGTGAGCGTCTTTTTCCCATAATAACCGAAAAAGCGCTTGCGTACTGTGTAGCCTTTGCGTCGGTCGAGGAGATTGAAGAGCATAATATCTTAGAGGCTACCTATATTGCTATGAACCGCGCGATTGAGGGGTTAAAGCCGTCGGCAGATTTCGCACTTATAGACGGAAACCGCGTTCCGCGCGATATAAAAATACCGTGCGAAACGGTTGTAAAGGGCGACGCAAAGTCTATGAGCATTGCGGCGGCATCGGTGCTTGCAAAGGTATCGCGTGACCGTCTTATGTTGGAGTATGACGCGCTTTATCCCGAATACAACTTTAAAAAGCATAAAGGCTACGGCACGGCAGAGCATATTGCCGCAATAAAACAGTACGGCATCTGCCCGATACATAGACCGAGCTTTCTGAAAAATATATTATGAGAGAGTCGTCAGTAAAGGGAAAAAACGGCGAAACACTTATAGCTAATTACCTAAAAAAGCAGGGATATATAGTTGTAGAACGCAATTTTCATTCGCGCTTTGGCGAAATAGACATTATTGCGGAGAACGAGCAGTATATATTATTTGTAGAGGTAAAGATGCGAAAGCAGGATTCCCTTGTGAACCCTGCCGAAGCGGTAGACGCCGTAAAACAACAAAAAATAATGATGACTGCCGAAATCTATCTGTCACGCGCATTTTGTGAGCTGCAGCCAAGATTTGACGTAGCAGAAATAACGGTTTTTGAAACAAAAGGACGAGAGGAATATAAAATAAATTATATTGAAAATGCGTTCTGATTTCGGAGGCTGTTATGGATTTTTTTGACCTGCACTGTGATACCCCTTATGAATCATATAAAAGGGGAGAGCAATTTTTGGACGGCAACTTAGCCGTTACATTAGAAAAAGGCAGTATTTTCGGGCGCTGGGCACAGGCTCTTGCTATCTGGATACCCGATGAAGTTGAAAACCCAAAGGAACGTTATTTTGCTGTCAGAGATAACTTATTAAGGCAAGTAAAGCTTGCCGAAGCCAGCAGCGATTTAACGGAAAATAGGGCATTTTTGCTGACACTTGAGGGTGGAGCGGTCATTGATACGCTATTTGATGTCGATATGCTTTATAATGACGGCGTGCGTGTTGTTACTCTTACCTGGAACGGCAAAAATAAAATAGCGGGCGGAAGCAATACCGCCGCAACTCTCACCAATTTTGGAAGAGAGGTTATTAAAAGGTTTAATGAGCTTAAAATAGCAACCGACCTTTCACACCTTAACGACCAAAGCTTTAGCGAGGTTATCAAGTGTGCTGAATATCCTATTGCAACCCACGTATGCTGCCGCGATGTGTATCACGTCAGACGCAACATAACCGATGCGCAAATAAAGTCTATAACCGATAAAGGCGGCATAATAGGTCTTTGTCTTTATCCTAAATTTTTGGGCGACGGCGACTTTTTTTCTGATTTCCGCGCACACCTTTACCATTTGTTAGGTATGGGTCTTGCGGACTTTATCGCGATAGGTTCTGATTTCGATGGGGCAAAAATGGATAAAAGACTTGACTCTATTGATAAAATGCCTATACTATATAAATATCTCAAATTAAACGGATTAAGTGAAGAATTGCTTTATAAGCTGTTTTATAAAAACGCAAAGGACTATTTCCTTAAAATAACGGAGTGATAAAAATGAACTACATAAGTACAAGAGATAAATCGGTAAGCGTCAGCGCCGCAAAGGCCATCGCTACGGGTATTTCGGCCGACGGCGGACTCTTTTTACCCGAAAGCATACCCACGCTCACCGCGGAGGATTTAGAGGTTTTAAAGTGTTCTGACTATAAGGGCAGAGCGCGTCTTGTGCTTTCTAAATTTTTAACCGATTTTACAGAGGAAGAGATAAAGGCTTGCGTTGAGGGCGCATATACGGGCAGCTTTGATAATGAGCAGCCTGCACCTATAACCCTGCTTGGAAGCGATGTATCGGTGCTTGAGCTTTGGCACGGTCCTACCTGCGCTTTTAAGGACTTAGCACTTCAGCTTTTGCCTTATCTGCTCACCACCTCGGCCAAGAAGAAAAATACGGGCAAAATAATAATCCTCGTTGCCACCTCGGGCGATACGGGCAAGGCAGCGCTTGAAGGTTTCTGTGATGTTGAAAATACCGATATAATCGTATTCTACCCAAGCGACGGTGTCAGCACTATGCAGAAGCTGCAGATGGATACCCAAGAGGGTAAAAATGTCTGCGTTTGCGCTATAAAGGGCAACTTTGACGATGCACAGAGCGGCGTTAAGGAAATCTTTACCGATAAGGATATGCTTAAAAAGCTTTCGGATGCAGGCTATAGCTTCTCAAGTGCAAACTCTATAAACTGGGGACGTCTTGTTCCGCAGATTGTCTATTATGTATCTGCATACTGTGATATGCTCGCAGACGGCAATAACGGAAATAACGAGTTTAATGTTGTTGTTCCTACGGGCAATTTTGGTAACATTCTTGCCGCATACTACGCAAAGCAGATGGGCGTGCCGATAAAGAAGCTTATCTGTGCTTCCAACGCCAACAATGTCCTGACCGACTTTATAAATACCGGTATTTACGACCGTAACCGTGATTTCTATACCACCGTTTCTCCGTCTATGGATATTTTAATCTCCAGCAATCTTGAGCGTATGCTTTATATGTTCTCGGGGGACGATAAGCAGATAGCGGCGTGGCAGAACGAACTTAAAAGTGGCGGCAAATTTACCGTAACAGACGATGTTTTTGCTAAAATAAAGGATAACTTCTATGGCGGCTGCTGTGACGATGAGCAGACACTTAAAACCATAAAGGAAACCTACGATAAATACGGCTATCTTATTGATACACACACTGCCGTTGCTATGGCGGTTTATAACGAGTATAAGCAAAAAACGGGTGACGAAACACCTGCGCTTATCGTTTCCACCGCAAGTGCATACAAGTTTGCAAACAGCGTGCTCGGCGCATTTGATGCAGATATTCCTGAGGACGATTTTGCTAAAAACGATTCGCTTTCGGTGCTCACCGCAACAAGTATTCCCGCACCTATTGAGTCGCTTAAAACCAAAACACGCCGTTTTGGAGAGGTAATAGAGCGCGAGGATATGAAAGCGGCTATCTGTAAATACTTAAGCAAACACGAATAACCCGAACCTGCCCTAAACGGCATAATTTCGGTACTTTTCGGTTTGTCGTCGCTTATAAGCGACTGCTTTATAAACTCCTTCGCACCAAAAATCCCACGAAATTCTGTCCGTTTCCGGTCGCAGAATTTTAAAGCAGAGGATTTTTGTCTGTGCAAGGCACAAAACGCAGTTAATCCTTTGTGGATTAACGAGTATTTTAACACAGCAAAGGCGAAAATCCTCGCTTTAAAATCAAGTTCGGATTATTCGTGTTTGCTTAAATATCTAAAACAAATGCCCCGTCAGCAGACGGGGCAATGTTGGCATTTATAGCTTAGTTTTTTGCCTTAAAGGTATCGCACTCGGTTTCGCAGCATTCGCAGGCTTTCTTTGCGCCGCCTACGGTGATGTGACCTGCATGACAGCGGTCCTCGCTCGAATGGTAAACACAGCTTTCAACATTACACTTAATGCCTGAAATTACATTGCACTCGTTACAATCGTTGTTCATTTTTTTCAGTCCTCCATAATAAATTAACCAATCGGTCACTTTTATTATGTGCACTAATTCAAAAAATATAGGGTGATAAATTATGTCTTTATATGCAATCGGGGATTTGCATCTTTCGCTTAGCGCGGACAAGCCTATGGATGTTTTCCGCGGCTGGCAGGACTATGTAAACAGAATAAGAAATAATTGGACCCGTATTGTAGGAGAGAATGACACCGTCGTAATTCCTGGTGATATAAGCTGGGCGCTGAAATTATCCGACGCGCGCGCGGATTTTGCCTTTTTAGACTCGCTGCCCGGCAAAAAAATTATTTTAAAGGGCAACCACGATTTGTGGTGGTCAACGGCAAAAAAACTGCGCGAATTTTTGGAAGAAAACGAATTTTCGACAATTTCATTTGTTTTTAATAATGCAATTGAGGTAGAGGATTTTGCCGTCTGCGGAACGCGCGGCTGGTTTTATGACCTTAAAGGTGAGAGCCTTGTCGTACTGCGTGAGGCAGGCAGACTTGAAGCCTCAATAAAGGCTGCGCTTGAAACGGGCAAAAAGCCGATAGTTTTTACCCATTATCCGCCTGTCTACGGTGACTGGGTTTGCGAGGAAATTTTTGATGTCATAAAACGCTACGGCATTAAAAAAGTTTATCACGGACATATTCACGGTTCGGGCTTTCATAACGCAAAAAAGTCATATGACGGCGTTGATTTTCAACTTTTATCGGCAGATTGTGTAGATTTTTCCCCTGTAATGATAGTATAAGTTAGAAAAAATGAAAAAATTTTAAAAAAATATGGAAATATTTTTAAGTATATGTTATATTTATATGGAATGATTATCTCGGAGGTAATAAAATGAGTTTAAAAGAAGCAAAAAAGGTTGATACCAACAGATACGAGCTTGAGATTTTAATCGACGGCGAGACGTTTTCTGATGCTATCACAAAGGTTTACAAAAAGCAGGTAAAGGATATTTCTGTTCCCGGCTTCCGCAAGGGCAAGGCTCCGCTTTACCTTATCGAAAAAATGTACGGTGAGTCGGTTTTCTTTGAGGATGCACTTAACCTTCTCTATGCTGACGCACTTGAGGCTGCTGCTGAAGAGGCAGGCGTTGAAATCGTTGACGATAAGATGGATTTCGACCTCGTTTCTATTTCCAAGCAGGACGGCGTAGATTTCAAGGTAACTCTTACGGTTGTTCCCGAGGCAACCCTCGGTCAGTATAAGGAGCTCACTGTTGAGCGTGTAACTCCGGTTGTAACCGACGAAGAGGTTGACGCTGAAATAAATCAGATGGCTAACCGCAACGCAAGAATGGTTGAAGTAGAGGGTCGCGCTGCAGCGCTTGAGGATATCGCAGTAATCGACTTTGAGGGCTTCACCGACGGTATTGCTTTTGAGGGCGGCAAGGGTGAGAACTATTCTCTTACCTTAGGCTCGGGTCAGTTTATCCCCGGCTTTGAGGACCAGATTGTTGGCCACAATGTAGGCGAAGAGTTCGATGTAAATGTAACCTTCCCAGAGGAGTACCAGGCTGAAGAGCTTAAGGGCAAGGCTGCTGTATTCAAGGTAAAGCTTAACGAGCTTAAGGTTCGCGAGCTTCCCGAGATTGATGATGAGTTTGCAAAGGATGTATCCGAGTTTGATACACTTGCAGAGCTCAAAGAGGATATAAAGAAGCATCAGCTTGAGCACAAGACTCACCACGCTGACGAGGCCGTTGAGAATGACCTTGTTGATATGATTGTTGACGGCATGAAGGCTGAGATTCCCGATGCTATGATTGAGTCACGCTGCAACCAGAGCCTTCAGGACTTTGCTTACAGACTTCAGATGCAGGGTATGAATCTTGACACCTATTTACAGTATATGAACACCACTGCCGACGATTTCAAGGCTTCCTTCCGTCCGCAGGCTGAAAAGCAGGTTAAGATGCGCTTAGCACTCGAGACTATCGTTAAGCTTGAGAAGATTGAGGTTAGCGATGAGGATGTTGCTGCTGAAATCACCAAGATGGCAGAAGCATACGGTGTAAGCGAGGAGCAGGTTAAGAGCGCTGTTCCCACAAAGGAAATCAAGAAGGATTTAGCAGTTACAAAGGCACTTGAGCTTGTAAAGAGCACTGCAGTTATCAAAGAGGTAGCTAAGAAGACTGAAAAGAAGACTGCAGAGAAGAAGCCGGCTGCAAAGAAGACCACCTCTACTAAGAGCACTGCTGCAAAGAGCACCGCTTCCAAGTCAACAGGCACAAAGAGCACTGCTGCAAAGAAGACAACTACCACTAAGAAGACTGCTGAAAAGAAAGAAGACTAATCAGTTTGGGCGGATACTCTCCGCCCATTCTTAGCATTGTATAGATTTTGCTGATTATATTTTTCTTTTGTTGTTCATAATCTAAATTGATTGGAGGAAATTATAATGGATATGAATTTTGTACCTTATGTTATCGAGCAGACCAGTCGCGGAGAGCGTTCTTATGATATCTTTTCACGACTGCTAAACGACCGCATTATTATGCTTAACGACCAGGTTAACAACCAGACCGCAAGCCTCGTTATAGCGCAGATGCTTTTCTTAGAGGGACAGGACCCCGATAAAGACATAAGCTTTTATATCAATAGCCCCGGCGGCTCTGTTTCTGCAGGTATGGCTATTTACGATACAATGCAGTACATTAAGTGCGATGTAAGCACTATTTGTATGGGTATGGCTGCAAGCATGGGCGCATTCTTACTTGCTGCAGGCGCAAAGGGAAAGCGTTACGCTCTTCCAAACAGCGAAATTATGATTCATCAGCCTTTAGGCTCTGCAGAGGGTCAGGCAAGTGACATTCTCATCCACGCTCAGCATATTGAGAAGATTCGTGAGAATATAAACAAAATCCTTGCAGATGCTACGGGTAAGCCGATAGAAGAAATCCGTCGCGATACCGACCGCGATAACTTTATGTCTGCGGAAGAGGCAGCAGAGTACGGCCTTATTGATAAGGTTATTACTAAGAGATAGAGTGGGTTAAATGTCTAACAATACAACTAACGAAAAAGAAATACGCTGTTCGTTCTGCGGCAAAACGCAGGACCAGGTTTCCCGTCTTGTAGAGGGACCGGGCGTGTATATCTGTGACCGCTGTGTTGAGTTTTGCAGCTCGCTCATTTTTGACGAGCCTATTCCTGCGCGCAAGAAAAAGGACGAAAAGGAAGATTTCGTGCTTTTAAAACCGCGTGAGATTAAGGCTCTGCTTGACGAGTATGTAATCGGACAGGACGATGCAAAAATGACGCTTTCGGTGGCGGTTTATAACCACTATAAGCGTGTTATGAACGGAGCGGCAGACGGGGTAGAGCTCTCAAAAAGCAATGTGCTTATGTTAGGTCCTACGGGTGTCGGCAAGACTCTGCTCGCGCAGACGCTTGCACGCATACTCGATGTGCCGATTGCCATAACCGATGCCACAACTCTTACCGAGGCGGGCTATGTCGGTGAGGATGTAGAAAATATTCTTCTCCGCCTTATCCAAGCGGCAGATTTCGATGTTGAGCGCGCCGAAAAGGGAATAATCTATGTTGACGAGATTGACAAGATTGCCCGCAAATCCGAAAATGTTTCAATCACGCGCGATGTAAGCGGCGAGGGTGTTCAGCAGGCGCTGCTGAAAATCCTTGAGGGCACCGTTTCCAACGTTCCGCCAACAGGCGGCAGAAAGCATCCGCAGCAGGAATTTATTCAGATTGACACAACCAACATTCTGTTTATCTGCGCAGGCGCGTTTGACGGTATGGATAAAATAATCGAAAAGCGCATAGGCGGCTCTAGCCTCGGCTTTGGCGCAGAGGTTAAGTCGGAAAAAGATAAGCGCCGCGAGGCTGAGGAGATAACTCCCACGCATCAAGACCTTGTAAAGTTCGGCCTTATACCCGAGCTTGTAGGTCGTCTGCCCGTTATAACGGCACTTGAAAAGATGGACCGCGAATCGCTTATCCGCATAATGACCGAGCCTAAGAATTCGGTTATCAAACAGTACGAGGCACTGTTCGCAATGGACGGTGTAACGCTTGAGTTCGAGGCGGATGCACTTTCGCGCATTGCCGATATAACTATAGAGCGCAAAACCGGCGCACGCGGACTTCGCTCGGTTATAGAGGGCGTTTTGCAGAAAATAATGTTCGAGGTTCCGTCGGACAGCACGGTTGAAAAGGTAGTAATAACTGCCGAAACCGTAGACGGCCGAGAGCCCGTACTTTTACGCAAAAAAGCCGTAAATGAATAAAAAAGAGCAGTCTTCCGACTGCTCTTTTTTATATGTTGTTTTATAATTAAACTTTACAAATTTTATTAAGTGTGATAAAATATCCTTGCGACGTTAATCGAATATTTTTCTTCACGAGAGAGAAAATACCTTAGCAAAAGGTGTTTCCTCTTTCTTCTCGTGGAGAAATTGGTTAGCGTCGCAACTACCGAGGGAAACACTTTTTCGGCACATCTCTTCGGGGGTGTGCTTTTTTATTGAGGTAAAGCAAATGAAAAAAGTTACTGTACTGTTTTGTGTTATTTTGATTTCTGTGCTAAGTGGTTGTACCCCAAAACAACAAATTCCGAAAATAACAACAGAAGAAAGCACTGTCGAATACAAGTATGGAGTATATGAAATTAGTTTTTCTGAAGAGCTTTTATATAATCACTCTGTCGGCAATGATTGGCAGATAGATTGTCTGTGTGACGGTGTCAGTATATATGAAAATAATAAGTGGACTGTTCCGCTTGATACAGAAAAAAGCATACAGGTTAATGTTACCGTAACAGAAGCTGATAATTTCCCTGATGTTTCAAGCGCTTCTTTTTTAGTTACACTAAAAGATAATTTTAAAATTTCAGAAATTTTAACAGTAACTGAAAATAAGGGTAAATATACAAATAACACAGCACAGTGGAAAGTTACTTGCAATGTCAAACTTATTGAGAAAAAATAGATAAAAAAAGAGCAGTCGAAAGACTGCTCTTTTGTGTTTTATTATTTCTGTGCGGCTTCGTGCTTTTCAACAACCTTCTTAATGCGGTCAACAGGGTCAAGCAGTTTGCTTATTGAATTGTCGCAGTTAAGGGTGTCAACCAAGAGCGCAATGTACTTGGACATATTAACGTTGCAGTACCATTCTCTCTTTAAAAGCTCGGGAGTCTGATAAATAAGGTTGGTGGTGAATACCTTTGTGATATAACCGTCCTCGTAGAACTTATCAAACTTCTCAAGTCCGTCAACAAAAAGACCGAAGGTAGAGAACATAAAGATTCTGTTAGCGCCCATATCCTTAAGCTTCTTTGCTATGTCAAGCATAGATTCGCCCGAGGAAATCATATCGTCAACAATTATAAGGTCCTTGCCCTTTACATCAGAGCCGAGGAATTCGTGTGCAACAATGGGGTTTTTGCCGTTAACAATAACCGAGTAGTTGCGGCGCTTATAGAACATACCAAGGTCAAGACCTAAAACAGATGAATAATAAATACATCTGCCCATTCCGCCCTCGTCGGGAGAAACAATCATAACTTTCTCGCGGTCAATCTTAAGGTCGGGCGTTGAACGCAGAAGAGCCTTTATCATTTGGTAGGCGGCTTGAACATTGTCAAAGCCCTCAAGCGGGATAGCGTTCTGAACGCGTGGGTCGTGAGCGTCAAAGGTTATAATGTTTGAAACGCCCATTGCCGTTAATTCCTGAAGCATTAAAGCGCAGTCAAGCGATTCGCGCGAGGTGCGGCGGTGCTGTCTGCCCTCATAGAGCATAGGCATAATAACGGTTATTCTCCTTGCCTTACCGCCAAGTGCAGCGATAACGCGCTTTAAATCTTGATAATGGTCGTCGGGTGACATGGGAACGGTCTGACCGTACATCTTATAGGTTACACCGTAGTTAAAGCAGTCACAAAGAATGTAAGCATCAAGTCCGCGTGCGGTGTGGTGCAAAACACCCTTGCCTTCGCCCGTTCCAAAACGGGGACAGTTTGCCTGAACAACAAAGGTCTTCTCCTCGGGTGTTTCTCTCCACTGTGAGAGATAATAATCTATGCTTGCCGCAATATCCTCACAGCCGCGCATGCTGATGATTGCCAAATCACCGAACGGTGCGTGTGTAATGTTCATACTAGCCATTTTTTTGCCCTCCAAATGTTTGTTGTATTTAATATAACATATTTTTTTCATTAAGAAAAGAGTAAAAACGACTTTTTTATATGTTTTTTCAAAAATTTTTTAATTGATTATATACAATATGTTTGATATAATGATTGTAACTATACAAAGTAGGTGATAAAAATGGCAAAAGTAACCCTTATAACCCATACACCCGAGCCTGAAAAAACCGTAGCTCAGGCAGCAAAGCTTTGCTACTCTCCCTCCACCATCGACGGTATTCGCGAGGGACTGACTGACGAGAAGGTAGCATCCTTCGTTGATATGCTGGCAAGCATTGGACACGAAAGTCCGCTTGAGCATGTTTCCTTTACCTTTGGCGTAGAGGGAATATCCCGCGCATGCTCGCATCAGCTTGTGCGCCACCGCATAGCATCCTACTCGCAGAAGAGTCAGCGCTATGTAAGCGAGGGCGGCTTTGATTACATAACACCTCCTGAAATTGCCGCTGTGCCCGAGGCACTTGCACTTTATGAAAGGGCTATGGCAGAGGACCAGGAATACTACGAAAAAATAACGGCAGTTTTAAAGGACAAGCACAAGGCCGCTATGATAGCAGACGGAATGGACGAAAAGGCGGCCGAGAGAGCGGCTGAGAAGAAGGCTATCGAGGATGCAAGATTCATTTTACCCAACGCTTGCGAAACCAAGATAGTTGTAACTATGAACGCAAGAACCCTGCTTAATTTCTTCCACCACCGTTGCTGCAACCGCGCACAGTGGGAAATCCGTGATGTTGCAGACCAGATGCTTGCTTTATGCTCGTCTGTTGCACCGCACCTCTTTAAAAACGCGGGTGCATCCTGCGTTCGCGGCGCCTGCCCCGAGGGCAAGATGACCTGCGGCAAAATGAAGGAAATGCGCGAGCATTTTGAAAAACTTAAAGGAAACTAAAAAAATGGGTAAACTTATAGTTATAGAGGGACTTGACGGCAGCGGAAAATCTACCCAGCTTGAGCTGCTTTATAAAAACCTCACAGAGAGGGGAATAGACACAAAAAGCGTGTCCTTTCCCGATTATAACGAGAAGTCAAGTACGCTTGTAAAAATGTATCTGGGCGGAGAGTTCGGAAAGGGCGCATACGATGTAAACGCCTATGCGGCATCGCTTTTTTACGCGGTTGACCGCTTTGCATCCTACGCTATGCATTGGAAGGATTATTATCTTGGCGGAGGTACGGTTATTTCGGGAAGATATGTCACCTCTAATGCAGTTCATCAAACCGCAAAGCTGCCGCCTGAGCAGTGGGAGGAATATCTCTCCTGGCTTTATTCGCTTGAATACGGTAAGGTAGGAATTCCCGCACCCGACCTTGTAATTTTTCTCGATATGCCGCCACAGCTTTCAAAAAAACTGCTTGAAAAGCGGTACTCGGGCGATGAGGAAAAGAAGGACATTCACGAGCGTGATTTATCCTACCAGGAAAACTGCCGCCGTGCCGCACTTTATAATGTTGAGCACGCAGGCTGGAAGGTTATATCCTGCGCCGACGGGGATAATATCCGTACGGTAGAGGATATAGCGGCTGATGTTTTAGCGGCAGCATTATCAGTAATAAAGGATTGATTCTTTTGGTATATTTATTTTTGGCAGACGGCTTTGAAGAAACCGAAGCACTCGTAACGGTTGACTTTCTTCGCCGCGCTGGATATGAGGTTAAGACTGTCGGTGTAGGCAAAGCTATGCTGACGGGTGCCCACGGTATAAGTGTCATCGCAGACACACTCGAGGACGAGGTTGTGCTTGATGAAAAAGTTGAGGCTGTTGTTTTACCGGGTGGAATGCCGGGAACGCTCAACCTTAAGGCAAGTGAAACGGTAAAGAAAGCCGTTCTTTACGCCAATTCACAAAAGAAGACAGTCGGTGCAATCTGTGCCGCACCGTCTGTGCTTGGCGAGTGGGGACTCTTGAAGGGCAAAACCGCCACCTGTTACCCCGGCTTCGAAGATGCCCTTGTCGGTGCAGAGGTTTGTGATGCGCCCTGCGTTATAAGCGATAATATTGTTACCGCTAAGGGTGCGGGTGCGGTGTTCGAGTTTGCGGCCGCACTCACCGATATAATCGCTTGGCGAGAGGGAAAGGCAGTGTTCGGCGACTGCTCGTTATCTCGGGAAATTGAGGAGTCAATGCAATGCGTCCGATAGATATAAGACAGTATAAACAGTCCATCCGCGAGGAAGGCCGAGCACGCAGACGCGCACTGCCCACAGAGGAGCGCATAGCGCGCGATACACGCGTTGCACAAAATGTTCGCCGACTGCACCAGTATGGGCCCGCGGGTACGATACTTGTGTATGTTTCTACGCCCATAGAGATAGATACAAAAAAGATAATTGAAAACGCGTGGGCGGACGGAAAACGCGTTGCCGTTCCACGCTGTATACCCGAAACTCGACTTATGGAGTTTCACTATATAGATTCCTTTGAGGACCTAAACCCCGGAACCTTCGGTGTTTTAGAGCCGAGCGAGGAGTTACAGATAGTTACCGATTTTACGGGCTGTCTTATGATAGTTCCCGCAATACAGTTTGATATTCACGGTTATCGCCTCGGCTATGGCAAGGGCTATTATGACCGTTATATGTCACGCTTTACGGGCGCATCGGCAGGACTTTGCTATTCTGACGAGCTAAGACGGCATATGTATCACGGCAAATTTGATAAGAGCGTGGATGTTATCGTAACCGATAAATATATCCGCACTTGTAAGAAATAATTTTCCACAAAGAGAGGAAAAGGTATGGACGAAAAGAAAAATGAAGGCTTTTCAGTAAACGGTGAAAAGGATAGCTTCATAATAGGTGAGGGCTTCCAGGTGGATGAGTCTGCAGATTTTGCACCGCGCCATGCGCACGAAAAACCTCGCAAAAAGAAAAAGCAGACCAAGGCAGTTCTTGGCGCCGTTGCACGAATTTTTATAATAATAGGCGTTTCAATGCTGCTTGCCTTTACGGTAATTCTTTTTACAGCCGACTATTTAGGTATCGGCGTTGACCGAGGACACGATGTAGTCGTAGAGGTGCCGCAGGGTGCCAGCACCATTAAAATTGCCGAGCTTTTAAAAGAGGAAAATGCTATAAGCAGTCCGTTCCTTTTCAGAGTTTATTCAAAGCTAAAAGGCTTTGACGGCCGTTATCAGTACGGTGTTTACACCTTTAATAATGAGGTTGGATACGAAATAATTGCAGAAATGCTCTTAACCGAGGGTGCAACGCCCGAAAGCGTTCGCGTAACGATACCCGAGCGCGCATCGGTTGACGATATCGCAAAGCTTCTGGCTGAAAACGGCGTCTGCACTAAGATAGATTTTTATAATGCGCTTGATAAAATGTCCTATGAGCAGGACTTTATAGCAGGTATCCCGACAAGCGAGGTTTATTATCGCTTTGAAGGCTATCTGTTTCCCGATACATACGATTTTTACTGCTATGAATCGGGCGTCTGTGCCGAGCTTGCCATTGACAAAATGCTTTCAAAAATGGAAGAGGTTTTGGCGGCTGAAAACGCCTATGCACGCGCAGAGGAAATGGGCTACACACTTCATGAGGTTATGACAATGGCATCTATTGTCGAGCTTGAGGCAAGCGGCGAGCCCTCAGAGATGGCAAACGTTGCACAGGTTTTCTATAACCGTCTAAATACTTGGGAAAATCCGCTTTTAGGCTCTTCTCCGACGGCGAGATACCGCTACGGCAGCGGCAGATACGATACGAATCAAGTTCCGGGAATACCGCCCGGACCTTACTGCTCACCGAGTCTTAATGCAATCAAGGCGGCGCTCGGTCCCAACACAGAAAACACTGCAACCTACTTTGTAACGGATGCTTCTATGAAGTTCTATTACACCTATTCACTTGCAGAGCACAATAAGATTATAAGCGAACTTAAGGCGGCGAATAACTGGATATATGAATACTTTGATTAAATTGCCCGAACTGCTCTGTCCCGCAGGCGACCTTACAAGACTCAAGGCGGCTGTGGATTTCGGAGCAGATGCGGTTTACCTTGCGGGTGAGGAGTTTGGTATGCGTACCGCTGCCAAAAACTTTTCACTTGCCGATTTAGAAGAGGGCATAAAATACGCGCACGAGCGCGGCGTTACAGTGCACGTGACCTGTAACACAATCCCTCATAACGACGAAATAGAACGCTTGCCCGAATTTTTAGAGGGCATAAATGCGCTGGGTGTTGATGCAGTTATAGCATCCGACCTCGGCACTATCGGTCTTGTGAAAAAATACGCCCCGAACGCAGAGCTTCATGTTTCGGTTCAGTCGGGAATTGTAAACTACGAAACGGCACGCGCATTTTCGGATATGGGCGCCGACCGCGTTGTACTCGCTCGCGAGCTGTCTTTATCTGAAATTGCCGAAATCCGCGCAAAAACGCCAAAAGAGCTAAAGCTTGAAAGCTTTGTTCACGGCGCAATGTGCGTGTCCTTTTCGGCAAGATGCTTACTTTCAAGCTATATGACGGGACGCGACGCCAACCGCGGCGACTGTGCGCAGCCTTGCCGCTGGAGCTATGCGCTTATGGAGGAAAAACGCCCCGGGCAGTATTTTGATATAACCGAGGACGAGAAAGGCACCTATATTTTAAATTCCAACGATTTATGTATGGCAGAGCACCTTGATAAGATGGTTGCTGCAGGAATAGACAGCCTTAAAATTGAGGGCAGAGCAAAGTCACACTATTATGTTGCGGTTACGGCTAACGCTTACCGTGGCGCGCTTGACAGTCTGAAGCACGACAACTGGAGTTTACCGCAGTGGGTAGGGGAGGAGCTTAATAAAATAAGCCACCGCACATATTCCACAGGCTTTTATTTCGGCAGACCCGAGAACTCGCAGACCTACGGCTCTGCGGGCTATATCCGTGACTACACCGTTGCAGGTGTTGTAGACGGATATGAAGACGGAATGGTTTGTCTTACCCTTAAAAATAAGTTTTTAAAGGGACAGGTGTTTGACTGCCTTGCGCCAAAACAGCCGCCGTTTACCGTAAAGGCGGATGTTATGTTCGATAAGGACGGCAACGAAATAGAGTCTGCACCGCACCCGATGATGACCGTAAAAATACCCTGTCCGCACGAAATTCCGCGCGGCTCACTTCTCAGAATGGAGAGTTAAAATGTTTACAGATTTTTCAAAATGGATATGGCTTACTGAAAAGGCAGAGCCCGATACATACGCAGAGTTTTATGATAGCTTTTTATATAACGGCGAAAAAGCAGTTATTTCAATTTCTGCTGATACTAACTATGCGCTTTATATTAACGGAAAATATGTATATTCGGGTCAGTATCCCGATTTTCCGCATTACAAGGTATATGACGAGATTGATATAACCCGTTACTCTAAAAAAGGTGAAAACAAGGTAGCTATCGTAGTTTGGCACCACGGCACCGCACATATGAGCTATTATCCTGGCAAAGCAGCACTTCGCTTTGAGGTTCTCTGTGGCGAGCGCGTAGCGGCCTATTCCTCCGCACGCACACTCTCTCGCAAGAGTCGCTCGTTTGTAAGCGGTGAGAAAAAGCTTATAACTATGCAGTTGGGATATGGCTTCCATTATGATTTTACAAAGGAAGACGATTGGAAAAAGGGCAAGCTTTTGGGCTTTTCCAATAGCCGCGTAGTTTCACAGAATCTACCGCTCATACTTCGTCCTCAGAAGCTTTGCAGAATCGAAAAATGCAGAGAGGGAGCGTTAATTAAAGACGAGGGCTTCCAGCTTTACGACTTAGGCTGTGAGGAGTCGGGATTCCTTTCGCTTTCAATTAACTCGCAGAGCGAGCAGACTATAACGATAGCCTACGGTGACCATATAGCCGATGGCAGAGTGCGCCGCATAATAGGCGGTCGCGATTTCAGCGTGCGCGTTACGCTCAAAAAGGGCGAAAACACATTCACAAGTCCGCTTCGCCGTCTTGGTGGCCGCTATTTAGAGATTACGGCAGAGGCACCAATCAAGGTAAATTATATTGGTCTTTGCCCCGTCGTGTATCCCCTAAAGCATAAAAAGCGCCGTTTTGATTCGCCGCTTCGTCAAAAAATTTATGATGTTTCGGTCCGCACACTTGAGCTTTGTATGCACGAACACTATGAAGATACCCCCTGGCGCGAGCAGGGCCTTTATACAATGGATAGCCGCAACCAGATTTTGTGCGGTTACTATGCCTTTGGCGAACGCGAATTTGCACGCGCTTGTCTGAAGCTTTTCTCGGTTGACAACCGCAAGGATACGCTTGTATCTATCTGCGTTCCCACCTCGCTCGACCTTGTTATT
Organism: Acutalibacteraceae bacterium; assembly: GCA_045590515.1. Lineage (GTDB taxonomy): Bacteria > Bacillota > Clostridia > Oscillospirales > Acutalibacteraceae > SIG589. The sequence goes on from JAZNRD010000020.1 coordinate 199,203, forward strand.
CCGTCGTTTAGTCTTGTGTATTTCACAGAGATTTACGAATATTTAAAATATACGGGCGATAAGACACTGGGGGAAGAGGTTTATCCTAAGCTTTCTGCAATTCTCACTACATTTTTATCCCGTATGGAAAACGGACTTGTTCCCACTTTTCCGGGTAAGACTAACTGGAACTTCTATGAGTGGTCGGACGGGCTTGAGGGAACATGCGGCGTAGCACAGAAAAAAGATGTTGATGCGGCGCTCAACTGCATGCTCGTGTTAGCACTTGAGAATATGCAAAAAATCTCAAAAATACTCGGTAAAGACGCAGATTATTCCGACACGATAAAGCTGCTTCGCCGAAATATTCATAAAACATTTTATGACAAGACAAGCGGACTTTATAAAAACAGCGTAAGAGATAATCGCAAGAGCGAGCTTGTAAATGCACTCTGCGTTTTGTGCGGTGCCGCAAAGGGTGAGACTGCTAAAAAGGTCTGTGCGGTGCTGTCTGACGATAACAGTGACCTAACGCGCATAACGCTCAGTATGGCTTGCTTTAAATACGATGCATTGCTTAAAACCGATAAGGCTTATAAGGATTACATCCTCTCGGATATTGACCGCAAGTATAAGATTATGCTTGATGCAGGCGCTACATCTTTTTGGGAAACCGAAAAGGGCGAGAGCGACTTTAGCGGCGCAGGCAGTCTTTGTCACGGCTGGAGTGCAATGCCCGTTTATTATTACTGTAAATTGCTTTAAAAATAACTCCCGAAAGGGAGTTATTTTTTTAGTTATAGGTCAATACTATTTTCGGTGATAGTATGAAATATAAAACGCTTTTTGAGCGCAGAACGGTTTATTTAATGGCGCTTTTGATGCTACTTCTTTTTATATCGGCGCTTAGAATTCTGACGGTAATGAGCGATAGTGAGCTAAGCCGAGTGGCTACCAAGCAGACCTCCTATAAGCTGGTTGCCGCCCGTCTTCGCGGCACAGTGTTCGATACCAATATGCATAAGCTTACCAACGAAAATGAGCGTATAGTTGCCGCAGTTTTGCCGACCGAGCAAGCGCTGAGCGAAGTAAAGCCGTATTTAGTAAACGAAACCGCAAGCGAGTTGGGCGCGCGGCTAAAGGACGGAAAGCCTGTGCTTGCGCAGGTGAGTGAAGAAATTAACACACAAAACGTAAAGAGTATAACCGTCTGCATAAATCAGACGAGTGACCAGTTAGCCCCGCATTTAATAGGCTATACCGATAACAGTACTCACGGTGTAGGCGGAATTCAGTCGGCGCTCGATGAGCAACTTTATGTCGATAGTGAGGCAGGGTTTTTGTATACCTGTGATGCGCTTGGAAATGTACTCCCGTCCTATGAAACCGAAGTTTTATTTGATAGCAGTGTTTACGCAAGCGGTGTGCGCCTCACGATAGATAGGGAAATTCAGTCTGCCGTAGAGTTCGCGGCAGCAGATATGAAATCGGGTGCAGTGGTCGTAAGTGAGGTCGGTACAGGCAAAATCCGCGCACTTTGCAGCTTCCCGACTTTTGATGTTACGGCGGTCGAAGACTACTTAAAAAGTCAGGATGCACCGCTTATAAACCGCGCTTTTTCCGCATATAACGTCGGCTCGGTTTTTAAGCTTTGTGTTGCCGCCGCGACTCTTGAACAGGGAAAATACGGCGGTATGCGCTATGACTGTACGGGTTATAAAGAAATAAACGGAATGCGCTTTAACTGCCACGCAGAGCAAGGACACGGACTTATAAACTTAAAAACCGCAATCTCTCATTCCTGCAACACTTTTTTCTATACCCTTGCCGCCAAGGTGGGCGCAGAGAGCATTTACAGTATGGCGTCCTCGCTCGGTTTCGGTCAGGCGTATAGCTTTTGCGATGGACTTTCCACCGAGCGCGGAAATCTTCCGTCGTATATAGAGGTAGGGAAGAGCGAGCAAAGCATTGCAAACCTGGCTATCGGACAGGGTGAGCTTATGCTGACACCCGTATCGCTTTTGCCGCTTTATGAGGCTATCGCAAACGGAGGGGTATATCATAGACCCGCACTTGTGGAGGGGATAGTAAAAAACGGTGCACTAATTGAAAACGAGCACGAAAATCCGCCCACCCGTGTTATGAGCGAGGAAACCGCAGAAGAGCTAAGACTCAGTTTATATGAGGTTATAAGCAAGGGTACGGGTGCCGCCGCAAGACCAAAGACCGTCTCAGCCGCGGGAAAAACCGCAACGGCACAGACGGGGTGGCTAATAGATGGAAGGGCGGTAGACCATTCGTGGTTTTGCGGATTTTTCCCTGCAAACGAACCTCGTTATACCGTTGTCGTGCTTTCTGAAAACACAAGCGGTGGCGGAACGGCGTGCGCGCCCATTTTCTCAAAGATTGCAGACGCTTTAACGGCACTAAAATCAGTTGACAAAGAGTAACTGTTTATATATAATATATCTTGTATTATTGCGAACAGTGAGGCTATATTTATGAAATGGACATCGCTTAACGATTTAAGAGAAAAATATCTTGAATTTTTTGAGTCTAAGGGACACCTAAGACTTAAAAGCTTTCCGCTTGTGCCCGACGGGGACAAGTCTCTTTTGCTTATAAACTCGGGTATGGCACCTATGAAAAAGTACTTCACGGGTGAGGTTGTTCCTCCGCGCAACCGTGTTACTACCTGCCAGAAGTGCATAAGAACACCCGACCTTGAACGCGTTGGTAAGACCGCGCGTCACGGTACATATTTTGAGATGCTCGGAAACTTCTCCTTTGGTGATTATTTTAAGGAGGAGGCTATCCCGTGGGCTTGGGAGTTTTTAACTAAGACACTCGAAATTCCCGCAGAGCTTTTATGGCCGTCGGTTTACGAAAGTGATGACGAGGCTTATAATATCTGGCTTAACAAAATCGGCGTCCCGGCTGAGCGCATTGTAAAGCTCGGCAAGGCCGATAATTTCTGGGAGCACGGCACAGGTCCTTGCGGCCCCTGCTCTGAGATTTATTTTGACCGCGGCGAAAAGTACGGCTGCGGTTCGCCCGACTGTAAGCCCGGCTGCGAATGTGACAGATATATGGAAATCTGGAACAATGTTTTCTCGCAGTTCAATAATATGGGTGACGGCACCTATACAGAGCTTGAGCATAAGAATATCGACACAGGTATGGGACTTGAGCGTCTTGCTTGCATTATGCAGGGCGTTGACAATATGTTTGAGGTTGATACCGTTCGCAATATCTTAAACCATGTTTGTTCTTTGGCTTCTTGCGAATACGGCAAGGACGACAAGGCTGATGTTTCGGTTCGCGCAATAACCGACCATATCCGCGCTTCAACCTTTATGATTTGTGACGGAATTATCCCGTCTAACGAGGGACGCGGTTATGTTCTTCGCCGTCTTCTACGCCGTGCCGCACGCCACGGCAGATTACTCGGCATTAAGGAAGCATTCCTTACAAAGCTTTGCGACACCGTAATTGCCGAAAACAAGTCGGCATATCCCGAGCTTGTTGAGAAATGCGACCTTATCAAGAAGGTAATTTCCTTTGAGGAAGAGGCTTTCAGCAAGACAATAGACCAGGGACTATCTCTGCTTTCTACCCTTACAAAGCAGGGCGAAACCTTAGCGGCAGAGGATGCGTTCCGTCTTTACGATACCTACGGTTTCCCGTTTGACCTTACAAAAGACATTTTGGAAGAAAACGGAATGAGCGTTGACGAAGAGGGCTTTATGCGTCTTATGGACGAACAGCGTAGCCGTTCGCGTAACGCACGCAAGGCATCGGACGGCGAAAGCTGGAAGAGTGACGGAATAAGCTTTGACGATATTGAAAAAACCGAATTCTTAGGATATACAGAGGACACCTGTGAGGCTACCGTACTCGCAATCGTAATAGACGGCGAGAAGTGTGAGCTTATGGGTGAGGGACAGAACGGAGCAGTTGTTCTCGATAAAACCGTATTCTACGGCGAGGGCGGCGGTCAGGTAGGTGACACGGGTGAAATCGTGTGTGGCAGCACCGTACTTACTGTTAAGAACACCGAAAAGACCGCAAGCGGAGTTTATACTCATGTAGGCGCGGTTTCGGGAGGCGCTCTGTCGGTAGGCGATAAGGTAGTAGCCAAGATTGATACTGCCCGTCGTGCAGCTATCCGTCGCAACCATACCGCAGCACACCTTCTGCAAGCAGGCTTGCGCTCTGTACTCGGCAACCACGTTGAGCAGGCCGGTCAGCTTGTAAACGAAAAGGCCGTACGCTTTGACTTTACTCATTTCTCGGCTCTTAGTGACGAGGAGTTAAAGGCTGTTGAGTCTTATGTTAACGATGCTATTTTAAGCGGTATTGAGGTTGACAATCGCGAAATGCCTATTGAAGAGGCAAAGGCTATGGGTGCTATGGCACTCTTCGGTGAAAAGTACGGTGATGTTGTCCGCGTTGTTAAGGCGGGTGACAAGTCTACCGAGCTTTGCGGCGGTACACATGTTGATAACACTGCTAAAATAGGACTGTTTAAGATAATTTCTGAAAGCTCGGTTGCATCGGGTGTTCGCAGAATTGAAGCGGGCACAGGCTACGGCGTGCTCGAGCAGTTAGAAAAATATATCGCTCTTGTAAACGATACTGCGGCGGCACTCAAGGCAGGTAATCCCTTTACAGTTGCCGACCGCGCCCGTCAGCTATCGGCAGAGCTTAAGGAAAAAGAAAAAACCGTCAACGCACTTGAAAGCAAGTTAGCAGCAGGCAAAATCGGCGGACTGCTTGAAAATGCTGTGTCGGTTGGAGAAGTTAGACTTGTTGCCGCACTTTTTGAGGGCGCAACAACCGACGATGTTAAAAATATGGCAGAGCAGGTAAAGGCAGAAAATGCTGATGCGGTTTGCGTGTTTGGCGCAAAATCGGGCGAAAAGCTTACATTCTGTGTTGCTTGCGGTGCGGACGCTGTAAAGAGCGGAGCACACGCAGGAAACCTTGTGCGCGAGATTGCAAAGATAGCCGGCGGTAACGGCGGCGGCAGACCCGATTTTGCAATGGCAGGCGGTAAGGATTTAGCCAAGGCTCAGGACGCTGTTGATGCTGCAAAGGCTCTGCTTGAAGCTATGATTGGAGGATAAAAATGGATTGTCTGTTTTGCTCCATAGCAAAGGGTGAAATCCCAAGCACCAAGGTGTATGAGGATGATACCGTTTACGCTTTCTTAGACATTGACCCGCAAGCACCGTTTCACGCCGTTATTATTCCGCGTGAGCATATCGCGTCTGCGGCAGATATAACCGCTGATAACAGTTTGGTGGTTGCAAAGATTTTTGAGGCTGTTGCAAAAATAGCCAAAGAAGAAAACTTAGAGGACGGCTTCCGCGTTGTAACAAACTGCGGTAAGGACGGCGGACAAACGGTTGGACATCTGCACTTCCATCTGCTTGCGCGCAGAAATCTTGCGTGGCCTCCGGGCTAAAGGAGAAAAGGTTATGGCTAACACATATAAAATGACAATAGCGGGCTGCGAGCGTGAGCTTGAAATGTTTCCCGTAAGCGATACTCTTGATATTGCCGCGTTCATCATTTTCGGCGATACTGAGCTTACTATAAAGGGAAGTGAGGAGCTCTTAAAAAGAGTGCCGGAGTATGATGTTATTCTGACACCGGAGGCTAAGAGTATTCCGATAGCTTACGAAATGTCGCGCCAGTCGGGTAAACCATATGTAATTGCGCGCAAGGGCGTAAAGGTCTATATGCGCAATCCCTTGTCGGTTACGGTTAATTCCATAACAACAAAAAACGAACAGCGCCTATATTTAGGTGAAACCGAGGTTAATATGATTAAGGGCAAGCGTGTGCTTATAGTTGATGATGTTATAAGCACAGGCGAGTCGCTTTCTGCAGTGCGCGAGCTTTTGGCTGCGGCAGGTGCAAAGGAAGCCGCTGCGTGCGCTTTTCTTGCGGAGGGTGATGCAGCTGACCGCACCGATATAATCTTCTTGGAAAAATTACCACTTTTCTTTAAGTAAAAAAATCCCCATCGCATGATGGGGATTTTTAAAAAGAAATATTATATGAAAAGACCTATGCTCTTTTGCGGGCTGTGTGCGCTTTGTTGCTCGGTTGCGGCGCTTCTGCTCTCTAAAGTTGTTTTGATTGTTTTGTCAATAATATTTGCGGTACTTTTTCTTAGTGCATTGCTAATTAAAAGGATTCGTTTTACGTTTCTTGCTTTTCTGATATGTCTATTCATATCACTTGGCGGACTCAGTGCTGTTTTGGATGTCGAAAAGGCGTATGCTTTTAATGGCGAAGTAACCTTAAACGGAACGGTTTGCGATATAAACGCGAGTGAGAATGGTGTAAGCTATACCGTAAAACTTAAATCCATACAAGGTGCCGAACAAAACTTTAAAATAAGACTTAATTCGTTTTATTCCCTTTATCTAAAGGTAGGGGATAAAATATCTGCGCGTGCAATACTTAAAGAGGATTTGCCGGATAAATATATGCTCTCAAAGCGTATATACAGAAACGCAGATTTTGTTAAGCTTTATTCTCACACAAGCGGAAAAGATATAAACAGTTTTCTCTGTGAACTACGAGACGATATATCACACTTTTTCTTAAATAATCTGCGCACGCGCGAGGCTTCGGTTATGCTTGGACTGACAACGGGTGACACGGGTTATATAGACGATGGCCTTTATGAGAATATTCGACGTTCCGGTGTCAGCCACGTTATAGTTGTATCGGGAATGCATTTATCAATAATCGCAGGTGCCTTTTTAAAGCTTGCAAAACGGGCTCGGCTTCCGCTAAAAACTATTGGAATATTTGGTTTTTTAGTAATATTCTCTATCGTTGCGGTTACGGGCTTTTCGGTGTCAGCACTTAGAGCATCCGCCGCCTTTGTTATAATGTTTATAGGTTACTTTTTAGGGCGTAAACCCGATTCACTTAATTCTCTTTTTACCGCGGTAACCTTTTTATGTTTAGAAAATCCGTTTGTCGCCGGCAGCATTTCGTTTCAGCTGTCCACAGCGGCAACCTTTGGAATAATTGTGCTCGCGCCGCTGCTTTTACGAAACGCTACGGCAAATTTTCCAAATACACGCATAGCGGCAATAGTGGGAGGAATACTCTCTGTTTTATTTTCTTCGCTTTCGGCAACGCTGATGACTATGCCGTTTGTCATAGGTAACTTTGGGACATTTTCTATTATTTCGCTTATAACAAATATAATAATATGCTATCCGGTAAGTTATATTTTAATTTTGTGCGTAATTGCATTAATGTGCTTTAAATTTGAATTTTTATATAGACTTATTCTGCTTGTGGCAGGGCTTGCTACAAAGGCTATAATTTTTGTTGTAGATAGCTTAGCTTGTCTGCCGTTTGCAGTAGCAGAACCCCATAATCCTCTGCCGGCAGTGGTTATATCCTCCGTGCTTGTAGGGCTGGCGGCGTTATACTGCTTCATAAATATTGATAAAAGGAGTGTGCAAAGCAGTGGCGATACTGACTGAGCAAGAGCTAAAAAAGAATATAGATAGCGGTGCTTTTCTGCCTGCATACTTTTTATACGGCAACGATGACGGACTGAAAAAGCTCTATAGCACAAAGCTTCGTGCAAAAATTGTGCCCGAAGATGACTGCTTTAATTTTCAGCGCTTTGAGGGCGACTGTGACCTGCAAGGCGTCTATGACGCAGTAATGCAGTTTCCTATGATGGCAGAGCGTAAGTGCGTTGTTCTGTCCGATTACGATTTTGAAAAATGCTCTGAAAACAGCCATCAAAAGCTTATAGGTCTAATTTCCGAAATCCCCGATACCACAACACTTATTATGTGGTTTGATACGGTAGAGTTTGACGAGCGCAAATCTAAAAGACTTAAAGCGGTTTTTGAAGAGATAAATAAGGTTGGCGGCGCCATAGTAAAGCTTGACCACAGAGGTGCAGGCGACCTTGTAAAAATGCTTTGTGCGGCGGCAGGGAAGCGCGGCTGTAAAATGGAGAATTCGACCGCGCGCTATTTAATAGAAACCTGCTCTGCTGATTTTAATATCCTTAAAAATGAGCTTGAAAAGCTCTGCTCATTCGTGGGTGAAGGGCTCATAACCAAGGAAACTATAGATGCCGTCTGCGTTCGCTCAATTGAAGCATCAGTTTACAATATCTCGCGCGAGCTTACGGCAAGAAATATAGGCAAAAGCATAAATATGCTCGGCGAGCTTATGTTTTTAAAGGTTAAACCTCATGTTATTCTGTCGGTGCTTTCAAGCGCGTTTGTCGAGATGTATATAGGCAAAACTGCAACTGCGGCAGGAATGCGTCCGGCAGAGGTTGCGGCAAAGTTTGGCTATAAGGGACGCGAATTCGTTATAACCCGTGCGGTTGATAACGCACGCAAGCTTTCCGAAGCACAGATTGGTCTTTGCCTTAACGAGCTTATAAAGGCTGACGAAAGTCTTAAAAGCAGCAGCGCCGACGGCAAGATAATTTTGGAAGAGCTTATGGTAAAATTGGTTTACATAATGTCGGAGGGCGAGTGCATTGATAAGGCTTGACAGCGTAGTACTCGTCGAAGGGAAATACGATAAAATACGTCTTTCTAATATTGTCGATGCAACAATAATGACGACCGACGGCTTTCGCATTTTTAAAGACAAAGAAAAAATGGCACTCCTTCGCGCACTTGCCGAAAAAAACGGAATTATTATAATAACCGATAGCGACAGCGCGGGGCAGTTTATCCGTGCGCGGCTTAAAGGCTATATAGACCCACGCTACATAAAAAATGTTTATCTTCCCGCGATAAAGGGCAAAGAAAAAAGAAAAGAAAAGCCTTCAAGGGAGGGTTTTTTGGGCGTAGAGGGTACGGATGACGAGATAATAAGGCAGGCGTTAATCAGCTTTGCTACCGAAAAGAAAGACAGAAAAACGCCCATAACAAAGGCAGAGCTTTATACACTCGGTCTTTCAGGTGACGGCAGCACTGCGCTTCGTGCTGCGGTAAAGGAAAAGCTATCCCTGCCTCAATCACTTTCCACAAACGCATTTTTAGAGGCAGTTAATATTCTTTATACAAAAGAAGAATTTATAAAAACGGTAGAGGAGGTAAAGAAATGGGCGGAAACAAGGGACAAAAAATAAGGCTTTTATACCTCGCTGATATTCTTCGAAAATATACCGATGAGGAGCATCCGCTCTCTTCTGCCGAGCTAATAGAGCGCCTTGCCGATATGGGACAGACGGTTGAGCGCAAGGCAATTTATGACGATATTTCGGTGCTTACGGAATACGGAATGGATATAATAAATACGCGCGTTCCAAAGTCGGGCTATTACCTTGCAGAGCGCGATTTCGAAATACCCGAAATATATCTTCTGTCCGATGCTGTTCAGGCGGCAGGCTTTATTTCGCACCGCAAAACGCGCGAGCTTATAAAAAAGCTCGAAAATATGCTTTCGCGCAACCAAGCGGGCGAGGTTAGCCGTCGCGTTTATATTGATAACCGTAATAAATGCGAAAACGAGGAGATATTTTATAATATAGATGCTGCTACACGCGCTATTTCCGAAAACAAGCAGGTAACACTGAAGTATGTTCGTCGTGCACTTTCTTCAAACGGTAAGGTAGAGGAAAATGTAAAGCAGCTTACCGTAAGTCCCTATGCACTTTTGTGGTCGGGAGACCATTATTATATGGTTTGCAACAACGAAAAGTACGATAACCTTATGAATCTTCGTCTTGACCGAATGAAAAAGGTTACGGTTATAGATAAACCTGCACGCGATTTTTCGCTTGTGAGTGAGTATAAAAACTATTTTGATGTAGCCGATTACGCGCAGAAAACCTTTAATATGTACGGTGGCGTTACCGAGAGCATTAAGCTGCGCTGTGAGAGGGCACTGCTTGAGCAGGTGATTGACCGCTTTTCAGACAAAATCTCTATCCGCAACTGCACCGATATGCACTTCGAATTCGTAAGCGAGGCCAATATAAGCGAGGGCCTTGTCAACTGGATTATGCAGTTTGGAAACGGCATAGAGGTGCTATCTCCCAAAACGCTGCGTGACGATATTTTACAAAAGGCAGAAAAAATTTGCAAAACATACAAATAATGCTTGCATTGTTGCAAGTGTTGTGATATAATCTTTAGGCTGTCGAATTATGCCCGACAGCAAAAAACACACATTTTGCGTTTGACGGTGCAGGGTGGCGCTTATGCGTTTAAACCGGCAAGTATTCGTAAAATGGAGGAAAAACCTTGGAGGTAATAAAAATGGCAGTAGTATCAATGAAACAGCTGCTTGAGGCTGGCGTTCATTTCGGACACCAGACAAGACGCTGGAATCCGAAAATGGCAGAGTACATTTTCACAGAACGTAACGGTATCTACATTATCGACCTGCAGAAGACCGTTAAGAAGCTCAACGAAGCATATCTCTTCGCTCGCGACATTTCCGCAGAGGGTAAGGATATTCTCTTCGTAGGCACCAAGAAGCAGGCTCAGGATTCTGTTAAGGAAGAGGCTATCCACTGCGAAATGCCTTATGTTAACGCACGTTGGCTCGGTGGTATGCTTACAAACTTCCGCACCATTCGTCGCAGAATCAGCCGTCTTTCTCAGCTTCGCAACATGCGTGACGACGGCACATTTGAGCTCTTACCTAAGAAGGAAGTTATTAAGCTCAATTTAGTGATTGAAAAGCTTGAGAAGTTCCTCGGCGGTATCGAGAATATGACAAAGCTCCCGGGCGCTATGTTTATCGTAGACCCCCGCAAGGAGAGAATTGCAGTACAGGAAGCTAAGAAGCTTGGCATTCCGATTATTGCTATTGTTGACACCAACTGCGACCCCGATGAAATCGACGCTGTAATTCCGGGTAACGATGATGCTATCCGCGCAGTTAAGCTTATTGCTGAGACCATCGCAAACGCAGTTATCGAAGGTCGTCAGGGCACTCAGGGCTCTGCTGCTGAGGAAGCAGAAGAGGTTGCTGAGGAAGCTGCTGACGCTGAATAATTAAATAATAAGGGGAAATTAAAATGGCTTTTACCGCTAAAGATGTTCAGAGCTTGCGTGAAAAGACCGGTTGCGGTATGATGGACTGCAAAAAGGCTCTTGTAGAGACCGACGGTAATATTGATGCAGCTATTGACTTTTTAAGAGAAAAGGGTCTTGCACAGGCAGCTAAGAAGGCTGACCGTATCGCTGCTGAGGGCACAGTATATGCCGCAGTTATCGATGGTGTAGGCGTTGTTGTTGAAATCAATGCAGAGACCGACTTCGTTGCAAACAGTGACGGCTTTAAGGCTCTTGCTGCTCGCGTTGCAGGCGTTGTTGCAAAGCAGAATCCTGCCGATGTTGACGCTCTCCTCGCTTGCACAGAGGACGGAATGACCGTTGCCGATATGGTACAGGAGCTCTTCCTTGCCGTTCGTGAGAACATTAAGGTTCGTCGTTTCGCTCGTTACGAAGGCGCTGTTACTACCTATGTTCACGCTGGTGGTAAGATAGGCGTTATGGTTAACTTCGACACCGATGCTGACACTGCAAATGCTGATTTCGTAACTATGGGTAAGAACGTAGCAATGCAGATTGCTGCTATGAACCCTGCATATCTTGATGAAGCTTCTGTTCCTGCAGAGGTTATCGACAAGGAAAAGGAAATCCTCGTTGCTCAGATGAAGGAAGACCCCAAAATGGCTGGCAAGCCCGATGCTGTTCTTGCTAAGATTGTTGAGGGTAAGATTGGCAAGTACTACAAGGAGAACTGCCTTGTAGAGCAGCAGTATGTTATCGACGGTGACCTCACCGTTGGCAAGTACATCGAGAAGACCGCTAAGGAGCTCGGTGCAAATGTTAAGGTTACTGAGTATGTTCGCTTTGAAAAGGGCGAGGGTATTGAGAAGCGCCAGGACAACTTCGCTGACGAAGTTGCAGGCATGATTAAGTAATTAGCCTTAAAGTAATTAAGACGGATAGCATTCGCTATCCGTCTTTTTTGTATAGAAATTAGATACCACTCGCTATGCGGGTGGGTATTTATTAATTACTATTTGGAATATCGTTAAGTTCTAATTGCTTTTTATAATTCTCGCGCGGAGAGGTGCCAAACTTTGCCCTATAAGCGCGGAAAAACGAAGAGTAGTCGCCAAACCCGCAAAGTGAACTTACCTCTGAAGGATGGGTGCCTGCCGACAGCAGCTCGCGTGCCATTAATAGTCGCTTAACAGTTATATACTGTCTGACAGAAGAGCCTGTCGTTTTACGGAAAATGGAGTAAAGGTGTGACCGCGAAATAAAAAATTTTTCAGCAATGCTTTCAGGCGAAATATCCTGTGAAAGATTGGAGTTTATGTAGTTTAAAATTTGCGATGATATGCGGTATGAATGTCCGGGCTCCTTGTGCCGATTTAAAAATGCGGTATAAACCTCATTAAGCAATGCTAAAAGATTAGAGCCTATTTGTAGCTCAGGACTGTCACAGGGGACAAGCATTTTTGTAAGGCAACGCTTATAAAATCCGTCGCTGAATTCCTCTTCGTGAAAAAGGTTGTTTTGTCCAAGCGGACGTGAGATAAAGGGCTCAAGAAAAACCTGAAATTCGGGCATCGTATCATAAATGCTTTTGCTTATATCTATGTCAATTCGCTCATAGGGAACAGAGCTTGAAATATCAATACGGTGTGCTTCACCTGCGTTAAAAATAATGATATCATGCGGCTTTAATTGATAAGGAGTGCCTTCTACCCAGAATCTTCCGCTACCCGAAATAAAATAAAGCAGCTCATAGTGTTCGTGCGCGTGCATGATAAAATCATTCGGGTCAGGATTAGTAAATAAACAATGATTTAGAGTGAAATGTTTCCCCTTGAAATAGTATTCATCCATAATATCACCTAAATAAGTATATCACGTGCTAATACAAAATGCAATGTTTTTAGATACAGTATGCAATTCCATTTCATTTTGATTTCAATTATAATATAATTATTACTGATATTGGATAAATAAATCTAAGTGGTGAGGATTATGGAAAAAATTAAGATTTTTGCCTTCGCCGATGAGGCTGACAGCAGTATAGACGGACAGATAAAAGCGATGCTTCGCAACAGTCTTGATGGACTTGAAATTCGCAATGTTGACGGCGCGAATATTTCTGACATCTCAATTTCTAAAGCGAGAGAGGTAAAAGCTAAACTTGACGATAACGGACTAATTATATGGTCACTCGGTTCACCGATAGGAAAGATAAATATAACAGATAATTTTTCGACTCATCTTGATAAATTCAAGCACACGCTTCTGCTTGCGCATGAACTCGGTGCGGAGAATATACGACTTTTCTCTTTTTACATACCCGAGGGTGTTACTTACTCAGACTGTAGGGCCGAGGTTATAGAGCGTATGTCATACTTTGTGGAGACAGCAAAGGGAAGCGGAATTCGTCTTTGTCACGAAAACGAAAAAGGCATATACGGCGACAATGCTGCACATTGCCTTGATTTGTTTCGTGAGGTAGGAGGACTTGATGGAATATTTGACCCTGCTAATTTTGTTCAGTGCGGCGAAGATACCCAGTCGGCTTGGGAAAAACTTAAAGGGCATATCCGCTATATGCATATAAAGGATGCACGCAAGGATGGAGTAATCGTCCCTGCAGGACAGGGTGACGGAAACATAAAGAAAATTGTGTCAGATTTTTTATCTCTCGGCGGAAACGCCTTTACAATGGAGCCGCACCTTATGGAATTTGACGGACTCAGCACACTTGAACGTGCGGGAGAAAAAAGCAATATAGTACAGGCTTTTTCCGACAGCAATACTGCTTTCGATTTTGCTTGTGATGCTTTTAAAGAACTGCTTTAAGGAGAAAGATGATGGAAAAGATTAGACTTGGAATAATAGGTTTTGGAAATATGGGTGCAAGCCACGCAAAAAATGTGTATGAGGGTCAATGTCCGGATTTTGTTACTGTTGCGGCGGCTGATATCAACAAGGAACGTGTTGAGTGGGCACTTGCCAACGAAAAATATAAGGGTATAAAGTTCTTTGACAGCGCGGAGGAAATGCTTGATAGTGGTCTTATAGATGCTTGCATTGTCGCAACACCGCACTATGACCATCCCAAGTATGCGATAGAGTGTTTAAAGCGCGGAATACACGTTATGGTTGAAAAGCCGGCAGGTGTTTATACAAAACAGGCAAGGGAAATGAACGATGAGGCTGAGCGTCACCCGGAACTTGCATTTGGTATGATGTTTAATCAGCGTACCAACTGTGTATATCGCAAGCTGCGTGAGCTTGTAAGGTCGGGCAAATATGGTGAGATAAGAAGAACTAATTGGCTTATAACCGATTGGTACCGTCCGCAAGTGTATTATGATTCGGGAAATTGGCGTGCAACCTGGTCGGGAGAGGGAGGCGGAGTACTGCTTAACCAGTGTCCGCACCAGCTTGATTTGTGGCAGTGGATTTGCGGAATGCCAAAAAAAGTGCAGACAAAAATGCATTTCGGCAAATGGCACGATATCGAGGTTGAGGACGATGTAACAACCTACGTTGAATATGAAAACGGCGCAACCGGCGTGTTTATCACAACGACGGGTGACGCGCGCGGCACCAACCGCTTTGAAATTCAGATGGACTGTGCAAAGTTTGTTGTTGAAAATAATAAACTCATAGTCGAGGAGTTTGCACTTAGTGAGCCGGAGTTTTCAAAAACCACAACTGAGCCGTTTGGTGTTATGCAAAGCAAGGTTTATGAGGCCGAAACAGACGGTGAGAATCCTCAGCATGTAGGTGTTATGAATGCTTGGGCTAATGCTATTTTGCGTGGCGGCAAAATGGTGGCTGACGGCAGCGAGGGTATAAATGGACTCACACTTTCTAACGCAATGCATCTCTCGGCATTTTTAGGAAAAGAAATAGAACTGCCATTTGATGAAGAGTTATATTATGACGAGCTTATGAAGCGCGTTGCTACTTCACGCAGAAAGACGGACGTTAAAGCTGTATTCGCGGATACAAGCAATACCTACGGCGGTTCAAAATAGAAAAAAGGAGTGTGCTGTATGAAAAAATTAAATATTGGTATAATCGGAATCGGAAATATTGGTACAGCACACGCTACTGCATTATGGGAAGGGAAAATTAAGGATGCCGTGCTTTATGCGGTTTGTGATATCGATGAGAGTCGAATAGCCTTTTGCAGAGAGGCATTTAAAAGCTGTAAATGTTTTACTGACTGGGAAGCGCTTATAAGCGACAGCTGTGTTGATGCGGTTATAATTGCCACGCCGCACAAGCTTCATTCACAAATTGCAGAGCAGGCAATCCTTTCCGGTAAGCATGTGCTTTGCGAAAAACCGATTGATGTTACCGTTTCGGCGGCAAAAAGACTTAACTCTGTTGCACAAAAAAGCGATCGAGTATTTGCTTTAATGTTCCAGCAGCGCACGGATGAGCTTTTTATAAAGGCGCGCGAAATTGTAAAGAGCGGTGCTTTGGGTGAGCTGAAGCGTTCGGTTTGGATTATTACAAACTGGTACCGCACCCAACATTATTATGATTCGGGCAACTGGCGCGCAACATGGGCGGGCGAAGGCGGCGGAGTGCTCTTAAATCAGGCACCGCACAACATAGACCTTTGGCAATGGATATGCGGAATGCCGTGTGAGGTATCTGCCTTTTGCGATATTGCAAAGTTCCATAAAATCGAGGTTGAGGACGACGTTACAATATTTACCCGTTATAAAAACAGTGCAACGGGCGTGTTTATAACCTCAACAGGTGAATATCCGGGTACAAATCGCCTTGAAATTACAGGGAATAGGGGCAAAATCGTTATAGAAAACGGTGTGCTCAAATGGTGGAAGCTTAGCGAGGACGAGCGCAGGCTATGCTTTGAAACAGATGAAGACTTTCCCGATTTTTCGCTGACATACGAAGAAATGCGCTTTGAGCACGAGGATAAGCCGCACGAAAAAGTGATAGAAAATTTTGTAAGAGCAGTGCTCTATGGTGAAGAGCTTATTGCACCCGGAATAGAGGGTATAAACGAGCTTACGATTTCAAATGCCGCATACCTTTCGGCATGGAAAAAAAGCGTACCAATAAAGCTACCCTTTGATGAAAAGGAGTTTTTAGGGTTTTATGAGCAGAAAATTAAAAACTCCGATATTAAGAAGACAGGCGAAAGTAAATCTAAGTGCGAAGGCTGTTATAAGCCGCGTTGGCAGATAAATTGGTAGGGGAGGAAAATGATGTTTTCAAAACGTTTTATATGTGCAAACAACGACATATGTGACTATGACAATTATGTTTCCGCACCCCTGTTTCGCAAGGTGTTCTCTTTAGAAAAAATACCGCAAAGCGCCTGCTTTGCTATATGCGGACTCGGACTTTATGAGCTTTATATTAACGGGGTACATATAACCAAGGGCGCACTTGCACCCTATATTCATAACCCCGATGACATTCTTTATTATGATACATACAATCTGAAAGAGCATTTAAAAAAGGATGAAAACGTCATAGCAATTATTCTGGGAAACGGTTTTTTTAACTGCTTTGGCGGAAAAATGTGGGAGCTTAACAAGTCACGCTGGCGCGGTCCCTTACGTGTTGCATTTTCGCTTGAGTGTGATGGAGAACTGCTTTTTGAGGCAGATGAAAGCGTAAAAACTTCTCCATCTCCCGTGCTGCTTGACGATTTGCGTATAGGCACTTTTTATGATGCGCGTCTGGAACAAAGCGGATGGAATAATATAGGCTTTTCGGACAGCGATTGGAAAAATGCGCTACCCGCTGACTGCCCAAAGGGAGAACCGCGCGTGTGTGAGGCAGAGCCCGTAGTGGTTTATAAGGAGTTGCACCCCGTAAAGATAAAACACTATGACGATTTTTGCTTCACCTGTGAGAGTAATCTCGCCTACGAAAATCCCATCGAGCGTACACGTGTTAAAGATACCTATATGTACGATTTTGGTGAGAATAACAGCGGTGTATGTCGACTAAAAATCAAAGGCAAGGCGGGACAGACGGTAAAAATTCGCTTTGGGGAGATGGAGGTTGACGGATATTTTTCCCTCCGTTCGACAATATTTATTCGCTCTACCGAAACCGATTTCTATTTTGACTATCCCCAAATGGATGTATATACATTAAAGGGAGGGGATGAAGAGATATTTGTTCCTCCATTTACCTTCCACGGCTTCCGTTATGCTCTTGTTGAGGGTATAACTAAAGAGCAGGCGACCGATGACCTGCTTACATATCTTGTTATGAGCTGTGATATGGAGTCTCGCGGTGATTTCAGTTGTTCGGACGATACGGTCAACAAGCTCTACGCTATGACCAAGCGAAGCGACCGCTCAAACTTTTTATATGTTCCGACCGACTGTCCCCACCGTGAGAAAAACGGCTGGACAGCCGATATAGCTTTATCTGCCGAGCACATGCTGCTGCATATGAGTGCTGAAAACGGTATGGCAGAATGGCTTCAAAATCTAAAAAGGGCACAGCGCGAGGACGGTGCACTGCCCGCAATAGTACCCACAACGGGTTGGGGCTTTAACTGGGGCAACGGTCCCGCGTGGGATGCCGCGTGCATAGAACTGCCATATCAGATTTATAAATACAGCGGCGATAAAAGGATAATAGAAGAAAACTTCAGTATGATGCAGAAATATCTGCGTTACGCCGCGAAAAAGCGTAACGAGCGAGGTCTTGTTGCTTACGGACTCGGTGACTGGTGCCAGCCCTATGTTGAAAATCACCTGCCGTATGCACCGCTCACGGTCACTGACAGCGCGACAATAATTGATATATCTCGCAAGGCGGCACACCTCTTTCGTGAGATAGGTGATATCGCCTCAGCTATGGAGGCTGAAAAATTATCAAATGAAATGCGTCAAGCGTTCAGAGATAATCTCGTTAATTTTGACACAATGACGGTTGACGGTGCTTGCCAGACCTCACAGGCTATGGCGATAGCCTTCGATATTTTAGAACAGGACGAAAAACCAATAGCGGTTGAACGTCTTATAGAATTTATAAGGGCAGAGGACGACCACTTGGTTACGGGTGTTCTGGGCGCAAGACAGATTTTCCATGTTCTTGCTGAGTATGGATATATTGATTTAGCGCACAAGATGATAACGCGACCTGACAGTCCCTCCTACGGTGCGTGGATAGAGGCAGGCGCAACGGCGCTTTGCGAATCGTTTCCGCTTCCAAACAAACGACGTGATTCACAAAATCATCACTTCTGGGGCGATATACTATCTACCTTCGTGCAGGAATACGCAGGCCTGCGTCATAACCCATCCGCAAACGATATATCGCAGTATCTCATATATCCGCATTTTCCGTCAGCCTTAAACTATGCAAAAGCATCGTTTGACGGGGTGTCGGTCCACTGGTGGCGCGAGGGAAAAAATATCTTCCTATCCATCGGTATTAAAGATGACATACACGGCGAAATCAAACTACCAAACGGTTATTCTTTTTGCGACGGAAACAAAAGTGCACCGCTCGGTAGCGGAATATTTGAAATAATAAAAAATTAGCAAATCCGCTTATGTAAAACCCGAACCAGCCTAAAAGGGCGATTTTCGGCGTCTTTTGGCTCTTTGGCGCACATAGGCTATTGGATTAACGAGTATTTTAACAAAGCCACAGCGTAAAATCCTTATTCCAAAATCTGATTCGGGTTTGAATGCTCTGGCTAAGGAGGAATTTTATGAAAATAGGAGTACAGTTTTACACACTCCGTGACCAATGTAAAAACCTTACGGATTTTAGTGAAAGCTTAAAAAAGGTTGCAGATATCGGATACCGTTATGTTCAAATCTCTGGTGTATGTCCTTATGAGCCGCAATGGCTGCGCGAGCAACTTCAGAAAAACGGACTTGAATGTGTAATTACACATAGCCCCTTTGAGCGTATGCGCGACGAAGTAGAATCTGTTATAGCCGACCATGATGTTTTTGAGTGCAATTATATCGGAATAGGCGCTGGACCGAATATGCTAAAATCAATGGAGGATATGAAACAAGTAATCGACCTTGCTCACACCTCGGGACGCGCTATGCATAAGGCGGGCAAAAAGCTTATGTACCATCACCATAGTCCTGAGTTCAGCCGCGACTTCCCAAACGGACTAACAAGGCTTGAATATCTGCTTTCTAACACAACGGCAGACGAGCTTGGAATTACACTTGATACATATTGGGCACAGGTAGGCGGTGTAGATGTTGCACAGTTTGCAAAAAGCCTTAGTGGAAGAATTCCTTGTATTCATCTTAAGGATTTGGTATTATGTGATTGGGAACAGCACATGGCACCCGTAGGCAGCGGAAATCTTAACTGGGACGCTATCCTCTATGCAGCAGAGCAGGCAGATGTCAAATACGCGCTTGTAGAGCAGGATTTAACCTATGACGAGGACCCTTTCGTTTGCCTTAAAAAGAGCTATGACTTTTTGAAAGCAAGGGGATTGTAAAATGGAAAAATACGCTTGGAAAGCAATAGTCAAAGACGGCTGTCACGATGAGTATGTCCGTCGTCATAATGAAATCTGGCCTGAGCTCGTAAAGGTACTGAAGGATGCAGGAATCTGCAACTATACAATCTGGAATGTCGGAAACGAGCTTTTCGGTTATTACGAATGTGAAAAGGGCGTTGACTACGCCGCAAGCTATCAGGCACAGAGCGAGGTTGTAGACCGCTGGAACGAGTATATGAAGGACATTATGATTATGGAAATGGACCCCATTACAGGCGCACAACCGATGCTTAAAAAGGTTTTTGAATTAGACTAAAAAATAAACTCCCAAACGGGAGTTTATTTTTTTATCTCAGTTTTTAAATTCATATTAGGTGAAAAGTCCACAATTATCTTTAAATAAGCATTGGGGTCAACGAGGTAACTAAGTCCGTGTCCGGCACCCTTTACCATAAGCAGCGTCTTTTCACTGCTGCAAGCATCATACATCTTGCGGCTCATATCGGCAGGGACAAAATCGTCTGTGTCACCGTGAATAAAAATTATCGGAAGTCGGCTTTCGGTCACCGCCTTTATGGGTGGGTTTTCCTCTAAATTAAAGCGTCCGAAAAGCAATGCGCCAAGTCGCACAAAGGGGTATAAAATATTTGCAGGCAACCCTTTTTCTACCCTTATAACCTTTTTAATAATCTCTTTTGCAGAGGAAAAACCGCAGTCTGCAAGTATGCCTATAACATTTTTGGGTAAATCTCTGTTAGCTGCCATAAGTACGGTAGAGGCGCCCATAGAAATTCCGCAAAGTATTATTTTCGCGTTAACATCAATGTGTCTTATTATGTAACGCACCCAAAGTTCTAAATCGCGGCTTTCGTTTACGCCAAAGGATATTATGTGTCCTTCGCTCTTTCCGCAGGCGCGCTGGTCAACTATAAGTGCGCTTCGGCCAAGCGAAAAACAGCGCTGCACTCCGCCGCACAAATCTCGCTCCGCTTTACCGCGGTAGCCGTGAAATAAAAGCTCAATAGGTGCGCCTTTTTTATACTCGTAATACTTGCCGTAAAGCTTTAGCCCGTCGTGCGAAACAATAGAAACCTCTCTGTGCGGCATAACCTGCGTTTCCTTCATAAAGGCGAGCATCTGCTCAGAGAACGGTTCGTAAATTACTCCGGGTGGGAGCGAAAACTCAGGTTCCTTTTTGCCTTTTTTTCTTATAGCGTAAAACGCCATAAAAAAGCAAACAAGAGAGGTTATTAAAACGGCGGCTATAACGCCCAATCCAATATATAAAAATATCACACAAATCACCATAGCAAAGTATACTACTAATTAAATTATATTTCAAGAATTTACAAATTATACTTTGTCGAAATTTCTTGCTTTTGCATATGAAATAGAGTAAAATTAAAATGCGGAAGAATGGTTTGAGGAGAAGAAAAATGGACGTAAATTATAAAAATAAAAAGCGCTACAATACTGCAAAGTATCCTATAAGACAGCCGCTTATTATAGTCTGGCTTATTTGGCTGCTTTCAAAAATTATGCTTATAAACAAAAATTACAAGGTTGAAAAAATAAATATGGAGGGGCTAAAACCACCATATATGATGCTCAGCAATCATATGTATTTTATAGACTTTGAATTAGCGGCAATGGCAACGCTGCCACACCGCGTAAACAATGTCGTAAGCATAGACGGCTACTACCGCCGCCCGTGGCTTATGGAGCTTATCGGTGCAATCTGCACCCGTAAGTTTACAATGGATTTGCACCTTATAAAATCAATAAACCGCGTGCTTAAAAGGGGAGATATTCTTTCTATGTACCCCGAAGCGCGTTATTCCCCCTGCGGCACACTGTCTTATCTGCCTGCCTCGCTCGGCAAACTGATAAAAATGAATAAGGTGCCGGTTGTGGCAGTTGTTCACCACGGAAATTATCTACATTCGCCTTTTTGGAACTTCCGTAAAAAGCGCCGCGTTCCGCTTCATACCACCGTTACTCAGATTCTAAGCGCAGAGCAGGTAAAATCGATGACGGTCGACGAAATCAACGCCGCAGTAAAAGAGGCATTGACATACGATGACTATAAATACCAAAAGGATAACGGAATACTCATAACCGAGCCGTTCCGTGCCGAAGGTATGCATAAGATTCTTTACCAGTGCCCTCACTGCAAAACGGAGTCTAAGATGGCATCAAAGGGTGCGGAAATCTTTTGCAAAGAGTGCGGTAAGCGCTGGACCTTAAACGAGGACGGCACACTTGCAGCACAAAACGGCGAGACCGAGTTTTCGCATGTCCCCGATTGGTTCGAGTGGGAGAGAGAACAGGTCAAAGAGCAGATTGCACGCGGAGAATACAGCTTCGCTGACGAGGTGGAGGTTTATTCTATGCCGCGCACCTGGCGCTTTATGAACTTAGGTCGTGCACACCTTACGCACGATAAAGAAAACGGCTTTGTTCTTGAGGGAAAATATAGGGGAGAGCGCTACCGTATAAACCGCGCACCGCACGAAACAAATAGTCTGCATATTGAATATGATTATTGTTATATAAAACCGTTTGACTGCGTAGATATATCTACCGAAAATGATTCTTTTTATTGCTATCCCGTAAACAAAACCGATGTTGTAACTAAGCTTGCTTTCGCAACCGAGGAGCTTTATAGATTAGCAACACAGAAAGATAAAGTTACTAAATAAAAGGGGTGTATAGGATGAAAAGGTTGGCTTTTATACTAGTCGCGCTTGCGGTTTTACTGTCAGCGTGCGGAGTTTATTCGTCATACGACCTTTCATCAGCACCTAACAGCATAACGGTAGAAAATGTGCCTGCATTTTCGGGCAAGTCCTATATAGAGATAGAAAACAATAAGCCTGACTTTAGCAGCACTGACCTTGAAGCCGCCCCTTATGAATATTTTTCACCGCTCGATTATTTGGGTCGTTGCGGCGAGGTGTGCGCAATGCTTAGTCCTATCCTTATGCCGACCGAGGAGCGCGGCGAAATAGGAAGGATTAAGCCGAGCGGATGGCACACCGTAAAATACGACATTGTAGACGGCAAATATCTTTATAACCGTTGCCACCTTATAGGGTTTCAGCTTTCGGGCGAAAACGCCAACAAGAGAAATTTAATAACGGGTACGCGTTATATGAATGTCGAGGGTATGCTTCCGTTTGAAAACGCGGTGGCTGATTATATAAAGGAAACGGGCAACCGCGTGCTATATAGAGTGACCCCTGTATACGACGGCGAAAATCTGTTGGCAAACGGGGTACAGATAGAAGCGCAGTCGGTTGAGGACGGCGGAAAAGGCGTTTGCTTTAATGTTTTCGTTTATAACTGCCAACCCGGTGTAGAAATAGACTACGCTACGGGGGACAGCAAACTTACCGAGTCAGAGAGTAGCAGCGTTGGCACAGTTACCTATATACTCAACACCAATTCTAAAAAGTATCATAGTCCCGATTGTTCGGGTGCTAAAAATATAAGTGATAAAAACAAGGAAAGCTTTGTAGGCACAGCGTCAGAGCTTAAAGCAAAGGGTTATACGCCCTGCGGAACCTGCAAGCCCTAAGAGGTGTGGTAAATGGAAAACAACAGCTTTAAAAGGGGAGTGACCGACGGACTGCCTATATGCATAGGTTATTTTTCGGTTTCCTTTGCCTTTGGTATATTTGCAGTGGGAATGGGACTCAGCGTTTTTGAGGCGCTGCTTATATCAATGACCAATCTGACCTCAGCAGGTCAGCTTGCCGCGGTTCCTATAATCTGCGGCGGAGGAACATTTGCAGAACTTGCCGTGTCACAGCTTGTTATAAATTCGCGCTATTCGCTTATGTCGGTATCTTTGTCGCAAAAGCTTGGCAAGAGCGTAAATCTTTTAAACCGCTTTCTCATAGCCTTCGGTAACACCGACGAAATCTTTGCGGTTGCCACAAGCAACAAAGGAACAGTCGGCAAAAAATATATGTACGGTCTTATCTTGACACCCTATATAGGCTGGTCGGGCGGAACACTGCTCGGTGCCGTAGCAGGACATATTCTGCCGCAAATTGTTATAACCTCGCTCGGCGTTGCAATTTACGGAATGTTTATTGCCATAGTCGTGCCGCAGCTAAAGCGCGAGCTTTCGGCCGCCGTATGCGCCGCAACTGCCGTTGTGCTTTCGTGCGCGTTTAAGTTTATTCCAGCATTATCGGTTGTTCCGAGTGGATTTGTAATTATAATCTGTGCAATTATATCGGGAATACTCTGTGCAATACTTTTCCCCATAGATACTGCAGAAGGGGAGGTAGCAGAAAATGATTAGCGGAAAATTTCTACTTTACTTACTTTGTATGGCGGGCGTTACATATCTTGTAAGAATGATACCGCTTGTGATTTGCAAGAAAAAAATCAAAAACCGATTTGTGCTTTCGTTTTTGCATTATGTGCCCATAGCGGTGCTCTCGGCAATGACCGTTCCTGCAATCTTTTTCGCAACCGACCATCTTCTGTCGGCAGCCGTCGGATTTATTGTGGCGGTTATTTTCGCTTTCTTTGATAAAAGTCTTGTAAAGGTTGCCGCGTTCTCTTGTGTAGCGGTATTCATAACAGAGCTTTTGCTTAAATTATTATAACCAACAAGAATATAGGGGAGGGCTTCTGCACCCCCCGTAAAATAAAAAAGCAGCCACGAATTTCGTGGCTGCTTTTTTAATGATAAAACGAAATCGTATCTAATTTTCCGTCCTCGGCTTTTTTTATTATTTCGCTTATCGTTTTGACTTGTTCGTCCGAAAGAGCAACCTGACCGAGCGCCAAGTTGCCGTCGGTTTCTATGCAGGTTGCAAAGCTTTCGCTTAAATTTATATAAAAGCTTTTGCCAAATTCGGTTTTTACAAAATACTCCGCCTCGCAGCCGCAAATGTTATCTGTGCTGTAGTCAAGATGTAAAAGCAAGTCCGTAAGCGCAACCGACTCAACGCCCCAAAACGAATATTCTTTCTCGTTTTCAGTGCCTATATGTGTTTTGAGTACGGTTGTTGTGTTGCCGCAGTAGCCGCCCTCTTTGTGAGGGACAACATTGTTACCGTCGGCTGTATTGTGAGTATGCGTGAGCTTCGGTATCCAGCCCATCTCGCGCAGAGAATTAAGTGTACCTGCGGGCAGGTCGGCCTCTGTGCCGTCAGATAGCTTTTTTAAATAATACACATTGGTTTGTGATGGGTAGGATTCTAAAATAGCATCGTTTAATATCTTAATTCTATCACCATTCGAAATGCCGTCAAAGATTTCTTCGTCATCATAGGACAGCACCGTAGCGCCACCGCTTTCCATCAAAATCATATGACTTTCGCCGCATTTTAAATATTGTCCGCTCGAAAAGAAGAGACCGTGCGACTCGATATATCCTATAACACCCAAAAGTAAAACAAGTATTATAGCGAGCGGTGTTAAAGTAAACCATAAAATTTTCTTTTTCATTTTTATCACTTCCATAAAAGCGCTCTGTAAAATGCGTTACAAAGCAAAAGTACGACTATAATAACAACTAAAATATACAAAATTTTAGCCCATTTAGGCGTTATTCTTTTCGAAACGAAGAAAGATAAGCCTCCGTTTAAAATGCCCATCGCACCCCAAAACAATAAAGAAAAATGGTTTGCGTTAGGAAAAGGCTCGCACCCGCAGCCAAGCAAGTCAACTATTATAAGCTGATTAAAAAAGCTATAAGGTGCAAAGAGGAGGACGGGGATTGCGATGGGCAGTAAAAGGGGCAATATCTTTTTTATCTTCATTTTCTTTCCTCTAAGTATTTTAGTATTCCGTCTGCCACTTGCGCAGACATAATCTTAGCGTGCTCATGCTCAGGAGGCTCCTTGTCGCTGTTTCCTTGGTAGTAATATATGGTAACCATATCATATTCGCGCAAATAAACGGTTACGCGCTCAGCGGGCGGCTCTAATTCGCTGTCAATAGCGCCCGTCAGAGTTATAAGCTGTAAAACAGTCTTGGCCTCTTGCTCGTCATTAAGCAGGTGGCAGGTAACAATCTTTCCGTCAGATACCTCAATCTGCGCCGACATAGTGCTCGAATAGGAGTAGTCTGAGTGTGATTGTAAAGGCGCACCGTTTGTTTTACTCTCACTGTTTCCGTCGGTGATTTCAACCTGTGAGGTCATATAATTTACATAGGATGAAGCAGAGTCGGGTAAAATCTCAAAATCATCGGTGTTTTCAACCACTTCGCCTTCGTCAAGTTCTGCACCGTCAGGGTCAACATATATAGTCTCTTCACTATATTCGTCAGTTGCGCCCATAGCGTTGTCGGACGACTTGTTTCTGGCGAAAAAATCACCGTTTATAAATATAAGCGCAATCGCCACGCAAAATACTAAAGGCACGCAGGAGATAAAAATGCGTCTTCTCTTGCGGCGAACTCTCAAAAGCTCGTCACGACGGGCGTAAACATCAGCTTTAAAATCGTCAAAGCTTCTCATATCAGCTCTTCCTTTCTAAGTGTTTTTTCAAGCTTTTTGCGTGCGTTATAAAGCAGATTATCTATTTGCTTTTCGCTGACCTTAAGCACCTTGGCGGCCTGCTTATAGCTCAGCTCCTCAAAATAAACCAAATGCACCGCAAGCTGCATATTCTGCGGCAGGGTACGAATAGCCTCATTTACAGCTTTCTTGCGTTCACTTATGCATACGGCATCCTCGGGCGACACACCCGTGTCCCCGTGCTCCATTGCATTTTCAAGCGGCAGCATCAAAATTTTATTCTTGCGCCGCAGATAATCAAGCGCTCTGCTTCTTCCTATCATAAATATGTAGGTCTTAAGCGAGCTTCTTCCGTTATAACGCCGTGGATGAGTAAGCAGCTCGCAAAACACATCAATGCAAATGTCCTCAGCAACGCTTTCGTCGCCGACATAACGCATTATAAAGAATGTAAGCCCCTCGCGATAGGTTAACATTATATCGTCAAAGGCTTCCTGCTCACCCTCCAAAAAACGGCGGTAGCTACTGTCACCGTTTTTCATAAAAGCCCCCCTTTACACTACTTATACGAACGAAAAAATTTTTACCCTTAAAACATTTTATCATATTTATTCATTTTTGTACAGAATATACTGAATACAATGCATAAATATTGAATATTTATGTAATTATATGCTTGACAAAGCCATTTTAAAGGGGTATAATATCGCTTGTAATTAATTTTTGTGCATAAATATTCAGGAGGCAAACTATGAACAAGGAAAATATTAAAAAGGTCGTTTTAGCATATTCGGGCGGCCTCGATACATCAATAATTATCCCGTGGCTTAAGGAAAATTATAACAACTGTGAGGTTGTTGCCGTTTCGGGAAATGTGGGTCAGGGGGAGGAGCTTGTGGGTCTTGAAGAAAAGGCAATAAAGCCGGGCGCTTCAAAGCTTTATGTTCTTGATTTAACCGAAGAGTATGTAAATGATTACATAATTCCCACCATGAAGGCCGGCGCAGTATATGAAGAGTATCTGCTCGGCACCAGCCACGCGCGTCCTTGCATAGCAAAGGGCCTTGTTGAAATAGCAATAAAGGAAAATGCCGATGCTATCGTTCACGGCTGCACGGGTAAGGGAAATGACCAGGTTCGTTTTGAGCTTGCAATTAAGCATTTCGCACCCAATATGCCTATAATCGCTCCGTGGCGCGAGTGGGATATTAAGTCGCGTGACGAGGAAATTGAGTATGCGGAGGCACACAACATTCCGCTTAAAATCAACCGTGAAACCAGCTATTCTAAGGATAAGAACCTCTGGCACCTCTCGCACGAGGGTCTTGACCTCGAGGATACCGGTAACGAGCCTATGTATGAAAAGGAAGGCTTTCTTGAGATGGGCGTATCTCCCATTGCTGCGCCCGACAAGCCGACCTATGTTACACTCGATTTTGAACAGGGTACACCCGTAGCTCTCGACGGCGAGAAGATGACCGCTAAGGAAATAATTTTAAAGCTTAACGAGCTTGGCGGTGCAAACGGTATCGGCATAATCGACATTGTAGAAAACCGCCTTGTTGGTATGAAGTGCCGCGGCGTTTACGAAACTCCGGGCGGAACAATTCTCTACAAGGCACACAATGTTCTCGAAACTTTGTGCCTTGATAAGATGACGATGCACGAAAAGCAGAAGCTTTCCATCACCTTTGCAGAGCTTGTATACAACGGTCAGTGGTTTACTCCTCTTCGCGAGGCACTTTCCGCATTCGTTGACAAGACACAGGAAAAGGTAACAGGTACCGTTAAGCTAAAGCTCTATAAGGGCAACATAATCGTTGGCGGCGTTTGGAGCCCCAACTCGCTGTATAGCGAAGAAATTGCCACCTTTGGCGAGAGTGATTATGACCAGCGCGATTCTGCTGGATTTATCAATCTTTATGGTCTGCCGATTAAGGTTCAGGCAATGGTTGACGGCAAGAAATAAGAAAATAGTGTCCTGCACAGAAATGTGCAGGACTATGCTATATAAAGGAGTTTTATTTATGGCAAAAATGTGGGCAGGAAGAACCGACGGTGTGGTAGATAGCATAGCCGACGATTTTAATTCCTCAATTCGCGTTGACTCCCGTATGTATGGGCAAGATATAAGGGGAAGTATGGCTCACGCCGCAATGCTCGGCGCACAGGGCATAATAGGTGAGGACGAGGCTGAAAAGCTCATAGACGGTCTTGACGGAATTCTTGCTGATATAGAGAGCGGCAAGCTAACTATTGATATGTCGTGCGAGGATATTCATATGTTTGTAGAGCAGGAGCTTACAAACCGCCTTGGCGACCTTGGAAAAAAGCTTCATACTGCTCGTAGCCGTAACGACCAGGTTGCGCTCGATACCCGTATGTACTTGCGTGATGAGGTGGACGAAATCTGCGCTCTTATAAAGGATTTGCTTGCCGTATTTTGCGAAAAGGCAGAGCAGAATAAGGCTGTTATTATGCCGGGTTACACCCATCTTCAGCGTGCACAACCCATAACCTTCGGTCATCACCTTATGGCGTACGCTATGATGCTTCTGCGCGATTTTGACCGTCTGTGTGACTGCAAAAAGCGTATAAATGTGTCCCCGATAGGAAGCTGTGCTCTTGCGGGCACAACCTATAATACCGACCGCGTGTTTGAGGCAGAAAAGCTTGGCTTTACAGATGTTTGCCAAAACAGTATAGACGGCGTTTCAGACCGCGATTTTTGTCTGGAATTTATGTCGGCAGTTTCCACCCTTATGATGCATCTTTCGCGTCTTTCGGAGGAGATAATACTTTGGTCAAGCTGGGAGTTTAAGTTTATAGAGCTGTCAGATGCTTACACAACCGGTTCGTCAATTATGCCGCAGAAGAAAAATCCCGATATGGCAGAGCTTATCCGCGGAAAAACGGGCAGAGTATACGGCGATTTGTTCGCACTTTTTACAACGCTTAAAGGCTTGCCGCTTGCGTACAATAAGGATATGCAGGAGGACAAGGAGGGCGTGTTTGATGCCTCAGATACTGTAAAAATGTGTCTTCAGGTTATGATTGGTATGATAAGCTCAATGACCGTACTAAAAGACAATATGCTGCAGGCGGCGCAAAAGGGCTTTATAAACGCTACCGATATGGCAGACTATCTTGTTAAAAAAGGAATGCCGTTCAGAAGTGCATATAAAATATCGGGTCAAATTGTAGCAGAGTGTATTAAAAAAGGCTTAGTGCTCGAAACTCTGCCGCTTGAAGATTATAAAAAGTATAGTGACCTTTTCTCTGGGGATATTTTCGAAGAAATTGCGCTTTCAACCTGCGTAAATAAACGCATATCCTTGGGCGGCACCTGCGTCGCTTCGGTCGAAAAGCAAATAGAATTTGTAAAGGCAAATATATAACAAAAAGGCTTGGGTTTTCCCAAGTCTTTTTTTATATAAATACATATTATAGATTTATTGTATAAAAGTGATGCCAAAGCGTTGTTTTTTGATATTTACCATAAAACGTGTGTGATTTATAATAATTATAGGTAATTATGTACCAAAACCATAATAGGAGTTAAGAAAATGAAAAAGTTTTTATCTATTCTATTGGCAACTCTATTAGTAGCAGGAATGATGAGCTTCGGCGCCTCGGCAGACACAGAGTCTGTGACGGTTTCCCTTTCTGGCTCGGCACAGGCAATTAAGGGTGAACAGTATGAGGTAACCTTAAGCGCCCCCAAGACAGTCGGCGGCATATCGGGCGTGATTGACTATGACGAAGCATCGTTTGCCCTTACCAATGTAGCTGTAACCTCCGCCTTTGCAGAGGTTAACAAAATATCTGCCGCAACAGATTTAATAGAGGACGACGGAAAGGTTATTAAGTTTGCTCTTCTTTCCGATAAGTCATCGGATGATAATGTATGGATAACCTTTATCTTTGCCGTAGCTTCAGATGCAGAGGCTGAAAAAGCAAGCTTCACACTTGATAACGTAGAGGTATCAGATGCAGATGGTTTGGGCCTTATAACAGAGGGTTTAACAGAGGTTTCTGTTTCGGACTTATCAGTATATGCTCCTGCGCTTAACGTAGCAGGCGCAACAATCAGAACTAACGGCGAAGCCGATATTCGCTTTGAAGCAGATTTCAGTACTGTATTTGAGTCAGCTTACAGAGATAAGATAGCTGAAGTAGGTATAGTAGGAATCCCCACAAGATTTATGAAAGACGGGGAGGAGCTGGTTGTTGACGGTGTTTACGGCGGTTATAGCGCTAAAACAGCAAAAATTACCGCAGAAAAATTAGAAGCAACCACAACTACAATAAGCACAAAATTCAGATATTCGTCATCAACAGATGCGCTGCTTAGAACAAAGTATTCGGCAAGAGCGTACATAAAGCTTAACGACGGAAAAATTATTTACAGCGATAATGTTATTACAGAAAATAACATAAGCGGCGGCACTAGCTCGCGTAGTTGTATCGACGTTGCACGTGCAGTAGCTGCAGAAATGGGTGTAACCTCTGAAGACGCAGGTGCAGAGATACTCTCTTTGGAGGACGCCGCATGGACAGTAACTACATATGAGGCATTAATAGAAACGATAAACAGTAAAATTTCACAGTAAACAGGGGAGAAGAAAAATGAAAAATCTTTATACAGAGCCTAAATTTGATATAAACTCCTTTAACATAAGAGAGAATATCAGTAATACGCAGGATACAGAGGACTTATCAGTAACTATGTGGCCC
Organism: Acutalibacteraceae bacterium; assembly: GCA_045590515.1. Lineage (GTDB taxonomy): Bacteria > Bacillota > Clostridia > Oscillospirales > Acutalibacteraceae > SIG589. The sequence continues at coordinate 229,924 of JAZNRD010000020.1, forward strand.
GAAGAAGGCGCAGGCACAAGCAGCGAAGTGCAGCAGGGCGGACAATAAGTTTTTTCAACATAAAAATAAAGGAGTATTGCGATTATGAAAAAAATAATTCCAATATTGTTAGCGGTTGCTTTGTTACTTCAAAGCTCACTTATAACCCCCTTTGTTGGTGCAGAGGATGAAACGGGCGAGCTCAAGGGCGCAATCTACGGCGAGGAGCTAATCACAGACGGCGGATTTGATAACGATATATTGGATGAATCTAATCCGATTACAAGTGTAGGCTGGCGTTATAGAAACAGCGACCACAATTCTGTAATCAAAGAAAACGGCGAACCTTACGGATTCGGAACCAACGAAAGAATATTCAGAGTGGCTAACAATTCTTATGGTGCTGCACAGCCTATCAGTATTACAAGCGGCAAAACCTATCGTCTTAAGTTTGATATGTCGGCAGGTTCTCTCGGCGGAAAACTTAAAGTAACTATTATGTACAAGGCTAAGTCTCCTGCGGTATGGAAATTCCCAATAGAAAAAGTATATACCGCACCTCAAGCGTACAAACAGGTTATTTCCGTTACTGATTACATTGACACAACAGATTTACCGGTTAGCAGTGCAGATAGTAATGGTTTCTTCATTTGGTTAAGTACAGATGCAGGTAATATTGTAAACGTGGATAATTTTTCACTAGTTGAAGTTTCAAGCGTATGCGAGACGCCATTATTAGAGGAAGATTTTGAAGATGGCTTCTCTTTTGACTTTGAAAACAACCTTTCTGCAGACAAGAAAACGCTGTGGCAAAAAATAAACGGTAACTATTGGCAGGTTTACGGCACTGAAGGAAAACTATCGGATGCCACCAAAGATACAGCAAACGGAACTGTTTGGGTGCCTTACACTTACGATAGCGGAGCAAATCATTCGATACGTTTTAGAGATTTTACATCAAAAGGTTATTATACTTACTATCTAAATACCTTCGTGCAGCTTGAAGCAGGCGTTACCTATACCTTATCAGTGGATATAAACGGACGCGGATATGCCGATGACGTTGGCTTAAGAATCAGACCTGTTGCCTCTATAGATGATAGTGGTTATTCCTGGGATGGAAATACTTATTATGCAAACTACGCAACCAATTCCAAGGATTATTTTAATGTAGGCACAGGAACCTCTTTCACGACCTACACAAAATCATTCACACCTACCAAAAGCGGATGGGTTGGAATTTCTTTTGGTTGTATGGGCAAGACCATACTGTTTGATAATGTAAAGGTAGCAAAAGCAGGTCATACATGGGATAACACTTATACCATTGATGTTATGCCTACTGCAAACACTATGGGCGAAAAGTCCATTCACTGTGCAAACTGCTTCAAACGCAAGGATATAACCGAAATCACACTCGCAAGCTTATCGGGACAGATCTACAATAATGTATTTGATTTTGAGGAAGGCTGCGTTTGGGATGCAGAAGGCTCGACCTGGTATCTGCCGGGATATAACGGCTATACATCGACAAATGTATATTCGGGAAAAGCCTGTGTTCAACAATCTGTATCTTCGACTGCTTCCGTTTCATACACTCTGCCCGTAGATTTAACGGCAGGCGAAGACTATAAACTACTCTTTAAATATAAGACCACAACTAACGATGGTAACCCCTTTGCTACAATCGCCATAGGCGACAGTGAAATAGGAACGGTTTCTACAAACAGCACGTTCCAGACGTACACAAAGGAATTTACCGCAGCAAGTGATGAAGATAAAATTGCGTTTACCTTTGGTAATACAGACTGTCTTGCTTACATAGACGATATATGCATTGTTCCCGTGGCAAGTGAAGCACTGATAGATATATCCTGTTCTTCGGACGAAAACGGAACAGCGGATGTATCTGATACGAAAATTGTTGAGGGTCAGCCCGTTACGTTTACCGCTACCGCAAATGACGGATATATATTTGATAGCTGGGTAGATGCTGAGGGCACCGTTGTTTCCCGTAACAGCGTTTATAAGGCTATTGGAATCAAAAATCCACTAAACTTGAAGGCAACCTTCACAAAGGCACCCGCCGCTGACGGAAACACCGGCTTCGAAGAAGCAGACAATTATAACCTGCGCGGAGAAGCATTCCTTTACACACCTGAGTACGTATATTACGATGAAGACAATAAGCATTGGGGAACATCCTCGCTCTGCTTAGACGGTTTTGGCGGCGAATACACCGACCCGTTCATTCTTAAAGCAGGTCTTACCTATAAGATTTCATTCTGGTATTTACAGCCTGCAACTACAAAAACAACCATTCAGGCACAGTTGGGCGGCAGCGATACGCCGACAATCTATGCACAGGGCTGTGATGCACGCGATTTGTGGAGTGAGTGTTACGCTATTATGACTCCGAACGAGGATACACAGCTTTGCATTAAGGCGTTTGGTGGAACCGAAACAAACGCAGGTGGTCCTGTTTATATTGATGACGTTAAGATTTATGCATACCATACCGTAGCAGTTGACAAAACGTTAGGTCAGTATTTAAGTGTTTCTGATAATGAGCCTACACATAATTCAGAGGTTGAAGTCAGTATAAAGAAGAAAGCCAGTGGCAAATACTTCTTCGGATGGCTCAAGGACGGAAAAGTTATAGAGGAAGACGGCTACACAAAGTCCTTTGTCGCAACTAAGGATGTAACAATCGACAAAGATACCTACGGCACACCCATTTACACTGAAAAAGGTGATACAAACGGTGACGGAAAGGTCAACATTGCCGACTTGGTTTACAACAACATTAAATTATCAGACGATTATACGCTTGGTAACGACGTAGATAAGTCAGGTGCCGTTGATGCAACCGATTTCACTAAGGTCAGAGAAAAGCTCTTAGGAATTGAAATTGAAGAAGCAAGCGACGGATATCTTGAGCAGGAGAGAATAGATATTGTAGGCTCAAGCGAGGATAAAACAAACTGGATTTATCAGTTAGGTACTGACGGCGTAATGGTTCGCGAAACAGAGTTAGATTTAGGCCTCGGCGGCGATCCTGTAGAGCTTGTCCAGATATCTGATATGCACATTTGCCTCATTAATGCTCGCGATGAAGAAGAGAATAATCCAACTGTTATAAGTTCAAGTAAAAACAGTTTTTGGAAGTGGAAAGGCGAGTCAATTCCAAACGTGCGAAAAGCTATGGAATATGCAAGCCACTTTGATGACCAGACCATCATTACAGGTGACTCTATTACCTTCTTATCTTGGGGTGCGCTTGAAAAGTTACAGACTGAAGTTTGGGATAAAGACCCATCGACACTTATTACTCTCGGCAACCATGAAATAGTTATGAAGAATTTGGGCAAGGTAGAAGAAACAACCACGCTGGATTCACGCTACAATAGACTGGCAGAACAGTGGCGCCATAATGTATACTATACCTCAAGAATTATAGATAACAAGGTTATGGTAGTTCAAATGGACAATAGTCCTAGTCGCTATTGGGACGGTCAGGCAGAGAGGTTATCGGCTGACATAGACTATGCGCGTGCAAACGGCTTAAAGATTTTAATCTTCCAGCACGTTCCTATAAGCACAGGCAATCCGAATCATACCGCAATTGATGCAATACGCCAGAATGATAGCGGAACAGGCACTCTTAACTTCTATAGCAATCAGTCACATGCAATACTTCGCACTAAGGATGCCGCAACAACAGAGGTATATGACCTTATAACTAAAAATGCTGACGTTGTTAAAGGCGTTTTCTGTGGACATCAGCACTCTGATTTCTATATAGAAATTAGTGCAACTACAAAGGACGGCACAGCTGCAGTAATACCGCAGTATATTTTAACCTCTAATGCATACGATAACGGCCACGTTATGAAGATTACTGTAAAATAAGCGCAAAAATAAAAGTCCTGTCGAAAGACAGGACTTTTTTCTATTCGTTTTCTGTTTCTTCTGTAATAGGTTCGGACATCATATTAGCTGTTTGGAAGAAATCAACCATATCGTCATCATCAAGCGGGTCGTTATAGCCGTGGCGTGAACGGCGCCCCTTTATGCAAAGCACGATAATCAGTATGATTATTACTATAACCGAAACCGCAAGTGCGAGTATTAGTATTTTTTCAAGCCTCGTAAGCGAGCTTATAAAGCCCATAATACCCGTTTCTTCTACGGGCTCTTCGGGAGGATTTACGCTGAAATCGGGTGCGCGCTGAACTGTTGACTGCAAAGCGTCAAAGCGGTAAAAGCCCTCATTTCCTGCCGTATAACAGTAAACTACATAAAGGTCGGCGAGAGCCTCGTCCTCGGCACAAAACGCCTTTACGGTGCCGTTTCCAAGCGTTGTGGCGGTTTCATAATAGCCTTCGGGTACGATGTATGTTTCGGGTAGTTCAGCAAAGACATACATAATGTTATTTACAATCATATACTGAAGCGGTACAAACTCGTCGCGCATAGACTTGTAAATGTAATAGTCGGTATATCCGTCCTCATCGCGCGAAATGCGGAAAAGGGTGTAATCGTATTCGGAGTTGTCGCTTTTAAATACGGGAATTTCCTGACCGTTATAGCTTTCGTTAGCTGCAACAAATCCTGCCGGAACCTCTATACCCGTTAAATCATTTACAATATGATGCATCTTTCCGCCTATCACCGTTGCAAAGGGATTGAGAGCAACCGTTTCTTCAATAGTTGCGCGGCGGATTTTAATGTTATAAGTCTTCTTTGTGCCGTCCTGTGCAGTAACGGTAACCGCGTGTGCGTTGTCACCAATTTCGAGTGCGACAGTTCCACCGCCCGAAACGGTAGCGCCGCTGTGCGCTTTGCTGTAGTGAACGACGGTACTGGAAACCGAGTTTTCAACCGTAACCGAATACTCGGTAACATTCGGTGAAAACGCAGGGGTAAGCGTTCCGCCGTCAACCGATAGGGAAGAAAGGTTGCAGTTAGAAGACGGCGCCGTAGGGGTTTGACTTACTACGGGTTTGCTCGAAACGGGGGGAGCACTTGAGACGGGAGCAGGGTCGCTTACCGTAACGCTGACCGATTGACCGCTTACAGAATAATCATCGTTGTTGCTGTAAGTGCAGTTGCTAAGTGATAAAGTGCTCTTCCCATTGTCAATAGCGGTAAAAGTAAATGTTACAGAGTCACTTTTTGCTTGATTACCCACAAAACTGAAAGTTAACTCTCCCGAACTGTTTTCATTGGCCATTCCTTTTGATATATTTGAAAATTTTAAAACAGATGGATTGTATGATAATTTACCATCGGAATACCATACTTGAGGGTCATCGTTATGAGCTTTTATTGTTACTACGACCGAAACAGTATCGCCCTTAACATATTTTGTGTTACAAGCTATCGTTGCCGTTCCGCTTGCTGCAAGGGTGTTGAGAGAAAAAAGTGATAAGCAAATGCAAACGTCAAATATAATTGAGAATATTTTGTAGAGTCTTTTCATGTTTTACCTCACTGTTATTTTGTAATTGTAAGCGTACAGTCCTTTTCCGCGGTTACAGTCAGTGTATAAGAATTTTCATAATCTGATTGTGATTTAACAGTTAAAACCACGGTATTTTTGCCTTTCTTTAAAGAATAACTTGTTTTGCCCGTATATGAAGCAGTTGAAGGAACAGCTATTTTTACAGTTGCGTTATCAGCAACCCTTAGGGTATAGCTTTGTGTATACATTGAGAATGTCGGAGAAAGACCGCTTGCCTCAATTTTAGTAAAGTAATAATTATTGAGCAGGTCATTTTCTATGGGTTGAGTAGGTGCTGCTTTATACATGTTTTTATATACAGGGATTCTAAAGGTAAGTGAAACGTTAGGCTTGTCAATATATATTGCCCTTAGCCTTGAAGCAGAGGATTTTGCATCATAAATGCTTTGGGCATATTGGTGATTATAATGGGTATCATCAAGAATATCAAAATCCTTATAATAATAGGTATCCTGACCTGCATTTATATAGCCAGAGCCGTATTTTTTTGCACCTCCGATTATAGACTTGCTAACACTGCTCCAACCCTGTTCTTTGGCATATTCAATTCCGTTTTTCTCAACGTTACTGCCCGACGCTTTGTAGTTGAAGAAGTTGTAATATCCCGCACCGTATTGGCTCTTGCCCGAGATAAGGTTGCTTGTACCGTTTACACCTTGCTCAAGAATTAAGGTGGAAGCGAGAACATAGGGATTGACCTTAGATTGTTTTGCAGCCTCCATTATAACATCAGCATAAGAACCGTCGCCTTTAGGGTGTTCACTGTCGGTATATGGTTTTGCAAGATATGTGTCCTTAACAAATTCTTTTATACCTTCGGCGGTTTGGCTCGAACCAAGTAATGAAATACCAACAATATGTTTCTGTATATTTACAATGTCAACACCACTAATTTTTCCATCTTTATTTGTGTCTGCAGCTATAATGTTGTCGTTTTCTAACTGTTTGATGCCAACAATGTGTTTTTGAATGTTTACGATATCAACACCACTTATTTTGCCATCTAAATTAGTATCTCCGTCAAGTATATTAGTTTCAACATATGACTGCTGCATAAACATAAATATATCAACAATGGTTAAGAAATTGCGAGGGTCCATATAATAGGCAATAACCTCGCGACTGGCGTCGGTCCAGTTGCCACTGTATGTACTCCACACGCCCGTTTGCCAGTTGTAGTTGCTGCCCATTGCGCGCCACGATTTTCCGTCGTTCATGCTGACTAACTTGCGGTGGTTAAGAGTTTCGTTATATACCGCATCGGCAAAGTCAATGTTTACCTCATCAGCGATAAATTTCCAGTTAGGATACATAGAGTGAAGCACGGTAAGTGCCTCGCGGTAGCTTTCGGGAAATGTTGCGAGCTGTGCTGCAAAATCGCCCTCAGGCTTAACAATTTTAATAATACTTACATAATCTGCCGACATATAGCCAGTGCTTCCGTTGTGTTCAATTTTGTACCACAAAGAACCATCTGCAAGCGTAAGTGATGCAATAACCGTTACCTGTGTGTTTTCAGTTAGCTTTGATATTATATTTTTATCGTTGCTTGTATCGGGGGAAGAACGAAAATTAACAACGTCACCCGTAACAAATGCCGCCTTATTATCAATTGGTGTCTCTTTTGGGGTTTCTGCAAGTACAGACGGATATGATAAAAGACAAAATAGGATCACAGCCGTAACTATAAGACTGCAAAGCTTTGTTATCCTCGACATTTTTTGCTCCTTTATTTTTACAATATATAATAATTATATATTTATTACATATCTATGTCAACCAAAAAACATTACCATATAAAGCGTTTACGACGTGTTGACATTTATGGTTCTCGGTGCTATTATTCGAGTAGGTGATTTTATGAACGGATTTTTCTTTGCGTTTGAAATTATAGGCACAATAGCCTTTGCGGTTTCGGGCGCAGTTAAAGCAATTAAATATAAGATGGATTTGCTTGGCGTTTGTATATTGGGAATGGTTACGGGTGTAGGCGGCGGCGTTCTTCGTGACACAATTATTGGCAACACCCCCGCTGTTGCAATACGCGACCCGCTTCTGGGTGTTATAGCGCTTATTACTTCGCTTTTAGTGTTCCTTGTTGTTTATATAAGGAAAAGCAAAACGGAGGGTGGAAAACGCTATTCTGCCATTATGTTTTTTGCCGATACCCTGGGCCTTGCGGTGTTTGCAAACACCGCCCTTACGGTTGCGCGTGGCGCGGGAATAGAAAACCCTGTTTCGCTTATATTTTTAAGCACGCTTTCTTGTGTGGGCGGCGGAGTAATGCGAGATATGTTCTGTGGAGATATTCCTTATGTGTTTAAAAAGCATATCTATCTTGTTGCCGCGGCATTAGGTGCACTTGTCAATGTTTTGGTTGTAAATTTACTGCCGGAAAACGTTGCCGCAATAATGGGTATTTGTGTTGTAATCGTAATTCGTATTCTTGCCGCACATTTTAAATGGAATCTTCCAAAAATCGAATATTTCAAATAAAAAAAGGATTGCGTCAGCAATCCTTTTTTATTATCACTACACCGTATGCGGGTATTATTACCTTGTCAGAAAGAGTTTCGCCCATAAGCACCTTGCCGTTTTGGAATTCGTCGGGCAGACGGACAATATCCTCACTGCGCCAGCGGTTTACGGCAACGAATATCTCTTCGTTTTCACCTTTTCTTATAAACGAGAAAAGGCCGAGTCGGCAAATGTGCGGTATAAATTCTCCGCACGAGAAAGCCTTACATTCGCGGCGTATCTTACCAAGAGTCTTATAAAACTCAAGTATATCGCCGTCCTCTTTGCCCCAAGGATAAGCGCCGCGGCAGAATGGGTCGCCAAAACCTTGCATTCCTGCCTCATCGCCGTAGTAAACCGACGGAACGCCGGGCAGAGTATACTGAAGCGCAACTGCCACACAAAGTTTCTGCTTAGCTGCATTATACTCTTCTTCGCTTAAATGCCGTGTTGATTGCCATGCTCGGTCACCGTTTTCGTCGGTTCCAAGACGGGTGAGTATTCTCGCCGTATCGTGCGAGCCTATGTGATTCATAAGCGTGTGTACGGCAGGCAGGGGATAGTTTTCGAGAATGGTCAGCACGGTTTCAAGCAGTTTTTCGGCATCGCCACCCTTCGAAAAGCTTATAATTGCCTCAGAGAGCGGATAGTTCATAACCGAATCAAGCTGTCGTCCGCGCAAAAACCGCCTGCGATAGCCGTAGCTTATCTTGTTTGTCGCATCCTCCCAGACCTCGCCAAGCAGATACGCATCGCTGTCTTTTTTCTTAATAGCAGAGCGGATTTTGTCTAAAATCTCGTCGGGCAGTTCGTCTGCAACATCAAGGCGCCAGCCCTTAATTCCACAGTCGAGCCAGCGCTGGAGAACGCCGCCGTCACCCGTAATAAACTCTGAAAACGAGGGGTCGTTTTCGTTGGTTTCGGGCAGTGACGGAACACCCCACCAGCAGTCGTATTCGTTGGGCCAACACTTAAAATTAAACCAAGAACGGTAGGGCGAATCCTCGCAGTTATAAGCGCCGCCTTCACCGTAGCGACCGCATTTGTTAAAATATATGCTGTCGTGTCCCGTGTGGGAAAATACGCCGTCAAGGATTATATAAATTCCGTATTTTAAAGCCTCGCTGCAAAGCTCCTTTAAGTCGTCTTCGTCACCAAGCAGAGAGTCAATTTTTAGGTAGTCCGCCGTGTTGTAGCGGTGGTTGGAATGTGCTTCAAAAATGGGGTTAAAGTAGATACAGTTGACACCTAAGCTCTTTAAATAGGGAAGTTTTTCTTTAACGCCTTCGAGGTCGCCGCAGTAATAATCATTACCGAGCGAGCGGGGAGTGCCGTCCTGCAAGAACGCAGGCTGAGCGGACAGGTCGGTCTGTATAAAGCGGTCGGTCGGCACATTTTGCTTTTGTTTGCCGCTAAAATAAAAGCGGTCGGGGAAAATCTGATATATTATACCGCCCTTTAACCAGTCGGGTGTTTTAAAATCTGCCTCGTATACCGTCTGCTGCCACCATTCGCCCTCGTCACTTACAATGCCGAGAGAGGATTCGTTTTTTCGCACCTGCATACAGCCGTAGTCGCTATCGTAACGGAAGGCATAAAAATAAAGCCCCTCACTAAGTGTAATCTCACATTCGTAGAAGCGGTATCCGTCAAGATATTCGGCGGGTGACATAAAATATTCTTTTACCTCTTCACCGTCGCGGCAGAGCAAAAGATATGCGTTATGTACCCGTGCATCCTCGTGCAAAAGGAGCTTAAGCCGCAGGATTTCTCCTGCGGCTATGGCGCCTATATGTGTTCTGTAAAGACTGTCCCTTGAATCAAATGGATAGTGTTGCATAAACTCTCCTATTTAAGAGGTGTGGTATTCCAGATGTTCTCTGCGTAATCGCGTATAGAACGGTCGGCGGCAAAAATGCCCGACTTTGCAATGTTGACAAGCGACATTCTGTTCCATTTTTCGCTGTCATTATAGAGTGCGGTTGCCTTACCCTGTGCTGCACAATAGTCGGCAAAGTCAGCAAGTGCCATATAATAGTCAACATTTTTAAGCGTTTCGGAAATTACTGAAAAATCGTTTCCGTCAATGCCCTTGCCAATGAAATCAATAGCCTCGCGCAACATAGCATTGTTGTTATAGTACTGTGTCGGAGAATAGCCGTCGCGACGAAGACGAAGCACCTCGGGGGTTTTCATACCAAAGATGATAATGTTGTCGTCGCCGACTGCATCGTGAATCTCAACATTTGCGCCGTCATCGGTGCCGAGCGTAATTGCGCCGTTCATCATAAGCTTCATATTACCCGTTCCGCTCGCCTCGGTGGATGCAAGAGAAATCTGCTCGCTTATATCGGCAGACGGAATCATCATTTCTGCAAGCGTTACGCGGTAATCCTCAGCAAACAAAATTTTAAGCTTGTCGCTTACTGTCTTGTCACTGTCAATAACCTTTGAAAGACTTGCAATCATATGAATAATCTGCTTTGCGAAGAGGTATCCGGGCGCCGCCTTAGCACCGAAAATATAGGTTTTTGGTGTAAAGTCTGCGTTCGGGTTGTTCTTTAAATATAAATAGTCCGAAATAATGTGCAGTGCGTTAAGGTGCTGACGCTTGTATTCGTGCAGACGCTTTACCTGCATATCGAATATAGAATCGGGGTTAAGAGAGGCACCTAACTCACGCTTTGCATAGTTTGAAAAGCGCACCTTGTTTTCGCGCTTAATCTCACCAAGCTTGCTAAGCACTTCCTTATCGTCACGGAAATCATAAAGCTTTTCAAGGTTTGCCGCATCCATAACAAACCCGTCACCGATTTTCTCCTTAAGGAAAGAGGTGAGCGCAGGGTTAGCCTGGCAAAGCCAGCGGCGGTGCGCAATACCGTTGGTAACATTGGTGAATTTTTCGGGTGTTAAGCGGTTATAATCAGAGAAAAGCGAATCGGTGAGAATTTTGCTGTGCAGCTTCGAAACGCCGTTTACACAGTGTGAAGATGCAACACAAAGATTTGCCATACGGATAACGCCGCCCTCGATAATGGCGGTTCTCTCCATAAGGCCCCAATCGCCTGTTTCACGCAAAACTTGCTCGCGGAAGCGGCGGTCAATTTCGCAGATAATCTGATAAATTCGCGGAAGTCTGTGCTTAAACATAGACTCCTGCCAGCATTCAAGCGCCTCGCTCATTACGGTGTGGTTGGTATAAGCAACCGTGCGTGTTACAATGTCCCATGCTTTTTCCCAAGCATAGCCACACTCGTCAAGTAAAAAGCGCATAAGCTCGGGTATCGATAGGGCAGGGTGGGTATCGTTTATGTGAATTGCAACCTTTTCGGGTAGGTTTTCAAGAGTATCGTACTGCCTCAGGTGACGGTTAAGAATATCCTGAATAGAGGCAGAAACAAGGAAATATTGCTGACGAAGACGCAGCGACTTTCCTTCCATATGGTTGTCCTCGGGGTAGAGCACCTTGCTTATGACCTCAGCCATAGCCTGCTGCTCAAGAGCGCGGACATAGTTTCCTTGGTTGAAAGCAGCCATATCAATCTTCTGACTCTCAGCGCTCCAAAGACGAAGCACGTTTACGGTTTTGCCATCCTTACCTGCAACCATAAGGTCATAGGGCATAGCGTGAACGGGGGTGTAATCCCTGTGAACTACGCTGTGATAGCCGTCGTGCCAGCTTTCGTCAATATATCCGTCAAAATTAACATCAACGGCGCTTGCAGGGCGCGGCTCAAGCCATACGCTGCCGCCGGGTAGCCAGAAATCAGGCATCTCGGTCTGCCATCCGTCAACAAGCTTCTGACGGAAAATGCCATACTCATATTTTATGCAGTAGCCCATAGCGGGATAACCGCCGGTTGAAAGTCCGTCCAAGAAGCAGGCGGCAAGACGGCCAAGACCGCCGTTACCAAGACCTGCATCGGGCTCTAATTCGTAGAGATTATCGAGCTTAACATTGTACTTAGAAAGTGCCTCGCGCAGCTCGCCTTCAAGCTCTAAGTTAAAAAGGTTATTCTTAAGTGAACGTCCCATAAGGAACTCCATACTAAGATAATATACCGTTTTAGCGCCCTCGTCACGCGCTTTCTTTTTAAAAGCGGTGCGTCGCTCGCGCATTATATCAAGCAAAACAAGTGTTGTTGCCTTATAAAAAAACTCATCCGACGCATTTTCGGGGGTAATGCCGAAATTGTGCGAAAGCTTTTTTTCAATAAGCTCAGCAAGTGTTTTGGCGTTTATTTTTTCCATTTATATTACTCTCCCTTCCAGGTGTGTAAGCTTTACCTTCTTAGTATATACTATTCCACTTACAAATTCAAGTATTGCCTTTAACTTAAAAATGGCAAATTTTTGTGCATATTCTACAAAAGTTAATAAAATTTAACCAAAAAAGCAAAACCAAAAGGTAATTTAATACAAAAATAGCCCCATAAAAAAGAACAAGGCACCTCTGTGTGAGGTGCCTTAAAGGAACTTAAAAATATTATTCCTCGTCTTCTTCACAGTCACAGCTTACATAGGTTGTCTGCGGACCGTTCTTATAAAGTAAGCGGTCAACAACAACGGCAACCGTAGCTATGGCTGCCATAAAGCCGATTACTGCTGAAACAAAGGTTAAAAAGTTTTTCATAATATAACCGCCTTTCTAATATAAATTATATATTATTTTTCATTGCGTGTCAATAATTTATGCATAGCCAAAGCATTTAAACTTGAACCAGCCTTAAAGGGCTGATTTTTGGTAGTTTTAGGCTCATTGTCGCGCATAGGCGACAGCCTTATACGCTTCGCTTCACCAAAATCCACTCAAAAATACAGCTCCTTTAAGGTCGCAGAATTTTGTAAACAAAGGATTTTTTGATGTGCGAGGCACAAAACGCAGCAAATCCTGACGGATTTGCGAGTATTTTAACAAAGCTACAGCAAAAAATACTTGTTTCAAAATCTGATTCAGGTTTGAATGCTTTGGCTATTGTGGCGCCTACAAAAACGGAGAGAAAAGACTTAGTATGTGCTGCTTTAGCCGTTGTGTGAGCGGTCTGCGTTCCCAACGAGCAAGGGTAATCGCCTCACAGTCGCGCAAAATTTCGTCAATATGGCTCTTTATTTCACCCACTGCCTTATTTTTGCAAATCCACGCACCGCACTCAAAATGGATATAAAAGCTGCGATAATCCATATTAATCGTGCCGACCGTTGCTACGCTGTCGTCCGATACGAAGAGCTTTGAGTGAATAAACCCGGGGGTGTATTCATATATTTTAACCCCTGCGCGCAAAAGCGGGTCATAGTTTTTCTGTGTTACGGGGTGAACATACCATTTGTCCCATTTCTTAGGTGTAATTATCCGCACATCAATTCCGCTTTTAGCTGCCAATGTCAACGCGTTTATCATAGTGCTGTCAATTATAAGGTATGGTGATACAATATAAACATAGCGTTGCGCCGTGTTTATAATCTGCATATAAATTCCCTCTGCCGCATCACTTTTATCAAGCGGCGCATCGCAGTAGGGGAGAATAAAGCCGTCGTGTTCACAAGAATAATCGGTCAGATATTTCTCTGCACCAAGCGTTTCGCCCGTCGTAAAGCACCACATTCTCATAAACATTATAGCAAAGCTTCGTACAGCATCACCGCTTATGAGCACGCCGCAGTCCATCCAGTACCCGAAACGCTCAACAATATTTGCGTACTCGTCGGCAATGTTAACACCGCCCGTAAGCGCCGTCTTGCCGTCAATTACAACAATCTTGCGGTGGTTGCGGTTGTTCATAAAAATATCAACCGATGGGCGAATTTTGTTGAATATAGCAACCGATATACCCTCACTTTTAAGGCGCTTTACAAAGCCCTTGCGCTGACGCTTTATAGAGCCGAAATCGTCAAAAATAATTTTAACCTCAACGCCGCTTTTTGCCTTTTTGGCAAGCACTTCGTGTATTTGGTCCCACATCTCGCCCTCGGCAAGAATGAAAAACTCAATAAAAATATATTTTTCTGCTTTTTCGAGTTCGGAAATCAGCCTTGGTAAAAGCTTTTCTCCGGGGGATAGATACTCGGCACTGCTACCGCTGTATAGCGGCAAGTCCGCCTCGCGCGACAGATACTCTGCCTGCCTTGCGTGCAGCATATCCTCGTAAGCGAGGGTAGCTTTTGCTTTCGTGTCGTCGGGTAAAAACTCACGGTAAAGCTCGCTGCTTTCCCGAAGTCTTTCTTTTATGTGCGGCATAACGCGACCGCCGCCCCACAAAAGATATGCCGTTACGCCAACTATCGGCACGATTAAAATAAAGGTAATCCACGGCAGCTTATATGCAGGATTTGCGTTGCTGTTAAGAATATAGATGGAAAGCACCGCACCCAAAAGCTCAACCAATGAATATAGCCATAAAAGGCGGCTTGACAGAGTATAAATCAGTAAAGCGAAACAAAATAACTGTATAAGTATCATAACCGCGGAAATAATTATGCGTGTTTGAATTCTTATACCGCGTTTGCGTTCTCGCATAGCCACACCCCCATAATTTAGTTAGTATATTATCATAAAATTAACATTTTTTCTATAGCGTTTCTGTTACGAATGTGTTACAATATTGTTATCTGATATTCTGGAGGAATAATCTTGACCGAAAAAATAAACCTTTGTGACGGTGTAGAGGGGCTTTTTATAAAAAATACCCGCTTTAACACCACACATGTTTCTTTTAATTTTTATCTTCCGCTTGTGCGTGAAAATTATGCCCCGCTGTGTCTTTTGCCCTATGTGCTTACCTCTTGCAGCGAGGAATATCCAACATTTCGTGAGCTTAATACGGCACTCGGCAACCTATACGGCGCAACCGTATCGGCGGGCAGCGCAAAGCTTATGGACTATCAGCGTATAAATATTTCGGTAAGCGTTATAAACGACCGATTTTCTTTAGACGGCAGCAGTGTTGTGGGCAAAGCGGCAAGTCTGCTTGCAAGCCTTATTTTTGCGCCATCCCTTGAAAACGGTGAGTTTAGAGAGCAGGATATTGAGCGCGAGAGAAGACAGATGCTTGACCGCATAGCAGGCGAAATAAACGAAAAGCGCATATATGCGCGCAGCAAGGCTGTGTCGCTTTTGTTTGGTGACGACCCGTACGGTCTTGCGCGTTTCGGAACGGCGGAGGATATGAAAAAGGTAAATAAAACCTCGCTTTTCGATGCGTGGAGCAAAATGCTGCGTGAATCCTTTGTCAGAATAAATGTTATAGGTGACAGTGAGGAAACCGCAAAAAATGTATTCTCTGCGGCGCGGGCGGCGTTTTCTACAATCAAGCGCGAGAATATAACCGCATTTCGCGGTTTTAATCTGCCCGCCTTTGCGGAAAAGACCGAGCAGACCGAGCGTATGGATATTACCCAAGGCAAGCTTGTTATGGCGTTTACAACAGGTTATGTTGACTGCGAAAAAAATACTGCCGCGCTGACCGTTATGGCAGATATTTTCGGTGGCGGACCGTATTCAAAGTTATTTTTAAATGTCCGTGAAAAATTAAGCCTTTGCTATTACTGCGCTTGCGGAATAGTTAAGAATAAGGGCTTTATGCTGGTCGATTCGGGACTTGAAGAGCACAACGCAGAAAAAGCAAAAACCGAAATTATGCACCAGCTTGAATGTATGCAAAACGGCGAAATAACCGATGCCGAGATAGAGGCCTCAATACGCAGTATATGCGACAGCGCAAAATCGGTCTATGACAGCGAAGAGGGAATAAACGCCTGGTATTCGGCGCGCGTGTTTGACAGTTCAGTTTCCTCACCGCAGGAATTTGCAGAGCTTATAAAAAGCGTTAAAAAGGAAGACGTATGCCGTGCAGCACGAAGACTCACGCTTAACACCGTATATATGCTCTTACCGCAGGAGGATAAATAATGGAAAAGCTTTATAAAGATAAGGCATTGGCAGATAAGGTTTATCATACCGTTCTGCCAAACGGTCTAAAAATATATGTTGCAGAAAAGCCGGAGTTCTCTTCCTGCTATGCAATTTTCGGCACAAAATACGGCTCAATAGATACCACATTTTCGAGCGGTGACGGCGAAAAGCTCTCGGTTCCCGAGGGAATTGCTCATTACCTTGAGCATAAGCTTTTTGAGAGTGAGGACGGCGATGCATTCTCGCGTTTTTCAGAAACGGGAGCAAACGCTAACGCCTTTACCTCCTTTGTCCGCACCTGCTATCTTTTCTCCTGTGCCGACAGATTTTACGATAATTTAGATATTCTGCTCGACTTTGTGCAGTCGCCCTATTTCACCGAGCAGACGGTAAAAAAGGAGCAGGGCATAATCGGTCAGGAAATCCGTATGTATGACGATAGCCCCGCGTGGTGTGTTCTCTTTAATATGCTTGAGGCAATGTATGAGTATCACCCCGTACGGATTGATATTGCAGGCACGGTCGAGTCGATAGCAGAAATAAATGCTGACCTGCTTTATAGCTGCTATAATACCTTCTATAATCCGGCAAATATGTTCGTGTGTGTGGCAGGAAATGTTGATGCGCACGAGGTTATAAAGAGGGTAGAGGACGGAGTAAAGCCGACAAAATCGCTTAAAATCAACCGTTTTCAGAAGACGGAGCCCGACGGCGTTAAAACCTCCTACACCAAAAAGGAAATGATGGTAGCTCAGCCTATTTTCTCACTCGGTTTCAAAGAAAAATGCGAGGGCGAGCGTTCACTGTTTGAATTTTTGTGCAGTGATATGCTGCTCGATATCATAGCGGGTGACACCTCGCCGCTTTATGAAACGCTTATAGAAAAGGGACTCATAAATGATGAGTTTGATGCTGAGTATTTTCAAGGTAACGGCTATGCCTGCCCGATTTTTCAGGGAGAAAGCTCTGACCCCGAGGCAGTAAGAGACGCCATTATAAACGAGATTGAACGCTTGAAAACAGACGGTATAGATGATAAACTTTTCGAATCTGCAAGAAGAAGTCTTTACGGCACGGCAATTAAGCGTTATAATAATGTAGAGGGCGTTGCAATGAGTCTTGTTGACAGTGCAATGTCGGACTTTGCTCCGTTTGAGGATATTGAAATACTGAGAAGCTTGACCAAAAAGGACATCGAAGCAAGACTAAAGCTATTGAGTGCAGAAAACGCGGTCCTATCGGTCATTGTACCAAAGGAGTAGTAGGTATGCAGGAAGTTACAATTTTTGGAATCAATATGACACTGAATCCCGTAGCGTTTACCTTGCCGATAGGCGACGGATGGAAGGTTTACTGGTACGGAATTATAATCGCACTCGGCTTTTTGCTTGCGATAATCTACGGAATGTTAAACGCAAAGCGACTGGGTGTAGATACCGACCGCCTTATTGATGTTGTGCTGGTTGCAACCCCCGTTGCAATTTTATCGGCAAGACTTTATTACATTATTTTCAGTGACACACTGACACTTGCCGACTTTTTCGACTTTTCGTCTGGCGGTTTTGCAGGGCTTGCAATCTACGGCGGCGTAATCGGCGCATTTTTGTCGGGCGCACTTATGTGCAAAATACGAAAGGTAAAAATCTTAGACGCCTTTGACCTTGCCGCAATCGGCTTCCTTATCGGTCAAGGTATAGGCAGATGGGGCAACTTTGTAAACCAGGAGGCGTTTGGTATTGCCACAGGCAGCGATTGGTTTGGAATGACCAGTCCGTCGGTAGAGGCAGTGCTTGGAAAGGGGGAGCTTGCCCATCCGTGCTTCCTTTATGAGTCTATCTGGTGCTTAGTAGGCGTACTTTTATTACATCTTCGCTCTAAAAAGCGCGTGTTCAGCGGTGAAATTATACTTTCCTACTGCGTATGGTACGGCTTTTTCAGAGGCATAAATGAGCTGCTGCGTACCGATAGCCTTTATTTAGGCGCTATCCGCGTATCAAGCCTGCTTTCATTCCTGCTTTGCATAGCGGCGGCGGTTGCACTCTTTGTCATCAGAAGACGGATTAAAAATCCTAAACCGAGCGATGAAGAGTACATACCCGTATTCGCAGATATAACCGAGGAAGAAACAGAAATAACCGGGGAAGAGGAAACGGATAACAATGTCGAAAATAATTGACGGTAAAAAGATTTCTGCCGCCGTTCGTGACGGTGTAAGGGCAGAGGTTGCCGAATTAAAGACAAAAGGAATAGATACCTGCCTTGCAGTAATTATAGTAGGTGACGACCCTGCATCGCAGGTCTATGTCGCAAACAAAGAGCGCGCTTGTGAGTATACGGGAATTATATCGCGCAAATACGCACTGCCGGCAGATACAAAAATGGAAGAGCTTTTAGCGCTTATAGAAGAGCTTAATAACGACAAAGCCGTAAACGGAATACTCTGTCAGCTGCCGCTTCCGCGCGGACTTGACGAGCAAAGGGTTATAGAGGCAATCTCACCCTCAAAGGATGTAGATGCTTTCACCTGTGGAAATGTTGGCAGAATAATGAACGGTGAATATGATTTTCTGCCCTGCACCCCTGCAGGTATTATGGAAATGCTCGAATATGAGGGAATAGACCCCGCGGGCAAAACCTGCGTTGTTATAGGCCGTTCAAATATCGTAGGTAAGCCTATGGCAATGCTTTTACTTCACAAAAACGGCACGGTTACTATCTGCCACTCAAAAACCCGTAATTTAGCAGAAATCACCCGTACCGCAGATATCCTTGTATCAGCCGTCGGCAGAGCGAAATTCGTAACCGCCGATATGGTAAAGGAAGGCGCCGTAGTTATAGATGTCGGTATGAACCGCGATGAAAACGGTAAACTCTGCGGAGATGTCTGCTTTTCTGAGGTCGAGCCAAAAGCCTCCAAAATCACCCCCGTTCCGGGTGGTGTAGGACCAATGACTATTGCGGTGCTTATGAAAAACACCCTTACCGCCGCACGCAGACAAAATAGATTAAATTAAAGGATTGTAGGATTTGAAACGGTATATTTGTGCATTTTTTGCGCTGCTTTTGCTACTTTCGGTAAGCGTCAGCGCAGTTACAATTGAAGAATATGCTCTTACCTTGCCACAAATAGAGGGATATGCCGTTTTAACGGCGGACAGTATTGGCGAAAACGGTGAAATGCTCGAAAAGCTTGGTCACAGCCAGACCTCGATGAAGCAGTATATGAGTGATAATTCGCTTATCCTTTTTGCAATGAATACCGACAACACCCGTCAGATTCAGGTGTTCTGCAAGGAAACCGAGTTTTCATTGCGTGTGGGAGATATGTCGCACCTTAGTGACGATGATGCATTATCGCTTGTAAACCGCTTTGTAAAGGTGAAAACTGTTTCGGACTTGTCACTTGTTATAGCAGGTGACACAAAGTATTACGAGATAGTATCAAGCGGTACCGACAGCGGCGGAGCATTTAAAAATATCCAGTATGTTACCGTGCGTGGCGGAAAACTATACACCTTTAGCTTTTACGAAAGCGGTGCGGGTGACGGTTTTTCGGAGTATGTATCAGACATAATGGATGCCGTTCAGATTTCGGGCGAACGCGGTCAAACCCTTGACGGCGCCGAGAACATCACCGAAATTATAATAATCTTTATACTTATATTACTGGCGCTTGCAGTCGTTGTGTTTACGGTATATTCGCTTGTGCGCGACCTATACCGCAGAAATGAAAACGGCGAAAGCTTTAAAATTTCGCGCCGCAAATAATAAAAGAGCCCTTTTCGGTTACACTAATTGTAATTCCGAAAGGGGCGTTTTTTATGACCTTTGATATAAAACAAAATATAAAAGAAATTGACAGTCGTGTAAGACCCGACCTTAACTTTGATATTGTAAAGCGCGATGTAATAATTGGCGGCAGAGCGGCGGCACTTTATTTCGTTGACGGCTTTATGAAGGATGCCGTATTTGAAAAGCTTATGGAGTTCCTATATAAGCTGACACCCGAAGAAATCTCCGGTATTCTCACAATGGACGAGTTTTCAAAAAGCTATATGCCTTATACCGAGGCAAGCTCGTCTGCTAATATAGATACTGTCGTGACAACTCTGCTCTCAGGCCCTGCGGTGCTGCTTATCGACGGTATAGGCGATGCACTGCTTATAGACTCTCGTACCTATCCTATGCGTTCGGTGGAAGAGCCGCAAAAGGACCGCTCTGTGCGCGGTGCAAAGGACGGCTTTGTGGAAGCGCTCGTTATGAATACCGCGCTTATCCGCCGCCGCATACGCGACCCGCGTCTTAGAATGGAATATCACCAGATAGGCACCTCATCAAAGGTGGATGTTGTAATAAGCTTTATAGACGGTGTTGCGGATAAAAAGCTTGTGGAGCGTATCCGTGAGCGCATAAAAAATGCAAAAATAAGCGGAATCTCAATGACTCAGCAAGCACTAAACGAAGCACTTGTTCCGACACATTTTCTTAATCCGCTTCCTAAAACCAAATTCAGCGAGCGCCCCGATTTTGCAAGCGCCTGTCTGCTTGAGGGCAAGGTGGTTGTTGTAATGGACAACTCGCCCGGCGTAATGATTCTGCCGGTTTCCTTTGCCGATTTCTTTAAAGAGGTAGATGATTACTATTTCCCGCCCGTGACGGGCACCTATGTCCGCATTACCCGTGTAATTTCCTCACTTCTGACTATATTTTTAATTCCTCTTGTGCTTTATTTTCACAATAACAGGGAAATGCTACCCGAAATGCTAAGGTTCATATTAGCTGAGGAAAACCTCGCAATGTCGGTTTTTGCACAGTTTCTTATACTCGAATTTGTCGTAGATGCCTTGCGGCTTGCATCGGTCAACACGCCAGACAGCCTTTCAAACTCAATAGGTATAATAGGTGGACTTATACTCTCAGAGTTTGCAATAACGGCTGGCTGGTTTGTTCCCCAAACCATTCTGTTTGCCGCTTTTGTGGCAATAGCATCATTCTCTCAGCCAAGCTTTGAAATAAGCTATGCGTGCAAATTTTTGCGTATTATAATGATTTTGCTTGTTCAGTTTATAGGCGGCTGGGGAATAGTTGTAGGAGCTGTTCTCGGACTTGCCGTTATGCTCAGCAGTAAAACACTGTCAGGCAGAAACTATCTTTATCCTGTATTTCCCTTTAACGCAAAGGATTTTGCAAAAATTTTCGTCCGTACAAAAATTAAAAATAACCACTAAAACCGACCGCAGTTTAATACTGCGGTTGATTTTTTAAAAAAATTGTGTTATTTTGTTAATCGAAAATTCACACATTCGACGGAACACGACAACAAATAGGGTATATAATAAAGGTACAAAACAAAAAGAAGGGATAAAAATGGAAGAAAATAAAAACAACAATTCGTCTATTTCGGGCTTTGACAGTGCAAACCGCGGTTATACCGTAACACCCGAGGGCAGCTTTTTTGAAGAACCGACGAAAACTGCCGACGACATTATATATATGCCACCTACGGAAGAAAAGACCGAACCTCAAACTGAAGATAGCGTGACAGAGGAGAAAGAAGAGAGGGTAGAGGAGTCATCACCCCTGCCTCCACCGCCGCCACACCGTATGGGACCTCCGCCACCGCCACCCAAACCGCCGCGCAAGCGTTATAGCGTAGCCACAGTTCTTGCGGCAGCAATCCTTGCTGCAGTAATAGGTGCGGTTTCCGGTATAGGTGCAGTAACCTTTTTAAATAAGGATAACGCGCCCACCCCGTCTGAAACCGAAAAGGGCGATGTTATAAACACTACTATAAATGTTGACAAGGTTGCTTCCTCGGTTATTGAAGCGGTAGCAGAAAAGGCAAGTCCCAGCGTAGTAGGAATTCGTACAACAACCGCCGTTATGAATTTCTTTGGCGGACTTACCGATGTTCCGGGTGAGGGCTCGGGTGTTATATATTCGGCTGACGGATATATAATCACCAACCACCACGTTATTGAAAGCGTAATCGGCCAGACCTCAAATAATGCTAAAATTGAGGTTTACCTTAACAATAATACAAGCGAATCCTATCCCGCTACGCTTGTCGGATATAATATAAATTCCGACCTTGCGGTTATAAAGATTGAGAAAAACGGACTGACACCCATTGACATTGCCGATTCCGACAAACTGAAGGTTGGCCAGTTTGTAGCGGCAATAGGCTGTCCCGGCGGACTTGATTTTATGGGCTCCGTAAGCTACGGAATTGTCAGTGGACTTGACCGCACAATAGACGATAACGACGACGATGCCGTATCACTAATACAGACCGATGCCGCAATAAATCCAGGCAACTCGGGCGGTGCCCTTCTCAATACCGAGGGCAAGCTTATAGGCATAAACAGCTCTAAAATCGCCGCAACCGAATATGAGGGAATGGGATTCTCAATCCCTGCGAATACAGTTGTAGAAATCTGTGACCAGATTATCGCCAAAAAGGACGACCCCGAGCCGTATATAGGAATCACCATCAGCGAAACCTATGACGAGAACACCCTAAAGCGCTTAGGCTATCCTTCGGGTGCGGTTGTATCCTCGGTTGTATCGGGCGGCCCTGCAGATGACAGCGGAATAAACCGCGGCGATATAATAACCGAGTTTGCAGGAAAAGAAATCAGCAGCTTTACTGAGCTTTATGAGGTAATAAATGAGTGTAGCGCAGGAGAGACCGTATCGGTCAAAATCTACCGTTCGGGCAGATACTATTCTACCGAAATAGAGGTTGGCGCAAACAACGCAAGATAAAATAAAAACCGTAGGAATTTCCTACGGTTTTTTATTTTTAGAATAGTGCGGGTATTACATAGCTTATGAATGAAATTATAAGTCCTGCGGCAATTACGCCTACACAAATAATGGGAAAGGATTTGCGAATTTTAATTCCAAGCACATCAGCCACAAGTGCGCCCGTCCAGGCGCCCGTCCCCGGAAGCGGAATTCCGACGAATGCAAAAAGACCAATCGCTTTACCTGTCTCAACCTTTTTGCTCTTTTCGTTAGCGCGTGCCTCAATCCAGGCTACAGGCTTTTTGAAAGCCTTGAAACGCTTTAAAAAAGAGAATATTTTTCTGATAAATAAAAGCACAAAGGGGATAGGTAGTATATTACCTATAACGCAAATCGGGAAAGCAATATACCACTCAACACCAAGAATAGCGGCAGCTATAAGTCCGCCACGCAGCTCAAGTATAGGCAACATAGATATTATAAAAATAATAACTTCGGGGCTGAAAACACCCTCTAAATAATGAGTTAACTGTTCTGCCATAATTTCACCTTTTACAATATATTATCAGTAGCTTATTTCTATTCCGCCGTAGTAGCGCTCTAAAATTTCCATATAATCTTCACCTTGGTGAGCAAGGGCGTTTGCGCCCTGTTGACTCATTCCAACCCCGTGACCGACGCCCCTTGCTTCAAACAGGAAGGTGTCCGATTCGGGCTGGTAGAGAATATAAAAAGCGTTGGATACAAGCAAATTATCTTCGCCCGCATTTTGCTTGCAAAGCAGTTTTTCTCTTACAAACCGCGCACCGTAGAAACCGTTGTCGTTTCCGAATGTAATATGCGATACATATGCGCCGTTTTTATCGTAAGCAATATTAAACCAGCGGCTCTTATCGCTTACTGAGGATAGGTCGATGCCCGTAGCACCCTCTACCCATTTTCTAATATCGTCAGCCTTATATGCTCTTCGCGTTATAAAGCCGTCAGCATTTTTATCAAGTGAAGAATCTGCACTGCCGTAGCCGAGAGAAACTCCGAAAATACTTTCTGCATCCGCAGTAAATCCGGGCGAGCGGGGGAAATACATAGTCTGCATAACTGTGCCGTTATAATAGGGCTTAAGACCAATTACCTCGCGTACAGCCTCGGTTGTTTTAAGCTGCGGTGTTTTAAGTCTGACAAGTGGCGCTTTTTCGTTTGCTGCACCGTTTGTTAAGAGCCAGCCGTATGAAGCGATAGCCTGTGCTTTAAGTGCCTCACTTTCAAATTTAGAACCCATTTCAGCCTCAACAATTCGGCAAAGTATGTCAAATGTGCCACCCGTTACCTTCTGGCCGCTATCTGCATCGGTTACGGTGAGTAGCTGTGCGTTTAAAACTTCCTCGGCATTGTCCTTGGTTAAAGCCAATGGATTTTCCGCTGTTTTGCTGAAAGCGGCGGCGTTGGTGTTTGCCTCCTCTTCTGCAAGAGGTGCAGACTGCTCGTATTCGTTTGCGTATTCTGCGAACAAGACACTTTCATTTGGCAGTACCGAAACGGTATTTTCCTCACGCTCGATGCTTTCAACCTTGGGTTTCTCTTCGCCCTTTTCGGTTGCGCTTTGTGTGTCTACAAGCTCGTTTTCGCACTCGCGAATGCGGCGCGCCGCAATAAGAGTCTGTCCGTCGCGGCCGTAGCTTACAAGCGTTACAATCTCGTCACTGCCAAGCACCTCAACCGTTGTGTTAATTTCAGAGTGCTCACGCAGAAGTTCAATATAATCCAAGAATACGTCATCGTTTAAAAATTCGGTCTGCAACAGCTTGGCGGCAAGCGGCGACTCGGATTTTATTGTGGCAAAAACTTTATACGCTCCACTGCTGTAAAGCGTATCAAAACGCACAATATGTGAACGGTGATAGCCCGAAAGGGTAGATAGCTCAGATAAAGAGCCGAACATTACATCCGGGTGGGTATCCTTGCCGAAAATAATTGTGTTTCGGTGGTAAGAGCTCTCTGTAATATCGTTTACGGTATACGGTGTACCGTACATATAACTGTACCATCCGTTAAATAAATGCTTTTGGTAGTAGTTGTCCTTCTTAGAATTTCCGTTTACAACGGGGTAGGAAATATCCGTTCCGTCCACCGAAACAAAACCGATAGTGTCGGGGTTTTCGGCATAAAGCTCACCCATAGAGTCAAGCATCGTGCTGTCAAGCAGCGCGTGCGAGTTACCGTGCATATCGCGGTATTCCTTGTAAACATTTTCAATGAGCAGCGGCTCTGCGAATTTAATATACGCAAACAGTCCAAAGACTATAAAAAGAATTATAAATAAAACTGTAAGCAAATGACGGAAAAAGCCTTTTTTCTTGTGTTCCTCTTCGGCTATAAATTCGTTTTCAAGCTCAGAAAAATCAAACTCCTCTGTCGGCTTTTCCTTAATAACATACGGGTCGCCAATAGCACTCTTTTTGTCGGTAATAATAGGGGTTTCTACCGTATCCTTTATCATCTCGGCGCGCTTTTCCGCCTCTGCACGCTTTATGTTGCGCTCAAAATCGCGCACATAGCCGTGCACAAGCTCGCGCATTACGGTATGTCTTAGTTCCTTGTCGTCGGTTAGAGCAATAATAGCCTGCGGACCGCACTCAATTACGCAGCCGCCAAACTCTCCGTCCGAGGTTACAAGCGGAATAGAGCTTTCGGGTAATAGCATGGTTTTATTTATTCCAAAAGCCGACAAATCACGCTCAATTTGTTTATAGCCTATCGCAGAGCAAAGGTCCAAAAGCAACGATTCCTCGCCCGTAAGCGAGCCTACTGCAAGAATTATCTGACTGCGTGCAACCGATATGCTGAGAGCGCGCAAAAAGTCCTTTTGGGTCTGTGGCTTGCTTGAAAGCAGACGCATAGTGCAGCACCCGCAAATATTAAATTCAAGTTCAAAATCCGACGGTGTTTTATAGTAAATTGCGTCGGCTTTTATAGGCGCTGCCATACAAATTCTCCTTTAAAAATTTAATTAGTAATTACCTCAATCTCGCCGTCTGGGTTTACATATATGGGAAGCGATTCAAGGGTTTCATCTACAAAATCCTCTGATGATACATAAGCGTAAGAATCATCTTCTTCGGGTGCCGTATAGGTCACTTCACTCGATGTGTTAACCGATGGGTCCTCGGGTGCTTGCTCGGGTGTTTCCTCAGGCAGAGTACCCTCAATAAATCCGCCGCCGAGCGGCTCCTCAATCTGAACGATTACCTCGGGCACATCCTTAAAGGGATTGGCAATACCCTTTTTATCGTAATAGGCCTGCGGATAACGCGGATTTCCGTTTACCGATACGAGTGATTCGTCAATGGTAGAATATTCACCCGTCCGAACGCGGCGAGCCACGATTACCAGTCGTGCGTCCTCAAATTCTCCCGTGCAGGTGGAAAGTGTGACAATATTGTCGCCTGCGGCAACATCAACACCCGTGTTTATAATGCTGCGCTCCTTAACCTGCGCCACAAACGAGAGAAACTCGCTCTGTGTCTGGAAATCGGGCGTACGGTATTCAAATACGGTGCCGTTGTTCTGCTCAGGGGAGGCGTTGGTTATGAAGATAGCAAAAATCTTATATTTTGCATCGTCAAAAAGGGTACGCATCTTAAATACGGGGTTTTCTTTATAGAAATTAACATTCTTATACTTTTTAAGCGTACCGAACATAGAGCCGTCGCGCATTTCGTGACCGTAGATTACAAGGTTCTGACTTGTGTGCTCGGGGGATATGGTTGCGGCTGCCTCAAAGTAAAGTGTGCCGTAACGGCTTTTTATCTTATTGAAGTTGCGCTTTAGGTAATATTCGTTATCATCGGTCTGAACAACAGGGTTGTCCACCTTTGTAGACGGAATATTTATCCACGCCTTAGTATCGCTGTTTTGTGCAATTATGCTTTCAAAGCTTACATATACACCGTCTTCGTTTTTCTCGGTGCTCGACTTTTCCTTGCCATAAAGCTCGCGCACATCGTCAACGACGCCCGTCTGCTTATTGCTTTCAAGGAAATAGTTGACAATGTAAACGGAGGAAGCAATTAAAGCCAAAAGCGATATTATGAATATAAGCTTGCGAACAATATCGCGCACAGAATCACCCTTCCAGGGAATAATAGATTTAATGTAGTTAAAGATACGCAGTGTTTTCTTCTGCTCCTTGGGCTTTTCCTCTTCCTCCACATAATCCTTGGTGTCGCGCTTAAATTTAGGTAAGGACAGCTTGCGTTTTTTGCTTTGAGGCTCGTCATCGGCCGCAACATAGCCCGTCTGATATTCGCCGTAGTGTGCGGTTTCATAGCCCGATGCATCATATTCATCGTTTTCGGCAACCGCCGTTATAAGCTCGGCAATTTCGCTGTCGCTAAGCGCATTTTCCTGTGGATTAAAGGTGTGAAGAACAGGTTTTTCTTCCAAGACCTTTTTAATTTTTGGTTGTGCAGTAAGAACGGTGGGGGAGTCGCCAATCTGGAATCCACCGTCTAAAACCGACGGCAAAGAGCATAAATAGCGACGGAGCAGGTCAAGCGCAGTCTTAGCGGAGTTTCGTCTTATCTTTTCGCGCTCACTGCTGCCGTGACCGAGTGTCATTTTTCTAATCCATATATTTTCCTTGTCGGCAAGTGCAACATAAACAAGACCAACTGGCTTGTGCTCACTCGCACCGGGACCTGCAACACCCGTAATTCCAATGCCTAAATCTGCATCAGCAACCTTTCTGACGCCCATAGCCATATATGCGGCGGTGTGCTCGCTTACTGCGCCGTATTTGTTTATAACGCTCTCGGGTACACCAAGCGCGTTTATTTTAACCTTGTTGGCATAAGCAGATATACCGAAATCAAATACGGAAGAAGCACCCGAAACCTCGGTTATCATAGAGGAAAGCATACCCGCCGTACAGGATTCGGCTGTTGCTACTTTTAGCTTTTTGTCCTTTAGCATATTAACAACAACACTCTGCAAAGTATCGCAGTCTACACCGTAAACACTGTCGCCCATAGTTTCGCAAAGCGCGCTTATTACGGGTGTGCAGAGATTGTCGGCAATACCCTCGCTTGCGGCCTTGGCAGTAACGCGCAGTGTAACCTCGCCCTCGCTTGCGTAAATAGCGGTGGTCGGATTCTGAAGCCTTGTGTACTGCTTTATCTTTTCTTCAATGCTCGATTCCATCTCACCGAATATACGCACATTGTGCGATACTATGGTCTCTCTCGTCATATCGGCAATATACGGTTTAACATAGTGGTTAAACATATACTCCATCTCGCGCGGAGGACCGGGCATTATTATAATAGTGCAGTTACCGTTTTTAACAGCGCAACCGGGAGCGGTACCAATATCATTCTTAAATATATGGCACCCCGCAGGCATCATAGACTGCTTATAGTTGCTTTCGGGAGCTATACGGCCCGTTCTGCTGAAATAGTCCTCAATATGCTTGCGGCTTTCTGCATCTTCTATAAGAGGTAATCCCAAATGCGAAGCGACACTTTCTTTTGTAAGGTCATCTTCGGTGGGACCGAGTCCGCCCGTCAGTATAATTAACTGACTGCGTCGCATAGCATCCGAAAGCGCCTGCTTAATGCGAAAATCATTATCACCCACAACCGATTGATTGTAGATGTTAATTCCAAGCGCAGCAAGCTCCTCTGACAGAAAACGAGCGTTTGTATTTACAATATTACCAAGCAACAGCTCGGTTCCAACGCAAATTATCTCGCCGTTCATAAATTCCTCCGTTTAATCAATGTAAGAATATTCGGTAGCATTTATAGCCTTTTCTACAAGTGCATCAATATCAAGCGCCTTTTCGGCGTTTTCGCATTGCTCTATGGTAGGCCTTGTGCGCGGATGCTTAGGTGTAAACACCGTACAGCAGTCCTCGTAAGGCTGAATAGAAATCTCAAAGGTGTCAATCTTGCGCGATATTGCAATAATATCTTCCTTGTCCATTCCGATAAGCGGACGAAGCACAGGCATCTCAGCGAGCGTGTCAACCACATTTAAAGCGGGGAGTGTCTGACTTGCAACCTGACCAAGACTCTCTCCCGTTATCAGTGCACCGCAACCGCGTGCGGCGGCTAAACGCTGTGCAATACGAAGCATCATTCGGCGCATTATAAGTGTAAAATATTCTTCGGGGCAGTTGTTTGCAATCTGCTCTTGAATTTCGGTAAACGGAACAATGCCGAGTCGTATCGTTCCGCTGTATGCGGCAACCTTGGAAAGCAGCTGGCGCACCTTCATTTCTGCGCGCACACTTGTGTAGGGCGGACTTGCAAAGTGAATAGCGTTAAGCTCAAGTCCTCTGCGAGCCATTAAATATGCCGCAACAGGACTGTCAATTCCGCCCGAAATCATAATAGCGGCGCGACCGCTTGTAGATACGGGCATTCCGCCTGCACCGCGAAGCTGTCCTGCACGTATAAATGCGTCGTGGTCTCGGATTTCAACCGTTATAACCTCCTCAGGCTCGTGAACATCAACCGAGAGGTGAGGGAACGCGGATAAAAGCGTGCCTCCTATTTCATAACAAATCTCGGGTGATTTAAGAGGAAATTTCTTGTCTGAACGCTTTGCATTAACCTTAAAGGTCTTAACGCCATTAAGCGTGTCCTTAAGGTATTCCTTAGCGACCTTTCGTATAACATTAATATCCTTTTCGCAAACAGCGGCACGGCTGTATGCCGAAATACCAAACACCGTACCAACACGTTTTACCGCCTCGTCCATATCAAAATCGTCATCCTTTGGTGTGATAACTATCGTGGACTGAGCGCGTGTTATATCAATAGCACCGAGCGGTGATATTTTCTTTTTTATGTTTTTTATAAGCACGTCCTCGAATGTGCGGCGGTTAAGTCCTTTTAGAACAAGCTCACCGTTTTTTATAAGTATTATTTCTTTCATTTTGAACTCCTCAGTTTGCTGCGAGCCTCAATAAGTGCCTCGCAAAGCTTGTCTATTTCGCTTTTTTCGTTATATCGGCAAAAGCTTATTCTAAGTGCGCTGTCAACGCGCTCACGCGAAAGCCCCATTTCGTTTAAAACATAGCTTCCGTGTCCCTTAGCACAGGCGCTTCCGCTTGAAACGAAAATTCCCTTAGCCTCTAAGAAATGTAAAAGCGTTTCAGAACGGTATCCCACGACCGAAACACTAAGCACATATGGCAGAGCACTCTCGGGTGAATTTATCGTTACAAAGCCTAAATCATTTAATTTATCTCTTGCGTACCTATTAAGCTCGCTTATCTTTTTAAGCGCCGCATTCGCATCGGGCAATTCTTCGATAGCGCCGCGAAGTCCTGCTATAAGCGGAATACTCTCGGTTCCCGAACGCAGCCCCATTTCCTGTCCGCCGCCTAAAATAAGCGGAAGTATGTGAACACCCTTGCGCTTATAAAGCACACCAACGCCTTTAGGTCCGTGAATTTTGTGCCCGCTTGCACTCAGCAAATCCACCCCGAGTGAATAAGCATTTATCTTCATCTTCCCAAAAGCCTGAACAGCATCGCAGTGCAAAAGTGCAGGTGCCTTTGCGGCATCAATCGCGCTACGGGCGGCGGCAACAGGCTGAATAGCTCCCGTTTCGTTGTTTACAAGCATTATGCTTACGAGAATGGTATCACTGTTTATAGCGTTTTTAAGCTCGCCCTCGTCAATAACGCCGTCGGAGTTGGGCTTTAAATATATAACCTCAAAGCCGTCCTCTGTAAGCTTCTTCATACATTCAAGCACAGACGGATGCTCAATAGCGGTGGTTACAATGCGCTTGCCGCGCTTGCGGCGTGCGCTTACAGCGCCAAAGATAGCGGTGTTGTTTGCCTCCGTTCCGCTGCCAACAAAAAATATTTCGTCACTGCGGCAGGATAAAAGTTTAGAAACGCTCTCTCTTGCAAGGTCGCTTTCAATCTGTGCCTCCACACCCAAGCGGTGCAGGGAAGAGGGATTACCGTAATTCTCGGTAAGCGTACGGTTTATATTCTCGACCGCGGTCTTGCAGACGCGCGTGGTCGCACTGTTATCAAAATAAATACTGTTGTCCAAGCATAAGCCTCCAAATTATCAATCATAGATATTATAATACTATTTTTTAATATTTACAATACTTATTTTATGCGCGGTATATTTTGGACGCCTTTTGCCGAAAATAAATTTGGTGATAGTATGAAAAAAAGAACTAAAATCCGAATTATCGCGTATGCTTGCGCTCTGGTCATTACCCTTACGGGCTTTTATGTGCGTCTGAATCAAAAAAGCAACAGTTATCAGCGAAGACTCACAAATTTATATCTCTCATCGCTTGATTCTTTATGCGACAGCCTCGGCAACATAAATATTGGGCTTAAAAAAACGGCATATGTAACCACTCCCGAAAAACTTTCACTCGTAGCGGCAGAAATTTATCACGAATCGGGCAGAGCAATGTCGGCTCTGTCACAGCTGGAAGCCGACGGCGACTTGTCAAAGGTCTACAAATTCGTGTCACAGGCGGGGGATTATTCGCTTGCCGTCTCGCGTAACCTCATATCAGAGGGTGAAATTAAAGAAGAAGAGCGCGAGAACCTGAAAGCCTTGCAGCAGGCGGCGGAAAAGCTTGCACACGGCATTGACGAAATGCGAATAAATGTCTGGAGCGGAGAAGAAACAAAGCTTGACGCCCAAACAACCGTTTCGGTCGATGAGGTCACAGAAATCAGCGAAACAATGTCGGATTATCCGACACTAATCTACGACGGCCCATATTCCGACCACATACTGACAGGTGAATCGGAAATGCTGGCTTCTTCTCGCGAAATAACCTTAGAGGAGGCGCGTGAAAAGGCTGCAAAAACGCTGTCGGTTAGCATAGATGCGCTCGAATATTCGGGCGAGCAGGAGGGTAAACTGCCTGCTTACCGTTTTATAACCGACGACACCGTAATAGCAGTTTCCAAGCGCGGAGGATATACGCTTTATTTCAGAAAATACCGCCAAATGAGCGAGAGCCTACTGAGCTACGAACAAGCACTCACAAAGGCAAAGGAATGGCTTTCTGCCCATTCAAATTTAAGCTTCAAGGAAAGCTACTTTTTTGCTGACGAGGGCGTGTGCACCGTAAACTTCGCATACAAAGAGGGCGGGACCGTATGCTATACAGATTTAATAAAGGTGGGTGTCGCGCTTGATAACGGCGAAATAGTGCTTTGCGAGGCGGACGGATTTATTATGAACCATACCGCGCGTACGATTAAAACACCTGCCTTTTCGCTAGATGAGGCGCAAAAAATAGTAAGCCCCTCGCTCACGGTAAATGCTGCCTCCCGTGTGCTTATTCCGTCCGACGGAGAAAAGGAAAAAGCGTGCTATGAGTTCGTCTGTGCTGATAGTGAGGGACAAGAGGTGCTCGTATATATAAATAGTGAAAATCTGCGTGAAGAACGCATTTTCCTGGTGCTGAAAACCGATGGCGGAACACTTACAAAATAACTCTTGACATTTGACATTCAAGGTGGTATATTAGTAAAGCCGCGTATTGCGGGCTTTATAAAGTTGCCCATATATTTTGGGCACGCCCGACAGTAGCGAGACTGAAATTAAGGCAGGTGCCAAAGTAAATGTACGCAATTATCGAAACAGGCGGAAAGCAGTACCGTGTAGAGAGC
The DNA here is from genome assembly GCA_045590515.1 of Acutalibacteraceae bacterium. GTDB lineage: Bacteria > Bacillota > Clostridia > Oscillospirales > Acutalibacteraceae > SIG589. The sequence goes on from JAZNRD010000020.1 coordinate 262,279, forward strand.
GGTGACGTTATCTATGTAGAGAAGCTCGACGCTGAAGTTGACGCAGAAATCACCTTTGACAAGGTTGTTGCTGTATGCAATAAGAAGCTCAAGGTGGGCAAGCCGTATGTAAAGGACGCAGTCGTTAAGGGTGTTGTTCTTAAGAACGGTAAGGGCAAGAAGATTAATGTCTTCACTTACAAGCCCAAGAAGGGTTATGCTCGTCGCAAGGGTCACAGACAGCCGTACACCAAGGTTCAGATTAGCGAAATCGCTTAATTTATGACTAAGGTGACGTTTTTCGGTAGGGAAAAGCTTACGGGCTTTTTGGTTACCGGACATTGCACAACAGACGAATTTGACCTTGACGGAAAGCTCGTCTGCTCGGCGGTATCATCCGCCGTCTATATGGCTGCAAACACGATAACAGAGGTATGCGGAAGCGTTTGCGACATCACAGAGCATGACGGTTACCTTAAACTCACCGTAAAGCGTGAGGGTGAGGGAACGCAAACAGTGCTTTCGGGACTTCGTCTTCATTTGCAGCAGTTAGCTTCACAGTACAGTAACATTGAATTAAACTTGGAGGTGTAAACCGATGTTAAAGATTAACATACAGTTATTTGCTCATAAAAAAGGTATGGGTTCTACCAAGAACGGCCGTGACAGTGAGTCCAAGCGTCTTGGCGTTAAGCGCGCAGACGGTCAGTTTGTTCTCGCAGGTAACATCCTCGTTCGCCAGAGAGGAACCCACATCCACGCCGGCAACAATGTTGGCAGAGGCTCTGATGATACCCTTTTTGCACTTATCGACGGAAAGGTAAAGTTTGAGCGTGTAGGTCGTGACCGCAAGCAGGTTAGCATCTACGCTGCTGAATAATCAGACACTATTGCCCGAATGAGTGCTCTCATTCGGGCTTATTTTTTAAAAACGGGGTTTACTATGTTTGTAGATATAGCAACAATTCACTTAAAAGCGGGTGACGGCGGCAACGGTGCCGTATCGTTCCACCGCGAAAAATATATATCGGCGGGCGGACCCGACGGCGGAGACGGCGGCAGAGGCGGAAGTATTATCTTTGCAGTAGATAATAACCTTTCAACCCTTGCAGATTTCCGTTATAAGCGCAAATACTGCGCAGAGGACGGCAAAAACGGTGCCGCAGGTCGCTGTACGGGTAAAAGCGCGCCCGACCTTACGGTCTATGTTCCGCGCGGCACACTTGTAAAGGATGCCGAAACAGGAAGAATAATAGCCGACATTTCGGATGACGAGCCGGTCGTTATAGCAAAAGGCGGCAAAGGCGGCTGGGGCAACTGGCATTTCGCCAACTCTACCCGTCAGGTTCCCCGTTTCGCTAAGAGCGGCACAATGGGCGAGAGACTCGATGTAACGCTTGAACTCAAGCTTTTGGCTGATGTCGGACTTGTAGGCTTCCCGAATGTTGGAAAATCTACGCTCGTATCGGTTGTGAGCGAGGCTAAGCCTAAAATCGCCAACTATCATTTTACGACGTTAACCCCCGTTTTGGGTGTTGTCCGCATTGACGAGGGCGCATCCTTCGTTATGGCGGATATACCCGGTCTTATAGAGGGAGCAGGTGAGGGCGCAGGACTCGGACACGAGTTTTTGCGTCATGTAGACCGTTGCAGACTTCTATTGCATGTGCTCGATATATCGGGCAGTGAGGGACGCGACCCGATAGAAGATTTCAATAAAATTAACAGTGAGCTCGCCGCTTTTAGTCCCGAGCTTGCAACCCGTCCGCAGATTGTCGTCGGAAACAAGTGCGACCTGCTCGAAGAGGACGAAATTGAGCGTATTGCAAACCACTTTAAAGCCGAAGGCTATGCATTCTTTCCCATTATGGCTGCAATCGCAGAGGGCACGGACGAGCTCATAAAGCACGTAACGGCCGAACTTGCTAAGCTTCCTCCCATCATTCGTTATGAGGCAGAAGAGCTTCCTGAAATGGAAGATAAAGAAAACGGCAGAACCTTTACAATCCGCCGTGACGACAGTGCGGCATATGTTATCGAAAACGCCGAATGGCTGCTTAAAATACTCGAATCGGTTGACCCTGAGGATTATGAATCTCTTCAGTATTTCCAGCGTGTTCTGCACGAAAGCGGCATAATTGATGCGCTCGTTTCAGCGGGTGTTCACGACGGCGATACCGTTAAGGTCTACGATATAGAATTCGATTACGTTTCGTAGGGTGATAAATATGCAAAATCCAAAAAGCTTAAGCGGCACTACGCTTGCGTTCATCGGCGACGGGGTTTACGGTCTTTTAGTGCGCGAAAAGCTCTGCGCTATCGACCGTCCGCTCGGTGAGCTTCACGCTCGTTCTGTAAAGCTTGTAAACGCGACTGCACAGGCCGAAAGCTATAAACTTATAGAGCCGCTCCTCAGCGAAGAAGAACTATCGGTTTTCAAACGCGGAAGAAACGCTCATACAAGCCGTTCTCCTAAAAATTCGACCAACGGCGAATACCACACTGCAACGGGACTCGAGGCACTTTTCGGTTTTCTGCATTTAAGCGGCAAAAAAGACCGTATAAACGAGCTTTTTGCAGTAATATGGGAGAGCTTTTCGGATAAAATATAACGAGAGGTGTATTTTATGCGTTCAATCAGGAAAAACCTTGTAGATATACTTTTTTACATTATCGGCTGCTCGATTTATTCGGCGGCCGTTATCGTCTTTACCGAACCTAACGAGCTGTCACCGGGAGGACTTACGGGTATTGCAGTATTACTGCAGCATTTCTTTTCTCTGCCCGCAGGTCTTGTGAATATTGTAATGAATATACCGCTTATAATTTTAGGCTTCGTTGTTTTTGGCGGTAGATTTATAACCAATACGGCTATTGCCACCGTAATAATGTCGCTATCCTTAGATGCCTTTTCAGCCGTTTTACAGCCCTATAAAACCGACGGTATATTGGCTGCAATTTTCGGAGGAATAATGATGGGCGCAGGACTTGGCCTTGTAATGCTTCGCGGTGCGACGACTGGCGGTGCGGATATCGCCGCAAAGCTGCTTAATAAGCGCTTTCCGTTTGTTTCAATGGGCAGATTTATTCTGTTTTTGGATTTGGTTGTTATAACTGCAACGGCAATAGCATATAAAAACTTTCAGAGTGCGCTTTATTCTATAGTGTCGCTTTATGCATCTTCTCGAGTTATAGACAGTCTGCTTTATGGTACGGGCAAGGGAAAGCTTATGCATATAATAACCACCAAACCGAGCGAAATATCCGCAGCGGTATTTGAAAACCTTGGTAGGGGAGTAACCCTTATAAACGCCAAAGGCGGCTATACAGGGGACGATAAATCAATACTGCTTTGTGCAGTTCGACCGCCCGAGGTTTCGGCACTTCAGCGCATAATAAAGCACACCGATGAGGGCGCTTTTGTAATAATATCGGATGCAGGAGAAATTTTAGGCGAAGGATTTAATAAAAATACTTGATTATTAAAAAAATATAGTGTATAATGCTATGGTAATTTCATCCGCCGGTGTGATGGAATTGGCAGACGTAGTGGACTCAAAATCCACCGGTGGCGACACCGTGCCGGTTCGAGCCCGGCCACCGGCACCAAACCAATATAATCCGAACCAGATTTTCCCCGTGGGAAATGGGTTCGGATTATTTGTTTATTTTAAGAGATACGAACAAGTCTATTTCCCCAACGGCGCACCCATTCGGCCAGAATCCAAACCAAGAGGGCCACGCAAAAAGAAACATACATAAACAGAGAGCAGCAGAAAGTCCAGGCTTCGGCCTGGGCTTTTTCTTTTTCCCGTCCATATTTTTCCCTTGCAGCTATAATCCCACCAGAAGATTTTTAGCCGTTCAGCCCTTGACCGCTGGCCAATGGTCGGCTGCTGGGTCTTCTATCTTTTTGGTACCCGATAGGGAAAAAGTCTATTGTTTATATACGGGATGTGAACCAGGCCATTTGCGGCATCTGGGAACATCTATATTTTTAATAGCAAAATGTCCAATAAAGTCTATTGTTAATATACGGGAAGCTTATAGTTGTCCAAACCAACACTAATACTTTTATCATCATAGAGAGGTAAGCATATGCAGCAGAAACGAACCACATTGGCCCGTTGGCTTTCAAATGCTAGGTA